>JBEKUY010000006.1:0-209371 GCA_049514555.1 Candidatus Acidiferrales bacterium
AAGAGGTACATCGGGATGGAGTAGGGGCGTGAGTGCTTCATCGCGCGGATCAGCTTGCGGTCGGAAAAGGCGTGGTTCCCGGTGAACTTGATCCGCCCGACTTTGACTTTCGGTCCTTCATCCACCTCAAAGATGAGCACGACGGCGTTGCTCGCTGCAATGCGCTCGTATTCGGGCGTGACCTTGGCGAACTGATGCCCGTGCTCCCCGAGCAACTCTTGCAGCACGACCTGAGCCTTCTTGATCCGCGTGGGATCGAACTGGCTCTCCACGGTGAGCCCCACCTTGCGATCCTTGTAGCGCTCGAGAATGTCGGACTCGGATACCGAGTGAACGCCGTCATAACGGATGCGGCGGATCACCGGCCGCTCCTTGACGTCGAAAATGATGATCTTGCCCCGCGGGTTCTCAGGGCTGTCCTCGACGCGCAACTGGACGTCTTCGAAGAATTGGGTGTTCCACAGGGCCTGAAAATCGCGCCGCAACGCCTCTTCACTGTAGGGATCGCCGACGCGGCTGAAAATTCGGGCTTTCAGTGTGTCGCTGCGGACCCTGCGATTGCCGACAAAGTCGATCCGCTGGATCGTGATCGCCTCCGGTCCCTGCGCGTGCAGAAAGCAAGAAGAACCCATACCTGCAATCAGAAGGAACAACAGGCCGACGGCAGCACACCATGTATCGCCCGCTCTTTGGAGCAAACTCATCGTCAAAGGTGCGCCCTGGGCCCGCTGGTCTCTCGTAATCCATTTCTGTGCAGCCGCCGCAGAAACCAATCGTTCACGGCAGAAGCGACAAAGCCCTAAACAATACCCTCAGAGGAAGAACAGCACGGTTAAGATCGGTCAGGCCTTCGTAAAGATTTGTATTGGCAACCCTCCTTTCACTCAGTGCGTCCATACAAACCAGGAACTTTCAGACGGTAAAACGGGAATATCCAATGTGAGAAGGTAGGGGCATTTTCAGAGAAGAGATGGAGTGTGGAGTGCAGTCCGCAAGCAAAGCCATGGAAACCCTCAATCTCAGCAAGCAAACAGAATCTGTTCTCCTCATTGACCACGACGACGAGCTATGCAAACTCGTGAAGAAGTGCCTGGAACGGGAAGGCTTGAAAGTCGAAGTCGTTCACAATGGCAGGGAGGGGCTTGACCGAGTTCTATCGGGACATCACGCCATAGTCGTCCTGGACATCATGCTCCCCGGGTTCAACGGCTTGGAGCTCCTCCGGAGAGTGCGCGCGAGTTCTCAAATCCCCGTTGTCATCGCTACCGCGCGTGGCGAAGAAGTGGATCGGATCGTAGCACTTGAGGTGGGTGCAGATGATTACCTCTCCAAACCTTTCAATCCGCGCGAGTTGGTCGCGCGCCTCCGTGCGGTTCTTCGGCGGGCCCATTCCCGCGGTTCCGGACGGGCCCTTCCTTCCGCGTGCATTGCCGTAGCCGACATCGAGATGGACACCTCTGCACGAACCGTTCTCCGTGCACGCGAATCGTTGCAGCTCACGATCGCCGAATTCGATTTGCTTAAGGTCTTGCTTCAAAATGCAGGACGGGTTGTTACCCGGGAAGACCTCGCTCAGTTGGCACTCGGCCGGCAGTTTTCACCGCCCGATCGCAGCATCGACCTTCATCTGAGCCATCTCCGCCGGAAGCTTGGGCAATATCCCGAGGGTTCCACGCGCATCAAAGCCATTCGTGGCCTCGGCTACATGTACGCTCTTCCGCTTGAGAAGAGGGTTCATGAGTCCTTTGTCCAACAGATCGACTCAAGGACTTTTCCTTGATTCTGGTTAGATGTTGCCACTGGTTTCGAGGAACAACGATAGTGAGTTTGTCTCCTGTTCACTCATGCCTCAACGCCTCGATAGGGTCGAGCCGCGCCGCACGCTTCGCGGGTAAGTACCCGAACATCACACCGATAATGGCTGCAAAGACGAATGCAAGCACATCGATCTGAGGGTTGAATACGTACGGAACCTGCATGATCTTAGCGAGGGCCAGTGATGCGATCGTCGCCAACGCAAGCCCGATCGCTCCCCCAAAGCAAGAAAGCGTCACGGCCTCCACCAGAAACTGCAGCAGAACTTCCCGCTCAAGGGCGCCGATGGCGAGCCGAGTGCCGATTTCCCGAGTACGTTCGGTAATGGAAACCAGCATGATATTCATGATGCCTATGCCCCCGACCAGCAGGCTCACCGCGGCTACCGCCCCAAGTAGAGCGGTAAGAACCCTGGTGGCACCCGCCACCGTTTCGGCGATTTCTTTGGTATCAAGAACGTTAAAATCATCCTCTTTGTCGCCGGTGATGCGGCGGCGCTCTCGCATAAGTTGTTCAATCTGTTCTTTGAGCTTCTCCATGGATGCACCCTCGTTGGCCGACACCATCACAGCACCCACATCCTGTTTACCGGACAGGCGCCGCTGGAGTGTTCGGAGAGGGGTGACCACGATATCGTCCTGGTCCCTGCCCATCGATGCCTGCCCTTTCGACGCCAGAAGGCCGATGACCTCGCAGGAGACGTTCCTCAGGCGAATGTCGCCACCAACAGGGTTTTGGCCGCCGAATAGCTTTTTTCTCACCGTCTCACCGAGAATGCACACAGCCTTCCCGGCGTGCTGCTCGGCGTCCGTGAACGTCCTCCCTTCGCTCAGCTGCCAATTCCCAGTCGTGAAGTAGTCATTCGTGCTCCCCGTGACGGAGGTCGTCCAGTTTCTTGCTCCTGACACTGCCGTGACACCTTGGCTTGCGGTTGGCGCCACGGCTTTTAGGCCGCCGATCTGAGATTGGATGGCGTTCGCATCAGCAATTTTGAACGGGGGTGCGTTTGCCCCGCCACGGCCGGCGCCAGGGCGCTGGCCAGGTGACACGATCAAGAGATTGCTGCCTAGACTGGCGATCTGGTCCGAAACGGCCTTGGTGGCACCATTCCCGAGCGAGACCATGGTAATGACAGCACAAACACCAATCACGATTCCGAGGACGGTGAGGAAGGACCGCATCAGGTTGCGCCGCATCTCCTTTAAAGCAAGAAACAAGGCGTTCAAGAACATCGTTACATCCTTCAGTGATGAGTGTCGGCCTCAATTTGTCCGTCAACGAATCGGACAATTCGGTCCGCGTATGCCGCGATATTGGGATCATGTGTGACCATCAGGACCGTGATTCCACGATCGCGATTGAGAGAGCGGATCAATTCCATGATTTCGCGTCCGTATTTCGAGTCCAGGTTCCCTGTTGGCTCGTCCGCTAGCAGCACGAGCGGCTGGGTAACCAGCGCTCGAGCAATTGCTACTCTTTGTTGTTGACCGCCAGACAGCTCTGTGGGGGTGTGCTTCTCCCAGCCAGTCAGGCCGACCAGCGCTAGCGATTTCCGTGCGGTTTCTCTTCGCTGAGATGCGGCCTGGCCTCGATAAACGAGTGGAAGCTCAACATTTTCCAATGCCGTAGTACGGGGCAATATATTAAAACCCTGGAAGACAAAGCCAAGGAAATACTTTCGCAGGAGAGCGCGTTGATCGCGCGATAATTTCTCGACGTGTATTCCCCGAAACCTGTGAATTCCCGAAGAAGGCGTGTCGAGACAGCCGAGTATGTTCATTGCAGTCGATTTTCCGGACCCGCTCGGGCCCATAATCGCGACGAATTCCTTCTCCCTGATCCGGATGTCAATTCCACGCAATGCTTGGAGTGCTGACTGTCCCCGCCCATACGTTTTGGTCACACCGAGGAGTTCAATGAGAACCTCCGCCGGCTCGGAGTCTTTGATCCCGTTACATGGAATGTGTTCCAAGACCGTGTTCATTTTTCCGTGGGCGTAGTGTCTATAATGACGCGCATGCCTTCCTTCAGGTCTCCACCAGCCATTTCTGTGAATTTTCCGTCTGTTGCGCCAGTCGTCAAGGCTATGGCGATCGGCTGCCCGTCGCGCAGCGTCCATACCTGCAGCGTTCTTCCTCTCGACTGCGTAATGCTTGATTCCGAAGCCCTCTCTCGGGGCGGTCCCGGCATCAGGCTACTAACGAGCCCGCGGCTCTGCGGCTGAAAGCTGGCTGTGGGCGGAGTGAAGCGCAGCGCGGCGTTTGGGACCAATAACACGTTGTCCCGCGTTGTCGTTGTGATTTCTGTTGTGGCCGTCATTCCTGGACGCAAGCTGAGGTCATCGTTCTTGACCTTCAAGACCGTCGAATAGGCGACCACGTTGTCCTTGGTTTGCGAGCCATACGCAACTCGCGTTACGTTCGCAGTGTATGTGCGGCCCGGATAGGCGTCCACAGTGAAGGTGGCCGTTTGACCTTCTTTGACGCTGCCCACGTCAGCTTCATCGACGTCGACCTTCAACTCCATTTTTCGCAGGTCTTCGGCAACCGTGAAAAGGGTGGCTACTTGCAGCGAGGCGGCAACCGTTTGGCCGGGCTCAACCGAGCGCGAGAGCACGACGCCGTCGATGGGCGAGCGAATCGACGCCTTATAAAGGTTGATGTGGTCTGAGCCCAAAGCGGCACGCGCCTGGTCAATCGCCGCAAGGCAACCGGCCTGGTCAGCTTGAGCGCGTGCAAGCGTGGCTTCGGCTGTTTCCATTTCGGTTTTAGAGGGTACCTTTCCACCGGAGAGACGCGACACTTCACGCAACCGTTCGAGACTTGCGCTAGATTCTTTCACCGTCGCGTCGGCTTGTGCGAGCTTAGCTTGCGCCGAGGTCAAATTGGCTTGGGACTGCGTGATCTGGTCCCTGAGTTTCGAGGTGTCGAGACGTGCCAGCACCTGGCCCTTCTTCACCCGGTCGTTCTCCTGCACGAGAACAGCTTCAACCGTCCCCGAAAGCTCGCTGCCCACGTCGACCTTGTTCGTCGGCTGCAGATTCCCGGTTGCGGTGACTGCCACCTGAAGATTGCCGAGAGTCACAATCTCGGTCTCGTAGTGCGGAGCCGCTCTCGTGCTTCGCGACCTCAACGCCATGTAGCTCACCAACGCCAGCAGCACGAGCACAATCGTCACGCCGACCCATCGCGCGTACTTGGCGATGCGTCCGTTGGCGTGTTCAGACCCCAGCAAACGGGCGAAATCCTGGTCTTGCTGAATTGCGGTATTCATCACGAATGACTCCCTTGGTTATTCGCGACCGCCGTGGTTGCGTCCGGGGACCAGCCACCGCCGAGTGCCTTGTAAAGCTGGATCAGCGCCGAGGCACGGTCCGCCTGCGTTTGCGCGACACTGTCTTCGATCGTGAGCACGGTTCGCTCCGTGTCGAGCACAGTCTGAAAATCAGCGACACCGGCCGTATAACGATTGCGCGCGAGAAGCGCTGCATTGCGGGCGGATTCAGCTGCTTTGTTCAGAGAGGCCAAACGCTCGCGGCTCTTGACCAGCGAAACGAGTGCGTCCTCAACGTCCTTCAGCGCCGTGCGCACCGTCGATTCGTAGGAAATCACGGCCTGTTCCTGCACAGCGTTTTGGACTGCAATCTGCGCGCGAATGCGGCCGCGATCAAACAGAGTCTGGAGCACACTCCCCGAAAACGAGGCAACCTTTGCAGTCCCGCCCGTCGCCGCTCCCGAAGTGCCGGATGCAACCGCGTTCGTAAGTTGCTCAATTCCTAGCGAACCACTCAGCGAGAAGCTTGGGTACCGCGCGGTCTCCGCCTGTCGCAGACGGGCGGTCTCGGCGATGATTTTCTGTTCTGCGGCACGTACATCGGGCCGCTGCCGCAGCGTGTCGGCTGGAATGCCCACTGTCACCGTATCAGGCAGTGAAGGAACCGGCTCGGTCTTAGCAAGCTGTTGTTTTAGCGCGCCCGGCGTATGTCCCAGAAGAATGGCCAGTTGGTACCCGGTCTGAGCGACGCTGGCCTCGAGTGATGGGATGCCAGCGCGAGTCTGTTCGAGATTTGTGTGGGCTTGTTCCACATCCACGCTGCTTACCAAGCCCGCCTGGGCTCTCCATTCGGTAAGCTGCAACGTTTCAGACTGACTGGCTTCGTTCTTACGAGCGATCTCCACCCGCGACTGGAACGAACGCAGCGCCACGTAGTTCGATGCTACTTCGGCAACCAGAGAAACCTGCGTGTTGTGAAGTTCTGCTTCTGTGGCTCTGGCATCTGCGCTGGCGGCTTCCAGAGCTTTGCGCTTCGCCCCAAACACATCGGGCTCCCAGCTTGCATCGAACGATTCGGAAAGCGAATTGGTGGTAGCGGAACCGCTGGTCTTGCTTCCAGAGCTTGAAACGGACGCTGTCAGCGTAGGAAACCGATTGGCTGCAGCGAGATTCCGCTGGGCACGAGCCTCCCGCAATCGCGACCGCGCTGTGCGAAGGTCCGGATTATTCTTCAGCGCCTGTTCGACCAAACTGAGTAGCGTGCTGTCTCCAAGCCTCTGCCACCATTTGGAGAGGTCCTCTGACGACGTAGTCAAGAGCCCCTCGCCACCGGAACTCCAGCTGGGTGGCACCGTGACGTTCGGTTTGGCAGCTTTCATCCTGTTGGCCGTGCAGCCGGTAAACGCGAGGGTGGCAAGCAGCACCAAGCCGAAGGCAACGGGTTCAAGGTTCATTTGTGCGCGAAATCTTAGGTCTTCCATCGTCTGGCTCATGATTACTCGTCGCCCTGGGGCGACGACTGTGCTTTTCGAAGATCTGATCCTGCCTCAGTCGATTAGACAGTTGCGTTTGTGAATCCGCTAGCTAAGAATGGTTAAGATGGCAGAAGTTCTCTTAAGACGTGCGACCGATCTCCTGTAACCATTTGGGAGCAGCAAGGCCATCCTGCGCCCGTCGCTCACCATGCACCCTCGCGACGGTGCTTGCGTGACGGATCTCAGTCAGCTTGCAGCGGCAGAGAGATTGCGGGGCTAGTGACGTCTGTAGCTTGAGAACGGCTAAGCGGCAGGCGCAATTCAACAACCAGACCACCATCGGGAGAATTGTGAGCTTTCACCTGGCCGCCATGAAGACGTACGACTCTCTCTGTAATCGTTAGTCCAAGTCCAGTTCCGCCTGAAGAGCGATCCCGCGCATCGGCAACGCGATAGAAAGGTCTGAAGATGCTTTCTAAGGCCTCCCCAGGAACGCCTTCGCCGTGGTCACGAACCCGGATTACGGCACTTTCTTGTGATGAATCGGGGATACGTTCAAGAATCACTTCGACATCCGTACCCTCGGCCGTGTAATTCACAGCGTTGCGAAGGACGTTCTCTAGCGCGCTGCGCAAGGCGCTCCGAATTCCGATAATCGAGCAGGGTTCGGACTTCACAATTCGAACCGTAGCGTGGCGGCTCTGTGCCTCGAAGTCAGCGTCCGCCGTGACCTCGCGCAGCAGTACTTCTAATTCAATCGTTTCCCGATTCACCGGTTCTGCATCACTCTCCAAACGAGCAAGTTTGAGCAAGACTCCAATGAGCTCATTCAAGCGATCCGCCTCCCGCTCGATGTGTTCGAGAGAGCCTTCGATTTCGGGGTTCGCTTGCCGCCATGCGAGACCCAGCGCGACACTTAACCGCGCCAGCGGCGATCGTAACTCATGTGAAATATCGCTGATCAGACGACGCTGTGAAGCCATCAGTGATTGGATTTGTTCGGCCATGTGGTCAAAATCGCGGCCGAGTTCCGCAAGTTCGTCCTGTCGCTTGGCGTTGGCGCTGCCGACACGTGCGCCGAGATTCCCTTCCGCCAGCTGACGTGTCGCCGCCCGGAGTCTAGTCACAGGTGCCGTAATGTAGCGCGCAAGCCACAAGCAGACCAGACCCACGACCAGTACTACGCAAGTCAGACGAATAATTAGGATTGTAGGGTTTACCTGCAAAAACTCCAGGAACGGCGGCCGCATGTACAAGAGAAGGACGTAATGTCTTCCGCTGGGACCGGTCGCTCTCTGTCCCACAAAATGACGACCTCTACCGTTCTCGATTTGGGTTTCGCCGGTTTGTCTCGCCTTTTGATATGCGTCGGCGGTCTCGGTCGGTGCCGCGTGACCCAGCAATTCCCGTCCGTCTTCGCTAAAGAAATACGAGTGTGGCCCCGCTCCCCCAGGCATGGTCGCCAGGTATTCGCTTAAGGCAGCCTCGCCATGCTCTTCAAAAAGCCTGGCGGCATGCTCGGCGAAAAAAGGCGTCAGCGCTCTAACCACTTCTTCGTCGCGCACACGCGAAAACTTCGATTGGGTTACGACAATGGAAAGGACCAGCGTTGCACTCACAAGCACCATCGCCAGCCAAAACCAAAGGAAGATCTTTATGTACAGGCTTCGCACAAGATTTCACCTTTGCGCCTTTGCAGGCGTCACGTACACATAACCGACGCTTCGGATTGCCTTGATGCGTTCACCGCCATCTGCATTTGCTCCGAGCTTTCTTCGTAGATTGCTGACGTGTACATCAATGCTCCGGTCAAACGCACTGAGTTCGCGGCCCAGCACGGTCTTGACCAATTCCTCTCGCGTGATGACCCGGCCTGGCGTCTTGAGGAACATCGCCAAAAGATCGAACTCCATGGAAGTTAAATCCAAGTTCTGATTCCCGCGTCGAACGGTGCGCGCACCCTTGTCCAGCTCCACATCCCCGAGTTCAATGCGCTCGCGCAGCGGGCCACTTTCATTCGCGCTTCGCGAAGAACGCCGTAAGACAGCCTGGATTCGTGCAGAAAGCTCACGCGGGTTGAATGGCTTGGGAACGTAGTCGTCCGCGCCAATTTCCAGGCCAAGGATGCGGTCCACCTCTTCCCCTCGCGCCGTTAGCATGATGACGGGTACGGCTGACCGAGCACGGATTCTGCGGAGCACCTCATATCCCTTTATCCCGGGCAGCATGACATCCAGAATGACCAACGCGAATTCACCGGATAGAGCTCGCTCAATGCCCTCGTTCCCCCTGTGCGCTGCCTCAACCTGGAATCCTTCGGGCCTTAGGTATTCCGCCACCAGGGCACATAGTTCGACGTCATCGTCGATCACCAAGATGTTCTGAAGTGGCCAGTCCATCGCCTTTTCTGCGTTGCTTGCCTGCATGAGTTGGTTCACTTTGAAATTAGATTCCACACTCGGCGAATAAGTATCACCATTCTAGCTTGGTACCCAGTGCTTCGCTGTAAAGAAATGTTAACTCCCGCTGCGTTCGGTTTACAGAACGTGATTCGCGACTTACGCTTGTTGACGTGTTTAGGATTGACCCTTGGTTGGTCAGCCCAATGGTCAACCCAACGCTCAGCTCCGAAAAGGTTTCTTGCACGAGCTTCGTAGTTTGGGCAGATCGTGTTTTTGGTAGGAACACCCTCCGGGCGACGCGGCATCTCCAGCTTGAGGAGGGCTTGCCCAAGGGAAACGAATCTGCCAGGATTTCGGGGATCCATCTGCCACAGTTCCCAGAACCCACAGGCTGTTAGGGGCTTTTGTTATTGACAACTATCTTATCCTATGATAAACGGGGCCACTTAGGCGTGCAAGCTATCGCCCTGCCGTGGAGGGTTGGTCAGACGGCATTCTTTGCTCCGTGCATATCAAGCGAAATCGTGTACCGTTGCAGCGCCGTGCGAAGTGTCCCATACATCGGCAACCGAACTCGGAAGGAGCGTTAACATGATCCGTGCAACTGGATGTGTGTCGCTCGGCACTGATACAGGCGTGGCATTGCCCGTCGAACGGGTTATTGAATGCTTCCTTGCAAACGAATCGGAGTCCAGGATCTGGGTTGACATCTTCTTGCATAATCCTTCCGGCTCGGAACAATCTCTGATCATATTGCACCGGGGCAGTCTCAAAGCGGTAAATGTCACCGAGGAGTCATGGTCGACTGGCGAAGATTCAGGTTTGCCCGGGGGACCATTCGAGCGGTCGCTGACTTCGCGGATTGTGCAGCTGCACCAGTCGTTCGATCCGATCCAGATCAGTCCGGGTGGCCGCGTTCGGGTCGGTGCAACCGACTATCAGGTCGTGAGCGGATCGGTTGCCCCCCGGGTCATGATTGGTGACAACCCTCGCGCGAACGTGCCCTTCACGATGTGGCGAGTCGGCCCGTTCGTGTCTGGTCGACACATTCTCAGGATGAGGCTTGACATGTCCCCGGAAACGTTTGAGGCGCAAATCGGACGCTCCAGCAGCTTCTGCGCCTACGGAGAGGAAATACTGCTGGACCGCATCCAGCACGACGATCTCGTGACCTACGATGGCGCTGACATCGAGGCATATCGGCAAGCGTACGACCAGTTCAAGAATGGCACGCGTATGGTTCCTGATGTTTTCGAGTACGTGGTGGTTTCCCCGGACGGCATTGAATTGCCGTGGCGCATAACCACAATCAGCTCTATGATTCACGAACACCGCATCTTCGCACCCAACCTGAGTGCTACGACGCGGTTGTTCATTGCCGATTGTGCCCACAGCCACGAGTGGACCCTTCAGGGCGAACCCTACAACGGTTTTGTCGTAAGATTCACATCTCGCCGCGCGTTTGCAGGGGTTGCGTAGTTGGCGGGACCAGCATTCCAGACGAGATAATGGACTTCTCAGCCTCCACTGTCGTATGCGCGTTCTCGTACGCCATACAGGTGCAGTCATCAGCACCTTCGAACACTGTCGGCTTGCTCGCTGTGGCATCTGTAGCTCTTGTAGCACTCGGCGCTGCTTTGGGTGCTCTCGGGGCATGGTGGCGTCTCCGCTCTCGCAGGATTGAGTTGCAAAAGGCGCGCGAAGAGCTCGCGCAGAGCAGGATAGAAGCTGATCGCGTGGCCACCGATCTAGCACGTGCTAAAGCAGATCTCCGGCGCTCCGAGCTTCTGCTCGCTGGGGTTACTGGTCAGTTGAGCGTTGACAGCATCCTGCGGCTGTTTGAGAGCTGCCGGTGTTTGGGGGCTGAGATCTGTGCAAGAACGTTTTGCCTCGCAACAGCTACGACCTTCGAGCAGGCGCAATCGGCGCTCAAGGCGATCACAGACCGGTTGGACAAACGCGCCGGGGACGACGTGCCAGTCCCTTCGGCATGGCTGCAGGCAGTGCTTGAGACTGTCATTGAGAAGCCCAGCTTTCCAGTAACAGAGGCGGCGGGGAGGCAGGAGCCGCTCTGTACTGAAGGCCTCGAATGCTACAAGGCCCTTTGCCCGCATCTGAAGGATACGGACCAGCTAAGGACCGCTGCGGAGCAAGTCAGGCACTGGCTGGGAACTCAACGGTTGCGCAAGGAGACGGTGCGAGTCCTTCTTCCTCCGTTGCTGAACGCCCACCCAGGTGACCCGCGTTTTCTTGACATTTACGACGAGGTCATTCGCAGCGGCGAGACGGCGACGACCACTGACGAACAGGACGTGGCCTCGGCTTCTCTTTTTGGTCTGCTGTTTCTTCCGAATCTCGGTGGGCCGGACCTGCTTCGACTCCTGCAGACTGGGTTTGCGGTTGCACTGCGGCAATGGCGGGCATTCAGTACGGCCTGGACACACGCCATGCACCGCGCACTAGAGGCCGACCGCGTCACCGACCCAACGCAACTTCGAGAGATTCTTGGGCGAATTGATGGCCATATTAATGCTCACGGATTCAAAATGATTGAGAATGAGACCCGACACGAGGAATATATGGCGCTCGCGAGCGTCATCGTCCGCATACACAACTCGCTGGGCGTTCCTCGCAAACTCCGCCCTCGTAACCGTCACGTCGTCCGAGGTGAACCATCCGTCAGGGCAGTGATGACTCTCAAAGAAACGAGTGCAGCGCCGGTTGTCGGGGTTCTTGGTAATTTCTCGCTCGGCGACAGAAGTTGGCAAGCTGGAGCGTGGATAACGAGCGAGAAGGATCCTACGTGGCCGAGCTCCGTCGCGTCGTGGCGGCCAGCCACGGTGACGCTCGAATATGGAACCGGTCGCACAATCACATTGCCGTCGGCTGAAGTGAATGGTCCGCACGAGGAGCGAACAGACTGTAACGTGTACGGACATGCTTGGGGTTACCGAGTCCGGCTTCCGAATCTCAGTCAGGCTGAATACAATGGCCTTAAGGAGCTCTCAACGCGGTATCCGATCACAAGGTGATGCCGGCATCCTGTATGAGTGTGGCGATCCAGTCCGAATCCCACTGGAGAAGGCACACGGCGCATTCGGACACGGCAACTGAGCAAAGTCCGCTAATTCACCGGCTCGGCCCGCGCCGTGGATGCGCGGCGAAGTCGCTCCTGCGACACTCGAACGTGCAAACGACGGCGCAGTTCTACATCAAGAGCGTTCCGACAGAGACACTTCGAGCGGTCGAGAAGATGGACGCGCTGTTTCACAAGGATGCGGTGACGGCACCGAACTGAGGAGAGAGCCCGATGGTCAGCCCAATGGTCAACCCAACGCTCGACTCCGAAGCGGTTTTTTGCACGATTCGTTGCACAAGTCGCGCCCACCTCAGCCCGAACGTCATGATTTCGCCCGCAGAGCACGATTCCATCCGTTTGAAGACGCACACCCTGCAGTTTGCAGTTCGGACTCCGGAACCAGAGGTCGGGCGTTCGAGTCGCCCCAGGCGCGCCACTTACTTATTGAATCCAAACGCCTTCCTCCGTTTTCGATTTTGCGCCGTTTTGCGATTTGGGTCCGATTGGGTCCAAAACCACCTTTGCCAGTCGCTCCTCAGCACGAAGAACGGATTCCGAGACGGCGTGCGTACCGCGATCCCGGCCGCCTTCAGGTAAGCGCCTGCTGTTTCTCGACGCACACCGGTGGCTTGCTCGATGCGCCGTAGAGGCCATCCGAGCTTCTCCAGTGAGACGACTTGTTGTTTCTTCTCTTCGCTCAAGACATTGCTCATGCTGACGGAGGCTATAGGCCCTCTCGCCAGAGTCAATGTCCCGGGCTTTATCGTTGGCCGGTTTTCAGGTGACCCTCATTGGCCGGTTTTGGGTGATCACTGAGGGTTAATCGGGACTGACTCCCCGTCCCAACCCCAGATGCCAAGAAGGATGTCCTCCGCAGTCTTGCACCCGCAGGGCCGAACCAAACACTTGGCATTGACTGCGAAAGGCCTCCTTCTTTGGGCATCAGGCATAGTCCCTAGCCCAAAACGACCGACAGGGGCGGGGGACTAAAAGCGTTCAAAAAGGAAGTTGCTAACGAGCTTTAAAGCGGACTGTTAAGCGGACTTCTGTACGGACACAAAATCTATTGACAATCACATAACACTATGTTATATATAGTCTTGCCATGGACAAGATAGCGGACATGCAGGCGGCCATAGTGGCGGCAAAAGACCGCGGGGAGCCGACGGCCCTGATGGAGCCGTTGCTGATTGGTGAAACGTCCCGTCACCGGGGCGCGCTCACTGACCTTGCGGTCGAACTGGCGCAGAAGGCGGCGGGGTTTCGCCGGAGCCTGCCGGTGAGCCTGGTGACCTCGCTCGCCGATCTTGTGCGGGCAATGAACTGCTATTACAGCAACCTGATTGAAGGACACGATACGCATCCCGTCGACATTGAGCGTGCCCTGAAAAACGACTATAGCAGTGATGCCCGCAAGCGCGATCTGCAGCTCGAAGCGAAAGCGCATATCACCGTCCAGAAGTGGATTGACGCCGGTGGACTGGGAGGGCGCGCGGTAACGAGTGACCGCATCCGTGAAATCCATCGCCGTTTTTGCGAGCTGCTGCCCGACGATCTGCTGTGGGTGGAGGACCCGGAGGAGAAAGAGCGTGTAAAGGTTGTGCCCGGCGAATTGCGCCGGCGGGATGTGAAGGTTGGCACCCACATCCCCGTCAGCCCCGGCGCGCTGCAGCGCTTCCTGGGACGTTTCGAGGAAGTCTACGGCCACCTGAGCAGGACGGACTCGATTCTCGGCATTGCAGCAGCGCATCACCGCCTTTTGTGGATTCACCCGTTTCTCGACGGCAACGGACGAGTTGCTCGCCTGATGTCACATGCGATGCTGCTGGAAACGCTCGATACAGGAGCCGTCTGGTCGGTCGCGCGTGGTCTGGCACGCAATGTCGAGGCTTACAAGAAGCACCTTGCCGACTGCGACGGGCCCCGGCGGAACAATCTTGACGGACGCGGCCAGCTCAGTGAGGAGGCGCTGGCCGAATTTGCGAGATTTTTTCTGAGCGTGTGCATCGATCAGGTCACATTCATGGAAAGCCTGGTACAGCCGGACCGGCTGCGGGCGCGCATCATTCTGTGGGCGGAAGAAGAGGTCAGGCTCGGGACTCTGCCGCCAAAAGCGGGCAGCATTCTCGAAGCCGTGCTCTATCGCGGAGAACTGCCGCGCGGGGAGGCAGCGGGCGCAGTGGGCGCAGGCGAGCGCCATGCGCGCCGCATCGTCTCGGCGCTGATGGAACGGGGAGTGCTGACCGCCGACAGCGTGCGCGCGCCTGTTCGCCTGGTCTTCCCGGCAGCGCTGGCGGCACGCTGGATGCCGGGATTGTTTCCCGAGAAGGTGAACCTGCGCGAAGAACAGGATCTGAGGTTTCCGGCGTCGGAAGAGGGATATGTTTTTGACCGCGAAGTCGTCGCCTTCTGGGGACAGGACGGAGAAACCCGTGTGCGCTGCGAAATCAGCAGAGAGGCGTTGGATGACCATTTCCATGGAGATGGTAGAGATAAGCTTGAGGTGTTTAGAGCGAACCGTGCTGCAATCGAACGGGAAGCGCGCCGCAAATATCTTGCCGGGCGCAAAGAAGCGGACGGTTCTATCCTGATTCATTCCAACGACCTGTAGCGTTTGAGATGAAGCAGGGCTCGAAGGAAGAAGGAACATATGGACTGGTTTTGGACGTGGGGAGTGAGTGTTTTGGATACCTTCCTCCCTCCACTTGGCAGCGAACCTCTTGCGATGCTCTTCTGACTACCGTCTGGTCAAATCACGTCTTCTCTCCACATCTGGATCTATTTCTAAGCAGAGCGTCGTGGGTCCGAATCCCTCCGGGCACCACAACCAAATTCCTATAGCTTCACAACTTGCAGCGATGCGCCTTCCTCTCTTCATCATAGGGCTCAGGTTGCAGTCGCCGCATCAACTGCGCGCACCCTCGACAACCGTATAGCCGAGTGCAGAGTACCCTGCAAGCCGCTTCTTGTACATGCGAGCCAGCATAGGCACCATCACATCCGCATAGTCGTAGACGTGGACTTCGCTCTTGTTGTCGTGGAGGCGATGCAGGCGGCCTACGTATTGTTGCAACGTACCTTTCCACGAAATCGGCATTGCAAGAAGAAGCGTGTCAAGACGCGGGTCGTCAAATCCCTCGCCGAGGTAACTTCCGGTTGCTAGGATCACGCGCGGTTCATCGCGAGGAACGGCTGCGAGAGATTCAGCCAGTTTCTTTCTTTGCTTGGTGCCCATCCCACCCTTCAAAATGAAAATGTGCGGGCAAACTCCACTCAAGCGTCCAGCCAAGTAATCGAGATGTCCAGTCCGACTTGTCAGAACAAGTGGTGAACGTCCGCTGGACAAAGCCTGCTGAAGGTCTCGGACGATCAGGTCGTTCCTCTCTTGGCTAACGATGAGGGCAGCATAAATATCTTGAATGGCCGTCTCATTTTCAGGCCGATTCCAACCGAAATTGGTAATCCTTGGGAAAACCTTATGTTGGAGTGGTGAAGATTCGGCGGCCTTCTTCGCGCTGAGATAAAAACGTATCGGGCCACATTGCATGTAGATGATGGGTTGATGCCCATCTTTTCGAGTCGGTGTTGCCGTCAATCCCAAAACGTACTTTGCTTTGACTTCGCGAAGGACTCGTTCAAACGTGACTGCTGACAGATGATGACATTCATCCACAATCACGTGGCCGTAGTCCGCGACGAAATCTTCAACTGCTCCTTTACGCTGCAAGCTTTGGATTACAGCAACATCAATCAAACCGGTTCTCTTAGCTTTCCCTCCCCCGAACTGTCCGATGTGCCCGATCGGCAAAGCCAGACACGCCGCTAATCGCTCGCGCCATTGGTCCATCAATTGACGCCGATGCACGAGGATCAGGGCGTTAACCGCTCGTTTGGCGATAAGGCAAGCCCCCACCACTGTTTTTCCGAACGCCGTTGGCGCACAGAGTATGCCTTGGTCATAAGCAAGCACTCGCTCGATGGCGTCTCGTTGTTCAGCCCGCAATTCACCGTGGAAAGAAACATTGATTTGCCGCCCCGCGGTTCGTTCATCATGAACTTCCACAATGATGTGATATGACTTGAAAACACGGACCACCTCTTCCATGCACCCTCTTGGGAGGCCGATGTGCGCGGGGAAGACTTCACCGCAGGATATGACCCGCGGCTTACCATAGGTCGAGAGCCGCATTGCTTGAGCTTTGTAAAATTCAGGGTTTTGAAAAGCAGCGATGCGAATTAGGCGATCTACCATCCCGGACGGCAGGCCCTCTTTCTCGATATAGATAAGATTGCTCACCACCACACGAACATTCGGCGGCAGCGGACCGGTGATTTGTCTTTCCTTCCGTTTCCGGGAAGGGCGCCAGAGCCAAGGAGCTTCGCCCTCGTCTTCATCAGGCAAATGGAGGTGCACTCCGATGGGATTCCCTTCGGGAGCTATCGAGTGAGTTATTCGAGCGAGCTGATCGATTGGCATTCTCTGAACGGATTCTAAGAACCTCCACTGGTCAGGATGAGGCTGAAACAGTTCATCCAAGAACACGCTGTTGCCTTGTTCTCGGGAACGCTTTTGCAATGGCAACGCAATCAAAGTTCCGAAACCGCCTTTGGGTATGGTGTCCTGGTTAGGGAAAAGGCGGTCGTATGAATCAAGGCCGATTTCATGCCTATTTTCCATGGTGCGTGTCAATAAGGCACATCCCAGCCTTCTCGCATCGGCAGCGGACACCGGACGGTCAAAGAATATCCACACATGCGCGCCATTCCCTGATCGCGAGCGCTCGACTGCGAAGGGGACCCCCAATCGCCTGCATGTTGCGGCAAACGCTGCTGCATCAATTACCCAGGACTTCTTGTCGAAGTCCACTGCAAGAAACCAGCAGGTGTCGTCAGGCAGAAGTGGGTAAATGCCGACCGTGTGCTTTCCAGTCAGATGATTACGAATCGTGTCATCCGTCAGTGGCTGGAGCATCCGGGTTTTGCGGGCAACCCTCTTTCGCTCCTCTGATCTCGCGATATGGATGGCACGCCAATCCATGATGCAAGCCGGTGAATAGCCAGATTTGCCGCTCTTTCCTTCCCATCGAATGGCGAAAACGTCTTCGCGTCCACGAAACAGATTTCGAAAGAGCGCAATCTTCTTTTCTGGAGTGGAAACCCCGCTTGTGCCGGTGGACGAGAGCTTTGGAACCAGGACCGATTGGGAAACGGATTCAGTGGCGGGCGACTGATCAATCCCGAGCATCGCACGGAGACGCGCATTCTCTTCACGAAGCCGTTGGCATTCCTCTTGCGTTGTTTTCAGGCGCTCTTGAATATCGTCCTGACCAGGCATGTGGCTGTTCATTGCCATGAGCTCCACGGAAGATCTTATCCGAGGAACGAAGCGATCAAACAACCGATCTTGCGGCCCCACAACGTGGGTCCGATTAGGGTCCGAAACCTGCCGAACACCATGCAAAACGAACACTCAGCATGCAAGACTGAGCTAGACGAATCAACAAGATAGATTACCGGCGCTGGTCTCCGGAACCAGAGGTCGGGCGTTCGAGTCGCCCCAGGCGCGCCACTCTTTTCTATCAGTTAGGAGTATCCGCACGTTTTGGCGTTGCCCAATCGTTGCCCAAAGTGCGTTCCAGCTTGGCCATTGCCGCGATCGAATCTTGAGCAGAAGTCTCGACGTAAAACGCGAGCGTGGCGCTGACGTTTGCGTGCCGCAGAATCGCTTGAATCGTCTTACAGGCGGGAACTTCACCGGATAGCTTCCGTATTACGCCAAGAGTAAGGCCGTGGAAGTCATCCCTCGGAGATGGGCAACCAGTGTCGTCAAAGCAGCGCGTGTCTGCGATAGAACCAGGACTTAACAGCCTGCACGAGAAAGAGATAGGTCACCGCAAGAAGCGCAATCGCGCCCAGCAGCGATACGGGCGGCGGCGTAAACTGCAGCAAGCTCCCGAGCGGGGTGTACGGCAGCACAATCGCGACGGCAACGACGGCCAACACGCTTACCAACAGCGGCCGGCTGGGCCGGCTCTTGAGAGGGTTGGCTGCCGTCCGGATCACAAATACCACGAGCGTCTGTGTCGCCAGGGACTCCACGAACCATCCGGTATGGAAGAGCGACTCGTTCGTGGCAGCGTGGAACAGCCAAAGCAGCACCCCGAACGTGAGGAAATCATAAATTGAGCTGATCGGACCGATGATGGTCATGAACTGCCGGATGAATCCAATCTGCCATCGTTTGGGCCGCTGCTTCATGGCCGGATCAACATTATCGTTGGGGATGCCGAGCTGCGAGACGTCGTAAAGAAGATTGTTCAGCAGGATTTGCGCCGGGAGCATGGGCAGGAACCGCAGGAAGAGTGATGCCGCGGCCATGCTGAACATATTGCCGAAATTCGAGCTCGTGCCCATGATGATGTACTTCATGATGTTGGCAAAGGAGCGCCGCCCCTCGAGCACCCCATCGTTCACGACCGCAAGATCCTTTTCCAGCAGGATGATCTTGGCGGCGTCCTTGGCAACGTTCACTCCATTCATGACTGAAATCCCAACATCCGCAGTGTGCAGCGACGGAGCATCGTTGATTCCATCACCCATGTAGCCAACGACGTGTCCGCGCGCCTTGAGAGCGAGGATTACCCGATTCTTCTGTTCGGGGGATACGCGGGCGAAGATGGCGCCGTTCTCCGCTTGGTAGGCCACCGCGGCATCGTCCATCGAATCGATCTGGTTCCCGACGACAATGCGGTCTGCGCTCAGCCCTACGTCGTGGGCTACTTTCTGCGTCACGTATTGGTTGTCGCCCGTCATGACGACTACAGAAATGCCATCCTGTTTCAGCGCCTCCAGGACGGAAAGAACCCCCTCCTTCGGCGGGTCAAGGAATGCCGCGAACCCGACCAGCGTCATAGCGCGTTCGGCCGCCACGGCGTACGCATCCTGTTTTTCCACTTTCCGCACGGCCACCCCAAGAACGCGATACCCGTCCGCACTCAGCTTTTGAAGGGTGCTTTCTGCCTCTGCCCGTCGGCCATCGTCGAGCGGCTGAGGTACGCCGTCGATGGTCACCGTCTCGCAGACGGCAAAGACACCCTCAGCCTCGCCCTTGGTGATGAGAAGGTAGTCGTCAGCCTCTCGCACCACCACGGAAAGGCGCTTGCGGTTAAAGTCGAAAGGGATCTCGTCCACCTTGTCATACCCCGCAATGGAAGGGGGCTCGTGTTTCAAAATCGCATCGTCCAGAGGGCTCTTGATGCCCGCCTCAAAGCGGCTGTTCAGGTAAATGAGCTGCAGGACGTTCTCGTTATCCTTACCTTGGAAATCCACGCGCCGGTCAAGCACGATCTCCCCTTCGGTGAGTGTGCCCGTCTTGTCGGTACAGAGAATATCCACGCTGCCGAAATCTTCGATTGCCGCAAGTTGTTTTACCAGAACCTTCTTCCTCCTCATCCGCTTCGCGCCCTGGGCCAGCGTCACTGTGATGATCATGGGCATCATTTCAGGTGTCATCCCGACGGCCAGCGCGACCGAGAAGAGAAAAGACTCCAGCAGCGGACGATGGAAAATGATGTTCACCAGCAGGACGAACAGGACGAGCAACATGGTCACCCAGGTGAGCATCATTCCGAAGTGGCGTACGCCTCGGCCGAACTCCGTCTCCGGCGGCCGCATCGCCAGACGATGCGCAATCTCACCGCAGGCGGTATCTTTCCCCGTGCAGACGATCACCGCGGTACCGATCCCGGTCTGAACGGCAGTGCCCAGGAAAACGCTGTTGCTCGCGTCCGCGACGCCGTGCTTCTCCTTTGGAAGGTCAGCCACGGTCTTCTCGACCGGCAAAGACTCCCCCGTGAGCACGGATTCGCGCACGTGCAGGTCCTTTACGTCCACTAAACGGCCGTCCGCCGGCACAAGGTCTCCTGCCTTGAGCCGGACGATATCTCCCGGAACTAGCTCGGCGATCGGCAGCTCCTGTTCTCGTCCATCCCGCAGCACCGCCGCTGTTGTGGCAATCTGCTTCCGAATCTCCTCCACCGCGTGTCGAGCCTGGAATTCCATGAAGAAATTCAGGAGCACGCTGAACAGTACGATCGCGATGATGATCAGCCCGCCGACGTGCTCTCCGAGTGCAAGAGATACGCCGCTGGCAACCACAAGGATGATGACGAGGGGATTAGCGAAAAAACGGAAAAAACTGAACAGAGCAGCGAACCGGGACTCCCGCACCAGGCTGTTTGGGCCGTAGAGACGCAATCGCCGGCTGGCCTCTTCGGTCGTCAGCCCTGCCGGAGTTGCCTGCAGTAGTTGGAACAGGTCCTGCAGCGGCCGATCCCAGAAGCCCTCGAAAGACGTTGCTTGTCTTCCCATCCGCGGCCCCTCCAGCAACCGCGGCATTATCCCATGAGAGCGTTGCTCAGGAATGTATTTCCAGTCAGGGAAAGAATAAAATGCCGCCGACCGGTCTCAGATTCCCAACGCCGCCGTATGAATACCTACTGCCCGCGAGCTCAAGTGTCAGCTTGGCGGCGCCACGGGCGGCGTTCGGCAGCGATGGCATATTCCTCAATGCTACGGGACTCAGGAGGTACGCTTCAGGAATCGAGCGCGTCTTGCCCGCGGCAAAGTTGTTCCAGAAGTGTTCGAAGTAGATGCACTCGCGTCCTTGCTCTAAGGCTTCGGGGGTCGGCCCGTTGAAGCGGAAATGCCAGAACCCCGGGTTGTTGTCTACGGCCTCCCACTCGCCCACGCCCGGGAGGAGGGCGTCCAACGCCACCAGTTTCTCTACTTTCGCGGGGAACTGCGCGGCATAGGCCACCATCAGGAACCCGTTATGCTAGAATGCGAAATCTGTTTGACACCCAAGCCAAAGGAACTTGGTTTCAGGAGCCTCGCTATGCCGCGCGCCAAGCCGAAAGTCGTCCGTACCTCGCTCGCCAAGGCCCCGACTGGAATTCAAGGGCTGGATGAAGTCACAGGCGGAGGCCTGCCGAAGGGCCGTGTCACGCTGGTGTGTGGCAGCGCAGGATGTGGCAAAAGCTTACTCGCCATGGAATTCCTGGTGCACGGCGCTGTTCGATACGGCGAGCCTGGCGTATGCATGGATTTCGAAGAAACCGAGAAGAAGCTGACGGCCAACGTCGCATCGTTGGGTTTTGATCTGCCTGCGCTTACCAAACGCAAGAAGTTGTTGGTGGACCACGTTTCCATTGAGCGAGACCAGATTGCCGAGACGGGAGAATACAACCTCGAGGGCCTCTTCATCCGTCTGGCCCACGCGGTCAAAGCGATCAGAGCAAAGCGCGTTGTCCTGGACAGCATCGAGGCGCTTTTTGCCGGATTAGCTGACTCCGCGATACTGCGAGCGGAACTCCGCCGGCTGTTCCGTTGGCTGGAGGACCGCAAGCTTACCGCGATCGTTACCGGGGAAGCCGGAACCCGCACGTTAACGCGCCACGGACTGGAGGAATACATCGCCGATTGCGTGATCGCGCTGGACCATCGGGTTACGGAACAGATTTCCACCCGGCGGCTGCGAGTCGTCAAGTACCGGGGCACTTCCCACGGCACCGATGAATATCCGTTCCTGATCGATGAAGAGGGTATCTCGGTGGTGCCCATCACCTCTCTCGTACTTACTCACAAAGCTCCCACGGACCGCATTTCAACGGGAATTCCCGCTTTGGACGAGATGATGGAAGGTAAGGGGTTCTTCCGTGGAAGCAGTGTGCTGGTGTCCGGCACAGCGGGAACCGGGAAGTCCAGCGTGGCGGCGAACTTCACCAGCGCCGCCTGCGCCCGTGGCGAAGATTGCCTGTATTTCGCATTTGAAGAGTCACCCAGCCAGATTCTCCGTAACATGCGCTCCGTTGGCGTCGACCTCGAGCCGTGGATAAAGAAGCGCTTATTGCACTTCCACGCCATGCGGCCGACCAGCACCGGCCTGGAAGGACACCTGGCCTGTGTTCACAAACTGATCAAGCAACTGCGGCCCAGCGTGGTGGTAATCGACCCGATCACAAACCTGGTTTCGGCCTCGGGCATTTACGGCGTTAAATCGATGCTCATGCGCTTGGTCGATTTCTTGAAGATGGAACAGATCACGTCGATGTTCACGAATCTCACATTCGCAGGAGACCCCCAGGAGAGAACTGCGGCGGCCGTCTCCTCTCTCATGGACACCTGGATTGTGCTGCGGGACACTGCACCAAATGGACGACCGAGACGCGAGCTTTACCTTCTGAAGTCTCGCGGGATGGCACATTCACGCGAACCTCGTGAGCTGATCGTGAGTAAGAGAGGCATCGAATTGGGCATCGTGGTGACGGATCATACGCCGGCCACGACGGTCGCCGGCCCAAGCGCAGTCGCGTCAGCCAAGTAGCAAGTTTGGCCCATCTGGGCCAGACACCGAGGACCGACATGAAGAAGAGTTCAGGAAGGAAGCGCCCCCCCGCCAAAAGTGCCGGTAGTGACTTTTGGCGATTGCGCCTTTACATCGCGGGCCAAACCCCTAATTCGGTTGCTGCGATCGCCAACCTCAAGAGGATTTGTGAGGACACGCTGCGGGGCAAGTACCGTATCGAAGTCGTGGACTTGCTGGAGAAGCCGCAACTGGCCAAGGGCGATCAGATCATCGCCATTCCGACCCTGGTGAGAAAGCTCCCGCCGCCGGTCAAAAAGATCATTGGGAACCTCTCAAAGACCGAAAGTGTCGTTGTGGGGTTGGATCTTCAACCGGTGCGCTGAAGTAAGGGCTCCAATAGCAGATGTCTAAGAAGCGCAAACTGCCGTCATCCACGCCACGGGATCAGCGAAAAACGCTCCTCGCTCGGCTGAAAACTGTGCAGGAAACCGTGAGCGCCATACAGTCCGGCGAAGTGGATGCTTTCATGGTTTCCGGCCGTCGCGGACCGCAAGTGGTTACTCTGAAGGGTGGAGAACCCGCTTACCGCATGCTGGTGGAGGCCATGGGCGAAGGCGCGGCGACTCTTTCCCGAGATGGTGCTGTACTCTACTGCAACCGCAGGTTTGCAGAACTGATTCGCAGGCCACCAGGAAAGGTTGTCGGGATGGCGGTTGAGTCGCTCATCGAGGAAACAGAGCGGGACAGATTTGAGGCTTTCCTAGCGGAGGCTCAGAAAGGGGTCACCAAAGGCGAATTCGACCTGCGTTGTAGAGATGGAAGTCTGGTTCCGGTCCATTTGTCTCTGAACCGGTTTCGGAAATACAAGGGCCAGGCCCTGGGCATGGTGATAACCGATCTGAGCGAGCAAAAACGCAAGCAGGTCGAAGAAATCAAACAAGCCGAAGCGACACGCCGGCTTCTCCTGGAACGTGTGCTTTCGGCTCAAGAGGAGGAAAGGCGCCGGGTTGCGCGCGAATTGCATGACGAAACCGGCCAGTTGCTCACGTCTCTCTTGGTCGGCCTGCGTGCTCTGGAACACTCCCACTCCCGGAACCTCGCATATGTTAAGGCCCAGGGGCGGCGGCTGCGGGAAATCACTGCCCGGGCGATGGAAGAGATCGGACGGCTCGCCCGCGGGCTTCACCCAATGGTGCTGGAGGACCATGGCCTGGGTTTTGCCCTGAGCCGATACGTTGCCGAGTATCGAGAGACCCACAAGATAGCCGTCCATCTCACACCGAGTGGAATTGGCTCCGGCAACCTGCCGCTAGCAGTCCAGATCAGTTTGTATCGCATTCTCCAGGAAGCCCTGACCAACGTAGCCAGACATTCGGGAGCCAAGAATGTCAGCATCAGATTCACGCGTTCGGCCACGGCCCTGAAGGTAGCAGTAATAGATGACGGATGTGGCTTTGACGCTAAGGCCGTGGCTGTCTCCTCGCACCGCCTAGGGATTCAGGGTATGCGAGAGAGAGCAGCCATGTTGGGCGGAACGGTCAGTTTTACCTCCCAGGGCAAGGGGACCAGGGTTCTGGTGCAAATACCACTTCACGACTAGGACCTTCAGTCCTCGGGGGGCGGAGGGTACTTTAAAGTGCCGGCGCAAGCGCACAAGATCAGGGTCCTGATCGCGGATGATCACGCAATTCTCCGTGCAGGACTGAGATTGCTGCTCAATGCCCAGGCCGATATGGAAGTTGTCTCGGAAGCTCCCGATGGAGAGAAGGCGGTTCAAGCGGCGCGGGAAACGAGACCGGATGTGGCCTTGCTAGACCTCACCATGCCTGGGGTCGGGGGCATGAAGGCGCTTCAGGAGATAGCGCGACACTGCCGCAAGACCCGGGTGCTCGTCCTCACGATGCACGATGACCCTGCCTACTTGCGATCGGTATTGGCCGCCGGCGCCTCTGGTTACCTGTTGAAACGGACCGTGGATGCGGAGCTGCTGGTAGCCATACGAGCAGTGCATCGCGGAGGGACCTACGTGGACCCGAGCCTGGCCGACGTCCTTGTCCAGGACGTGCTGGCGAAGAGAGGTACAAGAGCTGGTCCCACACGGCCGGTAAACATCCTTAGCGACCGTGAGCTGCAGGTGCTCGAACTCGTGGCGCGGGGTTACACCAGTGCACAAATAGCCAAACGGATTTTTGTGGGCGTGAAAACTGTGGAGACGTATCGTTCACGTTTTGCTGAGAAGCTCGGACTTCGGACGCGCAGTGATGTGATTCGTTTTGCCGTGCAAATGGGTCTATTGACCCCAGAAACGCTGGAGAGTGAGCCGGGCCGCTCGGCTCGGTAGGAATTTTGCTTCAGGCCGCCTCGCGGCCCCGATATGTAGGGCACCTGCGCCCTCTTGTCAGGGTTTTCCCGGACAAAGCCCTTCATTATTAGCAGCATCCCCGATACCTCGCTTATTCCATTTGCAGCACACTATCGTGCAAGTTGTACGAGTGTACCTTGCCTACGGGGGTCGGAGAACAGAGCGATGAGAACGAAATCAAATGCCTCCACCGTTGGGCCGAGTTCGGGTTTAATCATGTCTTCCCCAACTCGACGTGTATCCGTCGGGGTCCCTCGCTTCCCCCAAAAAGCGAATTCGAGAAAACCTGATTTCGATGTGAAATTGTTTCTCGACTCGGCCGGCATGGGGAGAAAGGTTGTCAAGTTTCGAGGAAAAGAAGCCGTCTTTGCGCAGGGCGATCCCGCGAAGAACGTCCTGTACATTCAGGAAGGGAGTGTGAAGCTTACTGTGGTCAATGAGACCGGCAAAGAAGCCGTTGTGGCGATTTTCGGACCGGGCGATTTCTTTGGTGAAGGATGCCTTGCGGGCCAGTCCGTTTGCATGGCGACTGCGACCACGGTTGCACCTACCACCGTGCTCGTCATTGAGAAAAACGAGATGATTCGCGCCCTCCGCGCTGAACATGCTTTTTCCGACCGCTTCATCGCTTATATGCTGGCGCGAAACATTCGAGTCGAGGAGGACCTGGTAGACCACCTCTTCAACTCCAGCGAGAAACGGTTGGCGCGCACTCTTCTATTGCTTGCCCGTTACGGTAAAGAAGACAAGCCCCACGGAGTACTCCCCAAAGTATCGCAAGAGATGCTGGCGGAGATGATTGGTACGACGCGCGCCCGGGTCAATTTCTTCATGAACAAATTCAGAACACTGGGCTTCATCGAGTACGGCGGCATGTTGCGAGAGCTGCAAATCAACAAGTCCCTTCTAAGCGTCGTCCTGCACGACTAACGCTTCGAGCAGCGATAGAATTGCTACGTATCGACCTTCTGGATTTGACCTATAGGCGGATCACACACATTTCTGAATTCTCAAACGAACGCCATGGGGTGGCCAAACACTGAAGAAGGCAACCTGAGCCTGCGCCTCGGAAGCGGCGAACCATCGGTTTGAGGAGTGCTATCGGTGCGGCAAAGCAGGCGCAGGACCTAGCGCGGCTCCAATAGAAAACGCTTGTAAGGAGTTTGTCGCGGAATTCCGCGAGAGCCCGCTCTCTGCGAGTGAGCTCGCGACGCTCAAGGTTTCGCCTGCCGCGTCCGTGCCCCCGAGTATTCGCTCCTAAGGGGCTAAATGCCTTGTCAATATGAAGGCCGCGTTCCGCCGCTACCTTCTAGGCTTTTTCTTGAGTGGTGGCTTCTTTTCTCCGCCCTTGATGCTGATCAGCGCCAAGTAATCTTTCGCGTTGAACGGGTACAGGCGAGTGGATTCTTGTCCCGTGGTACTCAAGGTGACGTCAACGCGCCGATTGTTGGCCAGGACCATCACCTGCAGATTATTCAGCATTTGTTGCCTGTCGGCCGGGTTCAAGTCCGGATTTTGCGCTATCAGGTCCTTTATCTGGTCGGCAGTCAGTTGGTCCTCTTTGCCGAACGACCGCGTGTCAATGTGGTCCTCAGGTACGCCGTTTTGCACCAGGAAGTTCTTGGTGCGATCCACGCGCCGCTGCGTGAGGCCCTTGTTGTATTCCTCCGAGCCGCGGGGATCTGCGTGGCCACCGAGGATCAAGTGAGCATCAGGCATGTATTTCAGATAATTCGTGAAATCCGCCGCCAAAGTTTTCAGGATCTCTGCCTGACTGTCGACCAGGCCGCCCTCGGGATTCTCGGCCGTGGGCCGAGCGGTTTGAAAGTAGATGCTATGGAGGGCAAGCTTGGCTTCCAACTGCTTGATCTCAGGGGCAGGAGCGGGAGGCGGCGGAGCTTCCACGTTCACCATGGTCGTGGACGAGGCCGTGAGCGGCGGAATGCGGTCATCGCCCACGCTGCAAGTGACCGTGATACGGCCCGGTTGTGCGCCCCGCGTATTCAACGTGGCGGTGTCACCGTTACCGGAGATCTCACCGGCGCTTGCGCTGTAGCTGTAAGTGAGCCGGCGGCCATCCGGGCTGCTGGCGTTCGAGTGGATGGTTGAGGTCCCATCCGTTTGCACGCTCGCCGGATCTGCCGCGCATGAAATCACAGGTGGACGGGGCACCTTCACGGTAAACCTCGCACTGCAGGATGCAACACCATTTTTCCTGCCATCACTCAAGTTGGCAGTGACTTCGTACGAGCCGGGTTGCAGCCCTGTGGTGTCGATCTGCGTGGAGGCTTCGCTCCCCGCAACTTTCACACCCGTGCCATTCCAGCTGTACTTGACCGTACGCTTGGGACTGAAATTCGATCCAGCGGCAGTCGCGGTCTCAGGCTCGCCGGCAAAGACTTCGGTCGGCTGCACCGAGCAGACTGCGCTGGGTGGCACTGGAGGCGCTCCGCCACCAAACATAAAATTGAGGCCAACCTGTGCTCTCAGGCCTCGGATGTCAGTAGTCGGCACAGCCGGAGGAGCATACCGGTAACTCGACATTACATAGTCGGCCCTGATCAGTCGTAGAGCGACGTGCCTGGACAGGTTGATATCAAGACCGCCGCCGAACATGAATCCTAATTTGTCGATACGGTGGAAGGCATCAGGCGTAAGACGATTGTCACCTACTAACACCTCAAGGAATGGGGAAAAATGCTTGCTGCGGAACGTAATCTTCGGGCCTAGTGAGAGGTTGTAGAAAGCGGCGTCGTCAATTCTGTTGGCTACCCCGATTTCACCGCTGCCCCAATGGGCGCTGGTATCGAGAGTGAGTCCCAGCCAGCGGTTGAAATCATAGGTGACGCTGGCGCCAGCGCCTCGCGGATTCGCTTCCAGGCGGCTGCTCAACGGGAGCAATGCTCCTGGAAGTTGGCCGTGTACGTCCGCGCCGGGATAAAAGAAGGAGTATCCGCCGTAAAGCTCCCACTTGGGAGCAGGCCGGTCCTGAGCTGCGGCGCGGGTGGCAAACATACACAGCACAGCAACCATTGCCAGCAACATTGTTAAGCCCCGACCCGGATGGCTCTTTGATTGAGATGACATGCGAATCTCCCTCCGAACTTGATGGCTCAAACTTCTTTTGCGGCACGCGAGTTGGATAGATGATCCCACTCCCGGATGCCTCAGCTTACGGATCAGTGATCGTATTGGTGTCCATGGTGACCGCGGCATTTCGTGCCAGCGCCCTGCCTTGTAGGCTTGCGCCGGTATTCAACGTGATTGAATCAAGGGCCATAATCGTGCCCGCGAAAGTTGAGTTCGTTCCCAAGGTGGCTGAGGTTCCTACTTGCCAGAACACGTTGCTCGCCACAACGCTGCCCGAAAGAACCACCTGGGTGCCGGATCCAGTGGTCAGTGTGGAACCGATCTGGAAGACAAAGACATCGCTGGCACTTCCCGTCAGGGTGAGAGTACCTGCCGTTATCCCTGTCGAGCTCGAGGTTTTGTACGTGCCCGCTGTAAGTGTCAGGCCCCCCAGATCTCCGGCCAGAACTTGAGGTGCAGGTAAGACGATACCGGCGGCGAAATTATAGGCCGCGGTCAAATCGAGCTGGGCCTGCGCCGCGGTGGGATCGGTCACGTGCATAACTGCAGGCGCGATGAGCGTTCCCGGCGGGAATCCCGTGACCGAGGTTCCCGGACTAAGTCCAAGATTTCCGCCCGTAATAGTGGTGGGGCCGGTGTTGGTCACCGTGGAACCAGCCAGGACTTTGAAATTTCCTGCCGTTAGCAACGGCACACCCGTCGAACACGCCGAGGCAGCGGTCGTGAAGCTCCACGTGAAATTAGCCAACAGCCCATTGCCGAATTGGTCTTGCGCCCCGGTGGTGATCGTGGCGGTATAAGTCGTACTCAACGCAAGGCCTGGGGACACAGGTGTAAAGGTGGCAGTATTGCTCAGCGTGTCGTAGGTAACGTGCCCAGTCACGCTCCCGCTTGGCGCGGCCAAAGTAAAGGTAGAGGTGTTGATCGTCGCAGGGTTCATCGCTTTGCTGAATATCGCGGTGACAACGGCGTTGGGGCAAATGCCTGAAGAGCCGCTGGGCGGAAGCACGGACGGTGCCAACACCGCAGGCGGGGTTAGGGGGGCGCCGGGGTTCCCCGCATTCGGATTCGCGTCCGGGTCGCTGCATCCGGCCACAAGGAAGGCCAGCAGGAACGCCGAGATCCAAATTGTGCTAACCGTCAGTTTACGCATTGGCTTCTCCTCTTCACTCAGTGACAAAGCGTTCCTCGCTTCTACCCGTGATACCGGGAATATACGGACTCCTGGATTTTGCCGTCTGTACAATTTTGAACACCATCGCGACCCAAAACTATCAAGATAGTGGACTATTCTCATTCGTACAGTTCTGGGAGGAATCTCCTTAGCAAGGTGGAAGCGGGCCTGGAGCGACCGGATCGAATGTCCGTGTGACCCGATATGTCTGCCGGATTCAGGCACATACAGCCACAGCTATCAGACAACTGTCCCTTGCTTTGCTTAATTGTCGCCGCGATCGCTCTCCCATTCCTGAGCCTGACCGGAGCTTGGAGAGCAGCTTTCGGAACTGGGGAACGAACGCAGCATTTCTCGATTTGGCGGGTCTAGCGCGAAAAGTTGCGGAGTGCAGCGGCTAGTCACAACTCGAATTGTCGACAAAAATACGGCTGATGAGCATGGTACTCAGAAACTTGCCGCAGGTCGAGAATTTTGCCAGTACTGGATCATTCTGCAGGGCGTTCGGATCCATCGTCCTGGCCCCATTGAGAGCTTGGCGTTCTGCAACAACAACGCTGGCCCATTTTGCCAGGTTGGCAAACTGATTGTTGAGCAGCTGAAGAGCATTGCGGTCTGAGTTGGTTGACGCCGCTACGGCTGCTTGCGCGAGGCTGGTCTGTACCCTGTCGTGATAGATTTGTGCCCACGTCCCGTCAACAGTCAATCCAAAAGTAACCATTGTTCCCAGTGCCCCCTTCCACTCCTTCAATTCCGCCAAGGCGGCGATAGCTGCGCTCGCAAAGTCCTTTGACAGCCCCTCTGTGGTTTGCGGGGATGTGGCATCAGAGTTCGAGCTGGGTATTGTCAATACGATCTGATTCGCCTCGACTGTGACCGATCCGTTGGTGATCTGAGCTAGAGTTTCGATATCTACATAGAAACGGCCATCGACCTGCAAAACTGCTGCGCCCGTAGTTTTCCCATTGACGAGCAATTTCTTATCGGGCAGGCGCTGTGCGAACAGGACTCCCGCCAGTGATAGGACAAATCCAAGCAATACGACCCTTTGAAGATTGAGGTGTCGATTCATGCTGTGCCTACCCTGAGCAGCCGTAATGGCCGCTAGATGAATGGCGAGTGCGAGTGATTTGGAGCTGTACTTCCGCACCGGAAACTGGCACATGGTCTTTTCGCATTGAGACAATGTGCTGACGAAACAGCACTGAATGGGGTCGCGATTTCCTCGACACCCCGAACCTGCTCAAACACGCCAACCTCCATTGCCGGTGTCCCCAATTGAGTGTTATTACTTCTTCGAAAACTCGCTCCGGAAATGGCTTTCCACATCTTCACGACTGAGCGGGTTTCTTGCCTTGGTCAATACGACCGAATAGACGACCTCATTACCTTCAAGCTGCGCGGTGATAAATGCCCCATCCGCCGGCAGTTCTTGGTAGATGAACTTCACGTTTCTGCCGTCTGCAAGTGTCTTGATCCACTCTTCATCTGGCATTTTCGTATCTCTTCAGGCGAAATCGGTGTTTTCTAGCAGTCTCCCCCATGTTCCAACAACGGTCTCTCGATGCTGCCTCCATCGCCGGAGCAATGCGCAGACTACCTTGCACGTCGCAGAAGAGGGAGCGGATGCGACTGCAGCTTGTTCTTTCAGAGCTTACCCGGAGCGATTCGCGCAGCGGCCAGATTTATTTCCCCTTCGCGTGCGGACTTTGCCATCCGCGGCTTCGCCATTTCTCTCTTGACGCTGGCACGTGTCGCTTCGCCGGATTCTTTCTTGGCTTTCTTCTTCATCGAACATCCATGATGACATCGAGACCGAAGCAATACAGTCTAATTTAGAACGTTCCCAACAATCCGCGTCATACGCCGCCATACCTGGGGCGGGCGTCCTGTCCGGGCGTCCCGGCCAAAGTGAAAGCTCAGGCTGAAACCGGAGAGACGGACCGAACCCAGGCCGCCCGGATAGCTTTGTCGCGGGGAACGAAGGCCCTGCGTACCACCATAGCCTAAGGGACCAAACTGCACGTTCTGAATGCTAAGCGTGCTCTGAAAGGCGTCCAGTTGCAGCCGTTTGTCCCAAAGTTGGACGAGCGGCAGGCTGGACTGCGTGAATAACAAAGTCTTAACCTTTTCCGTCGGGGGAAGGTACTCCAGGCTGTGGTCGCGCTCGTAGGCTCCAGCGAACACGAGACTGAAAGGGGCAGGGGATTTTCCGGGGTCCTGGGACAGCAGGAAGGAAGCGGTCGGCAAAGCGGTCGATACCGCCCGGAGCATCGTCATAGTTGGCACAGCGCGTTCTTGCGCTAGAACGATCTGTGGCGCGGGTGTTTGCGCAATCGCCGGCACGCGGCTGCCCAGAAACATCCCGACCAGCAAAATGAACCCTTTGTGCGTCACCGGATTTCTCTTCTCTCTACTTCTGTCCTTCACCACTGAAGCGAAAGAGCGGACTCTGCCCGCCTCCGGTTCTCCTTCGCTATCTCTGAGAACGTGGGACCGGACCTTGCCCTGAGAGGGGCAAGATTGCCGCTAACCAAATAACTCTACCCAGGTCGAGGTTCGTCTGTCTGTTCTAATACGCACACAAGTGGATTTGTTCCTTTTGGCACAGACTCTCAACTCTCGACGCGTTAGCCTCTTCATGGATTGTGATTTTGCGGGGTCTTCGGCTTCGCCGTCCTCGAGTCAAAGATGGGAATCCTGGCTAAATCCCGGATGGAAATGCTCTTGGTCATGGCCGCGGCTTCAACCGCACTCTTCGCTCAAAGTGCCGGGCCGGACAAACCTCAGAATAATGCAAACGTCCTGGACGCCCGTCAGATCGTGGGCCTGTCGATCGCGGCCACCGAGCGCAGTTGGCAGGCGCGTGAGCATTACACGTACATGGAGCGTGATGAGGATCGGCGCCTGGACTCGCTCGGGCAGGTGAAATCAGAAAATGTCGAAGTCACCAGAATGATTCTTGTCGACGGCGCTCGCTTCGAGGAGCTCATCGAGCACAACGGGCAGCTTCCATCGGCCAAGGAACAGAGGAAACGCGATGCGGATCTGGAAAAGCTGAAGCGCGAAACGCCGGCGGAAAAGACTGCGCGTCTCAGCAAGGACCAGGAAAACAGGTCTTTCCTCCGGGACGTGCTGGAGGCCTTCGACTTCCATCTCATCGGTGAAGAGATGGTCGGCGGCAGGCTGGCCTACGTGCTTCAGGCCGCGCCGCACCCGGGCTATCACGCGCACGGCAAGTACGGCAAGATGTTCTCCAGGGTGGGAGGCAAGCTTTGGGTCGACAAGCAGGACTTCGGCTGGATTAAGGTCGACGGCGAGGTAACGCAGTCGTTCTCGATGGGTCTATTCGTGGCCCGCGTGCTGCGCGGCTCGCACATCATCTTGGAGCAGACTTGTGTCGGTGACGCGGTCTGGATGCCGAAACGCGTCGAAGTACGGGCAAGCGCCAGAATCCTCTTCCTGAAGACCCTCGACATGGACAGAATTCTCACTTACTCCGACTATCGCCCTGCGGCGGACGGCCCATATTCTGTGAGCAGATAGCGGTGGCTCTTCCCTGCCGGCCAGGTTCGATTGCTGCGACACGGAGACAGCTCTACTTCTTCACGGCCTGCTTGCAGGTGTAGCCGTTCTCAAGCTTCAAATCTCCAGGTTCTGACCTCAAGCGCCTGCCGAGGCATAATCTTGCTGGATCCGACCTTTCGACACTGAAAACCGCTCCGGCGATACCTGACGACATAACGACCTCGGCCGCACCACCAGCCGTGATGTTCCGCCCTTCAACTTCACTTCGTTTTGTGGTTGCCGGGAGACGCTTTTGCGGGATGAAGCTTGTTATAGTCTTTTAGATACACGCGCAAGCCGGAGTCCAGTGTAATTTTTGCATAGCCCGCCGAAAGCTGTTCTTTGTAATGATCCAGGAAGAAATCGAGTGGATCATTTGGAGTCATGTCGATGAGGATCAAGTCCGCATCGTTCATAACCAACTTGCCGAAGCGGAGACGATTGTTCTTGTAAACCATGTAATTTCCGGCGCGAATACTTTTCACAGGCTTGACATTTGAACCGCCAAAAACCTGAATGATTTTCTCGCCTTCAATTCGTACGGAGATCACCTTGCCTTCAAGATGGGGAGGCGGCAGGATCTGTTGAAGATCAAGGATCAGATCGTCCTCTTGAGCCTGCACACCCGGAACTTTGCCTTCCTTGATCCACCCCCCTAAATCGATACCGAAGAGACCCATCAAACCTTTTACCGGGAGATGCATGGCCCTGATCTTCTCGCTGTGCAGGCGAAGTTTTCCGTCAGCGGTGGGAATGAGAATCCCCTCCATTTCGACTGGGATGTCCCCCTTGTCGTGGAGCTTCCCCTTCACTTTCACGCGGCCCTTCCCAACGATGATGGATAGCTGTGTTAAGGGCGAATGCGGACGCGCGAAAACATAAGAATTGAGCAGGTTTGCCAAGTTTGACGAATCAATGGCGATCTCCGCCGTGCTGATCCGCAAGTCAAACGAGTCCTTGTCGTCAAAGACGGGGAATTCGTTTTTGCCGAGGGGCACGAGCTCACCGTCCAGCGATTTTATTTCCACTACCACGGTGTCCGAGAAGTGATACGCGACGTTGCGCATCTGCGCCTGGACCGCGCCCTCCTGTTTATCGCTGGGCGGAGAATTTTGGCTGGCGACGATTCCCGGCGCCGCAGCGCAAAGGAGAACGAACAGAGTCCGGGATATCAAGAGCGGTAAAGATATGTGGAACGGCGAGACCAAGTTCCTTAGGGATTGCAACACTGCACCTCCAGCAGATCTTAATGGTTAACCTGCGCATGCCTCCCAGTGCTCTTGGCCCAGCGGCCATCGCAGACTCGCACCTGGACGCTGCTGCCCTGAGGTCTGGGATAGGCCATGATTGCAGTTGGTGCAGCAAAGGCAGCAGCCAAGAATAGTGAACTGATGTGGCGATCTATATGGTGCATTGAAGTAGTGCTCCACGCCCGCGATGCCTAGATTCAGAATCCCGCTACTGTAATTATGTACCCCTGGCGCCGCGATGTATGTTCCGTACAGCACATCTGTGAAAACAAGAATTTCTCCCAATTAAGTGCCTTTTCCATTTGTCCCGAAATCTGACAAAGCCCGAACCTATACTGAGCCGCGCGGATAACTGATGACACGGATGTGACCTATATCGAACAGAATCCAAACCCTCGCTATGAGAGGCTGCTGGCTTCAGACGAGAAAGTACCGGGAAGGCGCGAAGTGCGGGATCAAGAATCAGGACACCCCGCGCTCCGGCTGTAAGCAGTTGACATGCTCAAAACTCAGCTACTTTTTCTACGGTTCCGTTGGACCCCTCACAGATTATTCTCCGGCCTATGGAGGGTCTACAAGACGAGCCGCTTGCTTCGCATCGCGTCTCTGCTAGCTGCCGTCCCACTTGGGCTTATCCTGTGCGGAATTACTTACATCAGCTACAATCGAACAAATTTGCCCGATCTAGACGCGTTCATTCGCTTCGAGCCTCCTACCATGGGTCACATCTACGATGCGAATGGCCACGTCCTCATCGAATTAGGAAGGGAACGCCGGGAAATCATTCAATATAAGAACATTCCTGACGTCCTCCGGCAGGCGATCCTTTCGGCCGAGGATGAGAATTTTTTCTCACACGCGGGAGTGGATTATTCCGTCTTTCCCCGATTGCTCGGCAAGACGAACCTCCGCGCCTTGATCGCCCGCGCCGGGGGCTCAAACGGCGAGAATGCCGCGGAGCGCGCACCGGTGTTTCCACAAGGTGGCTCGACGATTACTCAACAGCTTGTGCGCGGTTACTTCCTGCAAAGACTTACAAGCACGAAAAACAGCAATACACTTCAACACCAGGGTCTTCTCTCGCACGTTCTCGCCTTCGTTATCGGTGTGCCGAGCGCCAACAGATTCTTGCTGAAAGTAGAGGAAATGCGTCTCTCCTTGTGGATTGAGGTAGAGATGCAGAGGCGCTACGGAACCAAGCGCAGGGCCAAAGAAGAACTACTCGCGCGTTACGCCAGCTTTATCTACTTGGGGAATGGCCGCTACGGCTTCGCAGCGGCCTCACAGTATTACTTTGGCATGTCGGTAACAGCGCTCACTGCAAATGACGCTGACAAGGCGGCACTTCTGGCAGGCATCACCAAGTCGCCGGGCGAATATGCCCCCACTTTGGCAGACAATCAAAAACCACTCCGCAGACGAAATCAGATATTGGCCCTCATGGTGAAGAACCATTTTCTTTCCGCACAGACGGCTGGTCGCTGCCAGCAAGCTCCAATTCGTTTGGCGGCGCATAGTAATGGCTTGATCGAAGCGCCCGCAGCGGTGGGGAATGTTCTCGATGAGCTTAAACGACTCGACGCCACCCCCGCCTCCGATATCGGAATCAACCAACTGCTGGAGGGCCACATCCAGGTTTATTCAACGATCGACGATCGGATCCAGCGCTTCGCTAACGCAGCACTCGAAAACGGCTTGAAGCTTTATGAAAGCCGTCATCCTCTGAATGCCGGGCTGATTCAGGGCTCCGTGGTTGTTCTGCGGAACAGTGACTCTGCCATCCTGGCCGAGGCGGGTGGGCGGCGCACGTATAAAGGCCACAACACCATTTACAGCGACTATAACCGGGTAACGCAGTCTATACGCCAGCCAGGCTCGGCCATGAAACCGATTGTTTATCTGGCGGCATTCCGTCAAGGTGCCCTGGATCTCGATACTCCCGTGCCCGACGAACCCATCTCGGTGGTGACGTCGGGAGACCTTCCTCCGAAGTGGATCTCCAATTTTGATAATAAATTTGAAGGCATGATCCCAGCCCGCCGGGCGCTGGCGGAGTCGAGAAACGCAGTCGCCATTTGGGTCATTCAACAGATCGGAATCGATTCTGTCTTGAATGCAGCCCGAGACGTTGGGATCCGCACCGTATTGCACCACTATGAAACGACGGCCCTTGGCGCATCCGAAGTCACCTTGCTGGAGCTTGCAAACGCTTACCGGATGATGGCCAGCGGCATACATGCGGAGCCTTACGTGATTGCAAAGATCGAACATGGTGATGGAGACGTTATTTACAGCCATCAACTGCCCCGCTGTTCAAGCGACGAGAACGGATGGGAGCTATCCATGATCCAGGAAGGATTGCGGGGCGTCGTGCGCATTCCCTCGGGGACGGCGCACGCGCTCGACGCGCGTAACTTCCCAATTCCGGTGATGGGCAAGACCGGCACGACGAACAACTTCCGGGACGCCCTTTTCTTGGGGTCTACCTACGGCCCCGACGGCATCACTGTTGCGGTGCGCATTGGATTCGATGACAACCGCTCACTGGGCAAAATGGAAACGGGCGGCAGAGCCGCACTTCCGGTATTCAGAGAAGTCATGCTGAATACCTATCTAGCAAAGCTCGTTGGCCCTGTGCCATCCTTTCCAGCAGACATGGAAAACAATATTGAAGCCTATCTGAGTGGTGAACTTGTGGGGAAGGAGGCGATGCCACTTTTCAATTCGCCGGATACCGGAGAAGCTGCAGAGGATCGGATGCAATTTTGCCGGGCTGCAGACACAATGCTGGCAACTAACGTTTGCGGGCTTCCGCTCATCCCGCTGCCTGTCGTTTACCAGCGTCGAGATGGGCGTGGCCGGATCGTTTTTGCGAACGATTGAAACGCGTTGCGGGTAATAGAGCGATCGCAAAAAGCTCAGCATCCCACGATTGGCGCAGTGCCGCACGCGCTCAAAAGAACTTCCTCGGTCTGCTCTTTTTCACCCTGTTGGTCTCGCTGCGGGATGAAAGCGCTACTCGTACCGCAAGGCTTCGATGGGATCAAGATAGGCGGCTTTTCTGGCAGGGTAATAGCCAAAGCTGATTCCGACCAGGGCGGAGAAGAGGACCGCAAGCAAAATTGCCCCCGGACCGACCACCGTCGACCACTGCGCCAGACGCGAGATGGTGAACGATGCGATGATCCCCAGCAAGATTCCGATGAGCCCGCCGGCGATGGACAAGGTTACAGCCTCCACGAGGAACTGGTTGAGAATGTCGCGTGTCTTCGCGCCCAGCGCTTGCCGCAGTCCGATTTCTCGCGTTCGCTCGCGGACGGAGATGAGCATGATGTTCATGATGCCGATGCCTCCGACAACCAGCGAGACCGAAGCCACGGCTGCAAGCATGAGCGACATAATCTTCGAAGACGCTTCTTGCGCGGCAAAGATCTCTTCCATGTTACGGATCGAGAAGTCGTCAGCATCGGCCGGCTGGAGATGATGGCGTTGCCTCAGCAATGCCTCGGCCTCGTCCTGCGCAGCCTGCATCTGGCTGGGGCTCTTAGCCTGCATGATGATATTGTCCACGGCATCGGCATTGGACTGTTTGACGCCGATTACTTTCCGGATCGCCGTCGAAATCGGAAGCAGAATGACGTCGTCCTGATCCTGGCCCGAGGACGACTGGCCCTTCGGTGTGAGCACGCCTGCGACCGTGAATGGCACCTGCTGGATGCGGATCGTCTGACCGACCGGGTCAGCGCTGTCGAACAGATTGTCCACCACTGTTTTGCCGAGCAGGGCGACCTTGGTAGCTCCATCGACGTCCTGTTGGGCGATCCCATCCCCGTCCGCAACGGAGAGCTGGCGGACGGTTAGATAGTCTGGAGTGATGCCGTAAATCACAGTGGCCCAGTTGTTGTTCCCGTTGACCACTTGTGCTGAGCCTCGTACTGTCGGCGCCGCAAGCGCAAGGTCGGGACACTGCGCAACGAGTTCCTTTGCGTCTGTTTGTGTTAACGTCACCGCATTGCCGCTGCCCAGACGCAGCCCGGAGCTTGTGGTGCTCCCCGGAAGGACCATGATGATGTTGCTGCCGATGCTCGCGATCTGATCCTGAATCCGCTGGGTGGCGCCTGAGCCGACCGCTACGGTTGCGATCACGGAGGCGACGCCAATCACAATTCCCAGCATGGTGAGCGCGGAGCGGAGCTTGTTCATCGCCAGCGCCCGGAACGCGATGCGGATGGATGAGATCAAGCGTTTCATAGCGGCAACTCGATGGTGCTGCGCAGAGCAACGGCCGGCGCCTGGCTGAGTTTCTCTGCGTGGACGACCGGCGCGTCGCTCACGATGCGCCCATCGCGAAACCCGATGATTCGATCCGCGTAGGCGGCGATCTCATCGGAGTGCGTAACCACCACGATGGTGATGCCCTGGGTGCGGTTCAGCCGCTGGAAGATGCCGAGTATTTCCGCGCTGTTCCGCGAATCCAGCGCACCGGTGGGCTCGTCCGCGAGAAGAATTTCCGGCCGGTTAATCAGCGCCCGCGCAATCGCCACACGCTGTTGCTGGCCGCCGGAGAGCTGCGTGGGACGATTGTGCTCCCGGCCGGTCAGCCCGACCGAGGCCAGCGCACGCATGGCCAAGCCGTCCGCATCCGGCGTATCACTATCCTTGTAAAGCAGCGGGAGTTCCACATTCTCCAGCGCGTCCATACGGGGAAGCAGGTTGAAGTTTTGAAAAATGAAGCCGATCTTCTGGTTCCGGATTTCGGCGAGCTGATCGCGATCGAGGCTTTCCACGGGGACGCCTGCGAGCAGATAGCGTCCCGAGGTCGGCCGATCCAGGCAGCCCAGAAGATTCATGAAAGTCGACTTACCCGAACCGGATGGCCCCATGACAGCCACGAATGTGCCTCGCTCGACGGTGACGGTGACCCCCTGGAGGGCATTCACGGTCACGTCCCCGAGTTGATAGGTCTTCGTAAGGCTTCGGACGTCGATGAGCGGCGGCACTCCACTCTCCTTAGAATCTAGGCCCGCGCTGCGACGCGCCGGGAGACGGCGTCGGAGCGCTCGGTGCAGTCGCACCCGTGCTAAACGTCACCACCACCGGCTCTCCGACTTGCAAGTTGCCGCTTGTCACGGCTGTGAATTTGCCATCCGAGAGCCCAAAAGTGACCGGAATAGCTTGGAGCTTTCCCCCTGGCGCCGCGTAAACCGTCTGCTGGCCGGTTTGTGGGGGCGGGAGGCCAAGCTGCTTCAGCACTGCCGCGGAGGGATGAAGCCGCAAGACCGCGTTTGGCACCTTGAGCGAGTCATCGAGCTTGGCGGTAAGGATTCTGGCATTGGCCGTCATCCCGGGGAACAGTTTGAGGTCAGGATTCGAGACGGCGATGACGACATCGTAGGTGACCACGTTCTGCGCATTGATGGGCGCCTTGCGCACGTCGGTAACTTGGCCGCGAAATGTAGTGCCTGGATACGCATCGACGGTGAATGTTGTCGTCTGCCCCGCCGTGATGTTGCCGATATCGGATTCATCCACATTCGTATCGAGCTGCATTTTCGTCAGGTCTTGCGCGATCTCGAAGATGGTGGGGGCGGCAAACGATGCGGCTACGGTCTGACCTACATCCATGCGGCGAGCGATCACCGTGCCGTCAACCGGAGCGGTGATCCGAGTATGTGCGAGGTTGATCTTGGCCTGCTCGACTACGGCTTGCGCCTGGCGCTCTTGCGCTCGCCCAGAACTCAATTGGCTTTGCGCCACTTGAACCTGAGCCTGTGCCGATTGGATGGTCTCCTTGGCTGCATCAATCTGTGACTGGTCGGCCGCTACCTGTGCTTGAGCGGCGTCATACGTTGCTATGGCCGAGTCGTGATCCTGCTGGGAGATCAATCCCCCGCTGAACAGACTATCGGATCTCTGCGACTGGGTCTTGGCGTTCAGTTCGTTTGCCTGGTCTTTGGCGGCGGTGGACTCGGCACCCTTTTCACTGGCCACCGCCCCAGCAACGTCTGCGTTCGCCTTGATGACCTGTGCCTCCAAGGTGATGGATGCAGAGTGCGCCGAGCCGAGTGCCGCCTGCGCCTGATCGACTTGCGCCTGGAATGCTTCGGGGTCGATCAGCGCGACAAGCTGGCCTTTTGTCACCTTCGTGTTGAAGTCGGCGTAAAGCGCCTTGATATTGCCCGATACTTGGCTACCGACCTGCACATCGACAACGGCATTGAGCGTGCCCGTGGCCGTTACGCTCGCCTGGATCAACCCTCGTTCGACGGCCACTGTGTCGTAGCCAATCGCGTTCTGCGTATGCATCCGCCAAAGTTCCACACCTGTGCCCACCACGGCAACGACACCGATGGCCAAGGCCCATTTGGCCCATTTGTTTTGAAAGCGCTTCCCAATGCGTGGCGGGGGAGCGGAATCCGGTGGTGGTATAGCCAACTCCACTTGGGACTTCTCTCCTGCCGCAAGATCGGTCTGATCGACTGCGATGGTCATAAGTCACGATTCCTTTTCCGCCCGAGGGGATTCCTGTTGCCCGCCGCTGGCCGGCGTACTGATGTCATAAGACCTGGCCATAGCTCGATTCACAAGGCACAACGCGCCAGGAGCGGAGAAGACATCAAAACACAGCGCCGGTGCCGGCCTGACAGGCGCGCCCATATTTCCTTGATCTATATGGAGCTCCACCACAAGCCTACCAGCTCGCGATCCTGGCTGTCTGTTCAATAACGGTCACATGGGTCGAGATCCGTCCGCCGCCAGAAATCGGATGCTATCGGAGAATCCGTCCTTTCAGGGTTGCGACACGCAAAATGGCGCTCTTGGACAGCTAGCAGAACTAGCCCACATAGTCATAAACTGATCGTTTACCGGGAACTTAGCCGGAAAGCCCCCTTCGCGTGCTCTTCCTCTCTCGAAATTCGTGAAGCGATCGAGATGTCCGCAATGGAACAGACAGCAGGCCTTTCGATGGCGGATCATCTGCCCGGCTGAGTCCGTGGAATTGCAGAATTCCAAACTCGAACCATGGGTTTGGCAAGAAAGTTGGGGTAATTCGTATGAATATTATGAACTTTGTGAACACAACGACATTAATCATCATTTGTAGCGTGATTGTGATTGCCCTTGCGGTCATCGCTACACTGAGCTCTCTTCGAAGGCGCCGCAGTGCAAAACTGCGCACTCGGTTTGGTAGCGCTGAATATGACCGCGCCTTGCAAGAAGGTGGGAGCCGGCGACATGCGGAAGCGGGGCTCGATAAGCGCACAGATCGAGTGGAGAGTCTCCACATCCGGCCGCTCGGTCCGGGTGATCGTGCTCGCTTCGTCGAGTCCTGGAGCAGGGTGCAAGCGCGGTTCGTTGACGGCCCCGGAGGTGCGGTGGCGGAAGCCGATCAGCTCCTGCGCGATGTGATGTCAACACGCGGCTATCCGATAAGTGACTTTGAACAGCGTGCGGCGGATATCTCCGTGGACTATCCTTTGGTTCTGGAGAATTACCGTTCCGCCCACGCAATCGCGGTTCGTCAAACGCGCGGGCAGGCCAGTACGGAAGAATTGCGCCAGGCAATGATTCATTACCGAACGCTTTTTGATGAGCTTGTCGGAGTGCCAGAGACGGCCCGTGCGAAGGCAGCTTCTTAGGCTCGGGTCACATCCGGCGAAGGCTTCAAGGCGCTGCAGGCACGGTTGAGGCATGCGGATTCCCTCTTTCCTTGTGGACATGCAAGGCAATTGCTTGCTCAGCGCATGGAGCACGACAAGCTGTTTCTGGAATTCAGCTTGTTGCACAACGGTCACCAAGCTCGTACTGACGCTGGCGTAGTGGAGTGATTCTGACCCGCGAACGGCCGGGGGACAGAGCCGATGTGTTCACCGGGCGTAGGAGGCTACTGTGCTGGCTCCTTGACCGTGAGGATGCGGTCGCCCGCCACGTCTCGCAACTGCTGGACGATGCCGGAGGGCCATCGGATTTCGACCAGGTCGGCAGAAGCGTTCGGCCCCAGTCCAAAATGAACGGGACCGGCACTGGACGAAGCGTACCCCGCGGCCGTGGACATCTGGTTGTACTGTGCGCCGGTCTTCGTCACCACCTTGATGAGGGTTCCAATACCGTCTCGGTTGCTTTTCGTACCCTGAAGCTTGATCTCCAGCCAATGATTGTTGCCCGGGCTTTCATTCATCCAGATTTCCGCGGGAGCGTTGATGGCGCTCACCACGACATCCAGTCGCCCGTCCCCATTCAGGTCGCCGATGGCGGAACCGCGGTGGCGGGCAGGGGGTCGTGAAGTCAATCCCGCCTCGGCCGTCAAGGCGGCGAACTTCATGCCGCCCAGGTTACGGAAGACCGTGTTCGGTTGCTCGACGGCGACGCGAGGCGCGGACAGGGGGGACTGAACGTGTCCGCGTGACACGAAGATATCCTTCCAGCCATCGTTGTCGAAATCGGCGATCGTCGGCGAATAACCTGCCATCGGCAAGCTGAGCTCCGTCATGCCGCTCGCCTCGGTGACCTCAACGAAGCTTCCTTTCCCCGTATTGCGGTAGATTGGAAACGTTTCATTGTCGAGCGCGGCCAGGCAAATGTCTGGATATCCGTCGTTATCGAGATCGCGGAAATCAACCCCCATGCCGGAGATGAACACGCCGTCCTCCCGCAACGCGACGTTGGCATCGAACCCCACTTCGTCAAACTTGCCGTCACCTCTGTTTCGGAACAGGAAATTGAACAGCTTATCGTTGCTGACGAAGAGGTCCATCCTGCCGTCAAGGTTCGAGCTGGCCGCGGCGGCCCCCATGCCTTTCCCCGGGTGCGCGCGCAGACCCGATTCGGCAGAGGCATCTCGGAACGTCCCGTCCCCGTTATTGAGGAACAATTGGTTGGGGGTAGCCTTGTACATCTTGGGGTGGCAGTAATCACGGTGTCCATCGATCTCGCAAACCGGCTCGTGTTCAGGATCCCACTTCAGGTAGTTGATGACGACGAGATCGAGCAGGCCGTCATTGTTCACGTCCACCCAAACAGCGCCGACTGACCAGAGCGGCCCGAATTCGAGATCGGGCTTGTTCAGCCCCGCCTTGGCAGTCACGTCAGTGAACGTGCCGTCTCCGTTGTTGTGGTAGAGCGTATTGCGGTACACGCCCGCGACAAAGATGTCTTCGTACCCATCGTTGTCATAATCGCCGATAGCAACGCCGGTGTCGTAGCCGGTGCCGGCGAGCCCCGCCTTTTCAGTAACGTCTGTGAAGTGTCCCTGGCCGTCGTTTTCGAACAGCCGGTTCCAGTATTTTGGCGAGGTCTTGCGAAGCGTCCTGATATCAGCTCCGTTGGTGAAGAATATATCCAGCTTGCCGTCGTTGTTGTAGTCGAAGACGGCCACTCCTCCGGCCATGGTTTCGGGCGCATGGCGTTCGGGCGTTTCGCAACTATCGAGCTTGAAATCAATCGGTTGGTACCCAAATCGAATCGGGCTGTCGCCTGCGAGCTTGCTAACGGTCGCCGTTTGCTTGGTCAGAGGGTCGACTGCCCGTGCAGGGGAGGGAGTCGGCGCTTGCGCGCTCAAGGGCACCGATAAAAACAGTGCGGCAATCGTGCATGCCACCTGTCCTTCTCTCTTCATGACTGGAAATCTTCGCCGTTCAGTAGGATGCATTCGTGTGACCCCGAATGGAATCTCCAGCTTGGCAGTGCCAGTGGGATTGCTTCCGATCCAGCGCGGTCGCACCCTGGAGCGTCTCCGGGAGCAGCCACCGGAGTCATTCTAACCCTCTCTTTGAGTTTTGCCGAATCGCGGCCACTCCCGCCGGGCGTATCATGCCTCGTTCCCGGCGAATAAAAAACGTAAGTCACTGAGTCAGGGGAACTTTCTGCTTGACAGTTACAAGTCGTTGGGATAGAAAGCTAAACCATGGGTGTGTTGTGGGCGCTTGCATAAGTGCCTATGCTTGCGGGACCAACTCGCACTCAGGGTGTGCTGAAAATCTTGCACGTAATTAGCTCAGGAGGTGGGTAGTGAAATTGTTTGTCTCGAAGTGTGCAGAAGCAGTTGTTTCTGCCGCGAGAAGCCGCAGTTTGCGCTATCTCGCGGTTCTCTTCTTGCTCCTGGCAGTTTTTGGCAGTCAAGCCTGGGCGCAGGAAGCAACCCTCGTCGGAACTGTAACGGACGCGTCGGGAGCTGCGGTTCCGAACGCGACCATTACGGCCACCAACGCCGAAACCGGCCTGTCTACATCGGCAACCACCGGTGACGATGGCAACTATTTGATCTCACACCTTCGCATCGGCCACTACGACGTCAAGGCCGAGGGCACCGGATTCAAGGGTTCGGAGCAGAAGAATCTACTGCTGCAAGTCGGCGACCGCGTCCGCATTGATTTCCAAATGCAGGTGGGCACCGTCGTTGAGAAGGTGGTCGTTGAGGCGAACGCCTTGCACGTGCAGTCGGATTCCAGCGAAATCAGCAGCGTGATTACCGCCAAACAGATGACGGACATCTCCAATAACTCACGCACCTTCTACAACATGGTCACCTTGATGCCGGGAGTCTCCAGCACCATGCCGGACTCTCAAGACCCCACTCCGGTGGGCGCGAACACCAACGTGAGCATCAACGGCCAGCGTGAAGAGCACAACATTTATCTAATTGATGGCGGCGAATCCGATGATCGCGGCGGCGCCGGCAGATCCATCGTCATGCCTTCCCAGGACGCCATTTCGGAGTTTCGCGCGCTGACTTCCAGTTACGATCCCGAATACGGCCTCTCGTCCGCTGGGACGATAACCATGGCGGTCAAGCCTGGACAACAACAGTTCCATGCTTCGGCATGGGAGTACATGCGCAACGACGCCTTCAATGCTATTGACCCGTTCCAGAATACCAAGACGAAGCTGCGATTCAACATTTACGGCTTCAACGTGGGCGGCCCGGTGGACTTCAAGTCTTCCGAGAAGAAGACCTTTTTCTTCTACAACATGGAATGGCGCAACTTCATTCATGGCGGCAGCACCAACCAGCAGGTTCCGTCCCATTTACTCTACGGCGGCAACTTTAGCGGTGCCGGGGCGCCGGCCATCCATACACCTTGCAGCAACAAGGTGTCGGCGACTATAGCGGCGGCGTACACCCTTGCCGGACAGACGCTCAGCACCGCGGCCCCCAGTGGAACTTGCGGGGGGACTGGCTCGACTTTGGTGCCATTCACCGGCAATATCATCCCTGCTGCATTGCTCAGCTCACAGGGGCTGGCCCTTGTCAATGACGGCATTTTCCCCGCGGATAATGCCGTTGACGCTCACGGGAACCCCGTGTTTAGGGGCGGAGCCGACGCACCGACCACCGTCAGGGAAGAGGTTGCCCGCGTTGACCACACCTTCAACAGCAAGTGGTCTGTCTTTGGGCACTGGATTTCCGAGCAGATCATGCAGACCTACGCAACCACGATGTGGAGCGGCGATAACCTGCCGACAGCCGGGAACACGTTCGGCAATCCCTCGTACAGCGCCGTGGCCCACGTGGTTAACACCGTCAGCCCGACGATGATCAACGAAATCACTTTCAACTATAACGGCAACCGCATCGCCATCCTGCCCACCGGCAAGGTTGCATCGCCCTTCACCCAGATTCGGATATTCCCCGGTCCGAACCCCGACGCCCGCACGCCGGGTATCAACCTGACCAAGACCGGGGCGAACTTCGATCTCAATCGTTCGCCATGGAGGAACACCGCGAACGATTACCAGTTGTCAGACAACATTTCGTGGACCCATGGAGCCCACCAGTTCAAGGTGGGCGGCAGCTGGGCCGTTTACAAGAAGGTCCAGGACCTATTCGCCGAAATCCAGGGTGCCTATGCATTCGACGGCAGCTTCACCGGAAATGACTTTGCCGATTTGCTGCTCGGCTACGCCCAAGGCTATAACGAAGGCGCCCTTGCGGACACCGGCCACTGGAACGCCATTTCGTACGCCCTGTATGCCCAGGACAACTGGCGCGTGTCCAGGAAACTCACTTTGAACCTTGGAATACGGTGGGATGGTATCCCGCACACCTACGAAGCAAACTCCCGTATGGGCAACTTCTATCCCAGTCTTTGGAATCCCGCTGCTGCGGCCATCATCGACACTAATGGCAATATCTGCTCTGCCATTAACCCTGCTATTGGCTGCGCCGCTGTGAGTCCAGGCCTGGGCACAAGCCCCAATCCGATCCTGGCCGGCCTTTCTTTCTACATGAACGGGATTGGCCAACCCGGCCAGCCCGGCGTTCCGTTTGGCTTAGTGAAAAACCACTGGGGCGCATTCGGTCCTCGCGCTGGTTTTGCCTATGACTTCGGTGGAAATGGCAAGACCGTTCTGCGCGCAGGCACGGGCGTCATGTACGAACGCGTCCAGGGCAACGATATGTACAATGCCGGACAGAACCCCCCATTCTCTGGGGCCATCAGCAACACCAACGTCCTCCTTTCGGATCCTCACAACCTGGTGGCTGGCGGTACGGCGCCTCCAGGATCGATCGGGGTACTCAACCTCACCGGTCTGGATAGCGTCAATTACAACAATCCGATGAGCCTTCAGTACAACGTTGGTATTCAGCGTTCCATCTTCGGATCGAACGTATTGTCCGTGGCTTACGTGGGCAACCGGAACTTCAATGCAAACTCCCAATACGACATCAACCTTCCGCCCCAGGGCCAACTTGTGAACCTCGTCAACAGCGGTGGGACGGGCTACAACCTGTTGCTCCCCTATAGGGGTTTTAGACAGATCATTCTGTCTTCGAACCTGGGCAGCGCCCATTACGACTCCCTTCAGGCCACTTTGAACGGACGGGTGAAGAGCGACCTTTCCTACACCCTTAACTACACCTATTCGAAAGCCATTGACCCAACCACGAACGGCAGCGGGGACCTCGGGAATGTCAGTAACTCCTACAACCTGAACTACGACATGGGCCCGTCGAACCTCGATCGCCGGCAAATGTTCATCAGCACGTTCATCTACGAGATCCCATTCCTCAAGCACAACCAGAGCCGACTCCTGAAAGCGACCCTCGGCGGATGGGAAGTGTCGGGAGTCATCACGGCGGAAACCGGCGTACCACTCAGCATCGTCGCGGGTTCGGGTGGGGGGTCCATCAGCGCGTATAACGCGGGAAGCAATGGCCTGTCGGTCGGGACCAACCGGCCGAACCTCGTCTCCGCTGTTACCTACCCGGGGACGTTGGGGGAGTGGTTCAGCACGAATTCCTTCGCGTACCCAGCGGCTGGATCATGGGGCAATTCGCCGCGCAACCCTGTGTATGGCCCCGGCCGTTTCAACACCAACCTGTCTCTCTTCAAGAACTTCGTGTTCAGCGAAGCGCGCGGCAGCATGATTCAGTTCCGCGCGGAGACCTTCAACACCTGGAACCACCCGCAGTGGAACGCCGTGAATGCCAACTTCACGAGCTCCCAATTCGGCGTGGTCACGGGTGATACGGGCCCGAGGACAGTGCAGTTTGCGCTGAGGTTCGTCTACTAACTCCAGGACACGCTCCTCGGAGCCTGTCCAAAGGAATAACCAAAGTGCGGCGGGGCGGTTACCCGCCGCACTTTTTTTGTGCGTGGCCCCGCAAACCCTGAGCGAAAAATGCGCGGCGGCTGGTCCTGCGACCCCCGCAATGTGGGCGGGGCTTTATTGGATACGGGCCAGCCCGCAAGCACAGCATCAGGTCCCGTGTGCTTCTGCCGATCCCGGGAAGAGCTACAATATGAGTTGAAGATGGACGCTCTGCTCTGCTGGGTAGAAGCGACAAATCCAGTCTGCCTGAATGGGTCATCTGCTGAGGGCCTGCTTTGCATAAAGACGCCTGGAAAGTGAAATTGATCGCTGCGGCGCTGCTCTTGCCCGTCTGGGCGGGCGCGCAAACCGCGAGCCCCTCTGAAGCGATCGCACTCGAGCAACAGGGTAGACTGGCGGAGGCCGCCCGAGTTTGGCGGGCAGTGACACGTCACGATCCTCGCGATGCAGCGGCGTTTGCCAGCTTGGGCTTGGTCCTCTCCAAGGAACATGAGTACCGGGAAGCAGCATCCGCTTATCGAAAGGCGCTTGCCCTCAGTCCAAAGTTGCCGGGGGTGCAATTGAATTTGGGCTTGGCGGAGTTTAAACAGGGGAATTTTCGCGCGGCGATCCCCCCATTCAGCGCCGCCGTGGCTGCCGACCCGGATAGCTTGCAGGCGCGCACACTGCTGGGCATGAGCTACTACGGTGCGAAGCGGTTTGCGGAAGCAGCCGAGCACCTGGGGGTCGCGGCAAGATCCGATCCTGCCAACACCGAACTTCGCCAGGTGCTGGCCCAGAGCTGCTTGTGGGCGAAGAACTATTCCTGCGCGCTGGACGAGTTTCGTCAAATCCTGCAGAAGGATCCGGACTCTGTTGCAGCCCATGTTCTCATGGGGGAGGCGTTGGATGGGCTGGGTAAGACCCCTGAGGCCATCGCTGAATTCCAGGAAGCTGCGAAAGTCGCCCCGCGAGATCCCAACGTGCATTTCGGGCTCGGCTTCCTGTATTGGAAGTTACATCAGTACGACGAGGCCCAACGCGAGTTCGAGGCTGAGCTAACGGTGGACCCCGGCAACGCCCAATCGTTCGCTTATCTCGGCGATATCGAGATGAAGAGGGAGCATCCGGAGAAGGCGCTCCCCCTGCTCACGAAAGCCGTACAGCTCAACAACGAGGTTCGCAACGCCTACATTGATCTGGGCGTCGTTCTTACGGAGCAGAAACGGTACGGGGAGGCCGTGGCAGCGCTTCAGCGCGCGGTGAAGCTGGATCCCGCTCAACCGGACGCGCACTACAGGCTGGCACGTGTGTACCAGGCTATGGGAGACACGGCGGAATCTCAAAGGGAATTTGCCAAAGTTCGCGAACTGCACGAGAAGGCGGATGAAGACCTCACGCACAAAATGTCCGCTTCTCCCCCTCCGCTGTCTCAATAGAAGCCGCCCCGGCAATGTCCGCTTCTGCCCCTCCGCTGTCTCAATAAAAACCGCCCCGGCGTGGAATGAGAGGCAATTCCTCTACGGAGTTGTCCGGATGGGGTAAACCCTCGTTTCGGTCTGGGTGATCTCGAATCGCAAGAGCCACTCGCTCGAGACATTCTGGCCATCGATTCTTGCCGGCGCAAATTCCCAACGCTGCGCCGCCTGAAGAGCGAAATTCGCGAAGTACTTGCTCGGTCCGGGGGAATCGAGCGTCGCTCCAACCACTCTGCCGGAGGGATCAACAGCCACTCTCACGCTGAGCCTGACCGTGCCGCGAATGGTGTCGCGCGCCTTCCGGGGAATGTCGGGCAAGACTTTTTTCAGGACTTCACCCTGAGCAGAAGGGCTTGCGAGAGTCTTTGTGCTCGACTCGGGCGGAGGCGACACGGGCCGAAGCGGCACAGGCGTTGGCGCGAGAGCGACGGCAGGGGCGGGGGATTGCTTCTTCTCGGCAGGTTTCTTCGCGGGCTGTGGCTTCGCCGAAGCCGCTGGTTTCGACTCTGGTTTTGACGGGACCCGCGCCTCGGACGTCACGGGCGAAACGGGCCGAGTTGGCGGCTGGCGGAGCAGTCTTGAGAAAGCGAACAGCGCCAAGAGCAACGAGGCAACCACAGCCACAGGAACGATGGAGCGCCGGATCGCGGACACCGTTCGTGGCCGGGGGAGGCGCTGATGAATCTCACTCGCGATTGTCTTGAGCGCCTGAAGCGTCTGCAGACCGATCGAGGAAAGGCGCTTCACGCCGCGGCTTACGGCGGGGCCCACGGGGCTTCGTTCTCTTTTCGGCGGTCTGGCAACAGGCGCTTGCTTCACCGGCGCACGCACAGCGCGCTGCAGACGCGCCGCGATGTCGGCAGCGGTCCACCTGCGCTGAGGGTCGCGGCGCAGGCAGTGACGCGCGATATCAAGGAATGGCGCCGGCAGTGTCTCGGGCAGCACCGGTTCCTCCTGTTTCGTCTGATCCCAGACGGGTGGGCGCTGCGTCAGTGTTTCGACCAGCGTCACGCCCAGCGACCAGATGTCCCCGGCAGGGGAAGTTATGCCCCGCGCAATCTCAGGCGCGTCGTAAACGCACAAACTTCCCGGCCTGCCACTCGACTCGCCGTTCGCACGGAGCCCGTCACTCGATATCATGATTCGGTCATCGTGGGCCATGATGTTGGCCGGTTTGATATGACGGTGCACGAAGCCCTGGCGATGAACGAAGGCCAGGGCGTCCAGAGTGGGGAGGAGCATGTCGCGCGCTTCCACCGGCGTGAGCGGCCGGCTGGGGAGGATTTGCGACAGGTCCTCTTCGGCAAACTCCATAACCAGGTAGAGCAGGTCAGCTTCGCCGAGGCGGCAGCTTCCCACTTGAAAGAGCCGGACTAGGTGAGGATGCGACAGCCTGGCGGTAAGCCGCCAGCGGGCGAGTTGACGTTCCGCGTTTGCCGGAAGTGCCGCAATGAGTTTGATCGCGGCTTTCTCGGGCCGCCGCTCGCCGTACTCGGTCAGGTACACCGCGCTGCGCTCGCCGCCGCCCAGGTACTGCAGCAAGCGAAATTGCCCGCCGACGATTTGGCCTTCCCAGTGTTTCCAGGCCTCGGCCATGACGCTCTCCGTCTGCCCGCCCATTGAAGTGAAAGCTATTCTACCCGAGCGCAGAGCGGAGTGGGGATGGGAGACCGAAAAGGTACCCGCCTTCGCCAAGGCTTCGGCGGGCAGGCCCTCTACGCTGGAGAACCGTTGGCATGTTGAACGTTGGAAGGTTGGAACGTTGAAAGGCGCAGGAGAACACACTTGGCTTTTGGGACGAGGAAGCAGGGCTACAGCCATCAGTATACGGTCGTCGGTTGAAGCGCGGGAAAGAGGGGGGATGCCCCGCTTTCTTTGTAAGTGTTGATTCCAAAGGGTTTTAAGTTCAGTGAATTTCTATGTGTTGATTCTGGAGGGGTTGCAGGTGCGTTTTTCGTAAGTGTTGATTCTAGGGAGGTTAGCGAGGGTGAGGCGACTTTTCACGGCCTATGGTAGCACAAATGTTACCTTAATGCAATAGGCACGTTGTAGTTATTCACAGATTTTTCGAGGTCGGCGGGGTTTAGGACAGGTAGAGGGAGTAAGGCGTAGTTCTCGGCGGACAACGAACAAGTCGCGGACCTCAAAGGCAGGTCCGCGCTACTCGCTACTCACTCTACACGCAAGCAAAGTACCGCCGAGGTGCGCGGGGATCAGGGCTTGGCCGCTTCAGGCGCCGGGGCTGGAGGCGGGGTTGACGTCTTGCGGTAGATGATCTTCTTCGTTCCGCCCCCACACGTACCGACCACCTTACCATCCGTCACTTCCGCATCCTTCGCCACAATCTCCAAGGAATAGCCCTTTACGCCTTTTGCATCCAGCTTCTGTACGATTTCAGCCTTCAGCTCTTCACAGGGCTTTGGGCCTTGCGCGTGAGCGGACACCGCCGCGAACAAAAGAACGGGAACTACCGCCAACATTTTCACTGTGCGATCTCCTTCGATGGGATGTGAGTGGGAATCTCCTTTTTGACTTCAAGAACGGTACCGAGTCTACACCCATCTCGCTCGTTCGCAATATTGCGAAATGGTGTTCATCTCGAGTGCCCCTAATCGGCATGCAATCCGTACCAGCCTTGCCGAACTCGAATCCCCCTCGATCGGGGACCAAGAGCCCCACACGTAAACCCGACGTGTTGGGCACCTGAATTCGTCTCCGCACTTTACGTCCGTGCCCCCGCCTGAAGCCCGTTACACAGGTGGATCGTCTCCCGGGGCGCCTTCATCCGCCCGCAATCGGCAGCCCCCATATGGAACTTCCAACTTCCCACGACGGGACTTCTGGACCACTTCGCAGAACCACAGCCAAGATTCGTGCGAGTGCGCCTAACTGACAGAATAACTTCCGAGTGCGCCATCGCTCGGGAACAATCGCCGAAGTGTGGCGAATGGCCACGTCCCCAGTTTTCCGATTATACGTCCCGTGGCACGCTGGGTCCGGCTTCGCAAACCCACGTTCATGAAAAGACGTTGCGCGCGTAGAGAGTAGTCTCAAAGCTCCCCGCGCCGCTCCAGTTGCTTATAAAAAGCCAGCGAATACACGACAGGAACAAGCGCGCCGACCATCAGAGCGACAAACGCCTGCCAACCAGCCAGCCCCGCTGCCGTTAGCGCCAAGCCCGCCAGACCGCCTACGACGAACGTCTTCGCCGCGAAGCGATGTGTGGCATTCCAGACTCGCTCGTTGGCCAGGGTCCACGGAGTCCTAACGCCGATGTAGAAATTTCGACGTATCTTCCCCATCAGGTTCCCCAGCAATGCAAATAGCAGGCACACTCCGCCAACAATCGCCCGGCCCACATTCAAGGGGTGGCCGACACCGGCCCAGAGAATCACAGCATAGAAATAAGCAAGCATGCTGACCAGCATCAGCATGATCTGAAGATAGGTAGACCGAAAGCTGTCCACCTCGAAGTGTTTCGGCGAGAGCCAGGGCAAGAAATACATGAGCAGCATCATTCCAGCCATGAATCCGGGACCGATCAGATACAGTGCCCACTTCGGACTGTAGCCGTTAGGCTGATTGTGCATGTCCCAATGCGTGGCAACCGAACTTGGGAGGTGGGGATACGCAACCACGGTCGCCACCAATACCGCTGCGGTCAGCAACATTCCAACCAGGTAGTATTTGCCAGTCGTCATTGTTTACCTCCGCTCTTCTTGCCGTCCCCAATCAGGTGCATGGCCCATGCCATAAGGTCCTGCACCACTGTGGTGTTCAACCCGTACCAAATTTGCTGCCCTTCGCGACGGCTGGTGATCAGGTCCGCGTCCTTCAACACCGAGAAGTGATGCGACATCGCAGGCTTGGTCATATCAAACTCTTCGGCAAGTGCCCCGGCCGTTATTTCACCGTGACGGAGTAGGGCCAGGATTTCTCGTCGAGTGGGGTCGGCCAGGGCCCGGAATGTTTTATTGCGGCTGACGGGATATTTAAGCATCGTTGTAATTAAACATCCGTTTAAGTATCGACGAACTGCCATTGATTGTCAAGAACCAGATTGGAGAAGCACTGGATCGCGACCTACTCTGGTTAGTTACTGGACCACTGGCCAGAAACGGGGTTGTGGGAAGGTGAAGGCGGTGGAGGTCGAGAGAGAAACTCGATGCGGATGCCCTTGGCCACGCAGTCAGGATAAACGGCACCGCATCGAGGGGGAAGATCGCGCTGCGCGCGGCGAGGTAGGAATCGTCGGTGATTCCGCTGTGCTGGGAGAGGACCGAGACGGCACGGAATCTCCGCACGCGGCCGCAAAGGGCTACGGGCCGGATGCGGAGCAGTAAGGTAGAGGAGCATGTGCCGGCCAGCTTTTATGTCGGAGCTAAAGCTCCGACCCCTACGCGCACACCAGCGGCGGGTGCGCGAAGCAGCAGAATTTACATGGTCCCAGTACCGGCAACTGTCTCCCAGGGAAGACCCACTAGCCATGTATGTCGCTGATTCTTAATGCTGTTCCTACGAGGGCGCCCGTGCGGCAGCTCTGGCGAGACGGTTGCCCTTAATGATTGTAAGTGCGGGTGGGGTCAACCTAGAATGGGCGGGGGGCTTCCGTGGGGGTCGACAAAGCAGTAATCTCCTCATCCGTTCTCAATTGGACAGACACACCTGCGCTTGAGCCGTATGAGTGTTCGCGGCGGTTTGACGCCAGCCCCGCCTGCATACCGAGGCGAGCCATGCGGAGCAACGCGGAGACGAGGGAATCGCCTGACGGCTTGAGGTCATCAAAGGGGAAACGCCAAACACTTCAGAAGAGGTGACTCGATGCGGCGCGACCTACGATTCATCCTGCCGCTGATTTGCAGCGTGGTTGTGGTTTCGGTGTTGTTTGCCGTCTATCAGGTGGAGACGGAGAGGCACAACCAAAAGAGGGACTTGGAGAGGCGCGCCGCGATCCTGGCAGAAAGCTTGCAGGAAACTGTTGAGCCACTCTTCGCCAAGGAAGAAGGGAAGAGTCTTACACGAATCGTCGATCGCTTCGGACATCGAGAGCATTTGGCCGGAATGGGCATTTATGATGTCGGCGGATCGCTGCTGGCCATCACCTCGGGTCTTCCCGCCGAGTTCCATACCCGGCCCGAACTCGCCGCACTCGCAGCCTCCCAGGATCAGGGCAAGGGGTCATTCGAACGCTTAGACGGCACGGCGTTCTACATCTACGCCTTACCGCTGCATCGCCACGATGAGGTCGCCGGCACGCTGGTGCTTTTTCACGACGCTACATTTATCTACGCGCATGCCGCGCAGATGTGGCGCGAAACGCTGGCGAATGCCGCGGTCCAGACGCTGCTGATCGCGCTCATGGCTTTCCTGCTTCTGCGGTGGACGTTCACGGGACCGCTGAAGAAAACCGCGAACTGGATGAAAACGCTTCGCCTGGGCCATGCGGCGCCGCCTCCGAACCTGCCGGGCGGTGAAGTCTTCGATCAACTGACGCACGAAGTGACTCACCTGGCGCGAAACCTCGATGCGGCGCGAGCCGCCGCGCAGGAAGAGGCCCAGCTCCGCGAAAAGGGCGAATCGCTCTGGACCGCCGAACGGCTGCGGGTGAGCGTCCGCAGCAAATTGCAGAACAGCCCCGTGTTTGTCTTGTCAAATCGCGAGCCCTATATGCATGTGCGCTCGGAGAAATCCACGGAGATCGTGGTGCCCCCGAGCGGAGTGGTGACGGCGCTCGAGCCAGTGCTGGTGGCATGCGAAGGCACTTGGATCGCCCACGGCGCCGGAAACGCGGACCGTGAAGCGGTGGACGAACACGACCATCTGCGCGTGCCCCCCGACACGCCACACTACACGCTTCGCCGGGTCTGGCTGAGCCGCGAAGAAGAGCAAGGATTCTACTTCGGCTTCGCCAACGAAGGGCTCTGGCCGCTTTGCCACACGGCGCACACGCGGCCTATCTTCCGTCCCGAGGACTGGAAATGCTATCAGGAGGTGAATCTGCGCTTCGCGCAGGCCGTGCTGGAAGAAATGGCCACGACGGAGTCGCCGGTCCTGCTCGCCCAGGACTATCATTTCGCGCTCTTGCCGCGTCTGGTGAAGGAAGCGCGGCCCGACGCGCGCGTGGCAATCTTCTGGCACATTCCCTGGCCGAACCCGGAAGTCTTCGGGATCTGCCCGTGGCAGCGCGAACTGTTGGAAGGGCTTCTCGGCGCGGATCTGATCGGCTTCCATACGCAATTCCACTGCAACAATTTCCTGGAGACGGTGGATCGCGCCATCGAAGCGCTGACCGAGTGGGACCGCTTCGCGGTGAACCGACAAGGCCACCTCACCTGGGTCCGGCCGTTCCCCATCAGCGTGGCATTCGCCGACACCACCCAAGAAGGGAAGAAGATGCCCCCCGCGGAAGAGGAGCGGGCGGGCTTGTTGAAAGAGCTTGGCGTGGAGGGCACCTTGCTCGGTGTGGGCGTCGATCGGGTGGACTATACGAAAGGGATCCTGGAGCGCTTCCGGGGAATCGAAAAGTTTCTCGAAACTTGGCCGGGCTATCAACGTCATTTCACGTTCGTGCAGATCGGCGCTCCGAGCCGGACCGACATTCGCGCCTACCAGAATCTGCTCAGCGAGGTGGCCGCCGAAGCCAGACGGATCAACGCGAGGTTCGAGGCAGGCCGGTGGAAGCCGATCGTCTTCCTGGACAAGCAGCATAGCCACAAGGCCATCGACCGGCTGTATCGCGCCGCAGACGTCTGCATGGTCACGTCGCTGCACGACGGAATGAACCTGGTGGCCAAGGAGTTTGTCGCCGCCCGAGGCGACGAACGCGGCGTGCTGATCCTGAGCAGCTTCACCGGCGCATCGCGCGAGTTGACGGATGCGCTGCGCGTCAATCCCTACGACGTCCGGCAGCTTGCGGAGGCCATTCGCACTAGCTTGGAGATGAGTCCGGAGGAGCAGACAACGAGGATGCAGCGCATGCGGCGGATCGTGCGCGAGCACAACGTCTATCGCTGGGCGGGGAATCTGCTGGCCGATCTCTGCGAAATCCGAGTCGAGAAGACCGAGCGCGTGGAGGCCTCTTAGTCCGGTTCGGGAATGCGCGCACCATTGAGTTGCCGGACAATCTTCTACGCCGTGACAATCCGGTTGCGAATCGCGTAGCGGACCAGATCGGAGACGGAATGGATGTTGAGCTTGCGCATGATGTTGGCTCGGTGCGTCTCCACCGTCTTGACGCCGATGAACAGCATGGCAGCCACTTCCTTGTTGCACTTGCCCTCGGCCAATAGTTGAGTGACTTGGCGTTCTCGGGCGGAGAGGGCCGGGAGTTCTTTGGCGTGCTGGTTCGGCAAGACGTGCTGCCGATAACCGTCGAGCACCATCTCGGCCACGGTCGTGGTGAAGTACGGCTTGTGCTGGCTCAAAGCCGCGACGGCGGCCACGAGGTCCTTCCCCACATCGGACTTCAGCACGTAACCCTTGGCGCCGGCCTGCAACACTTCGCGCATCAATTCTTCCGACTCATGCATGGTGAGAATGAGGATTTCGGTCTGGGGAAACTCCTTCAGAATCAGGCGCGCCGCATCCAGGCCATTCAGTTCGGGCATGCTGATGTCTAGAACCACGACATCCGGCCTTAGCTTCTTGGCTTGTTCCTCAGCCTCACGGCCGTTCGCGGCTTCGGCGACGACTGTCCAGCCCGGCTGTGCCTCCAGCAGCGCCCGGGCGCCTCGCCGGACGACTTCGTGATCATCCGCCACCAGGATGCGCAACGGTTTCATCTTTCCTCCTGCCGGAGCGGCAGAGTCGCCATCACCTTTGTTCCCTTACCGCTGGAGACGACATGGAGTTGCCCTCCCAGCTGTCTCACGCGTTCCCGCATCCCCGGGATGCCTACCCCGAGCTGCGGACTCCGGCCGTTGACGTTCTCGAGCTTTTCCCGTGAAATCCCTCGCCCCCGGTCCGTCACGGTAATCGTCACCTGACCGGGCTTTCGCGCGAGGCGGAGGCGAGCCGTCCTGCTCTCCGAATGGCTGTGGATGTTCGTCAAGCTTTCCTGCGCGATACGGAAGAGCGTCAGCTCGATATCTCTGGGGAGCCGCCCCAGCCTCTTGGGCAGGTCCACGACGACCTGCAATTTGCTGCGCTCCGCAAAACCCCTGGTGAAGGAGCGCAACGCCGGCCCTAGGCCGAGCTCATCGAGGAGCGGCGGATGGAGCAGATAAGAGAGAGTGCGCAGCTCGCGCGACAATCCTTTGATCATCGCCATGCTGTCTCGGAGCAGTTCGCGCGCCTTGGGGTGGGCCTCGGCCAGGAATTTCATGGCCAGCGCGAGATTCATCGCCACGCAGGTCGCCGTCTGCGCCGAAGAGTCGTGGAGTTCACGAGCGAGGCGCCGCCGCTCCTCATCCTGGGCCCGGAGAATGCGTCCGGGCAGCTGGCGGGCGGCCCGCCCCGCTTCTCTTCGGTCGGTGATATCGACGACCGATCCCTCGATCAATTCGTCCGCACCGTTTGCGCCTTCGAGCAAAAGCGCGTTTTGCATAAGCCAGATCGTTTTGCCGTCTTTCCGCCGGCCGCGCACTTCGAAATTCGTGAGGCTGCGTTCATCGCGCAGCCGGGCGAGGAATGCCTTCCGGTCTCCGTTGGCCGGGTAAAGTTCCCGGGCTCCGTTGGCCAAGACCTCCGCCCGTGAGGCGAAACCGAAGATGCGCGCAAAGGCCTCGTTGCAATCGAGAATTCGCCCGCCCAGAGTGCTGCGGTACACGCCTGCGAGACTTCGCTGAAACAATAGACGGTAGCCTTCTTCGGAAGCACGCACGGCCTCCACTGCGCGCTGTTGTTCGGTTCTATCGCGCGCGATGACCGTGAAGGCGTGCTCGCTCTCACCCAGATACTCTCCGAACGAAACCTCCAGGCGAATCTCACGTCCGTCTTTGTGCAGACCGGCGAGTTTCACCGCTCTCCGGTGGTGTTGCTTCTCTTCCGTCTCCGGATAACGGCGGACGCCGGCCTTCTGAAGTTCCCGCCGGCCTTCCGGCATCAGCAGGGTGAAGTCCTGGCCCAGAATCTGCTCCCGCTGATAACCGAAGATGCGCTCCGCAGCGGAATTCGCGTAGAGAATCCGGCCATTGGCGCCGATCGTGAAGATCGCATCGGCGGCCGCTTCCACCGTGAGCCGGTAACGGGCCTCGCTCTGGCGGAGTGTTTCTTCGCCGCGCTTGCGGTTCGTGATGTCAACGACGGTTCCTTCGACCACTTCGGGTACGCCGACCTCCGCTTCCAGCAAAACCGCGTTCTGCAAGAGCCAAATCGCTTCGCCGTCCTTCCGCCGGGCGAGAGTTTCGAAATTCGTGAGGTTGTGTTGCCGGCGCAGATTGGCGATGAACGCCTTGCGGTCCTCGTTCGCGGGATGGAACTCCCAAGTCCGGCGAGCCAAGATCCCCGCCCGTGAGGCAAAGCCGAAGATGCGCGCAAAAGACTCGTTGCAGTCGAGAATCCGGCCGTCCAGAGTGCTGCGATAAACGCCGAGGAGGTGATGCTCAAACAACAGTCGGCGGCGCTCTTCGGAATCCGGCAGGACTGCGGGCCTCAAATCGATTTGGCGGGACACAGATCCCTTCATTCTGTTTATCCTTGGTTCTCGCGCCCTCTTCTCCGAAGAGAGAAAGGTCCGCTGGCGCGGCTATGGCGTCGTCTCGCACGAGTAACGGCCTGACGTGAGGACGCACCAGGTTTAGGCACGGGCTCGTGCGGCCGCGCTTGCGCGCGATACTCTCTTGGGCAAGTCCGCAGCCAAAGATGCCCGTCTATCGCACTGAGTTCACAGGACATGCGCGACTGAGGTCGATAGCGACTGATGCAGGCAGGGATTGTGTTCCGATGCGGAACGCCTCAAACTGAAGCGTACAGTATCATTAGTACCCCTCAATCTTGCTCCGGTTGTTTTCTCCGAGGATTCCAGTTTCTGCTGGATTGCCGTTTTCCCGATTTGGACGCACGCTCCAGGCCGAACTGGGAACGACCCATAACGGGAATCCCAGGAGGTGACTTTAGCCTACGCAGGTGGGAAGGAGACCAACAGCCAGTTTGCCGACGGCCGGGGAAGGCATGGCGAACAATCCAAATCACAATGACTATGGCTGTTGGTCTCCCCTCTTCCGCATCCGTACTCCCAAAGAAGAACGAGGCCGCAACGGCGAATCCACGCTGCGTGCAGAGTGAGGACATCATGGAAATGGGACAGCTATCGCATTCAGATTCTTCGCCGGCGCCCGCCAAGCGCAGCGTCATGCTCGTGGGATGTAGACAACCCCTGTGCGATCTCTTGTGGCAACGCCTCTCTGACGTTGCCGAAGTCGTGGAAGCCCATAACCCCCCGGATGCCCTCGCGCTCGCGCTCCAGTACCGGCCCGAGTGCATACTCCTGGACTCGGGGATGGCGCGTTTCGCGGCCTTCGAGCTTTGCCAGAGTCTCTCGCACCTCAGTCCCACTCGGTTGATTCCCATCTTCGTGCTCGGCAGCAGCGTCGCCCTGCGCTACAAGGATCTCTGGAGAGACTTGGGAGCGCGGGTGTATTTCGAGGAGCCGGTGGACTTGGCGGCGTTACGCGTGCGAGTCTGCGAGATACTCAGACAAAGGGAGCCCGAGCGGCGTCTGGAGTCGCGCGTGGGAGTTGGAGTAATCCTGCAACTGAATGGAACGGATATCAGCGGCGCGCCTTTCGAGCGCTTGGTCCTCACCCAGGACGTCAGCCCCAGCGGATTCCTCTGTGAATGTCCCGTTTGTCTGCAAAAGGACGCGCTCGTCAGCGTGCTCCTCATCGGCGAATCCGTGGGTTACCTGGGCGGGGCGCGGGTCGTTCGTGTCGAGTGGCCCAACGGAATTAAGCAGCGCTACGCCTTCCAGTTCCTGGAAAAACCCCGCGGATGGCTGCCCAAGATCTGGCCGAACCGGCGTTTCGTGCCCAGTTGGGCGCGAGCCTAAGCTGCCTGCACCTCCAATCCGACAAGAAGAAATCTTTGGGCATGATGCAGGTGCGTCGAGGTGAGCCCGCTCAGGATGGACATCCGATGGAAGTCCGACTGAAATCCGACGAAAATCCGATGGAAAAACACGTCAGGGGACGTGCGCGACGAGGAGCAGGAAGCGGGTAGCCACACCCAAGACCGTGGCGACCGCGAGAGAGTAGGCCGCGGCGAGCCAGGTCAGCTTGGGGCCGGCGACCGGTTCCCATCCACCGCGCACCGTCAGCGTCGGAACGGGTACGCGCCCGGCGACCGCGCCTCCTCCTCGCTCCAGCCCAGGAGCTTGCGGACATCCGCGGGGAGCGTCGCTCCTCCCGGCATTCCCGGAAGCGCCTGCAGAAGCTCGTACCGGCCCAGGTCCGGGCCCTTGAAGATCGAGCGTGGAGTCCGATCGAGCTGCCGTCCGCTAGCCTCGAACGCAGGTATCAGCTTGCGGAACTCGTCGAGCGACCCGAGCGTGGAGACGCAACTGTCGGAGGCCGTGGGGCTCCACACGACGAGAGGCGGCCCGGCGGTCGCCCCCGCCGTGGTTGCGCGCGCGTAGACGTTGCCGTCGACCTCTTTCGCCTGCGGCCGCTTGAGTTTCGCGCAGAGTGAGTTCGGTTGCTCGAACCGCAGCAACGGCCCGCGGTACGCCTCGCTCGCCACCAGTAGGTTGTTCACAAACACGTGGCCCTCGCGCTGGTCCACGTCCGGGCCGGTGGAGGCATGCCAGCCGAAGTGATCGTTCGTCGCGCTTCGCTCGTTGCGCTGGAAGGACGCCGGGGTGTCCACGAACGTGTTGTTGTACGCGCGCACGTCCGCGGAGTTCAGCACACGGAGACCATTGTCGCAACGGACAAAGACATTTCCCGCCACAATCGCCCCTCGCGAAATCTCGATGAACATGCCGTCAATCGCCCCCTCGATCCAGTTGTTGACGATCACGCCGTCGCGGTTGCCGACGTCGTACCAAATGCCGTTCGAGTAGGGCTGCTCGATGACCAGGTTGTCGCGGCATGTGACGCGGTGCGTCTGGTTGAAGATCTTGATCGCGGCTGGGAAATAGCCCGTAAGTTGCCTGACGTTGTTCCTCCGGATGATGTTCCTCTCCAGGAGAACGTCAGATGACCCGATGACGTAGATGCCTTCTGTGCCGGTGTCGCTGACAAGCGAGTTCCGGATGATCAGGCCGTCCCCGCGGAAGTAGCCGGCGACACGCGAGCAGTAGGTAATGGTCACGTTCTCCAGCACCGTGCCCACCACCTCTTTGCCGAACGTGGCAGGATCCGATGGACCCACGGGCTCGTCCGTAGCCTCGTTGCCGATCGTGAAGTGCTTTTTGCCCTCGATCTCGAGAGCGCGATAGGCGTACTGCGTGAACGTGATCCCGCGAATGACCGGGCCCTTGCGGTCCGACGTCTTGCCGTGGGCCGGGCCACTGGTTCGAACGAGCGCGCTGTCGAAGGCGGTGATCTCCACCAGCCGATTGCTGGGATCGACGCCGATGTACACGTAGCCGCCCTGGTAGTCGATGTAGAACGAGTGGGCGTCGAGCTCTCCCTCCCAACCCACCGGCTTCAGTACCTCGCCGTCTACGAACACCATGTCGTTGTTGAATTTGTACAACGGCGTCCGCATGCCCTCACGGTCGCGCCGCCACCAGCCCTGGGGCGCGGCCGGGAACAGCCGCGTCCAGGAGGTCCTCCACACCTTGTCGCGCAGTGCTTCCCATTTGGTCGCGACCTGGGTGCCTTTAAGGATCGGCCGTTCGTCGGCGTACGGCTGCAGCGTGATGCCCTGGCTGAGGACCAGGCCGCCCGTGCGGTAGATGCCCCCGCGCATCACAATCGCGTCGCCCGTCACGACCCGCTCGATCGCCGCCTCCAGCGTCGTCGGTTGTTCGAGCGTCGTCCCCGGGGAGTCGGCCTTTCCGTCGGCGGCGACGTAATAGACGTGCGCGGCCTTCGGGATCTCGTAGCGTTGATCGATCGGACCGTAGGGCCCGCCGGATGGCTGCGCGTAACCCGGGGCGGCCGCGAAGAGAAGAAAAGAGAGGGAGAGGCAGTGACGAAACCATGGTGCCGTTTGTTGACCTAGAAGCATCTCATGTCCTTTTGAGCCGAATTAGCTCATCAGCAAGAAGCTAGCGGACACTATACGCACCCGACAGCGCGCTGTCACCGTCCCATACTGTAGACATTCCGGGCAGCAGTCGCTTGCTTATAAACACAGCATTCTTAAGAAGGGAAGGACTTGCCCCTACAGCGTCGCGACTCGGGAGCCGCTCGCCACGGTCTGGCGTTTGCAGGGCGTCCCGTTGTTGTTTTCTCGCCAAGAGGATACGTCCAGTTGGCGCGCCGTGTGAGGGAGCACCCCCACAGCAATCCTGCTCGTGTGCAGTCGGAACCTGCATCAGGGGGCGTCAGGGGACGTGCGCGGCGAGGAGCAGGAAGCGGGTGGCCACACCCAAGGCCGTGGCGAGCGCGAGAGAATAGGCCGCGGCGAGCCAGGTGAGCCTTTGACCGATCTCCTTGGTCATGGCGACGAGCGTGGCCAGGCACGGAATGTAAAAGGTGATGAAGACCGTAAAGGTAAGGATCTGCGCGGCCGACATCGCCGCATGGATGTTCGTGGTGCCCAGCGCCTGCACCAGCATCACCATGGACAGCTCTTTGCGCAGCACGCCGAAGATCAGGGTGACACCCACGCTCGATGGCAAGCCGAGCAATCTCGTCAGCGGCGAAAGACCGGCGTTGACGTAACGGTCCCACTGCCAGAATTCGGCCAGGCCGAGCACCACGCTGCCCCCGACCAGGAGCGGCCAGCTCACCACGACAAACTCCCGCAGCCGCAGCCAGACTTTCCGCGCCGTCATGCGCAGGGAAGGCCACTGGTAGCGCGGCACTTCCAGGATCATCCCGGCGCTCACCTCCGGCCAAAGACGCGTGAGCAGCCAGCCCGAAAAGAAAACTACGAGCGCATTGAAAGCGAAGATCGCGAGCGCCCATCGCGGACCCAGATAGAAAGCGGCGAGAGCGAAAATCACCGTGGAACGCGCCGAGCAGGGAACCAGCGTCGCCAAAACGCTGGCCAGGAAGCGGTCGCGCTGCGAGGGAAGGACGCGCGTGGCGAGACACGCCGGGACGCTGCATCCGTATCCCAGCATGATCGGCACGACCGAAGTGCCGTGTAAGCCGATGCGGTGCAGCAGGCCATCCAGCAAGTACGCGACCCGAGGCAGATAGCCAACGTCTTCAAGCAAGGCCAGGCCGAAGAGGAAGGGCAACAGATAGGGCAATACGATGGCCGCGCCGCCAGCAAACCCTTGCCATAGGCTGGTTACCACCGCGAAGGCGATCGTTTCGTGGGCCAGCCTGGCGGAAATCGGCAGGAAAGCGGCCTGCAGAGCGCCCAGCAGCCCCCTTTCGATCCATCCGCCCAGTGCAAACACTCCCCAGAAGAAAACGGCGAGCACTGCCAGAAGACAAACGTAACCGAGTATCGGATGAGTCAGCAGGTTGTCCACGGCCACTCGAAGATCGGGGCGCGGATGTCCCACTGCGGTGCACTGCTCGCAAAGATCCATTGCGCGGTCGTGCCGCTCCGACATGATCACGGAATCCGCCGGGCGTCCGTGGGACCGTGCAAGTTCCTCGCGGAGGCGATGCGCCGCCTCATGCGTCTCACGTTTCACCTGTGGAAGCAGATCCTCGTCTCCCTCCAGGAGTTTCACCGCGAGGAACCGGGGCGGCAACGCTGTGGGAAGGCTTCCGCGGGCAAGCCGGCGCTCGAGACGTTCAACGATGCTCTCGACGTCGCGATGCCAGTGCAAAGTCTCGGTGGGTTCAGGCTCTCTGCCGCGCTCGCGGACCACTTGGAGGAAGAGTTCCTGAACGCCCACGCCGCGGGAAGCCACGGTCTCCAGGACAGGGAGCCGGAGCAATTCAGAGAGTTTCGCCGAGGAGACGCTCATGCCCTTGCGCCGCGCCTCATCGATCATATTCAGGCAAACCACGATCGGGATTCCCAGCTCCCGGAGTTCCAAGGTCAATTCCAGGCTGCGGCTCAGGAGCGACGCATCCAGCACGTTGACGATCACGTCGATGTTGCGGCTGAGAAGGTATTGCTTGGCCGCGGTATCCGCGGGGCTGGACGCGGTCAGGGAATAGATTCCCGGCACGTCGATCAATTCCAACTGAGTTCCGTTCACGCGCACACGGCTCCAAGTCAGACGAACGGTGGTGCCGGAGAAGTTTCCCGTGGCAGAGCGATAACCGGCGACGGAGTTGAAAAGCGTGCTCTTACCGCAATTCGGCTGGCCAATCAGAGCGACTCGCAAGGGCGTGCCATCTTCGCAACGCTGGGGGCACGCCGCGCAGGAACTCCCCGGAATCGCGTCAAACAAGCTCACGGCAGGATCCGCACGAGCACACGATGCGCCAGCCGGCGGCCGAGGGCCACCATACTCCCCTGGATCTCGACCAGAATCGGTCCACCGAGCGGCGCGCTGCGCTGCACCTGCAGGATGGCGCCCGCGACGATGCCCAACTGCGCCAGCTTACGGACAGACTGATGGGCACAGGACAGGTGAACCACTTCCGCGCGGGTCGCGGTGGGCAAGGAGTCCAGAGGTATATGATTGCTGCCCGCTGGTGGGGGGGATGGTGAAGCGTCGGCGCCGCCCGTGGTCACTGTGTCGCCTCAGAGAGTCTGCAACAAGATTGCATGTGATTCTACAGCGGATTCGGCGTGTGAGGCTACCTAAGTCTCATGCGATGTGTGGTTACGGGTCTTCCCTGCGGCGCAGGCCTCCAACCCGGTTCAGTCTGGAGGCAAAAGAGTTGCATCTTCGCGCGCGCTCGTACATCAATCTCACGATGCTTGGCCGGAATCCGGGGATTGCTCTCCAGCAAATGTTTGTGGAGAATGGTCGGCGACAGTTGGTACGTTCGAGAAAAGCTGGGGGGAACAATGAATCGGCAAAGAGCACTGCTGGGCACGATTCTGGCGTTCACTCTGATGCTGGTCATGACGCCGGGCTCATCGGCCCAAGGCCCGCCGCAGGAGGGAGCCTGGCAATTTGCCGTTTCAGGCGACTCGCGCGACTGCGGCGACGTGGTCATGCCGGGCATCGCGGCGCAGGTGCTGGAGAAGCACGCGGCGTTCTACTGGCACCTCGGCGACTTCCGCAGGATCTACGATTTCGATGAGGACATGCAGCACCAAGCCGAGCATCGGGCGAGGCCGCTGACGATCATTGATTATGAGAATGCCGCCTGGGATGATTTTCTACAAAACCAGATCGCGCCTTTCGGCGCGCTGCCGATCTTTCTGGGCATCAGCAACCACGAAACCATCCCGCCGAAGACGCGCGCCGAATTCATCATGCAGTTCGCCGACTGGCTCGATGCGCCGCTCCTCCGAGCGCAGCGGCTCTCCGATGACCCGCGCGATCATCGCCTGAGAGCCTATTACCACTAGATCAAGCGCGGGGTGGACTTCATCTACCTGGATAATGCAACGTTCGATCAATTCGACGGGGCGCAGGTGGAGTGGTTTGAGGGTGTCCTCGCTCGTGACAAGGCTGATCCCGCCGTGCGGGCCATAGTCGTCGGGATGCACCGGGCGCTACCCGAGAGCATCTCCGCCGGGCACAGCATGAACGAATCGGCCGCCGGGATCGAAAGCGGCCGGCGCGTTTACCGGGATTTGCTCAAGGCGCAGAACGAGGGGCGCAAACGCGTTTACGTCCTCGCGAGCCATTCCCATTTCTTTATGGAGGGGATCTATAACACGGATTACTGGCGCGCCAATGGCGGTGTTCTGCCAGGATGGATCGTCGGGACCGCCGGCGCGGTGCGTTACGCTCTTCCGCCGGGATCGGGCGACGCCAAGGCTGCGCAGACAAACGTCTATGGATTCTTGCTGGCCACGGTGCGGGCCGATGGCGAGATTTATTTTGATTTTCAGCGGCTGAACGAGAACGACATTCCCGCGGCGATCGCCGGCCGCTACTCGCGCGAGTTTGTTCACCGGTACTTCGCAGAGAACAGCGCCGGGCTGGAGTGAGCCCCTGCCGAGTTTTTACTTCGCAACGCGCGTGTGCTTGCGCTATGGTTACGCTGCTATGATTACGAAACCCTTTCTGATTCTGTTCTTCCTGTTTGCGAGTGTGGCTTCGGCCGCGCCAGCGCCTGCTCCCTCGAACCTCATTGCCAACGTTTCTGGCCGTGCCACGGTCAGCCTGAGCGGCGTCTGGCGCGTGATTGTCGATCCTTACGAAAACGGCCTCTCGGCCCACTTCTACGAAAATGCCAAGCCCAGGGACAAATCGGCGCTGGTCGAATACGACTTCGACACGTCTGGCACCCTGCTCGTTCCGGGCGATTGGAACTCGCAGCGCGAGTCTCTCTACTATTACGAAGGCCCGATCTGGTACAAGAAGTCGTTCACATACCGGAAGCAGCCCCACAAGCGCGTCTTCATTTATTTCGGCGCCGCCAACTATCTGGCGCGGGTTTACCTCAATGGAAAAAGGATCGGCGAGCACGAGGGTGGGTTCACGCCATTCAATTTTGAAGTGACCGATCAAATCGTCGACGACGACAACTTCCTCATCGTCGAGGTCTCAAACGCTCGCCATCCTGACGCAATCCCCGCTATGAGCACTGACTGGTGGAATTATGGCGGACTCACGCGCGACGTTACGCTCGTCGAGATGCCGGAAACGTTTATTCAGGACTATTTCGTGCAGCTTGCCAAAGGCTCGGCGAACGAAATCGCCGGCTGGGTCAAGCTCAACGGCGTCGACACCGGCGCTTCCGCGTCGCAGCAGGTCACTCTCGCAATTCCTGAAGCCGGGATCAAACAGACCGTTCAGACGGACGGCAACGGTACCGCGACGTTCCGCTTCTCCGCGAGGCTCAAGCTCTGGTCACCGGACGAGCCGACGCTCTACCGCGTGGTGCTCTCCGCCGCGAGCGATACGATCAGCGACGAAATCGGCTTCCGCACCATCGAAACTCGCGGCACGCAGATTCTCCTGAACGGCAAGCCCATCTTTCTCCGCGGGATTTCGATGCACGACGAGGCGCCATTCACCGGTGGCCGCGCTTTCTCGGAAGATCAGGACCGCGTCCTGCTTGGCTGGGCGCGCGAGCTGGGCTGCAACTTTGTGCGCTTGGCGCACTATCCGCACAACGAGGCCACGGTCCGGCTCGCCGACCGGATGGGGTTTCTCGTTTGGGCGGAGATTCCGGTCTATTGGGACATCGCCTGGGACAATCCGAAGACGCTCGAAGCCGCCGAGGAGCAGATGCGCGACATGGTCGCGCGCGATCACAACCGCGCCGCGGTGATTCTCTGGTCGCTATCAAATGAGACTCCGCTCACCGCCCTCCGCCTCGAATTCCTCAAGAGTTTTGCCGCGTACACGCGGCAGCTCGATCCCACGCGCCTGCTCACCTCGGCCATGAACCGCACCGCGAGGCAGGGACCAAACACCATCCTGATCAACGACCCTCTCGGGGAATACGTGGACGTGCTCGGCCTGAATGAATACATCGGCTGGTACCAAGAGCGCCCGGAAGATGCCGATCGCACGCGGTGGAAGACGGCGTTTGAGAAACCGGTACTCGTGAGCGAATTCGGCGGCAGCGCCCGGTTCGGCCTCCACGGCGATGCCCAGACACGTTGGAGCGAGGAGTATCAGGCCAATCTCTACGAGCACCAGATCAAGATGTTGCGCGAGATGCCGTTCCTGGCCGGCATGTCGCCCTGGATCCTGATGGATTTTCATTCGCCGCGGCGCTACCTCACCGGCATTCAGGATGACCGCAACCGCAAAGGTCTCGTCTCGGACCAAGGCCAAAAGAAGCAGGCCTTCTTCGTTTTGCAGCGTTTCTATCGCGAACTCGCTGCCGGTCCGAAGTAGGCGCGGCGCTGGGGATTCGTTACACTGCATTCTCTCCGTGCGCGGTTCTGCCTAGATGGTGTTTCTGGGCGGGCCGCTGTGCTATACAAATGTGGTCACAAATGTGTACACAGGAGCATCTATGCGCGTCTTTGCGTCTGTCGTGCTTGGCCTGAGTCTTGCCGCTTGCGCCGCCGCTCAGGAGACCGTCCCTGACTACAAAAATCCTCGCGTGCCGATCGAGCAGCGCGTGCAGGACTTGCTCAAGCGGATGACGCTCGAGGAGAAGGTCGAGCAGATCGCCGGCGGCGGCCGCCGGTCGCTCTTTTCGCCGGAGGGGCAGCAATCCCCAGAGCTTCGCCGGCTGGGAGAGGTGGCTCGACGGCTCTTCTTCTACGAGGCGAGGCCAAATCCGCGCGAGGCTGCGGAGCTGCGAAACCAATTGCAGCGGTACCAAATGGAATCGTCGCGGCTGGGCATTCCCTCTCTCTTCATGGGTGAAGCCCTGCACGGGTTCATGGCCAATGGCAGCACGAGTTTCCCGCAGGTTTTGGGGCTCGCCAGCACCTGGGACCCTGATCTTGTGCGGCAAGTCTTCACCGCGGCAGGCGATGAGATGGCTTCCGGGGGCGTGCGCCAAGCGTTCACTCCGGTCCTCGACCTCGGCCGCGATCCTCGCTGGGGCCGGACGGAAGAGACTTACGGCGAAGATCCTTATCTGGTCTCGCGCATGGGGGTAGCCGCGGTGCAGGGACTGCAAGGTACTTCGTTTCTGATTGACCAGCATCACGTCGTCGCCACTCCCAAGCACTTCGCGGCGCACGGCCAGCCCGAAGGCGGCCGGAACACCGCTCCGGCGAACTACTCCGAGCGCATCCTGCGCGAGGAATTCTTCCGGCCGTTCCAGGCGGCCATTGAAGAAGGCCACGCGGGTAGCGTGATGGCGTCGTACAACGAGATCAACGGCGTGCCGTCGCACATCAACCGCTGGCTCCTCGACGACGTGCTGCGCAAGGAGTGGGGCTTCAACGGCTATGTGACTTCCGACGGTGGAGGCCTGCAGATGCTCGTCGAGATCCATGGAGTCGCGGCCGACTTCGCAGAAGCTGCGCGGAAGGCGCTCGATGCAGGCGTGGACTTCGATCTGTCCGATGGCTCGGTGTACCGCACGCTCGCCGAACAGGTGAAGCAAGGGAAAGTGCCCGAGGGCGAGCTGGATCGCGCGGTGGCGCGAATCCTGACGACAAAGTTTCGGCTCGGCCTGTTCGAGCATCCCTATGCCGACCCGGATACCGCCGCGCGCGTCATTAACAGCCCCGAGCATCAGAAGCTTGCGCTCAAGGCCGCGCAAGAAGCGATCGTGCTGCTCAAGAACCGCGGGAATTTGCTGCCGTTTGATCTGAAGAAGATCAAGACGATCGCGGTAATCGGTCCCAACGCGGCGGATGTTCATCTTGGCGGTTACAGCCACGAGCCTTTACACCAGGTGAGCATCCTTGAAGGCATACGAAATCGGGCCGGCGCAGGAGTGAACGTTCTCTTTGCCGAAGGATGCAAGATTACGGACAACCGGGAAGGCTGGTCGGAATGGAACGAGAGTAACGTCAAGCTGGCCGACCTCGTTACACAACGGGAGAGCATCCGCATGGCTGCGGAAACGGCGCGGCGGGCCGACGTGGCCGTCGTTGTGGTCGGCGAGAACGAGGGCACGAACCGGGAGGCCTGGGCCGAAGAGCATACCGGCGACCGCGATTCGCTGGATCTGCTCGGACTGCAAGACGAGTTGGTGCAGGCCGTGCTTGAAACCGGCACGCCGACCGTGGTCCTTCTGATCAACGGCCGCCCGCTCTCGATCACTTCCATTGCCGAGCATGCGCCGGCGATCCTGGAGGGCTGGTACCTCGGACAGGAAGGGGGCACGGCCGCGGCCAACGTGATCTTCGGTGACGTGAATCCCGGCGGCAAGCTTCCCATCACATTCCCGCGATCGGTGGGACAGCTTCCCGGCTATTACGATCACAAGCCTTCGCGGAACCGCAGCTACGCCTTTGTGAACAACACGCCGCTGTTTCCTTTCGGCTTTGGGCTCAGCTACACGTCGTTCCGGTTTGGCAACCTGCGACTCGAGCCTTCGGCCATCTCCGTGGGAGGCGCGACGAAGGTTTTGGTCGACGTTACCAACAGTGGAGACCGCGAGGGCGACGAAGTAGCCCAACTTTACATTCACCAGCGCGTGGCTTCGGTCACTCAACCGGTGATGCAGTTGAAAGGGTTCCGCCGCGTGCATCTGAAACCCGGAGAAACCACGACGGTTGATTTCGTGCTGACCGCGGACGCGTTGTCGATACTCGACATCAATATGCAAAGGGTCACCGAGCCCGGGCTCTTCGACATCATGGTCGGGCCGAGTTCGGCAGATACGGCGAGCGCGACACTCGAAGTCGTGAAGAAATAGCTGCGCCCCTATGCCACAGAAATGCCGCGGGAGGAGAAGGAGAACTCAATGAGCGGAGATTTCATTCAAGAAAACGAGGCATCGCGCCGGGAGCTTAGAGAACTCGTCGAGCGTCTGCAAGACACGGATTTCGATCGCGAAGCGGGTAACGGCTGGACGGTTTCCACCCTGCTCTGCCACGTCGCATTTTGGGATGCACTCGTCTTGCACCGGCTGACGCAATGGCAGCGCTCCGGTTTTGAGGCCGTTCGCCTGACTCTCCTGGCAATCGACTCCGTGAACGAGGCGGGCAAGACGATCTTCCGGGCGGTGCCCGGCCGCCGAGCGGCGCAACTGGCGCTCGCCAGCGCAGAAGCTGTTGACGGAGAGGCGGCAAAACTGAGCAGCGAACTGGTTGAGCAGGTAGTTTCCGCCGGCCTGGAACGTGCCTTGCAGCGCTCTCTCCACCGCCTCGAGCACTTGCGCAAGATAAAGGATGCGCTCCAGCGGGGCGCTTAGCTCTCGGCGCTCTAGAAACGCTGGCGGGAGGAGGGTTCGGCTCCTCAGTCGGACCAGCGCTGCGGGGCGCGGTCCCAACGGTGGGCTTTCAGCGTTCTGAGGAGACCCGCGTCGAGCGGCCCCGCGTCGCTCGCGACTGCATTTTGGAGGACGTGTTCCCGCTTCCGCATTCCCGCAATTGTGGTGCTCACAGCGGGGTTCGACAGAATAAACCGCAGAGACATTTCCGGCAGGCTCATTCCTGCCGGCAGGATCTTCTTCAGTTTTTCCACCCGCGGGATGGTCTTCTTCAGGTTTTCTTCGCCAAAATACTTCGCTCGCCAATCGCTTTCCGGGAATTTCGTCTCGAGGGTCATGTTTCCGCTGAGGCTGCCTTCGTCGAGCGGCACGCGGGCGATGATGCCGACGTTCAGCTCGCGGCAAACGGGGAACAGCTTATCCTCCGGCGCCTGATCGAAAACGTTGTAAATCACCTGCACCACGTCCACGAGGCCCGTCCGCAGCGCCTCGATGCCGTTTTCCGGCTGCCAGCGGTTCAGGCTGAGGCCAAAGAATCGAATGAGGCCCTCGCTCTTCAGTCGTTCGACGGTCTCCCGAAATTCCGTTTCTTTCGCCCAGACGTCTTCCCAAACGTGGAACTGCAGCAAGTCGATCGAGTCTGCGCGCAGCTTCTCTCTGATCAGCCGCGCGTGTTTCAAGACATGTTCGGCCGGGAACACGTCGCGGTACTTGTCCTTGGGCGAGGAGGGCCATTTCCAGTTCATCGGCGGAATTTTTGAAGCCGCCACCAGCCGCTTCCCGCGGTTACGCGAGAGAATCGCGCCGAGCAGTCCGTCGCTCTTTCCGTCGCCATACGCCCAGGCGGTGTCAAAGAACGTGCACCCCGAATCCACCGCCAATTGCAGCGAGGAGAGCGATTCCCGGTCATCTGAGCCGCTCCATCCGCTCATGCCCCAGAGTCCGTGCCCGATTTCGCTCACTTCCAGATTGGTGCGGCCCAGTTTCCGATATCGCATCGATCCTCCCTTTCTTGCCGGCGCCCGTTCGAAGACCTGCTTGCGCCAGGGACAAGCGGCGTGGATGCTCATGCGCCCCGGTCTCGCGGCTCCGAATCATCTCTTTTACCGCGCCGGTGCCTTCAGGCGCAAATCCGGCAGGAGCGTTCGTCTGTCGCCGGCCAGATGTCGAGCGTGCGGCAGAGCGTATAATGGCGCGATTGTTACGCCCCACCCTGGCTCCGCTGGTCACGTGAGGGAGGCATCCAAAATGCACTGGCTCCGAATTCTTCTCTGCAGCGTTGCACTCTTCTGTTGCGCGGTGGCGTCGCATGGTGCGGCTCCTGCCGGCCGGCAAGAGATCGGCGATGTCAAGCAGCTCGTGAAGTTGAACGATGGGGTGGAGCTTATCTGCGGCACGGCGCGCGTTCGCGTCCTTGCTTACGCGGACGGAATTGTACGCGTGCGGCTCGCGCCGACCGGCGAATTCGCAAAAGATTTCTCCCGGGCTGTGGTCGAGCTGTCTCAGCATTCAGACTGGAGGCTCGAAGATTCCGCCGGCGCCCTGCGCCTCATCACGTCGCGGCTCACCGTCTCGATCAAGAAGTTCCCGCTGACCGTGTCGTTCCTCGATCCCGCGGGGCGCGTCCTTTCCGCTGAGTCGCCGGCTCGGCCAATGTCCTGGAACGGCAGCGAAGTTCGCGCCTGGAAGACGATGCCTGCCGACGAGTTCTACTACGGCCTCGGCGACAAGGCCGGACCGATGAACCGCCGCGACCGCGCTTTCACGATGTGGAACACCGATGCCTACCGCTGGCAGGAGTCCACCGACCCGCTCTACAAGGCCATCCCCTTCTTCCTCGCCCTGCGCGAAGGCGCGGCCTACGGCATCTTCTTTGACAATACGTGGCGGTCGAGCTTCGATTTCGGCAAGGAGAGCCGCGACTTTTATTCATTTGGAGCAGACGGCGGGGAGCTGGACTACTATTTCATCGTTGGCCCCACACCCAAAAGCGTCGTCGAGCGCTTCACCGCGCTTGTCGGGCGCACGCCGCTGCCTCCGCTGTGGTCGCTCGGTTTTCAGCAATCGCGCTGGAGCTACGACCGCGAAGAGCGTGTCCGCAAAATTGCAGACACTTTCCGCGAAAAGAAAATCCCCGCCGACGCGATCTACCTCGACATCGACTACCAAAACGGCAATCGCCCGTTCACCATCGATCGCGCACGCTTCCCCCACTTCGAGGAGATGATCCGCGACCTCCGCGCCGAAGGTTTTCACACCGTGGCGATCACCGACTTGCATATCAAGAAGGAAGCCGGCTACGCGCCCTACGATTCCGGAACGATTCAGGATGTTTTCGTCAAAAACCCCGATGGCTCGACTTACAGCGGCAGCGTCTGGCCCGGCGAAAGCGTCTTTCCCGACTTCACCCTCTCCCGAGTGCGCTCCTGGTGGGGCTCGCTCTATAAGGATTTTGTCTCCGTGGGTATTGCCGGCTTCTGGAACGACATGAACGAGCCGTCCATCTTCCTGCGCGCCGACAAAACCATGCCGCTCGATGTCGTCCACCGCCTCGATGACGGTTCCTCGCTCGACCATCGCGCCGTCCACAACATTTATGGGCTGGAGAACGCCCGAGCGACCTACGAAGGACTGCTCGAGCTGGCGCCGAACGAGCGGCCCTTCGTTCTAACCCGCGCCGCCTTCGCCGGCGCGCAGCGCTACGCGGCCACCTGGACGGGCGATAACTCCAGCACCTGGAACCATCTCCGTATGAGCACGCCGATGCTCCTGAGCTTGGGCATCTCCGGTTACCCGCTCGTCGGGGACGACATCGGGGGATTCGTCGGCAGCCCGCCGGCCGATCTGCTGACTCGCTGGATCGAAGTCGGTGCTTTCAATACCCTGTTTCGCGACCATACCGATAAGGGGAGCGCCGACCAGGAGCCGTGGGTGCACGGCCCCGAACACGAGGCCATACGCCGCCAGGCCATCGAGAAACGCTACCGCCTGATGCCGTACCTCTACACGGCGGCTGAAGAGATGTCCCGCACCGGCCTGCCCATCATGCGCCCTGTTTTTCTTGAGTATCCGGGCGCCGCTGATTTCTACGCCGAGGACCGCGAGTTTCTCTTCGGCTCCGATCTTCTTGTTGCTCCCGTGGTCGAAGAAACGCTCGACGCATATCCGGTGCGCTTTCCGCCGGGTGGCTGGTTCGATTTCTCGACCGGTGCTTTCCATCAAGGGGGCACGGCGATCACCGTCCGTCCCGCGCTCGCCGAGACTCCGCTCTACGTGCGCGCCGGAGCGATTCTCCCGGAGCAACCAGTCGTCCAGAACACAGGCGAAAAGCCGCAGGGGCCGCTCGAATTGCGCGTCTATCCCGGCGCGGATTGTCGCGGGTCACTCTACCTGGATGATGGGGAGACTTTTGCTTACGAGCGTGGAGAATCGCTGCGGTTGAATTTTTCCTGCGAAGTGCGTCCCGATTCGCTGTCGGTCACGACCTCGATCGCAAACGCCGGGTTCGCACCGTGGTGGGACGAGCTCAAACTCGTGGTTTACGGCGCTGCCTCATCACCGAAAGAGGTTCGCCTGAACGGCCGGCCCGTCCATGGCTGGGCCTTTGACCAATCCTCCCACAGCGTCACCTTGACCTTTCCCGACCACGCTGCCGCATGGCGAGTTGAATTCGTATTGTGTCCCCATTCCGGCTGCGCCGGTTTTGCGGCCGCTGTCTCGGACTTTTTCCCTGGCAAGGGTGCCGGGCTTCCTGCTACAAAGACTGCATGAAAGTTCTCTTCATCGGCGGCACCGGGATCATCAGCACCGCTTGCACCCAATTGGCGGTCGAGCGCGGAATCGAACTCACTCTTCTCACACGAGGCCGCCACGACGCGCGTCTTCCCTCTGGCACGAAGACCATCACGGCGGACGCTCAGGACACGCCGGCGGCGGCTCGAGCGCTTGGAGGCGCCTCTTTCGACGTGGTGGTTGATTGGACTGCCTTCACCCCCGCGGACATCGAGCGCGATTTAGAACTATTTGGCGGCCGGACACGGCAGTTCATTTTCATCAGTTCGGCGAGCGCGTATCAAAAACCGGCCACCCACTATCTGATCACTGAATCCACGCCGTTGGCCAATCCGCATTGGGATTACTCGCGCAATAAGATTGCGTGCGAAGAGCGCCTCACGAAGGCCTATCGCGAAGACAGCTTCCCGATCACAATCGTTCGTCCCTCGCTTACGTATGGGGACACGCTGATTCCCCTGGCGGTCAACAGTTGGGCGGAGAAGTCTTATACGGTTGTGGATCGCATGCTCCGGGGAAAGCAGGTCATCGTGCCGGGAGACGGTTCCTCGCTCTGGGTGATCACTCACAACAGCGATTTCGCGAAAGGGTTTGTGGGACTGCTCGGACATCCGCAGGCGATCGGCCACGCGTTCCACATTACATCGGATGAAGTGATGACTTGGGACCAATACTACAGAATCGTGGCCGCCGCCGCCGGCGTAGAGCCCCGGCTGGTCCACATCGCGTCCGACTTCATGATCGCCTGCTTGCCCGAAGAGGAGGGCAGCTTGATCGGCGACAAGTCCGTGAGCGTCGTCTTCGACAACACGAAGATCAAGCGATTCGTTCCCGGCTACTGCGCGACCACGTCTTTCGCCGAAGGCATCCGCCGCTCGTTGGCTTGGTTCGATGCAGATCCAGCGCGAAAGCTGATCGACACAGCCGCGAACGCAAAGTGGGATAAGCTCATCGCTGCCTACGACAAAGGATTGTCCGAGGTGGTCCGCAGCTTCCGTTAGACTCTTTTCCCAGCGGCGCGCTGCAAACTTCCCGCGCGCTCTTACACGCGGTTTGCGCTCAAATTGGCGGGTGGTGGTAACCGCCGCAGGCGCGCTCGATGCATTCCGCGACGGCCAGAACGAGTTCCTCTTCGTAGGCGCGGCCGATGATCTGCACGCCGATCGGCAATCCTTCCGGCGAAGCGCCCACCGGCAAGACTGCGGCCGGCAGACCCGCGACATTCAACCACTGCGAATGCGGCATGATTTCCTGGTAGGGCGGGATGCTCTTTCCTTTGCGCCACGTTCCTTCGCCATGCCGAAACGCCGGAGAGACCGAAACCGATGAAAGCAGAATGGGCGTCTTCTCCATTTGCCGCAGAAACGCGCCGCGCCTGGCATCGCGCTCAACGCACGCGCCCATGAATTCATCGATCGTGATCGGCGGCTCCTCCGCACCGACCGCAAGATACTCGCGCAGCATCGGGCTCAGCTTGCTTTCTTCACCTGCAAAAGCCTCGCGCAGCAAATAACCGATGGCCCGCACGAAGAAGAACCGCCACAGCTCGAGCGCAGGACCGATTCCATCCAGTTGTGCCGGCTCAACCGCGAACCCCTGCTCTGAAAGCGCCTGCCCGGCGCGTTGCACCGCAGCCTGCGTTTCCGGCGTCGCTGGCGGCAGGGCTTTGCTTTCCAGGAGACCGATGCGCAGTCCGCGAAGCTCCTCCTCGCCCGTGTGCAGCACCGATACCGGCGCCGAGAGCGCGTCGCCCGGATCGGGCCCGGCCATGGCCTCGAACAGAAACCGGAGGTCGCCCACCGTCCGCGCCATCGGTCCGACTGCGCCGATCCAGCCGAAGGCCCCGCCGCCCGGCGGGAAGTGCCCCGTGATTGGTATGCGTCCCGGGGTAGGCTTCAATCCGCAGATTCCGCAGAAATGAGCCGGCACGCGGATCGAGCCACCGCCATCGCTCCCCACGCCTGCTGCCGAGCAACCTGCCGCGATTGCGGCCGCTTCGCCACCGCTCGAGCCTCCCGCGGTGCGCGAGAGGTCCCAGGGATTGCTCGTGGCGCCATACAGCGCATTGTTGGATTCATACGCCATCAGACATTCCGGCACGTTGGTGTTGCCCAATACGATCGCGCCCGCTGCCCGCAGCCGCGCGACCAACGGCGCATCCTCTTGAGGCACATGCGTGCGCCGCAAGGCCGATCCCGCCGCGCAGACGAGGCCCTTTACGTCAATGGCGCTCTTGATCGTTACCGGCACACCGTGGAGCGCTCCCGCCGGCTCACCTCTCGCCAGCACGGCTTCAGCGGCACGGGCTGCGTCGAGCGCGCGGTCCGCGTCGAGCGTGACGAACGCGTTCAGTCTTGGCTGCAGCGCTTGCGCGCGTTCGATATGGGCTCGCACCAGCTCCACGGGCGAAATTTCCTTTTGGCGGACGATGTCCGCCATCTGCGCGGCAGGCAAATAGGTGAGCGAGTCCATGTGCTGTATGGGCAGGTTACGCATCCGGCGGCGGGGGCGCAAGTGGCGAGCGGAGAGGTTTCTGCCCGCCTGCCTCCCTACGCCGGGTCGGCGGGGGTGTCACGCAAAAACGCGGCACTCGCTTCCGGCAGTGATGGGTTGATGAACATCCCGGAGCCGAGCTCAAAGCCGGCCACACGGGTAACACGCGGAATCATGCTCATGTACCAATGGTAGTAGCGCAGGCCCCGCGCCTCACTCGGCGGCGTGCGCACGGCGATGTTGTAATCGGGGTTGCGGAGGCCAAAGTAAACCTTGCGCAGCACCAAGCGCAGAAGCCGGGCCAGGTCGGCAAGCTCCTCGAGAGTGGCTTCGCCGAAGCTGGCCGTGTGGCGCAGCGGGTAAATCCACAGGTGGAAGGGCGTGACCGAACCGTAGGGAAGGAACGCGACGAAATCCCGGGATTGCGCCACGATGCGCTCCTGGTCGTGCAGTTCGTCGGCCAGGACGGCGCAGTGGATGCACTCGCCGGTCTCGTCGAAGAAACGCAGTGCGTTTTCCATGCGGTCGCGGACGCCCGGAGGCATGATGGGGGTTCCCACGATCTGCGAGTGAGGATGCTCGAGCGAAGTGCCGGCGCGGATGCCGTGATTCTTAAAGAGGCTGGCATGAGCCACGCGGGGATCGGCGGTGATCGCCATGTAGCGCTTCTGATAAGTTTCGAGAACCCGCGCAATCTCGGCCTCCGAGAGCAAAGCCATGACCCGGTCATGATCGGGCGTCTCGACGATCACCTCGTGGATACCCACGCCGGAGATCATGCGCTTCAGCCCTTGGACGTGCCTGCTGAGCGGGGCGGTGGGATCCAGGGCGGAAAACTTGTTGGGCACCACGCGCACCTGCCACGGCCCTTGAGAGGGCTGCCGATACACTTCGGGCGGCGTCAGGTTCTCATTGCCGGCACAAAAGGGGCAGGAGGGAACGTGCCGCGGAGGGGAAGGGCGCTCGGTGTCCTGCCTGGAGAAGTCCTCCGGACGCTTGGCGCGCTCGGTGGCGATGATCACCCACTCGCGCGTGACGATATTCTGGCGTATCTCGGGCATAGGATCCTTTCAGAAGAGGAACTTCGGCTGGACCGAGTCTCGGCTTCGATCTCCCAAGCAACGGGGAGTATACACCGGCAGAAGCCCGCATCGAACGGCGGCTCGTGCGAAGCTAGTCGCCGACCACAACGGTCCAAGGCCGAACCTCCCAGCGCACGACGAGGCCGCTGACGACATAGGGATCGTTTCGCGCGAATGTCTCGGCAAGTTTCCGGTCGGCGATGCGAAACACGAGCAGCGCGCGGTCGGCGGGGTCGGCCAAGGCGCCGGCCAGGACGAGTTCGCCGCGCGCGTGCGCTTCCCGGACGAGACGCAAGTGTTCCTCGCGATATGCCGCGCGGCGGGCAACGTAATCGTCCACGACATCGTAAAACAACACGTAGTAGTCCATAGCGCTTCCTGTCTTTCCCTTCGAGAGTGCTTGCAGCTCAAATAAGCAGCACGAGCTAATACATAGATATTATTGACGAGCTTCGGCCGCTGCAACACGATTGCAGACTACGCTGTTTCACTCGTTGGTAGGCCCGCGGGGGGAAGGGGCTTCGAAGTGAAGGAGTGGCGCCGTCGGAGTGTAGGTCTACTCGGGCGACCTGGCTGCATCGCGTTTGCCGCCGGGGCCGCGTTGCGCACTGCGCTCATCTACCCTGGCAGACCTGCTTCTTTGAAGGTTGGGCGTTCCACCCACAATCGCTTCTTTCTCCTCGGTATTATCCCTGCGGCGTTTCGTGCTTTGTGGCAATCGCAATTCCCGCCCATTGACGTTGCGGGGGGAGTTTTCTTGTCTTTACGTATGCAAAGCCTGTGCCTTGGCTGAATCAAGCTTTCAGTAGAGCGCGGCTAGCGCTTTTGCATTATTGCGTTTCCGCATCGCGCGATTCAATCTGGCGCGCAGATAGAGGGATTGACTGTGCACATCGGGGTGATGTGAGAACTGAATCTTTCATTCGCTGTGTTCGCTTTGCCGCGCCGGTCTAGCCGGGGCTTCTCGGTGGATTGAAATGCGCCTCGTCGGCCGGCGGCTGAAGGCTCGAGTGATCTTGTCTTTCTAGGGGAGGTGTGGTGTGCGGAAGCTCATTCTGTTTTTGTCTCTCTTGGCGACATTCTCTGCAGTGGCGTACGGTCAGAGCAACTACGCTGTTCTGAGCGGGACGGTCAGCGATCCTCAATCTCGGGCTCTGGTCGGCGCGTCGATCGAACTCACGTCCGCGAGCACTCATGCGGTGCGCCGCGTTTCCACCAACGAGCAAGGCATTTTCCAAATCACGGGCCTATTGCCTGACGACTACGAGCTTGCCGTTCAGGCGCCGGGATTCGCGCCGTTGACGGAGAGCTTGCGTCTCGAGGTCGGCGAGAAGCGGGCGATTGACATAAACCTCAAAATCGGCGAGCTCAAACAAGGTGTCGAAGTAACTGCCTCGGCTGACGTATTGCGGACCGCCGACACGAGCGTCGGCGAGGTCGTCGAACCAACGTCGGTCCAAAACCTCCCGCTCAACGGCCGCATGCTGATCGATCTGGTGCTGACGGTACCCGGCACGCACGTGGGTTATGGGGCGCAGACGGGACAAACCAGCCCGCTCTACTGGCGCCCGGGCCAGCGCTCCGCGGTTGTGATCGGCGGTAGCCGCTCGAATGCCAACTTCTACTTGCTGGACGGCTCCACAAACACAGATCCGACGTTCAATACCCAAAACCTGAGCCCTTCGCCGGACGCAGTCAAGGAGTTCCAGGTGGAGGCGAGCAGCTACACGGCCGATATGGGCGGCGCCGGGGGCGGTCAGATCAACATCGTCACGCACTCGGGGACAAGCGAATACCATGGCTCCATATACGAATACCTCCGCAACGGCGCCATGGATGCCACCACCTTTGGCTCGATGGGGAACAACCATCTGGTCCAAAACAACTTTGGGAGCTCATTCGGCGGACCATTGGCCGGAAAGAATACCTTTTTCTTCGTCAATTACGAGGGCTTGCGACTCTCCCAGGCCGACGCGCAGATTCTGACCGTTCCCACGCCGACCGAGATCGCCGGGGACTTCAGTCAGAGCGACGTCAAGATCTACGACCCGACCACCGCAGTGGCCAACCCCAATTACAACCCCAAGCTGCCGACCGGCGCCTCGAACGTTCCGTACACGCGCAGTCAGTTTCCCAACAACACCATCCCGATCGCCAGGATCAATCCCCTGTTAGAGAGTTTTTTGATGGCGCAGATTCCTATGCCAAACATGATGATGGATATGACCGGCCAGGACTCGAATAACTACCTCGATGTGCGGAACGAGAGGCATTTCCAGGACCAGGGCACGATTCGCGTGGATCACAATTTCTCGAACAACGACACTCTCTTTGCGCGTTATTCGCTCGGCGCCGAAAACGGATTCTCGCCAAGCAGCGGAAACACTTCGACGACGGAGAACCTGCCCGGATTCGGGGCCAACTTTGACAATCTCTCGCAGCAAGCGGTGGTCTCCTGGAACCATATCTTCTCCAGCAACAAACTCAATACCGTGTCCCTTGCCTTTTCGCGTCTCTCCATGGATCGGACCTCTCAAAACGACAACGTAAACGACTTTGTAGGTCAGCTCGGCATTCAGGGAGTCGGATTCGGCGGGCCAGGCGCGTGGGGCGCGCCGTGGTTCTCCGTTCAGGGGTACACAGGGATAGGCGATCCTTATGTGGCCACCCCCATGCACACATGGGATACGACCGGCGAACTCCGGGACACCTTCGCGTGGCAGAAGGGGCGCCATGGATTGAAGTTTGGGGGCAGTTTCCGGCGCTACATTTGGCCGATGTGGGGCTTCTTCCAGAATCGCGGCTATTACCAGTACACGAACGGATACACGACCGACATGGGGTTTAACGACGGCACCGGCTCCGGGTTCGCGAGCATGCTGCTCAGCCTGCCCACTGTAAAGCAACGTCAGGCAGGAATCCCACAAATGAACCTGCGCAACTGGGGAGGCGACGCGTTCGCGGAGGATAGCTGGCAGGTAACCCCGACGACCACGCTCAATCTGGGTTTGCGCTACGAATACACGAGTCCGCTCTACGACCGAGACAAAACGAACTCGAATCTGATCTTCCAGGATGGCGTACCCTCGGTTTTCGTCGGCGGCGAGCTGGGTTATCCGAAGGGGCTGATGTATTCCAATAAGCACGACTTCGCCCCGCGCTTCGGAGTCGCCAAGAACCTTCCTAAGCTGGGGCTGGTGCTCCACGGGGCCTACGGAATCTTCTACACGCCCGTGGACCAGAACACCTGGTGCAACCAGCGCCACAATGTTCCGGACGTTTTCCCGGAAACGCAGCAGGCCGACAATTTCACTCCTCCGGCCTCTCTATTCGCCAGCGGTTTGAATTTCGGCACGCCCGTGCTTGGCCGGGGCGCATTGACGCCGACGATGGTGAGCTTCACCGCCTTCGATCCCCACGCTCCCGCCGAATACATCGAGCAGTGGAACGCCTCGGTGGGAAAGAGCCTCGGGCAGAATACCACCCTGGAAATCGGCTACGTCGGTGCGCGCGGCTTTCACTTGCAGCGGGCGGACTTGATCAACAACGCGCCTCCGGGACCGGGACCCATTGGACCGCGTCGCCCCTTCACGACGCTCACCTTCGTGCCGGGCACCATACTGCCCACGGCCACCACGGATGCGGTCGTGCAGAGCGAAACCTTTCCCGTTAGCACCATCAATCTCCTGGAAGACACCGCGCAGAGCTGGTACGACGCGGGCTACATCAACGTGCGCCGCCGCTACTCCCATGGGCTCAGCCTGCTGGCCAATTACACCTTTGCCAAGAACCTGACCAACGCGCCTGATTTCCGCTCCCCCATGGACGAATCTGCCATTCCACAAAACGACTCCGACCTGGCTGCGGAGAAGGGGCCGGGCTGTGACGTCCGCCACCGCTTTGCCTTGAGCAGCGTGTACGACATCCCGTCGTTCAAGCGCACGGGATGGACGCGCCGCGTGACGCAGAACTGGCATTTCGTCACCGTCTACCAGGTCCAATCGGGAATGCCCTTCACGATCTCCGTGTTTGGCGATACCGCAAACTCCGGGACCGTTCTGGGTGAAAACCCCATTCGCGCCAACGTGACCGGCCAGCCGATCTTTGGTCCGGGCACGCACACTGCCGCGGAATGGTTCAACCCGGCCGCGTTTGCCACGCCGGCGGCCTTCACGTTCGGTGACGTGGGCAGGAATTCCGTTTACGGTCCGGGCATGCAAACCCTGGACCTTGCCCTGGAGCGCGCGTTCCACCTCACGGAGAGGGCTAGTTTTCAGCTTCGGGGCGAAGCCTTCAACGCCTTGAACAAGGTCAACTTAGGCACGCCGAACCGCTTCGTGAACGAGCCGCAGTTCGGCAGCATCACCATGGCCATGACGCCGGGACGAGAAATCCAACTCAGCGCGAGAGTGTCCTTTTAACCGGCGCGGCGTTCACAGAGGCGAGGTTTTCCCGCGGCGGTCCGTGGCGGCGCTGGCGCCATCGGACCGCCGACCGGGGGCTACGTTGAGACGACTTCTTCCATATTTTACCGTTGCGCTCGCGTTGACCGCACTTTTCCTGTACGCGTGGCCTACACCGACGGTCATCTACGAAGGCGTACTCGTGCTGCACGTCCTGCTCGGCGTTCTTTTCCTTCTATTGACGGTTCCTTTCTTGCTGCGCCTGGTGCGGGAGGGTTCGATCGGCGAGCGCCTTGGCTGGATTGTTCTCCTGATCGGCGGGGTGCTGGGCGCGGCGGTGATCTATACCGGCGCGCGACGGCAGGAGTGGCCGCTGCTTTACTCCCACATCGTTGCCAGTGTCTTTGCCTGTGCGGTTCTTTTCTCCGCGATGGCGGGACGTCGCGGTTGGCTGGCTTCCGGTGCGGCAAAACCCGTTTTGCGGATGGCCTTGTCCTTTGGGCTGTTTGCCGGCATTGCGGGTGCGGCGTGGTGGGTGCGCACCGTGCCGTGGCAGCGCGCCAACGTCATTCGGAATCCTGAGATCGCCCCCGCGAGCATGGATGGTGAAGGCGACGGCCCGAACGGCCACTTCTTCCCGAGCTCGGGACAAACCGCCACCGGGAAGACGGTCCCCGAAGACTTCTTCCTCGATTCGCAGACCTGCCAGCGGTGCCATGCGGACGTTTACGAACAGTGGCAGAGCTCGATGCACCACTTCTCCTCGTTCAACAATCAGTGGTACCACAAGAGCATCGAGTACATGCAGGACACCGTCGGCGTGAAACCCTCCAAGTGGTGCGCCGGGTGCCATGACGCAGCGCTTTTCTTTCCCGGGAACTTTGAGACGCCCATCGCGCCCCGCGTGAACACCGTGGCGGCCCAGGCGGGAATCGGATGCATGGTCTGCCATTCCTTCCGGCGCATCAAGAGCACGATGGGGAATGGCGATTATGTCCTGGAATACCCGCCGCTGCATAAGCTGGTTGCCAGCAAAAATCCCGTCGTGCGCCGAATGATTGATTTCCTGATCGAAGAAAACCCGGAACCGCACCGGCGAACGTTTCTGAAGCCCTTCATGCGCGCGCAGACGGCCGATTATTGTTCGGTGTGCCACAAAGTGCATCTGGATGTGCCGGTGAACCACTATCGCTGGACGCGCGGTTTCAATGACTACGACAATTGGCAAGCGAGCGGAGTATCCGGCTTTGGCGCCCGTTCGTTCTATTACCCGCCGAAACCGCAGAACTGCGCGGATTGCCACATGTCGCTCGTCGCCTCGCGCGATGCCGGCAACATCAACGGTTTCGTCCATTCGCACCGTTTCGTGGCCGCGAACACCGCCGTGCCGTTTGCCAACCAGGACAGGGTGCAGCTTGCCGATGTGGAAAAGTTCCTGACGAGCGGCGTTGTGCGGGTGGACATCTTCGCGATTTCGCCGGACAAGCCTTCGACGGCCGCCCAGGCCCCCGGGGCGCAGCCACAAATCGAAACGACCTTCGCCGTGGGCGAAGAGGCGGGAATGCCTGCGCCCGCGGCCGTCATTCCGGCGACGCCGCCTCAGCCGGTGACGGCGCCGCTCAATCGCGTCAATCCTGCTGTGCGGGCCGGCGATACGGTCCGCGTGGACGCGGTTGTCCGCACCCTGAGTGTCGGGCATTTCTTCCCGGGTGGCACGGTGGACGCTTTCGATTGCTGGCTCGAGTTGAAAGCGACGGACGACCAAGGGCGCGTGATTTTCTGGAGCGGCGGCGTCGAAGACAACGCCCGTGGCCCGATCGATCCTGGAGCGCATTTCTATCGCTCGCTGCTGATTGATGCGCACGGCAACCCGATCACCCGGCGCAACGCTTGGGCGGCACGCGCCACCGTGTATGCCCATCTCATCCCCCCCGGTGCTGCCGATACGGTTCACTTCAGGCTGCGCATCCCCAAAAACGAAAAGGGGCGCATTCATCTCGAGGCGAAGCTGAACTACAGGAAGTTTTCCTTCGAGAATACGCAGTTTTCGTTCGCGGGCGTGCTGGAGAAGATTAGGCCGAGCGATGTGACGCCCGATTATGATGACCGCCGGCTCACGTATACTGCCGATCTCTCTGGCGTCTCCGGAAGAATCAAGGCGATTCCTGACCTTCCCATCATCACCATGGCGCATGACGCCGTGGACCTCGAGGTTCTTCCATCAAGCGCCCCGGAGCCACAGCCGAAGACCGCGTTTGACTCGAAAGAATGGCAACGGTGGAACGATTATGGCATCGGCTTGCTGCTTCAGGGGGACTTGAAGAACGCCGAGGCTGCGTTCGAAGAAATCACCAAGATGGACGGCGCGAATCCTGACGGCTGGGTGAACGTCGGCCGCGCCCGGGTCTTGGAAGGCGACATGGACGGGGCGCGCCGCGTGTTGGAAAAGGCGCTCCAGATTGCCCCGCGTCTGGCTCGCGCAAACTACTTCTATGCCCGGGTCCTCCGGGAGAACGGCGATTACGATAGCGCGATCGCGCATTTGCGGCTTGTGCTCGAGCAGTATCCCCAGGATCGCGTCGTTCGCAACGACCTGGGGCGCATCCTCTTCCTGCAGCGGAAGTACCCGGAAGCCATCGGCGAGTTCCGGAAGACACTTGCAATCGATCCAGAAGACCTGGAAGCAAACTACAACCTGATGCTCTGCTACTCGGGACTCGGCGATCCAGACCGCGCCCAGCAGTTCGAAACGCGCTACCTACGTTTCAAAGCGGACGAGGCCTCCCAGACTCTCACTGGTCCCTATCGCGAAAAACATCCCGAGGACAACCTGGAGCGCCAGGGAATTCACGAACATGATTCCGGCCCCATCGCCGAATTTCTGCCGAAAGGTGCGCCCTACGTACGGACGCAAGCAGCGGTCCGAAAAAGCGGTGCGTCCGGCTTGAAGAACTTTCACGGGGGCAGTCGATGAGCAAGCTGACGCTGCGCCGAACTCACAATTCACTGCTGGGTGCACTCGCGTCGCTGCTTGTTCTCTCGCCCGTGGCGTCCCCCGCGCCTGCAGAATCGCAAGTGCACTTCCGCGACGTAACGCAACAGGCCGGTATCCACTTCATCCACAACAATGGGGCATTCGGAAAGAAGTATCTCCCCGAGACGGTGGGGCCGGGCGTCGCGTTCATCGACTACGACAACGACGGCTACCCCGGCATTTTCTTGGTGAATGGCATGGACTGGCCGGGCCATTTCCGCCGACACTCGACTCCTCGCCTCTACCACAACAATCGCGACGGCACGTTCACTGACGTCACGCACAAGGCCGGTCTCGACATCGAAATGTACGGCCTCGGCGTTGCCGTGGGCGACTACGACAACGACGGCTACGACGACCTTTTCGTTACCGCACTTGGCCAAAGTCATCTCTTTCACAACAATGGCAACGGCACGTTCACCGACGTCACGCAGAAAGCGGGCCTCGGCGGTATCCGCGAGTTCAGCACCAGCGCCGCCTGGGTGGACTACGACAAGGACGGCTATCTCGATCTCGTGGTCGGCAATTACGTTCAATGGTCTCCGGAAAATGACCTTTACTGCACACTCGACGGCAAATCGAAGTCCTACTGCACGCCCGAGTCCTACAAGGGCGCGTCGGTGCGCCTGTGGCGCAATCGCGGAAACGGCACCTTTGAGGACGTGACGCAGAAGGCCGGCCTGCACAATCCCACTTCGAAGACCCTGGGCATCGCCGTCATCGATTACGACAATGACGGCTGGCCCGATCTTTTCTTCGCCAACGACACGGAGCCCAACAAGCTTTACCGAAACAACGGCAACGGCACCTTCACGGAGCGCGGCGTCCTCGCCGGCGTGGCTTTCAGCGAGGCAGGAGTGGCGCGCGCGGGAATGGGCGCGGATGCAGCCGATTACGACCGCTCTGGACATCCCAGCCTTCTGGTCAGCAATTTCTCGAACCAAATGCTCGGCCTGTACCACAACGAGGGCCAAGGCCTCTTCGTGGACGAAGCGCCGCGCTCGGAAGTGGGCCGACGTTCGCTGCTGACGCTTGGCTTTGCCTGTTTCTTCTTCGACTACGATCTCGACGGCTGGCCGGATGTCTTCGTGGCCGATGGTCATATCGATGAAAGCATCCAGCGCGTGCAGGCCACGGTGCGATACGCTGAGCCGCCGCACTTATTCCGAAATCTCGGGCAGGGCAGATTCACTGAAGTCACCGATGCGATGGGCAGAGCGTTCGCCACACCGCGCGTGGCCCGTGGTGCAGCTTACGCCGATATTGACAATGACGGCCGCCTCGACCTGCTCATCTCCACTAACGGAGGTCCCGCAGTCCTGTTTCACAACGAAGGCGGGTCGAACTCGAGCCTGCGGATCAAGCTTGTGGGCACGAAATCCAATCGTGACGGCATCGGCGCCCTCGTCCGCCTGATTACCGCCGACGGCCCACAATCGCGCGTCCTCTGCAGCGGTTCGAGCTATCTATCTTCGAGCGAGCTTGTGCTGACCTTCGGCCTCGGCAAACAAACCAAGGCCGATTCGCTGGAGATCCATTGGCCCAGTGGTCAAGTAGACCGCCTCTCCGGCATCGCCGCCGGACAAACCATCACCGTGACGGAAGGGAGGGGGATTACGTCGTCGCGACAGTACGTGATAAGGTAAGGGCCGCCATGAAAAGTTCAATCGATCTGGCCCGAGCAGTTGGCCTTCTCACCCTCGCTGTTGCGCTTGCTTTCGCCGCCTCTCCCGCGCGGCAGGAGAATCCCCCCAAGGCCGGCGAGTCACACGCGAGGCCCGCCGCGGCCTCTTCCGATCCCATCCAGGCTGCGCGCCTGAACAATATCGGCGTCGCTTACATGGGCCAACAGCGCTTCGAGCCCGGGCAGAAGCTTTTCGAAGAAGCCCTTGCTGCCGATCCGCAGTTCCACGTTGCCCGTCTGAACCTCGGTATTGCGCTCTTCAGCGAGCAGAAACCCGGTCCTGCGCGCGCCGCCCTCGAAGAGGCGACGAAAAACCTCCCCAACGATCCTTACGCCTGGTTCAACTTGGGACTGGTTTACAGAGACCTGAACGAACCCGAGAAGGGCATCGCCGCTTTCCGCCACGTCGCGGAGCTCGTCTCCGACCCAGATGCGTACTACTTTGTCGGAATCCTTTACAGCCAGACTCAGAACTACGACGAGGCTATCGCCGCATTCAATCACGCTCTCTCGATCAGCCCGTTCCACGCTTCGGCTGAATTCGGCCTGGGGCGCGCCTACCAGCGTAAAGGCGACATGGAATCGGCCCGAAGCCATTTGACCCAGTTCCAGAAGATCACGCAGTCGCATCTCGGCGCGGCGCTCACCCTGGGATACGCTAATCAAGGACGTTTTTCCGTCGCTGAGAATTCCCCACGCGCTGCCGTGCTTTCCCCGCCCGCTGCGATCCCCGTGACGTATACGGCTCAGCCTATCTCTGAGGCAGTGAAGCCTGCCTCGGCACTGCCCGTCGGCCCAAGCATGGGCGCCTGCTTCCTCGACTACGATGGAGATGGTCTGCCCGACCTCTTCTTGGTTAGCAGCGACCTCCACAGTTCAAGCCGCCTTCTTCGCAATCTCGGCAACGGCAGCTTTGAAGATGTCACCGAATCCTCCGGCTTGGCTCGTAAGGGAAACGGCTACGGCTGCGCTGCCGGAGATTTTGACAACGACGGGCACACCGACCTCGCCGTCTGCTACTCCGATGGTGTTCTTCTCTACCACAATCAGGGCCACGGCACGTTTGTGGACGTCACCGAAAAAGCAGGCATCCGCCGCGAAAAGGGCTGCGTCGCCGTCACGTTCGTCGATTACGATCACGATGGCGACCTCGATCTCTACATAATCAACTCCCCTTCTTCGGCAGACGCCTCGACGCGCGCCCATAACGTCCTCTGGCGCAACAACATGAACGGCACCTTTACCGATGTTTCCAATGAAACAGCCCTTGGCGTTGATTCGACCGGCGCAGGTGTCGTCACCACCGATTTCAACAACGACCGCGCTATTGATTTCGTTGTGGCCGGCGGTCCATCCGGCGCGCAGATTTTCCTCAATCCTCGCGAAGGGGAATTCACGCCTCTCGCGGCAATTGATTTTCAGAAGGAACATCTCCCGCCCGCCGTCGGCGTCATCGCGTTCGATTTCGACAAGGATGGCTGGATGGATCTGGCCTTCACCCACGCGGGCTCGCCCGGCATCAGCCTCTGGCGAAACATCGAAGGCAAGCGCCTCGAACGCGTTCCGCTCCCCGATCTAGGCTGGCAGCGCGGATGGGGATTGGTCGCGCTTGACTATGACAACGACGGCTGGCTCGACATCGCTGCCGTCGGCGAAACCTCTCACGGTGGCGAGGTGCGTTTGCTGCGTAATCTTGGCCCTGCGGGCTGGGCCGACGTCACTCGCGAAGTCCATCTTGATGCTGTGCGCCTCACCGAGCCGCGCGCCCTGGCTGTCGCAAGTCTCAATGGCGATGGCAATTACGATCTGGTCGCGACCCAGCTCGGCGGCCCGCCTCTCGTGTTGCGCGCCTCTGGCGCCAACAAGCACAACTGGATTCAGGTCAATCTGCAGGCGCTCTTTGACAACAAGAGCGGAATTGGCACCAAGGTCGAGGTTTTTGCCGGGCCGTTGTACCAGAAGTGGGAAGTGCAGGGTGCTTCCGGTTATCTCAGCCAAAACGCTGCGCCGATTTACGCAGGGCTGGGCAGCGAACGCGAGGCGGATGTAGTCAGACTTCTTTGGCCGACTGGCGTTCCCCAAGACGAAACTCGACTCTCCGCCAACACCGCGCACACCATTGAGGAAATCGACCGCCGCGGCAGTTCGTGCCCCGTTCTTTTTGCCTGGAATGGCCACGAATACGAATTCATCGCCGACATGATCGGCGCCGGCGTCGTGGGCCATTGGGTCGCCCCCGGCGAGCGCAATATTCCCGATCCCAGGGAATACTTGAAAGTGTCTGGAAGAATTGTGCGGCCTCGCAACGGCCTGCTGAGTTTCCGCTTTATGGAGCCGATGGAAGAGACCGTTTATCTCGATCAGGTCCGCCTTTTGGCCGTCGACCATCCAGCGTCGATTGATGTTTATCCCAATTCGCGCTTTGCGAGCGCTCCGCCTTTTCCCGAGTTCCGCGTCATTCCCGCGGGCCGCGACGCTCATCTGCCCGTCGGCGCCTGGGGCGAGAACGGCGAAGACGTCCTCGATCTCATTTCGAAGGGCGACCGGCGCTACGTCGCCGATTTTGAAGAGTTGCCGTTCGCAGGCTTTGCCAAGCTCCACCGGCTTGAGCTTGACCTCGGCCCGTGGGACCCGCAGCGTCCTCTGCGGCTGCTGATGCACGGCTACACGGACTACTTCGGCGCAACCTCGATGTACGCCGCCAACCAAGCTGGCATCAAGGTGATCCCTCCCTATGTGGAAGCCCTTGATGCCGCGGGACGCTGGATTCGCGTCGTGGACGATTTCGGTTTCCCCGCCGGCCTCGCCCGCACGATGGTCGGTGACCTCACCGGCAAGTTGCCGCCGGGCACGCGGCGCATCCGCATCGTCACGAACCTCAGAATCTACTGGGACCAGATTCTCATCGACAGCACGCCCGATTCGCAACCGGTCCGTGTCTCGGAGATTCCTCTGGCTTCGGGCACGCTCGGTTTCCTTGGCTACCCGCGCGAGATTACGCACGCTCTTCGGAGCGACGTTTCCTATTCGTATTCCTCGCGCAGCCGCACCGCGCCTTATGTCCGCGCCGCGGGGAACTACACGCGCTATGGCGATGTTCGCGACCTGCTGCGTGCCGTGGACGACCGCATGGTGGTGTTCGCCTCGGGCGAGGGATTAAAGCTGGACTTCGATCCGCGCCGCCTGCCGGCGCTGCCGCAGGGCTGGGTTCGCGATTACTTCTTTTTCGCGGACGGCTTCTCGAAGGACATGGATTTCTACGCGGCCCACGGCTTCACCGTCGAGCCGCTGCCATACCACACCCTGCTCCCCTATCCTTATTCAGGCGGGTCTGCCTATCCGCTCGACGCAGGCCACGTCGGCTACCAGCTCGAATACAATACGCGCCCGCGCTCCAGCCGCATGCCCCCAAGCCTGCGCTACGCCTATCCACCGCCTGAATAACTTTGTGGAGCGCTCTTCGTCCGGGGTGAACTACTTCTTCGCCGGCACCATTTCCATCGCCCAGATGGCCGGCGGGCGCATGTACATCGAGGCGCGGAAATTCCCCGTGCTGTCCCAGGCCTCCGGCGTGCGGAACCAATACCCTTTGCTTTCGTAGGTGACGTGGTAGACGCCCCACGCCGCGCGGAAGGCCTCATCCTTCATTCCTTCCGCGAGCATTTCCGCGGCCAGGGCGTACGTGACGCCGGCCCATACTTCCTCGACCTGCTCGTTCCCGGAGGGCGGCGTGCCGTCAGACTCCATGCCGTTCACTGCGCCCATTTTCCCGCTGTCGAACTTCATCACGTTGTAGTCGAAGATCTTGTGCAGCGCCGAAAGCCGCATCTCCCGTGGCACCAGGTCGCCGAGTCCCAGCAAGTTCGCGTACATCTGCCCGGCGAGCTGATCGACGTGAATATCGTCGCGGTACTCGCTCTTCGTGTCGTACCGGAAATACTCACCATTCCAGAGCTTCGAGATGTAAGTCTTTTGGCTTCGCTCGAATAGTTCCCGGTATTCCGCGGCCGCCTTCTCGTCTCCCAATTTCTTCGCAATTTCCTCCGCCGAGCGCACCGCCGCCAGCCACAGGCTGCCGCAGTACGCCATTTGGCCGCGTGCCGGCCAATTATCGTAAGTCTGATCGGCGATGCCCTCATTTTCGGGCACGCCCCCGCCGTCATGGTCGAACTGCCGAAGGTACTGCAGAGCCTCGCGCACGGCCGGCCAGGTGGACTTCAGGAAGGCGAGATCGGTGCTGCCCGTCAACACAAAGTCGCGATAGACCATCAGCACGAACTGCGAGTTCAGATCCTTGAACCGGTCGCCATCCTGCCAGCCGTAGCGGTTCGGGTAGACAATCGGGTCCTCCGCCGGGGCGCCCAGGTCATGTGGCACGGCCCCCTTGGCCTTCCTCGAGCGGAATACGAGCTTGCGTTGCCGCCAGAAATCAGACAGCACGAGCTGCTTCTGGCTGAGGTCTTGCGGCACAAATTCGGCGAACGTCCGCATCATCTGCTTGTCGATATCCGGCCACCATTTCGCAAGCGGCATCGACCCGTAAAAGAGCACATCCAACGTGCTGTACATCGTGTAGTCGAAGCCTTCCAAATAGGCGAACGACGGCGGAACGCTTTTCTCGGCGGCCTGCGGCCGGCCCCAGAGCGTTCCTCCGTCCGCCAGAATGTACAGCTCGTTGAAAAGCGCTCCGCGGTACCACAACGGTTTGCTCTCGTCTTCCACAATCGGCTTCTGCCAGGCGTCGATCGTGTCGCTCCATTCTCTCCCCCGCAGCAATCCTTCTTTGGCAATCTCCCAACCGTGCGTTCCCGAACTTCCGAAGAAATCCGTATAGCGCCGCAGCCACCTTCGCCCGCTGGCAAATTCCACCACCGGCAAGTCCCACGCGATCACCATGGGGACCGTCAGTTTGTCTCCGGGCTCGAGAGTAAACGTCACGGCGATTGCTCCCGCCAGCGGCTCGTCGCCGCTTGCCCACGACTGGTCGCTGCTGAGCAGCTTCCCAGTTGCCTGGAAAGGGAACCAGACCGACTGCCCCGCGTCGGCAAACGTAGTGAGGTAGCTCACCTGCGTCCGCGGCGAATCGAGCGACGCAATCACGAATTGCCCGTCTCCCTCCGCCTGCACGTCGCCATTTCGCATGCGGGCAAAAACGATACCCTTCATCTTTGCCGCCTGGCCCTCGTACTGGATGTCCTCGGAACGCGATAGGTTCACGTTACTCAGGTTGTTTGTGTGCGAGAAATTCGGCGCCGAGTCTTGAAACCACCCGATCATATTCGTCCACGAAAGCATCACCGATACCGTCACCTTCTGTTTCGTCGGATTTTGCGCGTGCCACAGGTACACCGCCACTGGATAGCTGCTCTCTTTGTAGTTGTTCGGCAGGATCGGCGAGAACTGCTCGAGCGTGAGCCGCGCCGGCAGCTTCTCCCAGCGGTAGTCGTACCAGGCCTTCGGGTAGAGCGCGTAATAATCGCCCGCGCCAACCGGGTAATCGTATTTGAACGGGGCCGCCTGACCCTGGCCGCGCGGCTTTCCCGCGTAGAGTGCGGTGGCGACCGGCTGGCCTCCCTCGGCCCTCTCGTACACGCTGAACTGATTCAGCGGAACCGCCTGGTACTTGTCCACGGCCGTCTTCAAGTGCCAGCGCACGAAATCCCCGCGGTAGCTTCGTGAGAATGTCCCCGCGCCGAAGCCACCCACCGGCGCGCCTTGCCAGTAGCCGTCGTCAATGTGCCCTGCATCAGACGCAGCTTTCTTCGTTCCAGCGTTTTCGAGCGGCAGGCCCAGCGGCCGCTTCCACGCCGCCTTGGGAATCGAATCGTTTGCCGATGCTGTCGCAGCGCAGGCGAGCGCGGCGATTTGCACCCAAACCCAGATCGACCTGTGTGGCTTCATTGTCTCCCCTGGAATATCGTTTTTCTTGCCGGTTTCCGAGGAATGCGCGCGTATTCTAGCACGGCGGGCTGCCACATCCGGCGCACTCCGCCCTCAGTAGCTTTCCCGGTAGCCTTACAGGAACAATACGTTCAGCGGGCAGTTTTGTTGCTGAAACGGAGGCCTTCATCCGCCACGCGGCCTTGCGCGTCCAACTCGACGACGGCCATCACGCCGAAGTTCCGTTCGCCGAGCGCGTCGAAGCGCAGATCGCGCAACGTAACGGTGTAGCCCTCCGCGGTCTTCTCGACCGTGGCTTTGGGGAAGCGCGCATACGATAGAAACCTGCCGGCCGCACGCGTCTGCCGCGCCGCCTCGAGGATCGGCGAAGGCTCCGGCTTGAAAACCGTCGTGCCCGCTTCGGGATCGAAACGCGTCCCCGGCGCGAGCGGCACTTTCGCCTCGTGCACGGAGCTTTCGGTTTCGACGATACCGTGCCAGGTGAAAGGCGAAGCCGCCTCGGGGAATGCCCCCACGCGGCGCGGCATCTGGCCGCTGTAGATGCGCGCATCGAGCGCTTCTGTCGCCTGGGCGTGCAAAACACCCCGTCCCGCAATATACAGCGCAAGCAAGACCAGGGCGAGAATCGCTCCCAAGCGGCCGGAAGGCGCCTTCTTTCGCGCGCCGACTTCGTCGGCCACGAGCGCGAAGAAAGCAGGCACAAGCAAGCCCGCCAGGAGCAGCAACAAGACCCAGGGGTCCATGTTTGCGACTAGGTCGGCTGCGGTCCATCCTCCGAATGGCCAAAGCAGCTTTGCTCCGTAAGCATCAACGAGGTCGAGCGCCACGTGCAGCGCCGCTCCGGCCGCCGCAAGCGCGACCGCTTTGCCGAACGCCACCCGCATGCTTGGGTGCCTTCGGCCAAGCCACCAGAATCCGCTCCCGACAATCGCAGCGACCGCGACGATACCGAGGATCGAATGCGCGGCCGTGCGGTGCCCGGCGAGGAACGCCCCGGGGCCCAGGAGATAGGTGAGCCAGTCGGCGTCAGCGAGAGTGCCGGAGACGAGGAGGATGGGCGTGGCAAGTTTTGTAGCGCGATTCAGTCCGGCGCGAGAAAGCGTCCACGCCGCAAGCGCATGAGTAATCGGTTCCACAAAGATCAGCGTCGTTCGGCCTTCTCCGGCACCAGCAGCGTAATGGCGCGCGGCACGATGCGAAATTCCACCGGCAACCCGCCGAGCGGCTCGCCATCCACCTGAGCGTACACGGGCTCCACGCCGAGCGGCTCGCACACCAGCGAATCGGCCTTCCAGAAGTGCACGCCCGGCGCCCCGCGCAACTTTCCCAGCCATAGCGTTGGCAGGTAGCTCAGGTAGCGCAGAGCGCTTTGCGTTTCAAGGGCCGTCAGTTCGAACTCGTCCTCGAATAAGCTTGCTTCGGTCGTGATCCTGAACGGCCCGCCGTAGTGTTTCGTCCTTCCAACGATGACGAGCGAGGCGTCCACGCTGCGCCCGCCGGCCCGCACGCGAAATCGCGGGAACCCGTATCCGAACACTTGCCGGGCGCCCTCATACCAATAGGCGAGAATGCCGGCGCGCTCCTTCATGCCCAAGTCAACCGCATGAACGATCGCGCCGTCCGGCCCGGCGCCCGCTACGCAGAGGAAATGGCGGCGCTTCTCCGGGGCTTCGAGAGGCGTGGCCAAACCCAACGCTATCGGCTTCGGCGTTGCCCGGGCCAAAAGGGCCGCGGCGCGCGGAAAATCCCAAGGGAGGCCCAGTTCCTTCGCGAGAATGTTGGCGGTTCCACCAGGCAGCAGTGCCAGGGGAACTTGGCGGCCGCCGGGGTTGGCTGCCAGGCCGTTGACGGCTTCATTGAGCGTGCCGTCTCCGCCGCAAACGATCACGAGATCGCGGCCCTCGGCTGCGGCGCGGCGCGCCAGTTCAGATGTGTCTCCCGGCGCGCTCACCTCGACCAGCGTCGTCTCAATCCCCGCGGCAAACAGCACTCTGCGCGATTCATCGAGGGCGCGGTGCCTGCGTGAGCCTCCGTTGCCCGCGCGGGGATTGTGAATCAGCAAGGAATTCTTCATAGTCGCCGTCAATTTTTGCCACCGCTCCGGCGTGCCCGAGTCCGCATTGTATAATACCCCGGCGCACGACCTGAGTCGTTCTCGAGGCCTGCATGGTAAAGAGCAATCCGGTTGCCAGAGAAATCGCGGACCTGCGGGAGAAGATCCGGCATCACGAATACCGCTATTACGTCCTCGACGATCCGGAAGTGTCCGACGCGGCCTTCGACCGCCTGATGAATCGCCTCAAGACGCTCGAGGCGGCGCATCCCGAGCTGATCGCGCCCGATTCACCCTCGCAGCGCGTGGGCGGCACCCCGCGCGAAGGATTCGAGTCGGTCCGCCACACGACGCCGATGCTCAGCCTGGACAACGCCTTCTCCTACGACGAGCTGCGCGATTTCGACCGCCGCGCGCGCGAGCTCGGCGAGCAGAACAAGATCGAGTACGTCGCCGAGCACAAGTTCGACGGCCTGAGCATCGCCCTGCAGTACAAAGACGGCGTTCTACTGCGCGGCGTCACCCGCGGCGACGGCATGACCGGCGAAGACGTCACCCCCAACGTGAAGACGATCCGCTCGATACCGTTGCGCGTGGATGCCGCGGCGCTCAAGAAGGCGGGCGTGCCGGCGGATTTCGAGGTGCGCGGCGAAGTGATCATGACGCGCAAAGCCTTCGAGGACCTCAACCGCAGGCAGGAAGAGCAGGGCGGCAAGCGCTTTGCGAATCCACGCAATGCCGCGGCGGGTGCGGTGCGCAACCTCGATCCGGCGATCACGGCGCAGCGCCGGCTCGACTTCTTCGCCTATTTTCTTTTCGTGGGAGGCCGCGTCCCGTTCAAGAAGCATTCGGAATCGCTCGAAGCGCTCAAGGCGCTGCATTTCCGCGCGTCGGATGACTGGAAACTCTGCCCCTCGATTGAAGAAGTCATCGCGTATTGCGAGGCCTGGGATTCGCGCCGCGAAAAACTGCCCTACGAAATCGACGGCGTAGTCATCAAAGCCAATTCGATCGCCATACAGCGCGAGCTCGGCTTCACGGCCAAAGCGCCACGCTGGGCCATCGCCTACAAATACCCCGCGCGGCAGGAAACCACCGTCGTCAACGACATCCTCGTGCAGGTCGGCCGCACCGGAGCGCTCACGCCGGTCGCCTTGCTCGAACCGGTGCAGATTGGCGGCGTGACCGTCAGCCGCTCGACCCTGCACAACTTGGACGAGGTCGAGCGCCTGGGAGTGCAGATCGGCGACACCGTGCTCGTCGAGCGCGCTGGCGAAGTGATTCCCCACGTCGTCAAGGTGGTCAAAGAAGGGAAGCCGCGGCGGGCGTTCCAGATGCCCAAGGTGTGCCCCGAGTGCGGCAGCAGGATTCACAAGGCCGAAGACGAAGTGGCTTACCGCTGCGTGAACGCCGCTTGCCCCGCCAAGCGCAAGGAGTCGCTGCTGCACTACGCCGGCCGTCACGCCATGGATATCGACGGCTTGGGCGAAAAGATCGTGGACCAGCTTGTGGGCAAGAAGATGGTCGAGGATTTCGCCGATCTCTACGCGCTGAAGTTGGATGAAGTGGCCGGGCTCGAGCGCATGGCGGAAAAGTCGGCGCAGAACCTCCTCGACGAAATCGAAGCAAGCAAGACCAGAAGCCTCGCGCGGCTCATCTATGCGCTCGGCATACGGTTTGTCGGCGAGCGCACCGGACAGTTGCTCGCGGAGCACTTCGGTTCGCTCGAAGAGCTCGCTGAAGCCGGTGAGGAGCGCCTCGTGGAAGTCCCCGAGGTCGGACCGAAAGTCGCCGCGAGTATCGCTGAGTTTTTCTCGGAGGCCGCCAACCGCGAACTTATCAAGCGCCTGAAAAAAGCCGGCGTCCATCCCCCCGAGGAGAAGCGCCGCCTCAAAAGCCAGAAGTTCGCCGGGAAGACGTTTGTGTTCACCGGCGCGCTCGCGAACCGCTCGCGGGACGAGGCCGGCGAACTCGTGAAAGAACATGGCGGCAAGGTCGCTTCCTCGGTCAGCAAGAAGACCGACTACGTCGTCGTCGGCGCCGACCCCGGCTCGAAGTACGACCAGGCCAAAGAACTCGGCGTCCCCATCCTCACGGAAGCTGAATTCGAGAAACTAGTCAGCGCGAAGTAGTCGTTGTGAAACCGCAACGGAATAAGTGGCTAGAGACATAGCGTGTAAGGCATAATCCGCGGGCAGTGAGCCAGGTCCGCATCCAGATGAAGCGCCTCCTGACATTCTTGCGATCAGTTTTGCCGGCGGACCGCGCGAATCTACTCCTCATAGTGGGGTCGTGTTTTCTCTTCATCTCTCAGAGGTTGCGGTGGTGGCCCGATCTGAGTAGTGCCAAATGGGATGCTGGTCCGTTCGCTACATCTGTTTTCTCCGGCGTTGATCTCCGGCGATGGGCGCTATTCGTGGTCTTCGCCACGTTACCGATTCTGTTCGCCGGTGCAGCAGGGTACTTCGTCTGTTTCTGGCCGGGTTCAAAGCCAGCGAGGCGGCTGGTGTGGTGGGTTTTGCTTCCGGCGACGGGTGGCATTCTCCTCGTCTCGATTGGTGCGGTGCTGCAAGGGTTTCACCGAGGGATCGTAGCCGGCTCGATACTCGAATCGCCAATTGTCAGGGGCGGGCACGTGATTCGTTCTGCTGCGTCGCTCGCCTTGGATCTTGGTCCTGGCCTTCACTTTGCCTTGGCTGGGCTTCTTCTTGCCGCCATTGCGGCGTGGCTGCTGAACCGAGGACTATCGGCCCTACCCGTGCGTCTTACAGGAAGCGACCTTGAGGCTTCTATCGCCATTGGGGACTCGGGGGACGAACGGGTACAGGGGTTTGTGTGGTACGTTCTGGCGATCAATCTACTGGCTACGGCGCTATCCGCGGATCTGGTTTTCATTCCATTTCTGATGGCTGGGTGGTTCCCAAGGAGCGCTGGAGGTATCGGAGAATTTGTTGGTTCGCTGCCGTTCTTGGTGGTTGTCGTTTGGGCGATGGGCACGGAAAGATGGCGGTCTATGTGGCAGGTTTTTCGTTTGCCCGACCCCGGGGTCATGGGTTTGGCGATACTTTTCCCATTGGCGACCGCCTGCATTGTGCCGGTGCTCTTCTATCTTTACGACCGGATTCATTGGGCGGTGTACTACTACGGAATCTCCAGTCCCCCTCAATTATTGAGCTATTTCGCGTTCCCAGCCGCGCAGCTTCTGTGGCATGTACCAAGTGCGTTTGTTGAAGAGATTGGCTGGCGAGGGTATTTCCAGCCGCGTTTGATCGGTCGCTTCGGGTTATTTCGAGGAATTGTGCTTGTCGGGATTGTCTGGGGTGCGTTTCACTTTGGCGGGGATTTCAGAGCCTCTATGGGCCATGGTGGAATCGCTCTGAGTTTAGGTACGCGTCTGCTCATGACGCTGGTCTTGAGCTTCACGTTGGCTTGGCTCACGCTGGGCTCGGGATCCATCTTGCCTGCAGGCTTGATGCACGCGACCTACAACATTCTCTATTATGCGAGAGTTCCGGAGGCGTTCTCCTTCTGGCTGCTCATGGCCCTTTGGGCTTTGCTTGGGATCATCCTCTTTCGCTACTGGCCGCCGAAGACTGAGGACGATCTGGCGACGGGCGGGTCGCCTCCTTGTGCTGAGGCCGGGGCCTGAGGTGTCCACCAGCCTGCTGAATGCGCAACGCAATGTGCGCGGGCGTATAATGGATATTGGCGGGCGGGCCGGACGATCGCTGGCTGCTGGGCCGAAAGGCCGGTGGCGGGAGGAAAGTCCGGACACCGCAGCTTGCGGCGTAAACGCCGCGAGCGTTGGGCGACGCGCCTGGTAACGCCAGGGGAGCGGGTTAGCAGCCCAGGCTTCGGCCTGTGCTCTCTACTCTGCTCACGGAGAGTGCCACAGAAAATAAACCGCCGGTGCGACTCATGCTTCGATGACAGGCCGCAGGAAAACCTGCGGCACGTCCTCCTCAAGCCGGTTGCGCTTGGCAAGGGTGAAACGGTGGGGTAAGAGCCCACCGCTCTCGTGGCAACACGGGAGGCACGGCAAACCCCGCGTGGTGCAAGGCCAAATAGGAGGGGAGGGCTGGCCCGGCCCTTTACCCTGAGAGCCGGCTCAGCCGGCTCGAAGGGGCTTGTTCGATGCGCTTCGTGCGCCTCGGACAATGTGAACCCTCGGGTAGGCTGCTCGAGTCACGGCGCGAGCCGTGGCCTAGAGGAATGATCGTCGCGGGACGCGGCTGCTTCTCAGCCGCGCCGCGCACAGAATCCGGCTTACAGGCCCGCCCGCCAATATTTTAGACTAACGTCTTTTGTTCTCAGTAGTTATCAATTGATCTTCTCTTTGGCGCTTGCTGGTTGTGTCCAAAACGTGTCCAAACTCTTCTCCAAACCTTCGCCATTCTCCATGATGCGGCGCACGCGGTCTCTTAGTTCTTTTGTGAATGGGGCGTAGTGTTTCTCCACGGTCTCGATTGTGTCACCGAGCACTTTGGCAACGTCATAAGGGCTGGCACCTTTTTCCAGCATGTCAACGGCGAGCGTGTCCCGGAACCGATGAGGATGTGCGTTGGTGACTCCGGCACGCCTTCCCAGTGCCAGCATCCGTTGATAGAGCCTTGGCCGTGTCATGGGCCTGCCTGTGTCAGGATTGAGCAATACGTGGTCTTCCGGTTCTGGCTTTAGCTGCTGTCCCTACTAAAAACTCCGTTCTGACTGAACTGGTTGAATTTAGGCAGCTGTCGTTGTAGCTTTTCGGCGACATGCTCACGATTATTCTCTCGCTGTTTTCTTCTGCTCGGCAAGCCTTTCAAACTCGAACAGCGCTGCAAGCTGAGATTCTTGCTCTCCGACATCAGCTCTTGGTCCTCCAGCGCTTCCGCCGTGGCCATCGGCTGCGCTTGAGTCGCGCGGATCGATTCCTATGGGTATGGCTCGCACGATTCTGGGGCGGCTGGCGATCCTCATTGGTCATCGTCAAGCCCGAGACTGTCATCGCCTGGCATCGCAAGGGATTCCGACTGTACTGGAAGTGGAAGAGTCGCCATCCGGAAGGACGACCCTCCCTGTCGCTGGAAGTCATCGATCTGATTCATAGGATGAGCTTGGCGAATCCTGGCTGGGGCGCACCCCGGATTCACGGAGAACTGTTGAAACTGGGATTCGAATTGTCGCAAGCCACGGTGGCCAAGTACCTGGTTCGGCACCGGAGGCCGCCGTCGCAGAATTGGCGCACGTTTCTGAAGAACCATATGCAGAGCCTGGTCTCTGCCGATTTCTTCGTGGTTCCCACGATCACGTTCCGGCTTCTGTTTGTTTTTGTGATTCTCTCACATGATCGTCGGCGTCCTATTCATCTCGCTGTAACCGCGAATCCCACGGCGGAATGGACGACCCGGCAACTGCTGGAAGCTTTCCCTTGGGACAGTGCGCCTCGCTATCTGCTTCGCGATCGCGACGGGTGCTACGGAGAGGAATTCCACGAAACGACAGGGTGGTTGGGCATTCGCGAAGTCCTCACGGCTCCGCAATCGCCTTGGCAAAATCCCTATGTCGAGCGCCTGATCGGCACGATTCGCCGCGAGTGCCTTGATCACGTGATCGTGTTCCATGAAGGCGCGTTACGACGAACGCTCAATTCGTATTTCAATTATTACGAGCGGTCGCGTACTCACTTGTCTCTCGACAAGGATGCTCCGATCCCTCGGAGGGTACAGCCGCCGGAGCTCGGAAAGGTGGTGGAGCTACCGGAGGTCGGCGGACTCCATCACCGATATGAACGCCGGGCAGCCTAGCCTGCCCGGATCTGCGCTCTCCTACACTGAAACTTTGCGGAGAACTCCGCTTTGTCGCCCCGCGATCAAACTACTCGCGCCTGTGTCAAACAACATCGCACACACAAAGGTCGATCTGAATTCTTCGCTTCCCGCTTGCAGCAGCTTTTGACGACTCAGACGCAATTATTGGTAGGGACACCTGGGCCGCTTTGCGCCGGATTCCAACCTGAAGCGCTGGGGCACAGCGATGGCTGTGCGAGGCGGGAAGAACGGCAAGAAACGCGCCGTGGTCGCCGTGGCCAGAAAACTGTCGGTTCTGTTGCACAAGCTTTGGGTTAGCGGACGAGCAATGGCACTCCAAGACGGAGTGGCATCGCGTTGCCTGGAACGGCCTCGGCGAGTACGCGGCGACGAAGCTGCAAGAACCACTTCGATATCGCCTACGAAGTCTAGCAGTTCAACAAAGTCAAACTGGGTGCCCTTTGGTGAACAGTCATCCAGCGCTCTTCTGGAGGAGATTCAAAAATGCTTTTGCTGCGTTAGAGAGGTATTTTTCTTTGCGATAAACGTAGGAGTATTCCCGCTTCACATTCATTCCTGCCAGGGGAATCACTTGGAGAAGTCCGGCAGATAGCTCCCGCTGGACCACACCCTTCGATAGGATCGAAACTCCCAATCCGGCTTCCACGGCCTTCTTGACTCCCTCGGTGTTTCCAAACTCGATGATCTTATTCAAAGTAATGCCGTTCTCCCGGAGCCGATCTTCGACCACGGCTCTGGTTCCCGATCCTTTCGTGGACGCGATGAACGGTTCGTGAATCAGTTCTTGCGGCCTAATTCGTTTCTTCGATGCCCACTTGTGGTTGGCGGGTACGATCATCACCAGCTCATCAGTCATGAAAACCATGGCAATCAGCTTCTCGTGGGATACTTCATGAGCCACGAGGCCAACGTCGAGGCTGTTGTCCAGTACTCTGGCTTCAACTTCCTTGCTTAACAAGATATCCAAGGTGATTTCAGTGGCGGGGTATTGCCGCCTGAAAGAAAAAAGCAGATTCGGCATGATGTAAATGCCAACGGTGAAGCTCGCGCCCAGCGCAAGCTTGCCCCCGGCCAAGCCTTGTAGTTCTTTAATCCGTCCCTCGGCTTTGGTAATGGAACCAATCATCTCCTGGGTGGTTTCAAAGAGGGTTTTGCCGGCCTGCGTCAAAGCCACTTTTCTTCCTAGACGGTCAAAGAGCGAGACCCCGTAGTACTCCTCCAACTGCTTAATGTGCTTGCTGACGCCCGGCTGGGTCAGATGCACGGCCTCGGCCGCGCGGGTGAAGCTCCGCGCTTGTGCAACCGCATGGAAGACCCGCAACTGATTCAGGTTAACCATAACTGCTAGCTATCGCTCATATGGCAACAATTCATTTGAGTCATGACAACAACCCTATGTATCGTGGCGGTGAGATCAAGTCAAGGAGAAGATTTCCATGAAGAGACATCTCTTCGGTGTAGTTGTACTTGTCGTTGCGGGAGCTGTATTGCTCGCGCAGGCGTGGGCGACGCGTGTAGGAGAGCCGGCTCCCAACTTCACGGCGACCGACAGCCACGGCCAGGTTCACCGTCTCTCCGACTATGCGGGGAAGTTTGTGGTGCTCGAATGGACCAACCGCGAATGCCCTTCTACCCGGAAGCACTACGACAGCGGCAACATGCAGCGCCTACAGCGCGAGTGGACCCAGCGGGGCGTGGTCTGGCTGACCGTGGTGTCCTCGGCACCGGGGAAGCTAGGCTACGTCACCGCCGAGCAGGAGAATGCACACCTCACGCAGGTGAAAGCCTCGCCGACGGCGGTGCTACTGGACCCGAACGGCGACCTGGGCCGTCTCTACGATGCAAAGACCACTCCGCACATGTTCGTGATCGATCCGAAAGGAACGCTCCTCTACAACGGGGCCGTTGATGACCACCCCACGACCGACGCGGCCGATATCCCAGGCGCGCGGAACTATTTGTCTGAGGCGCTTGAGGAAGCCATGGCTGGCAAGGCTGTACGAAACGCTGAAACCCGGCCTTACGGCTGCCCCGTCAAGTACGCCCAATGAACCAGGCGCAGGCCCATCAAGGAGAAGACGAAGCGCATTTCTACCGGCAATCACCGGTTATCGACAAGGAGGAGGCATGTACAGGGCAACGATTGAGAACAGAGGGGACTCGAAGTACTATGCGACAACAAGGCACAACAGTTTCGTGATAGACACGGAGGGCCAGGGCGCAAACCCGGTTGACACGCTGCTGGCGAGCCTCTGCGGCTGCATGGGACACCAGACGCGGGACTACATGCGCGATCAGGGGATTGTCTGCAACGGTTTCAGCGTTACGGCGGAAGCAGAACCCACTGACGACAAAACGCGGCTATCCGACATCAAGGTGTGCATAGATTTGAAAGACACGCGGCTGGACAAACAACGCAAGTCCGAACTGCTGAAATATGTTGAGAGGTGCATGATCCACGGCACCTTGAAATCCAACTCAGCAATCCATGTTTCCCTGAATGGTGCGTAGTAGCCGGCCGGGCCGACTATGGCCGGAGCGGTAACGATACGGGATCACTGCTGTCCGGTCAAAAGGTCGAAGAGAATTAGTTGGTTGGCATTTTGGGGGGAATTGGCGTCCTGGTCGATGGCCTGAAGGGCACATAAAATGGGCGTTTTCTCAAAAAGCGTGAGGCTGAGAATCTGTAGAATCTGGTACAAGCTGGCCTCTCGCCCGAGCCGCTTGCGCATAATCGCCACCAGCACGTACACGGACACCGCGATCCAGTGCGATATCGAAGTGATTTTTACAGCTTCTACGCAACAACCCCACGGTTGGCGGGAGCTACGATGCTGCCAGAAACCTGCTTTCAAATCATTCCCGATGGGCAACACCGCCTACCCCACTGACAAACAACTGCTTACGCCAACTTCACACAATTTTCCCCGGACAGCGGTGAGGTTAGAGCTACAATCAACTCGCTTGCCACCGGCGGTTTCGTCTTAGCCAGACTGAAGCGACTCTTATCCGGGTCAACCTAACCAAGAGTTAGCCGTCGGACACCGCCACCCAACACACGGAGAATGACAAATGGATAGACTCGATGAAATTTCACGCACACGGAAGAAGGCACATCAGACGCTCGTCTCACTGAAGTCGAAGGTTTACGAGGCTTTTCTCCAGATGGAGCAAGCCGCCTTTGCGGACGGTGCTCTCCCCAAGAAGACCAAGGAGTTGATTGCCATCGGCATCTCTGTGCAGATGGACTGCGAGTCATGCATGCAGTGGCATATTGACCAAGCAGCAGCCTGCGGCGCTACGTTACGTGAGGTTCTTGAAGCCGTCGAAGTGGGCATTGAGATGGCTGCTGGTCGAGCAACGGTTTCAGCCCGGTTCGCACTTGATGTCATGGAGCGGGCATTTCCGAGGTGAGCCTGAACAAGAGTCAGGTTGCCCGACCACACCCCGCGCAGATGGCCACCAATACGCCAGTCACGATTCGCCGTGCCGAGTTGGCCGATGCGCCAGCCATTGCTGCTATCTACAACGAGGCGATTCTCACCACGACAGCGACGTTCGACACCGAGCCGAAGAGCGTGGACGAGCGCACCAAATGGTTGCAGTCGCACGACGAGAGGCATCCGGTTTTGGTGGCGGTGTTGGACGGCAGGGTGGTGGGTTGGGCGTCACTGACACGATGGTCAGAGCGCGGCGCGTACGACGATACGGCCGAGACCTCGTTCTACGTTCACTCGACGCGCCGAGGCCGCGGCATCGGGCGCAAGCTCAAGGAAGCGATTATCGAGCAGGCGCGCGGGCTCCGGTATCATACCCTTATCGCGCGTGTGGTCGAGGGCAGCGGCGAGAGCATTCATCTCAATGAGAGCGCAGGTTTTGTCCATGTTGGCACGCTCAAAGAAGTCGGGCGCAAGTTCGGCAAGCTCTTGGATGTTCACATCATGCAGAAGATGCTCGATTGAGTATGAGACACCAGGGGCCTAACAATTCGGTGCAGCGAATCGGCGAAGGCGCCCGTCGCTCACCTCTATCGTTTCGAGCAGATCGATCCTGCCTGGTCGGGGAGTCCGACCTGTGGCAAACTCGCCGCGAATTCGCCGAGAAAGTTCTAAAGTCGCCTCTTTCTCTGGGGAAGGACGTGAAGTATGGCGATGCGGTGGAAGCACCGGGATTTCCTTTTCACTTCAAAAACTGCAAAGGATTATACACAGAGGCCCTTTGCCCGAACGCCCAAGAGTGCAGGCCGGGCTGCGCAGCCCTTCGCACTATGGTTCGGCGTATGATTTGGACCGCTTGAAACCCTAAAATGGAAATTCGTGATTCGGGGAACACACCGTCATGGAAATCGCCATTTTGTTGTTCGATGATTTGACAGCTCTGGATGCCGTGGGACCCTACGAAGTCCTCAAGCTCATACCGGAAGCGAAGGTGCGATTTGTAGCCAGAGAGCCGGGCCCCAAGCGGATGAATGGGGGCAGTCTGTCGCTTGTTGCTGACTGTTCTTTTCATCAGGTCCAATCTCCGGAAATCGTTCTAATTCCCGGCGGCCCGGGGGTCAGTTCGGTTTTGAGCGATCCGCCGACGTTGGATTGGGTCCGGGCTGTCCACAAAACAAGCCGTTGGATGACCTCTGTATGTACTGGTTCCCGGATCTTGGGGGCTGCTGGAATATTGCGTGGAGTCAAGGCCACATCCCACTGGCTGACTGTTGATTCTCTCCGCGAGTATGGCGCGGAGCCGGTCCATGAGCGCGTGGTACGGGACGGAAAAATAATCACTGCGGCTGGGGTTTCTGCCGGAATTGATATGGCATTGACGTTGGTGGGAATCGAATGTGGAGAACAACGGGCGCAGGCATTTCAGCTTGCTATCGAGTACGACCCGCAGCCTCCGTTCAATGCGGGGTCGCCGGACAAGGCGCCGAAGGGGATTGTTGAACTCTTGCGCAGCCGCGCACGGACAAAATGAAGTCCGAGAGGGCGTCAGAATCATCAACAAGAGTTCCCCGACCAACGGCTGACGACGGACAGGCCCACTTCATCTGAGCTATTGCCAATCAATGACGTTGGTCAGCCGCGTGGCCTGTATCGTATTGGGAATGCGCAATTCCCCTGAACGTACCGGGGGGCGATGGCTGTACGGCTGTCCGCTCTCGCACAGAAACTTGCCCGGAACCGAGACCTCCTGGAAGGATTCAAGACTCACTTCCCAGCCAGAATGCCTAGGGGTGGCAGAAGCCCTCCCGATTGCCTCAGCATTATTGACCCAACCGAGGTTCACGACGCACTGGGAAGTGATTCTGCCAGTTGGGCGCGTACGGCTGTTGGCTGTGGGTCTGCGATGCTGTCCAGAAGTCCGGCACTGGCGATGCTCTACGACAGGGAAAAGCAGAAGGGCAACGCCAATCGCGCGACGCTGGCGGTGGCCCGCAAGCTGGTCGCGTATCTCCTGGCCGTCGATCGTGGCCAGCGAGACTTTCTGGTGGTTAGGAACGAAGCACCCCGCGCCGCCTAGCCGCCGTGGAACCAACCCGTTTTTTCGGTGCGTGGCCTGCCAGGTCTCGCCGTTAACCCGACTGGGCGAAGGAGCACCAGCTCCCGAGGCTCCCGTTGATTAGTTTCGAGACTGGCAGGAGAACAGCAACTCAATCTTCTGGGCGGCAGAGAGAGCTGCGCCAGCCAATGGAAGTCTGGTTCTCCATTGTGAGAAACCGCGGCCGCGAGGCCAATACACGCGCCGAGAGATCAAAACAGGCTTGTACCCGCGCTCCTCCGAAGCGCGTCGGGAGAGTTCTTGCCCTCTTGACAAAGACCTATCATGGAAGTCGGGTTACCGGACATCTCTAACAATGCTTCACTTTTCCGGTAAGCGCGTTCTATAAAGGGGAGAGTCAAGAGAAGAACTTCGCCGGCGACTGGAAGGATCGGAAATGTTCGCCGTGCTACCCAGCCCGGGTCATGTTGTGAGGCTCTGGGGCTTTTCTCTTTTTGCAGATTCATTTTGTTGTTGTGACGACGCCTTCGGTTTCTGAAGCAGACAAGCTGCGTGGTTGGAAGATGCCAACCATAGTTCTATCTGAGGCTCGGGGCCTATAGCTTTTCGTCCATGTGGCTGACAATCTGCTTTACCGTAATCGCGCGTTCGAGCTCCGACACCCAATCAGTGTCTCTGGCGCTTTTATGCCCTTCGAGCTCCATATTCGACGACACGAGCTCAATCGTTTCGATTCGTCTCTGCTCTCTCTTCAGAACCCGGTTGAAACGGTGGTGGAAGACTCCGATAAGGTAGGACTCAAGATCAGCAATGGGCGGTTGGTGGTCTGTTCTTCGCTGGCGCGTTCTCCAAACCGATCGGGGCACGCCCTCCCAGATGTCTGCGGCTAGGGCCGTTTCGTCTGTGTCCACACCCCTAGCACCCAGTTCCCGTCGCGCGTGGGCCAGTACGCAAGGCCACGCTTGGCGGGCGGCAGCCAATAACTCTCCATCAAGATGTTCTGGGTCCCCACCCTGGCGGTGCTTGCCTCTGAGCGGGACCCACTCGCCGTGTGGGTCTGGTTTCTCCGTCAATTCGCTCCTAAGCGGCCCCCCCCAGCCAAAACGCGTGGAAGCAGCCTGCCATCGGGTTGGCCCGTGTGTTAATGGTACGGAACCTAACGCACCCAGGCTTTTTTTCACTTTTTTTCTTACTTTTTCCCCTCTCGATGTTCCCTAGTAAGTGAGGGGATTTTTCGCCGGATTCTTCCCGCAACACCATCTGGGACAGGCCCCCGAGCTTGGCAGCGCCGAACCACTACGGCGCCCTGCCAGGCCTCGCGCACGGCAGATGGGCGCCGAGCCGGTCGCGAAGGTAGAAACCCTGTGGCCAGAGCACACGCTCTACGTGCGTCTTGAGGACGATAAAGGCACAAATGCCACGCAAGCGGTACTGCCTTCCACCAGCTCGGCGTTTCCTGTCGAGGGTCCGGCGAGAGCATCCCGATGCAGTCGAAGAAAGGAGATCAACAACGATGCGAAAACTCTGGCGAAAGGCTCTCAAGCTCAAGGGAGCGTCTCGATACTTGCTCGTGGCAGCGACAGGGCTACTTCTGGCCGCGCCCGCATTTGCTCAAGGGACCGGCCAATCCCCGTGGGAAAACGCCGTGAGCGTCCTTCAGCAGGCGTTCACGAGCACGATTGCGCGGGGGTTGTCGCTGGTCGCGATTGTTGTGGCTGGGCTGACGTTCGCCTTCGGCGAAGGCGGCTCGAAACGGGTGCTGGCCGGCGTGCTCTTCGGCGTCGGCATGGCCATCGCCGCCGTCAACTTCTTGTCTTGGCTGTTCCCCGGATAGTTTCTCGACGATTTCAGTAACCCGAGGAGATCATGCAGGAAAGCAGGCGGATTAACACGGTTCATCGGGCGCTCTCGCGGCCTCTCACCATCCTGGGGGCCGAGAGAAAGCTCTTCTTCTTCGCGATGTGCCTGGGTGCAGGGACATTCAACCTGCTCGGCAGCTTGCTGGGCGGGCTCTTGATGTTCTTGCTCCTTTACTTCCTCGCGCGCTGGGCGACCCGAACCGACCCGCAGATTCTGCGATTTCTGCTGACTGCTCCAAGACTCCGCACCCAATACGACCCGGCAAAACTCAGCCCGGTCTCGATCCGCAGGGTGAGCCATGCTTAGCCTGAAGCGGATCTTCAAGAACTACGGCGACACCGGCTCGCTCAACGAGCAGGTAAGTCGAACGTGGGAACATTCGCAACCGCCGCGCACACACCCTTGACTTCATCCGAAAGCGCCTGGCGATCCTCGATTACGTTCTGGCGAACCAAGGCCATGCCTACCTCGAAACCGAGCCTGAGAAGGTCCGGTATTTCTGCGGGACCCTCAACATCGACAAGCACTATCTCCCTTCTAGGCTCTATCTGGGTGCTGCAGGCTCTCGTCCCACGGTCCGATATTTCGTGGACAAGTTCCCGATGTTCCTGAGCGATGATAGGTCCTCTTCCCATCCTGTGGTGACGTTCACCTATGTTCATGAAGGGGAGTCTTCCTTCGCAGATTTTGGCCACCATCTGGAGGTGTACCTTCCGTTCTTTCGCCGCCTCGCGGAGTTCCGGTTCCTGTTCATCGCGCGATCAAACGCGCACTTTGAAAAGGCGGCGGAAATCTTCCTTTCCTTGGTGAAGATTCCGCTCGAATCGAATGCCGCTGACGACCTCGTGCGCTACTTCCAGGTGCGCAAGGCGTGGGACGAGAAGCAATACGCCGCGGTCACGGATGCCGACCTCATTTTCCGCAACGACGCGCGCAACCGATTCAAGGGGGACAGGTTCGAGGCGTTCTACCGGGGCTGGAAACGCGGACGGATTACGTCCGAAGCGATCCAGCGGGAATTTGGGGCGAACGGCCTCAGACGCAAAGTGGGCTTCGGCACTTTCTTGCTGCAGCAGACTCCTGCGTGCGAGGGGGATTCTTCTGAAAGAGGGTGAAGAGGGTCCTCGTTGCGCACTGCACTTTTTTCAAGTGCCACTTCTTCACCAGCGGGGCCGTGAATTCATTCAAAAAAGAAGACTTAGCCGAACGAAGGAGCAAAAAGTGGCCGTGGGAAACAAGTCGAAATTGGGCGGGAGCGACCCCAGAAAATCGGCTTTCAGCCGCCCAAGTGAACCCTGGGGTCGCTCCCGCCCAGCGGCACAGATGACCGTGCCGACTGTTTTCCCACGGCCGCAGAGGGAGAACTGAAGAAGGTCAAATCAACCGAGGAGAGACGCCATGTCCGTCATCAAGAAAGCACCTGGTATCACAACCCGCGAGGTGAAACTCGAAGAACCGGTCAACGAGCTGCTCGAAGACTATGCCCGCTTCATCGAGAGCAGCCCGGACCACGTAGTGAACGCCGCTCTGAAGAAGGTCCTCTGGAGGGACCAGGATTACCGCAAGTGGCGGGAACAGCGCCGGAACTCTCAGTCCGGCTCTGAGAGGCCGCAACCTGCGGACACGAGGGCAAGAGCGTGATTCAGAGGATTCTCCACTCACGCGGTTTTGTCTCGGTCCTGTTGGCAATCGGAACGGGTGCCTTCCTCTATTACACGCACCCGTTCCCTGAAGACCACATATTCCTGCGCGTGACTTCCATTCGCGCTCCATATGCCTTCCTCAGCTTCAAGTACGTCTACAACACCCTCATTTTCACAACGCCCTACATAGTGTTTTCAGCCCTGCTTTCGGGCTTGTATATCTTCGCTTTGAATATCCGCCGACGGCAAGAAGCACCAGGTCGTTTGGAGAGTTGAAGGCATGGACCAACTGGAAGTCGAGTCATTGCTACGCGCTATGGCGAGCCAGTTTGACAGCGATCCTGCGGCCACCGACTGCACACGAGTGCTGCGGCTGCCAGGGTTTGCCAACAAGAAGTACATCCAGGAATTCATAGTGCAGGTCCACCAGGAACACGAATCGAACCGGATTTGTCGCTCCCGCGATTTCATGGCTCAGGAAGAGTCCCCGGAGACTCCTCGCTATCGGGGTGCACCCCACGACCCCGCGCGAACCGTGCCGCCTTGACACATGAGCCAATCCGAACACGACTGGGCTTATGCCAAGCGCGCCCTCGCCCGTGGCGACGACCCCGAAGAAATCATCCGCCGCATCACTGACTTCCGCGCTAACGACAAGCACAATCCCGAGTACCACGCCCGTTACACCGTGACAAAGGCCCAGGAAGACCTTCAACGCAAGAGCGTTGTCGTGGAGATAGTAGGTGAAGAACCCGATCGCGCACACGAATGAAGCCACGGGTTGTGAAGATCCTCTGGAGCCGTTCTAAGAACGGGCTCCGGCAGTGTGACCGGATGAAACCCCGGAGTGTCAGTGATCACGATGGACCGGCTGAAAAGTGAACCGTTAGACAGAACGGACCAGGAACGTTGTGCTACCATTCTGCCCCGAATCCGGCAGGGCCATGACCTAACAAAAGGAAGGGACATGGCTCGCACACGTTACCAGCACGGAGAAATAGTGGTTAAGCACGGCAAAGCGCATGACAGTTATATGGGACGGTGGATAGAGGATGTCCGTTTGCCGAATGGCCAGATAGCCCGAAGAAAGCGTTCCAGGGTCTTCGGAATCGTCGGCAGAATTACAGAGAAGCAGGCCAAGAGGCAGCTCGACGGCATCCTTGCCCGCGTTAACGACCCCGGATATCTGCCCGAATCAGCCACGACGTTTCAGGCTCTGGCCCAAGAGTGGAGCGACCAAGCTTTCCGAGAGATGAAGCCTTCCACGGTTTTGAATATGCGCGGGCATCTCACGAATCATTTGCTTCCCTTTTTCGGCAAGCGGCAGGTTCGGGAAATCAACACACGGGACATTGACACGTTCCTATCGAAGTTGACTGTCAGTCGCAAGACCAAGAAGAACATCTTCGGCACGTTGAAACTCATCCTGAAGCAAGGCCGGGCATGGGGGAACGTGCGGGAGAACATCTGGGAGTCGGCCAAGAAGATCGGAAGGTCGGAAACCGAAGTTCGCGCCTATTCGGATGCTGAAGTGGAAAGCATCCTCAGCAGGTCAACGGGAGCGGTGAGGCTGTTCTACTGGCTGGCCGTTGAAACCGGGATGCGGGCAGGAGAACTGTGTGGGCTTCGAGTTTGTGACGTTGACACAAACAGAAAACTGCTTCGCGTCCGTCAAGCCGTATGGCGCGGCAAGGTTCAGTCTCCGAAGACGAAGAACGCAATTAGGGAAATCCCCATCCCATTTCAGATTGTGCATGCACTCAAAGGGCACATTGGAAACCGGGCTGAGGGCTTCGTCTTCACCACCAAGAACGGCACGCCCTGGAACTCTGACCTTGTGTTGAAAAGACACCTACGCGGGAAGCTGAGAGTCACGAACGGTCATTTGCACATGTTTCGCCACACGTTCGCAACGCGGCAGCTTCAGGCTGGCGTGCCAGTTGCAGTGGTGTCCAAGATTCTGGGGCACGCAAGTATTTCAACAACTCTGAACATTTACGCGCACGTCTTGGATGAGCACATGGAGCAGTTTGAGCATCAGCGTGCCCGAATTCTGGGCACTTATCGGGCACCTGAGGTGAGTGCGGTTGCGGAAGAACGGCAAGTCGCGTAGTATCTAAGGCGCGGGGTGGAGCAGCCTGGTAGCTCGTCGGGCTCATAACCCGACAAGCATCGGCGGCCTTACAAGCGAGAGCGTCCAGCTAGTCCACCGGCCAGAAAACCCTGCCTGCGGCTGCAACTGACTGATCTTCCTGGGCGAAGAAGCAGAAAGCGCGCCGCGCAAGATTCATATGTTTTTGGGACGCTTGGCAAATTAAGGAAGCCTGATGTCAACGATATCTTCGAGTTCGAACGGGATACGCCCCTGCCCTTCGACATAAACGACTTCTTTGCATGAGTTTGTCCGAGCGATGGAAGACTCTTGCTCAGGGCCGTCAATGCACAACAACCTTCAGGTTCGTGGGCGGGTTCGGGGGACTCGGACACTTCAGACCGTTTGCGCTGACCAGGGAGAACTTTTGCGGGCTCTGAGGCACGTTCGTGCCGCGAACAATCACAGACCACGCACCAGCGAACGGGGCATCCACCTGGACTTGTTCCAAGTTATTGAGGTGGTCCTCCTTGGTGCGAACGGCGTTGGCCGTGGGGTTCGCCGGGTCCAGAGTCCAGGGAAACTGGCGAGTTCCGGCTGAGTCGGTAACGACGAGGTCGAGATCGTTGATGAGAGCGGGGTTGGCATTCTCAATGGCGGGGGGATCGTCCCAGGCGAGTGTCACCTTAAACTGAGCGGTGCCAGCTGGAACATTGACAGGGCAGGACACCGTGGTCTGATTGTCTACCGATCCCTGGAAGGCATCGCCGCGCTCCAAGGATTGCAGCGTTTCGTTGATCTGTACGAGGCCATAGCCTGAGGCGTAGTCAGGGCCCGGCCTGTACCAGGTGGTTGTGGGGTCGTTGAGATCGGCCGCATTGTGCACCAGCAAAGCGCGCAGCGTGGAGGGAAGGGGAGGGCCCAGTGACGGGAAGTGGCGACTCCAGTCGTCCAGCATGAGGGCGATGCCACCGGAGACAATGGAGGCGGCGCAGGAAGTTTCCGAAAACCACCCGTATACATAAGGGTTGTTCAACTGATACGGAATGCGGTAAGCCTGCTGGTTGGGGCTTCCATAATAAGGAGTGCCGAAAGGATTGGTGATTTGGCTGACGCCGTTGTTCATTGTTCCGTTGTTCTGGCCGGAGGCGACGACGTCGGGTTTGATTCGCCCGTCGAGGGTCGGTCCCCAACTGCTGTAATCGCTCATGGCGTTGTTGAAGGAATCGATGGCGCCGACGGCGATGATGTTCTTGGCGCTCTTGGGATGATTAAGCGTGGTGTAGTTGGCAAAGGGCGCGGTGGTGTTGGTAATGCAGTTTGTCAGAGTGGTGTTGTTGGGGCCGGGGTATCCAGCCCTCTCGTTTCCGCCCGAGAAGACGATCGGAACGGGCCTGCCAAGAGAGCCGGTAATGACGCCATCGAGAAAGGGCGCACGACCGGCATACGAGCCATAAGGATAAGGCGAACAACCGTAATCCCCCCAGGAATTGTTCATGATCACGACGGAGTCGGTCTGCACCGCTCTGGTCACGTCGTTCAAGTAATTAGTGACATAGTCGGCCGTGGGAATCGCATAGTTGTAGGAACGGACTTGAGAGGCGGGTGCGAGGCCGCGCCACTGATTTGCTACGGATGATCCCTGTACCAAGGATTGCGAACCGTCGCCAGCAATCATTCCTGCAGTCATGGTGGGGTGCCCTTGCGGATTGTAGGTTCCAACGTCGCCTTGAACCACACGCGTACCGAAGTCGGGATGGGTGGTAAGGGCGTGAGCGCCGTCGAAGATCCCTACGATGACGCCTTGGCCAGTGGGATGGCCGGTGGGAATGGCACCCACGTCGGCGTGTACGTGAGTGCGCGCGCGATCCGACTCTCCCTTTGGGGGAGCAGGTATGGGCTCGATGAAGCGAATGTCGTCCAGGCTGGCCAGATCGCGCTCGTGGCCGATGGGCATTGAGAGTGTAAAAATCGAGGCGGCTCGTGCTTCGCCGAGCACCGTGCCGCCGAGGTCCTTGGCACTGCGGACTGCGGCGGTGAAGTCGCCGTCAGGGAAGAGCTTCACGACCAACTCGATCCTTCCGGGGACCCGCCGAGCCCAAAAAGTCAGATCGGCCCGCCCGAGTTCCGAAGCGATCTTGTCTTCGATCGCCAGCGAGCCCACCCAGCGAATCTTGCGAAGCGCCGGGGAGGAGGTCTGGACGGTTCGTTTGACCGTTGCGAGATAGGCGCGTCCGGTGAGCGGCTGACCTAGAGCAATGCCTGCAGCCGAGAGCGCGGTCCGGGATTGCTGGTCGGGAATCTCGTAGAGTTGAACAATCGCGTGAGCCCGTGATAACTCTGGCTTCGGGAACAAACGGGACCATACGGGAAGTTCCTCGGTGGGCGCGAAGCTCCGCGACGGAAGGCGGATTTCGAAAGGGCCCGGAGGTTGTGGGGCGACCTGATGCATCTGCGCTGCAGTTACCTCGGGGCTGTTCCTGGGGATGAGGGGGAACGCCGATGCCAGCGCCAATACCAGGAAACGCCGAGCAGGAGAGCACAGGCGGGGAGAGAAGATAAATTTCGCTTTTTGCATGACAGCCTTCCTTGGCGCTACGCTAGCATATTTTTCCCCATGATGTAATCCGACGCCCCAAAGGATCTGACCTGAGCGTCGGGATTGCTGTATTACATCGGTCTTGCACGGGTGGGCGTGGTCAACAATTTTGTCACTTTCCGGCCTAAGCAAAACTTCCTCAAGTTGACGTTCAAATTTGCTAAGTCACCGGATTTGGAAAAAGAAATGGAAAACGCCGGTCTCGATGTCATAGGGTACGAGCAGAGATGGCGTCAATATACTGTCAGAATCACGCCGAGAGACTTCCATTCGCATGAGCAGTTTCTGGGCGAAATCCTCAAACGGGCCTACGACTACGCCAACAGTGAATAGGGGACGCTGACGGCGGTTCGCGGCCCGGATCATCGAGACAGTCTACTCGGAATCGAACCCACGCCCGAAGGTTGGGAAACTTGCGCTGCGAACTGTGTCCAAAACGTGACCAAAAAACTGCCCAAGCTGACGGAATTGACACCACTGACATGTGAAGGCAACTGAGAAGTAACAAGTTGTTTGCCTGCAATGCATCCGGGACAATCCGGCTTACAGGCCCGCCCGCCGTTACTCTTGTTCCTGGCTTAGCCCCAAGATCAATTCAGGCGCTCGTCGCGCGCGCGGCCGTTTTACGTTGTTCGCCAGGCCCACTGCTTCCAGCGCATAGCGGTGGGAATGGTGAGTGAAACCGGTGGGCTACGACTCTCTCGCCGCCCTTGAGGGATAGAGGCTTCGCTGTGCTTTCGGGAGGTGGGAGATGCGATACTCATCCAGCTCCTCATTGCTGATCCGAAAAGAAGTTTCCGGCGGATGGTTTGCGTAAACGGCCAGTTCGTGGTGGAGTCTGTGCGAGCAGATATCGGGAGCGTCCTGGAAACGCACTCGGTGGGTGGAAAACGCGTCATTGCCGATCGCCAGCGTGAATTCGCGTGGCTCAACCGCGGTCAACCGTACCTGGAAGCGGTACTCACGAACGAGCGCCTTCGCCTCGAAGCCTACGTACTGGATGATGATGCCATCGCTCATTGAGCGCCTACGGGAACCGCCGCGGCGGGCACTGCGACGGGCACTGCGACTGGCGTTGCCACCGCTTTCTTTCTGCGCTTCGCGCGGGGACGCTTCGGAGGAGTTCCCTCCGCGGGATCAACTACCATCAGGCCGGTAACGAATTTCTTAAGTCCGTGGAGATCGAAATCAATTGAGGTGCGTTCCTCGTCCGACGCCGTGATGACGCCGCAGCCGTACTGGAAGTGCTTGATATATAGGCCTTTAGTGAGTGCTTTCAATTCCCTCTCCTTCTCCCCTCAGCCCGAAAAAGAAAAAGGGACCGCAAGTGTGGACTTGCAGCCCCTTAAATGATTCCAAAGGTGTTACAAGAGCGACAAAAGCAAACACATTATATCACGCCGCAGCCTGCCTGAGGCCGAAACTCTCAGTTTGTTTCCAGGACCGGCTGGCTTTGATCCCTCGCGTCTTTCAGTCTACTCGAGCATCGGCGAGCAACATGGCGTCTGGACCGGCTTCGGCTCCATCAACTCGGCACGCGTCAGGTTCGGGTCGTAGAGACTGAGCTGCCACTTGCCGTCACGGCCGATCTTCGGCTTCTCGGGCGGATTATCGCCCCGCGCGAGAATTGTCTTGTAGCCTGCCTCGACGCTCGGCACCCCCAGCGCCAAGTGGTTCATCACCCCCAGGGTCTGCGGCGTGGGGTTGTGCACGTTCAGCATGTATTCGAACCAATCCGTGCCGTCGGGCACGCGCATATCCACCCAATCAATCCTGTCGTCGGTCATCCCGCCGTGCCAAAATTCCTTGAAGCCGAGGATATCCCTGTAGAAGTGGTCCGCGGCGGCGCGGTCGCTCACAGTTGCTCCGACATGGATCATTCGTTCGGAGACCCGGGTGGGCGGCAGGTACTTGCCGAAGTTCTTGCTCTGCAAGGACCCGGGCACATATTGCACGAACTCGACGACGTGGCCATCCGGATCGCTGACCGAAAATCCGAGGTTGCCATCCCAGCGGGCCGGGAGTTTTTCCGGCACCTCGACCCCGCGGCTCGCCAGGTAGGCGCGAAGCTGCTCGGCACTCGTGGTCTCAAACGCGATGTCCACGAGCCGGTCTTCGTTCGGATCTTTGAGCGTGGGGAAAACTTCGATGTACTGGTGGTCGTTCACTTTGAAGCAGCTCCGCGGCAGATTGCCGGGAGGACCGTCGAGCGTGAGCTCGCCCAATCCGAGAACGCCGGCATAAAACCTGCGCGCCGCCTCGATGTCGTCGGTTTTAAGACCGATATGCGCGACGCCCACAATCGGCGGCCGAACCGGCCCTGCTTGCACGCGGTTTTTTGACCGGCCCGCCCACGCAAACCATGCGCCCGCCAGAATCGCCATGCTCGCCAAGAGCCATACCATCTCTCTGCCCGGAAAATTAATTGTTTGTCGCTCCCTATGGATCAGCAGTGGACACTAAGAATCTGCAAGCCAAAGCATACCCCTTTGCGTGGCGTCGCGTCCTGCAAAGAGGGCAGGGGAAAGCCGCCTGGCTGTGCGAATTCTCTTTCCCGTACGCGAATCTTGCCTTATCGTGATTCGCCTGTTCCGGAGATTCCTTCCCGCGCAAGTAGCATTCCGGGGAGGGGAGATTCATTGCGTAACCATATCGCCTTGAAAACCGTCCTATAGGTCGAGGAATCTAACGGGGGAATGCCGTGCCTCGGCCCGCTTGTGACAGCGCGGGTGCGCCATCTGCGGCAGCCTCGCCGACGTCAAATGGTCGGCGCCGGCTGAACGCGCAACCAGGAGCAAACGAATGGGTTCATTTAGGACAGTCGATTCGCTGGGTCATGAATCGCGGATGGGCCAGCCGCCTCCCGGGCAGCCGAGGAAAAAGAGCCGCTGGTGGCTCTGGCTTCTGATCGTAATCGTTGTGGTTCTGGGTTTTGCCGGCTGGCGCTATCGCGCGGCGCGTGCTGCAGACAACCAAGCGCAGAACGCCGCTCCTGGCGGGCGGCCACGCGGCGCGGGGCTTGCGGTGCCCGTGGTCGTCACGACGGCGCAGCGCGGCGACTTGCCCGTCTATTTCGATGGGCTCGGCACGGTTACGGCGTTCAACACCGTCACCGTTCATACCCGCGTTGACGGGCAGCTCGATAAAGTTCTCTTCAGAGAAGGTCAGTTCGTCCACGAGGGCGACCTTCTCGTCCAGATTGATCCCCGGCCGTTTCAAGTGCAGCTTGAGCAGGCGCAGGGACAGCTCGCGAAGGACCAGGCGCAACTCCACGATGCCCAGGCGAATGCCGCCCGTTACCTGGCCCTCTATAAGGAAGGAGTCTTTCCCAAGCAGCAGTCTGACACTCAGGAGGCCCTGGCGCAGCAATTTGAAGGCGCCATCAAGTCCGACCAGGCGCAGATTGACAGCGCCAAGCTGCAACTCACCTACTGCCGCGTGACCGCGCCCATCAGTGGACGCGTCGGCCTGCGGCTGATTGATTCCGGCAACATCGTTCACGCCAATGATCAGAATGGCCTTGTGGTTATCACGCAGCTTCAGCCCATCGCCGTCATTTTCACCCTGCCGCAGGATCAATTGCCCCCGGTTTACACCCAACTCCGCGCCGGCGCCCAGTTGCCCGTTGACGCCTACGATCGCGCGGACGCCGCCAAGATCGAAACCGGCAAGCTGCTCACCATCGACAACCAGATCGACACCAGCACCGGCACGTACAAGCTCAAGGCCGTCTTCCAGAATCCGAATAACATTCTGTTCCCGAACCAGTTTGTGAACGTGCATTTGCTTGTGGACACCAAGCGCGGCCTCGTCGTGGTTCCCGCTGCGGCGATCCAGCGCGGGCCTCAGGGCACTTATGTCTATGCCGTGGATAAAACGAACACGGCTCATATTCGCCAGGTCACTTTGGCCATGACTTCCGGCAACAGCGTCGGCATCAGCGCCGGGATCGAGCCCGGTGATGTGGCCGTGATCGACGGGCAGGATCGCTTGCAGGAGGGCAGCAAGGTCGAAGCGCGCCCAGCCCAGGGAAGCCCGGCGTCTTCAGGCGCACGGCCGGCTGCCAACCCGTCCTCACCGGGGCAATCTTCTGAAGGGAAACCGGCCAGGAAGTCTTCGGCCGGGGGCCAATCGCAATGAGTCCGTCTCGGCCGTTCATTCTACGGCCTGTCGCCACGAGCCTGCTGATGGCCGCTGTGCTCTTGGCCGGCTTTGTGGCCTACAAGCAGCTCCCGGTTTCGGCGCTGCCGGAGGTTGATTACCCGACCATTCAGGTGCTGACGTTCTATCCGGGTGCCAGCCCGGACGTCATGGCGTCTTCGGTGACCTCGCCGCTCGAACGCCAACTCGGAGAGATCCCCGGCCTGAATCAGATGACCTCGACGAGCTCTTTCGGCAGCTCCCTCATCACCCTGCAATTCACGCTCGAGCTCAATATTGATGTTGGCGAGCAGGAGGTGCAGGCCGCCATCAACGCAGCTTCAAACCTGCTCCCGCGCGACCTGCCGAATCCGCCCATCTATAGCAAGATCAACCCGGCCGATGCGCCGATCCTTACGCTGGCGCTCACTTCCCCCTCGCTGCCGCTTTCCAAAGTCGAAGACCTCGCCGACACCGTGCTGGCCCAAAAGATTTCGCAGCTTCCCGGCGTCGGCATGGTCACCATCAGCGGCGGGCAGCGTCCCGCCGTGCGCATCCAGGCAAATCCGACGGCGCTGGCCTCCTATGGCCTAAGCCTCGAAGACCTGCGCACCGCCTTGAGCAACGCCAACGTGGACCAGGCCAAAGGCAATTTTGATGGCCGGTTTCAGTCGTACACCATCGGCGCCAACGATCAGCTCATCTCCAGCGAAGGTTATCGTCCGCTCATCATCGCTTTCCGAAACGGCGCGGCCGTGCACTTGACTGATGTCGCCAACGTCATCGACGGGGCGGAGAACGTCAAACAAGCCGCCTGGGCGAACGACCAGCCCGCGGTCATCCTTAACATTCAGCGTCAGCCCGGCGCCAACATCATCAGCGTCGCTGACCGTATTAAGAAACTCCTCCCGCAGCTTCAGGCGGGCTTGCCCGCCGCCGTGCACGTCGCGGCGCTGACCGACCGCACCACCACGATTCGCGCCTCGGTCGAAGATGTCCAGTTCGAACTCATGCTGACCGTGGTTCTCGTCGTGTTCGTGATCTTTCTCTTCCTGCGCAGCCTCTCGGCCACAATCATCCCCAGTTTTGCCGTGCCGCTTTCGATTGTCGGCACATTCGCTTTGATGTATCTGCTCGGCTACAGCCTCAATAACCTCACCCTCATGGCCCTCACTATCTCGACCGGCTTCGTTGTGGACGACGCCATCGTCATGATCGAAAACATCAGCCGCTTCATTGAAGCGGGCGACTCGCCCCTGGAGGCCGCGCTCAAGGGCTCCGAGCAGATCGGTTTCACCATCGTTTCGCTGACCGTATCGCTCATTGCCGTACTGATTCCCCTGCTCTTCATGGGCGACGTTGTGGGCCGGCTGTTCCGGGAGTTCGCCGTGACGCTGGCGGTCACCATCCTGGTGTCCGCAGCCGTGTCGCTCACGCTCACGCCCATGATGTGCGCCAAGCTGCTGCGCCACAAGAAAGAGAGCGAACAGAGCTGGTTCTTCCGCAGCTCGGAGCGCTGGTTCAACTCCGCGATCGCCTTCTACGGCCGCACCCTGCAGACCGTCCTCCGCTTTCGCACCACCACGCTTCTGATCACCATCGGCACCCTCGTCGCCACCATCTTCCTGTACATCTACGTGCCGAAGGGCTTCTTCCCGGTCCAGGATACCGGCGTGATCCTCGGAGTGTCCGAAGGCCCGCAGGACATCTCCTTCAAAGCCATGGCCGAGCGGCAACAGCAGCTCGCCGCCGTCATACTGAAAGATCCGGCCGTCGAAAGCCTGTCTTCCTTCATTGGCATTGACGGGATCAATACGACCATGAATAGCGGCCGCATCCAGATCAACCTCAAGCCGCTCGCCGATCGCCGCATCTCTGCATCAGACGTTATCCGGCGCCTGCAGCCGGAGCTCGAACAGGTGGGCGGCATCACGCTCTTCATGCAGCCGATCCAAGATCTAACCGTCGAAGACCGCGTCAGCCGCACGCAATTCCAGTACAGCCTCGAAGACGTAGACCCCAAGGAGCTCGCCTACTGGACGCCGCGCTTCATCAACAAGCTCAAGTCGCTTCCTCAGCTCCGCGACGTTGCCAGCGACGAGCAGAACTCCAGCTTGCTCGCCACCCTCGCGATCGACCGCGATACTGCCGCCCGGCTTGGCGTCCTCCCCGTCGACATCGACAACGCGCTCTACGATGCCTTCGGTCAGCGGCAGGTCTCCACGATCTTCACCCAGCTCAACCAGTATCACGTCGTCCTCGAAGTCGATCCGCAGTTCCAGCAGGATCCCGACTCGCTTGAGAGGATTTACGTGCATGCCTCCACCCCGGTCGCTTCCTCAGCCACTTCCGCTTTCGTCTCGTCATTTTCTGCGGCGCCTGCATCCACCGGAGCGCCCGGCCCGCCGATTCCCTTGAGCGCGTTTACGCGCTTCGAACCCGGCTCGACCCCTCTCGCGGTCAACCATCAGGGACAGTTTCCGGTGGTCACGCTGTCGTTCAACCTCGCGCCCGGGGCTTCGCTGGGCCAAGCCGTCAACGCCATCAATGCCGCCAAGCAAGACCTTGGTCTCCCACAGAGCGTGGTGGCGACTTTCCAGGGCACCGCCGCCTCCTTCCTGGCCTCGCTTTCCAACGAGCCTCTCTTGATTCTCGCCGCCATCATCACCGTGTATATCGTCCTCGGCGTTCTCTATGAGAGCTACATCCACCCGATTACGATTCTCTCGACGCTGCCGTCCGCGGGCGTCGGCGCCATCCTCGCGCTGCTGATCTTCCGGATTGAGTTCAGCATCATCGCGCTGATCGGCTTGATCCTGCTCATCGGAATCGTCAAGAAGAACGCCATCATGATGATTGACTTCGCGCTCGAAGCCGAGCGCAAGGAAGGAAAGGCGCCGCTCGAGGCCATCTACGAAGCGTGCTTGCTCCGTTTCCGGCCCATCATGATGACCACCATGGCGGCCCTGCTGGGCGCACTGCCGCTGGCCCTCGGCACCGGTGTCGGCTCCGAGCTGCGCCGCCCGCTCGGCATCACCATCGTGGGCGGACTGCTCTTGAGCCAGTTGCTCACGCTCTATACGACCCCGGTTGTTTACCTGGCCTTCGATTGGCTCGGCCGGCGTGTCCGGGAGCGCTTTCACATGGTTCCTGCTGCCGAGGAGCCTTCTCCTGCGGATTGAACCGTGAATATCTCCGCCAATTTCTCCGCGCCCTTCATTCGCCGTCCCGTGGCCACCACGCTGCTGACGCTGGCGGTTTTTCTATCGGGCGCGGTGGCGTTCCGGCTCCTTCCCGTCGCGCCGTTGCCTCAAATTGATTTCCCCACCATCTCGGTCGGGGCCGGGTTCCCCGGCGCGAGCCCGGAGACGATGGCCTCCACCGTGGCCACTCCCCTCGAGCGCCAGTTCGGCCGCATCGCCGGCGTCACGCAGATGACCTCGGTGAGCCAGCTCGGCCAAACCGGGGTCACGCTCCAGTTCGACCTCAATCGCAATATTGACGCTGCCGCGCGCGACGTCCAGGCGGCCATCAACGCGGCCCGGGGCAATCTTCCCGCCGGGCTGCCTGCGCAGCCTTCTTGGCGCAAAGTCAATCCGGCTGACGCGCCCATCATGCTGATTGCTCTGACCTCCGACAATCTCTCTCTGCCGCAGCTCTATGACGCCGCCGATTCCATCTTGGCCCAGAAGCTCGCGCAGGTCGAAGGAGTCGGACAGGTCTTCGTTGGCGGCAGCGCCCGCCCAGCCGTGCGTGTCGAAGTCAACCCCACCATGCTCAATAGCTATGGCATCAGCCTCGAGCAGGTTCGCGCCGTCCTCGGTTCCGCCAATGCCAATCGGCCCAAGGGCGAGTTCGCGGACGTCCGGCGCGCCTGGGGCATCGATAGCACCGACCAACTCTTTCTGGCCAAGGAATACCAGCCCCTCATCGTGACCTGGCATCAGGGCGCCGCGGTTCGCTTGTCCGATGTCTCCGACGTGATCGATTCCGTCGAAAACACGGAGAACGCGGGCCTCGCGAACGGTAAGCCGGGCGTCGTCCTGGTGATTTTCCGCCAGCCGGGCGCGAACATGATCGAAACCGTGGACCGCGTCACCGCCATGATGCCCCTGCTCAGAGCTTCCATCTCCCCTTCGATGGCTCTGACCATCATCCTCGACCGCACCACCACGATCCGCGCCTCCATCCGCGACGTCGAAATCACGCTGCTCATCTCCATTACGCTTGTGGTGCTGGTCGTCTTTTTCTTCTTGCGCAACGTCTGGGCCACCGCCATTCCCAGCGTTGCCGTGCCATTATCGCTCGTCGGCACTTTCGGCGTGATGTACCTGCTCCACTACAGCCTGGACAACCTCTCGCTCATGGCGCTGACGATCTCCACCGGCTTCGTCGTTGACGACGCCATCGTGGTCATCGAAAACATCACCCGCCACCTGGAGGGCGGCATGCGCCCGTTTGCGGCGGCGTTGCAGGGCGCGCGTGAAATTGGCTTCACCGTGCTCTCGATGAGTGCTTCTCTCATCGCTGTGTTCATCCCCATTCTGCTCATGGCAGGGATCGTCGGCCGCCTCTTCCGGGAGTTCGCGGTGACCCTCAGCGCCGCTATCGCCATGTCGCTCATGGTTTCTCTTACCACCACGCCAATGATGTGCGCGCGATTTCTACGCCACGAGACCGGTGGTCACGGCCGCCTCTATCGCTTCGCGGAAGGATCCTTCAATCTTCTCCTGCGAACGTACACCGTGTCTCTCCGCTGGGTCCTGCGCCACCAATTCTTGGTTCTCCTCATGACCATCGCTACCGCCTTCGTCAGCATCGGACTGTACATTCAAGTTCCCAAGGGTTTCTTCCCTCAGCAGGACACCGGCCGCATCACCGGCACCATCCTGGCCGACCAGGACTCTTCCTTCGCAGCCATGCGGACGAAGATGGAGGCATTCGCCCAGATCGTTCAAGCGGATCCCGCCGTGGATACGGTGACCGCATTCACCGGCGGGGGCCGCGGCCTGAACACCGCAAGTATGTTTGTCCAGCTCAAACCCATCGGAGAGCGCAAACTCAGCGTGGACCGCGTCATCGCGCGCCTGCGCGGCAAGATGGCTGCAGTCCCGGGCGCCGCGCTTTATATGCAGGCGGTGCAGGACGTCAACGTTGGTGGGCGCTTCGGAGCGGCCCAGTATCAGTACACGCTCCAGGCCGACTATCTCCCTGACCTCTACCGCTGGGCGCCGCTCGTGTTGCAGCGTATGAGCAAGGTCCCGGAATTGCGCGACGTCAATAGCGACCAGCAGAACCGCGGCCTGCTTGCTTCTCTGGTTGTGGATCGGGATACCGCTTCGCGCTTGGGCGTATCCATGATGGCCATTGATAACACCCTGGGCGACGCTTTCGGCCAGCGCCAGGTCTCCAACATCTATAAGGGTCTCAACCAGTATCACGTGGTCATGGAGGTCGCGCCGCAGTACCAGCGGAATCCGGACGATCTGAAGAACATCTATGTTGCCTCTAACTCCGGCACGCTCGTTCCTCTCAGCGCTTTCGCCCGCTACGAGCCCTCGAATACCCCTCTCACCGTCAATCACCAGGGACAATTCCCGTCCATCACCATCTCCTTCAATTTGGCTCCCGGTGCGGCGTTGGGCGACGCGGTCCGCGACGTCCAGGCCGCCCAGCGCGAAATGGGACTGCCCGCGTCCGTCCACGCGACCTTCCAGGGCACCGCGCAGGCTTTCCAGACCTCTCTGTCCTCCCAACCAATTCTGATTCTCACTGCGCTCGCCGCTGTTTATATCGTTCTGGGCATTCTGTATGAGAGCTACATCCACCCGATCACGATTCTCTCGACGATTCCATCGGCCGGCGTCGGCGCGCTCCTCGCGATTCTTCTGTTCAAAGCGGACCTCAACGTCATGGCTCTGATCGGCATCATTCTGCTGATCGGCATTGTGAAGAAAAACGCGATTCTGATGATCGACTTCGCCATCCAGGCCGAGCGCCTGGAGAAGAAACCCCCGGTGGAAGCGATCTACGAGGCCTGCCTGCTCCGTTTCCGTCCCATTATGATGACGACCATGGCCGCGCTCCTCGGCGCGCTTCCCCTCGCCATCGGAGGCGGCACCGGCTCGGAGCTTCGCCGGCCTCTCGGCATGACCATCGTCGGCGGGCTGATTCTGAGCCAGATGCTGACGCTGTTCACCACGCCGGTCGTCTATCTCTATATGGATCGCTTCCAGACCTGGTTACAGCGCGGCTTCTCACGGGGCCGAGCGGCGGCCCCGGCGCCAAACGCGCTTCCGGACATTACCTGACGATAGCCTGCGTTCCCGTCCTCGATCGAGCTGGGCTCGTCTGCCAAGCCCCGGCAAATACTGGACCCAGACTGCGCGGCGCGTGACAGCGATCATCCGCTCCCTCGCGGCCGAGTGCGGGCGATCGTCGCACGGCGCTGGAGCTGTGTAGCCTCTCCCGCCGCTTGCGCATCCAACCGTCTTCTGCTGTAGGATGTCTTGATGCTGGCATTTGTCACGCAAGGGGGCTGAATGCAGATCCGACGGCTTGGTAATTCCGACCTTCAGATCACACCCGTCGGATTTGGCGCCTGGGCCCTGGGCGGAGGTGGCTGGGAATTCTCTTGGGGCGCGCAGTCCGACGAAGATTCGATTGCGGCCATCCATCGTTCTCTCGAGCTGGGTGTCAACTGGATTGATACGGCCGCCGTGTACGGACTCGGCCATTCCGAGGAAGTTGTGGCGCGGGCTCTGAAGCAATGGAAGGGCGCGCGACCTTATGTCTTCACGAAGTGTTCCCTCGTCTGGGACCAAAAAGGACAAATCGACCGGGTGTTCCATGCCGCCTCGGTCCGCAGCGAATGCGAAGCCAGCCTGCGGCGTCTCGAAGTCGATACGATCGACCTCTATCAGATTCATTGGCCCCCGGAAGACAATGGCTCGGGCCTCGAGGAGGCTTGGTCCACCCTCGCCGCGCTGCAGAAGGAAGGCAAGGTCCGTTGGATCGGCGTTTCGAACTTCGACGCCGCGCAGATCCGCCGCGCTCAATCCGTTGCGCCCGTCACTTCGCTCCAGCCGCCCTATTCGCTCGTCCGCCGGGGCGTTGAGGCGGAAACGCTGCCCTATTGCGGGAAGCAGAGCATCGGTGTGATCGTTTATTCGCCGCTCGGCTCAGGCCTGCTCGCCGGAGGGATGACCCGTGAGCGCGCCGCCAGCCTTTCTCCCGGCGATTGGCGCAGCCGCGACGCCGAGTTTCGCGAGCCGAAACTGTCTCAAAACCTGGCCACTGCTGAGCGCCTCCGGGTCGTCGGAGCCCGCCATGGACGTACGCCTGGCGAAACCGCCATCGCCTGGTGTCTGCGCTTGCCAGCCGTTACCGGGACTATCGTCGGTGCGCGCTCGGCTCGCCAGGCCGAAGGCGTCATGCGCGGCGGCGAATGGAAACTCACCAAAGAAGAGATTGCCGAAATCGAAGCGGGCCCCGCGGCGGCCAGCACAGCATATTGAACCGCAGCGTCGCAGCATCGGCGGCCTCCCCCGCGCCCTCGCTCTTGTTCTGAGTACGTGCCGAAAATTGCATGGAGCCATCGGCTTCTTTGTCCGTCTGGTGTCTTCTGGGGACCGCTGAGGGATATCGAATGGGCCGTCTGAACGCGCCGACGGGAGCGTCTTGGTGTAGAATTCCTCCTGTCAGGGACCCCACCATGGAAGCGCGGGACTAGAACAGTCGAGTCTCCAAAATCGTCGTCGCAGCTTGGACCTGATTCTCAGGAAGGCGCCTTCGCCCCTGGCCTGCTATTCACTCGAGAAACGACTGGAGAGCGAAAATGGAGGATACAGCTGCTGTTGCCGAGTTTAAGCGCGGAATCGAACTTCTGCGAGATGGTTGTCCGGCCGACGCTGCCCTGCACCTGCGCCGCGCTCTCGACATGGAGAAGCACAACCCTTATTACCTCTCTTTTCTAGGGGTTTCTCTTGCTCGCGTCGAGCAGCAATGGGCCGAAGCCGTGGGACTCTGCGAGACCGCCGTGCGACTGAAGAAGAAGGAGCCGCAGTTCCATCTAAATCTTGCGGAGGCATATCTTGCGGCGGGACGCCGTGGCGATGCCGTTGAGACCCTCGATCGCGCTCTGGATTACTTCAGGCTCGATGCTCGCGTAAAACACGCGCGCGCAAAATTCGGCAAACGGTCTTCTCCGATCCTTCCATTTTTAGACCGCGAACATTTTATGAATCGCAGTCTGGGCAGATTGCGTCACCGCGCCTTGAGGCTCTTGCGCAGAGCGTGAGAAAACTCGGTCCGCCGGGAGTCCGATCCAATTGGCCCAGCGGCTCAGTGGGGCAACTGGACGATCTGTTGTTCGCCCTGATACGAAATCACTTTGTCCGCGTTGTCCGTAACTTCCACCCCTGTGCCATGGCCTTTCCTCACGATGACGACACGAAAAGTTCGCGCCTTTAGCATGCCCGGGAAAGCTCCTCTTCTGGCATCGATTTTGAGTTGATGTTTTGCGTTATCCCAGTGAAAATCAATCGTTGAATAGACGCCCTGTTCGTAGTTGTAGTTGTCGTTTTCGTCCTCATACAGCGCGAAACTGCCGTCGGCGCCGGGATAGATGCGCAATTCAATGGGATCGGCCGGCTTTTCCGTGGCGTATTGAACGAATGGACCCATCGGTATGATGGACCCTGACTTAACCATGAGCGGGATCTTATCGATGGGAGCATCCGCGACGACGCTCTTGCCGCCGGACAGAGTCTCTCCCGTCCAGAAATCGATCCACTGATTCTCGGCCGGCAGATAAACCGTTCTTGTTTTCTGCCTGGGCCCGAAACTCGCCTCCCTGGCGTGAATTTCCGGAGTCTTCCAGAACATCTGAGCCCTGAACGCGCCTAAGACCGCGTTCGAGGTCTCAAACGCGAAGTCATATTCTTTTCCGGCCTGCAGCTCCACGGGAGTGGTATAGGACTCCACCGAGTCGTAGTTGTGAGGCAGTTCTTTGCCGTCCAGATACACTCTTCTCGGCCCGAAGCTCTTCATGTGGAATCGATATTTCCCGGTTTGTGCCGGAATCAGTTGGCCTTCCCAGCGCATCGAGAATTTCGGACCGGTAATAAAGCTGGGCCGGCCCGTGTACCAGTACAAATTGATATTCGGCTCCACCTCTTCGCAACACAGCTTCTTGAACTCCGCATCGCAATAGTATCTGGCGGTCAGGCCCGGCTTTCCGTCTTTCGTCTTGAAGTGCTCGGGCGTAATGAGAATGCTGTCCTCCGGGGGCCGATGGTACATATACTCCGTCACCGGGGAGACCATGATCGCAGGGCCGAACATGAACTGATCGTCGATCGAATACGTCTTTCGATCGCGCGCGAAGTCCATCGGCAGGCCGCGCATGATCGAATACCCATCGTGGGTGACCCGCCAGCCCAGTGAATAGATGTAGGGCAGCAGCCGGTATCGCAGGTTGTCGAATTTTACGAGCACGTCGCTGTACTCGCCAAACTCCCAAATCTCGCGTGGAGTTTCCGAGCCGTGTGACCGGAAAATGGGACAGAAAGCCCCAAACTGAAACATCCGGGTGTACAGTTCCTGATACGCAGGATCCTTGCCGCCGTTCGAGAAAACTCCCCCGTAACTCCCGATCACAAACGCGCCGATATCGAAGGTCCAATAAGGAATGCCGGCCATGCTGTGATTGATCCCTGCGGGTATCTGTTTCCTGTAAACGTCCCAGTTCGCGCCGATGTCTCCCGACCAGGTTGTTGCCGCAGCCCGCTGCTGGCCGGCGAAGGTCGACCGGGTGAGAATGTAAACGCGTTTCTGGTTGGTTTCTTTCCGTTGGTTCTTATAGATGGCTTCCGTGATGAGCAGCGAGTAAGGATTGAGGTATCTGGCGAAAGAGCCGAGATGATTGTTCTTGACCCTTTTCATCTCATACTCTTCCGACTCCTTCGTGAGTGCGTTGACGATGTCGGGTTCGGTCGAGTCCATCCACCACCCGTCAATTCCTTTGGAGAACAGCCCCTTGTTCGCGTATTGCCAATACAAATCGTTGGCCGCCGGATTGTACGCATCGTAGTACTTGAACCCGGCCCAGCCCACGGGCGAATACAAATACCCTCTGCGTTCCATATCCTGGTAAATCGGCGAAGCAGGTCCAAGTCCGGGCCAGATGGAAATCATGATGCGGAAATTCTTCTGGTGAAGCAGATCGATCATTTCCTTCGCGCGGGGGTACTTCGTTTCGTCGAAGAACATTCCGCCCCACATGTCATTCCCACCCCAGTAATTCCAATCCTGGATGATGTTGTCGATCGGAATCCGGCGCTTGCGGTATTCCTGCGCGATGCCCAGCAGTTCGTCGCGGCTCGCGTAATGTTCCTTGCTCTGCCAATAGCCGTATGCCCATTTGCCGTACATCGGAGCTTGTCCCGTGAGTTTCCGGTATCCGGCGATGACCTGATCCATCGTCGGGCCAAATAGGAAGTAATAGTCGATATTGTCGGCCACTTCGGACCAGAACGACGTCGGTTCACGATTGTCGGCGAAAATCGTCTTAGAATAGTTGTCCCAGAAGATCCCGTATCCTCTTGTGGAAACCAAAACCGGCGTGACGGCCTCCGTGTTGGACTGCACGAGCTTTACGGTCCGTCCGCGATAATTCATGGCGCCGGACTGGTGCTGTCCAAGCCCGTACACCCCTTCATCCGGCGTCAACTTGAAATTCTGTTGAACGCTGAACGCGGCTTTTTCCTGCTCGGTCTGAGACGGGGTGAAGATGGCCTTCCCTTGCTCTTCCAGAATGGTTCGGTTGTCGCTGCCGAGATACCGAATCGCCCCATCGCTCTTGCTCAACTGTAATTTGATCTGCGCGGAACTCAGCGTAATTGCCTCGGCGCTCTCCTCAAAACGTACGCTCAGATCCGGCACATTCTTCTGAGTAACGGAGAGGCTGGCTTTTTCGGATGTGCCGCCGGCCGGCCATTTCACAACGCGGATTGTGCCCTCCGAATAGAACTGCGCCTTCACGTTCAGATCGCCGGTCGTCAACTGTACGCCATTCTGAATGCGTTGGATTCTCGCCGGCATCTGTTTTGCCTGTGCGTCCTTCGATGCGGAAGAATTGTCCTGGCAAACTGCCGGCAAGACGTTCAGACAGAAGACGCAACACAGCGCCGTCGCCCGCAGAGCGAAAGTGGGAAATTTCATTTCTCCGGGTTCCTTTCTTGCTGTACTAATTGTCGCGAACGGCGGACAGTATACTCGCTGTGCCGCGGCTTACGATCTTCCGATTATGATGCCGGCAAGAAAGACGAGCACGCCCCCCACAACCACCTGAAATGCCGCCTGCAGGAACGGCGTGTCCATGTACCGGTGGCGAATGTAACTGATCACGCTGAGTTCCACGAGCACCACGGCCGTCGCGATAATCATAGCCACATGAAAACTCGAAATCAGAAACGGCATCGTGTGTCCGATCCCTCCCGCCGTCGTCATCAACCCGCAGATGGCGCCTCGCACCCAGGGATAGCCGCGGCCCGTCAGCGAGCCGTCGTCGGAAAGCGCCTCGGCAAAGCCCATGGAAATTCCCGCGCCTGCCGACGCGGCCAAGCCCACGAGAAACGCATCCCGGCTTTGCCCTGTCGCGAACGCCGCGGCAAAGAGCGGCGCCAGCGTTGAGACCGATCCGTCCATCAACCCCGCCAGCCCCGGCTGCACCACCTGCAGCAGGAACAAGCGCCGGCTCGCGGTCTCTTCCTCCGAACGCGCCTCGTCGGTCAGAAGCCTCTCTTCCAGCGACTCCGCCGTGGCGTAATGCCTCTGCTCCGCCGCCGCCAAGTCACCCAGTAGCTTGCGGATCGACGCATCGCTCACGCGCTGCAACACGCGCTCGTAATATCGCCGCGACTCGAGCTCCATCAACTCGATCTGTTTGCGCACTACGTTCACACGCAGCGGCCGCAGCAGCCAGATCGGTTTGCGCGTTAAAAAGCCCTTCACGTCCTCGCGGCGGATTAGCGGGATGTGCTCCCCGAATTTCTGCTGGAAGAGCTCGATCAGGCTCGCGCGATGACGCGATTCCTCTTCTTGCATTTCTTCCAGAACCTTCGCGGTCGCGGGGTAGGATTCGCGCAATCCGTCGGCAAAATCCGCATAGATTCGTTGGTCTTGTTCTTCGAGCGAAATAGCCAGCGCCAGCATCTCGCGTTCGGATAGCTCGTCGAAATTCCTAGCCATCGGGCAGACTCCTTGAAGAATGGAGAGGGGAAGCATCTCACAAGCTCACGCGGGAAGTCACGCCGCAGCGGGTAGGCGAGCGATGCCTGCGAAATGAGGGATCGAGGAAGGAAGTGCGAACTTGGGCTTCGGCCCAGAGCGGACGCGGCTTACATCACGAATCCCTGCGTCCGGCACAGCTCGACGATGCTCAGCCGGTCAGAGACGCCAGTCTTTTGCATCATCCGGTACAGGTGGTTCTTGATGGTCTGTTCGGCGAGACAGAAGTGGTTCGCAATCTCTTTGTTCGTGAGCCCCTGCGCGACCTGCACAACGATTTGCTGCTCGCGCCGCGTCAGCCCCAGGCTGCGTTGCATGCTGGCCGATGGGAATGCCACCGTGTCCCGCGCCACGTACTCGAATAGCGCCCGGCACAGCCGTCCGGAACACACCGCACCACCCTCGCGCACCGCCAGGACCCCGGCGATCACTTCCTGGGCAGACGCATCTCTCGAAAGGTATCCGGCCACACCGGCTTTTATGCTCCGGAAGAAGCTCTCTTCGTCCCCGCCCATCCCCAGCAAAATGATCTTGGCTTCTCCAGCCGCTTCTTGCGTCAGCCGAACAAACTCCGGGTCCAGTCCTAAAGCCCCGCCGGCTGCCAGGAGCAAAATCTCCGCCTGCGATGCCGCTATTTCCTCGGCGGGGACAGGAATCTGCGACGACGAACCGGCGACGTCCAGGCTGGAATACTTGCGTAACATCCGCGCCAGCGTCTCCCGCACTAGCCGGTTAGGGGCAGCGATGAAGATGCGTGTCTTGCCGTCCACTTGCCGATCCAGCTTCGAATTGTCGCGTCCCGCCTGCCCGGAAGGTGGCGAGGCTGGCATCCAAACGCCGTGCGCAGCGTCTCTCCTGATCCTAAGCGCAGAGTGCTGTCGAGCTACGAGATTCCCTTGTTCGTTCCGCGAAGAACGCGTTGTGATCACCTGACACCCTTTGGAGTACTTATTTCACCGGCCTGCGGGGTGCGTCTGGTGCAATTGCGCGACCAGCATGAATTGGTACTGCCACTCGTCAGAGTAATCACCAGAAACAACAAGAGTTACGCCGCACTGAAGCAGTGGAATATACCTCTTCACAGTACCAATGCGGGAACACTCCGGGCCCGGCAGGTCAAAATGGAATGAGCGGCATGTCCAGGTCTGACTCCCGCGCCAGTAGCGTCTTTTGAGCCTCTCGATCCGTTTCCTGGCGACGAGCGATCCTCTTGAGCAGTGCTCGGTCCTTTCCAATTCCCTGGGCGCCGCCTTTGGCGTCGCTATCTTCTTGGTGGCGCCCGGGTTACTTTCCTGGTTGTCCTCTAGCAATTGCGCCTTCGGCGCCTCTCTGCATTCCCCGCGCAAACAGTCCCCAGCGCTCCACTGGGTTCTAGGACTCACAGTGCTGCCGTACCCCCGAAGCCCTAGGACAGTACCCGAAAAGAAAGTACTTGCCTCCCATCGCAATGAGGCGACCGCAATCGTATGATTCAGATTGATTTCCGTAGTGCCGGACGATTTGTCCGGGAGGGGAAGGGTCCAACAATGGCTAGCGATTCAACTGCCGGAACTCCAGCATCCGGCCAGGTCGGCGGCTCGCACAGGGAGAGGCGCAACAACCGCCGCTGCAAGATCACGCAGGTCCTGCGGGCGCGCCCATCTGATCCCGAGCTGGACCAATTTGAAGACGTCCGCGCCACGCTCAGCGTCTCGCGCACGGGCCTCTTTTTCCACACAAACGTTCGAGCCTATACGCTGGGCCTTCGCTTGTTCGTCACGGTTCCCTACTCGAACCAGCCCACGCTCATTTGCCGCGAGTACCTCGCCGAAGTCGTTCGTGTCGAATCCCTGGACAGTGGCAGGTTTGGTGTAGGCCTGAAGCTCCTGATGGAAATCGGCTTCCGGGAATCGTTCGTCGAGTCTTCGATCCCTACGCGCAGGTAGCCGCGACGCTCCGCCCCGGCAGTAAGCGCAGCCCGGCGCCGGTCTCATGTCCTGATTGCTCTCTGAAAAGGCCGCGAGGCGAGCGCCTCAGGAACGCTCGCCTCGCGGGGTTTGGGGGTTGAGGAGAAAACTCCTTCAGCTGTACCCGAGCATCTGCAGCGTGCGGTGCCGCAGAATCCCGAGCTGGCGATTGAGCGGGTGCTTCCGCGTGAGGAAGGGCAGGACCGGCCGCCGGCGTTCGGTCAAGCGGTTCATGGCGATGTTCAGCCGGACGTCGCGCCGGGCGTACCTCAGGCCGCTCCGCAGCACTTCCATCGCATCTTCTTTCCGGTCCGCGGCCATGTACACTTCCGCCAAATTCAGATAAAGCTGCGCCTGATTCCGCTTCATCCGCACCGCAGTGTCGCAGAGCTGCTCGGCCTCGGCCCAGCGCCGTTCCGATCTGGCCAGCACGACGCCCAGGTACGACATGTAATAGGGATTGGTTCTCTCGAGATCGACCGCCCGTTGCATGTACTTGAGCGCCTGTTGCGGGTAGCTATTCCGGAGCAGTGTCAGGCCCTCTTTGAACAACCCAAAGGCTTGCGTGTCCACCATCGCCTCACCTCAACCGTGGCAGGAACTGCGCGAGCGTTTCCCGTTGTCCACTTCGAGGTACGCCCGGGAAGTTGCGTCCGGTCTGGCCGGCAACGGCCCAGCGAAAGGACAGAAGCCGTCCTGGACTTGCCGCGCTCGTTGGAAGGTACTCTCCTTCTCCATCCCCGCCTCGACAAGGCAACCTTAAATGGACGTTTGCCGGAAATCTACTGCCCCTGCGGACAGTCTTGGGACAGTGGACCGCTGGAGGGACGTTTTCTAAGAAGGGCTAGCCCTTCGGTGTGCGTTTCGCTGCACTGCGCCAGCGTTCCCAGTCGGCGAGCGTCGCCGGGGCCATCGCCTTTGCCGCTTTGTGCAGCCAGCGCCCACGGCGTGAGGCCAGGTCGCGGCGCACGTCCGCAATCGCTTGGCGGCTTCCGAGGTGCATCTTGGCCGTTTCCCATCCCATTGAAAAGAGGAGTGTTTCTTCGTCGTTTTCTTCGGGAAGAGCGGACAATTCGATGCGGCAGCAGTACGGCGCGAGCCGCCGCACAAGCCATGGCCCGTGGAAATGCAAAAGAGGGCCCTGGACCCGCACAGTACTCTGATTCAGCGCCTCGCAGTACAACTCGCTGGCCGCGCCGAGTCCTACGCGCGTGTGTGCTGCGTTTCGGCCGGCGCTGTCGCGCCTGCCAGGCGGGCGCGTTGAAGGTAAATCGGGAAGCGCATCGCCAGCGCCGCGACCTGCGCCCGCACGCGCCCCTCGGTCGCGGTGTCGCCTAGGTGCTCGAGCACGTCCGCCAGCCAGCCGCCGATTTGCTCCATCTCCGGCTCGAGCATGCCCCGGCTCGTGACCGACGGGCTGCCCAGGCGGATTCCGCCGCCCTTGGCCGGCGGCAGCGGATCGAAGGGAATCGCGTTCTTGTTGACGGTGATGCCGGCGCGGTCGAGAGCCGTTTGGGCGTCGCGTCCGGTGAGCCCGCGCGTGTGCAGCTCGACGAGGAAAAGGTGATTGTCGGTCCCGCCCGAAACGATGCGGAAGCCGCGTTTCGCCACGACTGCGGCGAGCGCCTTCGCGTTGGCCACGACCTGCTTTTGGTATTCGCGGAATTCCGGCTCCATCGCTTCCTTCAAACAAACAGCCTTCGCCGCGATCGTGTGTACGAGTGGTCCGCCCTGCGTTCCCGGAAACGTCACCCGATCGAGGTCCTTCATGTATTCTTCGCGGCAGAAAACCAGGCCGCCGCGTGGCCCGCGCAGCGTCTTGTGCGTGGTGGTGGAAACAAAGTCCGCATGCGGCACCGGACTCGGGTGCACTCCCGCGGCGACGAGCCCCGCAATATGGGCCATGTCCACGAACAGCATCGCGCCCACCGATTTCGCAACTTTCCCCAGCCGCGCGAAATCAATGATCCGCGAATATGCGCTCGCCCCCACCACAACCATCTTGGGCTTGTGTTCTTGCGCCAGCCGATCCACCTCGTCGTAGTCGATGGTCTCGGTGTCCTGGCGCACGCCGTAGGCTACGAATTTGTACATTTTCCCCGAGAAATTGAGCGGGTGGCCGTGCGTCAGGTGGCCGCCATGCGCCAGGTTCATGCCCAGGACCGTGTCGCCCGGCTGCAGCGCCGTCATGTAAACCGCGATGTTCGCCTGCGTGCCCGAATGCGCCTGCACGTTGACGTGCTCGGCGCCGAAGAGCGCCTTGGCGCGGTCAATCGCCAACTGCTCGACCTGGTCGGTGAATTCGCACCCGCCGTAATACCGCTTGCCGGGATAGCCCTCGGCGTACTTGTTGGTGAAAACCGAGCCCATCGCCTCGAGCACCGCTTCGGAGACGAGGTTCTCCGATGGGATCAGCTCCAGCGTTGTCGTTTGCCGCTGCGCTTCGCTGCGCAGGAGCGCCGCGATTTCCGGGTCGGTCAGCTCCAGCGGACGCTTCATCCGCTCATTCGCTGCTGTCGTCTGGCTCATTCGCTCTGCTCCCTTTATGCGTTCGGCGCCGCCGTGCTTCCCCGGCGCTCTTCCGTTTCGATCTGAGCAATCTTATTCACGCGTCGCTGGTGGCGGCCTCCGGCGAAGCGCGCGCTGAGAAACGTCTTCACGATCTGGATGGCCTGCGCCTCGTTCACCACGCGCCCGCCCAAGGTCAACACGTTGGCGTCGTTATGCTCGCGAGCCAGCCGGGCCGTCATCTCATCGTGCGCCACTGCCGCGCGAATGCCCGGCACCTTGTTCGCCACGATGGCCATGCCGATGCCCGTCCCGCAAACACCGATCCCGAGATCGTCCTCGCCGCGCGCCACGCGCTCGCCCACCGCCTTGCCGTAGTCGGGATAGTCCACCGCCTCCTCGGACCACGTCCCGAGGTCGTCCACCGCATATCCCGCTTCTTCGAGGTACTGCTTGATGGTTTCCTTTATGTGGTAGCCGGCGTGGTCTGCGCCCAGCGCAATCCGTGGCTTCGCATTGGGATCGGTCATGAAGGGCTCCAGTCTAGCGGAATCGCGTCCCGATTTCCATGCCCCGCAGTTTGTAGCGCCGGCCTCGCGCCGACAGAATCGCCTGCCTTAGGTCTTGCGTAACCCTCCTATCGGTCTGGCGACTGGCCCTGCCTCCCCGATAGCTCTTCCTGCAGGGGCGACTTTATCCTTTCAAGCTGATTTCCGTAACCTCGGAGAATTGCAGAGTGGCGTCTCCCGCCCTTCTAATGGGTAACGGCCGGGGCGCGGCACTTCGCGATGTCCGACAGCAGGTCGGGCGCGGCGGGGTCGCGCTCCAGATGGGGATAGCGCTCGCCGCCGTGGTAGTCGAGGCGGTAAGTCTTGAGGAAATCGTCGTTGTCCACGAGCAGCTCGATCGGCTGCGACGAGTTTTTCGCGGCGCGAATTGCCTCGCGCAGGATTTCCGCGGACCAGCGGCGGCCATTGACAGCTAGGAGTTTTGCCCCTGCGGGAATACCCGCCTGGCCCGCGGGAGTTCCGGGAATCACGTCGCGGAACTTGCTGTCGTCCTCCCCACCGGGAAAGTAAATCATGAACCCGAGCGAGTACCGCGCGTCGAGGTACTGATCCGCGATTTCCACGGAGCGCCCGGCCCGTGCGACGTGTTTCACGCGCAAATCTCCCTTGACTTCAATCGCGCACGTACATAGAAGGTATACGCAAGAGAGCTGCGTCGCTGCAATGAGCGGCGAACGGAGGGCCACGGTGAGAAGCGGAGTGTGCTGGCTTGCTCTATTGGCCATTTCCATTGGCGTTGGGTGCGGGAACACCATGCAAGATGTCGGACTCGGCAGAGCCGGAGTGCTTAAGTTCCATCAGCAGCTCGATGCCGCCCAATACGATGAAATCTATGCTTCGGCTGCGCCCGAGTTACGCAATGCGAGTAGCCGCGACGACTTGCTGGCCCTCCTGTCCGCCGTCCATCGCAAACTCGGAAATGTCCAGGATCCCGCGCAAACGCAGTTCAACGTGAATTGGACAACTTCGGGTACGCGCGTTGTCCTTGTATACCATACGAAATTTGCCCTCGCCGACGCAGATGAGACTTTCACTTGGCAGATTGCGGATGGGAAGGCTTTTCTCCTCGGCTACCACATCAACTCCCTCGCCCTCGTCACGAAATGACCTGCCAAGCGTGTGTGTTGCTTGTGAGGCTCATTCGTGGGGCGGTAAGATGAGCTTTGCCTGGCTCTATGGGTACGATCCAACACCGAAAATGGAGTAAGCCCGTGTCGAAGACTGAGGTGAAGCTTGACCGCGGCGAATTCTCCAATGAGCCGCAAACGGATTTCACAAAGCCCGAAAACACGCGGGCGATGAAAGAAGCGCTCAAGAAAGTCGCGGGTGAATTCGGCCGAGAGTATCCGATCTGCATTGGTGGTCGGTCCGTCACGACCAAAGAAAAAAGGGCTTCTACGAATCCCTCCCACCCGTCCCAGGTGATCGGGGTTTTCCCGGTGGCCACGGCGGAGATGGCCGTGCGCGCCATCGAGGCGGCACACGATGCTTTTGATTCGTGGAAGCGCGTTCCCGCACGGGAGCGCGCCGAGTGCCTGTTCCGCGCCGCGAAAATCCTGCGCGAGCGCAAGATGGAAATGTCCGGGCTCCTCTGTTACGAGGCGGGCAAGACCTGGGGTGAGGCGGATGCGGATACCGCGGAAGCGATCGACTTTTGCGAATTCTACGCGCGGGAAATGCTTCGGCTTGCCGGCCCACAGCCGTTGACGCCGCTGAAGGGCGAAAAGAACTACCTTGTGTACATCGCCCTGGGCGTCGGCGCCGTGATTCCCCCATGGAATTTCCCCTGCGCGATTATGGCCGGGATGACTGTGGCCGCGTTGGTGACCGGCAACACCGTCGTGCTCAAGCCCGCGAGCGATACGCCCACGATCGCCGCAAGATTTGTCGATATCCTCTACGAGGCCGGCTTTCCGAGGGAGGCGCTCAACTTCATCACCGGCCCGGGCAGCGCGATCGGGGACACCATCGTCCAGCACCCCAAGACCCGGTTCATCGCCTTTACCGGTTCAAGAGAGGTGGGGCTGCGGATCAGCGAGCTCGCCGCGAAGGCCGTGCCCGGCCAGATTTGGATCAAACGCGCGATTCTCGAAATGGGAGGCAAGGACGCGATCATCGTGGACGAAGACGCTGACCTCGGCGCTGCCGTCGAAGGCGTCGTGGTTTCCGCGTTTGGCTACCAGGGACAGAAGTGCTCCGCATGCTCGCGCGCCATCGTCGCGGAGAAGGTCCACGACGCCTTTGTCGAGAAGCTGATCGACCGGGCGAAGAAAATCGCCGTGGGCCCCAGCGAAAATCCAGCCCACCAGATGGGTCCTGTCATCAATGAATCTGCGATGAAGAGGATACTCGATTACATCAAGGTGGGAATGAGGGAAGGGAAACTCGTTCTCGGCGGCAAGCCTGCCGAGGGTGATGGCCACTTCATCCAGCCGACCATTTTCACCGGCGTGGATCCCCAGTCCCGCATCGCACAGGAAGAGATTTTCGGCCCCGTCCTTGCCGTGATCGAAGCGCGCAACTTCGACCATGCCCTTGAGGTTGCCAATGACACCGAGTTTGGCCTCACTGGTGCCGTGTACTCTCGCAATCGGGAAAAGCTTGAGAAGGCGGCCGAGCTCTTCCACGTGGGCAATCTCTACTTCAACCGCAAGTGCACCGGCGCGATGGTCGGTGCGCACCCCTTCGGCGGCTTCAATATGTCGGGCACCGATTCGAAGGCCGGCGGGAGAGATTACCTGTTGCTCTTCCTGCAGGCCAAAGCCGTCTCCGAAAAGACCGTGTAGGCCCGCCGAAACGCGTTTCCCGCCGATGGCTGCGCCCTGTGGGACCATCGCTCGACTCGCGCTCCTCTCTGCTGCCGGGCATGCCGGGTGTGAGCTTGCGCCCCTGAAGGTGGCTCACATTGTGCCGCCCCGTCGCGATGCGGAGATGCGATAGACTAGCGGGCATGACTGGCGGAGGATCGTCCCGGAGAATCCGGAACGCTGTGCTATTTCTGCTCGCGTGGGGAGTGAGCGGCGTCTACATGGCCACCCAACTTCGTCGCGGGTGGATCCCCCACGACGAAGGCTCTCTGGCGCAGAGCGCAGAGCGCGTCATGAGCGGCGAGCTGCCGCACCGCGATTTTACCGAGCTATACACCGGCGGCCTGACGTTCCTCAATTCCTTCGCCTTCCGCCACCTGGGCGTCAACCTGTTCTCTCTCCGCATCGTGCTCTTTGTGTTTTTTCTCGCCTGGGTACCGGCCGTCTATTTCATTGCCACGGAACTCGCTCCTGGATGGGCTGCCGCCGGCATCACGCTACTCGCCGTTTCCTGGAGCGTGCCCAATTACGCCGCTGCGGTGCCTTCTTGGTACAGCCTTTTCTTCGCCACGTTCGGAATCGCGGCGCTGTTTCGCTACGTGAAGAAGCCGGCGGTAGTGTGGCTGGTTCTCGCTGGGGTTTGTGTTGGGCTATCTTTCCTGGTGAAGAGCGTCGCCCTCTATTTTCTTGCCGCAGTCCTCATCTACTTGATCTTCCGCGAGCAGTCTTTTCCCGCGGCCCGCGCGGTGGAAACCAGCCGGCGCGGGCGCCTGTACTTTGCGTTCGTTGTTTGTTCCGTACTTGCACTCGTGGCGTTGCTGGTGGTGCTCGTGCAAGGACGCCATCAAGGGTCGGAGTATCTCGAGTATGTATTGCCTGCTGCGACGCTGGGTTTTCTTCTCGTCGCCAGGGAAGGGCGGCGGATGCCTGGAACGGCCCGTGAGCGATTCACGACGCTCTTCCGGATGGTTGCGCCTCTCCTCGCTGGAGCCGCTCTGCCCATCGCACTCTTTCTGTGGCCCTACGTGAAGTCCCATTCGTTGCCTGCATTCGCGATGGGAGTTTTCGTCCTCCCGGCCAAACGTATCTCCGGCGCGACCATGTTCCCGCCGGCCATTGTTACCAGGCTCCCCACGCTGCTACTTGCCGGAGTCGTAATTCTTCTCGCGAAGAGCCGCGGCTGGCTGCGCCAAGCAGGCAGCGCAGGATTCTTTGTGCTGCTTGCAGTTCTGCTCGCCCTAGCCTACCGGTATCCTGCAGCCTATCGAGTTGTCTGGCACACTGCCGAGGGGTTGATACCGTTGCTCGCCCTGCTATGCATCGCCCGTCTCTTGGGCTACCCGCGAAGCTTGCCGCCGGTCGCAGCTTCCGACCAAGAACGCTTACTCCTGCTCGCCGGCGCGGCTTCTCTCTGCTCGGTCGTACGGTTCCCGTTTGCGGCGGAAATCTACTTCTGTTACGTTGCGCCTCTGGTCGTATTGGCCGGTGCGGCGCTCTTGAAGACAGTTCCATCGGTGCCTCGCACGGTTCGAGTCGCGCTGGGCGGATACTATCTCGTCTTCGCGGTGTTCCTCTTTGCTCCGGGATTCTTGGACGACATGGGAAAGGGATTCGGACCCGACCTTCAGGTGGCCACGCTCGACCTCGCCAGGGCAGGCCGGCTCCGCGTTTCCCTGGAAACGGCTGGCGTGTACGAGCGCCTCGTCCCATTTATCAACGAACACGCCGCGAACGGAGAAATCCTCGCCGGTCCCGACTGCCCGGAAGTGTATTTCCTGACAGGAAAGCGGAATCCGACGCCAATGCTTTTCGATTTCTTCGTGGATCAGCGAGTGAGAGACCGGCAAATCTTGCGCCTCGCCAACGATCCCGCGATCAAGGTGCTGGTCGTCAATACGGAGCCTGGATTCTCGGGGTCCTACGCGGAAGAGTCATATCGAAAAATCGCCGGGCAATTCGACGATGAGGAAGATATCGGCAACTTCGAAGTCTGGTGGCGACAGTGAAATTCGCGGACGCGATCCTTGAACAAACGTTTCTCTACCGGCTGATCCAATGGCCGTTTGCCATGAAAAAGCTCGCGCCTCTCCTGGCCTGCAATGATCTCCAGCGCGTGCGGCGCGTCCTCGACGTGGGCTGCGGCCCCGGAACCAACGCCGGGCTGTTCGTCTCCGCCGATTACCTCGGCGTGGACATCAATCCTCGCTACGTCGCGTGGGCCCGGCGCCATTATCAGCGCGAATTCATCGTCGCGGATATTCGCCATCACGACTTTTCCGCGGGCCAGAGCTTCGACTTCGTCCTCGTCAACAGTTTTTTGCACCACCTCTCCGATGAGGAGGCCCGGCGCGTCCTGGCGGCGGTGGCGGCCGTGGTTTCTCCGGAGGGCTTCGTTCACGTGCTGGACCTTGTCCTTCCCGAGAGGCCTTCCGTCGCGCGTTGGCTTGCGCGCCACGACCGCGGTCACCACGCGCGCCCGCTGGCAGCCTGGCGCGCTCTGTTCGACAGCAGTTTCGATGTTGCCGTTTTTGAACCGTACGCGGTCCCATTGCTTGGCGTGCCGCTCTGGCATATGGTGTATTGCAAGGGACGAGCAAAGCCATGAGCCGCAGCGCGCGCGTATCGGTCGCCATTCCCGTTCACAACGAGGAGTCTGTGCTTCCGGAGCTGCTCCGCCGCCTGCGTGCGGTTCTCGATACGGTTCCCGGCGGGCCGCACCAGATCGTGCTCGTCGACGACGGCAGCACGGACGGTACCCTCGCCATGATCGAGGAAGAAGCCGGACGCGACGATCGCATTCTGGGCGTAGCCCTCTCGCGCAATTTCGGCCACCAAGCCGCTCTGAGCGCCGCTTTGGACTATGTCCGCGGCGACGTCACCATCGTCATGGACGGCGACCTGCAGGACGCTCCGGAAGTGTTTCCTGCATTTATCGAAAAGTACTTTGAAGGCAATGATGTCGTGTATGCTCAGCGTACTCGGCGCAAGGAATCCTGGGCGCTGCGCGTCTGCTATTTCCTCTTCTACCGCGTGCTGGCAAGTTTGTCGGACGTGCGGCTGCCGCTCGATAGCGGCGATTTCGGGCTGATGTCGCGCCGGGTGGTGGAGCATCTGCGCCGCATGCCGGAGCATCATCGTTACTTGCGCGGCCTGCGGAGCTGGGTGGGGTTTCGCCAGGCGGGGATTGAAGTTGAGCGCGCCGAGCGCCATGCCGGGCGGAGCAAGTACAGCTTTCTGCACCTGGTGAAGCTCGCCTCCGACGGTCTGTTTGCCTTCTCCATCGTGCCGATTCGCGCCGCGGCCATGCTGGGAGCGGTAACCGTCGCGCTCGTCGGCCTCTTCGCTCTTTACTCGCTCTACGCAAAATTCATCCTGCGCCAGTCTCCCCGCGGGTTCACGGCGGAAATTCTCCTCCTGACGTTTCTCTCGGGCGTGTTGCTTTTCTTTCTGGGGATCATCGGCGAATACGTGGGCCGCGTCTATGAAGAAGTGAAAGCGCGGCCGCATTACATCGTGGGGCGCCTCGTTGGGAACGTGTCCTCCCTCCAGCAGAACACCGGGCAGGACAGCCACTCCGCTTCGTCTGCGAGCACGCGTGTCTAGCCGGCCCCCGTCGCCGCCGGTCTGAGGATCGAGCGTGGAACCCGCATACGGCCAAGCCTACGAAACACTGTATCGCGAGCACTGGTGGTGGCGCGCCCGCGAAGAGATGCTCGTTGAGATCCTGCGTGGGCGGCAACCGACTGGCGGATGGCGCTCGATTCTCGATGTAGGCTGCGGCAACGGGCTCTTCTTCGACCGCCTGAGTGAATTCGGTGAGGTCGAAGGCGTCGAATTCTCCGGGGAACTCGTTTCCCCAAATGCCCCGCACGCGGCACGCATACACATCGGCCCATTCGATGCGTCGTTCCAGCCGGGGAAGTTCTACTCGCTCATCCTCATGCTGGACGTTCTCGAGCATCTGGATAGGCCCGGTGACGCATTGCGCCACGCGCTGAGCTTGCTGGATGCGCGCGGAATGGTCGCGATCACGGTGCCGGCCTTTCTGGCGCTGTGGACCAGTCACGACGATCTGAACCAGCACAGGACACGATTCACGCGATCGAGCTTCCGCGCGGTGGCGGGCACCGCGGGGATGAAAATTCTTGCCGAGCGATACTTTTTTCACTGGATGTTTCCGGCGAAATTGGCGGCGCGAGCTGCGGGAAAGCTGCTGGGGGCCAAACCGGCCGTTCCGCACGTACCAGCGAAATGGCTGAACCGCACCCTCTACGGAATCTCTCGCGCCGAACAGCGCTTGTTTCGCGCGGCGCCGCTACCCTTTGGAAGTTCCCTCATTGTTCTTGGCACACACGCCTGAAGCTGCCGGCGGCGTTCATTGCTCGCGAAGAGCGCGAGCGAAAGGCAAAGGGCCTCGCTGCGGGCCAGCAAGAGGCGCCGGCCCTTCGCTCGGAAGGAAAAAGGCGCTGGTTCGGCTGAAAACAAAGAGCGAGCACTAATGGGCCTCCTGCTGTGAAGAAGCAGGCTTGGAGGCAGCGTCGATGAAGGCGGCGACGTTGGCTTTCAATTTGGCGAGGTCGGGCTCACGCAGGTACATCATGTGTCCCGCGTCGTAGTACTCGAGGTGAATGTTGGCGCGGAGTTTCTCCGGCAGACCGAGATGGTCCATGGTGTATTCGGTGCCGAAGAAGGGCGTGGCGAGATCGTAGAAACCGTTTTCGACCTGCACCTGCAGGTGCGGGTTGGAGATCATGGCACTGACCAGATCGCCTTCGACGCTGGGCGCACCGGGGAATCCGTACTCCCTATTTGCGGCGTGTTTCCACTCCCAATCGTGGCCGACGTTAGCCATCACCTGATAGGACTTGTCCGGGGCGACTTTCAGCTCTTCGCGTATATAGGTGTTAAACGCCGCGGTGAAGGCGCCGCTGACTGCAGTGTCCTGCGGGTCGTACTCGGCGTATTCGCTGAGAAGGTCGTAGATCGGACCGGAAAAGCGAGCGTCAAGACGGCCGGTGGCGAGGCCGCGCTTGCGCTGGAGCTCCTGCATGAATTGAGGCAGCTTCACGCGCAGGTTGGCGTCGAGCAAATAGTTCTCGCTGAGGCCGGTGAAACGCGAGAGCTTCCTGGCAAGGGCGGTCTTTTCCGCGGAGCTGAGGTTCGCGCCCTTCAGGAGCGCCGCAGCGTATTCGGTCGCGGCAAACTGCTTGGCTTCGGCGAGAAAAGCTGGGAGGTCCTCAGGGCGTTCCTTGAGGACTTTGTGGTACCACGCGGTCGCGGCGTAGGTGGGGAGATAGAGGACATAGGGCAGGTCTTCTCCCGTATGAAACGAGATCATGCCCAAATCCAGGACAGTCGAGATCATCACGATTCCATTCAGATCCATGCTCTCGTGCTCGCGCAGATGATCGGCGAGGGCGGCCGAACGGAAGGTGCCGTAACTCTCGCCGATCAGGAATTTCGGCGAGTTCCAGCGGTCGTTGCGGCCGACATAGGCGCTGACGAATTGCGCGAGGGACTTCACGTCTTCATCCACGCCCCAGAAGTCTTTATCCTTCGCTTTGCCGGCGGCGCGGCTGAAGCCCGTGCCTACCGGATCGATGAAGACCAGGTCCGCTTTGTCGAGCAGACTGTAGGCATTGTCGGTGAGCCTATACGGAGCGGGCGGGGTCGGGGCGGCATCCGCGGTGAGCACGCGGCGCGGGCCGAACGCGCCCATGTGCAGCCAGATGGATGAAGATCCCGGACCGCCGTTGTAGAGAAATGCCAGGGGCCGCTGGCTCGTGTCCTTCACGTCCGTGCGGGTGTAGGCGGTGTAGTAGAGCGTCGCCGTGGGCTCGCCCTTCTCGTCCTTGAGAATGATGTTGGCCACGGTCGCGCGGTAGGGAATGGTCTGGCCGTTGATCTTGATGGTGTGGTCGGTGGCGAAGGATTCCTCCTTCGGAGGCGGTGCGGGAGCTTCGACGGGCTTGGCGTCCTTCTCTTGCGCGCGAAGTATGGAGGGAGCGGCGGCCCAGGCGAGCAGCATTCCGGTTAGCAGGACGACGCGATGCGGCTGGTTCATCAGTTAGCTCCTGTATGGATGTCCGGACACAGATTCCCCTTCGGGATTGTATCGTCCTGTATAGACGGACGGCAAAGGCGGTTGTTGTGAAGGAGCGTGATCTGTGGCTGGCCAGGATGGGCGGAGGGACGGCGGGAAGGGAGGGGGGACACCGGCCCTTTTCTGTAAGTGTTGATTCTGAACGGTTTTAAGTTCAATGATTTTGTATGTGTTGATTCCAGATGGGTTGCAGGCGCGTTTTCTGTAAGTGTTGATTCTGGGGGAGTTAGCGGGGCTGGGGCGACTTTTCACGAGCCATTGTAGCACTTCTATTACCAGAATGCAATAGGCATGTTGTAGTTATCCACAGGTTTTTCGAGGTGGGCGAGGGATTCTAATGGCAGCTTCCTCGCTCCGGCATACGTCTGTGATGAAGTTGATTCTAGACCCGCACCCTTGAGCACCCACAAGGGTGCGGCACCCAAATTCGTCTGAGCGGCGAACGTCTGCGCCACCCGCCCGGTAAGGGCTTCTCAACTTATGATTAACGCATAAAATAGACAAGTGGTTACTGGGCCAAACATGTCCGGTTAGCCTAGGCCGAGGAGATCCCACCGATTCTTGTACTCATGCGCAGGGTCTTTGTACCGCCGCATATCTGTGTCCTTGTGGGCTTGACCTTGCCTCCCTGGCGTTTTTAACCACTCGGCGTGACTTTCGCGCACGTACTTCGCTACAACTTTACGCGGTACAACATAGAAGGTTGCTGAACCTTCTGGAGCGAGGCAAATGAAGACGTAGAGAAGGTTTTCGGCAAGGTCCGCCTCAGCCTTCTTATTCATCATCCAGTCAGGCCTTACACCCTGTGCAGTTTTAACTTGGATGCCGACCGATCGAGTGGCATCTGAGTTCGAGGCGAGGATGTCGATCCCGCGAGTGTTGCGAAGCGTTAGCGTAGCAACATAGCCGCGACGCGAAAGCTCGGCCGCTACCAAGTATTCGCCCGTGATTCCCACTTGGATTCCGGAGAGCTTAGGGCGTCTTTGTTCTTTCATTTCGCCGTAACCTCCATACACAACGCCGTGCCGCCGCCCAACTGCCTCAGAATGCGGTAGTGGGAAATAGTGCTGGCAATCGAAAAGGGCGCGGCCGCCATTTGGCGCGCCATCTTAGATTAACGCAGGGGGCAAATCAACGAAGCCTAATGCCCGATTAACGCATTTACCGGAGAAGTGCGGTAATGGTAGGGCAGATGTCCGGTTTCCCGACCTACCAGGAGTTGGTCGTTCAACTGAGAAGGCGATGTGCCTGGCGGAGCTTCTCGGGAATTTTCAGGCCCTGCGGACAATGAGGCAGACAAGCACCGCAGGCGGAGCACTCACCGGCGTCAAGTTTTAGCCTTGCATAGAGTCCGCGGGCCCGCTCCATCTCGTGGTGGTCCCTAGCATACCTCTCATAGCGCAGAATCTCGGCAATCGGGAGGCCTTTCTCGCAGCGCGTCATGCAGTCATTGCACAGCCGACAGACCTCCCGGTCCGCATACAGGCGCATCATTTCGATAGCCCGTGAATCCTCTGCGCGCAAGGACTTGCCTGCCCCGGAGTAGGTGTCCACGAACTGATCGAGGTTGTTGATCTGGATCACGGCACAACTCAAGGGCGTCTGGGTGGTCAACCAGCGAGCCAGGGCGTGGTGAGGCGTGGTGCCGGTGGGAAAGCTTTTCATGAATTCGCGGTCGTCCACCATGCGCCCGGCGCCTCCCGTGGTCTTCATGGCGGTGGTGCCGAAGCCTTTCGTTTTGGCCATGCTCACAAAGTCGCTGATGGCCTGGTTGTCTCCATAGGTGAAGGGGAACTGCGCGTGCTCGTAGTGGCCGTCGTTCAATACCGCTGTGAGGATCTTGTGGTTAGGCTCGCCGTCCTTCACCCTGCTGTTGCCTTGGTAGCTGTGCTGCGAAAGGCAGAGGTGACGCACCAGCCCTTCCTTTTTCAGGCGCTCGTAAGCACGAATCAATCCACGGTTCTGGATTTCGGCCACGTTGTGGTAGCCGAAGTGAAACATCATGTCGTCAAAATAGCCGAGCCCGGTGCGCGCCAAGGCCTCTTTCACAAAGCGGTAGTGCGCTTCCTCGTCGATCTCGCCCGTCTCGTGATTGCCGCGAACCCGATCACAACACACTTCGCAGTAGTGTGCGTCACGGTTCTTGAGGATGGCCTGGGGCACGGTTTCCCGGTCCCATTTGTCCGACTTGTGCCAGTAATTCACCCCGCACTGGATTCCAGCTTGGACGGCCGGCGCGGACCATGTGGCAGCGCCAATCAGCACGGAAACTTCCCGACCCGAGCGGTCGAGCCTGCGTCGTGCTATGCGACCCACTTTCTTGGCAGCTTCCTGAATTTCGTCCTGCGAAGCGCTGCTTCTGCTGGAAATCCCGATCCCTCCAGCAACCACTCCCGCAGAAATCAGGATGAACTGGCGACGACCTACAAGGTGTTTCTCTGACATCAGCCATCACCTCCATGGAAACGACCCGATAGTAGCACTTTCGCCTGTGGACTGATGACCCTTGGTCGCAGCGTCTGTAACCGGTCGCGAAGACCGCGAGTGGAGGGGCGGCGAGACGTGAAGAGGGATTCCTTAGCGAGGGCTCAATTTCTGCCGGACGGCGGGGACCCAATTCTCTTGGGCGCTTGGCTCCATCGTTTTGGCGATGGCCAGCGCCTTCTCGTATGCCGGGCGAGCTTCGGCGTCGCGATGCATGGCCACAAGGACGGCTCCCAGGAGCACCTGCGGCTGCATGGCGTCCGGAGCCAAGGCCACGGCGGCCTGCGCCTCCACGAGTGCTCCGTCGAGTTGCCGGCGACGGAGCAGGGCGCTCGACCGTTGGACATGCCCGAGCGCGGACGCCAGGGGGACGTGGAACGTGCCGTCGAAGACGAACACGCCATGCTCAATCACGGCGGAGGGGCGAAGCTTCTGGAAGTCGCGATAAGGATTCAGGACGTTGGAGCCAGACTCATAGCCGCTGAGGACCAGATGGCTGATGAGCACGGGGCCTTCAATCACCGGAGGAACATCAATCTGTTCGCCGAACCAGTTCGTGTCGGGCGTGGGCAGCGGCCGGCAGGGAATCCCGTAATCGCTGGGTCTGATGGCGGGTTCAACGGTGTACGCAAACCAGCAGTTCTGCACGCCGCGCCGATCCAGATACTTCTTCGTGCCGATCAGTTGCTGTCCCCAGTCGGTGTTCGAATCGGTGAGGTATTTGTAGGTGGCCGAAGGGCCTCCCCAGAGTTCGTTCGAGTAAGCCATGTAAGAGGTGGGGAAGGCGCGGACCGAGGAAACGACGTGAAACAGCAGCAACGCTCCGATGGGATAGATCCAACGGCGGTCCGCTCGGATGAGAGCCCAGGCGGCCCCGGCGGCGAGGATCGAGGCAAATACAAATACCAGGAGGATGTGACGCGCGCCGATGTTCAAGTGGGATCCCATGGACACGAGCATATAAATCGACGGCGGGATGGTCAGAAAAAGGATTTCGCGCCAAGAGCGCAGCTTGCCGAGGGCAATGGCGATGACGGCAAGCAACGACAGCGCCAACAAGGCGAGACTGGACTTGATGACAAAGGCGGCAGGGAAGTAGAACCACACGCCGTGCGCGTAGACCTTGCCGAAGATGTAGCTGGGCCAGAAGTGCGCGACGGCTTGAACGTCCACAAGGCCGTACAGATAGGACTCCGGCAGCAAATGCCAGCGCGCGAACGCCATGATGCCGCGGGCTTCAACCGGCTTCAAGCCGTGCACGGCCTCAGTCATGGGCGGGTTGATTTGCAGTCCGTCCGGCCGGGCATGGTAGCGAAACCCGTAAACGCCCCACAGAATGACGAAGGCGATGACTCCCGCTGCGAGCAGCGCGGCTCCAAGCCGGAGCGCCTGCCTGCTCCTGGTTTCCGGCACTACGGCAGCGTCCGGTTCGGAGCGGGCGGGCTGATCGGGACGGGCGGGGCGGCGGAGAATTTCGGTGAAAGCGAGGAGCAGCAGCATGGGTAACAAGAGAATCGCGGAATGTTTGGCGGCTGCCGCGAGTCCCGCCGCGAGGCCTACGATTCCCACACGCCACAGAGATGGTGCTTTCACGTACCGGTAGAAGGCATAGATCGTGGCCAGGAGGAAACAGGCCAACCCGGTATCGGTCGTGACCATCGCTCCGTGCGCGAGGAGGTTGGGCTCAAAGACCACGAGCGTGAGGGCGATGAAGGCAGCGCCGGTTCCGAACATATCTCGCGCCACGAGGAAGGCGAAAAGCGCGAGCAGCACAGCGAAGACGGCTGCCGCCATGCGGGCGCGAAAAATGATCTTCCCGGCGTCGTTGCCGTAGATGAGGTCCCTGCCGCCGAAATAGGCTTCGTGCTTGAAATTGCGGTTCTGCAGCTTCGGCACCTGAAGCTTCATGAGCAGAAGCGGGAACGTGGCGACCATTTTGACGAGCGGGGGATGCTCGGGATTCAGGCCGAAATCCGCGTGCTTCCACGACATGTATCCGGCAAAGATATGGTCGCCCTCGTCCCAGCTCAGAGACTCCCGCGAGACCGAATAGGCCAGCTGACCCGCCAGCACGAGCAGCAAGAGAATGACGCCGCCCACGATCCAAACGCGGCGCCGCGGAGCTGAGTCCGCGCGCATTTTGCCGGGCGCTAAGTTGGAAGGGTCCGTGTTGGCCGTCGTGGTCATTGAATCTCCTCTGGCAGAAGTGCGGTGATCGCCGCAGTCTTTGGTCTCAAGCAGTGGCGTCAACTACTGGAGTTTCTATCTCACCCGGAGGCGCGTAGCAAGGGAATCCCGACAGAACGTTTCGGGGCGGTGACCGAATCAGTCCCGGGTATGCAGAAGAAGCGAGAGCTCACCTGCGCCATCGAGAGAGGAGAGAGAGAGGGAAGCGCAATTCGTGGCGATCCAATCGGCCCCGGCGGCAGAGAGTTCCGCATCCGGGACGGTGGTGCGCAGGGCGATAATGCGGGCGCCGGCAGCTTTCGCGGCGCGAATGCCGGCGGAAGTATCTTCGAGGACGATGCAGTCGGCGGGCGCGAAGCCGAGGACCGCAGCGCCTTTCTCGAAGGGCTCAGGATCAGGTTTGCCGCGTTGCACATCGAGGGAGGTGACGAGGTGCGGCGGCACGGGCAGGCCGGCAGCGCGAATGCGCACCTCGGCGAGAGGCCGTGTGCAGGAGGTCACGATGGTCCAGCGATCGGGCGGGAGCGCACGGAGAAGGGCGAGCGCGCCGGGCAAGGGAACTACGCCTTCGAGATCCTCAATTTCGCGGCGCTCGACTTCGCGATTTTCCGCGGCGTGGTCGGCATGGGGAAGGTATTCGCGGACGGTGGTCAGGCTGGGGCGGCCTTGGGCTCGGCGCGTGACCTCTTGAGGGTCAAAGCCATGTTCGAGCGCCCACCTTGTCCACACCCGGGCTACGGCGGGCGTGGAGTCAATGAGCACGCCATCCAGATCGAACAGGAGAGCGCGGCAGCGAATCTGAGCGTCGGTCATCACTTTAGACTTTTGGAAATGCCCGCGTATTGGGGGAAGCTACCGGAAGAGCGTGTGGGGTGGGCGATGGGGTTTGAACCCACGACGTTCGGAGCCACAGTCCGATGCTCTACCAGCTGAGCTACGCCCACCACCGGCAAAGGAAAGTTTAGCATGTCCTGTTGGCGCGGGACAAAGAGGCGGTGGGTTAACAGGAAGGCAACGGCGGCACGCGAAGGCCGCGCGGTTTTCGCGGGGATTGCTAGACTGCTACTAGCGCCCGTTCGCTTCGCTCAGGGTGACAAGAAAGTGTGTCCCCACAGATGATTCCTCACGAGGCGGAACGCCGCCACCTCGAACGGCAAATAGCCCTCGTGCGCCCGGTCATCCAACTGATGGCGCTCGTGGCGCTGGTGGAACTCAAGGGCCCGCAAGATTCCAGTCGGGCGGCTATCTTCCTGGTCACGTATCTTGGTTTCTCCGTGCTTGTTCTGGTGGGCGAGTATTTGCTGCGTGGGCGGGACTGGCACGTTCCGCTGGTGGTGGACCTTGCGGCGCTGGCGGTGCTGCTGGTTTCCAGCCCTTCGATTGTGCCGATCTGGTTTCCCTACTTGTTCGTGGTTTACGCCGCGGGGATCCGCTGGGGCTTCCGCTGGGGGGTGGCGCTCGCAGGAATCTCTTCGCTGGCCCTTTGGGTGCGCACGTTTGAGCGCGGGGAGTTGCACTGGCTCGGCACAATCTCCTCGCTCGGCCTTGTGGCCTGCGCCATCGCTGGGGGCACGGGGCTTGCTTTCCTCGGCGACCACAACCGCCGACATGCTGCCGACAACGAGTTTCTGGCGCGTTTAGCCTCCACGTTCCAGGTCGAACAGGGACTGGCTGAGTCGCTCCGCCTGATGCTCGATGAGCTGGCCAACGAGTTTCAATGTGAAAGTGCCCTGCTGGCGTATCGGGATGCCGAACTCGAGCGGGTGTTCCTATGGAGGGTTAAGATGGGCAAGACCGAGCGCATGATCCCGGAAAACTTGCCGCTGCTGCGCGCTGAGGGCTATCTGCTCGACGATCTCCATGCCAGTGTTTGCTGGAACGCGCTGAACCGCCCCGGCGAAGGTTTTGGGTGGGACCGGCGCAACGGGCGCGCCTTCAAGCACCCGCCTCGATCACCGCAAGCTTATCGGGAAGAGGACCCTCCCTGGCAGTCGCTCATGTCTGCGGCGTTCGAGCAACAGGGGCAACCGACGGGGCGGATCTTTCTCTTGAATGGCAGCCGGCGATTCAAGCGACGCGACCTGGAACGGTTCGAGCGCATCGCCCGGCGCATCGGCCCCGGGCTCGACAACCTATTCCTTTTGAGGCACATCAGGGCTCGCGCCATCGAGGGCGAGCGGAGCCGCATCTCTCGCGACCTCCACGACGGCATCCTCCAGACGCTGCTCAGCGTCGAGATGCAGCTTGACGTGATGCGGCGAAAGCTTCCCGGGGCGGTCGAACAGGTTGCCGCGAGCTTGGCCAACCTCCAACAGACCGTCCGGAACGAATCGGCTGAGCTGCGACACATGGTCACGGACTTGCGCCCGCTGCGTGTCCAGAGCGCCGACCTCGTCGACCTGATGCGCGGCTTCGCCGAGCGATTCTGCAACGAATCCGACCTGGCCGTGGACCTCTTGATTGACTCGGCCCGGCTCCAGGCTCCCGACCGCGTTTGCCGCGAACTCTTTCAGATATACAGGGAAGCACTCAACAATATAAAAAAGCATGCGAAGGCTTCCCATGTCGTGGTAAAACTCTCGCAGGACGATAGCCGCATCGTCCTGGTGGTGGACGATAACGGCGACGGCTTCAGTTTTGCCGGAAGTTTTACCGGGGACGAGTTGGACCGGCTGCGACTGGGCCCGATTTCCATCAAGGAGCGCACGCGGACAGTGGGTGGGATTCTGACGGTGGAGTCGAGCCCCGGGCATGGGGCCCGACTCACAGTGGAAATCCCGCTCGGCTAGTATGGCCAAGAACAAACAACAGATTCGGGTCCTGGTCGCGGACGATCACGCCATTTTCCGCGACGGCCTGCGCAAGCTGCTCGATTCCGATGAGGAGCTCGCCGTTGTGGGCGAAGCCTCCAATGGAACCGAGTGCATCAAGCTTCTGTCGAAGTTGAAACCCGATATTCTCCTCCTGGATCTGCGCATGCCGGATAAGGATGGGCTCGCCGTCCTCGAAGAAGTGAATTTCGACACGCTTCCCACGCGCGTCATCGTTCTGACCGCGGCCGAGGACGACCGCGATGTCGTGCGCGCCATGCGGCTGGGAGCGCGCGGCGTGGTGCTGAAGCAATCGGCGACCGACCTCCTGGTCAAGAGTATCCATCGCGTTCACGCGGGAGAGATCTGGCTCGACAACCGCATGACTGCAGAGGTCATGAAGGCCTTCTCCAAGTCCGCGGAGGCTGGGCCGCGGCGTGAGAAGCCACTCCTCAGTGACCGCGAAAAAGAGATCGTCCAGCTCGTCGCACAGGGATTCCGCAACAAGGAAATCGGCGAAAAGCTCTTCATCAGCGAGCAGACGGTCAAGAATCACCTCCACAATATTTTTGACAAGCTGGGCGTTTCCGACCGGCTCGAGCTGGCCCTGTACGCGATTCACCACAGGCTTATCGATCAGACCTAGCTGCGGTCCATCGCTGGCCCCAGAGAGGGTCTGGCGCCTTCCCTGAGCCGGCCAACGAAGCTCTTTCCCTGGTTCCAGTACTAATGTACCTTTTCCACTGTGGCTAATTATGAGACTCGAGTTCTATTGAGACGTATTGACCAGGCGGTCTAGAATCCCGTAGAGGGATGGGGAGGATTCTTTGATAGAGACCGAACGCCGTTCAACACAACGATTTAGCATCCGTTTGCCCCTCACCGTACGTTGGACTACAGGCGCCGCCGTCGGCGAAATGAAGACGGAGTCCCGGGACGTCAGTTCGCGGGGAGTCTACTTTTTTCTTCCGAAGGAAGTGAAGGAAGGCTCGCCGATCGAAATCCTCCTGACGCTGCCCAACGAAATCACGATGGCCGGGCCAGTCCGTGTCCGCTGCTTAGGGCGAGTCCAGCGGACCGAGAACAAAGAGGAAGGCACGGTGGGGGTCGTCGCCGCGATTGAGCGATACGAGTTTATGCGCGGCGAGGATGGAAGCAACTAGGAGTTCTTGCTCGCTCGCTGCGGAGGCGGGCAGGATGCGCCGGGGTGACTCCGACCCTCAGCGGGGCACCCCGGTAACTTTCCTGTTCACTTTCCTTCAACCTACCTTGCATCAGCAATGTCCCGCGCGGTCAAATAGGCCCATGACCCTCGATTCCAGAATCGCAGGTCCGCTTGTTTTGGCTCTCGCTTTGACTCTAGCTTCGTGCCGAGATACGCCTCGGAAACAAGAGGTCTCACAGGCCAAGGGTGCCTCCTCAAACAGCTCGAACGTCACGCAGACGGTCCCGCAGGCGAAGGTCGTCTTCGTGAAAGGCACTGCGTTGATGACGACAAACGCAGACGGCTCGAACGTCAAGCAGTTGGTTGACGACGGGATTTACAAGACGCAGCCCCGCTGGTCTCCACGAGGCGACAAGATCGTCTACTACACGGCCGGCCAGAACACGAAAGACCCAAAGACGCATGCTAACTTGGTTGTGATTACGGCGGAGGGGGGCGCAGTGAACACTATTCCCGTGTTCGCTTCAGAGCCTGATGGCACGTTGATAGGAGGGATGCGCTTTGTCGAGGAGCTTGGATGGTATGGCAACGACGCGGTTTTCGCCGAAGGCTCGGCTAACCCGTACATTGGAGATTATCGAGTCTCTGATTTGAAATCGGGTGAGATGACCCAAGCCAGGGCAGAGATGGGCTTTGACACATGTGCAAGCAAAGCACAGGTTGGGTATCAGATGGACACCCGCTATACGTCCGGCGATCCCGGTGACTCGGTTGAGGTGAACGGAACCGTTGTTTACACTGTTCAGCCTCCTTCGACAGCCCGAGGTTTCCTGATTCGCGATCTGCATTGGTCCACCGACTGTACCAGACTGGCTTTTCTGGAAAGGACCGAGACGAGCGCTGCCTTGGTAGTGATTCGCGGGGCGACGGTAGAGGCAAGGGTCCCCCTTCCGACTCATACAGTTGGAGTGCCGAAGGTAACGAATGTTGGAGACTCCTTCGTGTTTCGCGGTTTCTCCGAGGATGCCCTGTTCTACGACACAACAACGCACACCCTGCGTCCCGCCCCGGACATTCTGCAGCAAGTCCAACAAAGAGAGAATGCGGAAGCGCAGGTCGTGAAGACGCTCGGTGGCCAGCCCACGGATGACCGGTCTTTCGATTGGTGGCGGCCAAACCACTAATCACACACAATCGTACAAATCGAAAGCAAATAGCTGAATCCCCCTTCATAGTGTGCCGAACGATGCTTGGCGTGTGACGAGAACGGGGCTAGGATTGGCGGCCTTGGACGAGTTGTGCGCGGAGGGGCGGAAGCGACATGCCGCTGACCTACATTGATTGGATCGTGATCGCCGGCTACCTGCTCATCAATTTGCTGATCGGGATTTACTACCGCCGGCGCGCCAGCGGCAACACGGCGGAGTTCTTCATCTCCGGCCGAGACGTTTCCTGGTGGCTGGCCGGCACTTCGATGGTGGCGACGACCTTCGCGGCCGACACTCCGCTGCTGGTTGCCGGTTTGGTGGCCACGCAGGGTATTGCCGGCAACTGGCTGTGGTGGAGCCAGTGCCTCACCGGAATGTTGACCGTCTTCTTTTTTGCGCGGTACTGGCGGCGGGCCGAGATCATGACCGACGTCGAGCTCACCGAGATGCGCTACTCGGGCCGCCCGGCCGCCTTTCTGCGCGGCCTGAAAGCCGTCTACCTTGGCCTGCTGATGAACTGCTTCATCGTGGGCTGGGTGAGCCGAGCCATGGTGGACATCATCGCCGTGCTGCTCGGGCCGGGCATCGCGCAGGGCCGGGTGCTGCAGCTAGCGGTGGGGCATCACGTCCTTCTGCACTACACGCTGGGAGCGCCGCGGCAGACCGCCTTGCTGATCTGCATTTTGGGGCTGATTCCGTTCACGGGCTTGTACACGTTCATCGGCGGGCTGTGGGGCGTGCTGGTGACGGATCTTTTCCAGTTCATCTTGAAGATGGGTATGGTCACGGTGCTGGCCTGGGTGGCGGTGGCGAAACTGGGCGGCATCCAGGCGCTGGAGCTGCATCTGCAAATGGTGAACGCGGCGACGGCTCAGACCGGAGTGCACACCTCCAATCCCCTGGCGCTTTTCCCGGATTTTCATCTCGGGCTCACGACCAATGCCATGTGGACGCTGCCGGTTCTGTCTTTCATCCTTTTTCTGGGCGTGCAATGGTGGTCCTCGTGGTATCCGGGCGCGGAGCCGGGAGGCGGCGGGTACGTCGCGCAGCGGATGTTCAGCGCGAAGGATGAGAAGAACTCGCTGGGTGCAACGCTGTGGTTCAACATCGCCAACTATGCGTTGCGTCCCTGGCCCTGGATCGTGACCGGGCTGGTAGCGCTGGCCGCCTATTCGCCGCATGGCGGGGTGAATCCCAGCGCCGCGTTTGCGGCGAACCCGCAGCAGGGCTACGTGATGGTCCTGCGCGATTATCTTCCGCCGGCGCTGCGCGGCTTGATGGTTGCGGCATTCTTGGCGGCGTTCATGTCCACGATCGGCACGCAATTGAACTGGGGCACCTCTTACCTGGTGAATGACTTCTACCGGCGTTTTCTGGTGCGCCAGGCGGGCGAGCGCCACTATGTGCATATCGGGAAGCTATTCACGGTCGTTCTGGTTCTTGCGGGCGGGTACGTGGCAGACAAGCTCGTGTCCATCTCACAGGGCTGGCAGATCGTGCTGGGCATCGGGGCCGGCACCGGAGCTGTCCTGATCCTGCGGTGGTACTGGTGGCGAATCAATGTGTGGAGTGAGATCGTTGCGACCGTGGTTGCGGCGGTACTGACATTCGTGCTGGCGTGGGTGCCGTTCGAGGGGAGTGCGGCAGTCGTGACCGCCAAAACCACGTTGATCACGGCCGGGGTCACGACGATCGCCTGGATTCTGGCGACGATTTTCACGCGGCCAGAACCCACGGAGAAACTGGTGGCTTTCTACCGCCGGGTCCACCCGAGCGTGTATGGCTGGCGGCCCATCGCGAAACTCGTTCCCGAGCTGTCCCCGGTGCGCGATTTGGGCATCAACACCTGGAATTGGGTCCTGGGATGCGTGATGGTTTATGGTGCGATGTTCGGCATCGGCAAGCTGGTGTTCAAGCACTGGGTCAGTGGATTGATCCTGCTTGTGGTGAGCGGCGTGGCGGGTTATTTGATCTTCTGGAGTCTATCGCGCCAAGGGTGGTCCACGCTCTCGGGGGGTTCCCCATCGGCTGGAGCCCAGAGCATCGGTCCCGCCGGAGCACGCGGCCCGGTTCAGTGAACAGGGGTCGGCCGTTTCGTTGAAGTGGAAGCGGTTCAGGTTGCCGAGGTTCGCAGCGCCGCCGGAGCGGCACATCGTCCAATTACACTTTACCTACGCGGTGCATCACCGTAACTGGCCGCTTGGGGTGCTCCGCTTCGGACGGCAAGCCATTCTCCGGCCAGACGCCGAGCCAATTCGCATGGGATTGGATGAGCGCCGCGAGGGGGTCCACCTCGGCCAGGAAAGCGTCATGGCCGTGCGCGCTGACCAGCTCGGCGAAGCGAGCGTCGACGCCGGCAGCCTGCATTTTCGTCACGTACGCACGCACGTCCCCGGGAGGGAAGAGCCAGTCCGCGGAGATGCCGATCGCCAGCACCTTCGCCTTGATCCGCCGAAACGCCGAGTCTTCCGAGCCGTAACCGCGGGCCACGTCAAATGTGTCCATGACCTTCGTGATCGTGACGTAGGTATTGGCATCGAAGCGGGCAATGAATTCGGCACGCTGGTAGTCCAGGTATCCGGCCACGTCGAAGCGAGCATCGACGAAGTGATAGGGGTCTTCGCCGGTGCGATTGGGGCGGTGACCGTACCGCGCGGTGAAAAGTTCCGCCGACTTGTAGGAACACATGGCCAGTGCGCGCGCCAAGCCGAGGCCCGCGTTCGGAGGAGCAGCGCGCGTATAGCGGCCGCTCTGCCAATTCGGGTCGGCCTGAATCGCCAGGCGCTGGAGGTGATTGAGCGCCAAGCCCATCGCCGAGAGGGGAGTGGCGCCGATGGGGACGCACGTCTCGACCCGTTCCGGGAAGTCAACCGCCCACTGCAGCGCCTGCATTCCTCCGATGGAGCCGCCGATGACGGTGCGCAGGCGCTTGATGTCCAGATGGTCCAGGAGAAGGGCCTGAGCGCGGACCATATCGCCGATGGTGATCAGAGGGAAATCCGGTCCGTAAGCGGCGCCGGTCTTAGGATTCACCGATGTCGGACCGGTCGAGCCGTAGCAGGAACCGATCACGTTGGTCCCGATCACGCAATACCGCGAGAGATCAAAGGGTCGGCCGGGGCCGAACAAGCCCAGCCACCAATCGGCCACACGCGCCGAGCCCGAAAGCGCCTGACAAACAAGGACCACGTTATCGCGTTCGGGATTCGGGGTGCCGTAAATGGCGTAGCGAATCGACACGGGCTGAAGTTCACCGCCGGACTCCAGCCGGAAGGGCTCGCGCTCGGCGAAGAGAAAATCGCCTTCCTGTGTCGGCTCGACCGTTCCTGTTTTCATCACGCTCCCTTGGTGGCTATTGTAGCCCGTTCCGCCTCCGAACCGGCGCTCTAGGAGCGTCCGGGTTGTGTCGCCTTGGTTAGAGCCTGGTCGAGATCGGCGATGATGTCGTTCACGTCTTCGATGCCCACCGATAGCCGGACAAACTCAGGGGTTACGCCGGTCTGCGCCTGTTCCTCGGGCGTGAGCTGTGAGTGAGTTGTCGTGGCTGGATGAATGATCAGCGATTTCGCGTCGCCGATATTCGCCAGGTGGCTGAACAGCTTGACGCTGTTGATCAGCTTCGCGCCGGCTTCTTTGCCGCCTTTGATGCCGAAGCCGACGATGCCGCCCTGGCCATCGGGCAGGTACTTCTTTACGTTGACGTGATCGGGATGATTGGGCAGACCCGGATAGTTCACCCAAAGCACGGCGGGATGTTTGGAGAGAAACTCCGCCACGGCCAGGGCATTCTTTGAGTGCCGCTCCAAGCGTAGGGGCAAGGTCTCCAATCCCAGCAGCGTCAGGAACGAGCCCCAGGGACTCTGCGCGGCACCCGTGTCGCGCAACCAGTGCGTGCGGATGTAGATGATGTAGGCGATGTTGCCGATCGGCCGCAGCGCCTCTTCGAAGATCAGGCCGTGGTAGGCGGGGTCAGGCGCGGTGAACTCCGGCCACTTCTGGGGATCCTTGGCCCACGGGAATTTGCCGCTGTCCACAATCGCGCCTCCGATGTGCACGCCGTGGCCGCCGATGAACTTCGTCGTCGAATACACGACGATGTCGAAGCCGTGTTCGATCGGACGGAACAATGCCGGCGTCAGCACGGTGTTGTCTATGATCGTTGGCAAGCCATGCTTGTGCGCGATGTCGGTGATCTTGCGGTAGTCGGGAACGTCGTTCTTTGGGTTGCCGGGTGTCTCGAGGTATACGGCGCGGGTGTTCTTGTCCACCAGCTTGCTGATGTCCTCGGGTTTCTTCGGATCGAAGAACCGCACCTCGACGCCGAGCTTCGAAAACGTCTGAGTGAACAGCGTCCACGTTCCGCCATACAGGCTGTTGGCAGAGATGAAGTTTTGCCCCGCGTGCGTGATCGTCAGGACCGCTGCGGTTTCCGCCGCCTGGCCGCTGGCAAATGCCAGCGCTGCCGCGCCGCCATCGAGCGCCGCGAGGCGCTTCTCGAGGACGTCGGTGGTGGGGTTCATCAGGCGGGTGTAGATATTGCCGAATTCGCGCAGGCCGAAGAGATTCGCGGCGTGCTCGGTGTCATGGAACACGTAGCTGGTCGTCGAGTAGATCGGGACGGCCCGGGCCGTGGTCGTGGGATCGGGCACCTGGCCGGCGTGCAATGCCTGAGTGCCTAATCTGTAGCTTGGCGTAGTATCTGACATTTCAGTTTCTCCATTCTCCTGTTCTTAGATTCTTAAGATCGATCAGTCGATTCGCACCGGTCTGGCCCGCCGCAAACGGCGCCCGTCAAGGTGGTCACGGATTCCTCTCGTCTGACCTGGTCCCAAAAACAAAAAACCCAACACCGTGTCCGGCGTTGGGTGGCTGTTGAGCGACTGACTGGTTCTGGTCTAGCCCATTAGCTCCCTTCGCCGCACGGACAGATGCACATGGCCATCATCATCTGGCCTTCAATGCAGATGCCGCTCTGGCGAATGGAACTCATGGTCGTGTCTTTTATAAGCGAAAGCTCCGGATTTGTCAATGACGGCCCCGGGGGACAACTCCCGATTCACCACGGCCGCACTCCATTTGCTGCGGTGAATCGAGAGCGTCCTTCTTTCCCCCTCTGCTCACCATCCGAGAACTAGAAACGGTACGAGATGCCGGTTGCGAACTGAGCCCGTGCTTTGATGTTCGCGCCTGGTAACACTTCTCCGGCGGCTTGCGCCACGCCGAAATCTACGTTCAGCCGGCGTTCTGTGGGGAGTAGTACCCGGACGAAGTAGGTTAGCGTCGTCGGCAGGGTTGCGCCGGGGAGGTCCTGGATGTGGTGAGGCTCCTGGGCGACTTCCGAGCCCACTACGAGTTTGGTTCTTGCCGGGCCCGGCAGAACGAAACCCAACGCTCCGAAAAAGCGGCCTTGCCAGGCTGGGGCATTGCCGGCGATGCCGAACACAGCAGCGTTGGTAGCCTTGAACCCGAAGTTGGCCACGATCGGGAGGATCTTCGTCTGAGTGATCGTCTTTGTGGCGACCAGGTAGATGTCACCGTTGGTGGTGTCTTTGCCGGTGATGACACCGCCCACGTGCCGTACCTGCGTGCGTGCGACGAATCCCACAGCGAGAGCCGGAAGATAATTGTGCTTCCCGGCGTTTTCAGGGAGCAGGTTGGCTTTGGCGTGAAAGATGTTGAAGCCACCCTGGAACAACGGGCTCAGGTCGGGGGTGCTGCCGGCCGAGTTGAGTGCGCGGGTGTAGCCGACTTCAAACCTGTTGAGGAAGCCGACGGTGCCCGAGACTTGGTAAAGGCCGCCGATGACATCTCCACCATCCAAATAGTGAAAGCTGACGGCAGGCGCCCCAAACCCATGCGAAGAGGACGGGCTTACGTACGCGAACGGGGTCACGAATGCTCCCGTCTGGCCTTCCCAGTTGAGGCTCTGCGCATGTGTTATTGGAGTTGCGAAAAAGAAAATGACGGCGGTGGCGAGGATCAGCCGGGTACGCCGTGCTGACCCCCAAACCACCGAGAGTCGCTGGAACAAACTACGGATTGAGTCTTCAACTACCGATACGGCTTTCATCGTTGTTTTCTCCTTTCAGATTGTGCGCTGCAAAAACAAGACGGCCCGCGATCTTCGCGATCGCGGGCCGTTGACGAGGAACTCTAGAGTTCTACTAGTCCGAGCTCTTCAGATGAATCCCTCGCGAAACCCACGGACCGCGCGCGATCGCACACATGCAGCGCATGCATGCGCAACAGAGACACCGTCCATGGGCATTCGCAAACATCAGCTATGAACTTACGAAACTCCTCTCCAAGAGACTCCACCAGCCGCAAAGCACTTCACGCAATCGACTAACCCGCACCGATCCTTATCGTCAAGTCAACTTTCAGAAGTTCGCTGTTTTCTAGGCTGCGCACTCGCCGCGGCCGAGTTTGAGCGAATAGGTCTCCGCGCCGCCCCAGTCCACGAATAGGTCCTCGTTCTCTGTCCCTCCCGCAAAGGGCTGCCATCGCGCGACGATCTCCTGCTGCGACGTGCGTGCCACCCAGTCGCGGAACCCCTCGTCCGGCACGCTCTTCGAAGAGGCGGATCTCGTTTTCGATGGCCTCGCGGCTGTGTCGTTCTTCTATTTCTGCCTGCAGCATTGTGTCGGCTCCAAAAAGAAAAACGCCCACTTGCCGATTCGGCGAGTGGGCCTTTTGAATAAGCTCGAATTATAGCTTCAGCTCAAGGGCCTCCACGCGCCAGAATGTATCAGCGGACAACAAACGCACATCCGCTTCACCCATCCTTCATCCTGGCGACGCGCCATCAAGTTCGTTGCTCTTCCTCTGGCCTCTTGGCCATTTGCTCGAAGAAAATGTCGGACCGAAGAATATCCGAGCGTCCGCTTCCTGTCAACGATGCATGTCCATAAGCTCCTACTGCGTGGAAGGCGCGATTTCGTCTCATCTCATTTGGTTTCTTCCCCCGCCTGAGCGACAATAGGTGCTAGACATTCAGCCTGAAGGAACTTTTTTGCGCATTCTTCTACAAAAGAGCTTCTGGACTTCGCGCGTGGGACTCACGCTGCTCGGGGTCGTGCTCGGCCTGTTCTTGATCGGCGCGGGCGTGTTCGCCTACTACTACATCAAGTTCGGGCGAATGATTGACGAGCGTCTTTCGGGCCACACGTTTCAGAACACCACGCAGATTTTCTCCGCCCCCAACCGCATAACCGTCGGCGACCCGACCTCAGCAGAAGACCTGGTGGCTTATCTGCGGCGCGTGGGCTATCACCCGCAGGAGCTCGACGGCGAGCCCGGCTACTACTCGGTCCGGGGCAGCGTCGTGGAGGTTCACCCCAGCCGGCTTTCCTATTTCGGCGGGGGCAACGCGATCCGCGTCGAATTCGCCGGGAAAAGCGTCCAGTCGATCCGATTGCTGCCGGCCGGCGCCGATCTCAGCGGCGCCGAGCTCGAGCCCGAGCTTCTCACCAATCTCTTCGACAGCGCGCGCGAAAAACGCCGCCCCCTCCACTACGAGGATCTGCCTCCCGCCCTCGTTCATGCCGTCCTCTCGGCCGAAGACAAGCGCTTTTTCGAGCATCCGGGCTTCGATCCCGTGCGCATTTTTGGCGCCGCCTGGGCCGATCTGCGCCACTCCGCGCGCCTCCAAGGCGCGAGCACCATCACCATGCAGGTCGCGCGGAGCTTCTTCTTCTCCACCGAGCGCACCTGGCGACGGAAGCTCGCTGAGACGCTCGTGGCCCTTGAGCTCGAGCACCGCTTCACCAAGAAGGAGATCTTCGAGTTTTACGCCAACGAGGTTTATCTCGGCAACCGCGGCAGCTTCGCCATCCGAGGTTTTGGCGAAGCGGGCATCGCCTACTTCGGCAAGGACGTTCAGCAACTGTCGCTCGGCGAGACGGCCTTCCTCGCCGGCATCATCCGCGCGCCCAATTTCTATTCCTCCGCCGATCGGCGTCCCGAGCGCGCTCTCGAGGCGCGCAACCGCGTCCTCACGCAAATGGTCGAGAACGGCCAGATCAAGCCCGCGGAGGCTGCGGCCGCCAAGAAGGGGCCGCTGCGCCTGGCTCACTCCGCTGGTTCGAGCAGCGAAGCGCCCTATTTCGTGGACATGGTCAAAGATCATCTCCTCGACAATCTTTCCGAGAATGAACTGCTCTCGGAGAATTTTCGCGTGTACACGACGATTGATCCGGCGCTGCAGCGCGCCGCCACCACGGCCGTTGAGGCCGGCATGAAGGATGTTGATGTTCTTCTCGCGCGCCGGTATGCGCGCTGGCAGCGCGAGGCAGCCAAAAAAGAGAATAAGGAGCCGGTTCCCACAGCCCAGATCGCTCTGGTGGTGCTCGACCCGCATACGGGCGATATCAAGGCCCTCGTCGGCGGCCGCGATTATGGCCAGAGCCAATTGAATCACGCCCTCGCCCACCGGCAGCCCGGTTCCTCCTTCAAGCCTTTTGTCTACGCCGCGGCTTTCGATAACGCCGTGGACGGCGTCACCCCAATCATTACGCCCGCCACGACCGTTGATGACGTGCCCACGACGTTCATGTTTGACGGCAAGGAATATACGCCGAACAATTTCGGCGAAAATTTTATGGGCACGGTCACCTTGCGCGACGCGCTGACGCATTCGCTCAACGTCGCCACAGTGAGAGTCGCCGAACTCGCCGGCTACGGCCGCGTCGCCCAGGTGGCGCGCAAGATGGGGCTCGGCAACAATATTCAGGCGACGCCGGCGATGGCCCTCGGCGCCTATGAGATGACTCCGCTCGATGTGGCCGCCGGGTATACGATATTCGCCAACGGTGGCGTCCGGGCGGAGCCGGAGTTCATTCACATGGTTGTCAGCGCCGCGGGCGATACCATCGAGCAATCCTCTCCGCAAACGCACCTCGCGCTGGACCCGCGCGTCGCCTATCTCGTCACGAACATTCTGCAGGATGTTTTGAATCGTGGTACCGGTGCGGGCGTGCGGGCTCGCGGATTCACCGCTCCTGCCGCGGGAAAGACCGGCACCTCGCGCGACGGCTGGTTCGCCGGCTTCACCTCCAATCTTCTTTGCGTGATCTGGATCGGATTCGACGATAATCGCGACCTCGGCTTCTCCGGCAGCCAGACGGCCGCGCCCATCTGGGCGGACTTCATGTCGCGCGCCGTGTCGCTCCCTGCCTATCGGGGCGTTCATGACTTCGCCGCGCCCGATGGAGTGACGTCCGTCACGATCGATTCCGGAACGCTCGATCTTGCCACGCCCACCTGCCCCACGACACGTCAAGAGGTTTACATTACCGGCACCGCGCCGACTGAGTTTTGCCCGCTCCACGGTGGCGGCGCGTTTTCGCAGGGCGCGCCGGGCTCATGGCTTTCGCGCATTTTTGGCGGTCATCGGACCGAGTCTCCGCCAGCCGGGGACGCCAATCAGCCGGGTACACCGGGCGCAGCGTCCGGTACCGTGCCTCCACCGGCAGATTCCCCTGCATCCGCGCCGAATGCTACGAAGACGGATGAGTCCGAGGCCGAAAAGAAAAAGAGTCCACTGCGCCGGATTTTTGGTATCTTCTCCGGTAAGAAGGATCAGGAAAAAGACAAGCCCAAGAAGGGAGAGTCGCCATGAAGGGATATAGTGTGGCGCGTCGGATTCTCTTCGCAGCAGCGCTTTTCGCCGGTTTTCTGTTCCTAAGCGTTGGTGCCAGGGCGCAGGCCCCTGCTCCCGATTCCGGGAAACCCGCCATTCCACAGTCGAGCACCACGACTCCTTCGCCGGCTCCTTTGGATGACGAGGCGCTTGCCAATCTGTATATGGCTCGCAAGGAATACGCAAAAGCCGCGGCTCTCTACAAGCAGCTCTCCGAGCGTAATCCACAGAATGCGGTCTACCTCAACATGGCCGGGATGGCGTATCTGCGCAATGGGGAGCAAGGGCTCGCGCTGCGTTACTTTGAGAGATCTGCCAAGGTGGATCCGCACTATCCCTACCCTCTCATCAACGGCGGCGTGATCCAATACGAACGTAAGAAGTACAAGAAAGCGATTAAGGCGTACAACAAGGCCCTGGCGATTGAGAGTGCCGGCCCGGGCGCGGCTCCGACTTACATTAATCTCGGTTGCGCCCTGTTTGCCATGAGGAAACTGCCTGAAGCCATAGAGGCGTTCCGAAAAGGGTTCACCCTTGATCCGAAGGTCTTGGAGCATACCGGTTCCGGCGGTTCGGTTGCGCAGGACCTTTCCGTCGAGGACCGCGGTCTCTTCCATTTCATGCTGGCCAAAGCCTTCGCGCAGGGGGGCAACCTGGATCGTTGCGTCTTCTATTTGCGCAAGGCGCGCGACGAAGGTTACGCTTCCCTCAGTTCGGTGAAGACGGATCCTGCCTTCGCCGCCGTTGCGAAAGAACCTGCCGTGTTGGAATTGATCGAGCCGCCGCCCGCAGACAGCGCGAAACCCTGATCGCCGCCGCACTTGCGCGGAGCGTCCTCGTCTCGTTTGCGGGCTCAACGACGGGCGCGTGCCCGTCCTTTCCGGGCTTCTGTTACAATCCGGTTGAGATGCGTGGCCTCTCCGTGTTTCTGAACGCCGTCCTGCTCGCGAGTCTGCTGGTTTCCCTCAGGGCCGCGGGCCTGCCGCAGGACTCTCCGGCTCCGGTTCCCGCGAAGGCGCTGCCACCGGGTTTCTCTTCCGTCATTCTTGTTTATCCGTTTGAAAATTCCGGGCGCTCGATGCGTTACGACTGGCTTGGGGAAGGCCTGGAAGAACTCACCATCGAGCGGCTGGCCGCTGCCGGCCTTCCGGTCTTCTCACATGAAGAGCGCCTCGCCGGACTCGAGCGCTACGGTTTGCCTGCGGCGGGACGTTATAGCCGCGCGATGATGATCCGCATCGCCGAGGACCTCGATGCGGATTTCGTCCTGTTCGGCAGCTACACGACCGACGGCAAGACGCTTGTTCTGGATGCGCGCCTGCTTCGCGTTCGTCCACCGGCGCTGCTCCCTCCGGTCGCCATCTCAACGCCGCTCGAGGGCTCTTTGGACGCGCACTTGCGCGCCGTTTGGCGGCTTCTCTCCGAGGCCGATCCGTCCTTCCCGCTGACCCTGGCCTCATTCACGCGCCGCCAGCGGCCGCTGCGCCTGGACGCCTTTGAGTACTATATTCGCGGACTGCTCGCTTCAGAAGACGAGCAGAAGGTTCGCAGCCTCCGCGAGGCCGCGCGCCTCGATCCTGGCTGGATCGCCCCGGCCTTTGCACTTGGCCAGGTCTATTTCACCCGGCGCGACTGCGGCGACGCGATCTCCTGGCTGGCCCGCATTCCCTCGGCCGCGGACGAAAGCCTCGAAGCCGGCTTTCTCACCGGCGTGTGCGACCTCATTCAGAATCAGCCGGACCGCGCGAAGACCGTTTTTCAGTCGCTCAGCGAGCGTCTTCGCCTCGAATACGGCGGCGCCTACGAACTCCCTGAAATCCTGAATGACCAGGCGATCGCGACGAGCCGTCTTGGCAAGCCCGCGCTTTCCGAGCCGTTCCTCGAGCGGGCTCGCCGGCTCGATCCCGACGACAGCGACTACGATTTCAACTGGGCGCTGGCGAAGGTCCGCTCGAAGACCCCAGCCGCGGCCGTCGCGCCCCTACGCGAAGTGCTCGCACGCGAGCCGGAAGACAATGAGGCCCGCGCTCTTCTCATCATGGCCCTTGAAGGCAGCGGTCAGAAAGATGCGGCCGCGGCCGAACGCGCTGTTGCTTCCGGCGATTCGTCTGGAAAACCGATACCGTCGCTCAAGCCCGACGCTCTCGCGCGCCTCGATCGCATCAAGACGCAACTCGACGCAAGCGTGCTGAAGCTCGCGGCGGCGTCCGGCTCGGGCGACACCGCGGAGGCCCCCGGCGCGGGCGCCTTACCCGCGAACGCCCCTCTGTCTCACGCCAGGCGCGGCCGGCAGATGCTCTCCGCGGGAAATCTTGCCGATTCCGAGAAGGAGTTTCACGCGGCCGTGACACAGAATCCTAACGAGGCGACCCCGCACCAGGGACTCGCCGAGGTGTACCGCCGCCTAGGCCGTCGCGATGACGCCATTACCGAGCTTCGCGCCGCGCTTGGTCTGCGCGAGACCGCCGCGGCGCACACCGACCTCGCGCGCCTCTATCTGGACGAACAAAAGCCCGAACTAGCCCGCGCCGAGCTTGAACGCGCGCTCCAGCTCGCTCCCGGCTATGCCGCGGCGCGCCAACTTCTCCAACGCCTGCAGCCCTCGAAGCCCGGAGGCAAAACGCCATGATTCGTGCCGCCCTGGACCACAGAAAGATTCTGTTTCGCGCGTTTCTGTTTTCTGTCTGCGCTCTCTGCGCCTCAACGTTGGGCGTCTCTCCGCCCTCGCATGCCGCGGAGAACGCTGCCGCGAGCGGCTCTTCGCCGCTCGTCATCGAGATGCGCATCGACGGCGAGATCGACCCGGTCATCGCCCCCTTCATTGATTCCGGCATCGACGAGGCGGCGCGGCGGCATGCATCGCTGGTCCTGATCACTATGGACACGCTGGGCGGTCTGAGCGATTCGATGAAACAGATCATCCAGCACATCCTCGCCTCGCCCGTCCCTGTTGCCGTGTACGTCTCGCCGATCGGTGCTCGAGGCGCCTCTGCCGGTTTCTACATCCTCCTTTCTGCCGACATCGCGGCGATGGCGCCCGGCACGCACACTGGCGCGGCGTCGCCGGTTCTCTCCATCGGCGGATTCCCCGTGCAGATTGCAGATGAGACCATGCGACGCAAGATCATGAACGATGCCACGGCGTTCCTTCGCAGTTACACCGAAAAGCGCGGCCGCAATCCCCAGCTCGCCGAAACCGCCGTCACCGATGCCAAAGCTTTCACCGAGAAGGAAGCGCTCGACGGCCACATGATCGACATCGTCTCCAATGGCACGGACGAGCTTCTCGCAAGCCTCGACGGGCGCACCATTACGCGCTTCGACGGTTCGCGCACCGAGCTGCGTCTCGCTCACGCGGTCCGCTCCGCCTACGAGCTTTCCGCGCGCCAGCGTTTCCTGGCCCGCATCGTCGAGCCGGACGTCTTCTTCATCATGCTGATCCTCGGCGCGCTCGGCCTGTACACCGAATTCACGCACCCGGGCATGATCGCGCCGGGCGTTATTGGCGGCATCTGCGCCATCCTGGCTCTGTTTGCCATGCACCTGCTGCCCATCAATTTCGCGGGATTGCTTTTGATCTTTCTGGCGATCGCGCTATTCATTCTGGAGGCCAAGTTCACGAGCCATGGCATTCTCGTCGCCGGCGGGATTGTGGCGATGATTCTCGGCGCGCTTTTTCTCATTCGCTCGCCGCTCACGCCGGCTGGCGTGAGCTTCGGCATCGCGCTCTCGGCTACGCTGCCTTTCGCGGTGATCACGGTGTTTCTCATGCGCTTGGTTCTTCGTTCGCGGAAGTGGAAGGCCGCGACTGGAATGGAGGAGCTCGTCGGCTTGGTCGGCGTGGTCACTTCGCCCGTCGTCGCCGCTTCCGGTGGCGCAGCTCATGAGGGAATGGCGCGCATCCACAGCGAGCTTTGGCGTGTCGTGTCCACGGCGCCGCTGGCCAGGGGCCAGCAGGTCCGCGTGATTCGCGTTGAGGGTTTGACTTTGCACGTAGAACCTGCACAATCAGAGCACAACGCCGTACGGTGATCCTCTCGACGTCGCGAGGACTGCCGCAGACGGAGGAGGCAACCATGATACTCGGCTTCTGGGCTACCATCCTGATCGCCGGCTTTGTCTTGATTTGGTTTTGGAACTCGATCTACATCATCAAGGAGTGGGAGCGCGGCGCAGTGTTGCGCCTCGGCCGCATGATTCCGGAAGCCAAGGGCGCCGGCCTGCGCCTGGTCTTCTGGCCGATCGAAACGCTTTACCGCATCCCGCTCCGCGTCGTGACTCTCGACGTGCCGCCGCAGGACATCATCACCCGCGACAACGTTTCGGTGAAGGTCAACGCCGTCTGTTACTTTAAGGTTGTGGACGCCAACCGCGCCCTCCGCGAAATCGAAAACTATCTCTTCGCCACCTCGCAGCTCGCCCAGACCACGCTCCGCAGCGTCGTCGGCCAGTTCGAGCTCGACGAGATCCTTTCTCAGCGCGACAAAGTTAACGAGAAGCTTCAGATCATTCTCGACGAAGATACCGAGGCGTGGGGCATCAAGGTCACCAAGGTCGAAGTGAAGCAGGTCGATATTCCCGAGCAGATGCAACGCGCCATCGCCCGCCAGGCCGAAGCCGAGCGCGAGCGCCGCGCCAAGGTCATCCACGCTGACGGTGAGTTCCAAGCTTCTCAAAAACTCGCCGACGCCGCCAAAATTCTGGAAACTCAGCCGGCGGCCATCCAGCTTCGCTATCTCCAGACCCTTACCGAGATTGGTGTCGAGAAGAACACAACAGTTGTTTTTCCGTTGCCCATCGATATTATCAATAAGTGGGTGGAGGCCATCGGGAGCTTGAGAAAGTAGAAATGGCTTCAGGAAGATCACGGGGGGGCTCAGGCGACCGCGTCCTCGAAGGGCGCCACGTCATTGGTCTCTTTATCCTGATGCTGCTTTTTTCGGGCGTGTTCTTCACGCTGGGCTACGTGATGGGGCGCAGCCAGTTTGACAGCCAGGTGGGCGCCGCGCCCCCGCAGCCTTCGCGCGCTCCATCGGATGCCTCACACCCGGTGAAATCAGGTCCCGGTTCCAAACCGTCCGCCTCGGGTGGTGCGAATGCGAACCCGGGGGATGCGGCCGGCGATCAAGCGATCTCTGAGTGGGAGTTCTACAAGGCGGGGTCCTCCAAGCCTGCTTCCGACCATCTCACGAAGCCGGCCTCTTCACCCAAAACCGTCGCCGCTTCCGGTAGCGCGGCTTCAGCAAGCGTCCGCTCCGCGCCAGCTGCTTCAAAGACCGCTGCGCACGCGCCGCTGATTGCCGGGGGGGCTTACGTCCTGCAAGTCGCTGCGCTGACCAAACAGGCTGACGCGCTCGTGCTGGCCGGCAGTTTGCAGAAGAAAGAGTTCCCGGCTTTCGTCCTGACTCCCACGGCCGATCATTTCTATCGCGTTCAGGTTGGGCCTTACGCTGATGCGCAGTCCGCCGACGCCGCCAAGAAAGGTCTCGAGACCGCTGGCTTCAAGGCGATTTTGAAGAAGTAATGGCCTCCCCGTCCCGGCCAGTCCGGCTTATGCCTCCACCGGATTCGTCTTCGCCCGCTATTTTCCGTCTCGTGGTCGCCGCGATCTCCGGCGCCGCTCTGGCTTTTTCCTATACCGGGAGCTACATCGCGGCATTCTCCTGGGTTTGCATCGGGCTCCTGATGATCGTGCTTTTCAAGGCGCGCCCGCTTGTCGCCGCGCTCTGCGGATTCCTCCACGGCGTAGCTTTCGTCCTGACTTCTCTTTTCTGGATCTCCACCGTACTCGAGGTTCACGGCGGGCTTTCGCGCATCGCGGGAATCGGAGTTGTGCTGCTCGTCGGGCTCGTGTATGGGGTTTTGGACGGGCTTTTCGCATGGAGCGTGAACCGGCTCGCGGCGAAGAGCATCTCTCGCGCCTGCCTGGCTGCGCCGTTCGTGTGGGTCACGGTCGAGTTTCTTCGCGATCATCTGCCCAGGATCGCTTTTCCCTGGAATCTCTTGGGCTATCCCGCCGCAGCCAATCTTGCTTTTGTGCAATTGACGACCGTCACCGGAATCTTCGGCCTGTCGTTCATCGTTGCGGCCTACAACGCGCTTTTTGTTTGGGCGGATGCGGCTTCCGAAGAGTATCCCGCGCGCATACGGTATGGGACGCTCGGTGGCGCCACCCTCGTTCTCATAGTGATCGCCTTCGCAGGGCCAAGAATCGTTCCCGAGGCGCACGCGAGCCATTGGGCTCGCCTCATCCAACCCAATCTCCCCGAAGAGATGGTTTATCCGACCGATTGGTATGCCGCGCACAAGGGCGAACTCGAAGACCTCGAACGCCTCAGCCTTCTTCCTGGCGCGCATCCGCCCGACTTGCTCGTCTGGCCCGAGATGCCCACCCCGTTTTCTTACCAGGACCCGCGCTTCGCCCCGCGCGCCTTCGCGCTCGCCCGCGCCACGGGCGTGCCGTTCTTGAGCGGCGTCATTGAATGGGAGCCGGTCCAGGTGGGCGGCGCCACACATCTTCTGCCGTATAACAGCGCTGTTCTGCTCGACGCGCAAGGCAGGCGCATCTTTTCCTACGACAAGACCCACCTCGTGCCCTTCGGAGAGTTCGAGCCTTTCCCCCTTTTCCATCGCGTCGTCACCAGCATCTCCAACGAGGTCGGCGGATTCGAGGCCGGGCATGTCCGCTCGGCCGGAACATTCCCCAGCGGCCATCGGTTCGGCGTCTTCATTTGCTACGAGTCGATTTTCCCCGGAGAGATCCGCCAGTTCACCGCGGACGGCGCCGAACTGCTCATCAACATCTCGAATGACGGCTGGTTCGGCCGCTCCGCTGCCCCCCAGCAGCATCTGCGGATGGCGCGGGTTCGTGCCGTCGAAAACCGCCGCTGGATCATTCGCGATACCAACAACGGCTACACAGTTTCCATCGATCCCTACGGCCGCATCGTGGCGGGCATTCCTACTGACCGGCGTTCCTTTCTCGATGCGCCCTATGATTTCCGCTCCGACCGCACGCTGTACGTCCGTCGGGGAGACTGGCTCGCCTGGCTCTGCGTGTTCGCGAGTATTCTCTTCCTGTTTCTGACGTTTGGACGGAGGGGGAAGTCCGCCTTACAATAGGTCCATGATCCTCGAAGACCTCCAGCATCGCTACGAACAACTGAAGCATCGCATCGAGCTCGTCCGGAGCTACCTTTGACGTTGCCGCCGCCCGCCAGCAGATCGCTCAGCTGGAAATAAAGGCTGGCCGGCCCGACTTCTGGCAGAACCAGGAGGAAGCTCAACGTGTTCTTCGCGAGCGCAAGCAGGCCGAAGAACAAGTCGTTGCGGAAGAGAAGTTGACGCGACTCTCGGGGGACATCGAGGCCTACATCTCTCTGGCCCGCGAGGAATCGAACGCCCAGCAGCGCGAAGAACTTCTGAGCGAACTCTCGCGGGAAATCGACACCATCGAGAGTTTCGTGGCCGAGCTGGAAACCAAGACCCTGCTCTCCGGCGAGAACGATCATATGAACGCCATCATGACGATCAAACCCGGCGCCGGCGGCACCGAATCGCAGGACTGGGCCGAGATGCTTCTGCGCATGTACCTCCGCTGGGCCGAGCGCAAAGGCTTTCACGCGGCAGTCCTCGACGAGACGCCTGGTGAGGAAGCCGGTATCAAGGCCGCCACCGTCCAAGTCGAGGGCGAAAACGCCTACGGTCTGCTCTCCACCGAAACCGGCGTTCACCGCCTTGTGCGCATCTCCCCGTTCGACCAGGCCGCCCGCCGCCACACTTCGTTCGCGTCCGTCTTCGTCATCCCCGAGGTGGACGACCACATCGAGATCAACGTCCGTCCGGAAGAACTCCGCGTCGACACTTTCCGCGCCGGCGGCCACGGCGGGCAGAACGTAAACAAGGTCGAGACCGCGGTGCGCATCACGCATCTGCCGTCGGGCATCGTGGCGCAGTGCCAAACGGAGCGCAGCCAGCATAAGAACCGCGAGCTGGCGATGAAGCTCCTCCGCTCCCGCCTCTACGAACTCGAGCTCGAAAGACGCAAGCAGGCCTCGGACAAGCTCGACGAATCGAAGCTCGACATTAGCTTCGGCAGCCAGATCCGGTCTTACGTCTTGCAGCCTTACCGGCTCATCAAGGACCACCGCACGAAATTCGAGGTCGGCGACGTGGACCGCGTCCTCGACGGCGACATTGATCCATTCATCCGGACTTTCCTCATGGCGCGCAAGAACAAGGGCCTGGCTGCCCCCGCCAGCGTCGATTCCGCCGATATCGAGTAGGCAGGCGCTTCCCCAATTTGCCCAGGAATTTCCATTCAGAGCCCAAAATCGCCTTTCGACCTTGCGCTAACGCATTCTGATTCAATACGTTGACACAATCGGCGTGCGGATGTTAGCTTGCTATGTTGCGAACGGGCCCGAGTGTACCTGCGGCTGGGCCGCTGAATTGATTCCTTCCTGAATCCATTAAGGAGAGACTGTTTTGAGTTTGTATGCCCGGAACTTCTCGTTTACCTCGGAGTCGGTGACTGAAGGCCACCCCGACAAGATCGCCGATCAGATTTCTGACGCTGTACTGGACGAGGTCCTGCGCCAGGACCCCAAAGGCCGCGTGGCCTGTGAGACGTTGGTCACGACGGGCCTTGCCGTCATCGCGGGCGAAATCACTACTTCCGCTCATCTCGAATACAACGACATCGTCCGCGAGGTCATTCGCGATGTCGGCTACACCCGCGCCAAGTTCGGCTATGACGCGGATACCTGCGGAGTCATCTGCGCCATCAAGCGCCAGTCCCCCGATATCGCCATGGGGGTGGATACCGGCGGGGCCGGCGATCAGGGCCTCATGTTCGGTTTCGCCTGCGACGAGACCGCCGAACTGATGCCCATGCCCATCCAGCTCGCGCATCGGCTCACGCAGCGCCTCGCGGAAATCCGCAAGTCCGGCCTGGTCGATTTCCTCCGGCCCGACGGCAAGTCTCAGGTCACCGTCGAGTACCGCGACGGCCGGCCCGCGCGCGTGGATTGCGTGGTGGTCTCCACGCAGCACGGCGAGAAGGTTTCGAACGTGGACCTCCGCGACGCCGTCATGGAGCACGTCATCCGGCCCATCATTCCCGCCGCCATGCTCGATAAGGACACCAAATACCACATCAATCCCACCGGACGCTTCGTTATCGGCGGGCCCATGGGCGACGCGGGACTCACCGGCCGCAAGATCATCGTGGACACCTACGGCGGCTACAGCCGTCACGGCGGCGGTGCTCTTTCCGGCAAGGATCCCACCAAGGTGGACCGCTCGGCCTGCTACATGGCCCGTTACATCGCCAAGAACCTGGTCGCCGCGGGCGTCGCGCGCAAGGCTGAGGTTCAGATCGCCTACGCCATTGGCGTTGCCGAACCCGTCTCCGTCATGGCCGAGACCTTCGGCACCGGCACTCTTCCCGAGGAAAAAATCACCCGGCTGATCCGGGAGTTTTTCCCGCTCACGCCCAAGGGAATCATCGAGGCGCTTGATTTGCGCCGCCCCATTTACAGGGCCACGGCCGCGTACGGCCATTTCGGACGCACCGGCCCGGGCTTCACCTGGGAACGCACCGACCGCGCCGACGCCCTGCGCAAAGCGGCCGGTCTCACTGCCACCCTGGCCGCAGAAGCGGTAGCCCGGCGCTGACATCGCCGACAGAATTCACAGCCATCTCACAAGGGAGGATTCGTGTGGCCACAGCCGAACGCATGAAGGGTGATGTGAAGGATCTCGCGCTGGCCGAAGCGGGCAAGCGCAAGATCGAGTGGGCCAACCAGCAGATGCCCGTCCTCCAGTTGATTCGCAAGCGGTTCATCAAGGAGAAGCCGCTCAGGGGTGTGCGGTTGTCCGCGTGCCTGCACGTCACCAGCGAGACCGCCAACCTCGCCGTGACGCTTCGCGACGGCGGCGCCGACGTCGTGCTCTGCGCGTCCAATCCGCTTTCGACGCAGGACGAAGTTGCGGCGGCGCTCACTCGCGATTTCAACGTTCCCACCTACGCCATCAAGGGCGAAGACAACGCGACGTATTACGCCCATGTGAGCGCGGCGCTCGACCACAAGCCCCAGCTCACCATGGACGACGGCGCCGACCTGGTCACCACGCTTCTCACCAAGCGCACCGACCTGGTTCCGAACGTCATCGCCGGCACCGAAGAAACCACCACCGGCGTCATCCGCCTGCGCGCCATGGCCGCCGACGGCACGCTCAAGTACCCCATCATTGCCGTCAACGACGCCCAGACGAAGCACTTCTTCGACAATCGCTACGGCACCGGGCAATCCACCATTGACGGCATCCTTCGCGCCACCAATCTGCTCATCGCCGGACTCAGGTTCGTCATTGCCGGTTACGGCTGGTGCGGACGCGGCGTGGCCATGCGCGCCAAGGGCTTGGGCGCGGACGTCATCATCACCGAGATCAATCCGGTGCGCGCCATCGAGGCCGTCATGGACGGCTTCCGCGTCATGCCCATGACCGAGGCCGTCAAGATCGGCGACATCTTTGTCACCGTCACCGGCAACAAGAGCGTCCTCGCCGCCGAGCACTTTGAGCGCATCAAGGACGGCGCGGTCATCTGCAATTCCGGTCATTTCAACGTGGAAATCGACATCCCCGCGCTCGAACGCCTCTCCATTTCCAAGCGCTCCGTCCGGCCAATGATCGAGGAATACCAACTCAAGGACGGCCGCAACGTCTATCTCCTCGCCGAAGGTCGCCTCGTCAACTTGGCCGCTGCGGAAGGCCATCCTGCTGCGGTCATGGACATGAGCTTTGCCAATCAGGCGCTCGCGGCCGAGTACCTTCTGCAGCACGCGAAGGAACTTAAGAATCAGGTTTATCCCGTCCCCGAGCATCTCGATCGGCAGATCGCCAAGCTCAAGCTCGAATCCATGGGCGTCCAAGTGGATAAGCTCACGCCCGATCAGGAGCACTATCTCGCCTCCTGGCAAGAAGGCACCTGAGCCTCATTACAGGGTCGGCCCTCAGTCCGTGTTATCTTTGTAGGGGCGCTCGCTGAGGCGGGCGCCTCTGCTGTCGTAAGGGCTGTTCTTCATCCGAGCTACAACGATGTGGGACCTTTCCTCATGCGCACTCAGCACGGCGCGCCTGCGCGGCGCGACCTACGCGGACGCCCGCGTGATGGATGTTCGCCACCGCGATGTCTCCACCAAGAATGGAGAGGTCGGCACCGTCGCGGAATCAGTTTCCTACGGCATCGGCATTCGCGTCATCGCCAATGGCGCGTGGGGATTTGCTGCTACCGATCGGTTGACCCGCGCAGGCATCCAAGCATGCGCCGCACAAGCCGTGGCCATCGCTAAGGCATCGGCGCTCACCAAGCGCGCCGACGTGGTCATGGCTCCCGAGCAGCCTTTCGTGGATAGCTGGCAGAGCCCCTTCCTGAAAGACCCGTTTGAAATCCCTATCGAGAGCCAGCTCGATCTTCTTCTTTCGGCTGATGCCGAAATGCGCCGCGTGAAAGGCGTGACGCTCGCGGAAACTGGAATGAGTTTTCGCAAGCTCGACGTCTGGTTTGCGTCGTCCATCGGTTCACGCATCCATCAACGCAAGGTTTCCTCGGGCTGCGGCATCGTCGCCACGAGTTTTCGCGGAAGCGAAATCCAGAAACGTTCGTACCCAAGCAGCTTCGGCGGACAGCACGCGCTTCAGGGCTACGAACTGGTTGAATCGCTGGAAATCGTCCGGCACGCTCCGCGCGTGGCCGAGGAAGCGGTCGCGCTCCATGGCGCCGCGCAGTGTCCCGAGAGCACCGGCACCATCATCCTCGACGGTAGCCAGCTTGGCCTGCAGATTCACGAGTCCATCGGCCATCCCATCGAACTCGACCGTGTCCTAGGCCAGGAAGCCAATTTTGCGGGCATGAGCTTCCTCACGCTCGAAAAGCTGGGGAAACTCCGCTACGGCTCCGAGATCGTCAACGTGGTGGCCGATGCGCGTCTCGAGCACGGGCCGGGTCTGGGCACCTTCGCCTACGATGACGAGGGCGTCTCCGCGCAGTGCACCGATATCATCAAGGACGGCCTCTTCACCGGCTACCTCTCGAACCGCGAGACCGCCGCGGCCATCGGCCTGGCACGTTCCTCCGGCACGATGCGCGCCGAATCCTGGAACCGCCTGCCCATCATCCGCATGACCAACATTTCCATTCTGCCCGGTCAGTGGTCTCCCGGCGACCTCGTCGCTGATACCGACGACGGGATTTGGATGGAGACTAATCGCTCCTGGTCGATTGACGACCGCCGTTACCATTTTCAGTTCTCCACCGAAATCGGCTGGGAGATCAAGGGCGGGAAGAAAACGCGCATGCTGAAGAATCCGAGCTATAGCGGCATCACCACTGAGTTCTGGAATAGCTGCGACGCCATCTGCTCGCGGAAACACTGGACGCTCTGGGGCACGCCGAATTGCGGCAAGGGCCAGCCGCAGCAAACCATGGGCACCGGCCACGGCGCCGCTCCCGCGCGCTTCCGCAACGTCAAAATTGGCTCGGCCTTCTCCGAATTATGACTCGCGCGCGCATTCACGCCAGTCGCCCCGCCGCGGAACAGCTCCTCTCCGACGCCGAGCTGCGCCGTCTCGCCGAAGCGGTCTTCCGCGCGAGCGACGCCGACGAGACCGAAGTCCACATCGACGTCGTCTCCGACGCCCTCACTCGCTTCGCCAATAATTCCATCCACCAGAACGTCGCCGAACAGAACCTCACCGTTTCCGTCCGCACCGTTTACGATGGCCGCACCGCTCGCGCCACGACCAATCGCACCGACGCCGACTCTCTCCGTCAGGTCGTGAACGCCAGCGCCTCGCTCGCGCGCAGCCAGCCGAAGAATCCGCGCCTGCTTCCCATGCCCGGCCCGCAGAAATATGCGCGCGTCCACCGTTTTGTCGGTCGCACTGCCCAAGCTTCTCCCGCGGACCGCGCTCGCGCCGTCCGCGGTGTCTGCGAGCTTGCCGCGAAGCGCGATCAGACTGCCGCGGGAATCTTTACGACCGGCGCGATGCAGTTCGCCATGGCCAATTCGCGCGGGCTCTTCGCCGCCTATCGTCAAACCCGCGCAGAATTTTCCGTCACCATGCTCGAGTCTGATTCTTCCGGCTGGGCCAAGGCCAATTCTCCCGATGTCTCCGCGCTCGAGCCGCTCGCGCTTGCCGTTCGCGCCTCCGAAAAAGCCGAGCGTTCCCGCCAGCCGCACGAGCTTCTGCCTGGCCGCTACACCGTCATCCTCGAGCCTGCTGCGGTCCTCGATCTCGTCGGCTTTCTCTTCTACGATTTTGCCGCCACGGCGATTCGCGATCAGCGCTCCTGCTTCAATCGCCGCATGGGCAAGCGGGTCTTGGGCCGCAACATCACCATCTGGGACGACGTCACCCATCCGCTGCAGACGGGCGCTCCGTTCGATGGCGAGGGCATTCCTCGTCAGAAAGTCCTTCTCGTTGATCGCGGCATTCCCGAAAACCTCGTCTACTCGCGCGCCGCTGCCAAGGAAATGCGCAAGCGGCCCACCGGTCACGGCTTCGCACTTCCCAACGAATACGGCGAGGCGTCGATGAACCTCGTCTTCGCCGGAGGCAAGTCCTCGGTCGACGAAATGATTGCCTCGACGGATCGGGGCCTGCTCGTCACGCGCCTCTGGTACATCCGCGAAGTCGATCCCTACGAAAAAGTGCTCACCGGAATGACTCGCGACGGCACATTCCTCATCGAAAATGGCCGCATCGCTGGCGGCATTCGCAATTTCCGGTTTAATCAGAGCGTTCTGGAGATGCTCTCAAACGTCGAAGCGCTCGGCCCTGCCGTCCGCGCCGCCGGAGAAGAGGCCTTCGAGATGGTCGTCCCCCCGATGAAGGTCCGCGACTTCCGCTTCACCGAAGTCACCAAGTTCTAGCGCTGTTCGTTGGGTAGCACAGCCTTGAGGCTGTGCGAGCGGTCCGCTCATTGCGCCGCGAAATTAATGCTCGCGATCGCCTTTGACATCACGTTTTCCTGAATCTGGATGAGGTCTGAATCGGCGTAGGTCATACCAAGGATAGTGAAGATTTCATTTCCGCGGGCGATGGCCACGAGCCGTCCCGACCAGTCGTGCCCGTCGGCGAGTCCCCGATAGCGGTACTCGACCGCGGGCAGCCCCGCCACCTCCGTGTTCTTCTGTCCGAGCCGGCGGTAATTTTCGTAGACATCTTCGAGACGCTTCTCAAATGCTGCTGCGCTCGCATCCAGCGGCTCCTTCAGCGGCTCGTGTCCGATCACGAGCAGCGTCGCTTCGTCGGGCGTTCCCATGGCCACGATCGCGTTCGGCAAAGCCTGCCTCGCGTTTGGAATCAGATCCCAGCTCGGCGCTTTGTACATGCGGAAACCGTAGGTGAGATTGAAGTATTCGTTGCCGCGCACCTCCTCGCGGTTGGGCGGCGGCTCTGGCGCTTTCGGAGGGGCTGGCGCGACGATCGCAGCCGTTGTTGGCGCTGCGCCCGCCTGTTGTGCCGTTGCCGCTGCGGGCGCAGACGGTGCGGCCGCCTTCGCATTTTTCTCTGTCTCGCCGGGTTTCTTTAGTGCAGCAGTCTTCGGCGCGTGCTTCGCTGGCTCGGGGGGCGTTTCTTTCTTCGCCGCGGGCTTTGGTTCTGGCTTCGCCTCCGGCGCGGTTCCATTCGATCCCGACGAACCTTTGGCTCCGGCAGGTGTTGTGGGAATAATCGCTGCGATTTTGTCCTTTTCCACGAGGACAAAACCGAAATCGGTCTTGACGCGGAACATGTTGTCTTCGTAGCCGACAATGTTGCCGTTGAGTTTCTTTCCGTCTTTCAGACGGATTTCATCCGCCGCCGCGGGCAGCGTGAAGGCGCAGGCGGCGAAAAGGAGCAAGGCGCGTCTGGCAAGGGCGGCCATGTCTGGAGTATGGCAGCGGCTTCGCGCCTCCCGCAAGGCTCACCCGGGCCGCCGTGCCCGCCCAGCCAACTCGGCCAGCAGCTTTCGCGCCCGCGCAGCCAGCCGCTCGATCTCTTCGAGCATCGGCGCGAGCCGCGCCTGGATTTCCTCCGGCAGGCGCGCGCACCTGCTCGAGCGCCAGCGCCTCCGCGAGCAACCGGACCTGGTGGCGGTGTCGCGGATTCAGCCGCTCCCACAGCCTTTTCTTCTGGCTTCGCCCGCGGCCGAGCCAGTCCTCTCCCGTCCGCTCCGGCCGGCCCTCCTCCGGCTCCGGTGAAATCACGGCTGCTTCTGTTTTCTGCCGAATCATATGCAAACTCGCAACCCGCCACTCGCCACTTGTCACTTCTTCAGCGCCGCCAGCCCTTCGCAGTTGATCTGCTCGCTCGCCTCCACGCGTCCGGTGACGCGCAGCGCCCTCGTTTCATACACCAGCCCGCCGTACCGCTTGTAGGCTTCGGGGAAAAGCACCGCCTCGAATACCCCGCGCTGGTCCTCGAACGTCACGAACATCATGTTGCGGTAGTCCTTCGTTCCCACGTGGCGGAACGTGATCACCCATCCGATGAGCGTCACGCGCCGCCCGCGCAAATTCTCGAGTTCATCGCTCCAGGCTTCGCCGTTGCGCGCTACTCCATCGAGCGGATGCCCGCTCACGCATACCTCCAGAATCTCCCGTTCGTACTCGAGCTTCTGCGCCGCGCTGTAATTCGGCGCGCACAGCTGCTCGAGCGTCGCGCCCGGCAGCTCCTCTTCCTGCGCGTCCGGAAACAGTGGGATCGATGCTCCTGTCTGTCCCTGGTCGGAGAACAACGTTCCTCGCGGGGTAGGCATTCTTGTCAGTCCTTTTTCTGCCGCTTGCAGTAGATTCCACCGCCAGAGCAACGCCGGCCGCGTCATCGCCATCACCTCGTCAAACGCGCCGCACTTGACGAGCGCCTCGATCTCGTCCCGCTCGACCGGCACGCGCCGCACAAAATCCTCAAGCGAGCGAAACGGCCCGCTTTCTTCGCGAGCCCGCAGAATGTCCGCGATGGTCTCGATCCGCAGCCCTTTCACCTGCATCAGCCCGACGCGCATCGCCGGCCTCATGGCATCGGCGCGGGCTTCAACGGTGTACTCCATCTGCGAATGGTTCACTGACGGCAGCCGCACCTCGATCCCCCATCGCTTGGCCTCCTCGACGTACGCCGAGACGTGGTAGAACCCCGCGCCCGCGCTGCACATGGCCGCGAGAAATTCCGCCGGGTGGTGCGCCTTCAGATAGGCCATGCGGTAAGAAATATCCGCGTAGGTCGCTGCATGCGCCTTGCAGAATCCGAACCCCGCGAATTTCTCCACCATCTGCCAAGTCTCTTCGCGCTCCCGGCCCGCGAGACCCATCCTTTCCGCCGCCTTCAGGAATTTTCCGCGCAGCCGCTCGCGCTCCCGTTCACCGGAAAATTTTGCCGACGACCGCCGCACCAGGTCCGCCTCCGCCAGCGACATTTTCCCCACCGCCTGCGCGATCTGCATCACCTGCTCCTGGTAAATGCACACGCCCAGCGTGCCGCCCAGAATTTCCCCGAGCGCCGCGTGCGCGTACGTTACCCGCTCATCGCCGCGCAGCCGCTTCAGGAATAGCTCTTTCGAGCCGTACTCCGCCGCTCCCGGACGGATCAGCGCCAGCGCCGCCGCCACGTCTTCGAGCGTGCGCGCCTTCAGCGCCCGCAGCAGGCCGCGCATCCCGGGCGACTCGATCTGAAAAATCCCCATCGTGCGGCCCTGCGCGAGCAGGTCGCAGGTGGCCGGATCGTTTTCAGGAATGGCCTCGAAATCAATTTGCCGCGGCCTGGGGCAAGGCGTCGCCCCGTCCGGCGCGACTTTCGATGGATTGCGCGATTCGCCGGTGCGATGCGCGTTACCGCGCTCGATGTTGTCGAGCGCGAGCGACATGGTCGTCAGCCCGCGCTGTCCGAGCAAATCCATCTTGACGAGTCCCAGCGCCTCGATCGCGTTCATGTCGTACTGCGTCACCACGATGCCTTTCGCGGCGCGTTCGAGCGGCATGCGCTCCGCGAGCGGCCGCGCCGCAATCACCGTCCCGCAGGGATGAATTCCCAGGTGCCGAGGGGCGCCATCGAGCCGCAGCGCCACGTCGAGGATGGTCTTCCACGGCTCGTCGTTCACCGGCAGCGACCGGCACTCCGGCAGCGTGCGGATCGCCTCCAAAATCTCGCGCACCGGCCGGTGCGGCAGCCGCCGCGTGAACCGGTTCACTTCTTCCGGAGGCACGCCGAAGACTTTCGCCACTTCGCGCACCGCGAGACGCGCGTGCATGGTGATGAAGCTCCCGATCATGGCGACATATTCGTTCCCCCAGCGCCGGTACACGTAGCCGAGCAGCTCGTCGCGGCGCGCGCCGCAGATGTCAATGTCGATGTCCGGACAATCCCCGCGCTGCTCGTTCAAAAACCGTTCGAAGTAGAGTCCCCAGCGCAGCGGACACACCCGCGAGATTCCCAGGCAATAGGTCACGATCGAGCTCGCCGCCGAACCGCGCGCCACCGCCGAGATTCCCCGCCGCCGCGCCTCTTCCACGATGTCCCACACCAACAGAAAATACGGCGCGAGATTCAATTTCTCGATCACCGTCAGTTCGTGCGTCAGCCGCTCGAGCACTTCCGGGCGCAGCGGGCGGTATCGCGCGCGCGCGCCGTCGAAGCTCAGCTTGGAAAGGTGGGAAAACGGCGTCTCGCCTTCCGGAACGGGGAATTCCGGGAAAATCGTCTTGCCAAGCTCGAACTGCAAATTGCATCGCTCGGCGATCTCGAGCGTCGCGCGCGCCGCCTCGGGAGTATCGGCGAAGAGCCGTTCCATCTCCGCGGCCGGCTTGAACCACGCTTCGGCGCTTGTGATGTCGGGTGGCGCGACCGTCGTCAGCAATCCGCCCGTACGGATGGCGTTCACCACGCGGTGGTGCAGGTGCTCCTCGGGCCGCAGGAAGTGCACGTTGTTTGTCGCCACAAGCGGCACACCCAGTTCGCGCCCGAGCCGCTCCGCCGCGCGCAGCATTCGCCGATCGCCTGGCGAAAGCAGCCGAACTTCGAGGTACAGCCGCTCGCCAAAAATCTCCTTCAGCGCCGCAGGAGTGGGGCTGGCCTCGCCCGCGCGTTCCACTGGCGCGAGCGCAATCACGCCGTTGGAGCACTCCGCCAATTCTTCGAGCGTCACCGGCCGGCCGTTTTCCTGCGTTGCCGTAGTCGCATCATCTTGTTCGGCCGCGTCCGCGCCGTTTACCCTGAACGCCTTGTGTGAAGGGAGCCGCTGCCGCGTCACCAGCCGGCACAGGTTGCTGTACCCCTCCGCATCCGCCGCCAGCAACACCAGCGGTGTTGTATGTTCTTGCCTGTCATTCCGAGCGCAGCGAGGAATCCCTCTTTCTGCTTTTTCCTTCACTCCGAGTACTACCCCCACAATTGGCTTCACCCCCGCCGCCCGCGCCGCCTGATAGAACGGCACTGCCGCGTACAGCCCGTTCGTGTCCGTCAACGCCACGGCCGGCATTTTCTCCGCGGCCGCACGCGCGACCAGCTCCTCGGGCGAAGCGACTCCCCGCAGGAACGAATACTGACTGTGGCAATGCAAATGGACGAACATGGAGATCCTGTGATGCCCGCTCGTTACAGCGAACAGCGTGATTCAGTGGTGAGAAACGGGAAGGAAATAAAACAAATTTGTCGTGCTCAGGCCAAAATCGGTAGTGGTTTGCCTATGCCCATAATAGGCTCAGCTTCTTTGGCCTGTCTTATCTCGGTCTTACGCTCCCTTACGATCGCGTCGTTTCGGCCCAATAGACAATGACAACCGTTGAATTTCATGCCCAATGCTTTCCAGAGTGTCTTATCTTCCTTGCACAGGGCGGGCGTAATGTTTCCTCTCAGCCGGTCGAGCGCGAAACGAAACAATTCAACCTGGGTTTCAAAGGGAATCCGGTATTTGAATCCTGAGGGATCTTTCCCCTTGGTCAAATAGTCGAAAATACTGTCATCGCGTCCATTCGCTTTGGCGGCATTTCGCAGACCGTGATACGACGTGGCCCGCAGAGCACCGAGCGTGACCATCTCGGGTGAGAGCGAGTTAATCCTTTTTATGGCTTCGGCGTACCCGCGCTTCCACTCAGGGTAGGGAACCATCGGGTCCAAGCGAAAACGAATAGGCCAACCGGCCTTTTTCATCTTTTCCGCTGCAGCAAAACGCTCTGACGGCAGCGGCGTACCGTGTTCCCATCTCGCGGCAACTTCTTCGGCGTTGACCGACCAAGAGAAAACGACTTGCTGGCTCGGCGGAAGCTCCAGGGCGTGCTGAATTTCCACGGATTTGGTTAGAAAGATCAGGCGATGCCTCGTCTGCGCCGCAAACAACGGAACGATGAGATGCGTCAGCGGCTTTCCGTTCGCCTTCTGATAGGCGGAATCAAAAACAAGGCCATCCTGCAATTCCCCCACAATCATCATCTTGGGCACAGGGTCACCGAGCCACTCTTTAACCTCGGCCACCATGTCATTCACGTTTGTGTAGACCAGCCCGTAGAGGTCATCGGGATGGAAACGAAACCATGGCACCGTTTGTAGGAAACAATATGCGCAGCGGTAAGGGCAGCCACCCGCTACCATAAGCTGCCAGAACTTGAAGCAGACAATGTGCGAACCCTCACCCGGCCCGCCAAACTGACGGATGAAGTTCGATGCTCTCTGCGCTAGTCGCATCTTTCACCCTTATAATTTGATTTTGTCACCTGTTTCTGTGGGATGAAACGAATTGTCGGGTTGGATTTGAAAACGAGTTTTCCAGGGCCAACAATCGTGCCCTCTCGAAACAGCTTTCGGAGAACTTCATGTAAATCTGCTTCCAAGAAAGGAATGCCCGTAGAGGGGTCCAGCATGTCTGCATAGATCTGATTGGTAGCAACAGCCTTGTTCCGATACTTTATCCGGAGCCAATTCTCGAGTGGTTCAAGATTTGGTTCTGGTTTTATGAGATATTCTTGGTCGGGACTGTCGTTAATCCGTGCCTTGAATCCACCTGCCGGGCAAATCTTTCTGACAGCCCATAGCATCAGTTCGCGTCCCTTTTGATGCCCTGTACTATGGATAAGAACGTATTTAACCTCCTCATGTTCTCCAAGCATTTTAACTCGGGTGAGATAGTTGGCACCGATTCGTTCTCCGAGCAATCGAATTGCCGCCTCACATCTTTCATCCGGGTCAAGAATATTACGCAAATTGCGCCAGTTTGGTGTGAGGAATAGTGCATCCATGTTTCCTTCTTGCGCTGGATGGTGAAGTGCCATATCAATCCATCGCCACATAAAGGTTATGAATAGTTCACATTTTGTGAACTCCTTGAGTTGTGCGAGAAGCCTGCCGGGCAACTTGAAGCCATATGGATCTACAAAGACAAAAGCTGGGGCCAGTTCAGCATTCTTTTCGTGGAGTTGATTGATCGAAGTTTGAAGGATTTCCTCGAATCGTCCGTGCTCTGCAGTGACGATAACTTTGCGAGGGAGCTTGTATCCAGATAGATTCTTCTCAAGGATTTCTTTGTTTTTTTCGTCGGCTTCGATAAAAAAGAAGTGCACTTCGCAATTCTTTAGAATTCTGTCTCGTGCCGGATGATTCAGGAACACTTCGAGAGCTATGAGTGGGGAGCCAGTCTGTCCTGTTATGTGTTTGCCGCGTCCAGCGTGGCAATCAATGTAGATTATTCGACCTGACCAACTGCCGAGGATGGGGAACCATCCACCAAGATAACGTCGAAGGAGTTCATGTTTAACACGCTGAAGATTATTGTAGTCAGCCCAGTATTCAGGATTCTCGTCAATATAGGTTGACATCAGTGGAACTGACTCTATCGCATTTGTTAAGCATTTGGTAGACGGTTGCACAGTAAACCTACCGCGAAAGGCATGGAGTGGAGAGCACCAGCCCTCCCGGCTTCGTGGCGTAATGCTCGCGCAGCTCGAGCCCGTTGCCGTAATACAGCGCGTTCCAGCCGAAGCGCCCGCGAATCGCGTCCATGCCACGGTTCAAGTACCACCGCCGATTCGCGTCCCGGTCGAACAGATCGCTCTGCCGACGGTCCGGCTCGAGGTTCATGACGCTCACGCCCGCCAGCCGCACCGCCACGCGCCGCGTAAACAATTTTTCAAAAATGGCCATCGCGCCGTCGAGTAGCACGCGCTCGTCGTTCGTCGGCAGCGCGAGCCGCTCGGTACGGTGCACCGATAAAGAGTCCGTGTAGCGCAGCCGCAGCCCGATGGAGCGCGCCTGCCGGCCATAGCCGCGCAGCGTCGCGCCGATGCGCTCGGTGAGGTACTCGATGAGCCCGCGCAGAAATTCGAGGTCAATCGTTCCGCCTTCGATCGTGGTTTCGCGCGAAATCGTTTTCGGAATCGCCGGCGCCCCAACCTGCCGCGAATCGATCCCCCGCGTGCGCTCCCAAAGCTGCCCGCCGATGGCTTCGCCGAACGCCGCTTCGAGCACCGGGCGCGGCACCTGCCGCAGTTCGCCGATCGTCCGGATCCCGCGCTCGGCGAGCATCGCCGCGTGCGCGTGGCCCACGCCGTGCAATTTTTCAATCGGCAGCGGCTGCAGAAATTCCTCTTCTTCGCCCGCCGGAACGATGCGGAATCCGCGCGGCCGTTCGAGCCGCGAGGCAATCGAGGCTACGGCCTTCGTCGTCGCCGCCCCCACGGACACGCTCAGCCCGGTCTCGTCCGTCACTGTCCTTTGCAATTGCCGCAGCGCGGCAGGGAAGTCCGGGTGCAACCGCTCGGTCCCGGTGAAGTCGAGGTAGAAATCGTCGAGCGCCGCCGTCTCCACCGCCGGCGTGAAGCGTTCGAGCACGCCGCGCACCTGCCCTGCAAAGTCCGCGTAGTGTTCGTACCGTCCCGGCACGACCACCGCCTGCGGGCAGATCCGCAGGGCCTCGCGAAAACTCATCGCCGTGCGCACCCCGCGGAATTTCGCCTCGTAGCTCGCCGAAGCCACCACGCCTCGCCCCACCAGCACCGGCTTCCCGCGCAGCTTCGGGTCGAGCACCTGCTCGACCGACGCAAAAAACGCGTCCACATCCACGTGCACGATCCGCGGACCCCTGTAGCCCACCTCTTCAGAGGCGGGGCTTTTCCTGTTGTTCATCGTTTCGTTCAGCAGGACGTCAATCATGGCCAGCCCCTCGGCAGGGAAGCGATCAAGCGGGGCGGCGGGCTCGTGAGAGTCCAAAGGACAATGGAGCCCGCCGCATGACCCCGTTTCCCGCGGCGCGGGATTCGGGGTCCGCTTCCCGTTTCCTCTACCGCCCGGACTATAGGCGAAGAAAAAGCGAATGTCAAGACCTGCTCGGGTAGTGGACCAATTTCCGATAAGCGCGTTATACGGCCAAGTGGAACGCTCGTTGGTAACATGGAAATTTTCGCTTAGGGGATTTGTTGGGTTTAGGGCGCGCCGCCAAGGAAACACTAACAGCCTACCCAGGCAAATCGCATCCCAGGTCGAGAATAGTTGGTCGGAAATTGTGTCGAAGCGAGAAATTACTGCGGCGCGTTGATGGTCTCACACATATGGTCAACCGATTCTTTAGCTACCTGCGCGTGTAGGCGACTAATCTCACAGACGACAGTCTTCACATCCTTTGGTATTGGCTTGCTCGGTATATCGTTCCACCAAGGGTTTAACACCGAAAATACGAGTTCCCCACGCGATGTGGCCATTCGGATATGGAGCTCAACGGAGGTATCAACATAACGGTGATACGGACCCATCTTGGCACGAAGCTGGCTTTGGTCGACAGTATCCAGGCTTCGCCTGATTTCCGACATTCGTTCGACACTGACAGAACTGATTTGGCGCTTCCAAGTATTTCCTACCCACTTGTCCCACTGCACTTTCCCATCGTCTGTTAGACGCACGAGCATTCGGTCAGCTTGGTGTTCGCCAAAGCCATGGATTGCGTTGATCCCCTCAAGCACGACAATTGGATGGGAAACTCGTGATTGGCCATCGCTCGCAATCGTGCAAAACGAATGGGCGCATATAACGATAGGCAAGGCATTCCTGAGAATACGTCGCATGTCGGATCGGATGACGGCGTTAGTCATTAGCAGTCGATTCTTTCTACGACCAACCGTATACATTTCAACCGCGTGATTTTCCGCGCCTGCCAACTCCCGCGGTCTCATCTAACTGCACGACCGTCCCAATGGCTGCATTATGCCTGATAAGTGGCTTATCGGAAACTAGCCCACTACCTGGTGCTTTTCCGCCCCGTGCCACTTTTGCGCACGGCGATTGCGAAGCCCTCTCCCTCCGCCTCCCACAGCGCTACACTGAGCGCATGGAAGCCGGCCAGAAGAAGCGCCGCCGGGTGAAGATGTCGCGCCAGGTCCGCGTGCGGCCCTCGGACCCCGCCGACGCCTTCTTCGATGAAGTGCGCTCGACGGTCAGCGTCTCGCCCGACGGGCTTTTCTTCACCACGCTGTGCAAAAGCTACTACCCGGGCATGCGGTTGTTCGTCACCTATCCGCACGTTCCCCAGGCCACCGACCAGCGCGAGAACGAATACCTCAGCGAAGTCGTCAGCGTCCGCAAAGTAGACGATTATCGAATGGGTGTCGCCGTCCGCTTCCTCCAATCCCTCAGCACTAATCCCTAATCGCCGCGTCGCCGTCGGTGTTGCCGTTGTAGCGGCAACCTTACGTCAGTGCATGCAGTCAATAGGAAAGAACCAGAGGAGGCCCGTGCCACCCGTTTCTACTGCTCTTTCGGCCCGGCATTACCCATGTCCACCGCAACCTTCCAATTTCCATCGGCTTGCTTTTTCCAGACCGTCAAATACTTCCCGTGCTCGACTTTCGCGCTGCCGTCCTTGCCCTTCGCGCGAAATTCATAGCTGCCCCAGGTGTAACCAAGATCGCTCGATGCTGAGATGTCCGCTCCCACCGGAGACCACGTCAACCGGTTGTTCTTGTCGTCAAGAAATCCCATTCCTTTGGCGATGTTCGCCTTGCCAAGGATTGCCTCGCCGCCATTCGGCAATTCCACGGCGTCCTCGGCGTAGAACGACATGTATCCCGGCGACCCGTGCTCCAGTGCCGCTTTCATGAACTCGCTTTCCATTTGCTTCATCGTCTCGACCGTAGCTTTTTGCGGTTCCTCCGCTGAAAGCCTTGATCTCAACGCCCAAGCCCCCACGACCAAGAGCATCAAGGTTACAAATGCCAGTTTCCTCATGTCAGCCTCCTGAGCCGCGCCAAGGATAGGTGGTATCCTCTCATCAATGGACGCAGTGAAGAGATAAAGAACACAACGGAGCCGTGCCACCGCCCAAGTGGGATTCGGAACGTCAAAGGGATTGAGGCTATGTGAAGAAGATCGGTGCCTATCTCGAAAAGAAAGGACTGAAGGGCGGAGTGGAGGACCCCAATGCAACTACTACTTGCTGTCAGTAATCGCCGACGCGTTATAGTCTGCGGGCTTGCGTTTATCTGGCTCCTTGCGTGTGGTTTTTCCTTTCCGCAGGGGAACGTCGACACGATCGAGCGTTTCAAGACGCTATATGGCAATCTCCGCGATTACAAAGAATTCCATCTGCTCACGTTGAATGGGCACAAGTGTATTTTGGCATTTTGGTATGAGGACAACAGCCCGCTGCAGCTTTCTGTGCAGGTGTTCAAGTATACGGATGACAAACTCGAGGAACCTGTACTGAAAATCTATGAGGGCAGTGTGGCCGAAGAGGTGATCAAGATTGCCACCGCGGACTTACTGGGCAGCGGGCATGACCAGCTGATCTTTCTTTCACGCGCTGGCCAGATTCAGATGCTTCGGGTCCTGGCGGAGAAAGGAAATTCCCTGGTTCCTGTTTTGGAGACAGGCGGCACAGAAATCACAATTATCAAATCCACTCGCGAGATTTGGGTCAAGAGTAAGACTGCCGGAGAAGTGGACATCTTTTGCTGGGATGCCAAGAGCTCTAAATTCTCCAAAGTCAGAACAGAGAAAGTCATTCTCTAACTTGAATAGATGCTGGCGGGTGCTCCGGGCGGCCGGATGGCACATCCTTAGCGGTTAGAAGGGCTTTCGGTGCTTCACCCCGCGCATGGCGCGGACGTTCTGCCGGGCAATGGAAATTCTCGGGCGGGAAGGGAATCCCGTTCCCGGTCAGCTCCGCGGTTCCACCCCGGCGTCCGGAGCGGCCTCGGGACCGGGCTCCAGGTCAACGCCTGAAATAACGCCCTCTGGCGAGTCCTGGCTCGGGGCGTCTTTTGCCGCCCGATTGGCGAGTTTCTTCATCGCGCGGCGCTCGGCCTTCATGCGCTGCTTTTCGAGCCGCTTCATTTCCTTTTGGCGTTTCTGGAACGTGGTTGCCATCGGACCTCCTTGGAATCGAGATGGGACACGGCCCCTGCCGCCCGCTGCGGCGGGCATTCATTCTTGGTTCTCCCCTGACGGGACGCTACCAGCGCGGTTCGCGCGGCTGGCGCGCCGATTCGCGGTAATCCTCGTGCGAGAATCCACCTCGCCCACGCCCGCGGTCGCCGCCTCCGCCCCCGCTGAATCCGCGCGGGCCGCCGGGGCCGCCTGCGCCGCGTTCCGTTCGGGGACGCGCCTCATTCACCTTCAGGTTGCGCCCGCCGACTTCTTTCCCGTCGAGAGCCGCGATGGCCTTGGCCGCGTCTTCGTCGTTGGCCATTTCCACAAAGGCAAAGCCGCGCGCCCGCCCGGTCTCCCGGTCCATTGCCATATGAACGCGCGTGATCTGCCCGAACGGCTCGAATAACGCGCGCAAATCGCTTTCCGTGGTCTGAAAACTCATGTTGCCGACAAACAAACTCTTCATCTTCTCTCCTTAATTCTGTGAGCCGACGGCCGCGTGTCGCAGCACTTGACCGGGTTCCTTTGAAGCGGCAATGAGGAGCCGGATAAAATCAGGTGGGGCAAGCCGCAGACAACGCCCGGAAAAACCCTGGACAGTCCCGAGAAACACGGGGCGATCCGACTTCTTACATACCAATTAACAATAGCATAGATACCTGAAGATGTCGCGGCGGTTTTGACGACCAGAACCAGCGCGGCCGGCTAGCACCCCGCACGCGCCCGCGGTATGCGCAGCGACTTCCGCCTGGATGATTTGAAACTGGGGAGTGTAGACTCTCTCATGCCGGCCGGTACTGAAACTCGGCCCGGCACAGACCGTTCAAATCAAGGAGCGCGATGAGTTTGCAGGTCGCTGGGATCGAAGTCAGACCGGCCGTGGTTGCGCCGCTCGATCCAGGCTTCCTGCCGGCGGCGCTGTTCACGCGAGAGTATCGCGAGCTGGCCGCCGCTTCGGGAGGGGTGCCACTTCGTCTGGCGCTCGAGCGGGGCGACGGTTCCATCTCGGCGTTCGATGTTTCGGTGGTGCCGCTATCGATGGGCCATCTTGCGGCCACGCTGTTTCACGTCGAGCGCATCGTGAAGTTCCTGCTGTGGCAGCGCGGTGGGTGGAAGGTGTACGTGGGTGGCCCCGCCGAAATCGGCCGGCACATCAAGGCTGTTTACTCCGCCACCGGCGCGCGCAAATTCGATTTCGAGTTCATGAGCGGAGTGTACGAGCATCCGTTCGAGGTCGTGGTAACGACCGCCGAAGCGGTCCCGCAGGCCAGGGAAGTGACCATGCCGCTCGGCCGGCACCTCGACGGCTGCCGAGTGGGGTTCGATCTTGGGGCGAGCGACCGCAAGGCCAGTGCAGTCGTCAATGGCGAAGCCGTTTTCAGCGAGGAAGTCGTTTGGGATCCGCGCAACGCCAGCGACCCGGGGTATCACTATCAAGGCGTCATGGATTCCATCCGCCGCGCCGCCGCGCATTTGCCGCGGCTCGATGCGGTCGGCGGCAGCGCCGCGGGCGTGTACATCAATAACCGCGTGCGGATCGGTTCACTCTATCGCGGCGTTCCCCCGAATCTGTTTGCGGAAAAAGTTGCGCCGCTGTTTCTGCGGATTCGCGACGATCTTAGCGTACCGCTGGAAGTCGTCAACGACGGCGAAGTGACCGCGCTGGCTGGGTCGATGTCCCTGGGCGAAAATCCGGTGCTGGGCGTGGCGCTGGGTTCGAGCCAGGCTGCCGGCTACGTCACCCGAGAAGGCAACATCACCACCTGGCTGAACGAACTCGCGTTCGTGCCGATTGACTACCGGCCCAATGGTCCCCTGGACGAGTGGTCGGGCGACTGCTGCGGCGTTCAGTATTTTTCACAACAGGCAACCAACCGCGTGGCCTCGGCCGCCGGCATGCAGTTCCCCGAAGGTCTTGGGCTGCCCGAACGGCTTGTGCTGTTGCAGAAGAAGATGGCGGCGGGCGATTTGCTCGCGGCTAGGGTTTACGAAACCATTGGCACCTACGTTGGCTACGGCGTCGCGCACTACGCTGGTTTCTACGATTTGAAGCACGTACTGATCCTGGGGCGCGTGACCACTGGGCCGGGCGGCGAGGTCATCCTCAAGAAGAGCCTGGAAGTGCTGCGCGCGGAATTTCCTGAGATCGCCTCGGCGATTTCGATCGCCCTTCCCGATGAAAAGAACCGCCGGGTCGGCCAGTCCATCGCGGCCGCCAGCCTGCCGGCACTCAAAGGAGACAAGAAATGAAACTGAGCCAGCCGAAAGCGGAAATCTGGATTCCCGATGGAGCAAGTGAAGCGGCGGCGCTTGAGCGCACGACCCACATGGGGATTTCAGCGCATCAGGACGACATCGAAATCATGGCGCTCGAGGGTATTCTCGCCGGGTTCGGCAATACGAAGAATTGGTTCACCGCCGTGATTGTCACCAACGGCGCCGGGAGCCCGCGCGATGGCCTTTACGGAGCCTACAGCGACGAGCAGATGCAAGTCGTGCGGCGGCTCGAGCAGAAGAAAGCCGGCTACGTCGGCGAGTACTCGGCGGTCGCTTTTCTCGATCACCCCAGTTCAGCGGTGAAGAGCGCGAGCGACCCCGGGCCAAAGAGCGATCTGAAGGCGCTCATCCTGGCTGCCTGGCCGGAGGTCGTCTATACCCACAACCTGGCCGACAAACACGACACGCATGTCAGTGTGGCGCTGCGCACGATCACCGCCATCCGCGAACTGGCGCCGGACAAGCGGCCGAGGAGGCTTTATGGGTGTGAAGTGTGGCGCGACCTCGACTGGCTGGTGGACAGCGACAAGGTCGTTTTTCAGCTCGATGCGCACGAGAATATCGCCGCGTCACTGGTCGGAGTCTTCGATTCGCAGATCGCTGGCGGAAAACGCTATGACTTGGCGACCATGGCTCGCCGCCGCGCTCACGCCACCTACCACCAGAGCCACGCCGTGGATTCCGCTCAGATGATCAACTTTGGCATGGACCTGACGCCGCTCGTCCAGGACGAAAAGCTGGACCCGGCACAGTATGTCGCCGGCTTCATCCGCCGCTTTGCCGACGACGTGGATTCCAGAATAAAGAAGTTCGCTTAAGAAGAGTGCGCAGTGCTGGGCCGCGCTACCCTCGGGCCACTCGGTGCCAAACTAGCCCCTGGCACCGGACGATCCGGATGCGGAGTTCATCTGGGCTTCGTTTACATGCAGCAGACGAAGCGCGGAGAAGCTCTTTCATTGCTTCGCGAGGTGCTTGCCGCGCATCCGGAGCACGCGGGAGCACAGTATGAGCTGGGCAAGGCCTTGCCGGATGAGGGTAACGTGGCGGAGGCAGTGCCCCACCTGGTGGCCGCAGCGCGTCTGAATCCGCAAAAGGATTATGTGCACTATCAGCTCCAAGCGGCGTATCGTAAAGCGTCGCGAATAGAGGATGCGGACCGGGAACTGGCCATCTACAAGGAACTCAAGGCACAGAAACGCCAGTGGGCGGTTCCCCGGCCGGACACATCGCAATACACACAGTCCATTGGTGCAGATTGAGAAGCCGGCAACTGAGCACTCTCATTAGAAGACTGGCCGCAGGGGCGCTGTGGATGCCGGTTGCGGCTATGTGCTGGGCCCAGGGCGGGCACCCGACACCGGCCCCCGTTCCATCCGGCGTGAAAGCAATGATCTGCCACGGGCGTCCGATACCGCAGTTGGAGGACGTCACGGAGAAGGCCGGGATCCATTTCAAACATACGTTTTCTTCCGACAAGAAGTACATCCTCGAATCCAACTACGGTGGCGTGTTGCTATTGGATTACGACCGCGACGGTTGGCTGGACATTTATTTTACGAATGGCTCGAGCGTGGATATGGGCCTCAAGGGCCAAAAGAGCCGGGGCGCTCTGTACCAAAACAATCACGACGGCACCTTCACCGACGTGACCGACAAAGCGGGGATAGCCACACCGTGTCTTTTTGCGTCGGGGGGCGCGGTGGGGGACTACAACAACGATGGCTGGCCCGACATCTACATCACATGCCTCGGCGGAAACGTTCTGTATCGGAACAATGGCGATGGCACGTTCACGGACGTCACGGCAACAGCGGGAGTGGCGGATGGCCGGTACTCGACCGGAGCGGCCTTTGGCGACTATGACGGAGACGGCTTTTTGGACCTGTTTGTGGCCAACTACGTGGATTTTCACCTGGACGATTTGCCCGGTTTCGGCAGCGCCCCCACTTGCAAGTACCGGGGGTTAGACGTGCAGTGCGGCCCCCGCGGGCTGAAGGGGGCCGGTGACGCGTTGTTTCACAATAACGGCGACGGCACGTTCACAGACGTCTCCAAGAGCGCCGGAGTGGATGACCCCAACGGTTACTACGGGCTCGGCGTTGCGTGGGCAGATTTCAACAATACCGGCCGGCCTGACCTTTACGTTGCCAATGATTCCGGTCCCGACTTTCTTTACCGCAACGATGGAAACGGCAAGTTCACCGAGATCGGTCTGGAATCAGGCACTGCGGTCACCGAAGACGGCTCCGAGCAAGCCCACATGGGCGTCGCGGTCGGAGACTACCTGCATACGGGCCGTCCCGGGCTATTCGTGACGGTTTTCACCGATGAGTACGACGTGCTCTATCGAAATGACGGTAATTGGGATTTCTACGACGTTGCCTCTCAATCGGGAGTCGCTTTGCCGTCTCTGCCGTGGGTCAAGTGGGGGGATGCGTTCGTGGACCTGGACAACGACGGTTGGCTCGATCTATTTGCCGTGACCGGCCACGTGTATCCCCAGGTGGACGTCCTGCCGTCCGGTGGCGGGTATCGCCAGCCGAAGCTGGTTCACTTCAACCAAGGGGATGGAACTTTCTGCGATGCCAGTAGTCAGGCCGGCCCCGCCATATTGGAGCGCCGGGTTTCACGCGGGGTTGCCGTGGGCGATCTCTTCAACGACGGAAACATGGATATCGTCGTCGAGGATTTGGACGGCAGCCCCATGATTTTGAGAAACCGCGGAGTTCCCGGGCGCCATTGGGTCAGCTTCGAACTCGCGGGAACGAAGAGCAACCGCCTGGCTATCGGCGCTAGATTGAAGATCGTGGCCGGGGGCATGACCCAAACCGACGAAATCCACAGCGGCGGCAGCTACCTCTCACAAAGCGATCTCCGCGTGCATTTCGGTTTGGGATCGGCCACAAAGATCGACAGCCTCGAAATCCGCTGGCCTTCAGGAGCCACGGACACGGTGAAGGATCTCGCCGTTGACAAGTTCTACGCCGTGCTTGAGGGGAAGGGCATCGTGCCTCCCGAGCAAATCAGGCCCGCCCCAGTGAAAGTGCTGGCTCCGCCTGCAGAGGGCGGAGTGAAGAAGTAGCCAGTCAGGAAGGGCGGGGCGGGTCGCGGAATCAAGTCTCAGTGTTGTTCTATTGTCGGTTATGCGCGGATTCGAGCGCTGGCAGTAGAGGATGCACCGTAGTTGAGAGTCACTCCCAGGTGGACGGCAATCCCGAACTTGTTGTTGGGAAGTTTTTCGACGCGCACCACTTGGCCGATGTATTCGCAATTCATCGGGTCGGTCGGCGAGGTGTACGGGAACGTGACGAACACCCGCATTCCCATGTAGTAGTTTTCGCGGCGGCTGAGGAAGTAAATTCCCTCGCGCGAAACATTCGCGCTCGTGACGGTCTCGTCGAAATGTACGTCCCGTGGCTCGGACGGCCGCACGCGGAGCGGACGCGCCACTTTAGCCCGTGGACTTCGGCGTCTTTCCGTGTGGTCCATGAAATGTGCCTCTATCCTGTACTATCGGACGGGGGCGTGCGCGCGTCAACCCGGGGCATTCGACATGCCTCATAATAGATACTGCCCGGTAGAGGCAGGCCACCGGATGCAGGGGGGAACATGACCGAAAAAGTCCGCAAAAGTGAAGCCGACTGGAAGGCGCAGCTCACGCCCAACCAGTATTACATTACGCGCCGGAAAGGGACGGAGCCTGCCTTCACCGGCGAGTACGAAAGTAGTGAGGCGCCGGGGACTTACCGGTGCGTTTGTTGCGGCCAGCCGCTGTTCAGCTCCGCAACGAAATACCACTCGGGCTCCGGCTGGCCCAGCTTCTGGGCGCCCATCGAAGGCGGCGCGATTGGCACCGAGTGCGATGACAGCCATGGGATGGCACGCACGGAGGCCAAGTGCAGCCGCTGTGACGCGCACCTTGGCCACGTCTTTGAAGACGGCCCACGCCCCACCGGACTGCGCTATTGCATCAACTCCGCAGCTCTGCGGCGGGACGATAGCAGGGGCTAATCTGATGGACTGATCCACCGCAAAGACGTGCAAGCTACTTCTCTTGCCGTTATTGTTTTCGGTCTTCTTAGGCAGCCGGACAGTGAAGCGCGGCCAGTTCGACGGCGGGATCCCGATCCCACACGCCCAGGAGCATCACCTTTGTTCCGGAAGGGTATTTGAAGATGTAGTAGACGCTTGTCGGACTTTCGACCTCATAGAACTCCGGCCGGCGCGGGTCTGGGCGCAGAGGCGCATCGGTCTCCAGCAGTGCCCGTAGCTCGGCCAGATGTTCCGGTGCATGGTTTCGCGGGTCTTCGATGATCGGAGCTTGTTTCAGCCGGAACGCCATATCGGCCTCTCTTGTCTCTTGTCACCTTTCATTTCTATAAGACGAAATTCTCAGCCAAAAGTTTCGTTCTGGTCGCCCGTCACACCCTGAACGCTAGCCGTTCGTTGAGATGTGTCCGCGGGTCATGGCGGTTGCCTTTGCCTGTCGCTTGATGCGATTCGACAGTTCCAGTCTCTTCGGTCTGGGTTTCTCGTGTCTGTGCCTGGAGCCAGGCTAACCTACTCCAGGGAAGGGAGTTACGGGCACGAGTCGCCATGGTTTCCGGAGCCTTTGGACAGCCCATCACCCCCTGGACCCGCTGGCCCGAAACTGTCCTTCGGGCCCGTAGCCCGTCCTTACTTCAGACCTGTATTCTCCTGCATGCACAGGAAGCGCAAATAGGGAGACCGCCGCGATGCAACCCCCACGGTTCAATCTCTTCCTTCGAGTGGCGACGCTTTGTGCCCTCGTGATGGCTACGGGCATCGCCGCCTGCGGTCAGACTGGCTTCTTGTACGCCGCATCCTTGCGCGCTTCGTCAGCGCCTTCGAACGCGCTGGCCCGCCCAGATTTCCCGCGCGCTTCACTGGTCCCTGGTGACGTACTCCCGCCGGCGTTGTCGCTTCGAACGCCTTTCCCGGACTCGAAATTACGCCGGGTTTGGACTGAGCAGGCGGCGCTTTCTGAAGCTCATGTGAGCCCGGTCTCCCCGGATCTCGTTTCCCGGATCGCGGCACACTGCCAAGAGCTGAAGACACCTTTCCTCGTCCAGGTTCAGATTCCGCTTTTCCGCGCACTCGGGGGACGCTTGCAGCTTGGCGGTTTTGGGAATAACACAGCGATGCAGAATGTCTTTTGGGGGCCGTTGGATTCCGCGTTCACGTCTGCTCGCAGCGGCCATTCCCCCGACCATTTCGGCGTGCGTCCACCGAGTGACAATGAATCGTACGGCTTGAGCCTGCGGCTCTCTGGGGCCACTCCCGGACTTTCTGGCGGCGGCATACGGAAGGGCCTTCGCGTCGCCGCGAGGGCGATGGCTGGGCGCGTTCTTGCCCGCTACTGAATCTCTCTATCTTGATCAGCTAAGTACTCATGCGTTATCCCTCAACGAAATACTTGCATTGTCCGGCGTGAATTGCGATAGTGCCTGCGCATTCAATCTCGTCGGGCAGGAATCACACACATGAAAAAACGAAAGATCGCATCGCTGCGAAAAGACAAGCGTAGAAGGCACCATCACTGGCTCGTGACCGTGTTCTATAAGGATGGTGAACGGTTCGGCCGGGTCTACACCGACCGGGGCAAGGCGGCTCGCTTTGCCGACCGCCAGAAGAAGTCTCCAGTTGTGCGATCAGCCCGCGTCACCCAAGTCTCCTGACACAGACGGGTTCAGGGGGGTCTAGCTTGCCCTGATTGGTCTCGGTCCTCTCGACCCGGCAGAAGCTTCCGGGACGACAAGGGGATTACTAGGCCTCTCGCGGCCGGGCGGCGCTATGATAAGATTTGCGTGCTATCATCTGGTTGGCAGGGCGGCCGTAGTATAGTGGTAGTACGAAAGCTTGCCAAGCTTTAGGCGTGGGTTCGATTCCCATCGGCCGCTCCATTCTGGTGATTCTTCTTCACGCGACGTTGCAGGAGGTCCCAGAACAAGGGTTTGAAGAGACATGCTCCGCTGTCTGCCCATTGTCCTCTCTGTCTTACTCTTTGCGGATGCCGACGTCTCCTGGGTGTCTCGATTCCGCGAACCAGCCCCTCTGCCTGCGCAATTTCCTCCCAAAGGGGAGATTTCCGTGCTCTCGGCACTTCCGCCGGCCCCGGATGACCGGGCAGACCAGAGTGCCAGCGGGACGGTACAGCCGGAGTCCCGCCTAGCCATCATCCGCTATGTTTCGGGCGAGTTTGTTCGAGTTGTGAAGCCCTTGCCGGGCGGGAAACAGGGCTTTCTCCTGAAGGTCGGACAGCCTTTGAATCAGGAGCAGCTCGACCGTGCAGTTGCCACCCATGGCGCTGTGGTGAATTCGGGCGAGAAGGCCCAGATTACTCGCGTCGAGTTCCGCGACCACCAGATTATCGTTGATGTGAACGGTGGAGGCCGCACGAAGCGCCGCTGGCGCGACCACATCAGTTTCGGAATTGGCGGAGGCCCCGGGCCGGCCATCCAGAGTTCTCCCGGCCCCGATCCGGGGGGTGGCCCGTCTGGCGTGCGCCCGGGCGCGGGCAGCACGCTCTACGTGGAGTTCGGCAAGCAGATCCCCAACCTCACGCCTGACGAGCTGAAGAAGATACTCTCTCCCCTCCTTGACTTTTCCAAACAGCGGTCGGCCGCCATGCAGTGGATTGATACGCTTCCGCCCGAATTCCAAAAAGCCATCAAGGACAGGCGAGCGGCGCTGGGTATGGACCGCGAGATGGTCATCGCAGCCATCGGCAGGCCCGACAACAAGGTGCGCGAGCGCGACACCGACGGCAATGAGATCGAGGACTGGATCTACGGCCAGCCGCCCTCGAAAACGGTTTTCGTTCGCTTCCAAGGCGACCGGGTTACGAGCATTAAAGAGTTCCCGTGAGGCCCTCTTCCGCGTTGACTTTTCTACGCGCGACCTCTATGATAGTTCGTTTATTCTGAACAGTCTAGCGGCGCCGTGTCGGGCCGCTCCCAAACACCATCAGGAGGATTCATGCCGATCAAAGTGGGTATCAATGGGTTCGGTCGCATCGGGCGTAACATCCTGCGCGCCTCGCTGGGCGATCCCAGTATCGAGTTCGTGGCCGCGAACGACGTGACCGATGCCGCGACGCTCGCGCACCTGCTCAAGTACGACTCCATCCTCGGCAATCTGACCAACAAAGTCACGCACACCGATGACTCCATCGCCGTGGATGGCAAGAGCTTCAAGGTCTTCAAGGTCAAGGATCCCGCCGAGCTTGACTGGGCCTCGGTCGGCGCCCAGATCGTGGTTGAATCCACCGGGTTGTTCACGAAGGGCCCTGACGCGAAGAAGCACCTGCGCGGCCCAGTGAAGAAGGTAATTATCACCGCCCCAGCGACCGACCCTGACCACACGCTCGTCCTCGGCGTCAATCAGGACACTTACGATCCCGCGAAGCATCACGTGGTTTCCAATGCTTCCTGTACGACGAATTGTCTCGCGCCCGTCGCCAAGGTCCTCCACCAGACCTTCGGCATCGTTGCCGGCACGATGACGACGATCCACTCCTACACGAATGACCAGCGCCTCTTGGATTTGCCCCACAGGGATCTCCGCCGCGCGCGCGCCGCCGCCCTCTCCATGATTCCGAGCAGCACCGGCGCCGCGAAGGCCCTCCACCTCGCGATCCCGGAGCTCAAGGGAAAGCTCGACGGCTACTCCATGCGCGTCCCGACGCCGAACGTCAGCGTCGTGGACCTGACTGTTTTCACCGAGAAGCCGGCCAGCATCCAGAGCGTCAACGCCGCTCTCAAGGCCGCTGCGCAGGGGCCCATGAAGGGCATTCTCGACTATACCGAGGAGCAGCTCGTCTCCATCGATTTCCGCGGCAACCCTCACTCTTCCATCGTGGACGCCGAATATACGCGGGTTGTCGGCGACCGCTGCGTCAAGGTCCTCGCGTGGTACGACAACGAGTGGGGCTACTCTTGCCGGTGCCACGACCTCATCAAGTTCATGGCTTCAAAATTCTAAAGGGAAGTGGTGGGCGGCTCGCCAGCGAAGTATGGGCCCGAGCCGCCCCTCGCCTGCCGCTCCGGGAAAACAGATGAATAAGCTTACGATTGACGATCTCGATCTACGCGGCAAGCGCGTCTTCATCCGCGTGGACTTCAACGTTCCTCTCAAGGACGGTGTCGTCACGGACGACACGCGCATCCGCGAGACTCTGCCCACCCTGCGCATCGCCATGCAGAAAGGCGGCCGCATCGTTCTGGCGTCGCATCTCGGGCGCCCCAAGGGCGGACCGGAACCCAAGTATTCGCTTCTTCCCGCGGCCAAGAAGCTCGCTGACTTGCTCGGCCGGGACGTGCGTTTTTCCACTGATTGTGTGGGCGCAGTAGCCGAATCAAAGAGCAAGTCCCTCGCCGACGGAGACATCCTTCTGCTCGAGAACGTCCGTTTCCATCCCGAAGAGGAAAAAAACGACGAAGGCTTCTCGCGGAGCTTGGCGGCGCTTTGCGATGGACTCTTCGTCTGCGACGCGTTTGGCTCGGCGCATCGAGCTCACGCCTCGGTCGTCGGCATCACCCGTTTCGTCAAGCAGGCTGCTGCCGGGAAGCTCATGGAGAAGGAGCTGGACTATCTGGGCAAGGCCACGACGGATCCGGCGCGGCCGTTCGTTGCCATACTCGGCGGCGCAAAAGTCTCCGACAAGATCGAAGTCGTCGAGAACCTTATGAAGCTTGCTGACGCGATGCTGATCGGCGGCGGCATGGCTTACACTTTCTTGAAGTCGCAAGGAGTGCCCGTCGGCAAGTCGCTGGTCGAGGAGGACAAGCTCGATCTCGCCAGAAAAATTCTCGCGGAGGCAAAGCAGCGGAACTTCAAGTTCCTACTCCCCGTGGATCACGTGGTCGCACCCGAATTTAAACCGGACTCCCCAGCTAGCCTCTGCGACGTGTCTGCGACGCCCGCCGCACAGATGGGCCTGGACATCGGCCCCCGGACGATTGCCGCCTATTCTGCTGAGATCGCGCGCGCGAAGACCATCGTGTGGAATGGCCCGATGGGCGTCTTCGAAATGCCGGCCTTTTCCAAGGGTACCCTGGAAGTCGCTCGCGCCGTGGCCCTGGCCACCGTCTCGGGCGCCACCTCCATTGTTGGCGGCGGAGATTCCGTTGCCGCTGTCCATCAGTCCGGAGTTGCCGACAAGATCTCTCACATTTCCACCGGCGGTGGCGCTTCGCTGGAATTTCTTGCCGGCCGAAAGCTCCCCGGTGTAGAGGCTCTGACGAATAAATGACAAGACAGACAAGACGCCGGGTCATCGCCGGCAACTGGAAAATGTACAAGACGCAAGTGGAAGCCCGCGCTCTGGTTTCGGCGCTGGCTCCGCTGGTCGCTCAAGCCCAGCACTGCGATATCGTAGTCGCGCCGCCCTTCACCGCAATTGCTGCCGCCGTCGAAGCCGCGCGCGGAACTTCGATCGCCGTCTCCGGCCAGGACCTTTTCTGGGAAAAGGAGGGCGCGTTTACGGGGGAAATCTCCGCCGCCATGCTTGTGGAAGCGGGCTGCCGCTACGTGATCATCGGCCACTCGGAACGGCGCCAGTTCTTCGGCGAAACCGATGAGAACGTCCACAAGAAAACGAAAGCGGCCCTCGCCGCGGGCCTCATCCCGATCGTCTGCGTGGGCGAAAGTCTTCAAGAGCGCGAGTCCAGCGCCACCGAGGCGGTGCTGGAACGCCAGTTCCGCGGCGGCCTGGCTGGATTGACCCCTGCTGAGTTCTCCCGTATCCTGATTGCGTACGAGCCGGTCTGGGCTATTGGTACGGGCCGCGTGGCGACTCCTGAGCAGGCTGCGGCTGCACACCGATTCTTGCGGCAGTTAGTCGCTTCTACCTTTTCGGCAGAGCTTGCCTCCGCCTTGCGCATTCTCTACGGCGGCAGCGTCAAACCAGACAATGTCGAGGGGCTGATGGCTCAGGAGGAACTAGACGGCGCGCTTGTGGGCGGAGCGAGCCTGGACGCGAAGCCCTTCGCGGCCATTGTGAATTGCCCGGCAAGGAAATAGCGATGCCAAAGTTCTTCAAGTGGGCGCTGTCGTTTGCGATCGGCGGAGCGATCGTGGTCCTCGGCTGGCGAGTTCCCATTCTGCTCAACGTGTTCTTCATCGTGCTTTGCTTCGTGCTGATCGTCGTGGTGCTCTTGCAGAGCGGCAAGGCCGCCGACCTCGCCGGCGCGTTTGGCGGAGCCGGCAGCCAGACGGCCTTCGGTCCGCGCGGTGCGGCGAGTTTTCTCTCTCGCGCCACCACCTGGTGCGCCGTTATGTTCATGGTTTGCTCGCTGGCGCTGGTCTTGCGCCAGGAACGCTACCTCGAACAGGGCAGTTCAGTCCTCCAGAACACTTCGAAGCCTGCTCCCAAGCAGACCGCGCCGGCTCCGGCGCAACAGCCGGCACAAGCGCCGGCGAATCAGCCGGTTGCTCCCTCTGGCCCGGCGAGTGTGCCGGCCAATCAGCCACCGGCCAGCCAGCCCAGGCCCGCTTCGCCTCCCAGTAAGTGACTTGTGGCGTAGTCCCCCCTGCTCGGAACTCGGCAACGCGAGCATGGGACCGCGCGAGTTTGTTTGGACATAGCATCTGGGGGTACGTCCCCGACTTGCAGCCCCGCTGCTCTCACGGCTACAATCTACGCCTCACCTCCCGTGCGGAAGTGGCGGAACTGGCAGACGCACCATCTTGAGGGGGTGGCGCCGTAAGGCGTGTGGGTTCGAATCCCACCTTCCGCACCACAATTTCCTACGAGATCAATACGTAGCAGGTCGCAGAGGCTTGCGTGAGCAGGGCAAGAGTACTGGCTGGGCCGCAGGGTCGAGGTGTAGACTCTCAAGAAGAGCGGAGGGCAAACGCATGGGTGAACAGCGACACAGGTGCGAGGATTGCGGAATCAGGCGACGGGCCGAAGCACGCCCTAACTCCCTGCTCGGGAGACTCTGGCGATGGCACACCGGTTGGTGCCCGGGCTGGAAGTCATATCAGCGCTGGCTCGCCGAGCACCCTGCACAGCAAGCCCCGCCGCGAGCCTGAGTGGCTTGCTGCCATCAACACTGTCAGGCGGCGCAACCTGCTCGTCCGACAGGTTACTTCCAGTTGTAGGAGGCAAGCACGCTGCCATCATTTCCAATGAGGAGCAGCGCGGCGTGGCCGGGGTCGAGTTTTCCCGAGAATTGCTTCCCACTGGCTCGATCGCGGAATGAGACTTCGTGCTGGTCCGATTCCGACGTGAGCACGTACAGCGTTGCGCGCGGAAACCGTGTGGGACAAATCAGGATGCCGGGGTCTGACAGGCTCGTTGTGTACGTTGCGGTGACGCCGGCGAGGCGCGCTGCATACCGATAGACGTCGCCGACGGCCTGCAGGTTGTCGTTCAACTCCAGCGGCAAGGGCGTGAAGAGTATCTTGCCTTTGCCCAGCGTCTTCTCCGCCCAAGTACTGCCGCCGGGGAGAAACGCGCGATCGAGGTACGTGGTCTTCTCGCCGGTCCAAGCCAGACGCGCTTCTCCTCCAGCCCACTTCAAGAGAGTGTCCCGCAACGATAGGAGGCCGGGTTCGTAGTCCAGTCCGACATCTTTTTGCCTGCCGGTCAACCGGAAATGCGCGTCCTGATCGAAACGCCCGGTGACGAGAAGCGTCGCGCCGGCCTTGACCGTTTCGAGGACAGCCTGCCAGGCACTCTCGCTCAGAACGAAAGGCGATGGAAGGATGATCAGCTTCGGATTCCCGAGCAGCTCGATCTGATATTCTCCCACCACGTAGGCTTCGGTTCTCGCGTAGTGATACAGCGCCCGCACGCACTTTTGCTGCGCTTCCAGAGCGGACCCATTCCATACCGAAAGCTGGAGGGATTGCGGCAACACGATGGCCACCTGCGGCTGCACGACTTCCGTGGCCCAGGGCGCCGATTTTCGCGCGAACTCGCCCATATCTCCCATCATGTCTATCCAAATCTTGTTCGATCCGTCACTTCGCTTCGTACCGAAGTCGGATTCGCGCGCCCAATCCCACTGCAGAGCGCCGGTGTTCGCCGCGGCAAAGCCGAGGGCCCATTTCCGTTCCAGCAGCGGCGCGCCCGTAAGTTCGTCGTAGCGCCAGGTTCCGTCGGGCTTCCAAACCGGCTGGTAACCCGTTTCGCCGATGATATTGGGCAGGCCCGGCCGCTTCGCCGCCAGCGAGTCCCAGAGCAGCGCATCATCCCGCCAATAGCTATGGTTGGTCGTGAAGGAAACTCCCGCGCCCCCGTAGAACTGGTTCAACACACGATCCGCTACGCCGCCCTCATCCTGACCCACGTTGATGAGTTGTTTACTTCCGGCCGCGCGGATTGCAGACACCATGGATCGAACCCACTGGCTGAACATATCCTGCGCAAAGAGGTTGTAGTCGACCGCGCGCACTTCCTTGGTGTTGCCGAAACGCGAGAGAGCGAGATCTTCGTCCTTCGGAAACGGGACGGCATCGAAGCTTCCCAGTTGTTCCGGAGTGACGGACCAGGCCGAGGCCAGTTCCGCGATGCTGCCGTACTTGTCCTGAAGCCATCTATGCCAAGCCGCCGTCTCGGTAGGGTCGCCGTTAGGCGTATTCCCCCTCCAGAGCCGCTGCGGGCTCGAGAAGCTGGGTTCGTTGATCAGATCCCAGCACAACCAGGGAACGTCTTTGAAGCGATCCACGACGGAAAGCAGGTAATCCTGCTGTCCCCGGATGGCGACAGGATCGGTGTAGGGGTTCGTGCCAGCTCCCGGAATCAACGTCCCGGGGCCGCTACGCAGGATGGTTTGTGGATCAAACGCAAAGAACGTGAAGTTGACGAAGATGCGGTGACGATGCGCGCAGAGCAGGTAGGCTTCCAGATTCCGCAGGAATCGCTCATTGGCTTCGCCCGCGGGCGCGTCGACGAACTTCAAATTGCCACCCCATATGCCCGTGCGCACGAAAGTCACGCCGTGTCTGGCCATTTCGGCGAAGTCCCCCTCCCAGACCCAAGCGTTCCGCGGGCCGGAGAAATCCCAGCCGTTATCCTCAGTGGTGAAGTAGTTCGTCCCAAGAGGAAAGAAGGGCTTGCTGTCACTGGTGAGAAAATCGCCTTTCACCCCCAGAACCGGACCGGAAGTGAGCAAGCTCTTGTCTTCCACCCAAAAAGCGGTCTGATAGAACTCGCGCGGTTGTCCGGCATCCTCATACACACCACGAATCGTGTAGAAGCCGGGCGCAAGCTTCTTCTGAAAGTCCACACCCGCATCGACTTTGTTCCCTAAACACGGAACCCTCGCCGTATCAAGCACCGTGCTGCCCGACAGCAGCTCGAGTCGGACCTCGCCCGCCAGCGGGAGCGACTGGCGTTCACGGCGAGCGTTTCGCAGGTGCACCACGACCTGAGGCATCTCGCCTTGCTTCAGTGTCGAGAACAGAGTCTCGACCCACAACAGCGTGGCGCCTTGGCGCGCATAGAGCGCAGCTTGGTGAACCAGTGTGATCCCGTCCGGCGATTCCCAGTATCCGGGTTCCGGCTCAAAATCCAGCATGACAAAACGCGAGCCGAGCAGGGCGTTTTCCAGTCGCGTGACATCCGTGTGGTCGGCGACGATGACGGGCGCGGCAACTTCGTCTCCCGCACCGTTCACCAGGTAACCGAGTCCCTCGACGGGACCCTCCACCGCAAAAAGCCTGCGCGCCCGGATCTCGACTGCGGGGAGAAATGAGTAGCCGAATTTCCAGGCGAATCTCGCCCCGTCCGTCCGGGGAACCTCGTAGGTGTGACGGAAGTCAAACACGCGGGAGTACGAATCTTGCGGGCTTCCCTCGGTGAACTTGCCGTTGTTTACCGAGACCGGCACGCGAAAAGGCTGGCCGCCGACAACCAGGAGATTTCCGCCGGCCCTAAGATAGCGATGAATGCTTTCCCAAGCGTCCGCCGGCACCGAGGATCCATAGGGCAATACCAGGAGTTCCACGTCCTTGAGTGTTGCGGGGTCCTTCAACCCCTCGAGGCCCACGAAGGTTGGGTCCATGCCGTCCAGCGCTCGAACCAGCGTTTGCCGGCTGATGGGCTCGCTTGCCACTGTTGGAAAGCCGTCCTGCCAGAAGACGGCGGTCTTGGCGCATACAGATGAAGCGCCGGCGAAAATCAGAACGACGGCCGCAATCAGGTTGCGCATGGAGTGCCTCGAGTCCTACCGCCTCCCGCGCTTCTTGGAGACGCGGGCAGGCTTCGGCGATTGCCGGTGGAAAGATTTCATCACTTCGAGGTTCTTCGTGATCAGAGCACAGCGCTGTTCAACGCAGGCATAGCTACGCAGCGGATCTTCCGGAGTGTGCAGCACGTAATCGAGAAGCCTGTCCACCGTACTGGTGGCCACGTTGAGGCGCGTGTCTGATGCGCCGTAATAGATGAAGACCTCACCATTTGCCCGTCCGACCCACCCGTTACTGAAGGCGACGTTGGAGACGTCGCCTACACGCTCCTCTCCCTGAGGGCCGAGGAAGTAGCCTCCGGGCCGGCGTGTGATCACCTGCGGCCGTTCGAGATCGCACAGAAACATGTAAAGGACGTAGCGCAGGCCGACAGCCGTATTGCGCACACCATGTGCGAGATGCAGCCAGCCCTTGTTTGTCTTGATGGGGGCGGGCCCGAGACCGTTTTTCACTTCCTTGATCGTGTGATATTCGCGGTTATCGATGATGATCTCTTCATCGATCACCGGCCTTTCGATCGTGCTCGCGAGACCCCAGCCGATCCCCCCGCCTTTGCCCGCCTGGATGAATTCGTCCTGCGGCCGGGTGTAGAAGGCGTACTTTCCGTTGATGAACTCAGGATGGAGCACGACGTTCCGCTGCTGCGGCGACTTGGTCTTCAAATCGGGCAAGCGCTCCCAGTTTTTCAGGTCCTTTGTGCGGGCGATTCCGCATTGGGCGGTTGCCGATGAGGTGTCCCAGGTCGGCGCTTTCGGGTCCTTGCGCTCGGTGCAGAAGAGACCGTAAACCCAGCCGTCCGCGTGTCGCCCGACCCGGATATCATAAACGTTTACGTCAGGGTCCGCCGTCTCGGGCATCAAGATGGGATAGTCCCAGAAGCGAAAGTTGTCCGTGCCGTTCGGGCTTTCGGCCACCGCCAGGAACGACTTGCGGTCCACGCCTTCGACCCGGGCGAATACCAGGATCTTTCCTTCGTGCTCCATGGCCCCCGCATTGAAGGTGGCATTGATGCCCATTCGTTCCATCAGGTACGGATTCGTTCTTTGATCGAGGTCGTAACGCCAGAAGAGCGGCGTATGTTCGGCCGTCAGCACGGGATACGCATAGCGGTCGAAAACTCCGTTGCCCGTCTTGGCCCTGGGATTCTTCCGAGCGATCAGCTTCTCGTGCAGTTTGAACAGCTCCCGGACTTTCCTTCTGAATTCAGCCTGATTCATGCCCTGTTCTCCGTTGTCCGGGTCTTAATGCTTTCCGGGATGGTCGTGGGCTTGCCCCAACCGGTCCAGGCGGGCCATGATTTCAAAACAGGCTCGGCTGTTGTGGTAGGGACACTTCCACGGATCCACTTTGAATTTGGCGTTGCTGGGTATGCCTTCCTTGGAGACCAGCCAAAACCACTCACCGTATTTTCGATCCACAATGTACTTTTCGATGAACTCCCAACTCCTCTGTGCGGCCGCCAGAAAATGCTCTTGGCGCGAAAGCTGGTAGGCGTTCAGGAATCCCACCACGGCCTCAGCCTGAGGCCACCAGTGCTTGTCGGTGTCGAAGATGCCGGCAGAGTCTGCTTCATACTGCAGCCCCCCATCTGAGTCTAAAGCCTCGTCGTGCACAGTTTGTGCCATCCGGACGGCCTCATCCTCCACTTCTTTGAGGATTGGTTGGTCCCCGAGAATCTCGGCGGCTTCGCAGAGGAGCCAGCTTCCTTCGATATCATGCCCGAAGGAGACGTGGTCGGATCTTGGATGCCACTCCTCATCGAAGAACATGATGAAATGGTGGGTCTTGGGGTTGATGACGCGTCCCAGAAAGACCCGGACGAGCTCCTTGAGGCGGCCACGCAGCGCGCTATTGTCCCAGGCGCGCAGCAGGTTGGCATACGCTTCCAGGAGGTGCAAGTGGGTGTTCATGGATTTCTTTTCATCCATGTCCGCATCACTCAGGCGTTGGTCCTTCGCGAGCGTCCAGTCGCGCTCGTAAGTTTCGAAATACCCTTTGTGCAGCGGGTCATAGCTCGCTGCTTCGATGGCTTTGTAGATCTGAACCGCCTTTTCCAAAGATTCTTGATCCTTGACAGCGAGGTGGTATTCGGCCAGCGCATAAACCGTAAATGCCTGCCCATAAATGCGCTTCTTGGCGTCAACCGGGCGGCCGAGGTGGTCCAAGAGCCAGAAGACGCCGCCGAATTGAGCATCCCAGAAGTAGCGTGAGATATAGTCGTAAGCTCTCCCCGCCGTTTGCCGGTAGATTTCCTCGCCATAGACGCTGTATGCCTTGGAAAATGTCCAGAGAATACGCGCGTTCAGAATGAGCCCTTTATGGGCCAAAGGGTCGATCGTCAGGTCGTTGGCGATTTGGCCCCGGAAGCCGCCGTATTGCTCGTCGATCGCGTATTTGAGCCAGAATGGAAGGATATCCGACCGAAGTTCAGTTTCAGCGCGCTGTCGCAGATCTTGCAAGGCTTCAGTCCCCTGGACTGCAAGGCGCACGATGTTTCGGATCTTCTGGGGGACGGCGTCTTCCTTTTCAAGATCGTTGGGCCATGGCATTCTTGGGAAAACCGCCCCGAGTCTCACGATCTAAATGACATGGGATTCTAATCTGAGATAGTCCCTAATGGCCAGCAGGACTTCTCACGGGTTCGCCGGAAGGCCATGAACATGTGAATCGTGAATAGCACCTGCGGGAGTGGCGCGCCCGGAGAGACTCGAACTCCCGACCTTCTGGTTCGTAGCCAACGGGGTGACAAATCTAAGTGCCCTATCTGGCGTCGCTTACGAACTAAGAACGCCATTCTTCTCTCAGTTACTAATCAGAGCATAAAGTAGTGAACCTTTGTCGGGGTTGCCGCATCTAACGAGGCATGTATGGAAACCCGTATGATGGTCGGATGCTTTCCCCTCAGGCCAAGGAAGCTTTGCGGCGACGCGT
>JBEKUY010000007.1:0-133695 GCA_049514555.1 Candidatus Acidiferrales bacterium
TCCGCCGCAAACGCCAGCGGCTTCCTCCTAGTCTCCTTATCGGAAACGCCTCGCATTTAATTCTTCGTCTTCCAGAGAACTGCTCGGCCGAGGCGTTTCCGATCAAGGCTAGCGACCATCCGGGAGTTGCGACTACGAGTGTCTGGGGACGTCAGATGAATCCCTGAATTACTTTCAAAGATTCCTCAGCGTTGGAGAATACTTGCTCAAGTGAATTACGAGCAATGAGAACGTTGTAGTGGTGCACTTCCTTAGCACTGATAGACGACTGAGCAGCTCGTTCATGGTTGGAGGCTTCACTGAAGAGCATTGCCTTGCTGGGACAGAGGGGATAGAAGAATTCAAGACCGGTGGTCACGACATCTTCGAGGGGGTTTGCCTGCGAATTTATTAACGGCTGATCCCCGGTTATGAACGGCGTCCCGGTCAGATTATCAAGCAGCACAATTTGGAAATTCGCCCTGTCGGCAAACAGGCTCCATCCCATGTTCGTGGCAGTGATATGGCTGAGGACGTTCCAAGCTCGCCTAATATCCCTGAATGGCGCATGAACCTGCGCAATGATTGCCTCTCTGATCTTTTTTGTCCGCAAATATTGGACACTTATTGCATACAAGAACTCCGATGCCTTTTCGTCGTTCGCATAGAAGTCTGTACTTCCCTGCAACATGGAAATTAGGAATGGCTGCAAACTGTTTTCTATCGCCATTTGATAGTTCTCTTCCATATTGGCGATGGTCTCGTCTAGCATCGAAAGAAGGGTTGGGTCAACCCGGCCGATCCTTTCTGCGTTTTTCTTTATCTCCCACGGCAGGGAAAACGACTTGAGAAAGTTCCTGTGTAGGGGCCTCAAATGCTCAGGGGATTGCGCTATCGCAAATCTCTCGATAAGAGCCATGTCCTCCGGCGATAGGTCACGTAGCTCATAGAAATATTTCTCGTTCGCAATTTTCATCAGGTTCGCAGAGAAGATTTTCCGGTCTCTAAGACACCAAATCTGATCGTTTTCTGCCCAGGGCTTTAAGTAGAAGCGAGAGACGTAGTGTTGACGTATTTTTTCCATCTTTTTTGCCGCCGTTGGCGTTCGAGCCTAAACCTTCCTAAGCGTTGTGTCGATCGCAACGAGAATCGACTGGAGATCGTCGAGATGAGACCAGTTGGGAAAAGAGTCCCACAGAAGCTCCAGTCTGCTGTGAAGGTCCTCGAGGGTCGATGTGAGTTTCGCATCCTCAAGATACACGGGGGCGATGCGACATGTCATCTTGAACTCATTGCCCAAACCGTCGAGATGCCCCAATAGACGAGCCGCGACAGTAAAGAATCTAAATGCGGAACTGCACAGACTCCCGTGAATTGCGGCCTTATCGTTGGATGTCGCGACACGTGCTCGCGCTGAGAGGCAATCGTGGTTAAACTCTTCGGTCGATCTGACTAGGAGTTCTTCCATTGCAGAGGACATCGCGGAATAGGCGGACGCAACCTTCCTGCAGACATAGTACTCACTCCACACGGCTAGGCGGCCAACCAGAAATGGGTTGGGCTTCATGTGAAGCTCGATCAACTGTTCTGCGAATCGCTCTCCCAATCTGTGCTGTTCGTCTGCGTGTCCCAACTCATGCGTAATGATGTAGCGAGCTTCATCTCTCTTCACTGACTGCTCTTGATCACCAAAAGCGCTGATGCTTGGACCTGCAAGAATGATGTGACTCCCGAGCTGTTCCTTCCGTAACACCTGAAGAGTCACGCCGACTGCATGATCTGAAACGTCAGGGCGATCCTGGGGTCCGAAGCCAGTATCGAACTCTCTGGTGAAGCCCCTAAAGTCGTTGGCAATGCTTAGGCCTTCCAATGTGTCGAGCTTAAGCTCGAAGCTCCGCGCTACTTCTTGCACGTAGCTCCTTAGAGATTGAACAGAGGACTCGTCAATCGTGAAGTCCGCTAGGTGAACTGGAAGAACGCTCGAACTCATGTCTCGATTATTTCAGATTGCTGTGGTTTCGCAACAGACGTGCGTTCATTTAGCGTTGAATGGCTGATGTGAATCGCTAATGAGAATCGGTTATTCCGCATGCACAATCGCCGCGGGTTCTGCTACTGAGCGCGTCAGGAGAGGGTCTACGTCCGAGCAGTTGGCGAATAACGGCGCACTCGGAAGTAATCCACTCAGCACGAAAAGAGGCCCCGGTAGCACCGGGGCCTCTTCCTGAAGCGCGAGTTAGAAAGGCACTTCCTCCGGCTGCGCGTCGACGGGCGCGGTGTCCGGCACCTGCGCCTTCTTGGCGCGGTTCAGCTTGCGGATGGAATCCGCGCGCACCTGCCAAGTCTTCAGCGGCACGGTGACCTTGTTCTTGCCTTTGCCGAACTCCTTGTCGTAGGTGCTGCTGACAAGCTTGCCCTCGACATAGATGTAATCGCCCTTGCGCAGCTTCGTCGCCGCGTACTCGCCGAGGCCGTTCCAGGCGACGACGCGATGCCACTCCGTCTTGGAGTGCCACTGCTCGTCCGCACCCTTCCACGACCGCTGAGTCGCGAGCGAAATAACCGCGTACTTACGGTCGGTCGCTCGAACCGACTTGTGCTCCGGGTTCCTTCCCAAATAACCGATCAGATGAACTACGTTGACGTACATGATGTTTCTCCGTTTCTGCCCTTGTAATTGGGGCACCCGGAGGCGAGTGGATGCTGCTCCCAAGGCGAGCGGCTGCATTGTGGGAGGGACCCGAAAAATCTTCGTCAGTTGTTCAAAGATTCTTCGGCGAGGAACCGGCAAAGCAGAAGATGCGAAGCTGCCGGGCGCAGGAATTATCCCGAACCCGTGCCCAATAGAGAGGGTAGGAACGGAGACAATGGACCGCAACGAGTCTAATCGGTGCTAGCGGGAATCGGAGCCACAGGCATGAGGAAGACCAAGAGGAGCTGCGTATTGCGAGGCGACTGGGAGGAAGGGGCCGGCAATGAAACGACGGTGCGAAGCTGCCGGGCGCATGGATTAGCCCGAAGCCATGCCGAAGAAAAAGCACGGTGGAAACGGGTAGGTACCCCCTCACTGAGGGAATTGCACCGCAAGTCTGATAACGCCATATATGGCGTGGCCTGGAGTCACAAATCCTGTTACGTCTTATGTGGCGTGGCTAAATCTTCCATTAATCAGACCCGGGATCTGCTCGCAGGTAATGTCCGTCGGTTTCGCGAGAAGACGGGCTGGACACAAGAGCAAGCGGCAGACGCGGTTGGTATTGCGCCGCGTCACTATCAGAAAATAGAGGCTGGTGACGTCAATGTAACAGTTGCCACGCTGGTTCGCCTGGCCAACGCATTCCAGGTCACTGTGAAGGACCTGTTTGCGGAGCCCGGCGCGTGAAAAGGGGAGCAGAATCGAAATCCCCACCTGGGGGTGAACAGAAGACTCCGAATGCTCGAATCGCAGAACTTTACGGGCTTTCCCCAGAGGTCTTCGCTAACGCAGATACTCGTCTGGCAGGTGTTCGACTCTGTCCTTTCCGCAAGACAGTTTGCGACGTGAGCTCTAATCGTAATCGAGTCGCTAATCTCGATTACGAGTTCAAAGGTGTCCGAGACGATGCTTCTCCGCTCCAGTTGGCATACGGAACGGAGGCGCTTCCGCTTGGGGTTTGCTCCTGCTGGGTTCGTCGTCAGAACGAGAGCGTCGAACGCCCGTGGATCTTATGTCCCAAACGGCTGCTTGCGCTTGAGCCTCCCACACCTGTGATCCCGAAAGAAGTTCGCCAACTTATTGAAATTCCAAACGGTCGTGAGGTCGGTGTGTGGCGGGAATTGAAGTTTCGCCGTCGAGAAGATGATGCACGAAGTGGTCGCTTCTTTGAATACACGTTTGACTATCTTCTGATGGAACTCACCACGTCAGGTTTGCCGGTGGGTGCACCATACATCGTCGAAGTGATGACCTCCAGCACGCGGGGTGGGGGCTTGTCCGAGCACATGGCAGATGTATTGCTTGGCCGGCCTCAGCGTCATTTGGGTGGGGTGGTGGATTCCATCTACACTCCGAATTACCGCCAGGTGTTCGAGCGTATGCTTGGTCAGTTCGTCGCGAAGTCAGAGGTTGCCCAGCATTGGGGCGGCCGAACGGTGTGGGTGTTTCAAGATGTATTGCTCGATTACATTGAGCAGACCACAGCCTTCAATTCGTCGCAACTCGATACGTCAGGTCGGACCAATGTTTTTGGCGAAGTTTACCGCCTTGTGAAACCGGAGAAAGCAAAAGCGTCGGGGTTGCATCTCGAACATCACAAGTCGCTTCGAGGAGTGGCTCGACTTGACCGGGCCTCGCAGGATTTTACGGCTTTTCTGGGTTTGGGTTACGCTCCCGACCTTTCGGTTCTCAGGGAGACACTTGCAGGAGGGGTACGCCGGGCAAAAGGAGGTGCCGCTGGCTTTTTTAAATTCCGCTGGGGCGACGAAATCGATCCGCGCACAGCGGAGCCGCACATTACGTTTTGAAGAAGCTGATTTGCTCCACTTCCGGCTGTCCGGTTCCCCACTCTTTCCGTTCGAGTCTACGCAAGACGGCGTCGCCGTTGAGTTGTTTCACCTGACCGCGCAATTCCGGCTTCAGCTCGCTGATGGCAATCCGGTCGAGATATTGCGCCACCTTTTGTCCGAGCGCACGTGCAAGCAGTGGAGGCACGGCGCTTCCCACCAAGGCGGAGAGTTTTCGGATTTCGGTTGTGCCAAGGAAAACAAACGCGTCCGGAAAGGATTGTAGTCTCGCAGCCTCTCGCATTGTGACAGCCCTGTCTTCTGCGGGGTGGCCGAACTGACCAGAGCCAACATGGTACGCAAACTTGGTGATAGTTCGCGCAGGTTCCGACCAATTTAGTCGTGTGTAGCTGTAATGGTAGTGGGACTTGGGCCGAAGATCGTCGGGCAACTCAGCGCATGTCTGACCGGGTCGAATGGCTTGAAGACGGGACAGCCCACCTATTCCCAGTTTCCGCGCGAGATGGTTGAACGGCACACCGCATGAATCACGCATCAAAGAGCGAAATCCTGTTAGCTTACATTCGGGATAGTGGGCTTCGTTATGGTCGTAGTCGTCATGCTCAGTAGGAGAGGGCAAATCACCTATCGCTTCTCGTACCGAAACCCAATAACCGGAATCCCCCGGCAGCCAGTCCGGGTCATCAAGCAAACTCGGGTGCTGCAAAGGGTAGAGTGTATGCGTCGGCGACGGAAACTCAATCCTTTGTCCTGTGCGGGCAAAATCATGTTTCCTCTGGCAGAGGAAAAAAGCCCTACGACGCAATTGAGGTACCCCGTAATCGGCAGCATTGAGTACTCGCACAGAGGTTCGATAGCCCGCCTCGTCCAGTGCCGCGATTATTTCTTCCCGCGTCTCGCCGTCGCGGTGTCGAACGAGATCTGGGACGTTTTCAATGAGTACAACCTTCGGTTGTAGCGCAGAGGCGAGGCCGACGAACCAACGGAACAGTTGGTTCCTTGGATCGTCGATCAGTTTATGGGTCCGAGCGCCTGAACTGCTAATCGTCCGGTTCTGGCTGAACCCCTCGCAAGGCGGCCCTCCAATCAAACAATCCAAGTGATGTTTCGACTGGCCTGCCTTTTCGTCGAGAATTCGCTGCACGCCATCGGCTGAGAGATTCTCAATGGGCTCAAGAATGGCATCAGGCCGACTGCCTTCAAGAATTTCGTGGTTGCGCTGAAACGTCTCTGCCGCCTCGGGTTTGATATCATTTCCCAATAGCGTTTGAAAACGCCCCGTCATCCCGAAACCGTAGGAAAGGCCGCCACAGCCGCAAAACGCATCGAACACCGAGTATCTCGGCGCAAAGCGCTTGGTTTTAGTTGCTACCATACGATCACCATTAGACACGCCATATATGGCGCTGTCAACTCTAATGAAACTCAGTCTTGCAGCTCCAGGGCGAGACGGATTCGCCTCAGAAACCGCTGCTCATTCCGCAGCTCATGTTCCCAAATCCGCAAGACCCGCCAACCGTGCCGCCTGAGCGCTCGTCTGACCTTTAGGTCGCGTGCACGGTTGGTTGAAATCTTGCGTCGCCAGTAACCCGTGTTGCTTTTTGGCGTACGCAAGTGTTTAGGGCAACCATGCCAAAAACAACCGTCCACAAATAGGGCCAAGTGCTTTTCAAGAAACGCGAAGTCAGGCCGACCAACAACGGGCCAGTGGCGTCTCCACCCCTTGATGCAGTTCTCGCGGAAGATCCTTAGTAGTCTTAACTCGGTGGATCTATTTGCCTTTCCACGGACGGCGGCCATCACTTGCGACCGCTTACGCTTGGAAAACACGTCAGCCATTCAATCCTCGCCGAGAAGCTGCTCGTGCGTAATCTTCGCACAATCCTGCCCAGTGTAGTCGGACAGAGACAGACACGGCAAGGCCGCGGTGAAGGGGTAAAGTCAGGTCGGCACGCAAGAAAGAGAGGTTGGCAAGACCTCTCTCGCTTGCCTTGGGGGCTAGGTCAACTGTCACGGCGGGTTCGATGCAGGTTTCGTTTCGACTGAATATCGTCACCCAGCGTAAGCCGGTGCCCAGGTCCCTGAATGCGGACACGGGGACACCGCCCGCGTGACGTATTCATCCAGTCGTCACAAATTGCTAAGAGGATGGTCGCGCTAGCACGTTGCACGTGCTCAAGTGATTCGGCAAGTGTGTCCTTGTCGCCGGAATACAGGTGAATGTAGTCGGCCGAGCCCTGCGCCTTCAAGCCGATGGCTTCGCAAACGACAAAGGCGACGGCCTCTGCCTCGGTTTCGCGGACGCGCTTCGTCGTTTCGCTGCGGCGTTCCTGACCGTGCATGAGCGCGTGAGCCGCCTCGTGCGCTAGAGTGGCGAATTCCTCGGCGGCAGACTGGCCAGGCAGGAGCACGATCTTTCCAGGCGAGCACTGCCCCTGCGCGGGATAGATCGCGTCCGAGTACTCAAGCTGAATACCACGCTGCGCGATGAATTGCTTCAGCCGGTCGGTATAACCTACCGGGTCGCCCTGGGCGCTGCCGAGTTCGGGAAGAGGCTGACCGTCGGTGTCGGCCACATCGAACACGTAGACCGCACGGAAGCCCACTACGCCCTCTTCATTCTCCTCTGTGGAGTTGTCTTGGGCATCTTCCCTCTTCGCCAAGATGGGCGCGAGAATCAAAATTCCCTTCGCACCTTTCTTCACACAACGCCCGAGTTGCTTCCAGGTCTGGAAGCCGGCGACGTGGGTGGCGTCCCGCCTCTGCGATATGATGAGCATAATATTGTGGAGTGAGTAGCGACGGAACCTCGCCATTGCAGCGAGATATTCTCTCAGCGTCTCACTGTGGCCCCTTTCGAGAGCCTGACTGAGTTGCTCGATGGCCTTGCTGACGATCTGTTTGGCTTGCTCGACTTTCATCTTTTCTGTCCTCCTGTTTCGGGGAGTCCTTGCTCCCTTCACCCCACAACGAGGGAGCGAGGACGCGAAACAGGGGACAGAAGCGGAGAGATTGGCGCGTCCAGGTCGGAACGGGCCGCACGGGCGAGTGACACTGATTCTTGGTGGCGCGAGCCGTGCTAGTGGAGACCGTGGGCGCTCGCCCTCAAGCGGCGTGGCGCACCAATCTCGTAGTGGGGAAAGGAGAAGAGAAAGCCAAATCGCGATCTGCCGAAGGGTTAGGGAAGTCCGAAAGCGTAGGCAGACAATAACACTCAATCCGCGGAAACCCTCTGTTCGTCAATCCGTGGTGAGTTGCAGGACTCGTGCGAAAGGATCGTGCGTTTCCATGAGGTGAGAAGGAGCAACCACAGAAGCGCGGGCAGTTTGTCCTCGGCCGATATCCAAGGAACAGAGGGTCACTCTTGTGTTCTTTTAGGGAGCTGTTGAACATCTAGAACCAGGTTGGTTGCGGCCGAAACGAATTCTGGTGGAAGCTTACCAGCGAGAGAAATATACTCACCGCCGAGAAGCGCAATTTTAGCGGCTTGGCGCTTCTCCCCGGCAAGCGTGGTTGCAAACGTAAGATCTCGCTTCTCAGCAAGGTACCCCCATGCTATTTCGCGAAGCAACAAAGCGGCGTAGGGAAACTCAGTCGGACTATCCAGACCGTGTCTCACAAGCTGTAGAAAACGGTCCCATTCCGGAAGCTTGAGAGGCTTCCCGTTTTGAGCTCCTGTCTGTGATGCTCCGATCAATTTTTTCAGTGAGTTGAGATGCTCGTAATTGTCGCGGCCGCCGTACAGGAGTGTCAACAGCGCATCGGACAAGTCGTCGCGATTTTCGGGCTGCAGATAACTCGCAAATATCTTGGCAACAATTTTCGCCAGGGAATGCATGAACAATGCTGCCAAATCGAACACAAGTGCCATATGATCAGCCTTCGCTGGATCAAGCTCCGGACGGATCCGCAGAGCCTCGGCTATGGTTTTGCGACACGCCTCGGAATCATTTCGGGTCATCCAGTATCCCGAAGTGCAGAACTCAATGGTCTGATTGAGTGCCCAATACTTAGTCCCTATCGCAAAAAATCGTTCCCACAACTCGATATCGGCAACGTGGGAACGAACCGAGTTGACACGGTCGGCTGTCGCTATAGTGTATTTTGTGAGGTCGTCCTCGGTTAAAAGCATGACGCCGAATTGGGCTGCGTTGTATCGATGGTCGGGCTCAATTCTGTCTTTACCAACAACGCAAAGCCCCCTGGTGGCACCGAGTTGGTCCATGAGGCCGCGCAGCCATAAGGCGCGTGTTATTGGCGAGTCCTTTCTTGTTGTGCAATCCACAAAAAGTGTGCGATATCCGTCGAACTCATCGGGCATGGACACGAGCACGTCAACGTCGGTTAGGTGCCTCCGCGCTTCTGCGGTTGCGGCTTTCGGTATAACGTCTACCTCCAGCTGCGGGAACCAACGCTTGCCAATGGCGTATTTCAAAATCTGTGCTTTCAACGCGCGATCTTGCATCATGCCCCCCACTGCATGAACAGCAAGTCCAGTTGCTCGGCCTGTTCAGGACTCAGCGTCACACTCTCTCTGCTTCTCATCTCACTGGAGGCAACCAGCGACTCAACGTACTGCTGGTCCTGCTGAAGGGCCTTTCGAGCCTCGTCATCGATTTCCATCCCCTTGATTTGGTCCCCGCAAACCATGCTGTACGCGATATCGAGCGCTTCGCGATTCTCGGGCTGATCGATGATATGGAGCTCCGAGAAACCTGCGCCAGTCGGGACAAGCCGTCCAATTCTGAGATGCGTAAGCTTCTTGTACTGTTGAGTCGCTTCCGTGGTCGCCTTGCCGAGCTTCAGATCGCGTCTGAGCGTGTAGATAACTGCCGCGGGCGAGCGAATAGCATACTGCCTGGGCAGGAGTTGGCCCTGCCGAACTGCAGCTACGATCGCCATAGCCCTCTCGTAAACTTCGCGCTTAGTCGGGCTCAATGCGGCACCGGAGGGTGTAGGCGTAAACATGAAGTAGTTTTGGCCGGCGTACGTCGTTTCGATCATCGGCGGCTTAACAGCACCGTCTTGAGCCAAACGCTTGAGGAGTTGAACCTGATCCGGAGCAATCTCGACGTTGGCAATCTTTGTAGCCTTTTCGATCAGGGAGAGCGGCCACCCCTGTGCTTGGCGAATGGCTTCTAGGACATCACGAACTGATGCAGCGCCGCCGCTGGCGACCGCATCAGCAAAGAGTTCCGCATTCTCGGAAAAGTATGCCGGATTCAGGAGGATGTCTCGCCCGCGGTGGCGGCGCTTGACGAGATAAGATCCTTCGACGCCGATGTCCAGATTGCGATCAAAGGCCTTCTTCTCGGCACCAGTCGATGCACGAAGCGCGTCGATCTTCTCGGGCGCCTTCGCCAGCCGTTCAACCAAGTGAAGTGCAAGTTGTTCGACCTCGTTTAACGTTCGTTGGTTTGTCGCGTAGTCCCCGAGTTGGACGTAAAGGTCCTCGTAATACGGAACTGTCGGAAGCACCCCTTTGATCGTTCTACCCGTGCTCTGGACTCGGACGAAGTCCACATCTGCAAGGAGCCGGACAATCCTCTCTACAGCCAACGTTGGAATGCACAAGTAGTGATTCGCGACGAGCTTCAGGACTTGGTAGTCGATGAGGGCCAGGCCACGGACATGCAGGGCAAGCCTCACTGCCATGCCAAGCTCCGGGATGGTCTCGAATTCCGGAACCTCTCTAAGCCCAAGGCTGGTCTGGATTTCATTGCATCTTGCGACCAAGGTACCTGGGTCCGGGAGGTGTGTTCTTTTCGGCGTCATACAGTCAAGCCAATTGTGCCCGGGTGCGCCTTCTTGCGTAACGACCAACGGCGTGCCGATGATACCACTGTGGGGGGTGTGAGGAGGCGACAAGGGAGTGGCCAGTGGTAGGATGTCAGCGCGAGGGGTGGAGCGGTTCCCCCACGCCCGGACTTGCACCTTGGTTGTTCGACCCCGATGGAATGAGGTTTCAAGGCCAGTAAGAACCGCTGGGGAAACCCCGGCGCACACGGGGTTCTGGGTTATGCTTCCACATAATCCCCCTAGCGGGATGTGCTATTCCGGTCGCAGGTTCGATCGGCGTCAATTGTCTAAGACGGAGGACTAACAGACATGATCATCGGTGACCGCCTTCGCGCTGTGCGCGAAGAAAAGAAAATGTCCCAAGGGGACATCGAGAAACGCACCGGACTGCTGCGCTGCTACATCTCCCGAGTCGAGAACGGCCACACTGTCCCGGCCATCGAGACCATGGAGAAGTTTGCTCGTGCGCTGGAAGTTCCACTCTACCAACTGTTCTACGACGGCGAAGAACCGCCCAAGCTGCCGAACTTGCCCGACCGCAAGACGGCCGGCGAGATCGCCTGGGGCAGCACCGGCAAGAATGCGCGTTACCTGACGAGGTTCCGCCGCCTGCTGGGCCGCATGGAGGAAGGCAACCGCCGCCTGCTGCTGTCCATGGCCCAGAGGATGGCCGGTCGGTAGCACGACGGAGCCGGGACGACGAATCCGCTGCCGGGGCCACAATCGTCTGTACCACGGAATCCCCGGTTCTCCGATGAGGGCCGGGGTTTTTCGTTCCTAGCTGATCGGCTAGACAAGGCGATTGATAGCGCCGCGTACATCCTTGAGAGGATTGACAAACGCTGGCCACCGAGTAGACGAGATCTCAAACCTCAGCGCTTCTTGGGGGGCGGAGGGGGCCGTTTTCTGAATGGTTCACCTGCTGGACCCGGCGGACCAGGATCACCTTTCGGTCCTTGAGGGCCTCGAAGCATTTCATGGAGATCGTGGTTGTTTCTGAGTGTGTGAATCAGATCGTTGCTCGGATTCCTCGCAGCGAGTGCAAGAGAAGTTCCGAGCACAGCGAAAACAATCAGGCCTCCAACAAAATTCTTCATCGCGCAGTGCGCCAAGGCCATCTGATTAACTTTCTCTTTGTTCTGTAATCGGTCATCCACGAGCCTGGTGGCACATAGAGTTATCCTGCGGCGGAGGTAGACGGCACGGGCTTCAATCGACAGTGGAAGAATGTCACTTGCCCTCGGTGCGATGTAGCCTCTTCGCTCTAGTCCACGCAGAGAGGCCAGGATTGCCCAACAGACTTGCAGAGCGAGGTACAGAGCACCAATTTCCATCACGAATCGGAGAAGGTTAGTGGCGATGTGTAGTGTCCCGGTGGCCAGGGCGAGAATACCGCTGAATGCTATTGTGCCCGCGATCGAGGAGAGTCCAACGATGCTTGTTAGACGGGCTTCTACGCCTCGCCGCGCGGCGTCTTCCTCCTCCAAAAGCCTAGCGCATCCGTCAAGACACTTGGCGAGGAATTTCTCGTCATCGGGGAGCGCCGCGACCTGTGCTTCATATTTCAACTTTTCTTCTTTGGGGAGTGACTCTTCCCTTTGCGAGGCTTCTTGGCCAAGAGGTTGCAGTCTCGGATATATGCGATCGTTAAGAAACCACCACAGTGTTGTCATTTGTGACTTCATGCTGCCACTCCCGCTAGCCATTCTGCGACTGCATCGGAAATCCCACACTCCAGGATGTCATCGAGCCAGAGCCACTGGCCACTCGGATTTACTTCGAGGAACACGTACTCACCGCCCGGAGTCTGGATCATGTCGATAGCACCAAATGTCAGCCGGAGAGAATCCATCATGTGGAACAGTAATTCAGCTACGCCCTCCGGAAGAGTAATTGAGTGATGCGGAAGTCGAGGGTTGTCCGTTTGGCGCCAATCGACTGTTGCAGAGGGGTCGGACTGAGAATCAATTGCAGCGGCAAATATCTTGTGCCCGACAATAGTGATGCGGAGATCGAAAATCTTTGGGACCAATGCTTGGTAGATGGCTGGGCTCCAGTGGGCGCTGTCCAGCTCCTGCAAGTGTTGTTCCAAGACGCGTGAAGTGAATACTGCGAACTCCTCTCCCTTGTGGGTTAAGTATCCTATCCTGGTCGGTTTCACGACCATTTCACCGAAATCGGTGAAGGCTTGCCGAATCGTTTGAGGATCATTTGTCACGATGGTGCGTGGGATCTGAAGCCCAAGTTCCGCTGCCAACGACAGTTGAAAAGGCTTGTACTCCGCCTGCCAGACGGCCGCTGGGTGGCTCATCCATCGCCCTGCAAGCCCCATGATGCTGCCGAGCAACGCGGCGCGATTCTCTTGGAGGCAGAATTTGTACACGCCGTCGTCCATGTTGTCAGGCTTCGAGGGAGTGCGTACCCGCCGATACCAGATGCCGGATGGAATTGGCATAGGCTCGCCGTTCAGGATAATCCAGCCCCGCTGTGTTCTTCTTTCCGGTCGAAAGGTCAAAGTGGATGAGAACGGAAAGTCTTCGGTGTTCAGCCGTTTGTGTGGGATACCGAGATTCGTCAATCGTCTAACAACCTCGTCGGTAGCCGTGTCAGCCAGTGTGCTTACAATGAGAACGTGGCGATCATGCATCGTCAGTAGTTTCGCGAGGTACCCTGGTTTCCCGAGTCGATGCTATCAAAGGCGCCAACGCATCGGGGCCGTCAACCCATTTTCCATCGATCAACACCTGCGATATCTGGCGCTGCGCGTCGTAGCGCAGTAAATGCCGGAGGTATGCTGGTATCGGCTGCGCAAAGCGGAACAAAAACGGGACCATAGGCAGGCCTCCTTTTAATCTTCAGTTATCATCAGTCGTTTCTTGTGCCACCTTCGTGAAGCGGGTGTCGGCCACTAAGATGTAGCCTGCTTGTTCAATTTCCAATGCCGGTGGCAGCGGGTCTTCGGCGGTGGGTAGGTCTCTGGCAAACTGCACTCTCGCAGTCGCCGACAATCGGTCACCACGCAACACGAAGGGCAGTCCAGACCCCAGCGAGCGTCTCTCTGGGGTGTCAGTTGTCATCTGTGGTCTCCCTGCGCACGTCAGTGATCCGCGTCCCATGAGACAGTAGGTATCCTGCTGCGCCAATTTCCAAAGTCACTGGTAAGGGATCTTCATTTGCGGGGAAGTCCCCAGAGAATGGGTCGCCCACTGGGTCGCACAATTTTGCAGCGTGCAAGATGAACGGCAGGTTAGACATCAAGACCCCTCAGTCGAAAAGGTTCTGTTGGCATGAACTCGAATCTGCGTTCTGTACCCCCGTGATTGAGAATATACATCTTTTGCCAAAGCGTAGGCTAGAGGACGCGGCCCCGCTGTGTATTTGCACAGAAGACCACTGTGGAGACCTCTCGACGGCAGTGTTGTGGAAGAGGGAGACCAAAGAGATGGCAACGGCGTTTTCGTTGGTGCTCGACTGCATGTCATGCATAATACGGTCGGGAGTTGGGGCTAGTACCTCTAAGCTTTGCCAAAGAAGAAAGATCCCGCTGCCGTCTCGCTTGGACGGAAAGGTGGGAGGGAGATCGCCAAGCGGGGCCCTGAGTACTTCAAACAGTTGCAGGCAAGACGTAAGAACCGCAAGGGCGGTCGGCCTCCCAAGTCCAAGAAATCCCGCTGAAAAGCTTATTGAATAACAACGAGCGCTCGTTGTAGTATGTCCACGTCGGTAACGAGTGACGGCGCAGCCCTCTGCCAGGTCGTCGCCCACGAGGTGGAAAAACCACTATGCTTATTGGTGACCGCTTACGCGTCCTACGCGAAGAGAAGGACCTTTCCCAGGGGGAGATCGAAAGGCGCACTGGTTTGCTTCGCTGCTACATCTCTCGCGTGGAAAATGGCCACACAGTTCCCACCGTCGAGACGTTGGAGAAGATGGCCCGCGCGCTGGAGGTCCCCCTCTATGCGCTGTTCTACGATGGGGAGAAACCGCCCAAGGTTCCGAGGCAGTTAACGCGGCGCGCGAGTACTGAAAACATCTGGGGTAGTTCCGGCAAGGATGCGCGCATGTTCTCCAAGTTCCGGCGCCTTCTAGGCCGTATTAGCGAAGAGAACAGGCGTCTGCTTCTTCTCGTAGCTCAGAAGATGGTCCGCTCTCGCGCTGGCGAGCCAGAGAGTTAAGACGCGCCCTGAATGGATACACCAGAGCGTTGAAAGTATCCGAGGTCGCAGAGCTACTCGGGGTCACGCCTCAACACATCTACAAAATGGCTGCTAGCGGGAGCATTCCTTCGTTCAGGATTTCGGGAGCCATCCGCTTTGCTCCGGGAGAGGTCGCCGACTGGCTGCAGGAGAGACGAACGCAGGCCAGTCAGATATCGCCCAGGCGGGAACCGTACTTGGCAGCATGACCAGCTAATCCGGCAAGATCGTGTTCCAGACAGATTCCGAGGAGAGTGGAAGGCTGTGGGTTGCGATTGCGTCCTGCTGCCCGGCCTTGTCCTCAACAGGAGGCCTGATTCTGGGCGTGGCTCGCGGTGTGAATCGCAGGAGCAATCGACTCAAATTCGGTGCGTGGACAACTTTTCTACGACGGCGAAGAATGCGCGGGGTTGGCGCGCTTCTGGATGGCAAGTCGGCATTGATGCTGGCCGCGGTGCGGCTGCGTCACGTGGCCGGGACGAAGTGGGGCACGCGGCGGTATCTAGATATGTACCGCCTTGCGGAAGCGAGCGAGGCCGCATGACCGCCTGCGTGAGCATTTTCGGCTCCCCTCGGGGGGAGCCGAACGCAACAACCACCAGGCCTACGCCTCAACAAATGTGCGGAAGACTCTGGACACAAGCTCGATAGGAAAAAGAGCCCACACCATCGACCTCGCTCGGCGTGGCTGGCTCTGCTAATCACTCATTCGGGTATTTGCGCCTCGGAGCACGGAAAATGTGGGATTCTCAGTCACTCCCAATTGCGGAAGCCTTTCTTGAGTCACGGTTTGCGAACATGTTCCACGCGCCATCCGTCATCATAGAGGCGTAGATTTGCACTAGCCTTGAAAATTTGACTGTTGAGATTTATTGCCTGTCCTATCTTGTCGATCGGCCGCCACTTCCACGTGAAATCGGCCTGGGCCTGACCTGTTTCTCCGGCAGCAATTCCTGTCACCTCGACGATTTCGCTCTTGGCAACCGGAACCACCCAATCCTCCGCAACAGCACCTTTAAAAACTCCAATCGGAACGCGCAATGTCTGATGCGTCCATGAGTTGGATTGTGACACACCATCTTTAGTCAGAGAGACTTTCCACATTGAAGACACGCGGGAGCAATCCTCAGAAAAGCACGGTGGTACAGGAGATTGACGCGTCGGGGTAGGTTCAGAGCGCGAGATTTCGATGATTCCTGCCGACTGAAGTTCAGGGTAAGGCGCTGCTTTTAGATTTGTGTCTAGTTTTCCAAGGTAGGGATAGTAGGTTCCGCCACTGTTATCCCAAACGGATCCAGTTAGGAATTCAACGGTCTTAGGTTTGTTGAAATCACTGGAACGACCGATCAGCTCGGCAGCGTGCGAGCGCGTGAGACTCTTCGAATCTGAACATCCACAGGCAAGGAAAGCGGCGACGCAGACTAGAACCAACAACCCAATTGTGCAGTATTTCGTGTCTCTTTGGATGAGAGATTGATTCCCTGTCATTGAAACCTCCATTTGGACCGGAATCTCCAATCTGGACCTTTGTGTCGCGCATCGTACCCTTCTCCTACTGTGGACACAACGAATTTGCCACCTGAGCAGGCCCCTGCGAGATCAGTGGGGTCCCGACGGCTCGTTGTTGCCGTCTGGCGGGCCTCGCTTGCTGCCGCGCAAGCGATTTCTCAGACACCGCTTCGAACCTCCTTCCTCGGCGCCAGATTTTGCACCGACTGGGTCTTACAGGGAACCGTCTTCCCGCCTGGCGCCGTGCCCGAGAATCTGCACAAGGCCTTTTCCCCGCTTGCGCGAGGAATCAGCTTCAGAGTCTTGGTGGGAAGCGGCTTCCCTCCCGAGATTCAGGAAGCGTGCTGCTTCGCCTCCACAAAGAAGCTGATTCTTGCAGCAGGCTACGAGGACAAAACGGCTCATGCGTGGGGTCGTTTGTTCTTGACTGCTACGTGATCACAAAAGCTTCGGTGAACTTGGAGGGCTGAATTCCAAAGGTCTTCGTGATTTGCAGTGTGGCGAAACTGCTAAAGAACATAAAGGTTGGCCGAACCCGACAAGCGCATGCTTGCCCTCAAGGCCGTCTATTACCTTGCCCCGTCGGAGTAGCGAGATTGCCTGTGTCCAGTAGTTCTTGGGAATGGGGCCAGTCCCTGGCGGCAGAGCTCCTTGTAGAACGCGATTGCGCATACCATTGCTCCCCGTTGGAAGATTTCCTTCCTTCAACCAACACCCTTGCGGTGATCGGACAGCCTCCAACATTCATCATCCGAAAGAAGGCAGGCTGTTCTAGGCAAACCAGTATCAGAGTCTCGTTTGCGTTGACATACAGGTACGGAAAGGTTTATGCTCCGCGCCTCACGTAACTGTCCCCGACAATTTGTGTTGTTGGAGGCCCGATGAGACCCAGCCAAGGGCCACTGACCTGCATATGGTCACTGCCTGCAGCGGCAGTTCCTGACCGGAGAGGTTAATCGTGTCCCCAGAAGCGCCCATCAATGCAGTTTGTCTATCCTGTGGTAAAGCGGTTCCGCTAGGAGCCAAGTTTTGCCGCGCGTGCGGCGCTGCTGTTGCTCAGGGTGCTCCTTCCGCACGGGAGGAGGCCCTGCTTTGTCAGGGTTGTGGTGCACCGCTGAAGGCTGGAGCGAAATTCTGCAAACAATGCGGACGCACAACGAGCACCGTTGCGGCTGTTGATTCTTCGGCCAGCCCTGCGACGGAAGCTGCACCGCCCCTAGAGGCAAGTACTTCAAGACCAGCACCACAGAGTCAACCCTCCCAGAGCGAGGAATCTTCCTCGCCATTGCCCGACCAAGCGGGGCAAAAACCCACATGTCCTTCCTGCGGGAAGGTGGCCGGCTCTGGATCCAAGTTCTGCAAGTATTGCGGAGGCAAGCTGGCTGAGCCTGCACGTTCACCGGTAGCCTCGTCAAGTGTTGCGGAAGTTCTTGCTCCGGCGCAGTTACAGCCACCGCCAATTGAGAGTGCCGCAGAAAAGAGGATTTGCCCGTCCTGTGGAGTAGTGGCAGAGACAGGCAAGAAATTCTGTCGTGCTTGTGGGGCACGCCTGGAGCCCGACGCGGCAAGCAGCCCGGCTGTATCCGGACCAACGCTCGCCCCCGAAATTCCCATACAGATGCCAGCTCCCGCTCCGAGTGAAAATGCCCGCGCCGCGGGAATCCCCTCACCGAGGCCATCCCGAGGAACGCCTTCCGTACCGACGAGGAGAAAGGCTTGGGTAGCTGCAATCGCAGCGGCAGGGGTCATCCTGCTTGTTGGAGGGGGCTTCCTCGCCTATCGCTGGCACTCTCGCAAGAACGCGACGCAGGCTGCGACCTCGTTTGCCCCCAGTCAGCCAATTGCCCAAAGCAATCCCGAAGTGGTGGAGCCGCCGCCCAGCCCTTCTGGTTCCGAAACTTCTCAGGAGACTCCATCAGCCCTGACAGCCAATCGTTCCGATCAACCCTCGGCGAGTGGCAAGGCTCGGGCGACAGAATCGCAGGAACACGAGGCCGCTGCGAACCCCGGGACTTCGAATCCTCCTTCGTCATCGGGGCAGCAGTCAGATCAGCTGGAGACACCGGCGACGCCACCGAATCCCTCCCCAGCACAATCGGTCGCAACACCAAACGTCGGGGCAACTTCCGGTACGCTGACTTGGACGGGCCAGGTGCCAAACTATGGGTTGATCATCATTAACGGGAACCACGTTTCCCCTGGTTCGATCGAGGGAGAGCTTCCCGGCGTGCCTGTAAAGATTGAGATCGACCCGCCCGGGATGGGCATTGCGGAAGCTCCAAGTCTCCATAACAACTGGAAACGGCTCGTGTTACGTCCGTCGAAGCAGAGGCCTGGCGTGATCCACATTCGTTGGACCGTGATCCCTTGAAGGAGAAAAACGAAGGTGGCCACGGATCTTGATCGATCTGAAGAGGAGGGCTAATGTTCTGCGACAACTGTGGGAGGAGCATCCCAGACAATTCACAATCCTGTAGCTTCTGCGGTCAGGTGTTTGCAAAGGCGGCCGCCGCTGCATCTCCCCTCTCCACTGGAGGCACGCCGCGGAGCGCAACTGTCAACCCGAGTGGTCCCTCCGGCTGGTCAAGTCTCGTTTTGGGGCCGTCGCGCAAGGTCCTGGAAGCAGTCGAACGCGGAGTTGTCATCCGGGCAGCCGTGGCGGTTGCGTTGCGAGTCTTGGCGGTTCTTTTCGTCATAGGAGGGATTCTCCTTCTCATCCAGCTTCTCAAATTCTCCTTTAACCTGCCGACGGCCCAGGGAACGGCGGGTGGTCTGATCCTTACGCTGTTGCTCTTGGGTGCGATCGCCGCGAGTTGTCAGGTTTTGCTGTACCGCGCCGAGAGTGTGAGCGCTCTCGGTGAATCACCCTTCACGGTTATTCCAATCGTGTCGATTCTGCTCAGAGCGATGGGGGAGCTTTACGCCGTCGCAGGAATAGCCGTCGGTGTGGGCGGATGCCTTTTTGTCTGGTTTTCGGGAGAAAGCCCCTTGGGGATGCTTGGGGGCATCGCGCCTTTTCTTCCATCGGTACCCGCTGGCGGGACGTTCCTCGACGGGGTCGTTCTGCTGGCGTGGGCGGGCTTGGGGTCATTTGCTTTGCTGCTCATCTTTTATTTCCTGGCTGAGGCCATCGTGGTCATGGCTGACATAGCGCGCAATGTGCGCCCCCTAGTGAAGGCCGGTGGCACGAAAGGGTCGTGAGCCGGTGGCGAACGCGAGGGAATCGGATCCTCAGGCTTTACGAAGCGGAAAGTCGGACAAGGTTACGCAAACCTTCATGGAGTAGAAGGCGCAACGACGAGTAGCGGAGGCACTCATGAACTGCGCGAAATGCGGAACCAGCCTTGATGCGGACGCTCGATTCTGCCCGGATTGCGGAGCGGCGGTTGTCCAGCCAGCCGTGGCACCGCCCGCGAAGGTTGATTCTGCGGTACAGGCTTCAGCCGTTCGAACGACAAAGCGGTGTCCTTACTGTGGAGAGGAAATCCTCGAAGTTGCTGTGAAATGCAGGTTTTGTGGCTCCGACCTTGTCCAACCGCCTGTGCCTTCGGCATTACAGCCGCGAGCAGCCTCGAACATTGTCCTCAACGCTCCGGCTCCAGCGGCTGCCACGACTGCTGGACCTTCGATTGTCATACAGAACGTCCAGGCTCAGCAGGCGCCTGCATTTGTGCCCGGCCGTTACAAGAATCCCGGACTGGCGCTCTTCTTTTCGTTTATCTTCCCGGGCGGGGGCCAGTTTTACAATGGGCATGCGGGCAAAGGGATTCTCGTCCTTTGCACGTTCTGGATCTTTGGGATCACCTGGATCTGGTCCCTCTTCGATGCTTACAGCTCGGCGCAGCGGATCAATCGCGTGGGGTTTTGAAAGATGAGCATCGGCGAAGCCATCGGTTACGCGGTTTTGCTCTTTATGATCCTTGCGGCCGTGGGCGTCCTCACGTCGCGTACAGCGATTGAGCGGCTGGTGGCAATCGGTGTTCTGCCTCGTGCCTTCGCGCACTTCGTTCCTGCACTGACGCTCGCAGCCCGAGCACTGGCCATCGCCTTGATTCTGATCGGCTGTGCCCGGCTTGCTATCACTGCCGGCTGGCTTTCTCGGGATTGGCTTGAGCGGTATGGTTTTGCGGCGTTCTTGGTTGTCCTGGGTTCCATTCTCCTCCTGCTCACGCTTCGCAGGAAGCGCGAAGGGTAAGACTGCGCACAGTTTTGATGCCCTAGTTTCCTTCGGGGCGTGTGGAATCCGTCGGCTTGATACGTTATGTCAGTGGAAGCACAGGCGCGCAAACAGATCCCCGACGAGGAGATCGTCCGCCGCTTTCAGGCAAGCGGAGACAACGGATGTTTCGCGGAGCTGTTTACTCGATATCGCAAACGAATCTATTTGGCCTGCCGAGGTTTTTTCTCGGATGGCGGCGCTGCCGAAGACGCCACCCAGGAAACGTTTCTCCGCGCTTACCAGAACATCCACGGCTTTCTCGGCGGGGATTTCTGTGCATGGCTGATGCGGATTGCAAAGAACGTTTGCATCGATCAGTGGCGTAAGCGGCGGCCGGAAATCGGGACAGAGGAGATGGAACGTGCTGAGCTCCCGGCTGCTGGGATGCTCGATCAGTCATCGGATCTGCACTTTGCTGTCCAACAGCTTCGCAAAGAAATGGAGGCCCTGCCTCCCGAACAGCGCCTGTGTCTTGAGATGAAAATCGAAGGCTACTCTTACGAAGAGACGGCAACCCGAATGGGTCTTTCGATCGGGGCTGTGAAGTCACATCTCCAAAATGGGCGACGGATGCTCTGGCTGAGGATGGAAGAGACGCTGTCTCAATGGAAATGACTAGCTGGCGTGAAGATAACTTTCTGGAAAGGCTGATGCCTCATTTGCGGCAGAAAACTGATGCGACGCGGGAGCCATGTCCTGCTCCAGAATTGCTGTGTGCTTTTGCCGAAGATCGGCTGGACGCTCCTTCGCGCGACGCCCTCGCTACTCACTTGGGGCGATGCCCGGCATGCGCCGAGCTCCACCGTCGGCTTCTGAGTTTCGGGACAACCCATGTACCTGTCCAAGAGAGTGAGTGGCGAAATGCGGAGAAGCGCCTCGGCAATTGGATGAATGCGTTTCTTCACGCGCAGGCGACTCATGCTCGCCTTGATGCGGAGGCAGAAAGAATAGGCACGGCCCGGGGGTGGGGCCGCGAATGGGTGTCCTCATGGAAGATCCAGTGGGGTGTGAGCGTGGCCGCTGGCCTTGTCTTGATGGCCGCCACAGTTTTCTTCTTGAGACCCGGGCTTCGGGTGCCTCGCGAAGGACAATCTCGCGCCGAGAGAGCACAACCAGCAAACCAATTGGCTGGCACTGAGCCAGGCGGAGAGAAACGCGAATCCCCAACAAGTAACTCTGTGGGAACTCCAGGGGGCAGCAACGCTCCGGTCGAAATGGCAGAGTCACACCATCGCAGGACATACGGCGCTCCTTTGAGTCAACAGGCGGTTCCTCTGAAAGGCGAACGGCCGCAAGCACCATCTCCTCTGAACCCTGCGGAAAATGTGTTGTCCCCCTCCGAAGCAAAACATGCCCCGGAAACGGATCTTCCAAATCAGATTCAGATCGAAGCCGGCGCCGCACTATTGATCCGAGTGATATCCGTCAGCCATCAGCCGGATGGAAGCTTCATATTTCGTGCGGTTTTGACTCAGCCGGTTTCCGGAAAAGGAAGGGGTGTCCTGGTTTCCGGGACCGAGATTTTCGGATCTGGCGTGTTGAACCAAGGCCAGGTTTCGCTTTCGATTACGGACCTAGAGATTCAGGGCAGGCGCTATCCCCAGAAAGGCACTGCAGCCGGGGCGAACGCTCGAATCCCCGAACTCGGAGCCGGTGCTCAGTTCGTTCCGGGCCAACAGGTTGAGTTGTGGTTTGTATCTGCCGCGAGCTATGAGCTTGCACAGGCGCCCGTTCGACACTGACAGGTACCGACCGTGCGGGAGATGGGGCCTTCTCGGATTGGCTGATATGGAATTTTCACGTTACCGACGTTTTGTCAGGTGAAGCGCAAAGAAGAGGGTTCGCAACAGGAGGATACGATGCACTCGTTGAAAGCACTTGTTCTCTTTCTAGCCCTATCGCTCGCGGCTGGCGCGATGCCGTCCGCTACCCGTGCGCAAGACGAACAACCCGCTCAAACCCCTCAGACGCCGGAACAAGTGGCTTATGTAAGGATGATCGAGGGAGAGGTCGGCTATCTTCGCGGGGATGATGACCAGGGACAGTGGAATCCTGCAGCTATCAATTCGCCGCTGGCGACTGGTGACTCGTTGTACGCCAGTGAGAAGAGCCGAGCGGAAATCCAAGTTGGCGACAGCAGCTTCCTCCGTCTCGGCAATCTGGCTTATGTCGGGGTTCTCCAGAACTCCAATGATATCTTCCAGCTTAAGGTAACTTCGGGCACAGCGACACTTCGGGTCCAACAGCTCGACCGCACGTACGAGATCGACACACCTTCCTTGGCGTTCACACCGCAGCAGCCGGGCGAGTACCGCTTCGACGTGAGTGAGAATGGGGATACCGTCGTAACACTCCACGAGGGGCAAGGCGTCGCCAACATTGGTCAGCAAGGCAACGAAACGCTCTCCGCTCCAACCAAGTTGAAGGTTGACAGCGCGACCTCGCAGACAGTGACTTCGCAGGACAGCACACGAGATTCATGGGATCAGTGGAACCAGCAACGTGACAACCTCGCCCTCCATTCGCAGAGCCAGCAAAATGTTCCTTCCGGCGTGCAAGGTGCCGACACCCTCGATCAATACGGACACTGGGTGAATACTCCTCAATACGGTGCAGCCTGGGCACCGAACGCAGTTGACGCGAACTGGCAGCCTTATCAGACAGGCCACTGGATCTGGATGGACCCTTATGGGTGGACCTGGGTTTCGGATGAGCCGTGGGGCTGGGCACCTTACCACTACGGACGATGGGCTTTCGTGAGCGGAGTTGGTTGGGTCTGGGTGCCCGGACAGCCGGGCCAAGTCTATGCGCCAGCCCTCGTGGCATTCGTGGGCACGGATGAATCTTTCGGATGGTTCCCATTGGGGCCAGGCGAAGCCTATGCACCGATGTACGCGACCGGGGGCGTCGTCTTTGTGCGACCGGTGCGGGAGTACGCCTTCTACTCACGCGCGATTGTCATCAACCGGGTAGATATTTACGGCCCGAGGTACAGGTACCTCCATGGGGATCGCGTGTTCTTCGAGAGAGCAACGGTGTATCGCGGCTTTCCGGTCCGTCCGCGCTACGAGAACCTTTACGCTAGGCGCGTTGAAGAGGCGCGTTTCAGAGAGCATGCGCGTTGGTCCCCGCCCGACCGCCTTCGTCATGAGAGAGAAGTTCGCGCCTTCCACAATGAACGGCCAGTCGTGAGGCCATTCGGTGAAAGGATGCGCGAAATGCCGGAGCGGGGACAATTGCGCTCCGTCAACCCGTACAGAACCGACCCGCACGGGGGAGTGGTAAAGGCTAATGTTACCCGGCCCGAGTTCACAGGGAAGCCCCCGGTCGCAAAGGGCGGAGGGAGAGGCTTCGAGCAACGAGGAACGAATGCGGGACCCTCAAAACTCGGAGAGACGCCCAAGGCTGGCGCGAGAACGTTCCAGGTCCCGGCCAATAGCGGCAAGCCGGGGCCCGCGACGAGCGGTGCCCCCGGCCATAACGCAGTAGGCCAAAACAATACAGGAGCATCTGCGACCGGCCCAAGGACATTTACCGTTCCTCCGGCGAACAAGACGGGGGCGGCTACAAACAATAGTCCGGGCCTCAATCCGGCGGCCCCGAGGAGCTCCGGGGCTCCAGCGAGCGGCCCGAGGACATTCACTGTTCCTTCAAACAATCGAGTCGGATCGGCAACGAGCGCTGCCTCTGGTAGTAATCCAACACCGGCGCACCCTGGCTATGCACCTCCAGTCAGTAAGGTAAGTCCAGTTCCAGGTTCTCAGGGGCAGGCACGAGCAGTTCGGCCGGGCTACACACCGCCTCAGAGTCGAACTTCAAACATTCCTTCCGGTTCAGCACAGGGGAGCCATCCTGCCCCCAACGCGGCGGGACAACCTGCCAGGGCTTACACCCCGCCGCCTTCTCGAACTTCAAACGCTCCTGCGACGGTAAGGCCGGGGAACCAGGCTGCTAGCGGCGCACAGCGGCAACCCGCTCCGGCCAGCCATCCGCCTGTACAGCAGCAGCGAACCCAAGCGCAACAACCGCCACCAAAGGCTCAAGCACAGCCGCAGCAAACGAAGCCGAAGCAGCAGAAATAGGTTCAGATCGGGGGAGGAAGCGTCGGGCTTCTTCCTCCGCCACCATGATTCGCTTTTCAAGAGCAAGGCCCTGAAGGGCAGGAGGACGGAACATGTTGAACACATTGGGAAAGGGAATGATCACGCTGTTTCTTCTCACGATGTTCGTTCCATGCGTTCGGGCGCAATCAAATAGCGATGAATACACAAGACAGGTCGGCCTCGCGCGCGGGTACATGGATGAAGCGCGCTACGACGAGGCTCTGGATGCTCTGAATAAAGCATACGAAGCCAAGCCGGAGAGCGAAGCGCTTGCCCTCATGGGCTATGTGTTTCTGTTGGAGGGAAAGAGCACCGAGGCCCTGGACGTCTTCAACCAGGTGCTTTCTCAGGGGGGAACAATTGCACTTCCGTTCCAGCATATCCACGGGATCGCTGGCTCCTGCAGAGGAACACTCAATGTAAGTGCGGCGAAAGTCAGCTGGGTAAGCACCAACCAGAAAGAGAACTTCGAAACGACCGCAGCGGATATTCAAAAGGCAAGCACTTCAGAGTATGCCAACTCTAATGGAGATGGGTCGGTCTCGACGTTCCTCCAGTTTCACGCAAATGGCAAGAACTGGAAGGTGATCTACCTCTTGCACGGGCCTGCAGCCAAGTATCAAATCGCCGGAGACCTGTGGTTCCGAGTCGTCTACGCCGGAACCGATCTGGATAACGCACGGAAGGCTAGTGCTTTGCTCGCGCGGCTCATTGGCAGTGCTGCTTCCGTCAAAGTGAATCCACCGGCCGGGCCAGGGGCAAAGGCCTCGTCTAACACGACCGCTCCTGCCACAGCTCCCACTGCCACCACGACTTCCCAGACCAGCAGCCCGAGTGCGGCGGCTCCCGCCGCCCCCGTCGAGATCAAGGAAGGACAGACGCCGCAGGAAGTGCAGAACATGCTGGGCAAGCCGGATGACACGATCACCGTGAAGGACACGCTGGTTTACATCTACCCCACGGTGAAGGTCTATTTCGAAAAAGGCAAGCTCGTGAATGTTGAAGAACGTAAGTAGTGGGGGAGCCGGTTGAAATCCATTTCCATTCTCGGAGTAGCTGTCCTGGCCTGCACGCTGATCTTTGCGGCGCAGTCGAAAGCAGACACCGCGGAGATAGCAAGGCAAGCCATGCCCGCGACGGTTGTGATCGAGATTCGCAACGCCCAGGGAGAGCCCGTTTCCTTCGGAAGCGGCTTTGTGGTTGATCCATCCGGGCTCATCGTTTCAAGCTTGCACGTCTTCGAAAATGCCGTGGCGGCAACGGTCAGGCTGCACGATGGGCGTGAGTTCACTGACCCGAAGATTGTCGGTTTTGACTCGCAGCACGATCTGATCGTGCTGCGAGTACGTTCGAAAGACCTTCCTGTTCTGGCGCTGGAGCGCACCGGCTCCGCCCAGGTGGGGCAGAAGATCCTGACGATCGGGAATCCCGAAGGCCTCGCTGGCTCCGTCTCAGATGGAATCGTGAGTTCCATTCGTGAGGACGACGGGGGCAAACTCTACCAGCTCACGGCCCCGGTTTCCCCTGGCAGCAGTGGCGGGCCCGTACTCAACGAAAAGGCTGAAGTGATTGGCGTCGTCGCCTTCACAATTCGGTCAGGTCAGAACCTCAATTTTGCCCGGCCGATCCAGTATGTGTTCCCGCTACTGAAGCAAACTGATTCGTTGAGTCTTGCGCAATTCACGGGGCAACTCCTGAAGCTATCTGGTTCGAGGCAGGGTGGCCGTGACCCCACTGCGGGAACCGCCGACGAGAACTACCGTCGAGGCCTGGACCTTTATGCACAGCACAATCTCCCAGAGGCAGTGGCAGCCTTTAAAAAGGCGATCGAACAAGACCCTGATTATTCAGAAGCCTATTTTCAAGTCGGCGCGATCCTTGCCAGTGAGACGCAGACTCAGGACCAAGCCACTCATTTCCTGGAGGAGGGGCTGAAACTGGCCCCGGAGGACAGCGTGGCGCACAGTTTGTTGGCTGTGCTTTACCGCCAGGGGCGCCGCTATAACGACTCGATTTCCGAGTCACGCAAAGCGATTGGCTTTAGTCCACAGAATCCAGCGTTCCACTTGGTCCTCGGCATCACTCTTGCTGATAGCCAGAGGCACGAGGAGGCCATCGTTGAACTGCGCCAGGCAATTCAGCTGCGGCCCAACTATCCGCTCGCTTATTACCACCTCGCGCTCTCGTACGAAAGGACAAGCAATCCTGATGCAGCCGTCCGAGCGTGGCAGACGTTTCTTAAGCTCGCAACTGCCAGTGCCGCAACAACGGAACAAGTCAAGACAGCCCAGGAACACCTGAAGCGGATTAGGAGGCAACCATGAGCAGAACTCCTGATTGCCTGGAGCTGGGCTCCCTCTTGCCGGAGGTCTTTATGAAAAAGAAGTTTCGAACAGCAGCCACGGTCTTCACGGACCGTTTGATTATGGCAAGAGTCTTAGCATCCAATGATCGCACGAATTACCGGCGCATTGGAGCGCACTGGATTCTCTCGTTGGCTATCGCTTTGGGAGCGCTCGCGAGCTTCGCACACGCGCAGGCACAAAGCACGCCGTTCGTCACTGGCTTTCCCATTCATGACGCATCCGGCAAAGAGGTGAATCCCTACACGGCCCCGATAGTCAGCGTTGTGGACCATTACGCGAATGGGTTTGGCCTAAAGGACAAGAGAGTCTTAACGGTCGAAGCATACACTGGTGAGGAGGGCTCAGGCCCCTGCGGTCCTTCAGGTGAGCCTTGCGGGCGTTATAACCGGAATTTTCTGCCACCGCTCAACGGCCAAAGCATCTTGCACTTTTACGTCAATGGCAGCTATGTCGGTACAACAACGGATGGAACCAGCAGGGAGGAGGTTCTGAACTATCGTGGTCATTCCGGGTACGACTACGGGTACCCTAGGGGTACAGCTGTCTACGCGGCCCATGACGGAGATGTATTCATGCCCGCTAGCGACCCTATCCTCGGCAGCCCGCTCACCTACAACACCTTCTACATGATGGATGCCAGCGGATGGTCGACTTGGTACCTCCATACGGAGGTTAACTCCATCACTGTGAGAACCCCGATATGCACGATTGTGGGCCTAGCCAAGGGTGAAAAGCTGCCAGACGGGGACACCTGCGTTGGACACGTGCAGCGTGACGATCCTGTCGCGGTGGTCTGGGACACTGGCGTGCCTAGCCCTCATCTTCACTTTGAAGTCCGAGCTGCCTGTGACTTCGGGGCGAGCACCCTGACGGGCTGCAAGGTTGTCGATCCGTATGGCTGGGAGTGGGTTGGCAACGACCCCCTAGGCGTTAACAACCCGACACAAGGAATGAGCGGTCCCGCCCCGCTATGGGATCTGGCGAGATGGAACTTGACGCAGCCACAGGTGACAGGCGCCGTAGTCGCTGTCGCGGGAAACACCTGGACGATTACGATTAATGGCAGCAATTTCGACACAACCAACCCTGTTGTTACGCTTTGGCATGCCCAGAACCTTTACTGCTTCGCTTGCGGTGACCCGCAGTCACCGGCGAATGTCAGTGTCCAACCGGGAACGGCCACGCAGTTTACCGCACAGGTTCAGATAATAGACACAACGTTGAACCTGACCCCGGACCTCACGGTCGTAAAGGTCTCGAATGGGTCAAATGGTCCTGGGCCGCGCTCGCCCGGAACAACGCTCTCTGTCCCCACAAGTGCTCCACCACCAACCTCCTATTCCCTTTTGCTTTATAAGACACCTGCACCCGGTGGGGGCGTGTTCTTGGGGTTCGGTGGTTTTCACTCGGCCACGGATGATGGCCAGGTGGTCTTCAACTCTGGTGTGGACCTGAACGGCGACGACATCCCTGACGTTTACTCCGACTTCATTTACAGTTCCTCGGGTCTATCTCAGGTTGCCTTTTCCGGTTTTACGCAGATTTTCAACACCGTCATGAACAGTCGGGGCGACAAGGCTTTTTCTGGCACGAATCAAGCGGCGGGCCGGACATCGGCAGGGATTTACCTGCTCCAGGCAGGGGCCACAACTGCCATCAAGGTCGCCCAGCCGGGTGACACATGCCCTTCGCCTTGTCCGGGTCTCGCTTCGTTCTTGAATGTGGCGGGCCCTTTTGCGATTGGAGAGGCAGGCGAGGTGGTGTTCTCCGCTCAGCTCATGGGGAAAACGACGGCCTACACGTGGGTCCTTTATCTGTATTCCCCGAGCGACGGCTCTTACACGAAAGTGGCTGCTGATGGGAGTGGAGGTGACGCGACGCCCGTCGGTGGCTACTTCACATCGCAAAACTTTTTTGGTTCGGCAGGCATTGTCCCTTCCACCGGCGATGTCATCTTTAGCGACCTCGTGACAGCGGGTGCGAGTGCTGGGGGCATCTTCCGTTTCTCGCGAGCTACTGGAGCTCTCTCAAAGCTGGTCGCACAGGGCGACCCCGCACCTCCGGGTGTTACCGGCACTCTCGGCATTCCACTCGGATCGATTGGTGGTCAGAGCCTTGTCTTCTACGCAAGCGTGAACGGCGGCAACACCAATCAAGTGATTGGGCTCATTCCCGATATAACGGTGGCTAGTTTGAGGACGACGCTGGTGGCCTCTGAGGGCGAATCCACCGGAACTGTTGCGGGTGGAAAATTCGCTACTGCGCCAGGGAATGCTCCCCTCCCATTTGCATTTTATGGAGAAAACCTCGGTGCCCCAGAGGTTCGCAAGGACGGGTCCGTTGTCTTCTCCTCCGTGCTGGTAGGGGCCTCGAGTTGGAACGGCTCACCAACGGATGAAGGTCTTTTCCTGTGGAATGGTCGAACATTCAGCAAGATTGTTGTAGACGGAGATCAGTTGAGCAACGGCAGAAGTGTGGAAGGCGTGGTCCAGTTCATATTGAACGACGTGGGCAACGTCTATTACTTCGCCACAACGGAGAATTAAGATGCGCAGACTGCGTGGTTACCATCTGGCCTTTTTGTTGTGCTCGGTTGCCTTGCCGGAACCTGGGTGGGCGCAGAGCGCGGGAGGAATGGCCGCGACGATCACTAACGTGCGCTATACGCCGGTAGCATTTCCTCAGCTGGTCCAGTTGAGCAACTTCAATACGACTACCATAACTCTCGCCGCGTCAGACGCCAATGGAGGCGCGTTGACCTATAGTCTTGTCAGCGGGCCGTCGCTCGGCTCTGTAGGAGCGCTCGACCCCGCCAGTGGCCAAATCCAATACACTCCTCCTGCCGGGTTTTCGACGACTGACAGCTTCACGTTTTTGGTAAGCGACGGAGTTCTATCGAGCGAAACGGCCACGGTGACGATTTTTGCTCCGAAACCGTCAGTCAGACTCTCAGCGGCATCTCTTGACCTAGGAAGCCAGGTTAAAGGCGTAAAGAGCTCAAGCCGGACAGTTACAATCAACAACACCTCCGTCGCGTCTCTCAGTATCGGCGCGATTGCAATTAACGGAACGAATGCGACCGATTTTGCGATCGAGAATACGGGGACGTGTCCCAGCAATGGGTCGCTGGCGGCAGGTGGAGGCTGCACGGTGGCTATCAGTTTCACTCCGGGCGGAACGGGAGCACGGTCGGCGACGCTGACCACCACCGATAACGCTCCTGACAGTCCACAAAACCTTGCTCTCACTGGGAACGGAACTGACTACTCGGTTGACCTCGCACCAAGTGGGTCAGCATCCACCAGTGTGAGCGCAGGTCAGACGGCAACGTATAACCTCCAGATTTCATCGACGAATGGGTTCACCGGGACGGTCACACTGAGTTGCAGCGGGGCGCCGGCGCATGCTTCCTGCACGCCGAATCCCCCAACGCTGAACATAACCGGCACGACGGCAGCATTCAGTGTGAACGTCGCAACTGCAGCGCGGTCCTCCTCGGCACCGGGGATCATCCGCTTCACGGGTCGGCCTACGAACTTCGTGCCTTTGTTCAGTGCTGCTCTCGGGCTGTTCGTGATTCTTCTAGCTGCCATGCGTCTCCAGGGGTTGAGGAGATGGCGCCCAGCAACGCTCTTGTTCGGCGTGTTCCTGCTTTCGCTAGTCTTGGCGAGTTGTGGGGGAGGCGGTGGAGGCTCCAGTGCGCCACCTCCTGTCCAAACAGGGACGCCGACAGGCACCTACGCGCTGACCGTGACCGGCGCGTCCGGTGGCGCCAGCCGAAACCTGGCATTGACACTTACGGTGCAGTGAGGAGGCAAGAATGAAGCATGCAGACAGACCATTTGCACGTTCAAGGTCGAGTGGGGAGAGCAGTTTGTAGGCATCATATGCCAATCGAAGGAGGGTAGAGCCATGGCGCTCCGCAGTTACAGTCGCATCTTGATTGGTCTTGCCGCTGGCGTTCTTACAGTCCCCGTCACGCAAGCCCAGTCGTCTGAAGCAGTGGATTTCCAAAATAACCAGATCGGGATGAACTCCTTCGTATCTGGGAGCAAGGGCACCGTATATATGATCTTTCAAGGAAATCTGTACCGCAACGTGACGGATGAGGCAGACAGTTGGGATCAAATTGCGAAAGGCGTGGAATCCGTGGCCGTCGACCCTCAGGACGACAACGTGCTCTATGCAATTGATGCCCAGAGCCACATCATAAAGTCACTCGATGCGGGGGCTAAGTGGATATCACTTGACTCCGCACCTTCAAACGCTGGGCCTTGGTTTTTGTATATAAATCCGGAGAATACCCAGGAAATTTTCGCGGGTACGGCAAATGGCTTGGTGAAAACCTCCGACGGAGGTTTCAGTTGGCAAGATGCGTCACTTACCGGTCGCATTTCTCAATTCATGGTCAACCCACGATCCCCGTCGCATTATTATGCGCTTGTCGGAGGAACCATTTATGTCTCGTCCGATAGAGGGGGCACGTGGAAGAAGTCGGAAACCGGCTTACCCACTGAAATTGTTCGGGGTGGAGGCAGGACAGCGTCCAAGGTGACCGTGAAATGCTCTGTCCTTGTCTTTGTGAACTGGGACAAACCCTTTCTGCTCGCAGCCACGGCAACGAGCGGAGTATACCGAAGCGACGATGATGGTGTTTCTTGGAAGAGCAGCAGCGCGGGTATCGGTCCACGGGACGCAATCACAAAGGCCTTCGTCGGTTCGCGAGAGATTGTCCTCGCCACCAACGACTCGATTTACAGTTCCCGCGACGGAGCGAGTTGGAAGTATCTACCGGTAAAAAGCGGTCGGTACCATCCCCAGTTCTTTATCGGCGTCCTAGGATACCCCAGGCACGATGGTCTGCTTCTCGTCTTTCGTTTCTATGAGGACTCGGGAGATGTCTTGAGGATCGGGTATCTTGATGCAAAAGGCGTCCTTGTCGGGTTAAATTATGGCGTCCTGCCCCACTCAGAAGTTGATAACGTATGGGTCGGTTCGATGAACGGGCGTCCCGCCATTTTTTCAGCGACTGCTAACCTCTACCTTTCAGACCAAGTCCAGGAATGGACTCGCCCAACGTTTATTTCCGTTTCCCAGGGTGGGGGTTACTCTTGGGAGTTAGTTGGGAAGACAGAGTGCGGTGAGCAGGCGCTAGTTCGCGGCGGCCTGCCAACGGACATGTGGATATACGGCAGTCCTGTGTGTGTCCGAACCACGAACGATGGCGGCCTGAATTGGACAAACGCATCCGGGGTGAATTTTCGTTATGGCAACGCTTCCATGTCGAGAATCTCTCTCGACCCCAAGAACAAGAATGTCTGGTACTACTGCGTGGGTGTGAACGAGTATTACCTTTATCGCTACCAATACGACCCTTCAACAAAGCAGGGCCAGGCAGTTGACTTGAAAGTGGTCGCTAACGATGTGGTGGTTGCAGATGACAATGACAAGGAGCTTTTCACCGACAGCGGCCGGCTTACTACAAATGGAGGGTGGACCTGGACAGACAAGTCAGCGGCGCTGGTGAAGTACATGCCTAGCGGTCTCTGGAGTAGTGGCATCCGTTTGGTGTACTTCCGAAATGGGGAGATTCGTGCGGTCATAGGTAGTTACGACCGTATGAGTAATAACAGTATGGTGACGGTTATAAAATCTGCTGATATGGGAAGTACGTGGCAAGTGGCATCATCCCTCCCCGACGAACAGTTGATGAGCGAGCGTGCATTCATGAGTGGTGGTCTTATGGTCTTTCCGAATTCGAATAACCCGTTGAATTTGTTTATTGCGACGGTTTCTTATAGCAAAGGCCCATATTCTTACCGCGCAACAGCTAGCAAAGTCTTCGAGACTAAGGACGGGGGTGAAACATGGCAGGAAGTCTATAGCCGTGACGTCACGGAAAAGGATGGTAGGCAGGACATAGAGACAATCCGAGGCGTGGGGCAGATGCCCACATCGACAGGGCGCGTACTATTCGTGGGTGGAAGTCACGGCCTATGGAGATCTGAAGATGAAGGTGAGACCTGGAAGCGTGTCGGAGGTGTGCAATGAGAGGCGCGAATCATGCCTTGTCCGTTCTGGCAATTCTTTTGTTCATGGCGGGGTGCAGCAAGTCACTTCCTGATGCTTATGGAATCTACGCAGATACCAATCATGGGCGGACTTTACTTGTGGGGCAGGGGGTAAGAGTGGCGGGGAATATGCTTAACCCCATTGCTGGACTGATCGGCCCTTCAGGCGTTGAATGTCGGTACTTGAAGGACTTTGTGGTTTACAAGAAGGACATCAATCCGGACTCCGTGGGCCTCGTCATGCTTAATTTCGTGAGAGATGCGCAACTTCCGGGAATCTTTGGCTCGACCCAAGCAAGGATCAATTTATGGCTTCCCAAAGAGCGAATCGACGTTGAAGTGAAACCTGTGGAACAAAAGCGAGATATGTACGTTGTTGCGCCCCGGAAGTCCCTTGACAAGGGATTCTACGCGCTCTACATAGGCTCTTTTGGTGGGGAAATGGGTATGGGCGGGCAAGTGTACGATGTTGTGATCGGTTCCGCTGCGGACTATCCTTCCTACGCGGCTGCGGCCAAATCTAGGGAGACGCAACTTAAGAGTGACGCTTCTGCCCTGCTGGCAAAGATGAATCAATTGCTTGACAGGAAAGAATACAGTCACTTAGGGGAGGTGTACCGGCCGGAAGGCAATAGCTTATCAGGAGCAGCGCTGCAAGAGTTCGTGGACGGCAATCAAACATGGCTCGGCAGTGCTGGCAGGATCGTGAAGTCTGAAGTGGTTTCAGTTTCACCTTCCGATGACGGTCAATCGGCCCGCTGCTCTGTAAAGACAACATATGAAAAGGCTGGCGTACAGGAAGAATCTCTGACGATCCGAAAAATCGGAGATCGGTACTTCATTACTGAGCTCAAGTAAGCCCTGGCGGGAAGACCACTCAAACAACAGCAGGTGTGCCCATCGTCCAAATTTCGGCGCCCCGACCAGATTTCGTGTCGGCCATGACAATGCGCGCGAAATCTTTGGGCAACGACCTAGAACAAAGGATCTGGTTCATTCGCTGAACAGTTTCTCGATGGTTGCCATGGGTAGGAAAAGCCGCTTGGGGATTTTGGGGAGCTCGATGAAGCCGTACTTTTTGTAGAACGCCACAGCCTGATCGTCTTTCGCGTCAACGACGACTGCGGCTGAGGCAACTTGCTTACTCCCTGCGAGGCAACGTTTCAGCGCATCCATCAATAGCAGTTCACCGAGCCCCTGTCCGCGGAACATGATGCCTATGGCGAGGCGTCCAATGAGGGTAGCAGGCACCACCGGATACTTGGGCGGTTTTTGCACGGTTTCCTGGGGAACGGCATCAAGCTCGACTGAATACTGGGACAGTGTGTAGTAGCCGGCGACCCTCTTGCCGTCCGGTGTGAGGACGAACGCAACGGCAACACGTTTCTTTATGTCCTGGCTTGCTTGCCTGTGAAGGTAGTTGTCGAGGGCCTCTACGCCACACGAAAAGCTTTCTCTGTCGTGTTGAGGTGCAAGGGGCTCAAACCGAAACGCGGGTGTCTCCGCCTGGGCGGCCACTTATCGCCCCATACGCCCTTGATAGCGCCGGGCAGCGGCCCGCGCAGCAGTGTTGGGGGCCGGAGGGTTGAGTATCGCGTTCACGAACACTTCGCGCGCCTCATCGCGCAAGCTTAGCGTCTCGAAATCCTTAATGGTTTCCGTTGCCGCCTGTTGCGCGCTGACCACGACAAAGTCCGTTACAGTCGTCCCGCGAAGCTCTGCCGCACGCTCAATGATGCGTTTCTGTTCCCGGGTGACCCGGGCCTCTAAACGCTCCGACTTGCTCGAATGCTGCCGAGCTTTGAGTGTCTGTTGGTGTGCCATGAGACCTTCCAGGGATGACTGTACGGCAGATGGCCGTACATGTCAAGTGGCCGAGGTCCACAGGCTGAATGCAAGGATCTACTCGGCCCTTTTCAAGCCTGGGCCGTGTCCGACAAACCTGCTAACAAGTTGCTAACTAAACCCTGCCAAGGGGGCCTATTTGAGCGTCAAAAACCGACGGAATCGCCCGGGAAAATCAACTACTTAGGCCCTTAGCAGAGGTCTGCAAAACCTCCATTCGTGGGTTCGAATCCCACCCGCGCCTCCAACGTTTCCGCCGCGGAAATGTTGTCCCGAGCGAACGGCGTGAGCCGAGGGGCTAAAATCAGAACCGCCGTGCTCGCCGAGGGTGCGCGCTTCCTCTCACGACCCGGCTCGCTACTCTGCTTTTGATTCAGTCGGGAGATTTTTCCGCATCAGGATGGAATTGCGCCCGGACTTGCCGGAATAACTGAAATCATCCATAACTCGACCAATGATGGTGAGGCCGCGGCCACATTCAGCTTCCGTTGCGTCCTTTGGCGCCACCGCCGGATTGGCAACTTGGCGCAGAATGTTCTGCAGAATGGGGGCGCCGTCGTCTGCGATTTCCATGATCAATGCTTGCGGAGTAGCCTCCAGTGAGAAATCAACACGCCGGCCGGGCTGACACCCATAGGCGTGTTGAATCGTGTTGTTGACGGCCTCCACGACGGCCAGCTCAAGCAGGTGTGCGTCTCGTGAAGGAAAACCCAATTCCTTTGCCACCGCCCGGACCAGCAACCCGATAGGCCACACGTTTCGCAGGTCGCTGTCGATGGAGGTGTGCACTGCGCCGGTCACGAGCGTGCAGTCTCTGCTGCCAAGCCTTCGATGGCCTCGGCACTGGTCAAATAAATGCGAAACACCTTGTCCAAACGGGTGAGCTCGAACAAGGCCTGCACTGGTTCCTGGAGTCCCGTCACCGCGATTTCTCCACGCTCGCCGGCCATCTTCCGCAAAGAGACCAGCGCTCCAAGTCCCGTGCTATCCACGAAAGTCACCTGTTGCAGGTCAAGGACCAGTTTGTTGCCGCCCTCGCTCAGGTAGTGACCGACGTCGGCCTTGAACTGAGGGGCCGAATCGGCGCCGAGACGAGCATCCATGAGCGTTACGACGACCACTGTGCCGACACGCCGCATCTCGGTTCTCATTACGTCCTCGGTTTATCCGCTGCGCTCCGCCGCGAGCGAACTGCTCTGCGAATCCGGGCACTGCCACTCGAGTGCGAGCAACGACAGGTCGTCGTCGAATTCGAGCCCCTGGCGCCACTCGCCCAACGATTTCTTGACGCCTTCCACGAGGTCGGCAAGCGGAGCTTCACGCAACTCGCCCAACGCCCGCATCCATCTCTCCTGCCCAAAAGCAATTCCCTTGGCGTTCTCACACTCGGTGATTCCGTCCGAATAAAAGACGAGCCGGTCGCCCGTGGACAAGCTAAGGTTCTGGTCCTCGTAGTCCATGGGTTCCCACAGTCCGACCGGAAAACCGCCGCGCCCGATCGCGCGCAGGCTCGCATCGCGGCGGATGTGGATCGCTCGGGGTTGGCCTGCATCGCAGTAGCGCACTCTCCCGGACGAGCAATTCACGATGCCGTACGTCATCGTAAAGTACCTTCCATCGCCTCCCTGAAACTCACGGTTGAGGCCGGAAACCACCTCGGCAGGTAAGGCGAGTGTGCGTTCTTCAGAAGGCGAGGCCGAGGGCATCGTGCATCTTGAGCTCTCGAGAGCAAGCATCTTCGTCACCGTCATCGAGAGCAGAGCGGCAGGAATGCCGTGCCCGGATACGTCGATGTGGTAGAAGACCAGATGTTTCTCGTCGGCGAAGAAGTAGTTCAGCATGTCGCCGGCAAGGGATTGCGCCGGAAGGAAAAGCCAGTGCACTCCCACATTCTCGTGACGGCAAAGAGCCGGCGGCAGCATTCTCAATTGTGCGGCGGCCGCCGCCTGAACGTCTCGCTGGATGAGTCCATGCGCGTTCGCCAGTTCGCAATTCAGGTGACGGAGATTTTCGTTCTGGCGGGAGAGGTCCTGCTCCAGACGCACCAGCCGCTCGACCGCCCGCAGTCGCACGCGCAGCTCCACGAGATCGATCGGTTTTACGATGAAATCATCGGCCCCCGCTTCGAGACCGGCGAGAAAGTCTTCCTTTCGATCCTTGCTCGTGCACAGGACCACGTGCACGTACCGCGGAAGCGGCATGTCGCGAATGGCCCGGCACAGTCCCAGCCCGTCCATCAAGGGCATCATCCAGTCGGTTAACACCACATCAACACTGGTGCCTTGAAGGGTCTGCCAGGCCTCTTCGCCGTCCTTTGCACTCAATACGGAATGTCCCCATCGGCGAAGCGGCGCTTCCAGGACCCTGCGGGCGGCTTCGTCGTCATCTACAATCAGAATATTCATGGCGGAACGGCGTTAATCTCTTTGCCCAGCATCACGCAAACTGCAGGTTACCCGGAAGCGACAATCGATCGACATTGCGCTGGACGGTCCCGGCGATTGGCCTAAACTGATTGCAGCCTGCGCCTTCCTCTCGAGCTGATCGCTCGAGTTCCAGTGCGTAGTGCTCCCCTTCCAGAGAGTCCGCATTCAGTTCGTGTCGAGGGGCGCACTGCGCCATGAGATTCCTAATCCACTTCAGAAACGCGGTCCTTCCATCCTGGTATTGCTTCCGGCGCGTTCACGGCCTCGGTTTCGACCCGAGCAACTCGGCCTCCAAACCTCTCACGTCTCCCGCTGACTTTGGCGCGCTTCTTGCTCCTCCTTTCGCAGCTTGGCTGGGGATCGCCGGCGGTTATCGCTCTTTGATCTTCGTTTTGTGTTGGCTGGCCTGGACTCTGATCTTCATTCGAATCTCGCGAAAGCACCTAGGAAGAGACAAGTTATGACTCGTTTGCGTTTTCCCGCTTTGATCGCCTTTGCCTGCGCCTCCGCTCCGTTCGCATTCGCCAGCCCTTGGACCCAGCCTGCAGGCCACGGGCAAGTCATTTTCTCCGTGGACTACTTTCAGACCTCGCGCCAGTTCGATCAGTTCGGCTACGTTTCGACCTTCAACTCGAATGGGTATTTCCGCCAGTTCCAGCTCAATCCCTACCTTGAATACGGAATAACTTCAAAGACGACGCTCGTCCTGAACACTTTCATTCCCTTTTTGGCATTCCGAAACGATTTTGGGAGGGTGACGAGCGCCGGATGGGGCGACACAGAGATAGGCGTTCGGCATCGCCTCACATCGCTAGACTCGCCCTGGGTCTTTTCAGTCCAAGGGACTGTGCTGTTTCCAGCTTACTCCGGGAATCGAAACCCTCCGCCCGGAAACCGCAACATCGACCTCGAGACCCGCCTGCTCCTGGGACACAGCTATCAGTTTTCTCGGATCAAACGGACTGTTTATTGGGGCATTGAAATGGCCTACCGCTACCGGAATGGACCTCCGGGCGACGAGGTACGGCTGGACACTACTGTGGGATTTGACCTACTCCGTCGGCTCACATTCATGCAGCAGTTCTACGGAATCAAAGGACTCCGGAACGGTGCAGCCGCGGGCACGATCACAAATCCGAACGCACAGTCCGACTTCGATCTGTACAAATTCCAGTCCTCACTCGTGTTGCGATTGAACAAGCGCACGCGCCTTCAGGCGGGCTGTCTAGACAACTTCGCCGGGCGCAACACAGGGCGCGGGCTCACTGCGGTCACTGCGCTCTGGCTCGACTTCTGAATCATGCCCAAGGAAATCCCCAAGAAGCGCCTCGGCGAAGTCCTCGTGGAACGCGGGCTGGTTACGCCCGCGCAGCTCGAGCAGGCCCTCATCCTGCAAAAGAGCTGGGGAACTCGCCTGGGGGACATCGTTTTGGCCAAGGGGTGGGGTCCCCGTGACCAGGTCTATCAAGCCCTCGCCGATCACTATCAGAGGGTCTACCTCGACATGGATATGGAGCCTCCCGATCCCGCGCTCTTCTCGCAGGAGGACGCGCGCACCTATGCCGATCTCTTGACTCTTCCCTGGGGGCGCATTGGAGATCAGACCTGGGTGGTCACGGCCGACCCAACGCCGGCCGTGATTGAATTCGTCAAAGAAAAATTCGGGCCGGACTCCTACCTCGCGCTTTCTTCACGCTTTGACATCCTCTGGCAGATCCAATCGCTCGCCGGCAAGCAATTCAGCGACATCGCCGTTTATGGGTTGGAACAAACGGATCCTCAGCATTCCGCGAGCAGAGTCTTCACGCCTGCCCAGCTCTACACACTTTATGCCGCGGTCACCGTGGCGCTTTTCCTCGCAATCATTTTCACCGTTCCAACCCTGGTCGCCGTGAACGCATTCCTGACTTTGTTCATCCTTCTCACCTTCGGGTTCAAGTTCCTTCTGGCCTGGGTCGGCAGCGACGCGACCGTGGATTTGAAGGTGACCGACGCGGAAGTCCGCTCGCTGGATGACGCGACTCTCCCGACCTACACGATCCTTGTGCCCATGTACAAGGAGTCCGCGGTCCTTCCCATTCTCGCCTCGGCCCTGCGCGCCATGGATTATCCGCTGTCCAAACTCGACATCAAACTCGTTCTCGAGGAGGACGATCGCGAAACGATCGCTGCCGCCGAGGCGCTCTCGCTCGAGGGGATCTTCGAAATCGTCCGCGTGCCTTTCGCCGCCCTGCGCACGAAGCCGAAGGCCTGCAACTTTGCCCTGCGTTTTGCCCGCGGCGAGCTGCTCACCATCTACGACGCGGAAGACAAACCCGACCCCGACCAGTTGAAACGCGTCGTCGCCGCTTTCCGCAAATCTTCCCCTCAAGTCGTCTGCATTCAAGCTCGCCTGAACTACTACAACGCCAATGAAAACTGGCTGACGCGGCTGTTCACCCTCGAATACTCCCTCTGGTTCGACTTCTACCTCCCGGCGCTTGAAACCCTGAAAATCCCGATCCCGCTCGGCGGTACTTCCAATCATTTCAAGATGCGCGCCCTTCGCGAGGTGCACGCCTGGGATCCCTTCAACGTGACCGAGGACGCCGACCTGGGCACTCGTCTGACGCAGTTGGGCTACGGCGTCGGCGTAGTGAATTCCACCACCTATGAAGAAGCCAATTCGCAAATCCACAATTGGATTCGGCAGCGATCGCGCTGGATCAAGGGTTACATGCAGACCTATCTCGTCCACATGCGCAGGCCCATCATCTTGTATAAGTCTCTCGGCCCCGTAGGGTTTTTTGGGTTTCAGTTCTTTATCGCCGGGACCTTTATCACCTCTTTGGCCGCGCCGTTTCTGTACGCGATGTATTTGCTGTGGCTCGTCACCCGCACCACAACCTTCGATCCCTATTTCCCTGATTTCATTCTTTTCCTGAGCTTGGTCAATCTCCTTCTCGGGAATACGTTCTATGTCTACGTCAGCCTTCTGGGCGTCTTCAAACGGCGCCTCTACCGGCTGGTTCCATGGGCTCTCACCATTCCTTTGTACTGGGTACTGTCGTCCATCGCCGGCTACAAAGCACTTTGGCAACTCCTGACGAGACCCTTCTTTTGGGAGAAGACGACGCACGGAATTAGCAGGTTTTCAGCGGGCGAACGCGAAGCGGCTCTGAAGCAATTGCAGGCTTCCCCCAGTCAAATTCCCGCTGAACTCTGCGGGCAATCCTCCGGAAGCGAGAGGAAGTGAGAAGTGCCTGCGCTTGACGCCGCTCCACAACGCCATCGTTCGGATCGTTCCCGCTTTCTGTGGGCTGCGGTATTCGCTTACGCGTTCTTGGCCATTGTCACCATGCAGGTGTTGCGCCATGGCTACGTGAGCGGCCCCACATCGTCCCTGTGGGGGAGATCGCTCGTCGCCGCTGCAAACGCCCGTGAGCTTCCGCGCCGCATCGCGTCCTCGTATCCCCAGTTACCCATTTCCTTCGAGGCCGTGGCAGGGCTTTCCACTCACCTTCGCCAGGCTGCCACACCTTACCTGCTCGGTGCTCTACTCGGGTCTTTTCTGTTGGCCTGGGTGTACACCCGGATTCGGCGCCGCCACGGTTTCTGGTTCGCTGCCCTCTGCATGTTGCTGGTTGGTCTCCATCCATTATTTCTTTGGGCTGCGACTTCCGGCCTTCAGCGAACCATGGTCGTTGGAGCATCGCTGTTCTTGGTGGCTTCAGTTACGCGCATGGCGCGTTTGCAGGACGTGCGCGCGTTCATGATGCTGTCGATGGCGATTCCCATCGCCGCATTCGTGTGGATTGGCGGCCTGTGGTTCCTGATTCTCTTGGCCCTGCTCTTGCCGCTCATCTTGCCGCCGGAAATCCGCAAAGCGAGCCTGCCTGCGGGATACATCGCTTGCTTTCTGATCCCGCTCGCGGCGCTCGTCTGCAGCGGCTACATCTCTTGGATCGTCGGTGCCGGTCTTTCTTCATTCTGGTGGCCACTGAAAGAACTCGCCAGACCCGGCCTTCCTGTCCACGGAGGCACTCTGCTGCGCCCATTTCTGAATGCGACACTCATGGCCGTCGCCGCCGTTCCCGTCAGCCTCCCGCCATTCTTCTTCCGCGGCGTCGCCGGTGTGACGCGGCGCGCCTTGCTGGTTTGTCTTCTGATGCCGCCTGTAGTTTCAGCCCTTACAGCATCCCGCGTTGCCTCCTCCGAACCGCTGGACGCTGCCGTCGCCGAGTGCGGGGTATTGCTGGTCGTGCTTGTGTGGATTGGCTCTCCCTCTCGCTCTCGCAAGAGGTTCATCATCGCGTTTCTGCTCTTGGGCCTCGTTGGCGGTTACGCGTCCCTCGTCTATTCGCGTTCGGAAGACGCTTCCCGTTGGCTCGGCGCGCTCCGGGGCTATGTTCAGGCCCGGCCTCATTCGGCCGGCGATGAGCTTGGCCACGGATTGCACGCCCATTACGCTGAAACTGTCATTGATCCCCGCGGCAACCCGGCGATCGTCTCCCATCGAGGAGACGCCGAAGACCTCGACCTTCCCGGTTGTCCTAGATTCGCTGAGGATTTGGAGAAGGCCGCTCCTTCTGTGCCTCTCGGTGTCCTCCCCAACCCGGATGATCCCGTTGCGGAAAGCGATCTTCTTTCCGCCCATTTTCCTGGAGCGTTTGAACGGGGCTTCCGAGGTCATTCGGGCCCGTTCGGAAACCAGGTGTGGCACCTTTGTAGATGTGACGCATGCGACGGGGAATCACAACTCGCTCGTGAGCAGGACAACGTTCGAAATGTACTTGCGGATGACGAGGTAGTCAGGCCCTCCCCTTGGATTGCGCTCGGCGGCCTGCTCCTGCTCCTCGCAATTGTGACTCAGTTTCTTTTCCGAAGCCGTCAAACTAGCTGGTTCAACCTCGCTTGTTCGGTTCTGCTCGCCCCCCACAGAGGCCTCCCGCGCAGATGGTCGAGTGGATTTAACTTTCGAGTGTGCTATGGTCTATTTTCTGCCGTGCCCGGGTGGCGGAATGGCAGACGCTGAGGACTTAAAATCCTCCGGGGATTTTTCCTCATGAGGGTTCGACTCCCTCCCCGGGCACCATTCTTCACCCAGCAACGAACGTGCAGACTAGTGGCAGCGTTCACTGGCGCGGCCCGAAGTACCGGTAGTGTCCGATGATCTTCCAATGGAACAGTACATCCTCCATCTTCGGACCTTCGCCGATGTTATGGACGATCATGGAGCGCCCGCTTTGCAGCGACTTCTGGTCCACGACGATCCCGATGTGGAGCACGCCGCCACCCAGGTTCCACGCGACAATGTCGCCGGGCACATAATCCTCAGCGTGTTGGGTAATCGGCAGGATTTCTCCCTGGCGCTCGAAAAACACCATCAGGTTCGGAACTCGCCGGTGATCGATGTTGGAATCGGGCTTAGTCGACAACCACCGCCGCTGGCGCGGGTAAGCTGCGAAGTTCCGCACCATGTCTTCATGGACCTCCTTCTGCAGATCGACCCCTACGGCTCTGTAGGAACGAATGATCTCATCAGTGCAAACGCCGGTGTCCGCGGGAACATCTCCGCCCGGGTATGGAATTTGCACGTACGACGAGATGTACCGGACCGTGTGATGCGTTCGCTCCATCGCCGCCGCGACGAGCTTGCCCAAGAATTCTTCACGAGCGCTCGAGCCCGCAGGTCTCGTCTGCGCCAACGCCGGTGTCAACGGCATCGCCAGCAAAACAAACAGCGCCAGCCATCTCTTCACGATTGGGATGCTCGTCATGCGCCGAATACTACCAACACTTGCGCCGGTGGGCTCCGTCCTTTTCGTCCGTCCTCTGCGCGGCGATAACGGTCTCGCCCCGCGAACGTAGCTGTGCTACGCTGCGACTATGGACATCAGTTGGATTCGCGAGTTCTGCCTCTCTCTCCCGCACACGATGGAAAAGGTGCAATGGGAAGACGATCTCGTCTTCAAGGTTGGAGGCAAGATGTACGCCGTCATGGCGCTCGAGCCCGGCGACCACTGGCTGTCATTCAAGTGCGCTACCGAGGAATTTGCCGACCTCGTCGAGTGCCCCGGCGTGATTCCCGCGCCTTACTTGGCCCGAGCCCATTGGGTTGCACTGGAGACCGAAGACGCTCTGCCGCGCGCCGAGGTCAAGCGCTTGCTTCGCCAAGCGCACGATCTGATCCTTGCGAAGCTGCCGAAGAAGACGCAGGCGGCCCTGCTTCGCCGCAAACCCCGGAACGCGCCATCGCGCGAAAGAACAGTCTGAGCTGAGCGGCCGGCATTTCCTGGCGCTGCGGGGGTTCGCTATCTTCCTTCAAAGGGATATTTGTCGGCGGCTTGGACGGCGGCGGCAACGGGCCGTCGCAGCGCGATCGTATCGACTTGCGCGCGCTTGATGAAACGCCTGAGCACGGCCATCTGCGTCGTCAGCATGTCGCCCTCGTGAACGGCGGCGAGCGCGCGGCGCGCCTCGTGTTCGACGCGTCCGGCCGCATCGGAAATGAACGCACGCGCAGCATCGACCATGGCGCCCGCCGCATTCGCGCCGCTCTTCGCGGCGGCCTTTTGCGCCCTCAGCAGGCACGACTCCATGGCGTAAATCTCCATGACCATGTTCGCCAGCGCGCCGACCAGCTCCTGTTCCCCCGCCAGCTGATCCCGGTGCTTCTGCACGGCGCCGCCCGCCGCGAGGAGGAATACCTTCTTCGCGCCGGCCACGATGCGCGCCTCCTCGATCAGAACGCCTTCGGGCGCTTCTTCGTCCACTGCGGGACCGTTTAAGATCTCATCGGCGAGTTTCACCGTTGCAGGAATGAGAGGCAACGCGCCCGTGAGCGCCCGCTTCATCAGCAGCTGCACGATGAGCAGGCGGTTGATTTCGTTGGTGCCTTCAAAGATGCGGTTGATGCGGCTGTCCCGATAGATTCGGGACACCGGGTAGTCCTCGTGATAACCGTAGCCGCCGAAAATCTGCACGGCTTCATCCACGCAAAAATCGAGCATCTCGCTGCCCCAGACCTTGGCAATCGAGCTCTCGATGGCGTACTCCTCGAGGACCTTCATGGTGTTCCGGGTCCTGTCGGCCGGGGCTGGGCGCGCCGCTTCCGCTGAAGACATGGCCGCTTCAATCGTGCCCGCCGAGCGATATACCATCGAGTCCACCGCAAAAATCCGAGTGGCCATTTCGGCGAGCTTCTCTTTGATCAGGCCGAACTCGCCGATCGGCTTCCCGAAGGCTTGGCGCTCTTTGGCGTACTTCGACGCGAGGCCGAGGACATACTTTGCGCCGCCGAGGCACGACGCGCCCAGCGTGAAGCGTCCCGCGTTCAGGATGTTGAAGGCCACGATGTGCCCGCGGCCGATTTCGTGCAACAGGTTTTCCTTAGGGACCTCGCAGTTCTCGAAAAAGATGGGCGTGGTCGAGCTGCCGTGAATGCCCATCTTGTGTTCTTCCGCGCCCACGGTGAATCCGGGGACACCGCGCTCGACGATGAAGGCGGAGAACTTTTCGCCATTTACCTTTGCGAAGACGATGAAGACGTCGGCGAATCCGCCGTTGGTGATCCACATTTTTTGGCCGTTCAGGAGCCAGGATTTGCCGTCGGGAGATAGGTCCGCGCGCGTGAGCACATTCAACGCGTCCGAGCCCGCCTGTGGCTCCGAGAGGCAGTACGCGCCGATCCATTCGCCGGTCGCGAGCTTCGGCAGATACTTTCGCTTCTGCTCTTCGGAGCCGAAATAGACGATGGGCAGCGTGCCGAGACCGGCCTGCGCGCCATGGGTCACGGCAAACCCGGCGTAGAGGGAAAGTTTTTCGGTGAGCACCGTCGTAGAAACCTTGTCGAGTCCCGCGCCGCCGTACTCTTCCGGCACACCGGCGCCGAGCAGCCCGAGTTTTCCGGCCTTCTTGACCAGCTCGACCATGAGGCCGGGCTTCTTTTCTTCGAGTTCCTTGGCGCGCGGCAGGACTTCTTTCATTACGAATTCTTCGGCAGTTTGACCGATCAGCTTCTGTTCCACATTCAGATCCGCCGGAGTGAAGACGTCCTCGAGACGCGGGGACTCGAGCAAGAAACCGCCGCCTCGCGCCGGTGCCTTCGGAACCGCTGTGGTCGCCATCGCGCCTCCCAAGAGGGGACTTCTTAGCCCACGCAATGCCTGCCGGGAATATACACCAAGGTATTGCCTCCCGCCCCAAGCAGGAAGACATGGCGACACGGTTTGCCAACGTGCCCCGTTTGGGGGCTGGAGGCTGCGGGGCCTGTGGGAAACAGGGGTACCCCCCACCCTTCTTCTGCAAGTGTTGATTCTAAGGGGTTTTAAGTCCAATGTTTCAGAACTGCGGATGATAAAGGACTTACAGGCGTGTTTTTCGGATCTGCGGATTCTAAAGAGGTTAGCGAGCGTGAGGCGACTTTTCACGGCCTATTCTAGCACGTCTATTACCAGAATGCAACAGAAACGTTGAGTTATTTAGTGGTTCTTCGGGATGGGCGAGGGATTCCAATGGCAGATTTCTCACTCCGGCGTACGTCCGTGATGAAGTTGACTCCAAACCCGTACTCTTGAACACCCACAAGGGTTGATTGGCCAAGAGCGGAGGCACCCTCGGAACAAAACCCGGTCCTCAAACCAAAGGTTGGCCCACCCGCCCTACCGTACGCCTCGGTCACCCAGCTGCGGGTGCGCCACCTTGCCAAGGTTGGGTCCTGCAACGAAGAGAACGATGAGAGCCGCAGCCCAGACCAAGGCCACGTTTGCCCAGATGCTTCGCATGCCATACGCGCTCGCCATCGGTTCCACCACAAACGTGGCCACAGAATTCACCGTGCTGTGAAAAAGAATGACAGGGATAAGTGACCCATTTGAGAGGTTATACAGCCACGTGAGAATCACTGTTATTCCGCAAGTGAGCAAACAGAACCCAGCGAAGGTGACAGAACCGAAAGAAATCCGAACTGGAAGGTGCCACATCCCCCAAATGATGCCTAACAGTAGGCTCGCTCGAAGGCCAGTGGAGTTGGATTGCAGCCTTGGAAGTAGATAACCTCGCCAGCCAATCTCTTCGAACAGCGCTCCGAAAAGTAGGTTCACAGCAAAGTCCAGAAGGGCGAGCGAAAGGTGGGACACATGAATGGGAATGTTCCTGGCCAACAAGGATTCGATCGTGAACGCAAAGCCAATCAACAAGGGAATGAAAAAGGCATACAAGTACACACGGACGTGGACACGCCACTGAAAGCCGCGCCGAATGAATCGTCCAACACCCTGAACGCCTTTCGAGATGAATACCAACGACAGGGCAACGATCCCCGGAGCCAAGAAGCCCAGCCAGTAGAGTATCTGTAGAATTGACGTATGTGCACGAAAGGCAAAGACCCTGAGATAGAGAGTCTCCTTGGCGAAAGCCAGCGTCGAAAGTTCCCACACCAGCCAAGAACAAACGAAGGTGAGAATTACAAACGGCGTCACAGGGTCGTTCCTGGAATCGTTTTTCAACGTCAATACCTACGCTCGCGGCGGGTGGCCCACGCTTACCCCGGCATTTCCGGCTTGCGCCTCATCCCTTGCGCCCGCGAAGGGGAATGATAGCACTGCCACATTTCACCACGGAGTACAGGCTGCCAGGGCGTGAGGGGCACCCACAAACCTCCGAGCGCCTCGAAGGGTGTGCCACCCGCCGCTCGAATTAGGCGGGGTATAATCGAGCGCGCACGACCCAAAGGACAGTTCAAGATGAAGAGCCAGGTTGAGTTGGTTACGGCGTACTGGACGATCGCGGGGGCTTTTCCAGGCGACGAGCAGGAGTACAGTCCGTTTGACTTCAAAGACAGGGTGGAAGCAGCGGCGAGAGCCGGATTCAAAGGTTTGGGAATATGGCATGCCGATCTGGACCACATCCTCGAGCGCAGGACTCTGAAGGAAATGAAGCAGATCCTCGACGACAGCGGCATGGAATACGTCGAGGTCGAGTTTCTGACGGACTGGTTCCTGGACGGTAAAAGGAAAAGGCAATCGGACATCCGGAAGAGGAAGCTGCTGGCGGCGGCCGAAGCGCTGCAAGCGAAGCAGGTGAAAGTCGGCGACTTTTTCCACGAAAAGTGCCCGATGCCCCGGCTGATTGATTCGTTTGCCAAGCTGTGCGCAGACGCGGCGGAGCACGGAACGAGGGTCGCCTTCGAACCGATGGGCGCCGCCATGATCCACACCCTCGAGGAATCGCTTGAGATGGTCGAGGGCGCGGGAGCGAAAAACGGCGGAATCGTACTCGACCTCTGGCATGTGGTGAACTTGGGGATTTCTTACGACGCGGTGAGCCGCGTTCCGTTGCGGTATCTGTTCGGCGTCGAGGTCAACGACGCAGTCAAGGCGAAAATTGGGACCCTGCCGCCGGAGGTGATCGAACCGAGAACCTTCTGCGGGGAAGGGGATTTCGACATCAGAGGCTTTATCGGCTCGGTGAAGAAGACCGGGTATGCGGGTCCATGGGGCATCGAGGTCTTTGCCAAGGAGCTGCTACAGAAACCGCTGGAAGAACTGACAACGCGGGCGTTCAAAACCACCATCGCGCAATTCGTCAGTTAGGCGGACGAGAACCCATCGAATCGTTCGGCAAACACAAATCGCACGGCTCCGGCAATCCGCTGTACTCAGCGGGACTTCGCTTCGGAGCGTTCGATCTGCTGCTGGACCTCCCGCCGGAACTCGAGCGGATGCGCGATGGTGTTGAAGGACTCAGGCGTGCCGCCGGTGCCGCGAAGGAGCACGGTCCCGTAGCCGAGCATCCGGCCAAAAAGAGACTCCTCGACGCCGATGCTTTCGATTTTGGAGAGGAGCAGTTCGACAGTTCGGCGGCTGGTCAGGCCGACTTTGACGACCACGCGGTGATCGGTGACGGCCATTTCGGTGGCGTGACGTTTCCAGAAGGCGAAACCGGCTAAAACAGCGGCAGCGATCAGCAGAATCACGGCTGGCACGAGGAAGATGTTCGACGAGGAGTTCTTCGCGCCCGATGACGAGATCGCGCGAACGAGCAGGTACAGACCCGACACGCCAAACACCAAGCTAAAAAAGCCCGGCCAAAAGAGGACGATCCAATGAAGTTGAGTTTTGTACAGGACTTTTTCGCCGGGGGTGAGATTCTTCTCGACGTAGCTCAAGGCGGAGCCTCCTCCGTAAGGTGCAGCGATTATAGCTGACGCGACGGCTGGCTGCGTCAAGCGATAGATGGCCGCGCGCTCAGAACGGGAGGAGCTCGAACGCGGGATAGTTCGGGGCGAGGGCGGCAAAGGCTTCCGGGGGCGAGCCGGCGGGGACGGGGAAATAGCGCTGGACCGTCGCGTGGAAACGGTCGAGATAAGTCTTCAGTATTTCCAGCTTCTCGCCATCGGGGATGGGGCGGAGACGGTACCGCACGCGGGTGCGCCCCTTCTTGAGAGTGACTTCTCCAGCGGCCTCGGCGTTGCGGACCCATTGCGTGCGTCCTCGGGGTGCGACGAGGAAGCGCCTACCATTGAGTTCCAGCAGATCGATCGGCGTGGAGTAGAGGCGTCCGGTCTTACGGCCGCGGACTTGAACGAGGTAATTGTGAGGCAGGCCGAGGCCGAGCCCGACCAGGAATCCGAATGCGCGGTTGAACAAGCGCTCGGTGGCACTCGGCCTGCGAAAAGACGGTGTGTCTGAGTTCACGCCTGTAGCTCCATTCTAGAGCCCCGGTTTCTTCAGCAAGCCCGGTTGAGCGCTTCTTCGGCGCTAGTTGGCCGGTTTCGGACGCGGGCGGCTGGCCGGGGGCACAATCCCATTCATACGCAAATACTCGACCATTTGGCCGTAGTGATCGAAAGAATGCCAGCAGCCGATGCTGGCCAGCGCCAGGGGCGTGTTGAGAACAGGGTTGGGCGGATTCTTGACGGGCGTGACCACATTCTCCGCTGTGATCGTGGCAATGGCGCGGTGGCCGAGCGCGAACGAATCGCGCAGATACTTGAGAATTTCGTCCTTCGTTTTGATGGCGTCGGGACCGTTCTCACCGCCAGCGGGCGGTTTTTCGCCCAGGATCGCCCCGAAGAAAATATGGTTTGCGGTGGCGACGTGCTTGACCTGCTCCGCGAACGTGCGCACGCCTTTGAATTCTCCGGCGGTGGGAGCGAAGGAGTACTTCTCCTCGGGCATCGCTTCGGCGGCCCCCACAAATTCGCTCTCCACGATGGAGAGTTGGCGGTCGAGAACCGATGCGATCGTCGGCTTCTCCTGCGGCGTGGTCTGCTGCTGGGCGTGGGCAGCAATACAGTTCAGCCCGAAACAAAGCACGATTGCGGGATACCAGACTGTCCTTTTCATAGAGCGCCTCCAGCGTTCAACAAGAGATAAGGAATGGGGGTATCTGACTCGTCCCACCGGGCATGGGACAAATAGTCTAATGCCGTTGCCGCGGCGAATGAAATGGATTCCTCCGCTCCGCGAGCCGGCAGGCCGAATCGCGGGAGAGCCGCTCAGAGTATGCGGATTTTGCGGGTGTTCTTGTTCACGACGAAGATCCGGAGATTATTGCTATTGGGATCCGCGGGAAAGACGAAGAAGCCGATCTTCTGGGGATTGTAGGCTTCGGTCAAACCGACGATCGTCTCGGTATCGCCGAACTGAACTTCGATCTTGCGGCCGTGGGCGGTAGGGTTCACATCATAAGACTCGTGATAATCGGGATTCCCGACAAAGTCTTTCACGAAGAAAACGGCCTTCAATTCCTTGATGAGAACGTCGGTTCCTTCTCCCTGGCGCGAGGTCGGCTCAGGATAAAGGCGGAAGGATTCGCGTAGGGCGGAGAAATTGAACACGTAGCCCTTCAGCCGCCGCTTGTCGAGGAAGGCGACGACGACCTTATTGACCTGACTTTGGATCTCCGCCATAGGCTCGTATTTTCACGAAAGTATAAACCAGATTGGTCGCGACGTGTCCAGAATCGAGCTTCGCTGGCGCTTGGCAGCAACGCGGGAACGTCCAATTCCGTGTTTAGAGGGTGCTTTCCGCGAAATATCAGTCAGCTGCGCCTCGATGCATGAGCGGAGGACTGTCAGAGGCACTCGAGGAGGCCGGCGGCGCCCATACCGCCGCCGATGCACATCGTGACCATGCCGTAGCGGGCGTTGCGGCGGGCGAGTTCGCGCAAGATGGACGCGACCAGCTTGGCGCCGGTACAGCCGAGCGGATGGCCGAGCGCTATGGCTCCGCCATTGGGATTGACGCGTGCGGGATCGAGGTCGGCCTGCCGGATGACGGCGAGTGCCTGCGCCGCGAAGGCTTCGTTGAGTTCGATGACGGCGACGTCGTCGAACGAAAGCCCGGCGAGCTTCAACGCTTTGGGGATGGCGTAAACCGGCCCGATACCAAATTCCTCGGGCGGGCAACCGGCGGTGGCGAAGGCGATGAGGCGGGCGAGCGGCGCGACGCCGAATGAGCGCGCGCGGGCGTCGCTCATGACTACGGCGGCCGCGGCGCCGTCGCTCATCTGTGAGCTGTTCCCCGCGGTGACGGTTCCCTTCACGTGAAATGCAGGCTTGAGTTTGGAGAGCGCTTCGAGTGAGGTGTCGGCACGAGGCCCTTCGTCGGCGTCGAAGATGAACTTCTGCGTTTCCGGCTTTGCCGCGGCCGACCTTCCGTTCCGGGTGGTCTGCGGCACTCCATTTCCGTTGGGCCAAGAGGTGATGGTCACTTCGACGGGGACAATTTCATCCTTGAATTTTCCGGCAGCGATGGCGGCAAGGGCCTTGCGGTGGCTTTCCAAAGAAAACTGATCGGCCTGTTCGCGAGTGACGCCGAACTTGCGGGCGAGATGCTCGGTTCCGAGGCCCATGTTGATGTAGGTATCCGGGTAATTGTCGATGAGCCAGGGATTCGGCGAGACTTTGTGGCCGCCCATGGGAACCAAGGACATGGACTCAGTGCCGCCGGCGACGATGACCTGGGCGCCGCCGGAGCGGATGCGCTCGGCCGCCAGCGCGATGGCCTGAAGGCCGGAAGCGCAGAAGCGGTTGACGGTCATGGCGGACACTTCGACGGGCAGGCCGGCGCGAAGCGCGGCGATGCGCGCGACGTTCATGCCCTGTTCGGCTTCGGGCATGGCGCAGCCGAGGATCACGTCGTCGATCTCGGCGGGGTCCAGGCCCGGCACGCGGGCGATGGCTTCGCGGATGGCGAGGGCGGCGAGATCATCGGGGCGCGTCGTGCGAAGCAAGCCCTTCGTGGCGCGGCCGACGGCCGTGCGAACAGATGAGACCATGAAAGCTTCCGGCATGGGGCCTCCCGAAAGGCTCGCAGCTATTGGATGACAGCGAGGCGGCAAAAAGCAAGGAGGGCGGCCACAGGAGCACCGGGAGCACAACGAAATTAAGGCCGAACGGAAATACTGTGGACAGGATCGCACAGATCAGAGGTCTGTGTCACCGGATGTACCCCGGGGAGCAGTTTGGGCGTCTTATTGGTATGCCTTTGGGGAAGCTTTCCGGGTCCCCGATGAGAGGAACGGGCCCAGGAGACGAGAGCAGGATCCATCCTCAGGACCACGATCAAGGTAAGGACAGATTACAAGCAGCCCGGTGGATGAATGAGGGCGCTGCGGCGGCGACAAACCCATGTGGATTGTAAGGCTCGCACTGAACAGGCCGTACACCTTCGTGGTGGCGGCAATGCTGATTGTGATTCTGGGAGTAGTGTCCATTGTGAGTACGCCGACGGACATCTTCCCGAACATCAACATCCCTGTGGTGAGCGTGATCTTCAGCTACGCGGGGCTCCCGCCTGAAGAAGTCGCCACGCGGATCACCGCCCAGTTCGAGCGCGGCGCGACCACGACGGTGAACGACATCGAGCACATCGAATCGCAGTCGCTCAACGGCATGGCCATCATCAAGATTTTCTTCCAGCCCAATGCCAACATCAACGGAGCGATCGCGCAGGTGACGGCGATCTCGCAGACGCTGCTGCGGAGCCTGCCGCCGGGGAGCACTCCGCCGTTGGTGATCACCTACAACGCCTCGAGCGTGCCGATCCTGCAGATTAGCCTGAGCAGCAGCACGATGAGCGAACAGCAGTTGAACGATTTGGGGATGAACTTTATCCGCACGCAACTGGCGACCATCGAGGGCGCAGCGATTCCGTATCCCTACGGCGGGAAGATGAGGCAGATCTCCGTCGAGCTGAATCCGCAGACGCTGCTGGAAAAGCACGTTTCGGGCGCGGACGTGGTAAGCGCGGTCAACGCGCAGAACCTGATCTTGCCGGAAGGGACGGTGAAGATCGGCGACCGCGAGTACAACGTGCAGATGAACAGCAGCCCAAAGACGGTGGGGGAGCTGAACGATCTGCCGGTCAAGGTGGTGAACGGGGCGATGGTCTACGTGCGCGACGTCGCCTACGTGCACGACGGCGCGGCATTCCAGACGAACATCGTGCGTGAAAACGGGCGGCGCGGATCGTTGATGATGGTGATGAAATCGGGCAATGCTTCGACGCTGTCGATCGTGGACGCGATTCGGGCTGCGCTCCCGAGGATCGAGTCGACGCTGCCGCCGGGGATCGACGTGCGGCCGACGGCGGACCAGTCGATCTTCGTGCGGGCCGCGGTGAACGGCGTCGTGAAAGAGGCGATCACGGCGGCATGCCTGACGGCGGCGATGATCCTGATCTTTCTGGGGAGCTGGCGGAGCACGGTGGTCGTGGCGATTTCCATTCCGCTGTCGATTCTGACTTCGCTGACGCTGCTGAGCTTCCTCGGCGAGACCATCAACATCATGACCCTGGGCGGCCTGGCCTTGGCGGTGGGCATCCTGGTCGACGACGCTACGGTGGCGCTCGAGAATATCAGCCGCCTGATTCCGCAAGGGCGATCGCTGCGCGACACGGTTCTCCTGGGGGCGCAGCAGATTGCCATGCCTGCGTTCGTCGCGACGCTATCGATCTGCATCGTGTTCGTGCCGATTTTCTTCATGACGGGCATACCCGGCTACCTGTTCCGGCCGCTGGCGGAGGCGGTGGTGTTTGCGATGCTGGCGTCGTACGTGCTTTCGCGGACGCTGGTACCGACGATGGTGCTGTACTTCTTCCGGTCGGAGAGGAAACGCGCGGCAAAGAATCCGCAACAGGGGCCGGGATGGTTCCGGCGGTTCCACGCGGGGTTCGAGGAGAGATTCGAGGGGCTGCGGGAACGGTACGTGAAGGCGCTGGGGTGGTGCCTGGATCACCGGCTGGCGTTCGTGCTGCTGTTTTTGGGGTTCTGCGGAGGCTCGATGATGCTGGTGCCGTTCCTGGGATCGGATTTGTTTCCGAAAGTGGACGCGGGCCAGATTCGTCTGCACTTGCGGGCGCCGACGGGGACGCGCGTGGAAGAAACGGCGGCGCTGTGCGATCGGGTCGAGCAAACCGTGCGCAGGCAGATCCCTCCGGCAGAACTGGCTGGGATCGTGGACAACGTCGGCGTACCGTACAGCGGGATCAACTTGTCCTACAGCACGAGCGGAACCATCGGCACGTCGGATGCGGAGATCATGATTTCGCTTAGAGAGCACCACCACCCGACCCCGAACTACGTGCGGGATTTGCGGGAGACGCTTCCGCAAGAGTTCCCCGGAACGTCTTTCTTCTTCCAGCCCGCGGACATTATCAGCCAAATCCTGAACTTCGGTCTGTCGGCGCCGATCGACATCCAATTCGTGGGCCCCAACCAAGAAGCGAACTACGAGTTGGCCCGGCGAATACTGCCGCGAATCAGAGCGGTTGCCGGAGCCACGGACGTGCACATACACCAACTCTTCGATCTGGGGCAGCTGGACGTGGATGTAGACCGGACCAAGGCGGAAGGGATGGGCATGACGCAGCGGGACGTGGCCAACAACACGCTGGCCGCGCTGACGACAAGCTTCCAGACCTCGCCGAACTTCTGGCTGAGCCCGCAGGGAGTGACGTATCAGGTGACCACGATGACCCCGCAGTATCGAGTGGACTCCATGAGGGCGGTGCAGGCCATCCCCGTGATCGGGGGAGCCGGGCCGCCACAAGTCCTCGACAATGTGGCGACCATACGGCGATCGGCAGGGGCGGTCGTGGTGAACCACTACGACGTGATGCCCGTGATCGACATCCTGGCGGCGGCGCAAGGACGGGACCTCGGCGGGGTTTCCAGCGACATCAAGAAGGTGTTGAAGGAGTTCGAGGGCCAACTGCCGCGAGGCACAACGGTGGAGATCCGCGGGCAGGTCAGCACGATGAACTCGTCGTTTGAAAGCCTGGGGATCGGGCTGGTGTTCTCCATTCTGCTCGTGTACCTGCTGATGGTGGTGAATTTCCAATCGTGGACGGATCCATTCATCATTCTGACCGGGCTTAGCGCGGCGTTCGCGGGGATCGTTTGGATACTGTTCATAACGCACACGACGCTGAGCGTGCCATCGCTGATGGGGGCGATTATGTGCATCGGTGTGGCCACGTCGAACAGCATCCTGCTGGTGACGTTCGCCGGGGCGGAAATGCAATCGGGCAGAAGTTCAGTCGAGTCGGCAACGAGCGCCGGGTACACGCGGCTGCGGCCGATCATCATGACGGCGCTGGCGATGATCATCGGCATGCTGCCGATGTCGCTGGGGCTCGGCGAAGGCGGCGAACAGAACGCGGCTCTGGGACGCGCGGTGATCGGCGGGCTGTCGCTGGCGACGGTGGGAACATTGTTTTTTGTGCCGGTCGTGTATAGCCTGATGCGGGAAAAAGGCTACAAGGAACTGCTGGCGGAGACTGAGGAATAGACGCCGGACTCGCGGCATTCCCGAACGGGGAACCGGCCCCGGCCGCCGCTGCAAGCAGGAGTCGCGGGAGAGAGATGGAAGCGATGAGAGCAGACACACAGGACGAGACCGCAGGAAGCGCCACGGAATCTCGGAAAGGGCAGGCAACCAGGGGCAATTTCTGGCGATATGCAATGCCGGCGCTGGCGTTTGCACTGCTTGCCGGAGCGGCCTTCTGGGGAATTGAATCGCGGCGCGGCACGCGGGCGGCGCTTGACGCGGTGGCGAGGGATTCGGAGAGGACGCCGGTGAGCGTGGTGCACCCCCGGCCGTCGCAAGGCGGACACGAGGTGGAGCTGCCGGGGAACTTGCAGGCCTATGCGGAGACGCCCATCTACGCGCGGACGAACGGATATCTGAAACGCTGGTTCGTGGACATCGGTGGAAGAGTGAAGCAGGGGCAACTCCTGGCCGAAATCGACACGCCGGAAGTGGATCAGGAGCTGGAGCAGGCGCAAGCAGCGGAGGCGCAGGCGGCGGCGAACCTCGATCTGGCGCGAACGACGGCGGAACGCTGGCAGATTTTGTTGAAATCGGACGGCGTATCGAAACAGGAAGTGGACCAGAACGTTTCGGCCTATAAAGCGCGGGAAGCGGACCTGCTGGCGGCCAAGGCGAATGTGAAGCGGCTCGAAGACTTGCAGTCGTTCAAGCAGGTGACCGCGCCTTTTTCGGGAATCCTGACGGTGAGGAACGTAGACGTGGGAGCGCTGATCTCGAGCACGATTGCGAGCAGCGCGCAGCCGCTGTTCCGGATCGCGCAAACGAACGTGCTGCGAGTGTACGTGAACGTGCCGCAGACCTACAGCCGGTCCGTGGTCGAGGGTGTTGCGGCGGACCTGGCGGTTCCGGAGTTTCCCAAGCAGACGTTTCCGGGAAAGGTAGTACGGACATCGGGCGAAATTGACCCCGCGTCGCGAACCTTTCTGGCGGAAGTGGACGTGCCGAACTCGACGGGCAAGCTACTGCCGGGTGCGTACGCGACCGTGAGGTTCCATATTACGGCCGCAGAGCCGCCGCTCGTGCTTCCCAGCAACACGTTGCTATTCCGATCGGGCGGGACGGAAGTGGCGGTGTCGGGCGGGGATGGCAAAGTACACATTGAAAAGGTCGTGGTCGGGCGGGACCTGGGAACGAGCGTCGAAATCGTGGAGGGAGTACAACCCAACGATTCCATCATACTGAATCCGCCGGACTCGATCGCTGAGGGGGACTTGGTCGAGGTGAAGCCGGCGCCGGCTGTCGGCGAAAAGCGCCAATGACGGAAAAACGGGGAGCCGCGTGGCGGCTGGGAGCATGGCTGGGTGCCTTGGCGTGCACGCTGCTTGCGGCCGGCTGCACGGTCGGACCGAGATACCAGCGGCCGAGCGTGCAAACTCCAGGTGCGTTCAAGGAGCCGCCGCCCGCAGGCTGGAAGAATGCCGCGCCGAGCGACGACATTTCCAAGGGCGACTGGTGGGCAATCTTCAAGGATCCGGACTTGGCCGCGCTCGAAAACGAGGCCATCAAAAAGAACCAGACAGTGAAGGCGGCGCTATCTCGCGTTGACCAAGCGCGCGCGATCGCACGGCTGACCCGGGCCGACCTCTTCCCAAGCGTGGGCTTCGATCCCTCCGCGATCCGTTCGCTGGAATCGGCGAATCGGCCTCTTGCGCCGCCATCCCCTGCCGTAGCCTTCACGTCGAACACATTCACTCTGCCGCTGGACGTCAGTTACGAGGTGGACTTGTGGGGGAGAGTAAGGCGGTCGGTGGAATCGGCGCGGGCCACGGCGCAAGCGAGCGCAGCGGACTACGAGAACATCCTGCTGTCGCTCGAAGGAGAAGTGGCGCAGGACTACTTCTACCTCCGGTACGTGGATGCCGACCGCGCCATCCTGCGGAACAATATCCAGCTCCTCGAGAAGACCCTGGCGCTCGTGAGGGTCCGGCATGACGGCGGAGTGGCCAGCGGGCTCGACGTTTCCGAAGCCGAGACTTTATTGGCCACAACGCAAGCGGACTATGCCGGGCTCGCGAGACAGCGCGCGCAGTACGAGCATGCCCTGGCGGTGTTGTTGGGCAGGCCGGCGGCGGAGTTCTCGCTGCCGGAGGCGCCGTTCGCGCTCGAACCCCCGGTGATTCCAGCAGGGCTACCGTCGGACTTGCTCGAGAGACGTCCAGACGTCGCCGGAGCCGAGCGGCAGATGGCGGCGTTGAATGCACAGATCGGCGTGGCGCGCGCCGCGTTTTTCCCGCAACTGAGCCTGACCGGCAGCGCGGGGTACCAGAGCGCAAACCTCGCGACGTTGGTCAACCTGCCGAGCGCGGCATGGTCGGTGGGTGCGGCGCTGGCGGCGCCGATCTACGAAGGCGGGCGGCTGAAGGCAAACCTGGAACGGGCGCGCGCGGCGTTTGAGGAATCGGAGGCCAACTACCGCCAGCAGGTGCTCGTGGCGTTCCGCGAAGTGGAAGACAGCCTGTCTGATTTGCACGTGCTCGAGGACCAGGAAGAGGCGCAGGAGAGAGCAGTGCAGTCGGCGCAGAGTACAGCGGATATATCGACCTCGCGATATAAGGAAGGGCTGGCGAATTACTTGGAAGTGATCGACGCCCAGCGCACGGTGCTGCAGAATCAGCGGCTCGTCGCGCAGATTCGCGAGCAGCGGCTGGCGGCTTCCGTGCAGCTCATCAAAGCGCTCGGCGGCGGGTGGAAGGACCGGATGGTTCCTTGAATCGCGCGCAGCTAGCAGCAGCGCGAGCGCCAAAGCGATTCCCGCACCAGGTCATCTGAGCCGCTCGAACTCCGCGTTTCTCATCGTGCCATAGAACCGGAAGCCGCGGGCCGGCAGACGATTGGGCCCAACTCGCCTTACGCACGGCCTCTACGAGAGAGAGGTAACGGCGGCGGATTCGGAGTCGAAAGTGGGGATGGCTTCGGTGAGGCGCGTGACGGACAGAGCGTCGCGCACGCGCCCAGGCCCGCAAACGAGGCGAAGACCTCCGCCCGAACGCAACAACGTGATCGAATTGCGCACCAAGATGGAGATGCCGGAGCTGTCAATCTGGGGAACTCCTTCGAGATTGACCACAATCCGGAGCAAGCCACGATTGGCTAATGCCCGGAGAGCCTCGTGAAGACGCTCGCTGGCTTCTCCGATCACAAGACGGCCATTTATGGCGACGACCGCGATCTCGCCGAGTTCACGAATCGAGATTTGAAGACTCAAGTGAGCCTGTCCAGAATTCCGCACGGCATCTTCGATGCCGCGCGCCAAAGCATTATACGATGAGTGCGGCCGGGGTTCGCACTTTACGCGTGCCATTTGTCGTAGGATGAATCAAGGCAAAGGAAGCGAGCGCATCGAGTGGGCCTGCGAATTCGGCACCGACATTCCTGGAGACTGACGCCGCAAGAAGCGCGGCGGTTGCAAGAGAAGCTGCGTGAAGAGTGGGAGGGTCGGGACCGGCTGGGTAAGATCAACACCGTTGCGGGAGTTGACGCGGCATTCGTGATCGAGGTTTCGCAGGGGCTCCCTTCGACTGCGTTCCAGGTGGGCAGGCCCGGCGGGCGACAGGTAGTGCGCAATGCGAACCAGGCCATCGCCGGCGTGATCGTGTACAGCTTCCCGGAGATGCGAGAGATTGGACGCGCCTGTGCGGTGCGGCCGCTCCGGTTTCCCTACGTGCCGGGACTGCTGAGCTTCCGCGAGATTCCGGTGGTCCTGGCGGCGCTCAAAAGACTTCGCAGGCTGCCGGACTTGATCTTCTGCGACGGGCATGGGTATGCGCATCCGCGGCGGTTCGGCTTGGCGAGCCATCTGGGCGTGCTGTTGGATCGCCCGACGATCGGCTGCGCGAAGTCGTTGCTGGTGGGAAAGCACGCCGAGCCTGGACGGACGCGAGGGGCGTGGGCGCCGATTATGCACGTGGATCGGCAGGGCCAAGACGAGGTGATCGGCGCGGTGGTGCGGACGCGGGACGGCGTGCGGCCGATCTACGTTTCGCAGGGGCACCGGGTATCTCTCGATACCGCGATCGAGATGGCGCTCCGGGTCTCGGATGGTTTCCGTATCCCGCGGCCGACGCGTGAGGCGGACCATTACGTGAGTGCCATTAAGCGGGAAATGTCCCGGCGGCCAGCGAATTGACTGTGACTGGCAAGCGCGTCATTTGTATAACCGATATGCCGAATTCAAAAATGCGATGCGTGCGCGCGATATCTGCTTACTATAATCCCGCTCGGCCTCCACATTCTACAGGCGTAGAAATGCGTCTGTTCAGATCGGAAAGAACATGCGAAATACGCGGCTAGTTGTGTTTGGCCTGATTCTACTACTAGGTGTGACGTCCATTCCTATCCTCTGGGCACAAGGCCCGGCGGTGACGCCCGGCTCGGTGTCTGCGGCGATGGTGGCGCCGTCGCTCGTAACCCCTGAGCGGCTCGACAAGCTGGAGAGGCAGGTTGGCGAGGCGCAATCCTCGGCGGACAACGCCTGGATGCTGACCAGCGCCGCGCTGGTGCTGTTGATGACAGGGCCGGGGCTGGCGCTGTTCTACGGCGGTCTGGTTCGGGCGAAGAACACTCTGGCGATCATGATGCAGAGTTTCGGTCTGATGGTCCTGATCACAATACTGTGGGCGCTGGTCGGGTACAGCCTGTGTTTTGGAAGCGGAGGGAGCGTGTTCGGCGGCTTCCAGCACATATTCTTGCGCGGCGTCGGCGGCGCGCCGAATCCGGCGTACTCCGGGACCATCCCGCAGCAAACCTTCATGATTTACCAGCTCATGTTCGCCATCATCACTCCGGCGCTGATCACTGGAGCGACGGCCGAGCGTATGAAGTTCAGCGCCACAATACTGTTCATGACGCTGTGGTTTTTCTTCGTTTACACGCCGCTGGCGCACATGGTCTGGGGCCAAGGCGGATTGCTGAACGCGGCGTTGGGTGGACGGTTCCCGTGCCTGGACTTCGCCGGAGGGACCGTCGTACACATCAGCTCCGGCGTATCAGCTCTGATGTGCGCCCTCTATCTGGGCAAACGCAAGGGCTACCCACAACAGCCCATGCCGCCGCACAGCATGGTGCTGAGCTTCATCGGGGCGTGCCTGCTGTGGGTGGGGTGGTTCGGGTTCAATGCTGGAAGCGCGTTGGGGTCGAGCCGGCTGGCCACGAGCGCGTTCGTGGCTACGCACCTGGCCACGGCGGCAGCAGCGGCAGGCTGGATGGTCGGGGAATGGATCCGGGATGGGAAGCCGAGCGCGCTCGGCGGCATTTCGGGAGCGGTGGCAGGTCTGGTAGCCATCACGCCAGCCTCGGGCTTTGTCGGTCCCATGTCGGCCCTGGCCATCGGGTTGACCGCAGGGTTCGTTTGTTATTTGATGGTGACCAAAGTGAAGGCCAAATTCGGGTATGATGACTCGCTCGATGCCTTCGGCGTCCACGGCGTTGGCGGGACGATTGGCGCGCTGCTGACCGGCGCGCTTGCAACCCGCCTTGTGAATCCGATTTTCCAGGACGCTGGCGGCAAGGCGCTGCCGGTGGGATGGTTGGATGGGCATTGGGGCCAGATCTGGAACCAGCTCGTCGGCGTGCTCTTCGCGTGGACGTTCGCGGCGGTGGGAACACTGGTGCTCTTGAAGATCGTGGACGTCGTCATGGGCGTGCGCGTGGCCGAGGAACATGAAGTCGAAGGGTTGGATATCACGCAACATGGCGAAGAGGCCTACAACTTCGAAGCGTAGTCGCGCAGAGGTGCGAAGATGATGAAAGTGGAAGCCATCATTCAGCCGTCGAAGTTTGAGTCCGTCAAGGAAGCGCTGCGAGAAGTCGGCGTGGAAGGAATGACGGTCTCGGAAGTGCGCGGGCACGGCCGGCAGAAGGGGCACACGGAAGTATACCGCGGCCGGGAGTACTCCGTGGACTTGCTGCCTAAGATCAAGATCGAAATGGTCCTGCCGGATAAGATGGCGAACCAAGCGGTCGACACCATCCTGAAGAGCGCGAAAACGGGTAAGATCGGAGATGGGAAGATCTTCATCTCGCGCGTGGACGAGGCCATACGCATCCGCAATGAGGAGCGCGGCGAGGGTGCGCTCTGAAGCCCCTGGGGACTGAGGCCCCGGGGACCTTGATGTTTGACCTCTTCCGGCGCACGAGACGGACGGGACCGAACGTGCTTCGGCCTTGCGCATGACCGTTTCCTCACTGCCAACCGAACCGCCCACCGATTGGGCCGCGTACTGCGACGCGGCACGCGCGCATATCCAGCAGACATTTGAATTATCCGGCAACGCGAGCGGGGCGCTCGCGGAGCAGAGCGCGCTCGCCGACAACGTGGTGACGCGGCTCTTCGCACAGCACGTGGCCGCGGCCTGCGGAATGCAGCGCAAGCTGTGCCTGGTGGCCGTGGGCGGTTACGGGCGAAAGACGCTGTTCCCTCACTCGGACCTGGACCTGTTATTCCTCTTTGACAACAGCAGGACGGAAGCCGCGGTCAAGGGCGGCATCGCCGAGATGGCCCGCATTCTGTGGGACGCGCGGTTTCGCGTGAGCACGGCGGCGCGAACCATCGAAGAGTGCTCGGCGGTGCGCGAAGACAACGTCGAGTTCCACATCTCGCTGCTCGACCGCCGGCTTCTGGCGGGGGATCCGGAGCTCTACGAGAAATTCGACAAGAATGTGATGTCGGCGACCATGATGCGGGCGCGGTCCATGGTTGTAGCGCACCTGGGCCAACTCGCCGAGCAGCGGTACGAAAAGTACGGAAACACCATCTTCCACCTCGAGCCCAATACTAAGGAAGCCCCGGGAGGGTTGCGCGACTACCACGTCGCCTGCTGGCTGCTTCAACTTGCGGGGAAAAGCCCCTCGGGCCCGGATAAGAATTTGCCGGAGCTGCGCGAACAATGCCGACCGGCAGTCGAGTTTCTTTCCGCGGTGCGCTGCTTCCAGCACTACCGGACCGGACGCGACGACAACGTGCTGACCTACGAGTTGCAGGACGAAGCGGCGCAGCGGGGTGTGGGTTGCGCATCCCAGCCGCAGCCCGCGGACGAGTGGATGCGTCTCTACTTCAGGCACGCGCGCACGATCCACCGGTCAGCGGTGCGATTGCTCGAAGAAGCGCAGAGCGGGAGAGAAACGCTCAAGCGCCGGATCGCGCGCTGGTTGGCCCAACGGAAGGGCGCGGAGTTTTTCGTGGTCGACGGGCGAACGGAGCTGAAAGACCCGGGTACGATCCGGCAGATGGAAGGATTGCTCCGGCTCTTCGAGTTTCTCGCGCAGACCGGAGCGCCGCCGAGCTTCGAGGCCGAACGAGAGGTGCGCGCCGCGCTCGATGGCGACGCAGCCGCCGCCTGGGACGCGCCGGGACTGTGGCCTGCGCTGCGGGAGGTTTTCGCGGGACCTTATCCGGCGAACGCGTTGCGGCTGATGCAGCGCACCGGGCTGCTGATGCGCGTCTTGCCGGAGTTCCGCGCGATCGACACGCTGGTCGTGCGGGATTTCTATCACCGTTACACCGTGGACGAACACACATTGCGCACCATCGGGCACCTCGAGCGTCTGGCGGCGCCGCAGCACGAATGGCAGGAGCGCTTCGCGGTCATCTGGAAGCAGCTCGAGCAGCCGGAGCTGCTGGTGCTGACTCTCCTGTTGCACGACGTGGGCAAGGGGATGCCGGAACCGAATCACGTGGATGGAAGCCTGCTGGCGCTCGCGAAGGCGGGCCAAAGGCTGGGGCTCGGGCGCGCCGACCAGGAAGAGATCCACTTCTTGATCGCGCGCCACTTGGACATGTCTGCCACCATGCAGCGCCGCGACATCTTCGACCCCGAAACCGTAGGAGCTTTCGCGGAAACGGTGGGTAAGCTGGAACGGTTGAGCATGCTCTGCCTGTTGACCTACGCGGATATCCACGCGGTGAACCCGGAGGCGCTGACCCCGTGGAAGGCGGAGATGATCTGGCAGCTCTACGCCGCGACAGCGAATTATCTCAGCCGGAGCCTGGACCGCGACCGAGTGCATGCGGCGGCGCAAAAGCGGGTCATTGAAGAAGTGCGGGCGCAGCTCGCGGGGAGAAACGACCTGGGGCGGCTGGAGGCATTCTTGGAAGGGTTTCCGACTCGGTACCTGGCGGTGCAGCCGCCGGAGAGGATCGCGGCGCACTACCGGCTCTCGGTCGGACTCGCGGATAAGCCGGTGCAAATCGAGATCGAGCACCGCAGGCGTTTCTACGAGCTGACGCTCGTGACCAAGGACCGTCCCGCCCTGTTTGCCACGATCGCCGGGGTGTTGGCCGCGTGGGGGATGAACATCGTGAAGGCGGACGCGTTCGGCAACGCCGCGGGAAGCGTGCTGGACACGTTTCACTTCGAAGACTTACACCGCACCCTCGAGTTGAATCCCAGCGAGGTGGAGCGCTTCCGGCAGGCGCTGGCCGACGTCATCATGGGGAAGGTGCCCGTGAAGCCGATGCTCGAGGCGAACGCAGCGCGCCACCGGGCCCAGGCGAAGAAGATTGCCGTGACCACGCAGGTGCAGTTTGACGATTCCTGCTCGTCGCACAGCACCCTGCTCGAGCTGGTCACGCAGGACCGGCCGGGACTCCTCTATCAGATCGGTTCGGCGCTGGCGTCGAATGGATGCAACATCGAGGTGGCGTTGATCGACACCGAGGGACAGAAAGCCACCGACGTGTTCTACCTCACGCGGAACGGCGCCAAGCTCGAGACGGAATTGAAGCAACGCTTGGAAGCGACGCTGCTCAAGGCGCTGTAGAAAACCTCACCGGAATGTTGTGGGAGCCCGCGCCACCGCAAAAGATTTCACCGGTCATTTACGTTTGTTTCGGCGTGGCCAACGGCCGAATGGGGAGCCAACCACGCACGGGACACCGCAGACGAAACCGCGCCGGCTCGTGGATGAGAGAATCAGCCGTCCGCTATGATCGGCAGGGGAGAAATGCGTTGCCGCTCGGAGATCCAAGACAGAAGAAGGTCGTGCCCTTTGCCGCGGAGGTATTGGAAGGCAACTCCGATCATCTCTTCCTTGCTCACCCAAGTGATGAGCCCTTTGCCGTCGATAGCGGCGCCGATGGCCAATTCAAATGCGAAGTCGATCACCGAGTGATACTCGAGGGGCTTGACGACGCGAACGGCCATGCCACCCTCACTGAGGTTGGTCATCCTTCCGCGCTGTTCCGCGCCCCCCGCTGACAAAGAGACCGGAAGATTAACGGGGTGGCGAAAATAACGGCGGCGCTCACGACCCATCACTTCTTGAGCGGCCTTGACATGCGACAAAACAACTTCCTCAGTCAATGGTTTTTGGAGAAGGAAGTTGACCCGCGCCTCCAACAATTCCGGCGGCTCGATGCCGGTCCCCCGGCAGCCGAAGACCATCGCATGACGGTTGGCGCGTCCCTGGCGGAGGGAGTTGATCAGTTCCACGGCGCCGGGGATCTCCAGATCTACAAAAATGCCGTCAATCTTGCGCCGTTCCACGTAGTCCCGCGCGGCCTCCGCCGTCGGAACAAATCCGAGGCTGGCCCCGAACTCCTTCAAGGCCCCAGCGACCGCCGTGAGAGTCTTATAATCGGTGGATACGAGGAGGAACTCGAGAGTCGTCGGTGGGGTCATCGAATCAGTGCCCTCCTTTCCGTCCGGAACCAAGATTCTCGTTCGAGGTTCCCCGGGGACCTGAAGTGGCAATGAGGTTATCATCTTCTGTGAGATCCCTGTATCAATTCAGGCGGATTCTCGCCTGCTCAATTCGGGCCGCCTACACCCTTTGGGGACATCACCGCAGACCATGCACAGCCCACTCATTCCCGTCAGATAGACATCCCGCAGCAGCCATCGCCGCCGGAAGCACTTACCTCCGCACTGCGACGTACTCGGCGAAGCGGCCCGGGTGTCCCGCCTGCGGCATGGTCTGATAACCCTCAGTGTCGCAAGGACTTCAGAAAAAACAGCGCCAATGGTACCGATGAAACCAACTTAATGCGAGGCAGCGCAAGAGTACGGTCGTACCGTTCAGCGTGAGACAGAACTGCCGCGTACTGGCACGCTAAGTTACTGCAACAACTATAGTTAGCGCCCCGTCGCGCTGCGCTCCAAGCCTCCGTATACACCAGAGTATAATACAACAGAAGTAAAGGCCTGCCATCAGGTCAGCCCAGCGAGCCCGAACGACCGGCCTGGGCATAGCCCGGCCGACTCGCGATTGGCGAGAACCGACAGATGAAGAACGCACAGCGGAGAGCGCCAGACGAAGCTAGTCATCTGCGGCGAGAGGGTTGGGAGAGAGGCGCCGCCGCTCTCTGAACCAGTCCAGAAGATCGTTCTGGCTCTGCCCACGCAGGAAGTGGAACGTAATCCCCATCATTCCTTCGCTATTCGCCCAAGTGATCTGTCCCCTGCCGCTGATCGAAGGCCCGGGGGGCAATTCGAATGCAAAGTCAATCACGGAAGAACATTCCAACGGCTTCGCGGCGCGTACTGCCATTCCGCCTTCGCTAATGTTGGTGATCGTGGCTCGATGCTCGGCTCCCTTAAGGGCCAAGGAGGCAGGGAGGCTGACGGCGTGGCGAAAATAGCGGCGGCGCTCGCGGACCATTACGTTACGCGCCGCTTTGGCATGCGAGAAAACGTCTTCCGCAGTCACCGGCTTATGAAGGACGAAGTTCGCGCCGGCTTCCAGCGCAGCAGACGCCCCGGCGGCGTCTCCCGCGCAGGCGAAGACCACCGCGTAGCGGTTGGAATGTCCCTTGCGGATAGCGACGATCAGGTCCGGGGCGCCACCAACCGCGAAATCCACGAAGATGCCGTCAAACCTGCGCCGTCCGATGTAGTCGCCTGCGGAGTCTGTTGTAGGAACGAAGTTGAGATTGGCCCCGAGTTGCTTCAGCCCCCCAGTGACCGCGGTGAGGGTCTTGTAGTCGGCGGAGACCAGCAGGAACTCCAGGGCAGTGTCCGGGGTCATCGTGTAACCGTCCTCCTTTCAATCGTCGAGCGGGATTTCCTATTGGCGCTCCGAGAGGGCGGCGCATTCTACATCAGCGGGTGGTTTCCGTCCTATAGGACTCCCGATTCATTTTTCGGCGCTGCCCGGCGTGGAAACCAGTCTGCTAACTGAGTGATGGTCAACCAAACAGTCAGCTCGGGCAATCCACCTTTCGAGCGTTGCCCATCGAGGATCTGGAAACGCGGTTTGGTTGAGGCTGGCGCGCGCTGCAGTGCCTCTTGACCGCCGGGGGCGAGAGGACTACGCTCGGCACAATCCAATCGGATGGGAGGCGCCATGAAGTGTGCACATGAGGGTTGCCTCCGAGAAGCACAAAAGGTCTGCTCTGAGTGCGATAAGCAATTCTGTGACATGGACATTCGAAGGTGCAGCTTATGCCACGCACTGGTGTGCCGCGAATGCTGCTTTGATCACAATTTGAACAATCCTCTGCATGAGGAAGGCACACCGAACGCCTAGCATCGTCCTTCCTCCCGAATCTCCTTTCAATGACCAGCTAGGCCTTGTCGGTTAGGGTGAACACAACCCGCAATCAACTAGGGTAGGGGGGCGCGGGCGAGGCGATCCGCTCAGGCCCTTGGCAGGATAGAGAAGTTCTGGTGGACGTGAGCGGGTTCGAACCGCCGACCCCCTGCTTGCAAAGCACCAATCTCGCCTCCAACAGTTTCACCGGGAATCCTAACTACTAACGTTTCCAACAAATCGGGGAATCTGCTTTCGCTCAAAAGCTAACCCCAATGCACTGAAAAGGTTCCATTCATGCACACTTCGTGCACAGTCGGGTTTTGTGATCGCGATTGCTCCCGGTTGACGGGCAAACCGGAAGTAATCCACTTGGCCGGAAAACGCGCCGTCCGACGAAGTGAGATAAAGAAGAGCGCCTGGCTGCAGACCCAAGAGGTCCGCACGCAAAAGGCGACTTCCCTGCTCACGGCGGACAGTGTTTGCGTTTGCGAACAATGTTTGGTATAGTACGAACAGTGTTCGAGACCACAAGCCAGGCCCATATCATAGGAGCGGCGCGCAAGCTAGTCCGACGCCGCGGCCACGCAGTGGTTTCGCTGCGGCAGATCGCCGCCGCGGCTGGCTACAGCCCGGCCGGGCTCTACGCCCACTTCCCGGGCCGCGAGGGCATCATGGACGCGGTGGCGGACGCGGTACGAGGCGACCTGGCTGCGACCCTGGAGCGCGCCGCGGCGGAGCAGGCTGAGCCCACGGCGCAGCTCGTTGCTGTCGGGCTCGCTTACATCACCTTCGCGCTCGATCACGCGCCGGAGTTCGAGCTGCTCTTCCGCTACACCCGGTCGCGTAAGCGCAGCAGCGTCGACCCATCACCATCGTCGTTCGATCTGCTGCGTAGGATTTTGCGCCGTGGAGCGCCGTCAGCCAGCGCGGAAGTGATCGACCTGGCCTGCCTCCGGTTGTGGTCCACCGCGCACGGCCTGGCGAACCTGAGGGCGTTCCATCTCTCCGAGTTCGCCTGCGATTGGAATGCCTGGACGCGCCAGATCCTGCAACGACAGGTGGAGGAGGTCCTATGTTCGGCCCATCGAGATTGCTGACGAGCGTAGCCCTGCTCACGACTGTAGTGCTGCATGCGGGCTGCGCCTCGCCGCGCCATTTGGAGGCGATCACCCTCGAGCAGCTCGACGAGCGGCTGAAGACGGAGACGAAGAAGGCGCCGGGCGTCGTGTTCGGCGCCGTCTGGAGAGACGGCACGATCGTGATTCGCGCCGCGGGCGTCGCCGATCTGCGCTCCGGGCGCAAGATGGAGCCTGAGACGCCGTTTGCCCTGTTTTCGGTGACCAAGCTATTCACGGCCACAGCGGTCATGCAGCTCTCGGAGCGCGGTCGCATCAAGCTCGACGCTCCCGTGAGCCAATACCTGCCGGACGTGCGCCTTCGCCGGGACGGGCAAGAGGCGACGGTGCGCGACCTGCTCACTCACACGTCGGGATTGCCCAATCCCCTTCCCGTCAGGTGGGTGCACGTTGCCGGAGAGCCCGGCCCCACCTTGGACGAGATGATCCGCCGAAAGGTCGGCGCCGAGCCGCGGTTGAAGTCCGTGCCAGGGATGAAGCCAGCGTACTCGAATCTCGGGTTTCTGCTGCTTGGCAAAATCGTCGAGCGGGCGTCCGGCGTGCCATATACGAGCTATGTCGAGAGCAACGTGCTCGCCCCGCTCGGATGCCGCGGAGCCGGTTTTGCGGTGCCCGCCGACCGGGCAACAGGCTATCAACGCAAATGGAGCCTCATCGGCTTGCTGTCGCGCTTCTTGTTCGACAAACGATTGATCGCCGGCTCCATCGACGGCTACTGGGAGATTCGGCCGATAACCGTGGACGGCGCACCGTACGGCGGCTTGAACGGGCCGGTGTCTTGTCTGCTTGAGATGGCGAGCATGATGATGCACGATGGCATGGGCAGGAACGGCCGAGTGCTGTCGGCGGCCTCTGTCCGTGAGATGCTTGAGCCATCACGGACGCGGGACGGCCGCATCATGGGCATCGGCCTTGGGTGGCCCCTCGGCAGCATAGACGGGGAGCGCTTCGCGGTTCACGAAGGTGGTGGCGGCGGCTGGCGGTCCGAGCTGCGCGTCTACCCCGACCGGGGCTATGCGGTCGCTGTTCTCCGCAACGAGACGTGGTTCGCCACGGACGGACTGGCGCGAGTGGTGATCCTAGACCCTCCGCGGGAAGCGGGACGCTGATCCGGTCCCCGCGCCGCAGACACGGAAACGAAGCTGGAGAGCGGAGAGTCACCGAGACGCTCGCACTCATTCATGGAGCGCCCGCCGCTGGGGGCGAACGACGGAGATGTCTTAACTTGACGTGTCAAGCTTGCGGCGGATTGGAATTCTTGAAATTCTTTGTGGACAGAGCACACCTGCCTTTTAAACGGCAATGTTCCCCCCTAGCGCTTCCAATTGCCTAAACACGTTCCTAGTTTTCAGAGGCTTAGGATCTCTCATGATCGTGCACAGCGGCTCTCTTCGGTCCTTTTTTGCACAGTTCGTAGACAAGTGGACATGCGACCCCAAGACGAATCCACTAAGTCTCTCAAAATGAAAAGGATTGGTGGACGTGGCCGGGTTCGAACCGGCGACCCCCTGCTTGCAAAGCAGGTGCTCTCCCAACTGAGCTACACGCCCCATACAACTACATGATTCTAATAATGATTGTAATAGGATCTGGTGAGAATGACTACCTGCTCTGTTTGCAGGTGCTCTCGCCAACTGAGCTGCCCACCCATCACGTGGAACCTTCACCCCGTACGATACTTACAACGATGTCCTGAACAGCTTTAACTCTGATTCTCGGTCCATTCGGTCCAAGAAAGCACTTTTCCAAAACAGTCGGAGCGTTGGATAGAGCCTTCGGGCTACCGCTCGACAGAATTCGACCGCGGGTTGGCGGCGCTATTGTGTTTTTACGCTGGATGGCGCGCAGTCTATATTCGAGGGCTTCAACACCTTTGAGCGGATTACCGGCGACCACTTTTCATTCCAGCATTAAAGGTCTTCACCTGGTACAAAAATCCCCCGTCAGGTCATAGGGGAGAAGCCCTTTAATGCCCAACATCGGCGCGTTTCTTGGCAGCCGAGGTCGGGGCAAGCGTCGTCGAGTCGCGCAGTACCAGGCTAGTCTCGAGCACATACTCCGTTCCATGCTCGGAAGGTGTTTCACGCTCCAGTTCAGTCAGCAATGCGTGGAACGCGATGCGGGCCAGTTCGGATTGCGACATGCGAACCGTCGTAAGCGGAGGCAAGACAAACTGCGCGAGCCTGATGTCATCGAAACCCACCAAGGATAAATCTCTCGGAATGTGCAGACCTTCTTCGTAGCACTTGCGCATTACGCCTAGCGCTGTCATGTCGTTTGAGCAGAGAATAGCAGTGGGACGATTCGGAAAGGAGAGCAACGATTGCATTGCTCTGACTCCACCCTCAAGCGTGTGATCACCTTCGACAACGAACCCCTTCGTCACATTCAGTCCAATTTCGCCCATAGCCTTTTCGAACGCGTTGCGGCGGGACTTGGCTGACTTGAGCGCCAGTGGCCCTGCGATAAACGCAATCTGTTCGTGTCGCAGCGCTGCCAGGTGTTGCACAGCCTGTCGGATCCCATTCAGGTAGTTAATTCGAATATTGCTGACGCGCGGCCGCTTCGGTCCGACGTCTACGAACACAAGCGGCACGTTGCTCAATTCCCGGTCCTCGAGCAGCAGGTCTTCCATCCCGAACGTCATGACAGCTACGCCGTCCACGCGCCGTCCAGTCATACGCCGGACCGACAAGTCCATGCGTTTGGGATCGTGAACCGTAGATACCAGCAGGATCTCGTACCCGTGTTCGACGGCTATGTTTTCAAACGCCTGCACGATTTCCGGGAAGAACGGATTGGTGATCTCCGAAACGACCAGCCCAAGGATATGGCTCCGTCCCGACACGAGTGCGCGAGCCTGAATATTCGGGCGGTACCCCGATTCCTCAATTACTTTCCACACACGCTTTGCAACGCGCGGATCGACCGTCGGTATACGGTTGATTGTGCGCGAGACAGTCGCTGTGGATACCTTGGCGCGCTTAGCAATTTCTCGAATGTTCATTGAGTATTATGACTTCGCCAACTCTGCTCAATATGGACCACTGGTTGCCGCTCTGTCAGGAGTTCGTCGCAACAACCTCGTAATAGACAGAGTACCGTTCGTGGATGATCTTTGACAAAGGCACAAACGCTACACTCTGATTCTGTGCAACCGTGCTAAAGGCCAGCTGTCCGCCGGCGGGTTCGAGCCAACTCGCCGGGTCGTCGACCTTCCCTTTGAACTGCAGCATCGGAGCGGGCTCTTGTTTTTCTTGTGCCGTGAAATGCCGATACCACTTCTCCCGGGGCTCTTCTTCGAATCGCGCGGCCAATACCAGAGGACCGTACATCACGGCCTGGAGACTCTCCTTGTCGGGCATGGGCGCCGCATGCAGACGCATTGGAAGGCGCAATTCAATGCGATCACCGTTCTTCCATGGCCCACGCAGCGCAAGATAGCTGCTCGGATCGGCAAAAGCAGGCACTGTTTGCCCATTTATCTTGACGCTTCCGCTCTTCGCCCAATAGGGAATGCGTAATTTCAGATCAATATCAACGGGTCTTGCCGTTGAGATCGTCAGTGCAGTTCCTTGCACTTCCGGGAAAGAAGTGCGTTGCGTAAGGTGGATACCTTTTTCCGGCCAATTCACTTCGGACGCAATGTACAAATTGACGAAGATCGAATCGTCGTCGTGGAAGTAGATCGTGTCGGTTAACTTGGCTAACTCCTCTGATCCCGTCCCGTTACAGCACCAGAAGGAATCGAACGGTTTGGCATAGATCTTGGAGTAACCGTTTCCGAGTGGCAGGTAGTAAACGGTTGTGCCCGTCTCAGGATCTATGGTCCCCATTCGGTGGTTGAACAGCACCCGCTCGTAATAGTCCATGTATCGCGCTTCAGGCAACCACCCGAACAAGTGCCGTGTTAGTTTCATCATATTATATGCGCAACAGTCTTCGGCTGTGTGAGGACTCAGTTGCGCCGAGAGGACACCCGGTTCAGTTCTCCACGTCTCGAAATTGCTGGTGCCCCCCGTGCAATACGAGCGCTCACTCGTCACTTCGCTCCAGAAGTAGTCGGCAATGTTCCAATATCGCTTGTCGCCGGTCAGCTCGTACAATCGAGCGGCGGCAATCACTTGCGGAATGTGCGTATTGACATGTAGTCCCTTGAGTTCATCGCGGTGCGCCGCGAGCGGATCGAAGAACCATTTCTTGTCGAAGCGCTGCGCCAGGTTCAGATACTCGCGTTTTCCGGTCACTCCGTAGAGATTGCAGAGCACCTCCCCCATGCCACCGTACTCGACATTGAGAACGCGCTGCATCTGCGGCTCGCTGAGGGGATCAGCCCAATCGCGTACCCATCCGGCCATCTTTTGCACTGTTTCAAGTGCCTGCTCGTTGCCGGCAAGCTTGTACATATCAAGATGGCCGGCCATGATTTTGTGGATGGTGTAGAAGGGAGCCCAGACGCTCACTCCATCGCGCAAACGGTCGAAGAACTCCTGGGGGAACGCGCTCAGGTAGCCGTTCCTGCGCTGTGCCTGGCATCTTGCGAGCTCCGCAACCATCACGTCGCCATTGCGCTTTAGCTCTTCGTCGCCCGAGCTGGCAAAAGCTAATGCACAAGCCGACAAATAGTGCCCGCCCGCGAAATGGCCACGCAATTCGCAATCGGGCTTTTCCCAATCACCCAACGGCTCTGCCGAAGATGGAAGCCCTGCTGTCAAGCGAAATGTATGAAGCAGCCGGTCGGGAGGCAGTGTCCTCAAGTAGCGGCGATTGGCTTCTGCCGCCGCGCTAAAAGCGCCCGGCCCGAGCCGCACGTTGCTCATCGGAAATGGAATCGCTCGCAGCGGCACAACCTCGCGACTGATCTGCTTTGCGGCTGAAGCGGAAAGAGGCTTCGGCATTTCCTCTTGGAGCGCCAAGGCCTCGGTGGGAAGAACGGCGGCTGCACCAGCAGCGGCGACAGCAGCAGCGACGAAATCACGGCGGCTGATTTTCTCCAAGAAAACCTCCTTACTGGGTACGTGACACCACCACGCCGGCGATTACTACTCCGGCAGTATTTTCGATCCTATCACTTGGAACGTTCCTGCCGCCGGCGCTCCCGTATTCGGCTGACCTCCACCAATTGATATCGAATACTTGCCTTCCGCAATGATCGGTTCGCCTGCCTCACTCACCATGCTCAGGTCGCGATCCTTTAGCTCGAAGTGCACCTTCTGCGACTCGCCTGGCTGCAGGTGCACGCGCGCGAACCCGCGGAGAGCGCGGATAGGCGCGCCGGCGACATCAGGAAACTTCAGATAGAGCTGCACCACCTCATCCCCAGCGACTTTCCCGGAATTGGTCGCCGTCACAGACGCGTTGAGCGGATCGCCGGCATTGATTGGCGCGTCCGGCAGGGTGAGCTGGCTATAGCTGAAGTTTGTGTAGCTGAGGCCGTACCCAAAGGGCCAGAGAGGCTCGCCTTCGAAGTAGCGATAGGTGCGGCCCTTCATCGCGTAGTTCTCGAAATGCGGTATCTGGTGGACGTTCTTATAAAAGGTGACTGGGAGACATCCGGCGGGATTGTTCTTTCCGCTCAAGGTCTCGGCAATGGCGGCTCCGCCTTCCTCGCCGGAATACCAGGCTTCGACGATGGCGTTGGCATGGGCCTTCTCCCAATTGACGCCGAGCGCGCTGCCGTTCATGAGTATGACGACGAGGGGCTTGCCGGTTGCGGCCACCGCCTGGACCAGATCTTCCTCAGGCTGCGGCAAATCGAGGCTGGTGCGGTCTCCGCCGAGGAAGCCGGGCTGTTCCACCGGCATCTCCTCGCCTTCGAGAGCACTCGTTATGCCGACCACGGCAACGACCACGTCCGCGTTCTTGGCGGCGGCAATGGCCGCCGGATCGGGTGCGTTGTTCACGGGAGCCCAGATGAGCTGCGCCTCGGGTTTGCCGCCGGGGAATTGGCCATACGCGACCTCCAGCTTTACCGGGTGTCCCTTCTCCAAATGAACTTGGCCGAGATTGGACCTGTGCCCGAATATTTGCGTGACCTGCTTATCGTCCACGGATACGCGCGCGAAACCATCCGCTTTAACCCCCAGCAGGTAATCGCCAGTTTCCCGGGGATTGAGGAAGCCGGTCCATTGTACCCAGAGGCCATGGTTTCCTTTTGCCTGTTCAGGAAGGTTGCCTGCATTCAAGTCCACGCTGGGCTCGACCCGCGACGTCAGCAGTGTAGGTTTGGCTCCGAAGCCCAGCCCCAGGCCGTACTCGGCTTTGAGACCGGGCTTGCCATCAGGAGTGGTCAGCGCCGATGCGGGCACGGGACTCCCCTGATTGGAGAGGAACTGAGTGCCAGGAACGTAGGTGATCTTCGCCTCGGGAAACTCGGCCTTCATTCCTTCCAACACAGTTACAGTGTGCGTAGGAGTGCCGTTATAGTTGCCAAGCAGAACGGCAGTCTGATCGGCAAGCGGGCCTACAATGGCGATGCGCTTGACGGATTTGAGGGGCAGTACGCCGTCATTCTTGAGCAGCACCATCGACTCGTTTGCCAGCACCCGCGCCATGGCGCGATGCTCCGGACTATCGAGCAGTCTTTCATCAATTTTCGAATACGGGACCATCTCCGGCGGGTCGAACATGCCCAGGCGGATGCGCGCGGTGAACAAGCGAATAAGTGCGGTGTCGATAGCGTCCTCCGACAGAAAGCCCTGCTGCACGGCTTCGATGTACGGCTTGTAGTCGTGGTCGTCGGCCACCTTGGCGAAATCGATGCATTCGTTGTCCATGCCGCGCTCCAGCGCGATCGCCGAGACCTGCGGCTGGGTCGGGCGGTAGTGGTGGCCGCCGAAGATGTCGCGGACCGCTTCGCAGTCCGAAACTACGTAGCCTTGGAACTGCCAGGCCCCGCGAAGCGTGTGCTGCAGCAGAAACTCGCTGGCACACGCGGGCTCGCCGTTGATCGCGTTGTAAGCGCACATCACTGAGCCGGCGTGCCCCTCCACTACGGCGGCGCGAAACGCGGGCAGGTAGGTGTCTTCCTCGTCGTGCTTGCTAATGTCCACGTCGGCGAAGTGACGGGTGGGTTCAGGCCCGCTGTGCACGGCATAGTGCTTGGGTGTGGAGATGGCTCGATAGTAGTGCGAATCATCGCCCTGCATGCCGGTGACAAAGGCGACCGCCATCCGGGCGCTCAAGAAGGGGTCTTCGCCGTAGGTTTCCTGCCCCCGGCCCCAGCGAGGGTCGCGGAAGAGGTTGACGTTGGGGGCCCAGAAGTCCAGACCTTCAAAGATATTTGAGTGCCCGGCGCGTTCGGCCTGGGCGTGTTTGATCCGCCCCTCGATGCCGATGGCCGTCGCCATTTCGTGAATGCGCGGCACATCGAAGGTCGCCGCGAGACCGATGGGCTCGGGGAATTCCGTCGCGCCGTTGACCGCCACGCCGTGCAGGGCCTCACTCCACCAATCGTACGCGGGAACACCCAAACGCGGAATCGCCCGAGCCTGATTAACGAGCTGCGACGCCTTCTCTTGCAGCGTCATGCGGTGCACCAGGTCCGCCGCCCGCTGCTCGGGGGAGAGCTTGGGATTCATGTAGGGGAAACTAGAAGTGTCTTGCGCCACGGCGGTACAGGCCATCAGGGCGGCGCAGGCGGTGAGAACAGCCACAATCAGTCTTCCAGAGTAGTTCATCTCTTTGTCTCTTCTCCCTGTAAAGGTGTCGAACCGCGGCTGCATTATAGCCGAACGACCTCACCGGTTCGCAGATACGTTCGACATTGCACCACCACGCTGTTCTTCGAGAATTGCCTCAGTGAGTCGTCAGCTAGCGTTTTCCCGCAGCGGCCTACCCATCCTCCCACCTACCGACAACTGGACTGAAAACAGAGATTCTGGCTAAAAAACGGCAGCACATGGTTCTGGAAACGATCAGCTGCTTTGCTCGTGTGCGTGCCCGGATACACTTCAAAGCTGTTCGCGATTCCATACTTATCCAGGATGTCGTGGAGCTTGCCGGCATCGATTCGTAAACCGTCCTGGTCGCCCACATCGATGGCGATGGCCCGGTACTGCCGGAGGCTTCGGATATACTGATCCACGAAAGCCAGTGGCGCATTGGCCGTCCATTTCGCGAGGACATCCGGTTGAGGTACGCCGTCCTTGGTCGGCAGATCCAGATAAAGGGGTGGATTCTTCGGATCCGGGGACCAGGCCGCCGCCGTCGCCAGTTGTGCCCGGGGGAAGAACGGCAGCTTGGCCGAATCTTCCGCCGTCTTCACGGCCTCCAGGGCCTTCTCCACTTCTGGATTCGGGCCGGCTGGCCGGGGAGACAAACAGCACGGACTCATGATGTACAGACTGCCGAACACGTCGGAATGTTTCATACCGATGCGGGCGGAGCCGTACCCTCCCATCGAGTGGCCCACCAGGCCGCGACTAAGCCGATCAGGAATCGTCCGGTAATGAGCGTCGATGTATGCAACTACATCGTGTGCGATAAACCGCTCGAAATCTCCGGTGGTGACCGAACTCGAATACATAGAACCGTTGTGCACGGTCTTCGAATCGGGCAGCACGACGATCATCTCTTTAGCGCCCTGGGCGAAGGCACCTTCTATGGTCTGCGGCACGTGGATCTCGTGGCTCCATTGCTCGGCGCCAATGGAATACCCGTGCAAGGCATATACGGCCGGGTAGCGCCGGGATTTCTCCTTCGCGTAGCTGGGCGGCAAGAACACGATCACATCGCGGTCGACGGCATCCCCTTCCAAGTTGCCTTCCAGGGCTGTCCCGTGGACTTTAATGTGTTCCACCGCAACAGGCTTCACGCCGGGAACCACCGGAGGTACTTCGGTTTGTACCTGTGCCGCGAGCCGAGGCCCCAGAGCAACGGCTATCACGAGTGTCATCACACTGAACGATTTGTTCGCTGTCATCGATGTCCTTTCTCGCCTTTCGACCAGATGAACTACTGCACTACAAATGAATAAATGTTCACGCTAAAGTGCGGGACGGACATGGTCTCGGGCACAGATGCAAGTTCCTGTTCCTGCACCTCGACCCTGGGCTGTTGTCCCACGGTAATCGTCGCGTCTATGCTCGACGGAGCCATGCGCCACAGCCGCCCGCTTCCCGACAGCTCGACGTCCTTCGTGGAGAAATCCAGCCGCTGCTCGGATTCCGTCGGATTGATCACCGCCACGGTGAGCGTCTTGCGGTCGCTGCTCAGCGCCGCCGCCACGTCCAGCGGATACGTATCGCTGCCCGGATTAACCGCAGGCTGGTCGCCGCCAGCCGGGTAAAGCGGCTTGGGCTGCGGGGAATCTCCGGATACTTCCACCGGGATGGTGCCGAAATGTTCGCGATACATCTTGAACAAAAGACCAGTTGGATTCAAAACTGCATCGGTTCGGTCCTCGCTGATCATTGCGGTTGCGAAGGTGAACGCGCCTAACTGATACAGATCGGAATGGCGGAACATCTCGTGGAACGCCCAGGCATAGGCAGGGACCACCTTGTACGAGTTCCGTCCCCCACTCATGTAGGCCCACTCGTCGATGGCGATGGGGACCGGTTTGGCGCGGAGGCCGGGGATGCGCTTCAGGTACTCCTGGTAGTGCTCATACTTCACGCGCACTTGCGTTGCGGGTGCACGCTCCCATTCGACCAGCGGCTGCGGTCCGATGTTGACCTTCTCACCCGTTTTAAGATCGAGGTGCATGTCGCTCGAGGAATAGTAGTGCTCGCTGAGCATGTCGATGTTGTCCAGGCAGTGGGCAAGCAGGTTTCCGCTCCAGTCTGCCGTTGAGAGATAATCCGGAACGAACTTGCCGCCAATGCGTTTGGACTGATTGGCTCCTGTCATGACATCGGGCATGGCTCCGCCGGCAATCAACTTGATGGAAGGATCGACCTGCCTCATGGCCTTGGCGAACATGTCGTGCTTCAGCTCGAATTGCTCGATCGACATGGCGCCCATCTGGTAATCGCCCCAGGGCTCGTTGCCGATGCCCCACAGCTTGACGTCATACGGCTGCGGGTGACCGTTTGCGGCGCGCCATTTTCCCATCGGCGTGGTGACGGCGCCGTTGGTATATTCGACCAACTCCGCCGCAGACCATGCGTCGCCGAAACCGGCATTGACCGTGATGTAGGCATCCACGCCGAGCAGGCGGCAGAGTGTGAGGAACTCATCGGTGCCCACATCGTTCGGCTGAACGGCGCGCCAAACCGGATCATAGATGGGCGGGCGCTTGTCCGGATCGCCGATCGCATCACGCCACTCGTACGCGGACACGAAGTTGCCGCCGGGGAAGCGATAGACGCCGGAGTGCAACTGCTTGAGCGCGGCAATCACTTCCGCGCGGTAGCCCTCGATGTTGTCGGCCGGCATCAGCGAGACCGCGCCAATGTGAAACGAACCCGTGCCGATTCCGGTGATTTCGAGCTGCGCATCGTCGCTGTCGGCCTGGGCCCTAAAGCTCAGTGGGAACTTCCGGCATGCGGAGCCGAGGGCGCGAATGGTCAGCGTCTGACGCTCACCTGCTTCGCTGCCCCACGCCAAAGTCACGTTCACGACTGCGCCGGGGCTGCCGGCCAGCACGACGCGGCCCGTGTACGCCTTCCTCTTGCGCACGGCAAGACCCATTTGCCGGACTCCATGCGCCTCACTGCCGCTGAGCTTGATGAGTGGCGTGTGATCGCCGGTGTACGGGTCTTGCGTATCCATCGTCACGACTTCGTCGCCGCCAACGGGCGTCCAATGGCGGAGCGGGGCGCGACGCCTCCACGCCGGAACGGCGGGCTGCTCTGGGGTTTCGAGGTGACCGGACGGTAGAACTTACGGTCTTCCAGCATTTCCGCCCAAACGTTTTCGTTGACGATGTTCCCGCCGTGCTCCAAAAACTGGCCGTACAAATATTTCGAGATCGGCGCTCCGGTCTTCGACGCGTCGATCGTCGCATTAACAGGTGGAGTTTGCGCAGAAGCAAAAGCCGGGGAAAGAAGTACCGCCAGTAGCAAGACCTGCGTCGTCAGAATTGGATTCTTAGCTTTCGAATGCACTGTATGATCTCCTTTTCATGCAAATCCCGGGCACAACACTCGCTTCGTAGGCTGAGCAGCAAGTTTTGAACCGTGGAGCTGTTCAGCTCCACGGTTCGTGCCGCTACTTCCTCAGGTAGATTCCTTAAAACAGCCTCGGGGCAAAGTCCTTCAGATCGCGACGCCAGGTCTGCCATTCGTGGTCTGTGCCTGGTGATTCGTAGAAGACGTGCTGAATGTTCGCTTCCTGGAGTGAAGTATGCAGTCTCTGGAGTCCCGCACGCATTCTCTCAGGCTCATTTGTCCCGACACCCATCCAGAGCAAATGCACTTTCTTGGCGAACGCAGCCGGATCAGCAAATACGCCGTTGTAATCGGTTTTGGGATCCAGTTTCCGATCGCCAAGGACGAGCATCCCGCCCGCTCCACTGAATCCGCCAATGTAGGAGAAGAGATCAAGATGATCCAGGGTAACCTGGAACGTCTGCATGCCTCCCATGGAAAGGCCGGCCATGGCGCGGTGATCGCGATCCGAAAGTGTCCTGAAGGTCGAATCAATATACGGAATCAGGACCTGAGTCACATCATCTTCGAAAGCCGCTGCCATGTCCTGCATCGCCTTCATCATTTCGGGAGAACCAAAGGGTTTTCCGGTCAGATCGGGCGGAGCCTGGCCCGCACGCCGGGCGTAGCCATACGCCATCACGACAATCATTGGCTTGCAGCTTCCGGCCGCGATCAGATTGTCGAGGATAAAGTTGGCATGCGCCTGCCGAATCCACCCCGTCTCATCCTCGCCGCCACCATGCTGCAGATAGAGCACCGGATAGCGCACCTTGCTCTGCGTATCGTAATTCGGCGGCAAATAAACGAGTGCGTGCCGCCAGGTGCCCGTCACCTTCGAGTTGTACCAAACCTCTCGCACCTGCCCGTGTGGCACATCCTGTGCCGAATAATAGGTGGAGCCTGGCTCTGGAACTTCCACCGCGCTTGCGGGCTTGCTTCCACCAAAGTACGCTTGAGTGTTGATGTCGCCAACTTCCGCACCGTCGATGATCAGCGTGTAGTAGTGAAAACCGGGAACGAGTGGAGGAGTAGTAATCGTCCAGAACCCGTCCGCTTGCTTCACCATATCCAGCTTCGGCCCGCTCCAGAAATTCAACTTTACCTTCGTAGCGTCGGGAGCTTTCACACGAATTTCCACCCTCCCAGCACTGTCCACGCGGGGATAGTCCGCTCCCCAGACATTAGTCGCCGAGGGCTGAAAATTGCTTGACTCTTGTGCCCAACAAATACTTGAAAATAAAAACATCAATATTCCAAACCGTCGCATCTGTTCCCTCCTTATTAAGATTCAATTTCAAATGCCGCCCGGGCATGATGGGGCTTTCTGTTAGCTTCCAGACATGCACACTGTGGTCTCCTGGTTTTATTACTGCTCAATTGACACTACGGTTACAGACTTGGGCTCCAATTTCAGGGCCAGCTTGCCGCCTTTGACGTTCGCCGAAACGGGCTCCGGCACGACCGTATTGGGTGCGTCGAAGGAGTTGACGCTGTCAACCTTAGGTGCGGTTAGTGTTTCTCCAGCTGCCGATTTAGCCGTGATGCCGGCGAGGCAAGCCTCGATTTCGACCGGCTGATTGGGATCGATGTTGGTGATGGCCAGCCACAGCTTGCCAGCCGTGTCCTTAGCTGCGATGGCATCCACGCGCGGCAAGCTGATATCGCCGTGCGTGTACGTGCCAGCGTCAAAGGTAACCGGCACAAACGTCGCGTCCTGGAACGGCACATACATCTTAAAGACGTAGTAGGTCGGCGTAAGGAACATCTTTTCTTTGTCCGTCATGATCATGGCCTGTAGTACGTTGATCATTTGCGCGATATTGGCCATGCGAACACGGTCGGCATGCCGGGCAAAGATGTTTAGGTTCAGTGCGGCCAGGATGGCGTCACGCAGGCTGTTTTGCTGGATCAGGAAGCCGGGATTGCTGCCGGGGGACGGCGCGTACCACGCGCCCCATTCATCAACGACGAGAGCGACCTTCTTTTGTGGATCGTACTTATCCATGATGGCCGAGTGCTTGCTGATCAGATCTTCCATGGCCAGGGTGAACTTGAGGATCTGACTGTACTCGGTCTCTCCGAACCCCGTGGACGCAAACGCAGGCGGCCACTTCCCAACCGTGTAGTTGTGCATGGAAAGGCCATTGATATCCCAGCTCCACGTGTGCTGCTGATAGGCCTTCATGATGGCTTCCGTCCACTCGGTCCACCGGGGTTCACCGCCACCGGGGCCAACGGCGATCTTCAGCATCTGCTGCTTGTCCTGCTGTGCTGGATTGTAGTTGCGGACGAAGCGGCTGTAGATCTTCATCTGGCTCAAGTAGTAGTCCGGTGTCATGTTGCCGCCGCAGTCCCAGCTTTCGTTGCCAATGCCAAGGTTGGCGACTTTATAAGGAGCAGGATGACCGTTCACGGCCCGCTCCTTGGCCAGGGTCGTCGGCTGCGCGGTGGTCATGTATTCCAGCCATTCGGCTGCTTCCCGCGGAGTGCCGGAGCCAATATTGACGGACACGTACGCTTCGGCGCCGATCTGGTCGAGAAAGTCCATGAACTCGCGCGTTCCGAAGGTGTTCGGCTCGATCACGCCGCCCCAGTTGGGATTGAGGGCGACCACTCGCTGGTCGGCCGGGCCGATGCCCTTGCGCCAGTGGTATTCGTCCGCGAAGCAGCCGCCCGGCCAGCGAACGTTCGGCACCTTTAGCGCCCTAAGCGCGGCAACAACGTCGTTGCGGATGCCGCGAGTGTTAGGAATTGTGGAATCTGGACCGACCCATATGCCGTCATAAACGCCGTGACCGAGATGCTCAGCGAACTGTCCGAAAATGTTGCGGTCGATCTTCGCGCCGGTCTTGGACACGTCAACTGGTAGTTCAACCCTCTGTGCGGTCGTGGCCGGCGCAATCAGGCTCATACCGATCAGAGCGAAACTGACAAGAAGTGGACGCATGACAAGCGATGCTCTTTTGGGCAATGAGGTGCACTTTACGAATGACACTCTACTCGTCGAAATCGGAGAGAACTGCCGCCTCAAGCAGTGGATTGTCAGTTCGGAGTTGCTGGTAAGAGTAAAGGGCATTTGCTTTCTCCGGGGAATCGGGAACCAGCCGCTGCTCTGTTCCGCAAAGCGAAATCAGAGTCGATGTCAGAATGCGTCCGAATCACAAGCAATCGTTTACTTGCAAAACAGAGATGACGACGGCTGGTATCATAGACCAATCGTCAAATTTCTTGTAGGCAAGACTACGCTAGATTGATTAACATGAGTCAGCTTTGCAGTCGCGCATAATCGTGTGACGGACTGCGATGAAGAAGCAGTTGTCAGCAAACGATTACATCAAAAGGTAAAAATGAGAGCGACTTCCGTTCGACTGTGGAACATCTGGAATGTTCTCGTTCCGGCCCTGTGTTGTTTCCTCGGGAGTGCAACACAGGTAAAAGCTCAACTATGGGAAGTGCCTCCGCTGCCTCCCGTCGAGTATGTACCGGCACCCGACGGTATGACTGCCACGCTCGGGAAAGAAAGCCTGCATATTTCTGTTTGCCGTTCTTCGGTCATCCATTTCGTCGCGACCATGGAGTCACTAAACACGGCGACACAGAAACTGCCATGGATGCTCGATTCGAAGGAGTCGTGTCCGGGAGCTAAGTTCCAACTGTCGCAGACACCCGATGCTGCGATCCTCACCACCGACACGTTAAGAATGGAGTTCTCTCTAAAGTGGGGGAACGTGCAATACAGCACGGTAGGGGGCGAGGACCTACTGCGCGAGCGAAACGCGATTCCGCGCACTTATGAACCGGCCGAGTTGAATGGCGAAAGGACTTTTCATGTTGAAGACCGGTTCGCGCCAGATGCCGCCGAGGGTTTCTACGGCCTGGGACAACACCAAAGCGGAATGTTCAACTACCGCGGAGCGACAGTCGAACTCGGGCAAAACAACACTGATGTAGCGATTCCTTTACTGTTGTCGAGCAAGGGCTACGGGCTCATGTGGAACACCGCCTCGTTAACGTACGTCGATAATCGGTTCCCGCTTGAGTTGAACTTACTCTCGACCGCAGGCCATTCCGTTGATTACTACTTCATCTTCGGCCCGGAAATGGACCAGATCATCCATGAATACCGCAACCTTACCGGACACGCGCCCCTGCTTCCGAAATGGGCTTATGGATTCTTTCAATCCAAGGACCGCTACGTCTCGCAGGATGAAGTCCTTGGAATCGCGCACCGCTATCGTGAAGAGCATATCCCGCTCGACGCGATCGTGCAGGACTGGTTTTGGTGGAGGGCGGAAGGCGATCCCATCTTCAATTCCGGCTTCCCGGACGTCCCCGGTGAACTCAAGCGTCTGCATGATGAACATGTCCACGCTATGCTTTCGGTCTGGGGACTCTTTGATCCAAAATCTCAGAATTTCCAGCAATTGACGCAGCAACATCTGGACGTTCCCAATGCGCACGTTTACGACGCTACCAACCCAAGAGCGCGGGACTTCTATTGGAATAACCTGGCCGGGAAGCTGTTCTCGCAGGGCTGGGATGCGTTTTGGTTGGACAGCGCGGAGCCCGAAGAATTCTGGCCCCACATGGGCGACGCCATCCTGCGCAATAAGCAGATCGCGATCGGCAACGGCGCAGAATATACGAACATATTTCCATTTATGCACACTCTTGGCATCCAGCAGCACTGGAAGGCGACCACGGATCGTAAGCGGGTGTTTCTGCTGACGCGATCCGCGTTCCTCGGCCAGCAGCGAGTTGGAGCAACAGTGTGGTCCGGCGACGTTTATGGATCGTATTGGGGTTTGAAGCACCAAGTCGCAGCTGGGCTGAACTTCGCGCTTTCCGGATACCCCTACTGGACAACTGATATCGGCGGTTATTGGCCGCCGCATGACAAACCTCTGGACGATCCGAAATATCAAGAGCTCTACGCACGCTGGTTCGAGTACGGAGTTTTCTGCCCGATCTTCCGCACCCACGGCCACAGGCCGCAAAATGAAGTTTGGTCTTACGACCAACTTGAGCCGATCCTGATCGCCTACGACAAGCTCCGTTACCGCCTCATGCCCTACATCTATTCCCTTGCTTGGCGCGTCACAAACGACGACTACACGATTCAACGCCCGCTGGTGATGGGTTGGCGCAACGACCCGAAAATCCGCGACATCGGGGATGAGTTCATGTTCGGTCCATCAATCCTCGTCAGCCCGGTGCTTGAGCCGAATGCTTCGCGCAGGGCTCTGTATCTGCCGGAATCACCGGCTTGGTACGACTTTTGGACCGGGGCATCACAGCAGGGAGGGCGCGAAATTGACGCAAACGCCCCACTGGATCGCATTCCGCTCTATGTACGTGCCGGTTCGATTCTTCCCTTCGGCCCTGAAATTGAGTACGCCAATGAAAAGCCGGCCGGACCGATCGACCTGCGGATCTACCCCGGGGCGGACGGCAAGTTCGATTTTTACCAGGATGCGGGCGACAGCTACGATTACGAAAAAGGCGCCCAGTCAGTTATTCCGCTGCGCTGGTCTGAATCAACGCGGACGCTGACGATCGGAGAGCGTGAAGGAAGTTATCCCGAGATGCCTGTCAAAGTTCAGTTCAATATCACGTGGGTATCGGCTGGACACGGTTCCGGAGCCGCTGTATCCCAGCCCGACAAGGTTGTTGAATATACCGGGAAGGAAGTCTCGATCCAAGCCCCGTGAGAGCTGAGGTGCTGCCGGTGCGAGGGTCCGGCAGAGTACATCTCGTAAGTCGGCGATCCATATGATCACCTGAATGCGCGAAGACGTTGGCGAACCGGATAACTGCTAATTCCGAATATCAGTGTTCAAAAGTCGTTTGGTGCCGATAAACGCCCTGGTAACCATCTAAATTGTCGAATCGTCGAGCAAGAGGAGCAATAAAGTGAGCACACTGTGGCAGCTTGAGTTTCTTGCTCGAACGCCTGAACCCCTGGTCTGGGGCTGCCATTCGAGGACGCACATTCATTCCAGAATGAGGTGATCGAGCAGGAATGAGTCGGTTGAAGCACCACTGTAAGAGATTGAAAACATCCAGTACGACAACCTAATCCCTTTTTCGGGACCAAGGGGTCGGCGGCGGGGCGACGATGCTGAGTGGACTCAGCGCAAGAGCTGAAGTGACCATCCGATTTCGGTCCAACTCCGGTCCAATTCGAGAGGGTGGTTGCACCGCGTGCGTCCGCGTAAGCGACACCAGACGCGGCACTTATGTGGTTTAACCTGCCTGCTTGCAAAGCAGGTGCTCTCCCAACTGAGCTACACGCCCGTGTGCTGGTTCTATTGTCTGGGCAATCAGGGTTGGGGTCAAGAAAAGACAACAGACAGGAGAGATGCGAGGTACAGGAGGTGGCGGGATTACAGGAAACGAACAAGACGCGGCCAGCAAACAGGCCCGGAACGGATCTTGGACAAGCCAGGAAGAAAGGGCCGGTGTCGCGAGGTGGTTCCGACAGCGGCCAAACAGGCACATTACGACGGCACAAGGGCGGTGCCGGAAATCACGCCGGGTTGTGATGCATGTCACGGACTAGAAAACGGTTTCCGCGTAAAAGTAAAGCGTGGGAGGGGAGGAAGCGAAAGGGAGAATGGCGAACCCGTTCCGTTTGGTCGCTCCTGCGGGCCGCCGGATGATCTGGCGCGGAGTGAGAGTTGTGAATCCGTCCGGCCTGGAAGCTGCCGCAGACACTCCTGCGTATCCCTCCAGGGGGGAACCTCTCTTCTCTGATCTCCCAGCCGCGACGGCCGAGCGCCTTGCCGGCATTACTTCTGCCCGTTCTTGTCACCGAGGGACGGTGCTGTTTGAGGAGGGGCAAGAACCTTCCGGGGTCTTTTTGATTCGTCGGGGGCGCGTCCGGCTTTATCTCAGAACCATCGCGGGCAAGGCCGTGATCCTGACGACAGCCGGACCGAGGGACGCGCTCGGCGTAGCCGCGACGATGTCGGGAAAGCCGTATGAGATCTCGGCGGAGGCCGTCGATTCCGTCGAAGCCGGTTTCCTTGCTCGACAGGACTTCGTGGATTTTCTGCGGAACCACAGCGACGCGGCCGTCTGCGTCGCCAGGCATCTCACCGATGTCCACAATTGGTTCTTGGCCGAGATGCGGCGCGTCGGGCTGGCGCGCTCGACCGAGGAGAGACTCGCTCGGCTTCTTCTGAATCGGTCCGCCAGCCATGACAAGGGAAATGGGCGGCTGAGGTTGTCCATGAACCCCGAGGAGATTGGGCTGCTGATCGGCGCCTCACGTTCCAGCGTCGAAAGACTCTTGCGTCATCTCAAGCGAAAGCGGCTCATCCAGGTGAAGGGCCCCACGGTCGTAATCCGCAATCGCGCCGCCATCGAAAAACGCGCCGGCCAGCCGTAGCATTCATGTCTCCGCCTTGCCGACCCACTATCGGGAAGGGCCGGTCTCTGCTAAGATGAAGCGTTTGTTTGCCGTACAATCTCACGACAGGGACTCTCATGGCGCTCAAATGTGAACTTTGCGGCAAGGCGCCGCACTACGGAAACGTTATCAGTCACGCGCACAATGTGCGCCGCCGCCGGTGGAATCCGAACCTGCGCCGGGTGCGCGCGGTGGTGAACGGAGTGCGGAAGTACGTCCGCGTGTGCACGGCCTGCATCCGCGCCGGACGCGTGAAGAAGGCCGCCTGAGTCCCGCCGTGCTCCCCTTGAAGGCAGGAATTCACATGCGAATCACAACCCGGCAACTCGCTATCCCAGCCGCGCTGGCGGCCGTTTTCATCTTCGGCGGCGGATGCAAACATGATTCACCGCCGGCGCCCGATGTGTGGGCCGTCGTGAACGGTAAAGAAATCAAGCGCCCGGAAGTGGACAAGTACTACCGCTCGCGGGTGAACCCGGAAGGGCAGGAGCCTTCTCAAGAGGAAGCTCTGTCGCTGAAGCTAAATGTGCTCGACGAGCTGATCAACAACGAGATTCTGTTGGAACGGGCGAAGAAACTGAACCTCGAAGCAAGTGATGGCGAGGTCGAGGACAAGTTTACCGAGTTGAAGAGCCCGTACACGGAAGAGGAATTTCAGCGGAGGCTCAAGGATCAAGGAATCACCGTGGACGATCTGAAGCGCGACCTGCGCCGGCAGCTCTCGATCCAGAAGCTGCTCAACCGCGAAGTGGTGGCCAAGATCTCCATCACGGACCAGGACGTCGCGGATTTTTACAACCAGAACAAGGCGCAGTTTAACGTGGCCGAGCCGCAATACCGCATCGCCCAAATCGTTGTAACCCCGCGGAAAGACCCGGTGGTGCGCAACCGCAAGAACGACGATGCGACGACCGACGCCGAAGCCCGGCGAAAGATACAGATGCTCCTGGACCGGCTGAACGCCGGGGCGGACTTCGCCCAGCTCGCGATGGACTATTCCGAGGACCCGACCACGGCCACGACGGGCGGCGACCTCGGGTACGTGCCCGACTCCTCGCTCAACCAGTCGGACCCAGCGCTGAAGAAGGCGGTGCAGGCGTTGAAGCCGGGACAGGTGAGCGGCATCATCGCCCAACGGGACAGCTATCGCATCCTCGAGCTGATCGCACGCGAGTCCCCCGGTCAGCGCGGCCTGAGCGACCCGCAAGTGACTCAGACGATCCGCGACACGCTGAGGAATCGCAAAGAACAGTTGCTGCGCGCCGCCTATCTGGCCATTGCGCGCGACGATGCTCGCGTGACCAACTATCTGGCGCAGCAGGTCATTGAAGCCAAAGGGAAACTCCCCGACGCGGCAAAGTCTCCTGGTGGCGAGAAGAAACCGGGAAGCTGAGCGGCCTGCTCAGTTGACCCAGGCGAGAGGCTCGCCGGCCTTCACGGCTTGGCCCTCGGTGACCAGAAGGCGCTCCACAACTCCGCTCTTTGGCGAGCGGATTTCATTCTGCATCTTCATCGCTTCGACGACGCAGAGGCTCTGGCCAGCCTCGACGCGGTCGCCCTGCTGAACGAGCACGCGCACAACTTTTCCAGGCATGGGGACGGAGACTTGTTGAACGCCCTCTACTTCGGGAAAACCGTGTCGGCGGCCGCGCCAAGCGCGCGGGTCCAGCACCTCGGCGAAGAATTCCTCAGCGCCGCTCTGGATCGTCAATCCTTCGCCATCGGGTGAGGGAGTCACGAAGGCTTCATAGGACCGGCCGCCGAGGAGAATGGAATAGACGCCGGGGGAGACCTCGATAATGTCGGCTTGAACGGATTGGCTGTCAAGGCGCACGGCCCAGCCACCGCCGGAGGACTCGAGCTCGATCTGGCGCGTTTTGCCGGCTATGCGGATCTCACATTTCATGGAGTGCGGTCCGTCTGGCGGCCTTCGAGCTTCCAGCGCGAGCTCGGCTCCTGAGACGCGGCAGGTTCCTCGGGACTGTTCCGGCGCAGGTGCCAGAGAGCGGCAGCGATGACTGCGGCGTCGGCGGCTCCGGTGGATTCGCCGCTAGCGGAGTCGGTTGGGGCAGCGGCTGCGGGACGCGACTTCAAGAGTTCATCCAGCCAGCGCGTGTGAATCTCTCCGTTTACAAAGTCGGGTTCCGCAACGATGCGGCGGAAAAGGCCGACGTTGGTCTTGATGCCGGTGATGGCGTACTCCTGGAGCGCGCGGCGGAGGCGGGCGATACTCTCCTCGCGGCTGTTGCCCCAGGCGATGAGCTTCCCGAGAAGAGGATCGTACTCGGTGGGTATGGTCCAGCCCGCATAAACGCCGTCGTCCACGCGAACGCCGGGTCCCTGCGGGGTCCGGCGCGAGAGAACGGTTCCGGGTGAAGGGAAGAAGCCATTGTCCGGGTCTTCAGCGTAGACGCGGCATTCGATGGCGTGGCCGCGCGGCGTGATGGACTCCCAGGCGAAGGGGAGGCGATGGCCCGCGGCAATGGCAATCTGTAGCTTGACGAGGTCGAGGCCGGTCACCTGCTCCGTGACGGGATGTTCAACCTGCAGGCGCGTGTTGACTTCGAGAAAGTAGAAGTTGAGCTGGGCATCCATGAGAAATTCAACGGTGCAGGCATTGACGTAACCGCCGGCCCGCGCCAGACGAACGGCCGCGTCGCCCATCTTGCGGCGAAGATCGGAGTTCACGATCGGCGAGGGCGCTTCTTCGATGACCTTCTGATAGCGGCGCTGAATCGAGCACTCGCGCTCCCCCAGCGAAACAACCCGGCCGTGCGAATCCGCGAGAATTTGAATTTCGATGTGCCGCGGTTTCTCCAGATATTTCTCCAGATAGAGGCGCGAGTTTCCAAACGTGCTCAAGGCTTCCGAACCGGCATCTCGCCAGGCGGAAGCCAATTCCGCCGGACTCGAAACCACGCGCATGCCTTTGCCCCCTCCGCCCGCTACCGCCTTGAGAACGACGGGAAAGCCCATCCCGCGCGCAAACGCTTCGGCTTCCTCGACACTCTCAATAGGATCGAGGGTGCCGGGAACCGCGGGTATCTCCATGCGGCGCGCGAGCTGGCGCGCCGCCGTTTTTGAGCCCATCGCTTCCATGGCTTCGGCCGATGGCCCGATGAAGGTGATACCAAAGGCCTCGCACGCGTGCGGCAGATCGGGGTTCTCGGCGAGAAAGCCGTAACCGGGATGAAGAGCGTCGCAGCCGTTTCGCCGGGCGACATCCATGAGCTTCCCGAGACACATATAGCTTTCTCGCGAAGGCGCCGGGCCGATGGGATACGCTTCGTCGGCGAGACGGACGTGGAGCGAAGCGCGGTCCGCTTCGCTGAACACCGCGGCGGATGTGATGCCCAGCTCACGGCAGGCGCGGATCACGCGGACCGCGATTTCACCGCGATTGGCGACCAGGATTTTCTTGAACATGCCGCTCATGAATAGGCAACCGGCGGGGATTCTAGCACGGCGCGGGTGAAATCCAGGCTGGTGGGGAAGAAATCAACGTGTAATTACAATTGAAGTTAAACGGTAGTGGGAAGCAGCAGAATGAAGATCAGCCTGGCTTCCCAATGACCTGAGGCCATGCGTGTCGTGATGCGCGCTCACTTCAGAGGGCACCAAGTCTAAGCGACAAGAGGCAAAAAGCAAAAGCATCACCTCTGACAAATCGCGCTACAGCGGGATGTTGCCGTGCTTCTTGCGGGGGTTTGTGTCCTTCTTGTTTTCGAGGGCGCGGAGGGCGGCGATGATTTTCGCGCGAGTCTCGGCGGGCTCGATGACGGCATCAATGTAGCCGCGTTCGGCGGCGAGATAGGGGTTGGCGAAGCGCTCACGGAACTCGGCGATCTTCTCGCGGAGGAGCCTTTCGCGGCCGACTTCGGGCGCGGCGTCGAGTTCGCGCTTATAAACGATATTCACCGCGCTCTCGGGGCCCATCACCGCAATTTCCGCGGTGGGCCAGGCAAAGTTCGCATCGGTACGGAGGTGCTTCGAGGCCATGACACAATAGGCGCCGCCGTAGGACTTGCGGGTGATCACGGTGATCTTGGGGACGGTGGCTTCGGCGAAAGCGTATAGGAGCTTGGCGCCGTGCCGAATGATGCCGCCGAATTCCTGCTGCGTGCCGGGGAGAAAGCCGGGAACGTCTTCGAACGTAATGAGCGGGATGTTGAACGCGTCGCAAAAGCGCACGAAGCGCGCGGCCTTGACCGAGGCATCGATATCGAGCACACCAGCCATGACGGCGGGCTGATTGGCAACGACGCCGACACTGCGCCCGTCCAGCCGTGCAAAACCGACGACGATGTTTTTCGCAAAGTGCTCGTGGACCTCGAAGAAGTTGCCTTCGTCCACCACGGCGTGGATCACGTCCTTGATATCGTAAGGCTTCATGGGATCTTCGGGGACGAGTGAGTTGAGCGAATCCTCGCGGCGGCCGGGAGAGTCGGAGGTCGCGCGGCGCGGCGGGTCATCGAGATTGTTCGAGGGGAGAAAAGTGAGCAGCGCGCGGATCATGGCCAGGCAATCGGCGTCGTCGCGCGCAACGAAGTGGGCCACGCCGCTGGTGGTGTTGTGGGTCATGGCACCGCCGAGCTTCTGCTTGGTCACCTCTTCGTGAGTCACGGTGCGGATGACGTCGGGGCCGGTGACGAACATGTAGGAAGTGGCCCGGGTCATGAAGACAAAATCGGTGATGGCGGGGGAATAGACGGCGCCACCGGCGCAGGGCCCCATGACGGCGCTGATCTGGGGAATGACGCCGCTCGCCAGCGTGTTGCGCAGGAAAATGTCGGCGTAGCCGGCCAGCGAGCTGACGCCTTCCTGTATGCGCGCGCCGCCTGAATCGTTCAAGCCGATGATCGGCGCGCCGCCGCGCACGGCCAGATCCATGACCTTGCAGATTTTCTGCGCGTTGGTTTCCGAGAGCGAGCCGCCGAATACAGTGAAATCCTGCGCGTAAACGTAAACGACGCGGCCATCGATACGGCCGAAGCCGGTCACGATGCCGTCGCCGGGCGGGCGCTGCGATTCAACGCCGAAATTCGAGCAGCGATGGCGGACAAACTTGTCCAACTCTTCGAAGCTGCCCTCATCAAGAAGCAAGCGGATGCGCTCGCGCGCGGTCAGTTTGCCGGACTTGTGTTCCCGCTCCTGGCGCTCGGGACCGCCGCCGGCCTCCGCTTCGGCGGAGAGGCGGCGAAGCTCCTCGATGCGAGCGTGGCGGCCGGGTGCTTTCTGAGTGTCGGACATTGACGGATTCTCTATTTTCCCGGGGGACGAACGCCAGTGCCGGAATCCGGGTCGCGAGGGGCGAAGATGCGCACGGCAAGATGCGTGGCCACCCAAACCGTCCCGAGAAGCAGAACGACTCCCAGAAGCAACTCCGCGCCGAACGCGATGCCGCGTTTCACCGGGCTCACCAAGGATGACAGAATGATCGTGGTGTGTACGAGAGTGAACATCGCGCCGAGAGTCAGAGCCACGATCAACACGATGGCGAGGGCTGAAAGAAAGACCTTTCTCATATCCGCCCTCAGCGTAAGCATTTCGGCGGCTGAGCGCAAGTGTTCCGGCCGCGCTCACCGCCAGCACTTTGGGCCGGCAGCGCCCTCAGCGCAAGCCCGACCAGTCTTCCGCAAGGAGGATGGAGTTGCTGGGGTTGGCGGCATCGTACTTGATGCTGGCGGATTGGCCGGAGACCACGCGGTTGAGGAAGATTCTTTCCTCCAGGCCGGTGATGTCCTGCGCCGTCTGATAGGTAACCCCCGAGATGGAATAGCTGTAGCAGACCAGCTTGCGCCGCCGTGAATCGGCGGCACTGCGCCGGCTCAATCCTAGCCCGCGGCGGCCGTTGGGTTCGCCAGGGGACTGTTCGACAAGCTCCACGATCTGTCCCTCGCAAATGCGGCCGATCTGGTTCAAATGCGCCCGGCGCTTCCGCTCGATTTCATCGGGGTCGGGCGGGCGCCGCAGGAGCGAAAAAACCGCCATTAACACGACGGCGAGAAGCAGTCCTCCGGCCGCCAGGAGGAGCCGAAGGTCGTGAGCAAGGTGCCTCAACGCGCCGCTTTCCGCGCGGCCGGGGCCCGACCGTCGTCAAGCGAGGTGACGCAGCGTATTTCGTCGAGATTCGCGCTATCAAGAAAGATTTTCATGGGACCTCCGGCGGGAGTTATTGTACTGGAAGAACGGGTTGCGCGAGCAAGCGAGAGAAGAAGACATTTCCATACCGAGAGGGACGCAAACAAACATGCACAAAGAGCTAGGGCTTATCGTCGCGCTCATGTTCTTTATGCCGGCGCGGGGAGGCGCGCAGGCGCCCGCACCCGCGCAGACTTCGGCGGCCACCGACCAGTCGGCCAGAAACGAAGCCTGGGATCTTCTCCGCGCGGACTACGCCGGCCACCACGCCGGAACACGGGCGCCAGCAGTCAGCGTCCTGGGCCTGCTGCCCGGCGATGCCCGAGCCGAAGGAATGGCCGCAGAAGCTCTGAAGGACGAGAAGGCAGACGTGCGTGCAGCCGCTGCTACCGCGTTGGGTATGATGCGTGCCCGGCGCGCCATTTCCAGGCTGCGCGAAGCGGTGGACGATCCCGAACCTGCCGTGGCTCTTGCGGCTGCGAATTCTCTTCTGCAACTCGGCGACGACGAAGGCTACGACATGTACTACGCCGTGCTCACCGGCAGCCGCAAAGGGCATCCGGGTCTGATTTCCGAACAAACAAAGAAGATGCACGATCCCAAGAAAATGGCGGAGGTCGGTTTCGAGGAGGGGATCGGTTTCGTGCCGTTCGCCGGGCTCGGCTGGGATGTCCTGAAAACCGTCCTGAAGAACGACAATACCCCAGTGCGCGCGGCGGCAGCGAAGCGCCTCGCTTCCGATCCGGACCCCAAGACCGCCGAAGCGCTGGTCAGCGCCGCCTCGGACAAGAGCTGGATCGTGCGCGCGGCCGCCCTCGAAGCAATTGCTTTGCGCGATGATCCCGCTCTGCTCTCGGAGGTGGTGCCGTACCTGGCTGATCCGAGAGACAAAGTGCGCCTGGTGGCCGCGGCGTGCGTGATCCGGCTCACAAACACCGCCGCTGCCCGCGGCTCGCATAAGAAGTGATCTCGCGGAGGAAGATTTGATGAAGAAAGTAGCGATGCGCTCGAATCTGCGCGTCCGGTCCGGCACGGCGCGCGACATTCGAACGATCCTGAGCATGATTCGGGGGCTTGCCGAGTACGAGCGGTTGACAAGCGGCGTCAGAGCCACGCGGGCACGCATCCGCCGAGACGGCTTTGGAAGGCGGCCGCACTTCGAAACACTGATTTGCCAGGTGGGCAAGAACGCCGTTGGCTTTGCGCTCTATTTTTTCACCTACTCGACGTTTCTCGCCCGGCCCACGCTGTACGTAGAAGACCTCTTCGTTCTGCCAGAGCTGCGAGGAAAAGGCGCGGGTAAGGCCCTCCTTGGTGCGCTGGCTCGCATCGCCATCCGGCGGGGATGCGGCCGGATGGAATGGACAGTGCTCGACTGGAATGCCCGAGCGATCAAATTCTACAAGCGCTTGGGCGCGAGCCTGCGGAAGGAGTGGATCCTCACGCGTCTGACGGGCAGCGCGCTCCGCCGGCTGGCGCGAAGCCGCTAACGGCGCGCGTTTCTGTTAAACTGGAAGAGGTTGGTCTGCAGCGGACAATCCGCGAAACATCCAGCCGGGCTGGGCAGAATCCGCGGTGTAGTGTTTCGATTGGGAAGAAGCATGTCCGACGGAATTCGCAATATCGCCATCATCGCGCACGTGGATCACGGCAAGACCACTCTGGTCGATGCCATGCTCCGCCAGAGCGGCATCTTCCGCGCGAACCAGGAAGTGGCCGAGCGCGTCATGGACTCGAACGAGCTCGAGCGCGAGCGCGGCATCACCATTCTCGCCAAGAACACCGCGCTCTTCTTTCGCGGCACCAAGATCAACATCGTGGATACCCCCGGCCACAGCGACTTCGGCGGAGAAGTCGAGCGCGCGTTACGCTTGGTGGACGGCGTGCTCTTGCTCGTGGACGCGAGCGAGGGTCCGCTGCCGCAAACGCGCTACGTCCTGCAAAAAGCGCTGGCGGCGGAGCTGCCGCCGATCGTCGTGCTGAACAAGATCGACCGCGCCGACGCTCGCCCCACGGAAGTCCTCGACGAAATCTACGATCTTTTCATCGACCTCGACGCCGCCGAGGACCAACTCGATTTTCCCGTGTTGTACACGAACGCGAGGGCGGGAACTGCCGCGAGTGAGCCTGATGCCGCCGGCACGGACCTGCTGCCCCTGTTTGAGGCCATCGTGCGCCACATCCCGCCCCCGGCCGGCGATCCGGATGCGGTCCTCCAAGTGCAGGTACTGAACCTCGATTACAGCGAATACCTGGGCAGAATCGCTATCGCCCGCGTCTTTGGCGGCACGTTGCGGCGCGGCGCCGACGTGGGAATCAGTAAGCTGGACGGTGCGCTGCAGCCCACGCGCATCACCAAGCTTTTCACTTTCCGCGGGCTCGATCGCGACGAAGCCGAGTCGGTCGTTGCGGGCGACATCGTGGCCATCGCCGGCGTCGAGGGCATCCAGATCGGCGAGAGCCTCACCGATCTCGAGCGCCCCGCTCCGCTCGAACCGCTCATGGTGGACGAGCCGACGCTCGCCATGGTCTTCACTGTCAACAACGGCCCGCTCTGCGGCCGCGAAGGCACGCAAGTCACTTCGCGCGATCTGCGCGACCGTTTACAGAAGGAACTTCTCACCAACGTCTCCATCCGCGTCGAAGATACCGATTCGCCGGAATCTTTCCGCGTGCTCGGCCGCGGCGAGCTCCAACTCGCCATCTTGATCGAGACCATGCGCCGGGAAGGCTTCGAGCTGCTCGCGGGAAAACCTGAAATCGTCGTGCGCACCGAAGGCGGGCGAAAGCTCGAGCCGCGCGAGCGGCTGGTGGTCGATTGCCCCGAGGCGTTCATCGGCATCGTGCTCGAGACCCTCGGCAGCCGCCATGGCGAGATGGAGAAGATGGCCAACCACGGTTCGGGCCGCGTGCGCATGGAGTTTCGCATCCCGTCGCGCGGGCTCATCGGCCTGCGCGGCCAGATCCTCACCGACACGCGCGGCACTGCGCTCATGCATTCGATTTTTGACGGTTGGACCGACTACGCCGGCGAGATGGCCCTGCGGCCCACCGGCGCGCTCGTGGCCGACCGCACCGGCGTCTCCACGGCCTTCGCGCTGTGGAACCTGCAGGAGCGCGGCGAACTCTTCATCGGTCCGGTGGTCGAGGTGTACGAAGGAATGATCGTGGGAGAGAACACGCGCGAGCAGGACATGGACGTCAATGTCACCAAGGAAAAGAAACAGACCAACATGCGCTCCTCGTCCGCCGACGAGGCCATCCGCCTGATTCCCCACCGCGAACTCAGCCTCGAACAGGCCATTGAGTTCATCGCGGACGATGAGTACGTCGAGATCACGCCGAAGTCCATCCGCCTGCGCAAGAAGGTCCTTGCCGCCGGCAAGCGCCCCCGCCGCTGGCAGGAAATCCGCGCCAGCCAGGAAGGCGCCCGCGAACCTCATACATCGAGATAGACGCGCGCCTTCCAGCCTCCGGCTGTGTGTTCCACCTTCAATTGGTGGTACGTCACGGCCTTGATGTAGGTCCCCGCGTTGTGCTTGGCCTTATCGAACGGCTCTCCATAGAGGGTGCCGCGTACACGGCCACTGCCGATCGCCGTCACGTCGGCGCGCCGGAAAACGAGTTGTTCGGCGTCAGCGACAGCCAGGATTTCGGCCAGCCAAGCGTATAGCAGCGACTCGTTGTCATTGCCCGAACCGGCCAGGTCGCGTGATGACTTTTCGCCCACGCTGTCGAGGTCGCACGCCAGCGTCAGCATCGCCAGCGCAGCGTTCTCAAACAGCTCCTCGAGCGTCCTGCCGTAGGCCAAGAAACCGACGTCAGCGGGGTGGTCGAGAATCTCGAACTGGCTCGGCATGGAACGATTCTATCGCTTGTAGCCGGGTCGGTGTGCGTCGCAGGCTCATCGCGCACAGCTTGTCACCTCCGATACGCACTTCTCGGGCCTGCCCGGCGTAACGATCCTCTGAACCGCGCAAACACCGCGCTCGCTCCGGCGCGCCTTGACCCCACAGGACGCCGCCGATAAGCTAGGAACCTCTCCTACCGGTCCTGCCGGGTGGACGAACGATGGAACAGATACGCATCATCTTGCCGGACGGAAAAGTCCAGGAAGTGCCGAAGGGCACGACCCCCGCGGACATCGCGGGGAAAATTTCCCCGCGCTTGGCCGAAGCGGCGCTCGTGGCGAAGGTCGCCGAGCCCAATGACGGCGAAGGTGCGCTTGTCGATCTCCGCCGCCCGCTCGAATCCGACGTCAAACTGCAAATCCTCACCGACAAGGACCCGGAAGCGCTCGAAGTGTTCCGCCATTCGGCCGCGCACCTGCTCGCAGCGGCGGTCCTCGATCTTTTTCCCAACGTGAAGCTGGGCATTGGTCCCCCGATCGAAAACGGGTTCTTCTACGAATTCCTGCGCGACGCACCCTTCACGCCCGAGGATCTGGAAAAGATCGAAGCCAAGATGCACGAGCTGGCCGCTCAGAACATTCCGAACGAGCGCAAGCTCATTCCCAAGCCGGAGGCGCTCGACCTATACAAGAAAACCGGCCAGATTTTCAAGTGCGAGTTGATCGAAGAAAAGGCCGTCGAGCCGACGGTGTCTTTCTACACCACCGGGAAATTCATCGATTTCTGCCGCGGACCCCACATCCCTTCGACCAGACGCATCACCGCTTTCAAGCTGATGAACGTTGCGGGCGCCTACTGGAAGGGCCAGGAAGGCAATCCGCAGCTCCAGCGCATCTACGGCGCTTGCTTCTACACGCAGAAGGAGCTCGACGAGTATCTCCACCGCCTCGAAGAGGCCAAGCGCCGCGATCATCGCAAGCTCGGCCCCGAGCTCGAGCTCTTCAGCGTCCACGACGAAGCCGGCCCGGGGCTCATTTTCTGGCATCCCAAGGGCGGTCTCATCCGCAAAATCGTGGAAGACTGGCTGCGCGACGAACTGCTCAAGCGCGGCTACGACCTGGTTTTCACGCCGCACATCATGCGGCTTGATCTTTGGAAGACCAGCGGCCACACGAATTTCTACCGGGAAAACATGTTCGGCCCCATCGAGGTCGAAAAGGCCGACTACCAGCTCAAGCCGATGAACTGCCCCGGCCACATCCTGATCTACAAGTCGAAGCTGCGCAGCTACCGCGATCTGCCGGTGCGCCTGGCGGAGCTCGGCACCGTCTACCGCTACGAACGCTCGGGGGTGCTCCACGGCCTGCTGCGCGTGCGCGGCTTTACGCAGGATGACGCGCACATCTTCTGCACGCCGGCGCAGATCGAAGCCGAGGTCGAGGCCTGCGTGGACTTCGCGTTTGCGGTGATGAAGAACTTCGGCTTCGACAAGTACGAAGTCGAGCTCTCGGTTTGGGACGCCGCCCACCCTGAGAACTACGCCGGCAAGCCCGAGGATTGGCAGCGCGCGACCGCCGCCCTGGCCGATACCCTGACGCGCATGAAAATCCCTTTCAAGCGCATGGAGGGCGAAGCAGCCTTCTACGGACCGAAGATAGACCTCAAGCTGATCGACGCCATCGGCCGGCCCTGGCAGCTCACCACCGTGCAGTTCGATTTCAACCTGCCGGCGCGCTTCGGCCTCGAATACGTCGGCGAAGACGGCGCCCGTCATCAGCCGCTGATGGTCCACCGGGCGCTGCTCGGATCGGTCGAGCGGTTTTTCGGCATTTTGATCGAACACTACGCCGGGGCGTTTCCAGCCTGGCTCGCGCCGGTGCAAGCAGAAGTTCTCCCGGTGAGCGAGAAATTCCTCGACTACGCCAAACACGTGACCGAAACCCTAAAGCGCCATGGTTTCCGCGCGCATCTCGATGATCGCAACGAGAAACTGCCCGCCCGGATTCGCGACGCGCAACTACAGAAGATTCCTTACATGCTCGTGGTTGGGAGCAAGGAGGCGGAGGCGGGCACGGTAGCCGTGCGGCACCGCGTGAAGGGTGACCTCGGCCCGCGGCCGCTCGCCGAATTTGTCGAGGATCTGAGGAAGGAAGTAGAATCCCGAGTGGCTGTCTAAACCCTTTTCACTGGAGCCCTCTCATGCCGAAGTACGTGATTGAACGCGATGTTCCTGGTGTAGGAAAGCTGCCTCCCGGGCAAATCCGGGCAATCTCACAGAAGTCGTGTAGCGTGCTGCGGAACCTCGGCCCGCAGATTCAGTGGTTGCACAGCTACGTCACCGACGACAAGATCTACTGCGTTTATATCGCGCCAGACGAGGAACTCATTCGCGAGCACGCGCGGCAGGGCGGTTTCCCCGCAAACCGCATCTCCGCCGTCCGCCAGATGATTGACCCGACCTCCGCCGAGTCCTAGGATCCGAGTGCGCCCCTTGTTCTCGCCCTCACTTGAGCGCGCCGGGCGCAGATGAAGCCGTTTCCTCCCAAGGTCCAACCGTTTGTCCTGTGTGGAACTTGCCGGCGAGCGGGCGGGCCGTGCTATACTTTCTCGCCCTCACCCAAGCGCTCGGGGCGCCGGGTGAACGGGCCATCGCTGTGATCGGCGCTGTTGAGCCGCTATCTTTTGCCGGAGGGAATTTATCGTCGAACGGAATGTCCGCTGGAGTGACCGTGCCCGTATCAATGACAGGATCCGAGCGCGTGAAATCCGGGTGATTGATGAAGAGGGCGGCCAGCTCGGCGTCATGCAGCCGTTTGAAGCCTTGAAGCTGGCGCGTGAGAAGGGACTCGATCTGGTGGAGATTTCGCCGACGGCCGATCCGCCCGTCTGCAAGATCACCGACTACGGCAAGTACGTCTACCAGCAGAGCAAAAAGGCCCACGAGCAGCGCAAGTCTCACCGCGGCTCGCAACTCAAGGAAGTGAAGTTCCGGCCCTCGACCGCCGAGCACGATTTTCAGGTGCGGAAGAACCAGATTGTCCGCTTCCTTGGCCAGGGCCACAAAGTCCGCGCGATGATCTTCCACCGCGGCCGCGAAATGGCCCACCAGGAAGTGGGACGCGCGAAGATGACCCGGCTGCTCGGCGAAATCAACGAGCACGGTATTGTCGAGATTGGCCCGCGGATGGAGGGCAACGTCCTGGTGGCGTTGCTGGCTCCGAAAAAGGGAGCCGTCGCCCGGCCACTGTCGCAGCCCCAGGCGGTTCCGCAGCAGGCCTGAGCGGGACCCCGGCGAAGAAAGAGGATTGGGCATGGCCAAGAAACAGAAACTCAAGACGCATCGCGGCGCCGCCAAGCGCTTCAAGGTAACTGCCAACGGCAAGGTGCTCCGCATGCATTCAGGCAAGCGCCACATCCTGGGCACCAAGCCTGCCAAGCGCATGCGCAAGCTCAAGAAGCTGACCCAGGTGCATCCGGCTGACGTGCCGCACGTCCGCCGCATGCTGCCTTACGCTTTCTAGCGAGAAACAGGTTTCATCGCGCCAGGCAGCGCTTCACGGGTGCCTGCCGGCCGAGCAGTAGCGGCGCTTCACAGCGCTCGAGAGATTCACACCGGAGACAAACCCGTTGCGTGTTCGGCGCCCGCCGAAAAGATGCGGCGCACCGCTCGCGCCTCGTTTGTCTCCCCAAGCAAAGGAGAAAAGAAATGGCTCGCGTAAAACGCGGCACGAAGCGCCGCGCGCGCCGTAAGAAGTACTTGAAGCGCACTAAAGGCTTCTTCCTTACCAAGAGCAAGCTCTATCAGTCGGCGCAAGAGGCCGCCAATCGCGCCGATCGCTACGCTTTTCGCGACCGGCGCGCCAAGAAGCGCCAGTACCGCCAGCTCTGGATCCAGCGTATCGGCGCGGCGGCGCGGCAGAACGGACTGACGTACAGCCAGCTCATGCACGGCCTCAAGGTTGCCGGCGTGGGGCTCGACCGCAAAGTGCTCGCCGACCTCGCCGTGCGCGACGCGGCGGCGTTTGCCGCCATCGCCGAGCAGGCCAAGTCCGCCTCGGCCTCAACGAAGGCGTAGCCCGTATTCCTGGCACTCTGAGGCCCGTGGCTGCTGTAGGCTGAGGAAGCCCCTTTGTGGCGGCCGCATCCAACTGGGGATTGCTCTCACGTGCCCAATTGCCATAGGATGCCGAGTTTCAGTCTATGCCGGACTCTGACAATCCGACTGAGAAGACGCTTGCCGCGCTGGGGATTCAGGACCCAGCAGCGATCGCCGCAGAGTTCGCCGAGATTCGTGCGCGCTTCGATCGAGAAGTAACTGCGGCGCAGGATGAAACTTCCTGGAAGCAGTTCCGCGATGCATGGCTCGGCCGCAAGTCCGGCGTCCTCGCGCTCATCACGGATAACTGGCTGAAACCCGCCCCGCCGGCCCTCAAACGCGCCGTTGGCCAGGCGCTCAACGAGCTGCGCGGCCACGTCGAAGCGCAGATCGAAGCGCGGCGTGCGGCCATCGAAGCAGCCGGCGAATCCGCTGCGCTGGCCCGCGAACGCGTGGACCTCTCTCTCCCCGGCGTGCGGCGGCCCATCGGCACGCATCACCTGATCCGTCAAACCTTCGACGAGCTCGAACGCATCTTCATGCAGATCGGCTTTTCGGTCATGGATGGGCCGGAAATCGAGTCGGCCTACTACAACTTCGAGGCGCTGAACATTCCGGAGTTCCATCCCGTGCGCGATGACATGGACACGTTTTACATTGACGCGCCGCCTTTGCCGAACCAGAAGCCCGCGCCGGGCCTCCTGCTGCGCACGCACACCTCCCCGGTGCAGATTCGCACCATGGAGAAGCGCCAGCCGCCGGTGCGCGTGATCGTGCCGGGCAAGGTTTATCGCCGCGATAATCCCGATGCTACGCACTCGTTCATGTTCCACCAGGTCGAAGGCCTCGCGGTGGACTCCGACATCACCTTCTGCGATTTTGCCGGCACCATCGAATATTTCGTCCGCGAGTTTTTCGGCCCCGGCGTGAAGACCCGCTTCCGCCCCAGCTATTTTCCGTTCACCGAGCCTTCGGTCGAATTCGACGCCTCCTGCGTTTTTTGCGGAGGACGCGGCGCCGCCGCTTCCGGCGCGGCCTGCCCCAAGTGCAAGGGCTCGGGCTGGATCGAGCTGTTCGGCGCCGGCATGGTGGACCCCGCCGTCTATGGCTTCGTGAACTACGATCCGAAGCGCGTGAGCGGCTTCGCTTTCGGCATCGGAGTCGACCGCCTCGCGATGCTCAAGTACGGGATTGACGACATTCAACTGTTCTTCCAGAACGACGTGCGCTTCCTGCGGCAGTTTCCCTGAGATGCGCCGCGAATCGGACTCTTCGCGATGAAGGTGCTTTACAACTGGCTGAAGGATTTCGTGGCGCTGACCGCGCCGCCGGAGGAGCTTGCCTCGCGCCTGGCGCTTTCCGGCACCAACGTGGCCGGGATCGAGCAGACCCCGCGCGGAGCCGTCTTCGAAGCCGAACTCACCACTAACCGCCCCGATTGTCTCAGCCATTACGGCATCGCGCGTGAGGTCGCAGCCCTCTATCGCCTGCCGCTCAAACCGGTCGAGCCGAAGCCCGCCGAATCCGGCGCGAAAGCTGCCGATGCGGTCCGAGTTGAAATCACCTGTCCCGATCTTTGTGGCCGCTTCACCGCGCGCGTGATCCGCGGCGTGAAGCTCGGGCCCTCGCCCGCCTGGCTCCGCGAGCGCCTTGAGGATGCGGGCGTCGCTTCGATCAGCAACGTTGTGGATGCGACCAACTACGTCTTGCTCGAGCTCGGTCATCCGCTCCACGCCTTTGACTACGACCTGGTGCGCGACCACCGCATCGTCGTGCGTCGCGGGAAGCCCGCTGAAAAAATGAAAACGCTGGACGGGATTGAGCGCGAAGTCTCGCCCGACATCTGCATGGTCTGCGACGGCGACGGCGCGCGCCCCGTGGGCATCGGCGGCATTATGGGCGGCGCCGAGACCGAGATCGGTTCTTCCACCAAGAACGTGCTGATTGAATGCGCCTGGTTCCACCCGGTGGCCGTGCGCCGGGCGGCCAAGTTCCTCAAGCTGCACACGGAAGCTTCCACGCGCTTTGGCCGCGGTGCCGACCCCGAACTGGCGGAAAAAGCCTCCCGCCGCTGCGCCGAGCTGATTCTCCAGGTTGCGGGCGGTGAATTGCTCTCGGGCGTCGTGGACGTTTATCCCAATCGGCGTTCCCCCCGAACGATCACACTCAATCGCGCCGAGCTTTTGCGTGTCATGGGGGCCGACGTTCCCGACAAGGACATCGAAGCGATCCTGGCGGCGCTGGGTTTCGCGCCCGCGCGTGCGGATGAAACCCGCGGCGCGGCGGGCTCGCTGCTCGCGGCCTGGAACTGTACTCAGCCCTCGTGGCGTGCTGATGCTGAGCGCGAGATTGACCTGGTCGAGGAAGTCGCGCGCATTTACGGCTTGGACGAGTTCCCGCCGCGGCTTCCCCCGGCGCGCCAACCCGCCGCGCGGCTGCCGCACGCCGAGGCCGAAGACCGCCTGCGCGAGCGGCTCATCGGGCTTGGCTACCACGAAATTGTCACCATTCCACACGTCTCAGAGGATCGCGATGCGCTGTTTCGTCCCGGGGGTGTCTCACCTGCGCGCCTTGCGAATCCGCTTTCGGAAGAAGCCGGGGTCCTGCGCTCGACCGGCGTCGTCACGATGGCCGCCGCCCTCGAATGGAACCTCAACCACGGCCAGCGCGACGCGCGCCTGTTCGAGTTTGGCCGGCACTACCGCATGGATAGTTCCGCCGGAAGAGCGGGTGAAATGGTTGCGGTCGAAACGCGTGTTCTCTCCATCGGCGCCACCGGCCTGGCCCGTGAGAAGAGCGTTGACGAAGAGACGCGCGAATATGCCTTCGCCGATTTGAAGGGCGACCTCGATGCCCTTGGTGATCTCCTCGGCGGGTTCGAATGGAAGACAGGCGGTGCGGCGTGGCTCCATACCTCGCTCTGCGGGCGCATTTTTCTTGACGACAGAGAAATTGGCGTGGCAGGCCAGCTTGCGCGGCGCGTGAACGAGCGGCTGAAGCTGCGCCACGATGCTTTCCTCGCCGAGCTCGCCTCCCATCCACTCTGCACCGCTTGGCGTGCGGCTCGAGAGTCGCGCCGGCTGGTTGCCCTGCCGCGCTTTCCTGCGGTCGAACGTGATTTTTCGCTGCTGCTTCCCGAAGGCGTGCGTTTCGCCGATGTTTCCCAGGCGATTCATGCGCTGGGGATTGCCGAAATAGCTTCCATCGAGGCGACCGATCTGTATCGCGGCAAGAACGTGCCGTCCGGCAAGTACTCGCTCCTCGTGCGCGTCAATTTCCAGAGCCGCGAAGCCACGCTCACCGAAGTTCAGATCAATGATTTCTGCGGCAAGATCGTCAGCACGCTCGCGAGCCGGCTCGGCGCTGTGCTGCGAAGCCAGTGACGCATCGCCGCTCGGCGCGACCTCCTGGTCCTTATTTCATCGAGAGAAACGTCCCAAGGCTTCGCCGTGCGCTACAATAGCGCCCTGTCCCACGGGGAGTGCCGATGAGCAAGCCCGTCAAGGTTGAAATCTACGGTCAGACGTACTCGATCGGCGGCGATCTGGAAGAGAAGTACGTGCAGGAGTTGGCGCGCTACGTGGACGAGAAAATGCGTGCGGTGGCCGATGCGACCAAGACAGTTGACTCGGTGAAGGTGGCGGTGCTGACCGCGCTGGCCATCGCCGATGAGTTGCACTCCCTGCGCGAGGATCGCAACGAAGATGCCGAGCGCCTTCGCGAGCGCGCTGAGCGCTGCCTGAATCTGGTCGAGCGCGCCCTGAGGCAGACGGCGTGACTGTGCCCTCACAAAATGTGCCGCGACCCGCCCAAGAGACCCTGAAAGCCGAGCCCAGGAAGTTTTTTATGTCGCTGCGTGACATTTCGTTTTGGATCCGCAGCGCCCGCACGGATGCCACGTTCGAAAAGCTTCGGGACCGGCACGGATCGCAGAAGGCTTTCGACCTTCTCTACGCCGGAGAGCACGATCCCTTTGCCGCCACCCTCGGTCGTTATCGTTACCAGAGATTGAAGTACGAGAGGTTGATCTCTTTTCTTCCGAACCGATTTTATCGCAGCGTCCTCGATATTGGCTGCGGGCTTGGCCCTTTCACGCGGGAATTAGCTCGTTACGCCGGCGAGGTTTTAGGCGTGGATCTCTCGGAAGTGGCTGTCCAGCAAGCGCGGGAACTCTCCGCCGGCCAGCCGACCATCCGATTCGAGCAGCGCGACGTCCATCACATCGAGCAGATCGGGGGGCAGTTCGAGCTGATCGCTTTGCTGGATGTGCTGTACTACCTTCCCAGCATGTCCGACGATGTGCTGCAGTCGATCGCCCGCCAGGTTGAAAAGCTCCTCGCGCCCGGCGGCTTCCTGCTTCTCGTGAACCATTATTTCTTTCGCTTTGACTCGGCGTCAAAACACACGCGCAGGATCCACGATATGTTTCGGTCGGGCGCGTCGCTCGCCCTCGTTTCCGAGCACTGGCGCCCGTTCTTTCTTGCCACCATCCTGTCCCGCTAATCGCTCTCCGCTTCCAGGTGCGCGGACCTGGCGCCTGCGAGCTTGTGCGCGTACCTCCCGTGGTGCACCAACAGGTGCACGATGAACATCAGCGCCAGCACTCCGCCGAACGTTACCACGATCGTCGCGCCCGTCGGCGTATCCAGCCGCACGCTCAAGTAACACCCCAGCGCCGACACCAGCGTCCCCATCGTCCACCCGATGGCGAGCCGCGGCCCCACGCGGTCCGCGAACAGCATCGCTCCGACCGACGGCACGATCAGGTAACAGAACACCAGCAACACACCCGCGATGGCCACCGACGACGTCACCACGAACCCGAATGAGGCGTAGAACAGAAAGTCCCAAAAACGCACGTTCACGCCGAGGTTTTCGGCCTGCTTGTGGTTCATCGAGATCAACAGGAATTTCTTCCGGAAGATGTAATGGAAAACTCCGACGGCCCCGTAGAGCAGCGCCGTAATCATCACCTCGCGCCAGGAAACCGCGAGGATGTTGCCGACGAGCATGTCTTTCAGATGTTCGGTCTCGCCGGTAGCTTTGCTCATCATCAGGATGGCCAGGGCCGAAGCGACCGCGTAGGCAATCCCGATAAAGGCTTCTTGCGGAATGTGAGCGCGGCGCGTCCGCGCGATTGAGAAGATCGCCGCGCCCACGAAGGTGAACCCCAGGCTGATCCAGTAGGCTTCGCGGCCGTGCGGGTCCATGCTGATCACCACGGCGAGCGTGGCCCCGAGCGCGGCGATCTGCGCCAGCGCGAGGTCTACGAAAATCACGCCGCGCTCGACCACGTGCACGCCGAGGTACGCGTGGATGCCCGTCAGGATTAGGCTTGCCGCAAACGGCGCTAACAAAAACAGCAGCATCTCCATTCGGATGGCTCCTTAGTGAGTTGCATCAAATGCTTGTTTGAGCTTCGCAATATCGTAGTCAAAAAGCTGGAAGTAATCCGTGATCGGCTTGTCCCCGCCGACCGAAGGCATCATCACCACCACCAGCCCGCCCGTGTCCCGCGCGACCGCGTCCGGCGTCTTCAAGTCGAAATAGGGCTCGACCATCATCACCTTCACGCCGTCGCGCTTCATCATCTGCATGAGTTCGAGCGTGTGCCGCGGACTCGGCGGAATGCCCGGCCGCGGCTCGATGTAGCCAACCACGTCCAGCCCGAAATGCTCGGCGAAGTTCGGCCATGAGCGGTGGTAGGTGACGACCTTGCGTCCGTGGTAAGGCTTCATCTCTGCAACCCATCTCTCATCCGCCTGCTTCAGCCGCTGCTCGAACGACGCGTACCGCTGCGCGAAATACGCCGCGTCGGCCGGACGCATCTCGCTAAGCTTGTCGGCGATACCCTTGGCGATGCGCAGGCCGTTTTCCGGATCGAGCCAGTAGTGCGGATTCCCGAGCGGGTGCACGTCGCCTTCGGCGCGGGTCACCTGTCCAGTGGGAATCTCCAGAATCTGAGCGAAGCGCGAGGCGTCAAAATACCCCTGTGCGCCCACCTGTATCCTGGGATTGCCGGACTGGTTGATGAGCGGCGGCAGCCAGCCGATCTCGAGTTCGAGCCCGACGACAATCAGCAAGTCCGCCTTGCGCAGCTTGAGCAGGAAACTGGGCTTGGCTTCGACGAAGTGCGGGTCCTGGTAGCCGCGTGCGATCGATTCCACCTCCACGCGGTCCCCGCCGACCTCCTGCGCGAGTGCCGCGAGGTCGGTGGTTGCGGTCACGATCTGGAGTTTGCCCGCGGCGGCTGCCGGAGGCGCAAATGATGCGGCCAGCGCCAACGATAATGCGCCTGCCGCCATCCCTCTCCAAATGCTTATGTTTTTGTGTTTCACGGATCTCTCCTCAGACTCTCCTAGAACGGATGGGCGCCGTGCGCCCCGAGAACAAAAATGAACTGGAACAGCAGTTCGTTGGCGTCTTTCCCCTCGGCATAATGCCCGAATCGGTATTGGCCACGCAGCTGGCTGAACTCGCTCGGCCAGTAGGTCAGGATGCCCGAGAAACCGGTGTCGATCAGGCTGGCGTTCGTGGCACGGGCGCTGCGGTCGACGCGCCCCCCGGCAGTCCAACGCCGGTTCAGCCGGTAATCGAGAGAGGAGTACATACCGAAGGCATGCTGGGTTTCGCGCGCGAGCAAAGATGAGAGTTGGTTACGGTCGCTCCAGATGAACTCGTTGCGCCACAGCAGGGAATTATAGACGGCGCGGCGCAGCGGCTTCCAGCGCAGGGTCGCGTCTGCCCCGTAGAGGTTTGTCAGGAAGCTGGAGCCGATCTCGTTGTGCCCTCGCGCGTAAGAGAAGCCGAAGTCCAGGTTTGTGGATTCCGTCAGATCTTTGTAAGCGCGCAAGTGTCCAACGACGCTGACGTCCTGCGCCCTGCTCGCATGGAACACGCCTTCCGAATCGCCGCGGAATAGCTGCGCGGTCCCTTCCAGAAACCAGTTCTTGGGCGCCGGGATCATTCGCGAAAGCGAGATGCCTGCGTCGTCGATTCCGTCTTCGCCTCCCACAAGATTGTTGGTCACGAGCGGCCGGTCGATATACGACAGAGCGTGGTTATGAATTGTGTTCACCTTGCCGAAGGCAGCGCGCATCTTCCCCACCTTGAGGATCACTCCTCCCGGCAGGGACGTGAACGTGATGTACCCCTCCTCGAGATTGACTCCAGTTTCTCCAAACGAAACGAAAAAGTCTCCCCGGGCGTATGGATCGATGATGGCCTGCACGCCGAGTTCTGATTCGTGCATCTGGAGCGAAGGCGATGGATTCACGGGGTTGTGCCCAGCCGTCCCGATGAAGTCCCCGATCATGCTGATATCGGGATTGAGCAACTTGGCGTTCGAGGTCGCGCCGCCGTAGGTGGTCGTCTGCGGCGCCTGGGCAGGCTGAGCTGCCGGTGCAATCGGCGCCGCAGAAGGCGTCGCGAGCGGGCTCGCAGCCGGCGTCTCCGGAGCGGCGGGCGCCAAAATCATCCCCGGTTCGACCTTCGCGGACGCCAGCAAGAGCCGGCTTTCTGGCGCCGCGCCCGTAGTGCGTGCCTCGCTCAATTCCTTGACCTCGCCGCGGAGCATTTCTACTTCTGCTGCCAGCGCCCGCACTTGGTCTTCCAGCGCCTTCATGCGGCTGGCCGCCGGATCCTCCGCCGCTGCCGGACGAGTATCCTTCTTCTCAGCCGCGGTCCCGGTGGGCTTGTCTTCGGCCATCGCGACCCACGGCAAAAGTATGAGTGCTCCCGCAAATGCAATCGCTCTCCTCATAATAAAATTCCTTTCGCTTCCATCCGGAAGGGTTGATCGTTTCCCTGAGTTCTTGATGGGAGAAGCAGAAACCGACGCTAGGCAGCAGGCGGCGCGCGCGAAGCAATGGCATGCGCGGGTGTCAGGTCCGGGGTGCTTGTTCGCGTAGACACTTCGATCCAGCGCTCAACCCAAACCACGCTTACGTCGGGAGAGTGCGCTGGTAGCGCCCAGGCGCCGGAAAGGCAGATCGGACAGATGTGCGAGGCGGGGGTCGCCGAGGCCAAGTCGACACAAGTATGGAATTGTCCTGCCAGGAAGATGACCCCCAGCAGCAGCCCGATGGCCCGTATGCGGCGGTCGCTCATTAGATCGTGCTGATAAGATGCAGCTTAGGCAACGTTCGTTGCGCGGTCAAGTGAGCTGAACTGCAGTCGCATGCAACCTAGCCGGCGGCAGAAACATCTCACAAGCGGGGGAGTGCACCTGACCTTGTCTTGCATGCCCAATCGCAATTGCCAGCGGGTGAACCATAGCCTTGGCTTGGTGTCGTTTGCGCTCGCCGCATTGTTCCTGGCCTCGTTCTTCGGCAGTGCCTTGCACCATCACGAGGGCGCATCGGACCACGGCTGCCTCATCTGCCATTTCAATCATGCCCCCGCGGTCGCGACCGCCACGCATCTTCCGCCGCAGGAGTTTGTCGTCATCGCTTGGACTCTGCGGCTGCCAACGATTTCTGCTCTGCCTGACACGATAGCGCGCCACACATCCTCCCGCGCCCCTCCAGCAGTCTGACCGCAGCTTCTTCTCCTTAAATTGCCCATGCGCCGTTCCTTGTTCTGGCGCGGCGCGGCCGGCTTCTTCGGCGGTCCCTATCCACATTGAAAGACCATGGCCCCACTGGGGCCGGAGGAGAAATGCTTAGGACTTTCCGTATACACACGTTGTTGTTGCTGAGTTCGAGCCTGTTTTTCGTCCCGCAATCTATTATGGCGCAGTCTTCAGGAACGATCGCGGGAATCGTGAAGGACCCGTCTGGCGGAACGATCGCAAATGCTACGGTGGAGATTCGCAATCCCGTCAGCGGCTTTGAGCGGTCGACGACCACGGATGCTTCGGGCAACTTCAGGTTCACAAACTTGCCGTCCAATCCTTACCATATGACGGTTGTCGTTCCAGGGTTCGAGGCCTTCGTCCAAGATGTCGACGTGCGCTCGGGCGTCCCCGTAGCGGTGGAGGTCAGCCTGAAGATTGCCACCGCCTCAACCACCGTCACCGTAGAGGCTGGCGCCGAAGACCTCGTCGAAAACGACCCGAACTTTCACACGGACGTCGACCGCGGCCTTTTCGACAGGTTGCCGCTGGAGAGCCAATCCTCTTCCGTTAGCTCGCTTGTGACGCTGGCGACGCCGGGCGTGGTAGCCGACTCGAACGGCCTCTTCCACGGGATCGGCGATCATGCGGAGAATTCTTTCAGCGTCGACGGGCAGCCGATCACCGACCAGCAGAGCAAAGTCTTCTCCAACCAGATTCCGGCTGATTCCATCCAGTCGCTGGAAGTCATCTCCGGTGCGCCGCCCGCCGAATTTGGCGACAAGACGAGCCTGGTGATCAAAGTGACGACGCGCTCGGGCCTCGGGCAAACGAAGCCGGTGGGCAGCGTGACATCTTCCTACGGTTCGTTCGGCTCCGTGAATGAAAGCTTCGACATGGCCTTTGGAGGCCAAAAGTGGGGCAACTTCGTCTCCGTAAGTGGCCTCAATACAAGCCGCTTTCTTGATCCGCCGGAGATTCAGGCCATCCACGACAAAGGAAACGAGCAAAACTTCTTCGACCGCGTGGATTTTCAGATCACCCAGTCCGACACGGTCCACTTGAACCTTGGCTATACGCGTTCGTGGTTTCAAACGCCAAATTCCATTGACTCGCAGAACGTGGACTTTCGCGGCCAGATGCTCTCACAGGACCAACGCTCGCTGATCAACACCTTCAATGTGGCTCCAATCTGGACGCGCCTGATCAGCTCGACCACGCTTTTCACCCTCGGCGCTTTCGTGCGCCAAGACCAGTTCAACTACGTCCCGAGCGGAAACCCGTTCGCAGATCTCACGGAAACCCTAAATCAGCAACGCAGGCTCACCAATGCTGGCGCGCGCTCGGACTTCTCCTATGTGAAGGGCATACACAACGTGAAAGCGGGAATCACCTTCCAAGACACCATCCTGGGGGAGAACTTTGGGTTCGGAATCACCGATCCGGCATTCAACGCCGTCTGTTTGAATGCCGACGGCAGCCCGGACATAAACGCTACGCCGACGGATCCCGCGCAATGCACCGGCGCGCTTTCCGCGAATCCGAATTTCAATCCCGTGCTCTTCCCGGTCGATCTGACGCGCGGCGGCGCAGACTTCCTTTTCCGCGGCCGCGCGGATATCAGGGAAACTGCTCTCTATCTACAGGATGCGATCACCAAGGGCCACTGGACCTTCAACCTGGGGATTCGCGGCGATCTGTATCGCGGGCTTGTCAGCGACTCTCAACCGGAGCCGCGCGTCGGCGTCGCTTACAACCTCAAGCCGAGCAACACGGTCCTTCGCTTGTCTTACGGACGCATCATGGAAACTCCTTTCAACGAAAACCTCGTCCTTGCGAGCACGGCCAACGGAAACCCCGTCATCTCCGGCGTGCTCGGCCCGAGCATACCGGCGCCCATTCGCCCCGGCTGGCGAAACGAGTTTCACGCCGGTTTCGAGCAAGCCTTCGGGAAGCACTTTGTCGTGGACGCCGACTACTTGTGGAAGTACACGCACAACGCCTATGACTTCAGCGCGCTTGGCAACACGCCGATCTTCTTCCCGATTGCTTGGCGCAACTCGAAGATTGACGGTGCGTCGGCCCGTCTGAGCGTTCCGAACTTCCACGGCTTGACGGCATTCGCTGTTCTTGGCCACGTCAAGGCGCGGTTCTTCCCGCCGCAAGTCGGCGGGTTGGGCACGACCGTAGGGGCGAGCGGGTCGGTCTTCCGTATCGACCACGACCAGAACTTCCAGCAGACCACGAACCTACAGTACCAGCCTTGGAAGAAGCTCCCCTGGATCGCCTTCAACTGGCGCTACGACAGCGGACTCGTCGCCGGGGCGGTTCCCTTTGCCACGAGCGCAAATCCTACAGATCCCGGTTATCAAGTGGACTTGACCGGCCTCACGGCGGACCAGCAAATTCAGGCGGGATTGTTCTGCGGGAACGTCTTCCCGACCTTTAGCGCGCCGCTGACGACGTGCCCCGGGAACCTGTACGGTTCAACGCGAATCACGATTCCCGCGCCAGGGACGGAGAACGACGATAAGAACCCCCCGCGCATCGCTCCGCGCAACCTCTTTGACGCCAGCGTCGGCGACGACAATCTCTTCCACGGCGATCGCTACAGGTGGAGTCTGCGCCTGACGGCCATCAACCTGACCAACAAAGTCGCGCTTTACAATTTCCTTTCAACCTTCAGCGGGACGCACTTCGTCACCCCGCGTTCCTTCAGAGCCGAACTCGGCTTCCACTTCTGACGACCCGGTGAACGGTCGCCACCTCGAGGGGCAAACCGCTCGGAGCGGCGTGGGCTCGATGCGGTATTTCCGGCGTACATCCTGCTAGAATGAGGGCGGAGCGGTACTTCGAAGCAGGTGATGAGGCGAAAGGTCGTTTGAACCAACGCTGGATCTCTGGGGAGCCGCGGATAGACAGCCCGTGCGCATAGCCTGTCCCGATCGCGCTCGCCGGCCACGACTCGCGCGGCGGGTACGACCGGGGCAGGAAAGCCTGACGGCTGGCTCGTGGCGCCCACCTACTACAGAGGTTCATGACCCTAGCTGCACACGGCCGAGCGGTCCGCTCCGTCTTCGTGTTTGAAAAGCACTGGACACTTAGCAATCGAAAGTTGACACTGCCTGTCGTTTGCCTTTGACTGTTGACGGACAACTGGTCTGATGCGAATACTGTTCATCGGCGATATCGTAGGCGCGCCCGGCCGGCAGATCGTCCGCGACCGGCTGGCGGACATCGTCGCGCAACGGCAGATCCACCTCGTCGTCGCCAACTGCGAAAACGCCGCTTCGGGCTTCGGCATTACGCCGCGGCTGGTCGAAGAACTGCTCGGCGCCGGCATCGACGTTCTCACCGGCGGCAATCACATTTGGGACCGCAAGGAGATTCTCGACTACATTCCGCACCAGCCGCGGCTGATTCGCCCGGCGAATTTCCCCGAAGGCAATCCCGGGAACGGTCTTTTCGTCGGCACGGCCAAAAACGGCGAGCGCTTCGCCGTGCTCGATCTTCAGGGACGCGTCTTCATGCCGGCGATCGACTGTCCGTTTCGCACCGCGGATCGCATCCTGGCCGGGCTCCCGCCCGAGGTCGGCGTCGTCATCGTGGACATCCATGCCGAAGCGACCAGTGAGAAACTCGCCGTGGGCTGGTACCTCGATGGCCGCGTCACCGCCGTCGTCGGCACGCATACCCATGTGGTCACCGCCGACGAGCGCATTCTCCCGCGCGGCACCGCCTGCATCACCGACGTGGGCATGACCGGGTCCCACGCCGGCGTCATCGGGATGGACCGCGATGGCATGGTGAAGCGCTTTCTGGACTCCATGCCGGCGCGCTTCGAGGTTGCTTCGGGTGATGTGCAGATGAACACCGTCCTGATCGAGACCTCCGGCGCTTCTGCTTCATCCCCGGCAGGGGGCCGCACCCCGGCGCGTTCGATCGAGCGGCTTTGCTTCCGCCTCGACTAGGCACGTAGGTGGCCCTCTCAGCACCCCCCGGCTGGTCTCGCGGATGGTTTCCTCCTTGCGCCGCCGATGGCGTGCATCGTTTATTTAGTGTTTATGGAGCATTGACATGCGAACAACGCCGATGCAGGATGATTGTGCCCGAGCGGTGCGGGGATCGCGTCCCATGACGCTAGGGCGCGCACCCCTCTGGCTTGGGTGCGACTGTTTGTTCCGGCGGCTGCCCGGCGCCCAGCCGGTTTGCAGCCTATAGAGTTTGCCGAGAGCAAGAGGCAGTTGTCCGACGTGAAAGCCGGACGGCGATGTGTGTTTCGTGCGAAGCAAGTTGTCGCCGGCACGGGACTTTCTGGGCGGTGACGCCCGGCCAACGGGATATCCCACCCTTCCCCTGCGGCCCAGCGCCTGCTTGGCTTGTGCGGTTTCCAGCCAGCGCAGCAGCTCAAGGAAGATTTCACCGCGCATGTTTCCGCGGCCCCAGCCGCTCTTCTCGATGGGAATGGAGAGGCGCTGGGTACGAGTTTCTTGGGACTTCAAACTGGAGGTTGTCGATGGCTAAGAGAAACGTAACGAGTATCAGGTCAAAGCGTTCTGCGCGCCCTTCGGGCGGAAACCACCGTCCGAGCGAGCAGCAGATTGCCGCCCGCGCATACGAAATCTACCTCAGTCGCGGCGCCGTGCACGGGCGCGCTCTGGACGACTGGCTGCAGGCGGAGCAGGAACTGCTGGAGGGAAACAGAGAGCCCGTGCTCGCCGTCGCTCAAGCGCGCTGAAACCCTCAGCATCGCCTATAGAGGCCGAGCCGCGACCGCCAGGGAGACGGCTGTGCCGTTGTTCCGGCTCCCCCTCTAGAGGGTCGCGTCGAGAGCTAGTTCCTCGACCATCGTGTCCAGCTTCTCTTTTTCCTTGTCGCGCTGGGCCTCGAGCCCCTGGATTTCTTTTCTCAGGTTCGCCAGATCCGTTTCCTGGCGATCGAGCTCCTGCGTGTAGCGCTGCGTCAGGGCTTTTTCTTCCGGAGTGCCCTTCAGCGCCTTCATGTTCTCGCGCAAGCGCCCCTGGTCTTGGACGATGCGGTTCACGTCCTGTCCCCGCGCGTTGATTTGCGCCTGGAGTTTTGCCAGTACATTCTTTTGCGCCACGATCTTCCGCAGCGCCTGCTCGACCTCCGCGTTGATACTCTTCTCCTTCGAGAAGAAAGCGATCTGATCGTCATTGAGGTTCGTCACCACAACTTGCGTCTCGAGCGTCTGTGATTCCTGTACGGTCAGGCGCTCCGTGTGCTTTGGAGCGACATTCACCCGAAAACGGTAAAGGTCCGCGGTTTGCTCCTCAGGCGCGGGAGCTTCCGCATCGAGCTTCCACCCAGACCGCGCCGGATGCTCGATCACCAGCATCCGCGGTTTTGTATCTTCGTTCCGCGCGATATAGACGTTCTGCTCGCGTTCCTCGCGCGTCTGCGTCATCATCCCATGCACGATTTTCACGCGTAAGACGTGCTGCTGCTTGCTCTCAAGCTTTGACTCTACCTGCAAGCCCAAGTCGGTCGCGTAAGAAATCAGCCGCCGCTCGCCCGGCTTGATCGGGTCCGCCAGTCCCTCGCCGGCGAACGCTTCATCCTCGAGCACGGCGAAGCTGCCACCGTCGAGCGTCAGCGCACTCGTATTCGTCAGCCAAAGCGCCCGTAGTGGCCTTCCCGCGCCGCTTGTTCCGTTCCACAGCGACACCTTTTCCGCTGCCACATCCGTTTGCACGATCGGAACCAACGCTGACTTGTTCTTCTTGAGAGTCACGCGGTCTTTCAGTTTGTACTCGAACAGGTCGCCTAGCCCTTGCCCACTTGCCGCGGCTTCCATCAGTGTCCGTGCTGCTTCGAGGCTCGCTGGCGAGAGCCCGGCTCTAAACGCACCGCCGCCGGTCCCTCCTCCCATTCCTGAACCTACGCCACCAGCTAGGACGTGCGGCCGATTCGCCACTCTCGAAGCCCTCACGCCGGAAACTTCGGCTGACGATGTCTGAACCGCAAGCGCGGATGCTTCCACTGTGACCGTTTCCGCGACGGAGCCAACCTGCAGTTGTGCGTCCAGCCTATTCCCGCCCGGCGCGATGTTAACGTCTCTGAACAGAGTGTCCTTGAAACCTGATCTCATCAGCCTAAGGCTATAGCTGCCCACTGACAACGCGGAGAAAGAGTACCTTCCCGCTCCGTCTGCACTGGTCTCTGCAATCTGATTGTCGTTCTCATCCAAAAGCTTCACGGTGGTCCCAGGAATCACGGCTCCTGCTGCGTCCGTGACGACACCGCTGAGTTGGCCGCTCCCACTGATGAGCGTTGCGGCATGTGTCTGCGGCGTGAGCTGCGCGCTCTCCGGCAGCGGCACGACCGGCCGCCGCCCGTAGTACGGCTGCGAAAGCGGCTGGATAAACGAGTGCGGTGCGCCGGCCACGAGCGAGAGCTCCACGTCGTTCCAATCCTCGCCCACTGTGTTATCAATGATCGCCCAGCCTTGTAGCAGCGGCTTCTTCTCGGGCTTTGACGGCAGTACGATCCGGTAGGTCGTCTTCCAGATGGGCACTTCGCTGATGTAGCTGACGTAGAGGTTGCGCTCGCCCGTGCCCGCCGTGGAAATCGTCATGCGCCGCAGATCTTGTTCCCGCGCCGACGCGACGAGACCGAGGTACTTGCCCACCTCGATCTGCAAGTCGTGCTCGGCGATGCGCACCGTTGCTGCCGGGCTCAATTCCACCGTGTGCACTTCGCCGCCGTCGGTCACGAGCGAGATCACATCCGTCTCGACCGCCCAGTTCGTTCCCGTGCGCGTCTTGCGTTCGACGCTCAGCAGCCGCCCGGTGATGCTCGCACCGCCCGACTTCACCTCCAGCCGTGCGCCGCGCAGCGCGCCCAAAAACTCCGCTACCGTCGGCTTTTCGCCGAGCGCCAGCCGCAGCGACGCCAGCCTCCTCGCCAGCGGCGCCTCTGAGTTGTAGTCCACGCCGTTAATGCGTCCGCCGGAAAGGTCCAGCACCGTCAACGATTCGAGCGCGTCGTTCAGTTGTCCGCTCGTGAAATCGATGTGCACGTCCTGATTGCCGCGCACCCGCCCCAAGTGCTCGAAATAGCCCACGCCATTCTTGTACAGCACCACCCGCCGCACCGGCAGCTTCGCAGAGGCGTTTTCCTCTGTCGCCGCACTCGCCTGCGCGGCCGCTGCATGCGCCGCATCCTTTGCCGGTTCGTTTGCCTTCGTTTGCCCGTGAGATACAACCGCACAGAGAACTGCCAGATTCAACGCCAAGAAGATTTTCTTCATCGCCGCTCCGTCCAAGAGGCAGATTCACAACGTGAAACTTGTGATGCGCGTTAGCTTATCTCGCGTTGTCCGCCCCCCGTCAACCGCAATTCCTGCCTTGTTCCTGTAGCTCGGGCCTTCGGCACCAGGGCTGCTCCTGGGCCATTTCCCTTCTTTCATGCGGCGAGCAATCCACAGGGCTGCGGATTTGCCTTTTCCCCCAGCGCCGTGTATTCGAGAAGTGCACCCGGCGCACCGGGGCAGAACCATCAGGAGCTTCCATGGCTCGCTACATCACGATGCACACGCTCGCCTGCCTCACCCGCCAGGGCGCAGAAGTTCTCGCGCAAAGGCTGGCTGCGGCCACGGGCATCAAAGCCCAGCGTGTGCGTTTCAATATGCTCGACGGCAAGATGCTCGTGGAATTCGAGGCTGCCGGCCGCGAAGCGCTCGAGCGCTGGCTCCAGGCCGAGGGTTTTCACTTCGATTGGTTGCTCCGCCTGGAGCTTGAGTTTGCCGACGGCAAGCTCAAATCGATTGAATAGGATTTGTCCTGCGATCGAACCTGGCCTGCACCTGCCCGGCTGGCATCGCCCGAGCGTGATTTTCCGGGGGAATTCGGCTATTCTGATTCTGCACTTCCTATGGGGGGAAGAATATGCCTGAGTACGCACATCCGGAAGCATTGGTGTCCACCGATTGGGTGGCATCGCATCTGAACGACCCGAAGATTCGCGTCGTGGAAGTTGACGTGGACACTTCGGCCTACGACCAAGGACACGTTCCCGGAGCAGTCGCCTGGAACTGGCAAACGGAGTTGCAGGACGCCATCCGGCGCGATTTGACCGAACCACGCTCGTTCGAGAACCTGCTGGGCAAGGCGGGAATCTCGCCGCAGACCAAAATCGTGCTCTACGGCGACAACAACAACTGGTTCGCCGCATACGCCTTCTGGCAATTGAAGTATTACGGCCACGCAGACGTGGTGCTCATGAACGGCGGCCGCAAGAAGTGGCTTGGCGAGAAGCGCCCGCTGGCCACCGACGTTCCGCACTATCCGCCCGCATCCTACCGGGCCACGGGTCCGATCGCTTTCGTCCGGGCCAAGCGCGACGATGTTTTTGCCGCTGTGGACAAGCGCAAGGTCGCCCAACTCGTGGACGTGCGCTCGCCGGATGAGTTCACGGGGAAAATCATCGCCCCGCCGGGCATGACCGAAACCGCGCAGCGCGGAGGACATATTCCCGGCGCGGCGAATATTCCCTGGTCTCAGGCGGTGCAGGAAGACGGCACCTTCAAGCCCGCCGACGACCTTCGGCGGCTCTATGGCTCCAAGGGCATCGACGGCAAGGGCGAAGTCATCACCTACTGCCGCATCGGCGAGCGCAGTTCGCACACCTGGTTCGTGCTGAAGTATCTCCTAGGCTTCGACCACGTGCGAAATTACGACGGTTCCTGGACGGAGTGGGGCAACCTGGTGGGCGCGCCGATCGCGAAAGAATCCTTCTCCGCGGCGGCGGCGGACTAATACCTGCCCTCTCCAGCAGGCCTGTCGATTCTCCGGCCGGGCGGCTTCACCGGCCCCGCTGCCATTCATCGCGCTTTTCTCACTTGCGGGCGTGAGACAGGCCGGAATGAGAAGCGTGCAACAAGGTGAGCGAGCTCTGACCGTTAGTGACGGTCGCGGTCACGGCGGAGGAATTCTTCCAGCAGGATTTCGAGGTCGGCGCGAGTGAGCGGCGCGCGCGAGTCGGGGCGGGAGGAAATGGTTTCCGAAGTAATAGGCAAATCGAGCTCATAGCTCACGGGCATCGAACTGCCATGGCGCGCACGGGCGGCGAAGAGCGCCTCGACCTCGGCGCGCGAAAGCAACGATGCGCCGCCGAGCATCTCCGCTACAAGCGTGACTCGGGCGAGCTGCTCGACGGTCTCCATGTGAAAGAAAGCCGTGAGCAGGTCGGGACCGCACGTAACCGCCCCGTGATTCGCCATCAGGATGGCATCGTAGTGCGGGATGAACGGCTCGAGCGTCATGCTCAATTCCTCTGTGCCGGGCGCGCCGTAGGGGGCCAGCGGAACCTTCCCCAGTGTGGCGATCACCTCGGGCATGATGGCCTGGTCGAGCGCGCGGCCCGCGGAGGCGAAGCCGGTCGCGTGGGGCGGGTGGGCGTGGCACACCGCCTGCACGTCCGGGCGCAGACGATAAAACAGCAGATGCATGAGCAACTCGGATGAAGGTTGATGCGCGCTTTGGCGTGCATGGCCATCGGCATCGAGAAGCACGAGGTCTTCGGGCACGAGGCTGCCCTTGGCAAACCCGGCCGGCGTGGCCAGGATGCGGCCGTCAGGCAGCCGAACCGAAAGATTGCCTTCGGTGGCGACGATGTAGCTGCGCTCAGAAAGCCAGCGGCCCGCGGTGCAAAGTTCAAGCCGGTGCTGTGCCTCGGACTTGTCGTGCCCCGGCGCGATGGTGTCCCTGGACATGGTGGTTTGGCCGGGCCGCCTATCGAGTACCGAACCCGGCGGAGCCAGAGATTCGTCCTCCGTCAGGAAGCGGCTCCGAACGGGAGCATATCGCTTTTGCGCCACGTGTGCCAGCGCAATCGCCAAGCTGTGGATGATAAAGTAATGTGAAGAGGGGCACAGCACGGCACGGGAGCATACCGCTTTTGAGCCAGCCGTGCCAGCGCAATGGGCAGGCCGCGGATGATCGAGCACTGGAAGGATGGGTTCAGCAGCGCAAGCTAGCGGAACGGCGGGCACACCTGCGAAGCTGGCAACATGGCGAGCCCGTCAGGCGTAAATGCCCCGTAAGCGCAGTGCCCGCGCGACCCGATCGATCGCCAACATGTAGGCCGCGATGCGGTTGTTGACGTGATGCAACTCCGCGTAACGGACGACCTCGTCGAACGCATTCACCATCACATCCTGCAGGCGATCGTTCACTTCACTTTCCCGCCAGAAGAATCCCTGGCGGTCTTGGACCCACTCGAAGTAGCTAACGGTGACCCCGCCGGCGTTCGCCAGAATATCCGGCACGGTGAAGACCCCTTTCTGCTCGATGATGGTGTCAGCCTGCCAGGTCGTCGGTCCATTTGCGCCTTCGCAGAGAATGCGCGCCTGAAACTCATGGGCGTTTCGTTCGGTGATCTGGTTCTCAATGGCGGCGGGAATGGCGATCTCGCAGGGCTGGAAGAGAATCTCCTGAGAAGACATCCTTTCGCCCCCGCCGGGAAACTCGATGAGTGGCTTGCGCAGGCCGTAGGTCCAGTCGATCACCGCATGAATGTCAAAACCGTTTTCGTTGTAGAGGCCCCCATGGATATCGGCCAAGCCCACGATCTTGTAGCCGGCCTCGTGCATGAGTTGTGCGGCCAGCGAGCCCACGTTGCCGAAACCCTGAATGGCGACGCGACATCCGCTCCGCGGGATGCCCAGCCTGGCGATGGCTTTGTCGCAGCTGATCATGACGCCGCGGCCGGTCGCCTCCCGGCGTCCTGCGGAGCCGCCGAGCTCGGTGGGCTTGCCGGTGACAACCGCAGTGGTCGCCTGACCCACGTGCATGGCGTACGTGTCCATGACCCAGGCCATAGTTTGCTCCCCGGTGCCGACGTCGGGCGCAGGAATATCGCGCTCGGGGCCGAGCCATTGAAAAAGCTCGGCCGTGTAACGCCGCGTGAGCCGCTCGAGCTCGCCCGGGGTGAGTTTTCCCGGGTCGCAGATGATGCCGCCCTTGGCGCCGCCGAAAGGAATGTTGACCACGGCGCACTTCCAGGTCATCCAGCTTGCCAGGGCCCGCATTTCATCGAGAGTGACGTCGGGAGAGTAGCGGATGCCGCCTTTCGCGGGACCACGCACGGCTGAGTGAAGTACACGGTACCCCGTGAAAACTTCCAGCTTGCCGTCGTCCATCCCGATCGGAATGTAAAGAGTGATCTCTTTGCTCGGATACTTCAGATATCGATAGAGGCCATCTTCGAGACCGAGCTTCTTCGCCGCAGCCTCAAAACGCGCCTCAGCGTTCTGATAAACATTCAATTCTTGAGGAATGAGTGATGATGCCATGGAATCTTCCCCCTGTAGCTCGCTTGCGCATCCCCTCCTAACAATGGTGACCGACGGCTCGCCAGCCCGGCGAACCCTCTCCCGCCGAAAGGAGGGTGGGCGAAGGCTTGCGTCCTCAGCCAGTATAGCGAGCAGCCCGGCTGTCGAGCAGGACGGTCAGTATATACGCAGTCTCAGTCCTCAACGCAAGGCGCGCGGGAGTGGTCAGTGCGAGGTTGTGGCGAAGTGGCCGGCGTCACTGGATCCGGAATGTCACCGTGACGTTGATGTGCGTCGGCACGGGCGAACCGTCAACCGTGCCTGGCTGGTACTTCCATTGGCGCACCGCGTTCACGGCCGCTTGCTGGAGAAGAGTCGGTCCTGACAGGACCTTGACCGCAGAAGGCCGGCCGTTCGTGTCGACAAGGACGTCGAGGGTCACGTCACCCTGAATACGCTGGGAGCGGGCTAACGTCGGATATTGAGGAGCAACCGAGGAGATACGCTTCGGCTGGACCACTTGGCTGGCCCGCGGTGCCTTCGGCTGACGGTCCTCCGTAGACACCAAACCGCTGAACGGAGCAGACGGCATGTTTCCTGCGACCTCCGGGGCGATTTCGGGGGCAACGGAGGAGCCTTCGGCTGAGGAATCCGGACGCGACACCACCGGAGTCGAAAGACGGAATTGCGGCCCGTCGGGCTTCTTGGTAACCCTTTCGGGTTTCGCGGCCGACGCGTCAGAAGCGGCCTCGGAAGGCCGGGACGAAGAACGCGTCTGAGTCGAGACCGCCGCTGGGGGCGCGAGTTTCGACTCACCGAGGACACCTCGATCAGCAGAAGAATTCGCGGCCACCACGGTAGCTGCCGCGGCGTTGCTCGCCGAAGAGGGGGTAGAGCTGCGATGTTCACTGGAGGAGCGGCCGTGTTGCCACCAGTACCAGCCTCCACCGGCGGCGGCGAAGAGCACGCCCGCCGCAATCAGGCCGGCGACCGCTGAATTGCTGCGCGCTTTTCCCGCTGTTCCTTTCTTGTCTAGGAGACTGCCGGTGAAGACGGCCTCTTGCGGTCTGGCAGCGTGGGACACGGAATGAGATCCAGCGGACGGGCTCGGCCGTGTCTTGCCGGAGAAGACCAGCGGCTCAGAAGCCGAGGCTGCGGGACTCTGAGACAAGGGGGCAGGTGTGGAGTGAACGGCCTCGACGCGGGAAGTGCGTGAAGCAGGTACCCTTGCGGCCACGTGTGGCGTGGCGGACTCGTGCAGAGGCTGAACCGGGGCCGGGCGCTTGGAAGCTTCGGCGACGGTCCGAATCCCCTGCGGGGGACGTGCTGCGGGTTGCGGCGGGGTGGCCGCACGTTCCACCGAAGCGAATGTATGTGCCGGAAGCGCTGGTTCTTCAGACACGATCACCGGTCGTGCAGGCGAGACGGCCGGCTTGCTTTTCTCAACCGGCTGGACAGTGGGAGTGGAAACCGGCTCGGCCTGCGGAACGATCGGCGGATTCTCGGGCAGAACGAAACTGGCCGGGGCGACCGGTTCTTCCGGCTCGGCCTCCGGCGCCACTAGCGGTACAGTCAATTCAGGTCCAGCGAAAATTTGCGCGGCCGGTGGGGAAACCGGCTCGGGTTGCGACACAATGGGAAAACTCTCCGCAGCGACAATGGCGGGTGAAGACGGGGATGTCTCCGGCACGACAGCCGGTCTCACGGGCGGAGCCACCGGCTGGGGTTCTTCGACGGGCGGCACAGCCTCCCGAGCTGCCGGCTCGGTCTGTGGGTGCAGTCTGTCCGTGGGGAAGCGCATTCCCCAAAAACCGACATTGGGCTCGGTGAACTCGAGCTCGACGTAACCCGGGACGCTGGCGTAAGTCTTGGACTTCACCACTTGGCAAACAATCTCTTTGTGAGTGCGCTCGTTCGTCAAGAAGAGAGGCTGGCCGGCATTGACGGGCGCGGCCAGACGCACCACGGCGCCATTTGCGAAGACGATAACCGTGCGTGTGTTTTCAGTGAAGGGCTCGCGCTGTTCGCCCGGCTTGGCGGCGCGCACGCCCTGAACCGTAATGGGCACTTCGATGCAGACTGGTTGCGGGCGCGCCCCGTCTTCGGCCACGGCCACCGTGCGAAGGCGTGTAGGATTCACGGCCGGACCCGATTCGGCATCCTTAGTAAGCGGCATAACTTCCCCACGCAGAGGAGAATCCGCCAGAACACGCGCGGCGGTAGACCCCATTCTCGAACTCGCTGCGACACGCGGACCATAGTACTGGAGTACTACGATGGAAACACGACTGTCGACGGCCTGTTTTACGTAATCCGAACATCCGGATTCTTCCCCTCCACATCCAGACAATGAAGTCGGACATTCGCTTGAAGCCTCAGTCATGGCTCAATCCGCGGAGGGTTTGGCTTCTCGACTTGACTCAGCAGTTCCGTTTCAAACCGGGGATCCGCAATGCCGCCAAATCTCTCGGCGCCCAGCGGGGCGGCCGAGAGACGCACACAGCCTAAAGCCTGTGCTACGAGCGGGTGGGGCGAGAGACGAACTCGTCAAGGACTAGCCGGGCGAGGCGGCGAGGATCGTGGCGGATGACGCCGTGCTCTTCAAGCAGATCGTCCGCGACCACGCGGAGGCCGAGCTTCTTGAGCGGCCCGGTTTCCGCGAGGATCGCTTCGGCTCCGGCAGCGCGGTAGCGCCGCGCTACGTCGGACGAGACCGGTCGCCGATTGGCGATCACGAAGTCGATGAAGCGGCGCGAGGTGTGCTTCAAAATCGCGCGAACGTGATCGTCGAGGCTGTAGCCGGTCGTTTCGCCGGGCTGCGTCATGAGATTGGCAATGTAAACGCACGTGGCGCGGGATCGCGCGATCGCTTGCGTGATTTCGGGAATGAGTAGGTTGGGCAGGATGCTGGTGTACAGGGAGCCCGGACCAAGCAGGATGAGATCGGCACGCGCAATTGCCTCGAGCGCTTCCGGTAGAGGCTTGACGCGCCGCGGAACCAGCCCCATCCGGCAGATGGGTTTGTCGCTGCGGCTGATGCGGGTTTCGCCCTGGACGCGACGGCCGCCGGCGAGCGTGGCCTCCAAAGTGACGTTGGCCAGCGTCGAGGGAAAGATGCGCCCGCGGATCGCGAGGACTTGGCCGCTGACCCGGACCGCTTCGGTGAAATCGCCGCTGACGTGGCTGAGCGCAGTCAAAAAGAGATTGCCGAAGCTGTGGCCTCGAAGGCCGCGGCCGGCGTGGAAACGGTACTGAAAGAGCCGGCTGAGCAGGGCCTCGTCGTCCGATAGGGCCACGAGGCAATTGCGAATGTCGCCGGGCGGCAGGATGCGGTAGTCGCGGCGCAAGCGGCCCGAACTGCCCCCATCATCGGTCACAGTGACGACCGCGGCAAGGTCGGCAATGGGCCGCTCGGGGCGTTCGGCGGCGTTCAGAGCTACATGCTCCTTCAAGCCGCGGAGAAGAGTCGAGAGTCCGGTGCCGCCGCCCAGCGCGACGATGCGCGCGCCGCAGCACGGCTTGCGAGTCGCTTTCTTCAAATGGTTTCCGTCCGCGAACTACCCGAGGAAGCCTTCGCGCTCCGGATAGAGAAGCTCCGTGAAGCGGGGATCTTCCTGGAGGAAAGCGAAGTCCTCGTCGTTCCGCGCGTGATAACGATTTTCGGGCCGGAGCTGGATGGCCAGCTTCAGATTCTCCATGGCCGATTCGGCCTCTCCGGTCAGGCAATCGAGCGCAGCCAGGGCATAGATGATGTGGTCGGCTTTGGGAGCGAGCTTCTTCGCGCGGAGCAGAAGCTCGCGCGCTTCGTCCCAGCGGCCGAGATTCATCATGGCGACCCCGCGCTGATAGTATTCCTCAAGTGTCCGCGGCGTGTGGTTCTGAATCGGCTTCAGGCGCTGCTCGATGATGCGCAGATGCATGCTGGCGCGGTCGGCAAGTTCTTTGCTGGGACCTCCCATCACTTTCTCGAGCTCTTGCCGGGCGCGGAGCAGCTTCTGCTGCTGAAACAAGATCACGGCGTCTTCATATTGCTTAAGTTGCGCCTGCACGCGAGGGTCACTCAGCTCGACGCCGCCCCGCTGCGGCGGTGGACTCTTAGACAAAGGCTTCTTTTTGAATAACTTAGCGGCCATTCGAGGCACCATATGGGCACGGCCGGATACCGGCCGGGACGATTTTTTGGCCTTCGTCATGCGCGGATGTTAGCAAACACACCGGTTTACGTCAACGCAGGCCGAGATCGTGAGATTTGGCCAACAACTGTAATCTCACAGAGCAGTCTCAGGAGGTTAGTGAGGAATTCGCCGGAAGCAGGCAGCCCGAATTCGCCGGCCGATCCCACAGCAACTGCAATCCTATTTCTTTCGAGTCTTTTTCGCCCTCTCCAAACCGCAGAGCCTCAAGCTGTGCGAAACGGGCATACGCGGCTTCTCCCGGCAACTACTGTTTCCCATACCCTTGCCGCATCCAGTTGTCTTTTCAACGATCTCCCGGATCGCGATGTGTCTCTCCTGTGGGACGCAGCCAAAGCGTAGCCCGGACAGGAAGGCCGGAGAGTTGGCAAAAACGTGACAGCGCATAAGTGCGGGACTGGCCTGCCCTTTAGTCGTATGCTATAAAGTTCTGACTGCATTCGAGCTAAATACACGTGCCGTTCATCAACTTTCCCGCGCGCGAAATCAACTGCAAGCTCGTGTACTACGGTCCCGGTCTGGGCGGAAAGACCGCGAACCTGCAATGGATTTACGACCACACCGGACAAACGCAAAAAGGGAAGATGATCTCGCTCGCGACCGAGACGGATCGCACGTTGTTCTTTGATTTTCTTCCGCTGGATCTCGGCACCGTGCGCGGCTTCAAGACGCGCTTTCATTTGTACACGGTGCCCGGCCAAGTCTTCTACGAGGCCAGCCGGAAGCTCATCTTGAAGGGGGCGGACGGCGTGGTGTTCGTGGCCGACTCGCAGGAAGAGCGTCTCGACGCCAATCTGGAAACCCTCGAGAACCTGCAGGAACATCTGAAAGAGCACAACCTGAACTTCGCCACGATTCCTTACGTCCTGCAGCTCAACAAGCGCGACCTGCCGAATATTCTTGCACCCGCGGACCTGGCCAAGCATCTGCAGCAAAAGGGCGAGCCGGTACTTGAAGCCGTTGCGATCACGGGCCAGGGCGTCTTCGAAACCTTGAAGGATTTGGCCAAGCTCGTCCTAGCCGAACTCAAAAAGGGCGGTTAGCGCCTGGCCTCATTTTTCCTGCAACCAACCGTTCTTCTCCGCCGCGAGACATGACGACCGTGAACTGTTTCTTGATTGCTAGACGAACGTCGCGGTTCAAAGCACAGCCGGGATGCTGTCATCGGCGGGCTGCGCAGAACCTCACCTTGGGTTCTGGAAGACCCTAAATGTCACTTCTACTGGAACGCGCACGGATACAGGCTGACCGTCCGGGCCTGTCGCTGCCTGGAATCTCCATTTCGAGACTGATTCTGTCGCTGCTTGCGTCAGGTGGGGACATCCTGGGATTCCTCGGACGACGGCAATGTCACCTACGCGGCCTTGGGGCGTTACAACGACCTTTAAACCGACACTTCCTTGGCAACTGGCGCGGTGCGCTGCGTCGTTGTATAGGGGATTTCTGCAATTAAGACACCGTGGCATTCCCACGCCACCGACCCCTGCTTCGTAAACTCCGTCCTTTGGGACGTATGTCTCCAGACTAGGCGGCAGCAGCGCGGCGAACTGCTCGGTCAGGGGGAGCAAAGCCGTCACGGTCGCAGGTTTCCGCGAAAGATGCGCGTCTGAAACCGTCAGAGTGATTCCGATTCCGCTTGCGAGTTTCGAGAACGAACCGGAAACCCAAGTGCTTCCTCCGGCTTTGCTCGCGAAGGCGTAGTCCGTGTCGCACTCTACCGGCCGCCCTGCCTGCTCCGCTAAATGATCACGCCGGTCGAGGAGCGGTCGAATGGCAGAACGATCGATCATCTGGAGTTCAGGATAGCGTCGAGCGAAGTACGCAGAAACCTGATCGGCGAGCCATGACCCAAATTGAGCACGCATCCCCTCGGGCCCCGTAAGGTCGAAGACAAGAATCTTCTTTGCATGGATCTTTTGCAGGGAGTGGCCAACACGCTCCGCCAAATCATTGATCTTCGCTTCGACCTGGTCGTCAGGTGTAGCGGTCTTGTCCTCTTGAGCAGTTGCAGGGCTCGCGAGGAGCAAAGCCACTCCCGCGCAGATGGCCGCAGTCAGGGCGGCCCCGCAAAGCAGTTTGCTGGTCATGGTGGCCGGATTCTAGCACTTCACCACATGTCTGTAACCTTCACGCCTCGGCCCCGAGGATCCCTTCGATCCGCTTCAGTTCTTCCGCCGAAAGCCCCAACTTCTTGATCGCCGCCACGTTCTGCTCGAGCTGTTCCACCTTGCTCGCCCCGATGATCGCGCTGGTCATGCGACTATCTCGTAGAACCCAGGCCAAGGCCATCTGCGCGAGACCCTGCCCGCGCTCTTTCGCCAGTTCGTTCAACGCCCGCACCTGAGCGAGCCGGCGCTCGTCGAGGTCTTTCTTCTTCAGGAAGCCGTGCGGCTTGGAAACGCGCGAGTCGCCCGGAACTCCGTCGAGGTAACGCCCCGCCAGCAACCCTTGCGCCAGCGGGCTGAAAGCGATGCATCCGACGCCTTCTGTTCCCAGCCTTTCGAGCAGTCCTTGCTCGAGCGTTCTCTCAAACATCGAGTACTTGACCTGATGAATCAAGCAAGGCGTCCCGAGCGTGCGCAGGATTCTCACGGCCTCGCCCGTCCGCTGCGCGTCGTAGTTGGAGATGCCGGCATAGAGCGCCTTCCCCGACCTTACCGCCTGGTCAAGCGCCGACATGGTTTCCTCAAGTGGCGTCTGCGGATCGGGCCGATGGTGATAAAAAATGTCCACGTAGTCGAGCCCCATCCGCTTGAGGCTCTGATCCAAGCTGGCCAGAAGATACTTTCGCGAGCCCCAATCGCCGTAGGGCCCTGGCCACATGTCGTAACCGGCCTTGGTGGAGATCACCATCTCGTCGCGGTAGCCCGCGAAGTCCATCTTCAGTGCCCGCCCGAAATTTTCCTCGGCCGATCCCGGCGGCGGCCCGTAATTGTTGGCTAAGTCGAAATGAGTGACGCCGAGATCGAACGCCCGCCGCAGCATCGCCTGGCAGTTCTTGAAGCTGTCCACTCCGCCGAAGTTGTGCCACAGCCCCAGGGAAATCGCGGGCAGTTGCAGGCCGCTCTTGCCGCAGCGGCGGTAGAGCATCGTGTCGTAGCGTTCGTTGCTGGCCGAGTACAAGGTAGATCTCCCTTCCACGAGCTGCGCTGTTTCTGAGCCCGGTTCGATGCGGACCAAGAGTTTATATCACCTTCTTCGGGCTCGAAGACTCGGGATCACCGCGACTGACGCTGCCGGCAAGACCTCCCCGTTCGCGGCATTGTTCGGACTCTGATCCTCTCGCCACTGATGGCGTTGGGGCCGTGACCCCCGGTGTGTGAGACTCAAACCGGGGCCTTCCGCAGTTCCCCTTGGTGTAGTACCTTGCCATCGCACAATTCAGGGAGGCCGCCACCGGGCGAACGTGGGATGTGCGCGAACGCGTGCACAGCAGGAGTGAGTGGATCGAAAGAGGCGGTCGGCTGTCCCCATTCGTTGCGCGCCGGGTTTTGTCGGGTTCCTTGAGGAGGATGGCATGAGCGTACCAGCATCGGACAGGTTGTCGTTTAAGGAGAAAGTCGGATACGGGCTCGGCGACACCGCTTCAAACTTCTATTGGCAAACCTTCCTGAACTTCCTCATGTTCTTTTATACAGACGTTTTCGGAATCACCGCCGCCGCCGCGGGAACCATGATGCTCGTGGTCCGAACCTGGGACACGGCCGTCGATCCAATCATGGGCGTCATCGCGGACCGCACCACTTCGCGCTGGGGCCACTACCGCCCCTACCTGCTGTGGGGCTGCCTGCCCATGGCCATCATGGGCGTGCTCATGTTCACGACGCCGAATTTGAGTCCGGGCGGCAAGCTCGTGTATGCCTACGTCACCTACAGCCTGATCATGCTGGCCTACACCTTTATCAATGTCCCCTACTCCGCTCTGATGGGCGTGATCTCTCCGAACTCGCTTGAGCGCACTAGCGTATCCAGCTACCGATTCGTGCTTGCTTATGGCGGCTTGTTTATCGTGCAAGGCCTCACGCTCCCGATGGTCCAGTTCTTCGGCCGCGGGAATCAGCAGAAGGGGTTCCAGATGGCCATGGTCGTCTACGGAGTTCTGGCCATCGCGTTGTTCCTGGTCACGTTCATCAGCACCAGGGAGCGCGTGCAGCCCGCCAAGGTCGAGGCCAACACGTTAAAGGAAGACCTCAGGGACCTGTTGCGCAATCGTCCCTGGGTCGTGGTCTGTTTCATCGGGGTCTTCGCGCTCCTCTACATCTCGATCCGTATGGGCGCGATCATGTATTACTTCACGTACTACGTTGGCGGATATCACCTCCAGTTCCACATCGCGGGCCGCCTCTTCGACCACAACTTCGGCATCGCGGCGCTGGTCTCTCTGTTCATGGCCCTGGGCACGGTGGGCGTGATCTTCGGCGCGAGCATGGCTCGGCCGCTCGCCCAGCTCTTCGGCGGGAAGAAGCGGGCGTACATCATCCTCATGACCGCCGCGAGCGTCCTCACTGTCCTGTTCTTTTTCATCCCGCGCGACAAGATCGCCCTGGTCTTCGTGACCCACATCCTGATCTCGACGCTATTCGCGCCCACTTCGCCATTGCTCTGGGCCTTTTACGCGGATACGGCGGACTATTCGGAGTGGAAGACGGGCCGCCGCGCCACAGGACTGGTTTTCTCCGCGGCATCCTTTTCCCAGAAGCTGGGATGGGCGCTCGGCGGGGCCCTGCTTGGGTGGCTGCTGGCCCACTTTGGCTTCCGGGCGCACGTCGTGCAGTCGGCCCAGGTGCAGACCGGCATTCGCTACATGATGAGCTTCATTCCCGCGGTCACCGGCTTCCTCTCAGCGGCTGCCGTTCTCTTCTACGAACTGGATGACTCCTTCATGGTGAAGATCGAGCAAGATTTAAAGCAGCGCAAGGGAGCGCAGGGTTAGGCTGAGCTAGGGTCTTTGCCCAGGTGGAGCGGTCGCTCGCCGGGGCTTCATAGGTAACCGGGAAACAATGGCCGATCGCACCATCTTCGTCGCCGACTCGCCCTTGAAGCGCGGCCCGCGCCGCGTGGAAGGCGGCCACCTTGACATGGGCGGCGAACGCTACTATCGCATCGTCAATTACGACGCGATGCCGCCGTTTTTCATGAGCCTGGTCAGCGATTCGGACCACTGGCTCTTCATCTCGAGCAACGGCGGCCTCACTGCTGGTCGCCGCGACCCGGATTGCGCCCTCTTCCCCTATTACACTGACGACCGCATCCACGACAGCCAGGACCAGACGGGCAGCAAGACGCTCCTGCTCGTCTCCCGTGGCGACCGAACGTTTCTCTGGGAGCCCTTCTCGCAGCGCTACGACGGCTTGTACCAGCTCACGCGCAACCTCTACAAGGGCGTCTTCGGCAACAAGATCATCTTCGAAGAGATCAACCACGGCCTCTCACTGGCCTTTTCCTATGCGTGGATGAGCAGCGAGCGCTTCGGTTTCGTGCGGCGCGCCACGCTTGTCAATCAGGGCGCCGGCCCTGTCGCCATCGAACTTCTCGACGGCATCCAGAACTTGCTGCCCCACGGACTCACGCGCCGCTTTCAGATGGAGTACAGCACTCTGGCCGATGGATACAAGGAAGCCGAACTCGAGCGAGAAACTGGCCTGGCCCTCTTCCGGCTCAGCTCCGTCCCGACGGACCGGGCCGAGCCCAGCGAAGCCCTTCGTGTGACTACGGTCTGGTCCGAAGGCCTCGATTCACCGGCGCGGCTCCTCTCTGCGGCGCAGCTCGACCGCTTCCGCGAAGGCCGGCCCGTGCAGGAGGAGACCGAAGTCCGCGGGCGCCGCGGGGCGTACTTCCTGAACGCCCGGCTCACGCTTCCCGTCGACGCGCAGAAAAAGTGGCACGTCGTCGCTGAGGTAAATCAGGACGCGGCCGGTGTTGCCGCCGTGCTCCAGTTCCTTCGTTCGAAGAAAGACGTGAGCGCCGAGCTCGGGGAGGATGTCGAGCGCGGCACGCGCAACCTCGTTCGCATCGTCGCCGCCGCCGACGGCCTCCAGCTCACCGAGGACGAGCTCAGCACTTGGCGCCACTTCTCCAACGCGCTCTTCAATGCCATGCGCGGCGGCGTTCCCGATCGGGGCTATTCGATCTCGCGTTCCGACCTGAAAACGTTTCTTGCCAAAGCCAATCGCGAAGTCGTGACGCGCCACGCTGACTTCCTGGACGCGCTGCCGGAGACGATCCAGCACGGTCAACTTCTGGCTCTGGCCCACGAACGTGGAGACCCCGATCTCGAGCGGCTCGCTCACGAATATTTGCCACTCACTTTCAGCCGCCGCCACGGCGATCCCAGCCGTCCCTGGAATATCTTCTCCATCGAAGTGAAGGACCAGCACGGCGAAAAGATCCTCAACTACCAGGGCAATTGGCGCGACATCTTCCAAAACTGGGAAGCCCTCGCGCTTTCCTTCCCGGGCTATATCGAGAGCATGATCTTCAAGTTCTTGGACGCCTCCACCGCCGACGGGTACAACCCGTACCGCGTCGCGCGCGACGGTTTCGATTGGGAAGTGCTCGACCCGCACGATCCCTGGTCGTACATCGGCTATTGGGGTGACCACCAGGCCATCTACCTGTTGAAGCTGCTCGAGGAGTCGGCGCGCTACCATCCCGGCGCAATCGCCGGCTTCCTCACGCGTCGCGTCTTCACCTTCGCGAACGTTCCTTACCGCATCAAGCCCTACGACGCGCTGCTCCACGACCCGCGCAACACCGTCGAGTTCGATGCCGCGCTCGACCGCCAAATCCGTGGGCGAGTGGCCGCGCTGGGAGAGGATGGCAAATTCCTGCGGAGCGCGGATGGCGAGCCCTGCCGCGTGAACTTGACCGAAAAGCTGCTCGTCCTGCTGCTGGCCAAGCTTTCCAACTACGTTCCCGAGGCCGGTATCTGGATGAACACGCAGCGTCCTGAGTGGAACGACGCGAATAACGCCCTGGTCGGCTCCGGCGCCTCCATGGTGACGCTCTATTATCTGCGCCGCTTCCTATCCTTCTGCCGTGACCTTTTCCCCGCGGCCAATTCGCAAAGTATCGACATCTCCTCGGAAGTGGCGGAGACGTTTCGGCGCGTGGCTGATGCCCTGCGGCGCTTCCTGCCCCTGCTCGCCGGCCCGATCTCCGATCGGGATCGCAAAGCGCTCCTCGACGCGCTGGGCGCAGCCGGGAGCGACTATCGCACCAAGCTTTACGCCGAGGGGCTTTCCGGGGCCCGCACTCCCGTGAGCATGGAGGAGCTGCGCGCATTCTGCGAATTGGCGCTTCGTCACATCGACCACTCGATTCGCGCCAACCGGCGCGATGATGGGCTCTATCACTCCTACAACCTCATCAAAGTGGCCGGCGGCAACGAAATCGCCATTCGCCGCCTGTACGAAATGTTGGAAGGGCAGGTGGCTGTTCTGAGCTCGGGCGCTCTCTCCGCCGCGCTTCTGGATGCCCTCAGAAGCAGCCGTCTCTACCGTGCGGATCAAGAGAGCTACGTTCTTTATCCCGACCGCCGGCTGCCGCGTTTTCTCGAGAAGAACAACATTCCCGCGGCGGCGCTCGAGAAGTCGAAACTCCTGACCGAGCTGCTGCGCCGTGGCGACCGCCGCATCGTGGTGCGCGACGTCGGTGGCGTGGCCCACTTCAACGCGGCCTTCCGCAACGCCGGGAGGCTCCAGGAGGCCCTCGCGGCGCTGAAGGACGGGGAGTATCGCGCTCTCGCCGAAAAAGAGAGTGCGCTGATTCTCGATCTGTACGAGCGAGTGTTCGATCATCAGTCCTTCACCGGCCGCTCCGGTACGTTCTACAAGTACGAGGGGCTGGGGTGCATCTACTGGCACATGGTGTCCAAGCTGCTCCTCGCAGTCCGGGAAGTTTGGGAACGCGCCGTGCGTGCGAAGGAGGACGAGGCTCTCGTCGATCGCTTCCAGAACCACTATCACCGGATTCGCGAGGGCATCGGCGTCCACAAGCCGCCCGACCTGTACGGCGCCATTCCCACCGACCCCTACTCGCACACACCCGGCTTCGCCGGAGTACAACAACCGGGCATGACCGGTCAGGTCAAGGAGGATCTGATCTCCAGACTCGGCGAGATGGGCGTCACCGTCGAAGACGGACGGCTGGAGTTTCAAGCGCGGCTGGTGAGACGCACCGAGTTCCTCACCGTCCCGAGACCGTTCCACTATTACGATCTGAACGGGGAGCAGCAGATCACCGAGCTGGAGAAGGACACGCTGGCCTTCACCGCTTGCCAGGTGCCCATCATTCTGCACCGTTCAGGCCCTGCGCGAATCGAACTCAGTCGCGCTGGCGGCGCTCGCCAAACTGTGGAGGGCCTTTCTCTTGACGCTCAATCGAGCGCCGCGCTCTTTGAAAGGACGGGAGAGATTCGCCGCTTGGACGTATTCTTGGGCCTCGCCCGCTGATTCAGCCTCGCCTGTTTCTTACTTCACTCGCTCAAAGACCATGTCATCGTCCAACAAATCGTCTGCTTTCGCGCGTTCGAGTAGCTTCTTCTGAAGGCCCGCCGTCGTGCTGCACACATGAGGCACGGCGCCCACAGGGACGCTGCGCCCCGTTGAAACCCTATTCCGGCGTCGCCGCGCCTACTTCCGCGGACGCGACTCCGGAGGCACCATGTTGTTCACGCGGTAGTACACCACAAGCTGGCCATAATGTTCGCCCGCATGAATCAGGATGCCGTAGGCAAAGTCGGAAAGGCGGATCATGCTGTTGCCGAACGGATTTTTGACTTCGGCCGCCATCCCCGCATCGCCCTTGGCCTTGATCAGCGCCGCACCTTCCTCAAAAGAGTTCTTCAGCGCGGCCACGACTTCAGCCTTGGTCTTGTACTTGTCGCGAGGGAGGTTCTCTTCGCCCATCTTTTTCCCCTCTGCGGCGTTGATGAGGTAATAGTTGGCCCCGGCGGCGTGCAGCAATTGTTCGGCGAACGTGCGCTGCGCCGGATTGGGTTTGAAATCGTACTTGTCCTCCGGAAAATCTTCGGCCATGGCGATGAGCTTATGGCCTTGGTAGTTCCATGTTTCCAGCAAAGCCGCGGAGGGACTCGGCGCCGGCTTTGGCGGTTCTACTTTCTTGGCCGCTTCCTGCGCCGCCAGCAGTCCAGCCAGAAACAAGGCGAAGACGGAGGCAACCGCGATGCGGAGAAGACTTTTCATATTGAGCACCTCAGTAGGGAGTCGTGATCCCGCTTCTGAAACGAGCCAAAAGCGGAATGGTCACCGCGCTGCCGCCGAATCGAACTCGCGGCAAGCCGGCGCGGCTTTCACGCCATCTTACTCGCCCGCTCCGCCTAAATCACACCAATTCCACCACCGTGAGCTGGTCCGGCTACGAATTGTTTTGGATGGCACAGACGCTCTTGCCTGTGCGCTTCATCACTTCCTGGGGATACTGGTTCAGTCTGGGAGGCCTGCATTGGATCACTTCCGGTTTGGCGACCAGGACTAAGCCGCTGGCGCGGCGGACGCTACGCGTGGGGCGAGCGGAAAGGTGTGGGGTAGCTGACGTAGTGTGGGTCACGGAGAAAGGAGACTCCTGTGACCCGTTTACGCAAAATGATGC
>JBEKUY010000008.1:0-114533 GCA_049514555.1 Candidatus Acidiferrales bacterium
CCCGTCGTGGTCACCGTGAAGGTTCCTGCCTGGCCCACCGTGAACGTGGTGCTGGCGGCGCTGGTGATTGCGGGGGCCTGGCCGATCGTCAGCGTGAAGTTTTGCGTGGCATTGCTGCCCACGCCATTGCTGGCTGTGAACGTGATGGGGAAAGTCCCCGTAGCCCCCGCAGTCCCGCTCAGTGTCCCCGAGTTGTTCCCATTGTCCACGAACGTGACTCCGGCCGGCAGCGTCCCGGACTCCGTGAGGGACGCCGTCGGAACGGCTGTCGCTGTCACCGTGAACGATCCCGCTACACCCGCCGTGAACGCGGTGCTATTGCCGCTGATGATTGCCGGGGCCTGGTTGACCGTGATGCTCAAACTCGGCGACGTGGCTGACTGGTGGCCCGCTCCAATCGTGCCGGCCAGGCCCACGCTGGAGTCCGTTACCGTCACGGTGAAACTTGAAGTTCCGGTGGCAGTGGGCGTCCCCGTGATAGCCCCGGTACTGCCGTTCAGGTGCAGTCCTGCGGGCAACGACCCGTTGTTGGAATACGTGAGCGCCCCGGCGCCTCCTGTCTCCGCAATTGTCTGGTTATAAGCCACGCCCACAATGCCGTTGGCAAGCGTCTGGGCCGAGATCGCCGGCGGCGGGCTAACCACGATATTGACCGAGGCCGCCTTGGTGGCATCGGCCACGGAAGTGGCCGTGACCGTCGCGGTGATGTTCGCCGAGCCGCTGGTAGGCGCCGTGTACGTCACCGGGCTGCCCGTCGTGGCGCTCAATGTGCCGCCTCCGGTGACGGTCCAGGTCACGCCCTTCGCTAACGAATCGTTCGCAACCGTCGCCGAAATGCTCAGCGCTTGACCTTCATCAATTGCCTGCGCGGCGCTTGGCGACAACGTAACCGCGATCGGAGGCGGCGGCGTAGGGCCGCATCCAGAAATAAGACCAACGGCGATTAATGCAACCACTAGCAACCTTTTCATCGAGATCTCCTATTGGGACTCGCAAATCCTCTCACGGAGCTTCAGCCCCTCTTTCGGGGCGAGCATCCGTTTCGATTCGCTGCGGGACCCAGCTATGCCCGTTGGGCGAGACACACCACTTGTGGAGCTATCAGAACAACAGGGTAGGCGACGAGCTGGGACATGGCCTCGCACACATACTGGTTGTCCTCCGCGTATGCGTCAATAGGACAACAAGCCCATGTTTCCATCCTCAATATGGTCTCTTTGGACATAACCGCGCCGCACTCAGCCTTTCGCTCCAACTTTGGATTCAAACGTGTCCCGCGAGAAGCGCTATTGTGCTGGAGCGATGTAGGCGCGGCGGCAATCGACGCGGAAGGTGGAGGCGGTCTTTGTGAACGCGGGCTGCGCCGCGCTGAGCTCGACGCGCACTTCAAGTCGATGCACGCGCCCGTCGCGTGCCGTGGGCGCAAATCCCAAGCTGTACTGGTGCCGCACGAGCGTCGCGATTTGCCGATACGCGGCCTGAAACTCCTGCGCGTTGCGAGGAAAGAAGGCGCGGCCGCCGCTGGCATCGGCAATCGCTTTCAGCGCGCGGTCGGCCTCTTCAAAGCTGACAGGCGGCGCGGCGTTCGGGGCATTCTTCCTTTTCTTCTCGCTGGAGGGCTCGCGCAAGATGCCGCCGAGCGCGACCGCGTACACGGTCACGCCGCTTACATGCAGCTGTTCGATCGAACGCGCCCAGTGCTCGGGTGCGGACGTATCCACGCCGGTCGAGAGCAAAACGATGGAACGTTTGCCAAGACCCCGCCAGGCGATCGCGCTTTCCAGCGCGTCGGCGAGGTTCAGATCGCCCATGCCGAGGTTGAAGCGCAGACTGTCCAGCGCGGCTGACACCATGCGCTTGTCTGTTGTGAACCCCAGGACGCTCGCCGCCTTGTCCATGTAACTGGCCACAGCCACGCGATCGTCGGGCGCGAGGCCCTGCAAGAGGGCGTACGCGGCCTGGAGGTGCTCGTCCCGGAGAATATAGACGGCGGGTCCGATCTCGACGAGAAGCAGTACCTGCGCGGGAGCATCGTTGGACGCGAAATAGGAAACAGGCTGCTCGAGTCCGTCGTCGAAAACGTGGAAATCATCTTTGCGCAGGCTTTCGGCGAAGCGGCCCTGCGCATCGGTGACCGTGACGTCGACGCTGACGACCTCGACATTTGCACGAATGGAAGGCGCCTGCAGCTCGGAGCCCGCCTGGGCGCGCGTTGCCGGGACACAGCACACGGCATAGAGAAGGATTGCGGCTGGCGCAGCGCTCCGGAAGCGCCTACTGAATCCAGCCATCAAAGTGGACGCCATGCGCGTCCTTCCACGACGCGCCGGCCGTTGTGTGGAGGTGGCGCCTCAACACATCGGGCTTGAAGAGTTCCAGAACCTTGGTCTCCTGGGATGCGTCGCCCTTGGCCGCTTGAGCCGACTTTACCTGTTCGAGCATGTGGCCCAGAGCCGCGGCCCAGTTCACGCGCGAAAAGTCCGCATAGCTGATACCGATCACCTTTTCCGGAAAGTGCGAGCGCGCCTGTTGGAACCCAGGTTCTGAAGCGAGCCTGGGACTTCCGGCCGCCTTCCCGGCTAGGAGCGTGTGCAGCGTCTCTGCCTGAAGCGAGCCCAGCAAAAAGTTCGGCGTCAAGGCCACCCAGAACTTCGTTTGCGCTGTGCCCGCAGCCTTCTGGTTGCTAAAGGAAACTCCCAGGAAGGTTGTGTCGCCCTCGTCGCGCTCGTCGGAGATCGCCACGCGGTCGCCCGCAAGTGTCGCGAGTGAATGCACGAGTTTCAGTCCGTCCGGTTTGCTGGTGATGCCGAAGGCGTAAACGTTGCCGCTCGGGTCGAAGTCGTCTCGGCTGGTGAAAGATGCATACTCTCCGCTGAACACGCGCAGACCGCTTTCGAGTGGCATGCCCAACTTCATCGCCGCCATTCCTTCCACCATGGGAATCATTCCCGCCTGGTTGGGAGGCAGGCTGGCTTCCAGTGTGTTGCGCAGTATGTGGTAAAAGTTCAGAAGGTCGAACTGTGAGGCGTTGTAGGAGACCGCCGTCGCGGGAACCAGCGTCAGCGACGCCATCCGCGCGCTGCCGTCCGGCACGATGTCGAAGAGTGTGCCTGCGCTTGCGTCTCCGAGGATGGCACCGTGAAACCTCGTCTCCGCGCGATCGAAACTCACGCTGGCGCAGACCGCATGAATCGCCTCGGTGTGCAGTCCCTTGACCAGCTCTTGGACTTGGGCGGCCTGTGGCCCGTGAATTGAGCCGGCCAGTGCGGCGAGGTCGGGAACCCGCAAGAAGAATTCCAGAGTATTGCCGGGCAGAACTTCTCTCTGCGCCTCCGCGAAGGCGCTGCTCTCACCCAACAAGCCGACGACCTTTGCTCCCTTTGGCAGACGGTCGAGAATGTCCCCGAGGGTAGCTTCGTCGGTGGCAATGACGAGTTTGCCTGGGAGGAACGCGCGATAGGTCGTTCCGCTCTTGCGCACGACCTTCTCGGCACGGACCGAACCGATCGTGACGGGGGAGATCTGCGGAGGTTCCGCTTCCGTCTTGTGCAGCCTGTCTAAGAACGCGCGTGCGAGGGCTTCGTTGCCCGAATCGTCGTAGACGGCGAAGACCTGTGTGGGACTCGGTTTGTCCGAAGCGTCATTTGCACCGGAAGCGGAGCCGGGCAGCCGCAACAACACGCCAAAGATCAACGGTTTTTCGAGAAGAGGGAGAAACCGTTGGAAATCCGCGGCAGTCCAGCGGGCGCCCTTGCCTTCTTTCTCGTTTCCGCCCGCCCTGCTCTCAAACAGCGCTGCTCGCACCGGCGCAAAGTCAGGATCGTTCCAGAGGGCAAGAAGCGAGTTCTTCTGCGCGGAATCGGGCTGTAACTTCAGGCCGCTCGATCTGATGTAAAGGAGGGTCTCCGCCGGCAACTTGGCCGGATCGATCGGCGCCTGGGCAAACGCGGGCGCGGCGATGAGAAAAAGGACGGCTAAACGGCTGAAGCCACGCATTCTGGATCTCCTTTAATCGGCGCCGCGCACGGTCAGTGGGCCGTGAGCGGCTCGATGCATGGTACCGGGACTTCGAGAAGACAAAAAGCCCTGTCCCGCGCAATGTTTCCAGAGCGCGAAACAGGGCTTTCAGCTTGTATTTCGACAGCCGGCCTTCAGGACTGCGGTTTGGCCGCAGCAGCTTCCTTCGGCGTCGAAAGGTAGCCCGTGACCTTGTCCTTGGTCACCTCGAACACAACGATTTCATAAGGCGCGGAACGTGCGGCGCCCTTGAGCAGGAACTGCACGGGCTCGCCGGCGGTCTTATCCTTCTTTTCGATGGACTTGTCGTCGGCAAAGACCGTCATGGTGTAGCGCTGCTTCTTCGCGTCGGCCTTTTCCAGCTTGAGTTGGATCGGCCCGACGCGCTCGGCGCTCTTCGCCTTGGCCAGGGTGAACTCGAAGTAGTTGCGCTCGCCGCGGCGCTTCAGTTCCTCGAGATCGCCTTGGTTGCGGGCGATGAGGCCGCTCATCACGCCCATATCGCCGAGCGCGCGCTCGAGCTTGGACTTGGTGGCTTCGAGATCGGTCCGGGTGTCGGCGATGTCCTTCTTCGCGCCGCCGACTTCGGTGGCCACGGCGCCGATTTTCTCTTCACTTTCCTGCTTGACCTGGGAGAGTTGCGCGGTTTGCCGCTGGTCGGCGGCCACCTGCTCCTTGCGGATTTCTTCCGCGCGGCTCTTGGCCCGCGCGAGATCCGCTTGGGTCATGCCGAGCTTCTGCTCGGTGATGTCCACGTGCCCCTTGACCTCGGCCAAACGTGCATTGGCCTGATCGAGTTGCTGCGTGAGCAGCTTGTTCTGGTCTTGCGCCTTGGCGAGGCCGGCTTCGAGCTTGCTTTGTCCCGAATAGCCTACGTACGCAACCACGACGACGGCCGCGACCAATACGATGAGAACAGCAATGATCCACCTGGGAGTCCCGGCGTTTTCGTAGCGTTCCGACTCGTGCGCGCCAGGCACGTTGGGGGTAGTACTCATCAAGCCTCCTTGGGCCTCCTTGATTCTGCGCGCGTGAGCGCGTGATTCCAGAGGGGGGAATGGCCCTGTGCCGCGAGATTATGCCTTGCCTGAGCCGATATGTCCATGCCTAAAGGCGTTTTCGGCTCCGGCCTCGCCCGCGACCCTGGAGCGGCCAGCGGGCCCGCACGGTGGTCGTCAACCCTCCCCGGGGAGTGAATTCGCCGTGGACGACACACCACTCCGGCTTGGTGGCCTCGACGATATCTCGCAGCATGCGGTTCACCGCGTTCTCGTAAAATATGCCGAGGTTGCGATAACCCAGCAGGTACATCTTCAGCGCCTTCAGCTCGAGGCACTTCTTCTTCGGCATATACGTGATCGTGATGGTGCCGGAATCCGGAAGGCCCGTCTTCGGGCAAACGGAGGTGTACTCGGGAAAGCTCGTCGTGATGACGTAGCCGGGGAAATGGTTGGGCCAGGTCTCCAGCTTCGGAAGCTTGGCATGGATTCCGGCGCTGGCGTGCTCCGCGGTGTAGTCAGGCATGGCGGTTCTCCTGGCCCATTCTACATGGACGCAACGCAGTCTTGTACGCGCGCGGCCCGAAGGCCAACCGTCGCCACCGACTGCTCCTGCCTTGTGCCCGGGGGTGAAGACCTACTCCAGAAACGGGTCGCGACGTATCAGCTTTGCCCGGCCGCTTTGGCCATTCTCGAAGTCCATTCAGCGGAGCGGCGCGCCAATTCGTCCGGCGCCACATCCTCGACGTGCGTCGCCAATCCCCACTTGTGTCCATAGGGGTCCGTGATTTTCCCGTAACGGTCGCCCCAGAACATGTTTTCCGGAGCCATATCCGCCTTGCTGCCCGCATTGACGGCCCGATGGAACGTCGAATCGACATCTTCTGTGTAGAGGAACAACATGACAGGGCTGCCGGCCGTGCCCGGCGCGGTTGCAATTCCGGGAAACTCGTCATTCAACATAAGCATCGAGTCACCGATTCTCAGTTCTGCATGCCCGATCTTTCCATCGCCCATGGGCATACGCGAGATCTCGGTTGCGCCGAAAACGCTCTTGTAAAACTCGATGGCGCTGGCGGCGTCGCGGCACGTAAGTGACGGAGTAATCGAGTGATGGCCTTCCGGTATCGCGCGGACACTGTTCGGCATGAGAGGTCTCCTCCAGTGAAGTAGGCGCGCTCAAATGGGCGGATTCTTGCGGGGCCCAATGCACGCCAAGCTAGTTGATACCTTGTTGCGTCTGGTATGTCAACTGGCCCCCGCTACGCCTCCTTTACTCCTGACCGGACAGCACGTATAGTGGCCCCGTTCGCACGCTGCAACGCATCTCGTATCACGCGAGGTTCCCTCATGATTGCTGCATGGATTCTGCTTGCTGTCGTCGTCGTGCTCGTTCTTTACGTCGTCGGGGCCTACAACGGTCTCGTGCGGCTGAAGGTCCAATGCGAAAACGCCTGGGCTGATATCGACGTGCAGCTCAAGCGCCGCTATGACCTCATTCCCAACCTGGTTGAAACCGTCAAGGGCTACGCCGCCCATGAGCGCGGCACACTCGATGCCGTCGTCAGCGCCCGGAGCCGCGCTATGTCCGCTCAGGGCCCCGCCGCAAAAGCGGAAGCCGAAAACATGCTGACCGGCGCCCTGAAGAGCCTCTTCGCCCTTGCCGAAGCGTATCCTCAGCTTCGAGCCGTCGAGAGCTTCACCCAGCTTCAAGGCTCGCTCTCCGCGCTTGAGGACACCATCCAGAACGCCCGGCGCTACTACAATGCGGTCGTCCGCGATTTCGACACGAAGATCCAGCAATTCCCCACGAACATCATCGCGAACATGTTCAATTTCAAGGAGCGTGAGTTCTTTGAAGTTGCGGCTCCGGCCGAGCGCGAGGCGCCCAAGGTCAGCTTCAACGCGCCTACCGCCTGATCCGGAGAAACGACCCAATGACGCGCGCCTCCATGTTTTCGATCTTCCGCCGTGTCCTATTTGTCTGTTTGTCTGCGCTGGCCGGAGCGCTGCTGCTTTCCGCTCCGCTTGCGGCGCGCGAGCTGCGCATCGAACGCTTCGATGCGGAAGTCTTTGTCGCGCCCGACGGAAGGATCGACGTCACCGAAACCATTCACGCCGATTTCATCGGTTCCTGGCACGGCCTCTATCGCACCATCCCTGTGGAATACGCCGGCCCGCATGGAACGAACTACTCTCTGTTCCTCAGGGTCACCCGTGTGACCGATGAAGACGGCACGCCGCTCAAATACGAGTCCAGCCGCGAACGCCAGTACCGCAAATTGAAGATCTACGTGCCCGGTGCGGAGGACGCCCGCAAAACCATCGTCATCCAATACCAGGTTCTCGATGGCCTCCGCTTTTGGGAAACCTACGACGAGCTCTACTGGAACGTCACCGGCGACGAGTGGGATGTCCCCATCCGGGACGCCGATGCCCGCGTCGTTCTTCCCGAAGGCACCACCGGAATCCGCACAAACGTTTACACCGGCGCCTACGGTTCTTCTTCCCAGGATGCTGACTCCGAGATCGTGGCCAATGCAGTCGATGTCCGATTGCGGCGCCCGTTGGGTTTCCACGAAGGCCTGACCGTTGCCATTGCCTGGGATAAGGGTTTCGTCCGCCAACCCAGCGGGTTCGCCCGCGTGAGTCTCTTCTTACAGAGCAACTGGCCGCTCTTCATCCCGATCGTGGCCCTGGCGCTGATGTTCTGGATCTGGTACACGCGCGGCCGCGATCCGCGGCTGAATCCCATCGCCGCCCAGTACGCTCCTCCTGAAGGGCTCACACCGGGTGAGGCCGGCACGCTCGTGGACGAATCCGCAAACATGCGCGACATCACCGCCACGATCGTGGACCTCGCCGTTCGCGGCTACATTCTCATCGAGGAAACATCGAAGGAACACATATTCCCTCTCGGGTCCGACAAAGACTACGTCTTCCATCTGCGCAAGCCGCGCCAGGAATGGACCGGCTTGAAGGACCACGAGCAGGAACTGCTCGACGGAATGTTTCCCGAAGGCGCAGACGTGACCAGCCTCGATAAACTTCACAACAACTTTTATACGGAGCTGCCGGGAATCAAGAGCGCCTTGCTCGGTTCTCTCGTTACGCATGGGTACTACGGCCGCCGGCCCGATAGCGTTCGTGGGGGTTGGCTCGGCGGCGGCGTGATCGTTGGAGTCATTCTTCTGCTGGGAGGGCTGCGGTTTGCCGCTCAGCTCGGCATGGCGCCCCTCCCCTTCATTGTCGCGGGCATCCTCACGGCAGCCGTGATCTGCGGTTTCGGCTGGTTCATGCCCGTGCGCACGGCCCAAGGCACCGACGCCCTCGAACACCTCCTGGGATTCGAGGATTTTCTGAATCACGTCGAAGCGGATCGTTTCAACCGCACCGTGAAGACGCCGGAGATGTTCGAGAAGTTCCTGCCTTACGCGATGGCGCTCGGCGTGGAGAAGAACTGGAGCAAGGCGTTTCAAAGCATTTACACCCAGCCGCCTCAGTGGTACCGCGGCTCCTTTGGGCCGGGATTCTATCCTCTCCTCTTCGTCGGCAATCTCAACGCCATGTCCGCACAGACCGGAGCGGTCTTTGCATCAGCTCCCCGCAGTTCCGGCGGCTCGGGCTTCGGTGGATTTGGCGGTGGCGGCGGCTTTTCCGGCGGCGGGTTCGGCGGCGGTGGCGGCGGCGGTTTCTGACGTCCACCTCCGGCTCATCTGCGCTGCCCAGCCCACGAGCAGCCAAGACGTCAGGCGCATCCCATCAGCGCGAGGCGCCCGCCAGCCGCTCGAGCGCCCATTTTGCGTGCTCGGCGATCATCGGGTCGTGCGCGTCGCCAAGCTTCTTCAGCAACGTTAGAACGCGCTCGTAGGCCGCGCTGTCTGTTCGCAGGCGCGAGTTGCCCAGAGCCACGCAAGCGTTCCGCACGATTCCGCGCCACTTCGCCCGGCGCACCGCGCTCCCGCGAAACGCCGCGCCAAATTCCTCTTCGCCGAGCCCTGCCAGCCATTCCAACTCCGGCAAGCAAAGCGAGTGCCCGGAGCCATCCATATCTTCGATCGCGCGAGGCAGAAAAGCCGCCTCGTTTGTCGCCGTTGCGCCGCGGTTCCACGGGCAAACGTCCTGGCAGATGTCGCAACCGAACGCGTGCGTTCCCACAGGTTCGCGCAACGGTTCGGGAATACTCCCGCGCAGTTCTATCGTCAGGTAAGAAATGCACCGCCGCGCGTCCATCACGTACGGTTCCACCAGCGCTCCCGTCGGACAAGCATCGAGGCATAGGCGGCAGTTCCCGCACAGATCCGGCGGAGGTCCTTCCGCCTCGGCAAGACTCGGCGCCAGATCGAGCGTCGTCAGGATGAGTCCCAGGAAAAGCCAGGAGCCGAGTTTCTCGTTGATCAGACAGGTGTTTTTCCCGAGCCAGCCGAGCCCGGCGTACTTGGCCGCCACGCGCTCCGCCACGGGCCCCGTGTCCACGTACGCCCGCGCCTCGAACGGCGGGGCGCGTCTCTCGCGCAGCCCGCGCAGCAGCTCTTCCAGCTTTCGCCCGAGCACCTGGTGGTAGTCGTCGCCCCAGGCGTAGCGCGAGATCCATCCGTGCGGCTCCTCGCCGAGCCATCCGTCGCGCGCTTCGACCGAGTACGCCTGCGGGGTGTTGTAGTTCAGCGCGCAGACCACAATGCTTCGCGCGCCAGGGAGAACGGACTCAAGCGAGCGGCGCCGCGAGTCTTCGAGGTAGCGCATCTCGCCCGCGTAGCCGAGCTCGAGCCACTCGCTCATCCGCAACAGCTCGGGAAATTCCTCCGCGCGGGCCACGCCGCACAGATCGAACCCCAGCTCCCGCGCCCGTGCCATGATCCACGCGGTCGTGCTCGCGTCGCCCACTCCGGCATTCTGCCGCATCGCGTACCAAAAGAAAAAGGCCCCATCCGCGGGAGACGGGGCCTGGGAGAGTTTCGATGCTCAGGCAGCCCGGGTTACGTTTTCGGCTTGATACCCCTTGGGTCCCTGCTTCACTTCAAACTCCACTTGTTGGCCCTCGGTGAGTGTCTTGTAGCCGTCCATCTGGATCGCCGAGAAATGAACGAATACGTCCTCGCCCGACTGGCGCTGGATGAACCCATACCCTTTTGCCGCATTGAACCACTTCACCACACCTTGCTCTCTGCTCAACTTCGGTACTCCTCTTGCCTTGAGATAGCGCTTCTGCGGGTGTAACGCCAGCCGGAGGAAACCCGTCGCCACGAATTTCCTGAAAACCGCGGTATTACAGACCCCGAAAACGCGGCGGTATGCTGGCACAAAATCGAGGGAGTGTCCAGTAGGCGGGCCGAAGACTCAGTGGAAACTGCCGAGCGCCGCAGCCTCATCTGAATGCACGTCGAAAACGGTGAAAAGCCTCGTAATTTGCAGCAGATCGTGGACTTTCTGGGTCAGGTGCAGCAGCTTCAAGTCCCCTCCGGCTTTGGTCACCGTCCGGTAGCCGCTCACCATCTCGCCGATCCCGGAGCTGTCGATGTATTCCACATCGGCCAGGTCCAGGACGATCTTGATCCGCCCCTGGCCGATCAGCTCGCCCAGCAGACGCCGTAGCGCCGCGCTGCCCTCGCCAAGCGTGATCCTTCCGCTCACGTCCACCACTGTCACCGCGCCCACATTGCGCGTCGTAGAGCGGATGGCCACCAGTCAAGACCTCTTCCGTTGTGTCGGCCGGTTCCCGTTCGGCGGCCCCTGCTTGCCACGCGCGCCCGGCAACAGCTTCGACATGATGACTTCGGCGCCGCCCGTTTTCCCCCGCTTCACGTCAAACTCGTCCATAAACGCGCGCATCAGGAAGATTCCCCGCCCGGAGGTCTTCAGCAGGTTCTCTCTCGCCAGGGGATCAGGCACCGAGGCCAGGTTGAATCCGTTCCCTTCGTCGAGCACGTGGACGATGAGTTTCTCCGGCGTCAGGTCGAAGCTGAGGTGGATTTGCTTGTCGCCGTGCTCTCCGTTTCCATAGTGGAACGCGTTGATGACGCCCTCGCGCACCGACATGCCGATCTTGTGGCAGTCGTCGTCGTCGAAACCGGCGTCGGCCGCCACGCGCAGGGATGCCTCCTCCGCCTGGTTGACGCTTTCCAACCGCGTCCCCAGGGTTATCTCAACGTGCTTGGTCTTCACTGCCATGCGGCGCTGTCGGGCAACCTAAACAGCCACTACCAACTATGCGTAACATAGCGCTGGAAGCTAAGTCAATGGAACGCTCGACCGGCATGTTCTCCCGCCGCCACTTGAATCCGCCGGGACAAGACGCAGGGACCCAGGGACCGCTCCAGCACCCTGCAGGGTACGCAGGATTTGCTTCCGCGCGGCGCGCGAGTGCGGCATAATCGCGCGCGTTCGACTTTTCCCGAGGCTGCGCCATGGAGGTGCACGGTGAGCACACGACCCTGGAGTTCCACGGCCCCGCCCGCTGAGTTTCGCAGCTACGTGCCGGCCGAAGAGAGTCCCAGGGAGTTCTCCTTTCGAGCCTTGTTGCTCGGCGCCCTCTTCGGACTTCTGTTCGGCGCCGTGACCACTTACGTCGGTTTGCGCGCTGGCCTCACCGTCTCCGCCTCGATTCCCATCGCCGTGCTCTCCATCAGCCTCCTGCGCCCTCTTGGCCGCTCTACCATCCTCGAAAACAATATCGTGCAGACCACCGGTTCCGCCGGAGAATCTCTCGCTGCCGGCGTGCTCTTCACCCTCCCCGCGCTTATCTTTCTCGGATTCGGATCGGAATTCACTTACTGGCGCATTTTCCCGCTGGCGCTTCTGGGCGGCTGGCTCGGCGTGCTCATGATGATTCCGCTGCGCCGCCAGCTCATTGTGAAAGAGCACGGCAACCTGGCTTTTCCCGAAGGCACGGCTTGCGCCGACGTGCTCGTCGCCGGCGAGCGCGGCGGGTGGAGCACCGTTACATGATTGCTGATGGGGGTGCTGGCTCGTCGGGACTCCCCGCGTTGGCCAGCGGAACACGAACCATCGTGATCACCAGCACTGCTAGCGCGGCCAGCGCGGCCCAAATCGAAGGCGTCCAGTGGACCAATGTCACGTTTTTGCCGGCACCCACTAGGCCGGCGATCACGAGGCCAGACAAAGCCTCTCCCGCGATCAGCCCCGAAGCGGTCAAAACGCCGGCGTTATCCACCCGCGCCTTCTGCGCATCGTTGTAACCGCGGCGGTCGCGCAGTTTGTCGGTGACCCAGCGAATGATCCCGCCCACGAAAATCGCAAAGGTCGTCCCTAGAGGCAAATACATGCCGACGGAGAACAGCATCACGCTCTTGACTTCGATCATGATCATCGCGATGCCCAGCAGAATTCCGACCACCACCAGCGGCCAAGCCATGTCACCGCCCACAATGCCTTTGGCAAGCATCGCCATCAAGCCCGCTTGCGGAGCCGACAACGCGGGACTGCCAAAGTGATAAGCCTTGTCGAGTACAGCCAGGGGAAAGAACAGCACCAAGGATGCAACCACAATTCCCAACAGGTCTCCGATCTGCATCTTCGAAGGGGTGCCACCGAGAATGTGTCCAACCTTCAAGTCTTGCAGCATCTCGCCTGCGACCGCCGAGGACACACAGATCACCGCCGCTACGCCCAGCACGGCCGCGACCCCGCCGGTGCCGGAAACTCCCAGAGCGACCATCAGCAAGGCCGCGATCACCAAAGTACACAGCGTAAGTCCTGACACAGGATTGTTTGAAGACCCGATCATGCCGACCAGGTTGCCGGAAACCGCAGCGAAGAAGAATCCGATGATGACCATCACTCCTGCGCCCACCAGCGAACCGGAAAGAATCTTGGAACTGGAAAGGGTCCCCGCGCCGCTGATGAAGTGGTAGTACAGAACGATCATGGCGATGAACACGACGGCTACTCCCGCAAAGACGGCTTTGGCGGGCAGGTCGCGCTCGGTGCGATTGGTCGTTGCATGCGCGGCCGCCGACTTCTTCAAATCCGAAATCGCTCGCCCCATGCCTACCGCAAGCTGCTTGCGCATCTTGAACAATGTGTAAGTCGCGCCCACCAGCATCCCCCCGACCGCGATAGGACGCACGATGGAGTAGTAGATTGCTCCGGCCAGCAGGGACCACGAGAGGCTCTGTCCGGCCGGCTGTGCCGCCTGAATGTAGGGCCCGATCGTAAAGGTGAGTAACGGCACCAGCAGCCCCCAGGCCAGCACCCCGCCCGCGAAATTCAACCCCGCCAGCCGTGGACCAATAATGTATCCGACCCCCAGGTACGCCGGGCTGATGTCCGGCGCGGTGAATAACGTAGTTCCCCCAGTGACTGTGGTCACAACGTTTGGATTCGTGCTGGTACGCAGCAACAACTTCTTGCCCAGCGCACTGATCCTCACAGCAAATGTGTTATTCGGCGAAAACACGTTGACCGCGCCCAGCAGGAACATGAACCCGCCGAATCCCATGTTGGCAAACAGAATCTTGGCCGCCTTGGCCCCTTGCTGTCCGGCTTTATGAATCTCCGACGCCGCCACCGACTCGGGATAGGGAAGTTCGGGGTCCTCGACCATCACGCGTCGCAACAGCGTCACAAAGAGAATTCCCAGCGTTCCGCCAATCACCATCAGCGCGACGCAATTCCAATACTTCTCGCGGGTGAGCCCTGGCCATAGTCCCGCCATCACAAACGCGGGAATCGTGAACACGGCCCCCGCCGCCACGGACTCGCCGATCGAGCCCACGGTTCGCGCGATGTTCTCTTCCAGCAGCGAGCCCTTCATCAGCCGCAGCAGTGCCATGCCGATCACCGCCGCCGGATAGGTCGCCGCAATCGTCATTCCCGCCTTTAGCCCGAGATAGGCGTTTGCCGACCCGAGAATCGCCGTCATCACCAGCCCGATGAGCACGGCCCGGAAGGTGAATTCCTTCATTGGCGCATCGGGGGGAACGTAAGGCTGGTACTTCTTCGGACCCGGCGAAACAGAAGATTGAGTGTTCATGCGCGAACCTCGCAACTACCTTGTGTGGTGGGTAACTCTAGAAGACACGGAACGTTAGCATGCCACTTCATTCGTTCGCAAGCACAGCGAGGCCACCGTGCAACACCGTTGTCTCGGGATCGCGCCATCGGTTCCCTCCGGCGCTGTCCACACTGTCGCTCGCACGCCAGATGAATGTACAATGCCGTTGTTGTCCTCATCAAAATCAAATCCCGCCTTAGTGCCGCGGAGCATACCATGATGCTTGCACTCGCAAACTTGCAACCTGAACAGTTGTGGAAACACTTTGACAGATTGGCGGCCATTCCCCGCGCCTCGACTAAGGAAGGGGCCGCACGAGAGTATGTCCGCAGTGTGGCTACGAAGCTGGGTCTGGAACCCGTGCAGGACAATGTCGGCAACCTGATCGTTCGCAAACCGGCTCGCCCGGGACGCGAGGGAGCGCCAATGACCCTCTTACAAGGCCACCTCGACATGGTCTGTGAGAAAAATGAGGCAACCGTTCATGACTTCGATAAAGATCCAATCAACGTCGTAAGAGACGGCGACTGGTTGAAGGCGGATGGTACGACCCTCGGCGCCGATAACGGCGTTGGCGTCGCCGCCGCACTTGCCGTGATGGAAAGCAATGACCTTGCCCATGGTCCTCTCGAGTTCGCTTTCACCATCGACGAAGAGACCGGTCTCACCGGCGCTTCTCAATTCGCCCCTGGTTTGCTGAAGTCCACGTTTTATCTGAATCTGGACAGCGAAGAGGAGGGAACCCTGTGTATCGGTTGTGCCGGTGGGGTTAACACCACTGCTCGACGCAAGGTCAAGCTTGTTCCCGCCGCTGCCGGCTCGGCTTGGCGGATCAAGGTGACTGGCCTGAGGGGAGGTCACTCCGGCGTCGATATCCATCAAGGCCGCGGGAATGCCCTGCGCATCATGGGTGCAGTCCTTCAGGACTTGGTCGATCGCCTTCCCGTCGAACTCGCTGAGGTCAACGGTGGAAGCGCGCACAACGCCATCCCTCGCGAGGCGGTGGCCATCGTGGTGCTTCCCGATTCGCGCGAAGCTGAATTGAAATCGATTGTCGCCTCAGCCGAAGCTACGTGCAAAGCCGAATTGGGAGGCTTCGATTCCGGACTTCAGATCACGACCGCGGAAACCAAACGCCCCGCAATGGTGCTGAGTGTGAGCGACGCGAAAAATACCGCGGCTCTTCTGGCCAGTATGCCTCATGGAGTTCTAGCGATGAGCCCCGACGTTCCCGGCTTGGTTCAGACCTCCACGAACCTGGCGACCGTCATTACCAAGGGGGATCTAGTCGAGATTGTCACGAGTCAGCGGAGTGCGATCGCGACCAGCAAACAATCTGCTGCCCGCATGGTGGCCACGGTATGCTGTCTCGCGGGCTTCGAGGCCGAGCACGCTGGTGACTATCCCGGCTGGAAACCCGAGCCAAACAGCGATTTAATTCGAAAGCTCCAGGCAGTGCACCAAAAACTCTTCGGCCAGCCTGCCAAGCTGATCGCCATGCATGCTGGTTTGGAGTGTGGCGTCATCGGCGAGAAATATCCCGGCATGCAGATGGTGTCTTTTGGTCCGACGATCGTGGATCCTCACAGCCCCAACGAGCGCGTGCAGATATCTACCGTGGAACATTTCTGGAACTACCTAAGGCAGATTCTCGAAACCTTGTAAGCGCCAATCAGGCTGTTCCTTTGGAGTGCGGCATGTCCTGAGCTTGTCGAAGGGAGGCAATGCCGCTGCTGTTGCGCTGCTTCTCGCAACCACCACTTGTCATCCTGAGGAGCGGGAAGTCTGCGCCCTGAAGGATCCCAACGTCCCATTCAAACACGGCCTCTCGATCTGACAAGAGTCCGCCCGCGGCGTCTTCGGTTTGCTGGCCATCGTGATCAGCGTCCTGCAGGACCCTCAAATCGCCACCGGTATTCCGCACTGGCTGACGCGTTTGCTCCGCCTCCCGCTTCGTCCCGATCTGCTCCTGTTTGGGCCCAAGCACTGGGCGCACCTGAGCCATGCGCCCGCCTTCGGCTTGGTCGTGTTCGTGGCGCTCGCCGCGTCGCTCTTCGTCTTCGCGCGCAAGAGACTCAGTTGACTGTGGCAGGTTCGCCCTGGCGGTGATTCAAATGCGATCGAACGCCTCGACGGTGCGCTGGTTTCGCGCGTTGTCCTCAAGCGGCTGGCCCCGCTTTGACTCGCGGACGGCCTCGCCGTAGACTGGATTCACCATGGGTTCTCGCCCGAGCTACCGCTCCTATCGGGTCAGCTTCGATTTCTTCATTACTCCCGGGATTCGGCTCCTGCTGATCGCCACCGTGGCCGTTTTCATTCTGCAGGTCCTCGTCTACACCTTTTGGGGTCCCTTCACCTACCAGCGCTTGCTTTTGTGGTTCGGTCTGGTGCCCGCGGGAGTCATTCCCGGCCTGCGTATGTGGCAGCCATTCACCTATCTTTTCTTGCATGACGTTCACAGCATCTGGCACATCCTCATCAACATGTTCATGCTGTGGATGTTTGGGCGGGACCTCGAACTCGTTTGGGGACGCGACCGTTTCCTGCGCTACTACTTCCTCACCGGCGTCGGCGCCGGACTCATTAACGTCATCGTGAAGACGATACCCGCCCTCTTCGGCCATGGTTACTCCTACATCCCCACGATTGGAGCCTCCGGCGCCATTTTCGGAATTCTCATCGCCTGTGCCGTTCTATTCCCCGAACGCCGCCTCATCATGTTCCCCATTCCCATCCAGATGCGCATGCGCACCTTCGTCTGGATCATGATCGCTTTGGAATTCCTCGGTACCCTCGGCTCCGGCGGTGACAAGATCAGCCACATCTGCCATCTCGGCGGGATTGGTGTCGGCTACCTGTACCTGCGCCGCAGCTCCTTCCTGTTTCGCGCCCGCAACCGCCTGGCCGACTGGAAGCAGCAGCGCACCCGCCGCAAGTTCGAGGTCTACATGCGCCGCCACCGCGACGAGCCCCCTTCCGGCCCCGACCGCTGGGTCAACTAGAACGACTGCGTCATTCCGAGCGCATCCGATGAGGATGCGCGAGGAACCTCAACCGATGGTCACATTACCGCGTGCTGTGCGAAGAAATTCCCTACCTGCGGAGCCTTGTCTTAGCGGAAGGCTGAGGATCTCTCGCGCCCTACCCCTTCGGATTCCCCACGACGTGGAATTTCATGAAGTTTGTTGTGCCGCGGATTCCCATCGGCGTGCCGGCCACGACTACGATCACGTCCCCGCGTTTGACGAGCCCTTCTTCGAGCAGCCGCTTCTCCGCCAGCGCCGTGGCCCCCTCGATGTTCCTCGCGTCGGCAATTCTTCTCGGCAGGACGCCCCAGAGGAGACTCAGCCGCCGGCGCGTCTCTGCTTCCGGCGAGAACGCGATGATGGGCGTGCGTGGCCGGTATTTCGAAATCAGCGCCGCCGTCGAGCCGCTCTTCGTGTACACGGCGATCACTTTGATGTTCAGCTCTCGTGAAGCATGGCAAACGAGCTCGGAAACTGTCTCCGCCACCCTCTTCTGTTCGCTCGGCGCGGGCCGCGGGAACTCGTGGACGCTCGCTTCGGCTTCCTCGATGATCCGCGCCATCATCTGCACCGACTCGACCGGATACTTGCCGATCGCCGTCTCGCCGGAAAGCATCACCGCGTCCGAGCCGTCGAAAATGGCGTTGGCCACGTCCGATGCTTCGGCGCGGGTGGGGCGCGGATTCTGCGTCATGGACTCGAGCATTTGCGTCGCGGTAATCACCGGCCGGCGAAACTCCCGCGCCCGCGCGATGATCTGTTTCTGCACCACCGGAACCCGCTCCGGCTTCATCTCCACGCCCAGATCGCCCCGCGCCACCATCACTCCGTCGGCGACCCGCAAAATCGCATCCAGGTTGTCGATGGCTTCCGGCTTCTCGATCTTCGCAATGATGGGCGTCTCTTTCCCCTGTTGCCGGATCGCCGCGCGCGCGGCCAGCACGTCCTCCGGACGCCGCACGAAGCTCACCGCGATGTAGTTGGCTCCCTGCCGCAAGGCAAACTTCAGGTCTTCGCGGTCCTTCGGCGTCAGCGCGGGCACGCGCAGGTACACGCCCGGCAGATTGATTCCCTTGTGCTCGCCGAGCTGTCCGCCGTTCTCCACTTCGCAAATCACGTCGGTGCCGCGCACCCGTGCGACCCGCAGCTCGATCAGGCCGTCGGCGAGCAGAATGCGGTCGCCGCGGCGCACGTCGCGCGAGAGCTGCTTGAACGTGGTGCTGACGCGCGCCGAGTCGCCGGGTGAGTTGCCGGTGTCGATGGTGAACTGTTGGCCCGCGCGCAGCTCAACCGGCTGCCCGCCCCGTAGCGCTCCGGTGCGAATCTTCGGTCCTTGCAGATCGGCCAGGACGGCGATGGGTTTTTCCTGGCGAAACGAAATCCTGCGGATGAGCCCGATGGTCTGGGCGTGCTGGGCGTGGTTGGAGTGTGAAAAGTTCAGTCGCGCCACATCCATGCCCGCCCGCATCAGCCGGTCGATGAGCTGGGTTGACCGGCTGGCCGGACCGATGGTGCAGACGATTTTTGTGCGCCGGAAGAGCATCCTCTATTCCAGAGGCCCTATTGTTTTGCGACCGAGAATTCCGCCACGATGCGGTAAAGATTCTGCACGCCACGGTCGAGGGCGTCGAGCGAAATGCGCTCGTCATTGCCGTGCATCCGCCCCAAGTCCTGCTCGGTCAGAGGAAACGGCGCAAGCCCGTACGCCTGCACGCTGTGCAGCCGGAGCTGGGCCGAATCGGTTGCCCAAGGCGACAGCGAGGGCACCACGAGCGCGCCGGGAAACTCTTGGGAGATCACTCGCGCTAAGGTTTGACAAAAGTCGTTTTCGCACGTCGAAGGTGGTGCTGCGATGGTTCCCTCTTCAGCCACTTCAAACTGGATCTGCGGATCGTTCACCAGCTTCTTCAAGTCCGCGACCACCCCATCAATCGAGTCCCCCGGCAGGAGCCTGATGTTCAGGTTCGCCCGCGCTTCCGCGGGAATCATGTACGCTCGCCCGCCCGCCTCCAGCGTGGTCGGTGTGATCGTGTCGCGCAGGATCGCGTTCCACATCGGATTGAGGTCCGAAAGGACCTTCGCGGCATGCTCGGCGCGGTCCGTCGATTCCAGCGCGCGGATCCATTTGGCTGCAAAGTCGTCCTGCACGCCGGCGACTTGCTCGAAGTAGCGCCGCACAAGCGCTGTCAGCCGTAAGGGCGGGGAATACTCGCCGATCTTGGCGATGGCCTCGGCGAGGTGAACGACGGCATTGTCCTTTCTCGGAACCGAGCCGTCTCCGATTGTCCCTCGCGCAATGACCTTGACGTTGTAGGCCACCTTCTCGCTCACCTGGATGGCCACGTACTGCACTTTCCCGTCCTTCATGACGACGTTGCCGCCCTCGTTCAGTGCGTACCCGGCCGCGAATTTGTCCCAGTATTTCGCAATGAGCGTCTTGATGCTGGCCGCCCCGCTTTCCTCTTCGTCAGTTGTCGCCAAGAAGATGACGTCGCGGTTCAACCGCGCGCCGGAGCGCTTGAGCGCAATCAGAGTGGCCAGGTTGGCCACGACCATCCCCTTGTCGTCGATCGCCCCCCGCCCGTAGAGATAACCGTCCTTGATCACGCCGCCAAAGGGATCCACGGTCCATTTCGCGCGGTCCGCTCCCGCGACGTCCAGGTGGCTGACGAGCAGCAGCGCTCGCGCCGGGTCCGGCACCGCCGAACTCCGCAACCGCGCCACCACCGCGCTCCGCCCGGGCGCAACGTCCAGCAATTCCGGCGTCATGCCCTCCTTCTCGAGAATTCCGGCAAGGTAGACTGCCGCTGCCCGCTCGTTCCCCGGCGGATTCGTCGTGTCAATCCGGATCAGGTTGGCGAGCCATTGGGTGGCGTCCACATGCAGCTGCGCCGCATCGGGAAGCTCCTGCGCCGGGAGTGCCCTTGCGCCAAGGCTGAACGACAGAATTAAGAGTGCGAACCAGCGGACCGATTTGCGGACATTCATCGCGGCATTACCCCCAGTGTAAGGAAACGTTTCGTTTCGCAAGTGCTTCATACTAACATGTGGTTTCGGGGGGCGTGGCGGGAGCTGGCGATGACGTTGCCAATCCTCAACGGGCTGTCGTCCGGTGAGCGTGGCTCCGAATCCGCGACCGTCGTTGTGCCCGATCGGCCATTCGTGACCGCATCCGGAAAGGTGAAACGCATATGATGAGGCCAAGTCTCCATGCTCTCATTTTCGCAGCCCTGGTCCTCGCGCTCGTGCTTCCGGCGAGCGAGTTTGCCGGGGTGACCCAGGCCAAGGCGGCCACCGAGCCGCAAGAAGGGACCCCGCCAGCGCAGGGTGCGCAGCAACCTGGAGCGACGATCACTGTCGAGGTTCCGGTTGTGACTCTGGACGTCGTTGCCGCCACGCAGCGCGGCGATCTCCTCACCGGTCTCAAAAGGGAGAATTTCCGGGTTTTCGAGGACGGCGTCCCCCAAACCGTCACCAACTTTGCGCCCACCGATGCGCCCATCACCATAGTCATCGTCATGGAGTTCAGCGCCCGCAGGTACGGCGATTTTGCGTACCTCGCCAGGTACTGGACGCCCGCGCTGCTCCCCCAGTTGAAGCCGAACGATTGGGTCGCGCTCGTGACCTTCGACATGAATACGCACTTGGACGTCGATTTCACGCAGAACAAGGACGAAGTCCGCGACGCCATCGGCCACATGTACTTTCCCGGATTCAGCGAATCGAATGTTTTCGATGCGTTGCTGGATACGGTCGATCGCTTGAAAGACGTCAAAGGCAGGAAATCGATCCTTGTGATAGCCACTGGGGTAGATACCTTTTCGAAGCACACGCTGGACCAAACGCTCAAACAGCTTCGTCAAACCGGCGTGACCATTTTTTGCGTCGGGTTGGACAAGCCAATCACGACCTTGGCGGAAGCTCATGGCATGGGAGCCATGGCCCAATTGAATTACGAGCAGGCCGAGAATCAGCTCCGCACGTTCGCGCAGATGACCGGCGGCTACGCCTGGTTCCCTCAGTTTGACGGCGAAATACCGGGCATCTTCAAGGATGTGGCTGCCTTTCTGCGGAATCAGTACAGCCTGGCTTACGTCCCGACGAACCGCGCGCGCGACGGCAAATTCCGCAAGATCAAGGTCGAGCTCGTCGCCCCCGACGGCAGCCCGCTGACCGTCACCGATCAGAAGGGCAAGAAGCTGAAATACGTCGTGTATGTCCGGCAGGGTTACACCGCGATGAAAGACAACACCGGCGATTGACGGCCGGCCGAAGCGCCCCGCCCACGCCGCGGCGCAACAGTTCGCCGCTAGTATCCGCGCGAAAAATCCACGCGGTTGAACAGTTCTTTTCCGTCAAACCAGCGATCCAGCAGCTCAACGACCAGCGCGGTCTGGCGCTCCCACAGGCGCTGGCTCGCGGCGCTGGTGTGCGGAGTCAGCAGGAGGTTGGGCGCGGACCACAGCGGGCTCTCCGGAGGCAGCGGCTCGTCGGTCGTCACGTCGAGCGCCGCACCCGCGAGCGCCCCGGCCTCCAAGGCGCGCACGAGAGCGGCTTCATCGAGCAGCGAGCCGCGCGCAATATTCACGACCCTCGCCCGCGCCTTCATCCGGGCGATCTGCGCCGCGCCCACGAGTTGCCTGGTATCGGGCGTTTCCGGCGCGGCGATGACCACGTAGTCCGCCTCCGGCAACGCTTCATCGAGGCGCGAGGGAGGAAGAATCTTTTCGGCGAGCGTGCGGTCGCCTTCGCCCGACCGCGTCACGCCCCAGATGCGCATGCCGAAGGCGCGCGCCAGCCGCGCCAATTCGCGCCCAATCGAGCCGAATCCCAAAATCAGCAGGAGCTGTCCGTTCAATTCCTCCAGCCCCTGCGGCTTATCCCACAATTCCTGCTGGGCCCACTGGCGGCGCTCCTGGTATCGAAGCGTATCCGGGAAATTCCGCGCCAGGGCGATGAGCAGCCCCATGGTGTGTTCGGCCATGGGCGCGGAGAAGATCCCGCTGGAGTTCGTCACCAGGACGCCGGAGTTGCAGAGACCGGGATACATGAGATGGGAAACGCCCGCCGAGGTCGAATGGATCCACTTGAGCTTTCGCGCCTGCGCGAACTGCTCTGGCTTCAGCCAATAGCCCACGAAAATGTCGGCATCGGGGATTTCCGCGGCCAAAAGCTCGTAGTTCTGAGCGTGCACGACCTTCATCTCGGGCCAGCGGCGGCGGAGGGCTTCGATGAAGGATGCCGGGGGGTGCCACACCGTGAACGGATGCTGCACGCAGATGGCGAGCTTGGTTTTTGCGGGAACGCTGTGGGCCGGGCCCGGAATCGTTTTCAATATCATGGGAGCGCAGCGTACCCCCAGCGGCGCGCAATTGGCAATACCTTCAGGCCTTCGTGCGCAAGTCCCTGCCCGTCATATCCCCCGGACTCGGCACGCCCAGCGCGGCCAGCATGGTCGGCGCAATGTCGCGCAGCGAGCCGCCGGGACGCAGCGGCGCGTGATAGTCCTCGGCCGCCAGAATAAACGGCACGGGATTCGTCGTGTGATAGGTGTGCGGCCCGCCGGTATCCGGATCGATCATGGTCTCGGCGTTGCCGTGATCGGCGGTGATGATCCACACCCCCCCGTGCGGCTTCAGCGCCTGATAGATTCGTCCCAGCCCGGCGTCCACCGCCTCAACTGCCTTGATGGCCGCTTCCAGTTTGCCCGAATGGCCCACCATGTCGGCGTTGGCGTAATTCATGATGATGGCGTCGAACGAGTCTCGCTCGATGGCCTTCACCACCGTATCGGTGACCCCTGCGGCGGACATTTCCGGCATGAGGTCGTAGGTGGCCACTTTCGGCGACGGCACCAGGATGCGCTCCTCGCCCTGAAACGGTTTTTCCACGCCGCCGTTGAAGAAATAGGTGACGTGCGCGTACTTTTCCGTCTCGGCGCAGCGCAAATTCTTGTAGTCGATCTCGGCAAAGACCTGCGCGAGGATGTGCTCGAGCTTTTCCGGGGCGATGACGTAGTTCAGCCAGGCCCAGGACTTCTCATATCTCGTCATGGCCACGAAAAACAGGTCCTTGGGCCGCTGGGGATCGGCGAACTTGTCGAAGCCGGGCTCGGCGAGCGCGCGGGTGGTCTGGCGGGCGCGATCGGCGCGGAAATTGAAGAAGATGACCGCGTCGTCATCGCGAATCAGCCCTACGGGAAGGGCGTCGCGCGAGGCGGCCTCGGTGATGACGATGGGCTTGACGAATTCATCGGTGACGCCCTGTTCGTAGCTTCGCTCGATGGCCGCGACCGGGTCATCGGATTTCGTTTCCCCTTCGCCGTGGACCATCGCCCGGTAAGCCTTCTCGATGCGCTCCCAGCGGTTGTCGCGGTCCATGGCGTAATACCGCCCGACCACCGTAGCGATTTTTCCCACGCCGAGTTCGCGCATCTTCTGCTGGAGCTGGCGCAAGTAGTCGCGGCCGCTGTTGGGAGGAGTGTCGCGGCCGTCCATGAAGCAGTGGACGAAGACGTGCTCGACCTTGTTCTGGCGGGCCATGTCCAGCAGGGCGAAAAGATGCGTGAGCTGCGAATGCACGCCGCCGTCGCTCACCAGGCCCATCAAGTGGAGCTGGCGCGAGCGCCCGCGCTCCATGGCGCGCAGGAAAAGCGGCGTGCGGTAGAACGATCTGTCCTCGAGCATCGAGTCGATTCGGGTGATGTCCATGTGCACGATGCGCCCGGCGCCGATATTCATGTGGCCCACTTCGCTGTTGCCCATCTGGCCGTTGGGCAGCCCGACGTACGGCCCGGAGGTGTGAATCAGCGTATTGGGGAATCTCTTCAGCAGCTCGTCGTAGGTGGGCTTGCGTGCCAGCGCGATGGCGTTGCCCTTGGTCTCGGCGCGGAAGCCCCAGCCGTCGAGTATCGTCAGCACAATCGGTTTGGGTCGTTTGGTCATGGGTCCCAGACGTTGTTGTTATTGTTGCTGCAAAAGCCGTACAGCATACACGGATTTGCCCCGCTCGTGTAGCGCCGAACGCAAGCCCTGCGGCAGTTGGCCAAGTGCGGGATGAAGCGCGCGACTATGCATTTGTAGAGGCGCCCGCAACCTGTCCAGAGCGAAGCCTGGAGTGACCTTCGCCATGCTGAGGGCAAATCGAGAGTGATCCGCCGGCTTCGCTCGGAATGACAGAAGTGCGGATATTGCGGCGGGTGCTGGCGCTCCAGTGGGAATGGGCGTGTTGACAGGGGGAGGGGTGGGAAGGAGAATCGCGCCGAATCGGGCCTCGCAAGAGCAATTCCCATCCCCCTTCCTATTTGTGAAGAAAGGAAGTTCTTCCTATGAGACCCATTCGACAAGCGGTCCTCGGCGCGCTCGAGGTCGCGACGCCGGCGGGACGCGCCGAGATCAACCGTCCAGGCGGCGCCGGCGCTACGGGGTGCCGCGGATGCGCACAGTGAAGTTCGTGTCCACGGACGGCACGACGCAGGAGGAAGGCGCGGGCCATCCGGGATCGGTCGAAACATTGCGGCAGACGGTAGCGGTGGCGTTCGCGACGGTCGAGGGATCCACGACGCCGTTGAGCGGCTCGGCATAGAGCTTATAGCTCGCGGACGCGCCGACGGGAAGGCGCGTGATGAGGAAGCTGCCGTCGAATTGCGCCGGGCCGGCTCCGCCGCACGACCATCCGCCGAGCGTTCCGGCGATGACGGAGCCGGTCGTCGCGTCGAGCGCGACGACGTGCGCGCCGTAGATGCCGGTGACCCCCGCGGGCGCATCAGGAAGAGAAAGCGGGTTTGCCGGGATAATCCTTCCAGAAACTTCTCCCACGTGGATTGCGTCGGACGAATCGGGATAGAGGACGCGCAAGCCGGTGCGGTCGTCGTCGGAAAGCGGCGCGTCCGGCTGCTGCGCACTGGGGCGGCTGCCGGTGAAGGTGCCGGGCGCGGGAGCGTAGGGAAAGAGCATCGCGCTCCACACGGCGGAGTGGCTGAAGCCGAAGACGTGCCCGAGCTCGTGGGTGAGGACGGACTCGAGATCGTAGGCGGAGGGCTGGGAGGCGAGCGCCGCGGGCGTGGCGAAGCGCGTGCGTGAATCGCCGGGGTTGAAATAGATGTCGGCGTCGAGGATCTGGCCGATTTGGGTGGCGGCGGGGCCGGAGCCGAGCTGCGCGCCGAGGTGGTCGGCGGAGATGACGCGGGTGAAGGCCAGGACGCCGGGAGTGAAAGCGGCGTCGCTCTGATCGAAGCAGATGGAATTGGCGCCGTCGGACGCGCAGGCATTCTGCGTGGAGGTGCGCGCCAGGGGAGCGAGCGAAGCGGGCGTGAGGGTCGAGCCGCTGACGCCGGTCCACACGGCAAAGGATTCGAGGATAGTGTTTTCGATTTCGTTGAGGCGGCCGTCGGGCGTCTGGTCGGCGGTGAGGATCGTGACGGGACTCGCGCCGAGCACGGTGCTCCAGCGGCGATTCACCGAGCCGGCGGTGGTGAGCACCCGGAGCGGCACCGGGCAGGCGGATCCGCCCGATTGCGCCGCGGGAAGACGCATGTCGGGAACGACGTAGTTGAACGTGTACGCGGCGGCGGGGATGCTGATCGCGACGGCGAAGAGAAAGGCGGCGGCGCGGGAGAGGGTTCGCTTGGCACGGCTCGCTTGACGGGGCATGGCGCTACTCCTGTTCCGGCGCGCGAGCCAGCGCGGCGCGCAGGCGCTGCTCGAAGATTTCCACGGGCAGGTTGCGCAGGTTTTCCCGGCGGAAGGCGCGGGTGCGCGGATCGAAGACCGCGAGCCCGGCGGAATCCTGCGTAACGGTGGCGCGGCCGGTGCGCGCATCGCGATGGACGCGAAAAGCGCCCTGCGCCCATCCGAGAACGAGAAAGCTCGGGCCGCGCGCGTCGGCCGCGTTCGTGCGCGCGGGCAGGAGAAAAAGATACACCTCCTCGCCGGGTGAAAAGTGCGGGACGGCTTCGACGGTGGAGACGAAGCCGTCCGCGCGTCCGCCGAGTCCGCGAACCGTGATCAGACCGCCAACGAGCCCCTTGGGCGCATCGAGCACCTCGAAATCCGAAAAAGTCCAGATCTCGCCGTTTTCCCAGCGACTTTCCGTGGAGAGGCAGCGCGCGCGCACGACCGAATCGGCGCGCGCCGCGAGATCCTCGAAGCTCAGCCGCGCAAGAGTGGTGGCGCGGGCCACCACGGCGATCAAGACCAGCCCGATCAGGAAGAGAATCCAGAGGAAACGGCGGCGTTCGGCGAACGACATGGTCATTGCACCTCGAGGGCGCCGGTGGCGGCGGCCTTGTCTTTGTTGGCGTTTTCGATGAAGAGGGTGCGCGGGCCCGGAACGGCCGTGCTCGCAATTTGCAAGATGAGATGGATGATGCCGAGTCCGGCGGGCTGGCGGGAAATGACGGAGACGTCGCCGGAGCCGGAGAGGACGTAATTCATGCTGGTGTCGAGGCCGCTTGAGGAAAAAACGCAAAGATCGGCGGTGGTGGATCCGGATGAGGGCCGCGCGAGGACGACGGGATTGCCGGCGAGCGTGCAGGAATTGGTGGAGGCGGAGAATGGCCCGAGGGCGGCGACGTCGAGATCGACGCTCGCGCCGGGCGTGGAGACGCCGGCGGTCGTGGGCTGAACGACAAGGATGTCGCGGTCGGTGGCGGAAGGCGAAGAAGATGTGAGCGAAATAGTCTCGTCGGATGCGAAGGGCGCAACGATGACGAGGGAAACCTGGTTCGAGGTCGAGTTGTCAGGGTTGCGCGCCTGAACGGAGAGGGTTCCGGCGGTGGCGACGTCAGAGGCATTGATCGGCGCGTCGCATTCGGACGATGACGAACACGTGGTCGTACGCGCGGCGTTGCCAATGAGAAGAGTCGAGCCCGGGCCGGGGCTCGACGGTGTGAAGCCGCTGCCTTCCACCTTGAGCGTGAAGCCCGAGGCCGCCCCGGCAAAGACGCTCGCGGGGAGCAGATTCGAAATGTTGGGGCCGCCGGCGATGGCGACGCTGGCAGAGCCGGTTTGCGAAGTATCCTCGGAACTTGTGGCCACAACCTGGATGGAGTTGGGCGAGGGCGCAGCGAGGGGGGCGGCGTAGAGCCCGCTTGCGTCCACGGAGCCGCAGGGTTGGTTCGCGCAGGCGGGGCCCTGGATTTGCCAGATGGCGTTTTGATCGTCGGTGCCGAGAACGGCGGCAGCGAAGGGCTGCGTGGCGCTGGGAGGCAGAGTGACGGCGGAAGGCGTGACGCTGACGACGATGTGCGAGATCACGGTGATCTGAGAAAAACCGATTTGCGCAGGCGCGGCCTGGCTCACGGCTTGGACCATGACGGGATTGGCCAAGGGGATGGCGCCGGGCGCGAGGTAATCGACTTGAGAAACGGAAGATGTGGTGATGCTTTGGCAGGGCGAAGAGCCAACGGCGCAGATTTGGCCGACGGAGGCGTTCCCCCCGGGAACGCCATTGACGCTCCAGGCGACGGAGATGTTCGCGGAGCCGGTGACTTGCACGAAGAGCGTGAGCCGGTGATTGGCAGCGCGCGTGGCGGAAGACGGAGAAACCGTGACGGAGATCACCTGAGAGAGAGAGATGGTAAGCGCAGCTCTCTTGGAAGAGTCGGCGGCGGATGTGGCGGTAATGGTGACGCTCGCGGGATTGGGCGCGATAGCGGGGGCGATATAGCTCGCGGAAGTGGAGAATGTGCCGCCGCTCGAAGACGAAGAACCGGATGGGGATAGCGTGCCACAAGCCGAGCCGGAACACCCGGCGCCGGAGAGATCCCAGGTGAGGGCGGGATTGGGACTCGATCCGGGCACGGGAATAAGCGTCGCGGTGATCTGCGCTGAGCCGCCGGTGAGAAGATTCGCGGGGCCGGAGAGAGTGAGCGTGAAAGTGCTGGTGAAATGGACGATGGCGCTCGATTGCTTGGAAGGATCGGCGGCGCTGGTGGCCACGATGGAAATTTCGGACGGGTTGGGAAGGTTTTGCGGCGCCGTGTAGGTGCCGCTCGAGTCGATCGAGCCGCAAGAGGCGGGGCAGGAAGCGCCCGAGAGGCTCCAGCGCACCGAGACGTCCGGCTGTCCGGCGCTGGAAACGGAAGCGGTGAATTTCTGCGTTGCGCCGAGCTCGACGTTGGATACGGGCGGCGCGACGGTCACGGAGATGTCGCTATGGATGGTGGTCTGCGCGGAGGCGGATTTGGTGGTGTCGGCCTGGCTCGTGGCGCTGACCGCCACTGTGGCGGGGGCAGGGACGCTGGGCGGGGCGACGTAGAGTCCCTGGGAGTTGATGGTGCCGGTAGCCGCGCCGCCGCCGGGGACGTTGTTGACGCTCCAGGTGACGGCAGTGTTTGTTGTGCCGCTGACGCTCGCAGTGAACTGTTGCGTCAGGCCGAGCAGGACGCTCGCCGTGCCGGGCGAGACCGTGACAGAGATGGAGGGAGGCGGAGGCGGCGGGGGCGCTACAGGGCCTGTGCCTCCCCCACCACAGCCCAGCGTGCACGCACCCGCCGTGAGAAGAGTGATCCGAAGTGAAGCGAGAGAAACGTCTTTGGGGAAAAGCCGCACGCGTGGCCCCTTTGCAGAAATGTGGCCAAGGAATTCGCAGAGAAATGGCGGAGCCTAAGAGCAAGCCGGCTGAGAACTCGCAGCGCCTGAAAGTGGCCGTAAAACAAGCGATTAGGCGAGATTGCGGGAAGTTGACGGGAGTACAGAAATAGAATGGATGCGTTTCAATCGGGAACAGTCGGCGGCGAGGTTGTTCTGAAATGGAACGCGCCTGATGTGCGTGTTTCAGAATGGTGCGGCGATGGAAGGCCCGTACACGGGGGTTTCGTTGACTCGGCCGCTAGGCAGCAGAATAATCGCGGGATGGCGCGGCCCGACGCAGTACGGCGTGTGAAAAGCTATTCGACGGCGACCGGCTACGTGTTTCAGTACTATTTCTTCGAGATGAATCGGCTCCAACATGGGGTGGACGCGGGGACGGAGTATGTGTACATGGTGTCGCCGGGCCGGCAGCCGGCGCATCCGCTGAAGATCCTTGTAGAGCGCGCGGCGGTGGAAGAATGGGGACGGCGAACCGGGCGTGAGTTGACGGGAACGGAAGAGTACGCCGTGGCGAAGATGCGGCTGTTTCAAGCCCTCGACGAGGAGACTGAGTTGGCGACTGAGCCTGGAGAGCGGTGGCCGAAAATGCGCGTGGACCGAACGAATCTCGTCGCGCTGCTCGAAGTGCTGGATATCTAAAGAGGCCACCCTTCGCCCGCCGCAGCGAGTGAACAGAAACAGCCTGCCGAGAAGGCCAGCATTTGAGTGAACCGAAGCACACTCCGTGGCGTCTTGCAGTTGTGCGGGGAGAAGGGATGCAGGAGCTCACCCTTGCCGAGGAATTGCGCCAGGCGGAGCGTGCGGTGAGCGCAGACAAGGAGCGCACGCTCGCGGCCCGGGAATTCGAAGCGCGTCTTGAGGAGAACGCAGGGCTCGCGTTCCGGGTGGCGCGGGCGGTGCTGCACAACACCGCGGACGCGGAAGAGGTGGCCCAGGAAGCATTTCTTCGCGCGCACCGGAATGCCGGTCGGCTACGGGATGGCAGAAGCTTCCGCGCGTGGCTGGTGCGCATCACCTTCCGCATGGCGCTTGACCGCGCGCGAGCCATGCGCCGGCGGGAAAGGCGGGAGACGGACTGGGTCAGGAGCAGGCCGGATGTTTCTGCCGAGGATGCGGCAGCATCCGGCGAAATGAGGCGGCGCGTGAGGGAGGCGCTGGACAAACTCCCCGAGAAGTTCCGTTTGGCGTTGATCCTGACGGCGATCGAGGGACATAGCCTCGAGGAAGTGGCGGAGATGCTGGGAGTCCCGGAGGGAACGGTGAAATCGAGGCTGCACTTCGGTAGAAAGCAACTGGCGGAGCAATTGCGATGGCTTGCCGAGAATACGAAGAAGCGTTGAGGGACTTGGCTGCCGGCCCGGGCGGCCCCGCCGTAGGCGGCGACGAAGCAGAACGGGAGGTGCGGCTGCGCGCGCACCTGGAGGCCTGCGCTGACTGCCACGCGACATTCGAGTACGAGAGGCAACTTTATGCGGCGATGGACGCGGCGCTTTGGGAAGAAGTGAACCTGGGCGTGCCGGGATCGCTTGCGGCGCGGGTTCACGCCGCGGCGGAAACGGATGCGGAGCAAGCGCGCGCAGTGTTCTGGCGCGCACCGGCGTTCGCAGCTTTAGCGGTTTTGAGTATCGTGCTCGCGGTTTTCATCGGCTTGCGCGGGAGGCACGGTGCGTCTCCACCTTCACAAACTGGAGTGAACGCGCCATCGATCGCAAGACAAACTGGTGCAAAGCAGGCTGGGCAGGCTGCGCGAGCGGCTGCGCCGGCAGAAGTTTTGGGCTTGGGGCATTCGGCCAGGGCGGCGCGTGTCGAGCAGCGGAAAGCGGCGGTGCGGGAGCCGCCCACGCTGGAAGTTCTTGTGCCCCCGGAAGAGCGGGCCGCGCTCCAGCAGTTCATTTCGCGCGTGCGCCAGCACGAGGAGCTCGGAGTGGCGTTTCTGAACTCTGTGGCCGAGAAGGAGGACGGGCCACAGCATGTGGCGCCACTGGAATTCGCGCGACTCGACGTGATGCCGATTGAGTTCGAGGACGAGGATTGAGAGCAAGACGTGCCCGAATGAGATGGCCGCGAGAGACCCCGAGCCATGACCGTGATCTGAGGAGGAGAGAATGAGGAAAGCAATGATCGCAGTGCTGTTTGCCGTGAGCGCGGCCGTGATGTTGCCACTGGCCGTGGGGCAGGAGAAACCGAAAACCAAGACGGAAGAACAGAGCCAGACGCAAGACCGGGTGGAAAAGAGGACGCCGCTCAAACTGCAAATCGTTTTTACGGAGTTCGACGGCGAGAGGAAGGTGAAAAGCCTGCCGTACACGCTTCTGACAAGCGCCGGTCCGGTTGTTCAATGGGCAAAGCTGCGGATGGGCAGCCGTGTGCCCGTCTACACGGGAAAAGAGGGGGGACTGCAGTACATTGATGTGGGCACGTATATCGATTCTTGGATCGTTGGCCCGGCAGAAGACGGCCGTTTCCGAGTGCAATTCACTCTGGAACGATCTTGGGTGGAAGGCGATGTACCGGTTGTGGTCGAGAGAACGGGGACGGAGCAAGGCGAGAAATCGCCCCCTCAATTCAGGGAGCCGGTGATTCGCCAGTTCAAATCAGACCTGAATCTTGTAATGCACGATGACCAAACGGTTGAGAGCACACTGGCCACGGATCCGCTGAGCGGGAAAGTGATCAAAGTAACAGTGACACTCAGCGTCGTGAAATAGGAACTTATTGGGATCCGCTTGGCGAAAGAGCGGTGGCGAGGGCGGCGGGCAACTCGGGGTGGAGGAAGCGGTAGCCGAGGACGGACAGGCGGCTCGGGATGACGCGCTGGCTGGCGAGAAGGAGCGGGCGGGCCATTTCGCCGAGCGTCAAGCGCAGTGCCAGTGCCGGCACGGGAAGAAACGCGGGGCGATGGAGCGCGTGGGCTAAGGCGGAAGTGAACTCCGTGTTGCGGACGGGCGCAGGCGAGACCGCGTTGATGGGCCCGCTCGCGTCGTTGGTTTCCAGCACAAAACAAATGATCGAGACGGCTTCTTCGAGCGTCAGCCAGGGCACCCACTGGCGGCCCGAGCCCAGGCGTCCCCCGAGTCCCATTCGGAACGGCGGAAGCATGCGAGCGAGCGCGCCGCCGTGGCGCCCCAGAATCATGCCGAAGCGAAGCTGCGCGGCGCGCATGCCGAACCCCTCGGCGCAGACAGCCTCGGCCTCCCAAGCTTGACAGACTCCGGCGAGGAAATCGGCGCCGGGCGGGCTCGATTCGGTTAGTTCCTCATCGCCGCGGCTGCCGTAGTAGCCCACCGCGGAGGCGGACACCAGAATCTTCGGCCGGGGCTCGAGGCGCGAGATCGCGTTCACGAGATTACGCGTGGTGAAAATACGGCTCGTGAGAAGTTGAGCCTTGCGCTGCGGGTTCCATCGGCCGGAGGCAATGGACGCGCCAGCCAGGTGAACGACGGCTTCGGCGCCGGCGGCGATGCCGTGAAGCTCGCCCGTCGCCGGATTCCACCGCACGGGAATGCCACCCAGCCGATTCTCGCGGGCCCCGGGCAGCGGCGAGCTCCCCGGACGAAGAAGCCGGCAAACGACGTGACCCGAGCCGAGCAGCGAGTGGACCAGCGCCTGGCCGACGAATCCCGAGGAGCCGGAGACAAGGATCTTCATGACAGGACGAAGGTAGTAAAGGAAGCGGAAGAGGTAAAGGAGAAAAAGGAGAAAGCTTTGCCCGCTCGGCGGAACCCTCCGAATCCGCAGCAGGGTCCGGGCGCAGACAGCGCACTGGGTGAGTAGGGCAGATGGAAGCGACGTCGCTCGCGATCCATTTTGGTCTCCCTGTTTTTCAGCCGCCCGGTAAGATAACGGCCAATTGATGGCATGGATGCGCGATGATGAGAATATATCGTACGCACTCTACATGAGCATCGAAGAGTGACCGGGAGGCCAAGATGGATGGAAGGCGGCTGGCGGCGGTTGTAGCGTCCGCGGCGGCAATTTTCGTGGCAGTCGCGCTGGGCGCGAGTGCCCAACAGAAGGACAGTGGGCCGCAGAGCGAGCCAGGCGGGATTCGCGGCTTTGTGAGCGCGCACGTGGCAACCGAGCGCGAACTGGAACGCAAGCTGGAAGCCGTGCCCGATCCGGCGCACGCCGAAGCGGAGCTGGAGTTCCTGACCTCGGCGCCGCACCTGGCGGGTACCGAGGCGAGCCGCAGTATCGCCGAGCATCTCCGCGACAAATTGCGGAGCTACGGATTCGACTCGGAGATCGCCGCGTATAAGGTGTGGCTGCCGATGCCGGTGAAGTTGGAACTCGAGATGACCGAGCCCGAGAAGATGGCCCTCGCGCGGCCGGAAGAGCCCATTGCCGAGGACGCGGCCACGAACGATCCGCGCGCGGTGCCGGGGATGCATGGTTACTCCGCGCCTGGAGACGTGACGGCGCCGGTGGTCTACGTGAACTACGGCCTGCCGGATGACTACAACAAGCTGGCGGAGATCGGAGTGAAGGTTGAAGGCAAAATCGCGTTGGCGCGCTACGGGAACAGCTACCGGGGTGTGAAAGTCCTCGTGGCGGAAGAGCACAAGTGCGCGGCCCTGATCCTCTATTCCGATCCGGCTGATGACGGCTACGTGCAGGGCGATCCGGTGCCGAAGGGGCCGTGGCGTCCGATGAGCGGGATCCAACGCGGATCGGTCCTGTACATCTTCCGGTATCCAGGCGATCCGCTCTCGCCGGGAAAACCGATGACGGATTCGAGGGCGAGCACGGCGGTTGAGGGTGCGTTCAGCCTGCCGCGGATACCCTCGCTGCCAATCTCGGCGAAAGATGCGCAAGAGCTGCTGTCGCGATTGGACGGGCCGAGGGTGCCGAAAGGCTGGCAGGGCGGGATGCCCTTCACCTATCACACCGGTCCGGGAAGGGCTGTGGCTCACCTGCAAGTGGAAATGGATGCGCAGAATCCAGTGCGAACGCTGTACGACGTCATCGGCAAGCTGCGCGGGAAGACCGACGATGAGTGGGTTGTGGCGGGAAATCACCACGACGCCTGGGTGCGCGGCGCGGTGGATCCGGGCAGCGGAACCGCTTCCATGCTCGAGGCGGCGCGCTCTCTCGGCACACTGGCCAAGGACGGCTGGAAGCCGCGGCGGACCATTGTGGTCTGTTTCTGGGACGGCGAAGAGTTCGGCTTGCTGGGTTCCACCGCATGGGTGGAAGACCATGAAACGGAACTCAAACGCAAGGCCGCGGTGTACGTCAACGTGGATATGGGAGTGGCCGGGCCGAACTTTGGCGGTTCCGGGACACCTTCGCTGGCGCAAGTCGTGCGCGACGCGGCCCGGGAGGTGAAAGACCCAAAGACGGGGGGAAGCGTGTTCGAGGCCTGGCAGCATCAAAGAAAGGAGAAAGGGGGACGGGCGGAGGCAGCTCCGGAGGTGATGAAGACGGAAGCGGCGCCGGAGATGGGCGTGCTCGGGTCCGGGTCGGATTACACGCCGTTTTTCCAGCACGAAGGGATTCCTTCGCTGGACATGGGATTCGCGGGAGAATACGGCGTGTATCACTCGATGTATGACGACTTTTTCTGGATGAAGCACTTCGGCGATCCGAACTTCGTCTATCACGCCGCGATGGGACGCATCGCGGGGCTCACCACGCTGCGGATGGCGGAGGCGGACGTGCTTCCTTTTGACTACGTGGCTTACGCGAATGCCGTTGAGAACGCAGAGAAACAGCTTGAGGCGGCCGCAAAGACGCAGGGCGCGCCGCTCGAGTTCGGCGGCCTGCGCGCGGCAGTTGCAGGAATGAAAGACGCGGCGACGAACGCGCAGCGCGCGGCTGAGGCCGCTTCGGTGAATGGATGTGAACGGGCTGCGTGCGAACGGCTGAACCGCGCCCTGGTGGAGGTCGAGCAGGCGCTGCTCGCGCCGGGAGGGTTGGGTGGGCGGCCATGGTACCGGCACACCATCTATGCGCCGGGGACGTACACCGGTTACGCGGCGGTGGTGTTGCCCGGAGTCAGAGAGGCGCTGGACCAGAAGAATTGGGATGGGGCCAAAAGAGAAGTGAGGGCGTTGGAGGCCGCGCTCTCGAGGGCCACGAAGAAACTCGAAGAAGCAGCAGGTGAATGAAGTGAAGGGTGTGAAAGTGCGCCGATTCGTTGGCCGGGGAGCCGGGCGGCGGTACAATTGGCCACTGCGATGATGAAAGTCAAGGTGCTGTTTTTCGGGCGGTTGCGAGAAATTGTCGGGCGCGCCGAAGATGACGTGGAGATCGGCGATGACGAGCGGCTCGCGGACCTGTTTGCGCGTTACGGCGCGCGGCACCCCGAGGCGGGGAGGCTGCGCGGCTCTTTGGTCGCGGCGGTGAATCAAGAGTTCGCGGCGTGGGACGCGCGGCTGCGGCACGGGGATGAAGTGGCGTTTCTGCCCCCGGTGAGCGGGGGATAGGAGATGGCGCGGTTGAGCGAAGACGTGTACCAGCTGGTGCGGGAGCCGATTGACGCGGCCGGCTTGGCGGCGCAGGTGAAGGCGCCGGAAGACGGAGCGGTGGCCACGTTCAACGGCATCGTGCGCAACCACTCGCGCGGGCGCCGCACCCTCTATCTCGAGTACGAAGCCTATGACGCGATGGCCCTCGCGAAGATGCGCGAGATTGTAAGCGAGATGCACCGCCAATTTGCCATCCATCGCGTGGCCATGGCCCACCGCCTAGGAAAACTCGAGATCGGCGAAACCAGCGTGTTCATCGCCGTCAGCGCCGCGCACCGCGGCCCGGCGCTGGATGCCTGCCGCTGGGCCATCGACACCCTGAAGAAGACGGTGCCCATCTGGAAGAAGGAGTACTTCGAGGATGGCGCTGTTTGGGCGGAAGGGGAAGTTCCGGCGGTTCCCGCGGCGATTCGTTCCGCCAAAGCGTCGTAAATGCTTACCCGGACAAGGAACTGCGTTTGGCGCATGGCCTCTCGCGCGATCGTGAGCCTGGCCATGGTGTGCGCCGCGAGTGCTCCGGCGTCGAGCGGCGGGGCGGGAGGCGTTGCGGGCCAGGCCGGAAGCGCGCGCTCTCGCGAGCAGCAACGGGGAGAGATTCGCGTCGAGGTGAGCCTTGTCAATGTGCTCGTCAGCGTGCTGGACGAGCACAACCGCCCGGCGCCGGACTTGCCGCGCGCGGTTTTCGAAGTGTACGAGGAAGACGCGCCGCAGAAAATCGAGGTGTTCGAGCCGGAGACCCAGCAGCCTCTCGACCTCGTGCTGATGATTGACGCGAGCTTGAGCACCTTCATCGACATGGCGGTCGAGAAGGAAGCGGCGGCGCACTTCATCCGGCAGGTGCTGCGTTCGGGCGACCGGTTGTCGGTCTATGAGTTTGACGAGAACGTGACGCAGCTTGCAGGGTTCTCCAACGACGTGCCGTTGCTGCAAAGCGCGGTGCGGCGAATCACCGAGGGCGCGGGAACGTCGCTTTACGACGCTGTGTACGTCGGGGCACAGGCGCTCGAGCGGAGAAGCTTGGAGCGGCGGCGCGTGATTGTCATGGTGACCGACGCGGGCGAGACCACCAGCCGGCTCGATTTCGATGCGGCGCGCCGCGAGGCCGTCCGTGCAGGCGCGCTGCTCTACACCGTCGTCATACGCCCGAGCAAGAATGAAAGCGGCCGAAACACTGCAGGGGAGCACGCTGTGCAGACCATCACCGACGCGACCGGCGGAGCGATGTTTTTTCCCGACGGCCCCCAGGACCTCGATCGGATTTTCGACCAGATCGACCGCGAGCTGCGCACGCAGTACCGGCTGGCTTACTATCCGAATCCGCGCGGGCCGGCGGGAAGCTTCCGCAAGATTGAAGTTTTGGTGAAGGGCAATTACCAGGTGAGGCACAGGACCGGGTACTTCATGGGTGGCGAGGCGAAGAAGTAGCAAGCGGAGAAAGTCAGCGCGGTTCAGGAAAGGCGTGATGGCGAAAACGTTTCTTGAGGTGGCGGTGCAGACGGCGCTCGAGGCGGGAGAGATTCTCGCCGAGGAGTTCGCGCGGCCGGTGGATATTTCTTATAAGGGCGACGTGGACCTGGTGACGCAGGCGGATCGGCGATCGGAGCAGGCCATCGTGGCCCGGTTGGGGTGCGAGTTCCCCGAGCACGCGATTTTGGCGGAGGAAGGCAGCGGGCATGAGAGCAAGTCGCGCTATCGCTGGTACGTGGATCCGCTCGACGGCACCACGAACTTTGCGCACGGCTATCCGTGCTTCGCAGTGTCCATCGGGCTGGCGGAAGACGACCGCATGATTGCGGCCGTGGTGCACAACCCGATCGGCAAGGAATTGTTCGCGGCGGAGCGGGGGAAAGGCGCCGCGCTCAACGGTCGGAGGATCCGCGTTTCGCAGATTGACCGGCTGTCGCGAAGCCTGCTGGTCACGGGCTTTCCGACGCACAAGCGTACGCAGAATCCGAATATTTATTACTACTGGGATTTCACGCTGCAATCGCACGGGGTGCGCCGGGACGGCTCGGCGGCTCTCGATCTGGCCGCGGTTGCGGCGGGGCGCTTCGAGGGATTTTGGGAGTTCGGGCTGAAGCCGTGGGACACGGCAGCGGGCGTGTTGCTGGTGGAAGAGGCTGGCGGACGCGTCACCGATTTCGATGGGCAGCCGTACCCGTTGGGCGGGCCGGTCCTGCTGGCGTCGAACGGACTCGTCCACGCCGAGATGCAAAAAGTGGCCGCTGAAGTCGTGAAGAAAAAGCCCTTAGCGGGCGGATGAAGGCGCGGCACCCGGCGGGTTCTTCTCTCATTCCCTGCGTTGTGTCAGGCGGATTGGGCGCGACGGGCGGCATTGACCTGCTGGAGAGCCTCGTCGGTTGTCACGAAACGAACGCCGCGGGCTTGCCAGTCGTTCAAGAGACGCCGGCCCTTCTCGGGGTCGAGTGACTGAATCGCGTCGGTGACAACGGTGACGCGGCGGCTGCGGCGCAGCAAGCCTTCCACGGTGCAGCGCACGCAGAACTCAGTGACTACGCCGAAAACAAAGAACTCGGGGTCGGGCGCAAACGGCGGAGCGCCGCGAGGGGTGAACCGGTTGAGGAGCGTTTCGGCGCGCGGATTATCGAAGACATCGAGGGTGTTTTTTTCGAGCACCACCTGCTGAAACCCACCAAGATCGTTCGGCAGGACGAATTCGCCGCGAGAGCGGACCACGAGACGCCGCGGCGCTAAGGCGCCGGAAAGGATTTCCGCGCCGGGCGTGTTCTCGAGACAATGCGGCGGCCATTCTCGGATCTCGGGGTCGTCGGGACGGTGGGAATCGGCGGAGGTGACCAGGAAAACGCGGTCCTGCCGGGCGGCTTCGGTCAGGCGGTCGAAATTGGGAACGAGTTCTTCCGCGCCGGGGACGTAGAGCTTGCCGCCAGGCAGGACGAAATCCCTTTGCACGTCCACTTCCCAGAAAATTGCGTTCGGGGAGATCATCGGCGTCCTCACTTCGTCAGATGCGCCTGGACTGGACGAGGGTTCGACGCACCTGCTCGAAAAGCGCTTCCAGACGCGCGCTGTGCCGGACGGGGAAGGGTTCGGCGGCCGGCTCGAGCGAAAGGAGACGTGCGGGGAGTCGTTCGCGAGCGGAAAGAAGACGCTCGCGCGCGGCGCGCACGGCCGCGGAGGGTTCGGACGCGGGCAATTCCAGGCGTTTGCCGCCGCGCAGGATCGGGATGAGAAGCGGTTGGGCGCCGGGGAAGCTTTCGTCATCGAGGCCGATGATGTCCCCGGAAAACGTGCCTTCAGCATCCGAGATACGGAACACCTGTTTGCGGCCGGGATACGTTTTCTTCGCTTCGCTGAGTTTGAGGGTGCCGCGGACCTGCCCGCCGCGCTCGACCTCGACGAGTTTGTAGATGACGTTGAGGTGCGGGGCGTCGGCGGAGGTCACCAGCGATGTGCCTACGCCGAAGGCGTCGAGGCGCGCGCCATCCTCGAGCAGCGAGGCGATGCGGTCTTCATCCAAGTCCCCGGAAGCGAAGATTTGCACGCCGTTCCAGCCGGCGCGGTCGAGCCGCTCGCGAACCCAGATGCTGTCGGCGAGGATGTCCCCGGAATCGAGGCGGACGCCGCGCGGCGCCCGGCCGAGGGCGATAATTTTCTCGACTGCCACGCGAACATCATAGGTGTCCACCAACAGCGTGGCGTCCTCAGGAAATATCTCCAGGAAATTGCGGAAGGCCTCGGCTTCATCGTCGTGGCCCATGATCCAGGAGTGTGCCTGGGTGCCGTAAACGGGAATGCCGAAGTGATGGCCGGCATAGGTGTTCGACGTGCCGGCGCAACCGCCGATGAAGGCCGCGCGCGCGGCGAAGACGCCCGCCTCGCTGCCGTGCGCGCGGCGTGAACCGAACTCGATGACCGGGCGTCCGCCGGCAGCCGAAACCAGCCGAACGGCCTTGCTGGCGATGAGCGTCTGGAAATGTAGGGTAGAAAGGAGGCTGGTCTCGACGATCTGTGCTTCGGCGATGGGCGCAGTAATGCGCAGCAGCGGCTCCTCGGGAAAGAAAATCGTGCCTTCGGGCAGGGCCCAAGCATCGCCGGTGAAGCGGAATCGAGCGAGGTAGTCGAAGAACCGGGGAGACACATGACGGAATAACGGCAGCCCGCGCAAGTAGTCGATTTCTTCGGCGGAGAAGCAGGCGTTCTCGAGAAAATCCAGCGCCTGCTCGAGCCCCGCGGCGACGAGAAAATTGCGCCGGGGCGGAAGAGTGCGGACAAATAGCTCGAAGGTAGCGCGCGCGCTGGATGGATCGGGAGCGGCGCCGGAGCCGAGGTGGACGTAGCCTGCGGCCATGGTGAGCTCGTAGAGGTCAGTCAGCAGGGCGGAATGGCGCGCGAATAGCACTTCTCCAGGGGATTATGCACGAGGATGAGAACGCGGGATAGAGGCGCCACTTGCGGAGAACGCGTTCATTCCTCGAGGTGACGGTCGATCTGGCGCTGGCGATGGAGCTTGATCGCGGCCTTGCGGAGCGTATCGGGAACGTTCCGGTTGATTCCGAGGAGCTTGACGTCCTGGGGATTGAGCAGAAGAAGCATGTGAAGGGAGATGTCGATCGGGGTCTTGGGATTGAACATCAAGCAGCGGATGACGGTGTAGTTCTTGCGGTAACGCCGGTCGTTGGCGATGTGGCGGAGGACCTCGTCGGACTGGTTGGACTCGGAGGCGAAACCCTCGATTTCGCGCTCGGTGAGGCGCGGAGACTGCAGGACGGCGCGCTGGACGACTTTGCTATTGTCGCGGATGAGGAGGCGGCGTTCCTCACTGCCACCCTTCAAGGCGAGCTGGACGCGCTGGGGAACGGTCATCTTGGAGATCTGCTGGAAGACCGTCTGGCGTTTGCTCGGATCGCTCGCAGCAAGCAATCGTTCCAGGGTGGCAGGATCAAAGGATTCGCCGCGAAGCTCGTGGAGCAGTGCTTTCTGCTCCGCGGTGACGGATGAGGAGGTTTCGAGCGCGGCGGCGAGAGCCGGAAAGGCGCTGATGCGGTCGAGCTCATCCATGAGAACCTGAACGCTCTGGGTCGAGAGGTGGCGGGCAGCGGGAACGAGATATTCAGCGGCGCAGGAGCGATTCTTCACCATGGCGTCGGCGATACCGGGTTTGTCGGCTAGATGGTGGGAGCACCAGGAGAAGAGCGCGGGCTGAGCGTCTTCACGGACCAAAGCCAGAATGACAGCCTCGTGCGGCTGACCGAGAAGAACATCCTTCGCTCGAGTAGCGGTCGATTCATCCGGGTCGTTGGAAAAAACGCAGAGAATCTCGACGCGGTCGGCCGGAGTGAGAGAAAGAGTGCCGGAGATGACCGCCAGTTTGCGCTCGTGCGTGGCTCGGCCGGCGCGGAGTTCGGCAAGCTGTTCAGGGCTGAGAGTATCCATCGGGCGCTCGATTCAGGTCCTTCTTCGTCAGTACAATTCTACCGGAAGCGCCCGGGACGCCAAGGGGCGGCATCGTCTGCCCGTTCAATTCCAGCAACACCGCACTGGAGTTGCTCGCGGAGACGATGAACTCGTCCTGGGCGTTGAAGTGGAGGGTCCGGCCGGCAGCGAGATCATTATCGAAAACGGCCTTGCCGTCGGCGAGAACCTGAATGTGGACAGTTTCACTCGCGGAAACCATGAGTTGAAGTGGACCGCCGGATGAGGAGGAATTCAAAGCATCGGGCGAGTTGGGGGCAGCAGCCGATGAGGGCACGGCGTCTGAGCCGGACAAGGGCTCAGCGGGAGCTTGCGCCGGGCCTGCTGAGGCAGGGGAATTCTCCACGGCGGGATGCAGAGCATGCAGACGGTGCCAGCCGACGTAACCGCCGACAGCAAAGACCGCCAGAGCAAGAAGGACGACGACGGCAGGGACTACGCGAGTCGTCAGCTCCGAAGCCCTGTGGATCGCAGGTGGTGGCGCCTCCTGAGCGGCTTGCTGCCCGTGGGCGAGATCGTACTCGGCAAGAAGCTTTTCTTCATCGAGCCCGAGATAGCGGGCTACGGCGCGCACGAAGCCGCGATTAAAGACCCCGCCGGGAAGCCTGTCCCAGGCTTCATTCTCAAGTGCTTCAAGGAAACGCGTGCCGATGCGGGTGGCCGAAGTGATTTCGTCGAGCGAAACCTCGCGCATCTCACGTTCGCGCCTCAGCCGTTCGCCGAAATTCCCCCGAGCCATTGTGACGAGCGTTCGATCCCCTATGAAAGGCCGCGGGTAAGCCTCCCAGGCAATATAGGCGCGAGAGAAAGGGAAGTAAAGGAGTAGGAAAGGAAGATGGAGAAGGCTGAAGGAAGCGGAGAAACCGAGGGATGTTCACGGGGATGCCCGTGCCGAGGGGGCAAGGCCGGGAGGCTGTCTAGATGGGAACGTGACGGCGCGCGCGGGTTGCGCCGTGGAAAGTGTGCTGCCTATACTGGCTGGGACTTGCCAGTCTTCGTGACACTCGCGGGGGTAGGATCCGCCGGAAGGGGCGCGCGAGAATTCCAGCTGGATCGTTGAACGTGGAAGAAGCAAAACAATTCCCTGCCGTTGAACGCCGCCGCGGTTCTTCGTTGCGTACGGAGCGACGTGAGGAAGGCGAGGTCGCGGTCTTTCATGAGTTGGGGAAAGCGCTGACTTCGTCGCTGCAGCTCGACCAGGTGCTGCGGACGATCATGGAAAAGCTGGATGAGTTTCTGCGCCCGGACACGTGGTCGCTGCTGCTGCTGGACGATTCCAAACAAGAGCTAGCTTTCGAGCTGGCGGTGGGGAAGGGATCGCAGGCGCTCAAAGACGTGCGCATCAAGCTGGGGCAGGGGATCGCGGGATGGGTGGCGCAGCAGGGAGAAGCCGTGATCGTGCCGGACGTCTCGCAAGACACGCGCTTCTTCTCGAAGGTGGACGAGCAAACGAAGATGGAGACGCGGTCGATTGTGGCCGTCCCCGTGATGTTCCGGGAGAACTGCCTGGGTGTGATCGAACTGATCAATTGCGTCGGGCCGGACGGGTTCGGGCAGCGCGACCTGAAATTGCTCGAGGCCCTGGCGGATTTTGCAGCCATCGCCATCGAGAACGCGCGGCACGTCAAGCGCATCCACGAACTGACCATTACTGATGATTGCACCAGCCTTTACAATGCGCGTCACCTGGACTTCATCTTGGAGACCGAGATTTACCGGTCGCAGCGGTACAACTTCGAGTTCTCGCTGCTGTTCATCGACCTGGACCACTTCAAGACGGTCAACGACACCCACGGGCACCTGATGGGATCGAAGCTGCTGGCGGAAATCGGCGAGATGTTGAAGTCGCGGTGCCGGCTGATCGACATGGCCTTCCGGTACGGCGGCGACGAATTCGTGGTCGTGCTGCCGCAAACGTCGAAGGAAAATGCGATCGGGGTGGCCCGGCGGTTGCACGAAGTGATCCGCGAATCGATCTGGCTCAGGGCCGATGGGCTGAACGTGCGAATTACAGCCAGCCTGGGGGTGGCCTCCTACCCGGCGGATTCCAGGACGAAGGTAGGAGTGCTGCACCTGGCGGACGAGGCCATGTACCTGGTGAAGAACACCCACCGCGACGACGTGGCCGCGGCCAACATGGGGATCGTGCCGAAGTAGTGTTGGACCCTCGCTGACTCCTCTCGAATCTTCTTCCGCTTCATTCTCATTCCTTCCGCGAAGTTCGGGGAGGGATCAGCGCGCAACAGCGCGGCACTAAACTTTCGGCAGGTGGGCCAAAGCCTCCTGAATTTTCTCTTCCGGATGTTCGTAGTCGGTGAGCTCGCCGGCGAAGTACTTCTCATAGGCGGCCATATCGAAATGGCCGTGTCCGCTCAAGTTGAAGAGGATGGTCCTCTCCCGGCCTTCTTCCTTGGCTATCAGCGCTTCGTCAATGGCGCAGCAGACCGCGTGGGAGGTCTCGGGCGCAACGATGATTCCCTCCGCCCGCGAAAACGCGATGGCGGCTTCAAAGCATTTCAGTTGCGGATAACTGACGGCCTCGACGACGCCGGCGCGGTGCAGCAGGCTCACGAGCGGCGCCATGCCGTGGTAGCGCAGGCCGCCCGCGTGAATGCCCACGGGGATGAAATCGTGGCCGAGCGTATCCATCTTGAAGAGCGGGGTCATTCCGCTGCTGTCGCCGAAATCGTACGCGTACACGCCCTTGGTCATCGTGGGGCATGCGGCGGGCTCGACGGCCACCAGGCGAATCTTCTTGCCGCCCGCCTTGAGCGGAACGAACGGGAAAGCCAGGCCGGCGAAATTGCTGCCGCCGCCGCAGCAGCCGATCACCACGTCAGGAAAGGCCGCAGCGAGCTTCATCTGCGCGATGGCTTCCTGGCCGATGATGGTCTGGTGCAGGAGCACGTGGTTGAGCACGCTGCCGAGCGAGTAGTTCGTGTCTTTGCGCTGCGCCGCGTCTTCCACGGCTTCGCTGATGGCGATGCCGAGGCTTCCCGGACATTCCGGATCTTGCGCCAAGATCTTTCGGCCCGCTGCCGTCCGGTCGCTCGGAGACGGAATGCACTTGGCTCCCCAGCATTCCATCAACGTGCGGCGATGCGGCTTCTGGAAGTAGCTGCACTTCACCATGTAAACCATGCATTCGAGGCCGAACACTTGCGTGGCGTACGCCAGGGCGCTGCCCCACTGCCCCGCTCCAGTCTCGGTGGCCAAGCGGCGAATGCCCTGCTGCTTGTTGTAATAGGCCTGCGGAACTGAGGTATTCAGTTTGTGGCTGCCCGCGGGAGAAACCCCTTCGTTCTTGTAGAAAATCTTGGCGGGAGTGCCGAGAGCCTTCTCGAGCCGGCGGGCGCGATAGAGCGGCGTGGGACGCCAGAGGCGCAGGATGTCCCATACCGGGTCGGGTATGGGCACGGTGGGCGCGCCGGACATCTCTTGCTCGATCAGGGCGTGCGGGAAGATAGCTTCAAGATCGCCGGGGTTCGCCGGCTGTCCCGTGGCGGGATTCAAAGGAGGAGGCAACGGCAGCGGCAAGTCCGGGATGACGTTGTACCAAGACTTGGGCATATCTCGTTCGGGCAAAAGGAACTTGTTATCTTCCACGGTAGTCCTTCCTCCACGTCGTCCAGCTCGGGCGGACGAAGCGGTGGAGAATAGCACAAATGGAGGCAATGGGAGAGTGTTGGCATGTTGCACGTTGGAAGGTTCCGGAGAGCGTTTGCACGTTTGAACGTTGAAACGTTGAAATGTTGAAGAGTGAAAGGCGGACGGCAAAGCAACTAAGCAGAGAAGCGGCGGAGCCGAAAAAGGTAGGGGGGCACCGGCCTTTTTTCGTAAGAGTGTGATTCCGGGGCACTTTAAGTCTAATGATTTTGTAAGAGTGAGATCTACAGGACTTACAGGCGCAAAATCCGTAAGAGTGCGTTCTAAAGGAGTTAGCAAGAAACGTCGGCCCGTTGAACGCTGTGGGGGTTGAACGTTGAAAAGCGCGAGAGGACACGGCTGATTCTTGAGACGAGGATGCGGGGAATCCGACTCACGTGCGAGTGAGACACTAAGAAAACAGATTTGGCTTTTGAGGCGCGCTAGTACTACACCGGCCTTTTTCTGTAAGTGTTGATTCCAAAGGGTTTTAAGTTCAACGATTCTGTAAATGTTGATTCTGGAAGGGTTGCAGGCGCGATTTTTGTAAGTGTTGATTCTAGGTGGGTTAGCGTGGCTGAGGCCGATTTTCACGGCTCATTGTAGCACGACAGTTACCATAATGCAATGGGAATGTTGTAGTTATCCACAAGTTTCTTGGGAGTGGACCGTCTCGCGGAAGCGAGCGAGGCCCCATAACCGCGCGCGCGAACATTTTCAGCTCCCCCTCGGGGGAGCCGAACGCAACAACCACCAGACCTACGCCTCAACAAATGTGCCGAAAACTCTGGACACAACCGCTGTCGATTATCCCAACATAGAAGTTCAATCGCGGTTGTCCTGAGGAAGTGCATTCTACCTTGCGTTGTGGACGCTCGGCTCAGGAAAACGGGACAAGGAGGTGACTTAGGTGAATGTCGCCACACGAGCGACTGTGCGTCGTTATCATGGCAGATGGTGGGAGGCCGGGTTTTAAATCGCGCATTCTGCAATGTAGTCTTCGTTTGTATCGCTTGATCCGCTTTGTGATCGCGGACTGGGCGATCGATGTGTCCCCGTCCATTACGTACCCAACCATCGCATCCGTTGGGAAGTTTTTAGCATACTGCGCACGAACGAAGCGCATCATGCCTTGGAGCACGTACTCAGTCGCCAAGGACCTGCGCCTTGTCGATCCATACGAAACATTAAGCCTCTTGCACTCAAATGCCATATAGAGCTTTCGCGAGGCAGCAGAGAAGAGAACAGCGATATCCAAATATCCTTTTACGCCCACATTTCCCTTGAGATCCTCAGGGAGAAGCTCGAGCTGTGATTCGATAAAGAAGGGCGACGATCGGATTATGGTATCTCTGCGCATCGCGATCACGAGTTTCCGCGTGATCTCATCTTCGAGAGTCGTTGGTTTGCAGCGTGCGCGACATGCAGGCCAACACCGCACGATTGCATTGACAAGAACATCGTGAACGTTTTTGAACTTTGTCACCCAAAGGCGGGATGTTCCAACGACATTCATCGGTCGGACTGACTCAGTTGTTCCCTGTGGCGTTCTATTAGCAGGTCGCCGGCAATCTCGTCCGCATCATTCAACGCAGAAGTGCGGAGCCAGAAACGAGCATCTGAAGGTTTGACCAAAAGGAGGGCATCGTGAGCGAAAACCTTGAGGTTCGCATTGAAATAGATGTTGCGAGTCCGCCGCAACGGCAGGCATGACCTGAACTCGTGGATGGCTTCCATTAGAGCGTCCGAGCTTCGGTTGACTATGATTGGTTCTCCATTTTCTTCCTTAGCGAAGCGCAGTTGAACAGCTCGAACCGGTGCTTTTTCGCCGAGCAACACCGCTTGAAGCCGAGTACCAGGCTCGAGCCATTGTTCTAACGTTGCAATAAGAGTCTTCGCATATTCCGTATCTTCTGTGCTGCTAACCTCACGCAATAACGCTGTTTCTACACGTCGGCGTGGTTGGACGCTGGGAATTACTTTCCTCACTCCCTCTTCGACGATCGTTGTTTCATCCGCACTAAGACCAAAATAGCGACACACCATCCGATTAATCTGTTGAATCTCCTGAGTCGTATCCGGCGCGAATAACCTGTCCTTGCTAGCCAGTAGTGCATCCACTGCGGCAACGATCGCTTGCGCGATTCCCGAAGCTTCCCTCGACAAATCGGGTGGGTCAGGAAAAGGAAGTTCCAGGAGTTCTTCGATATGAACTTCCGGGCGCTCGGTACCCAAACTTGCGCTTATGTGAAAGAGGAACCATGCGGCAAGATCGCTGTTGAGGATTGCGGTAAGCAGTTTGGCTCTCGGCTTTTCTGAAGCTGGAAACTTGATCGCTTGTATAGAGTGTCTAAATGGGAAGTCTTGTTCGACATACGAGGCGCGAATCAATCCCGTTTTTGGTTGGACGCCCTTGATCACCAAAATCCGAGGACCAAAATATCCGGGCACGAAACCTGCGCGCCGGACGCGTGAACTCTGCCACGGTTTTGACGCTACCGTCGGGATAACCCACGCTTGAAAGTAGGCCGTATCAAGGAAAGGTATTCCAGTTAGTAACGGCTCTATGGTCGAGCCGTGAAGTGCCCCCTTTGCCCGTTCGGTGTGCAACTCCTGAAAGCCCTGGCCAATTGTCCAAGAGTTTCTCTCGGTGTCTACACCTGTATCTCGCTGTGTGCGAAAACTCGAGACCAACCGGCGAAGCGGCGGCAATTCCAACAGCCAGTCGAGCAGCCGAAGCTCTCTTCCGCTGGCCCACAGCCGTCGTTTCCAGAAGAACCGTTCGCAAGCCGCAGTGTGACTGTCCACGGTCCATTGATCGGCCGCAGAGATCACCAGGATCTTCGCCGCGCTTAGAATCCTAGTTGCTTTGGGACACCAATACTGAAATTGATAGGCCTCGGTGGTCCCCGAACCCAAGATGGCGAGAATAGTCGGGCGATCAGCGTCTTCAAACAACTGAAAACGGACATCGGAGAAGTTAACCACTCTTACGAACTTCGACATTCTTAGCCATCGGCTGCGAGCTTGCTGGGCTGCTTCGGTGTGGTTGTGAAGGATGCCCATCGCAGGCAGCAACAGCCCGACAGTTCCAGCACGCCGAGCGTGCACTTGGGTTTTCCAGATGAAGGCCCAAGCGATTTCCTTTTGTGGCATGGGAAGGTCCCTCTGCTCGCACCATGCCAGGGCCGATTCTGCGGCAGCCGAGTTGCGACTAATCCAAGGCGGATTGCCAATCACCAGGTCAAACTGGCCCAAGCGCAGGTTTGGGTTAAAGAAATCGCCAGTGAGAAGCGTTTTGTCGAATAGACGCGGCAGAATTCTTCCTTTGCGCAGCAGTTCGACAATTGCAGGGGGTTCTACCTCCTCAAGTAGTGCGATATAGAGCGAGAACACTGAAATACGGACTGCATCCGCCTGTTTATCGATCCCGTAAAGGCCGCTTAAGAAGTACTTTAGAGTTCGCCACGGAGGTGAAGCATCGGAGTGTTGAACGCGCCAAGCGCGTATCATTCGCTGGAAAACACGCACCAAGAAAATCCCGGACCCACATGCGGGATCGAGGACGCGTAGAACACCGGTGTTTCTTCGTTTTTGTTGAAGAACGCCCCACGCCTGTTCAACGGTGATATCGGCCAAGAAAGTGGGGGTGAAGTAACTGCCAAAGGAGCGTCGATCAGAATCCTGCTCATTCAAGAAACGATCATAGATCGAACTAATGAGTTCGACCGGAACGTAGCTGAAATCAAAAGGCCAGAAACGCATCTGCCCCGTCGCGAGCTCAATCAAGCCGCTCCTGAATTCGTCAAGCACTTCTAGGTGATCGCGTGAGAGCCGCGGCCCTTTCTCGGGTCCGAATGAGCACGGACCGTAGAAGATGTCGCCATTGAAATCTCGACGGAGACGACGAAACAGAGCGTCAAGGGCGTTGAGGGAGCGGAGCTTGAAGATATCAGCAAGAGAAGCGACGCCCTTGGCGCGGACATGGTTGCGATAGTAGACATCATCAACGATGCGACGGTCTTCGAGATACGAGATAAAGATCACCTGCAGAAGAACTGCACGAGCCGCTTCCGCATCAAGGCCTCGCTTTCGAAGCCTTCGCACGGTTTCTTCGAGGTTCGAAAGCAGAGTCGAATCAATTCGCGCATTCTCTCTGAAAAATGGCCGATGTTCTTCGAAATAGCGCCCACACTCAATCTCGGCGATGAGTGTCTGCAGTCTGAGCGCGTCCGTGCCGGCCTTAAGAACCTCAATGACGAGCCTGTCGAGCGTGTCGGGGTGCACGTCAGCGCTGAAAGGAGGCTCCCATAGTGTGTAAACTCGAAACTCTGAGGGAAGTGAAACAATCAGAATACTCATCAAACCCTGATTCCACAGTGCACGATGGATACGACTGATCTGGGCTTGGTCCAGGTCGGGCTGATCTAAGAAACCAATCGTAGGCACAGACCCAATGATGAGGACCCCAGACAGGCCCAGTCGCTCAAAACAGGCTTCGATTGCTCCGGCATGGGGAGTTTCTGGAGTTGATTCGCCCTGCAAAACTAGATCCTGCGTACCGAGGCGATCTCGTAGAGCGAGTGTGTGTATCCAGTCGTGAGTGGACGCGCTCGCCATTAGGGCGAATAAATAGCGAATTTAGATTGTAACTCTCGGCCCAGCTGAAATGAAAGAGCAATGCTGAGTCGGCCCGCAGCATGCTGCCCACGCGCGCTGAAGATGTTCAAGTATAACGTTTTCCATATGTTGAGCGGCGGTAGATCGTTACGAATGCTATTTAGCATCGCTTCCAAGCTGTATATCACATCGGAGGGGCAGGGTAGTACATTGTTCTTGATCGCGATCAATGCGAAGGCAATCACCGGGCTCACGGTGGCGAATCGCAGCGGGGCGGCTTCGGTTTTCCCGGCATGGCCGGAATCTCCGACCTTCCGCAGTGAGTTCGCAAAGAGGAGCGGTTTGCATCGCGGTGATTCTGTCCGTGCTGGGAGGGGGCGGGGCGGCACGGAATCTCCGCACGCGGCTCCGCCGGATGCGGAGCACTGAGGCGGGAATGCCCGTTGAGTTTCGGCAAGATCCCCACAGGTAAAGGCGACCTGTGGGGCACCCGCTCTTACGTCGGAGCTCCCTCGACTCCGCTCGGGACAGGTTCCGCTCCGACCCCCTAGAACACAGGCTGAAAGCCTGTGCTACGATTCGGACGATAGCGCTATTTAGCAGGGTCTCGCTGACGCGTCGCCTTTACAGCCGACAGAATCCCAACACCCAAGAGTATGATCGCGCCCACCGCAATCCAGTGTGCGGGGATGTGCAGCAAGTATGCGGCATAAATCAGGCCGCCGATCAGGATCGCGAACCCAATCGAGTAAAGGCCGAATGACATAGCGTCTCCTTCTCGAGTCAGCCGGGGCAGTTTTCGCCCGAGAACTCAGCTTGCTCGCTTGCGGGAGGACGGAATGCGGCCGCCCTCCGTCCTCTGGCATCGATCAGCTCCGCAACTCCTACTGTGACGAACTGGCTTTCTGATTTTTAACCTGCAGATCATTCACGACCTGCTTCACGTTGGGCACTCTCGCGGCCATCTTCTCGGCGCGCGCGCGCTTGTATTCCGAGTTCACTTCACCGGTCAGCGTGACTACGCCGCTCTTCACTTCGTATTTCACGCTCTTATGCAACTTGTTCTGAATCAGCGCAGCGTCCAGGTTCTTTTCGATGCCTTCGTCCAGATCCGAGTTCACGGCCTTGGCTTCTTTTTCCGCGCCCACGGGAAGCACGGCAATCTGATCCGCGAGAACCTGGGCGCCCGCCAGAGACCTTGCAAGGGATTCGGCTTGTGACTTGTCGTACTCAGTGGTGACGTGTCCGCCGAGGGTCACGATGCCCTTGTCGCGATCCTGACTGACGGTGACGTCTTTGAAGCCTGCTCGATCGAGCGATTTGCGAATACTGTCGGAAACATCAGGCGACTTCGTGGCTGTCCTGGAGCATCCGGCCATGGTCCCGACGGCGAGCAGCGCGAGCATGAATACCGACAATGTGAGCTTTTTCATGTTTCTCCTTTGATGGGGCTAAGATATTTGAAATAGTTTCCACCCGCGCCAAGCGGGGCCATCCACACTATTTCCCGAGGACTTTCTCCACCTGGCCGATTTTCTTTTGGACTTTCCCGCCTATCTTTTCGTCCTGGCCTTCGGCTTACTTCCTCCGCAGGCAGCATCATAAAAGAGACGAAGATGGATATCTGTTCACATAGAGACACACGAACCCGAGCGGTGGGGCAGCCTCACCGAGGTGGGAATGCCGCTTGAGTGTCGGCAGGATCCCCACAGGTGCACCCGACCTGTGGGGCACCCACGCAATGCCAAGAGGGAGTGCAGCGAGACAGGGCAGGGTCGGTGTGCTACCGTTTGCGTAGAGAGATGGAGCGGAACGGATAGCGAATGAGGACGAGCCAAGCGGCGCGGTACGCGCGGTGGTCGGCGATGGCGGCCGGGGCGATCGCTGCAGTGACGCTCGGCGTGTTTCTGCACCGGGCCTGGCTGGCACGACAGGAACGCAGACAGGCTCCGGCGCCGGCGCCGCCCAGCGTGGAACGGCTCTCCAGCGAGCTGACGTTTTCCAAGGTGGAGAAGGACCGGACGATCTTCACGGTGAAGGCTTCACGCTCGACCGAATTCAAGGCGAACGACGAAAACCTGCTGGAAGACGTCCAGATCACCATTTTCGGACGGGAAGGAACGCGGCACGACACCCTGCACACGCGAAGCTGCCAATACGAAAAAGATTCGGGCGAAATCCGCTGCGATGGCGAAGTCCAGATCGATCTCCAGAGCGCCAAGGATGCGGCGCGGGCGGACGCCGCGACGCGCCGGGCACACGTGGAAACGCGCCGGGTGAGCTTCGATCGCAGTTCCGGCGTGGCCCGGACGGATGAGAAAGTGACGTTCGCTTTTGCGAACTGCCAGGGCGAAGGCGTGGGCGTCAGCTATCGCTCGGGGGACGGGGTTCTCCGGCTGGATAAGGACGTGAAGCTGTGGCTCAGACCCTCCGGAACGGCAGGAGCGAGCGAGGAAAAACAAGTCGAAGTGACGGGTTCCGGCCTCGAGTACCGGCGCGATACGCGGAGGATGCAACTGGCGGGCCCCGTGCGGGCAGTGACGGAAAGCAGCGAGATGACCGCGGGAGAGATGGCGCTCGAACTGGACGCAAGTTTCCGTCCACAGAAATTGGTGGCGCTCGCAGGGCGGGACGGCTCGCGGCCCCAGGCGCGGTCGACGCAGGCCAAAGGCGAGACGCAAATGGCGGCCGATGAGGTGGCGGCAGAGTTCCATACGGAAGGATGGCTGCAGGACATCGTCGCGACCGGGCGGGTGGAAGGGCAGTTCAAAGGCGAGAAGGGGAATGAAGATTTTCATGCGGACAAGACACGGGCAAGCTTCTGGCCCAGGAGCGAGAGGTTGAAGGAAGTGGATGCCACGGGAAATGTGGCGCTCGAGGATAGCTGGCAGGGCGGGGTGCGCCGGAGGCTCGAGACGAATGCGTTGAAGGTGCTGTTCACGGAAGCGGGGAAGAACCGGGGATATCACGTCGAGTCGGCGGAAACGCTCGAGCCGGGCACGGTGGAATGGGCCGAAGCGGGAGAAAAGGGAGGGAAAGTTGTCACGCGCTTGAGCGGGGACGTGCTGAGGGCGCGATTTGCGGAGAAGGGACGCGCGCAACAGGTGGACGTCGTGAATCATGTCCAGGTGGAGCGGCGTGCCGAGGGGCAGCCAAACGAGACGGCGACGGCGCAAAGCGGTACGGCGAAATTCAATAGGGACGGCAACTGGGCCCAGGTGGACTTGAAAGGAGATGTGCGGTTGGAGGAAGCGCCCGTGGGCCAGGCGGCGAACGGGCGCAGCGCGCGAGCGGATGCAGCCACGTTTGTGCGCGCGACGCAGAGCGCAGCGCTCACGGGGAACGCCGTGGTGAGCGACGAGGCGGCGCGGACGACGGCGCGGCGGATCACGTTCGAGCAGGCCACCGGCGAAATCCGGGCCGAGGGCGGGGTGCGGACCACGGAAATGCAGGCGGGGCGCGGCGGAGTGGGCCTCGCGCCGCAGGCGGCCAATTTGTCGGCCGACCACCTGGAGGCGAATTCGCAAACGGGGCGCGCGGTGTACACGGGGCACGCGCGGCTATGGCAGGGGGACGCGGTCATCGAAGCGGATGCGATCGAGCTGCTGAGGCCGGCGCGACAATTGAACGCCCGCGGGGGCGTGCGGGCGGAGTTCGCGCAGGCCGCACTCGCGCAGCAAACGGCGACGCAGCCGCAACGAGGCGCCACGTGGCGCGTCCGCGCGGGGACGCTGACGTATTGGGATGCGGATGGAAAGGCGCGCCTGGAAAAGAATGTGAGAGCAGAGTCGGCGGAAGGAGTGATCCAGGCGGAGGCGGTGGACCTGTATTTCACGCGGACCGCGGGGCAGGGGCAACAAGTAACGCGCGCGGTGGCCACCGGTGGAGTCGAGGTGCGGCAAGGCGACCGGCGCGCGACTGCGGAACGAGGAGAGTACACGGTCGCCGAAGGGAAATTCGTTTTGTCGGGCGGAAATCCGACCATTTTTGATGCCTCCAGCGGCACAACGACCGGGCGTCAATTGACCTTCTATAATGCGGATGATACGATCATCGTGGATTCCGAGCTGGGTTCGCGCACGTTGACGAAGCACCGAGTCGAGAAATGACGAGGTATGCAAAGGCTCCAAGGCGTCGAACTGAGCAAGTCGTATCGCGGACGGAAGGTTGTTGACGCCGTCGAGCTGGAGATCGGACAGGGTGAAGTCGTTGGGCTGCTTGGGCCCAACGGCGCGGGAAAAACCACAACCTTCTACATCCTGGTCGGTCTGGCCCGGCCCGATATAGGCCGCGTTCTTCTGAACGGCGACGACATCACGGACCTTCCCATGTATCTCCGGGCCCGCAGCGGCATCAGTTACCTTCCGCAGGAACCTTCCGTATTTCGCCAACTGACAGTGGAGGAAAACCTTCTGGCGGTGCTCGAAACTCTGCCGATGACCGCGGAGCAGCAGCGCGACCGGCTCGAGGAGTTGCTGGCGAAGATGGGACTCGAGGCGATACGCGACCACCGGGCGCACACGCTTTCCGGCGGAGAGCGGCGGCGGCTTGAGATTGCCCGATCGCTGACGCTCGACCCGAGCTTCATCCTCCTGGACGAGCCCTTCTCGGGGATCGATCCACTGACCGTGAAGGACTTGCAGGAGACCATACGGGAGCTGAGCAAGTCGGGGATCGGGGTGCTGATGACCGACCACAACGTGCGCGAAACTCTGAACGTGACGGATCGGGCGTATATCATTAATCACGGGAAAGTTTTTCGCGCGGGCAGACCCGTGGATTTGAGCAATGATCCGGAGGTGCGGCGCGTATATCTGGGCGATCACTTCCGCCTGAATTGAGCGGGTCCCGAGAGGGCCGGGGCGAATCAAGAGACCATGAGCTGGCAAGGCCTCAAACTGAACCTGAAGGTCACGCAGAAGCAGATTCTGACGCCGGGCCTGGTGCAGATGGTCAGCGTGCTTCAGCTGAACCGGCTGGAACTGCGCGAAATGATCAATCAGGAGATGATCGCGAACCCGGTGCTCGAAGAGCTGACCGAAGAAAACTCCGCTTCGGACGATTACAGCGACGAGACCTTCCTCAAGGCGGAGACGGAGAAGGTGCCGGAGACGGAAGCGGCGAATCCGTTCGACGAGTTCGACTTCGGGTCGTTCTTCAACCGCTACCTGGATACCGGCGGCGACGGCGGGCAATCGCAAGAGCGGGAAATCTCCGAGAAACCATCATTCGAGAAATTCCTATCCTCCCCGCGCGGGCTGAGCGACCACCTGATGTGGCAATTGAGCCTGACCGTTTGCAACGACACGGTGGGAGAGATCGCGGAGAACATCATCGGGAACCTCGACGAGAACGGGTACCTGACCGCGTCGCCTGAGGAACTCACTCAGGAGGGGAAGTATTCGCTCGAGGACGTTGAGGAAGCATTGGCGGTCGTCCAGGAATTCGACCCACTGGGCGTGGGGGCGCGAGACCTGCGGGAATCGCTGCTGCTGCAACTGAAGACCCTCGACCCCCAGAACCAGCTCGCCCAACAGATCGTCTCCGAGTACCTGAAACAGGTGCAAACCAACCAGTTGAAGGAGATCGCCCGGGCGCTGAACCGGCCGGTGGAGCTCGTGAAGCGCGCGGTGGACGTCATCAAGAAGCTCGATCCGCGGCCTGGTCTGCGATACAACAAGACCGAGCCGCGGCTGGTCGAGCCGGACGTGTACTTCCGCAAGGTGGATGACTTGTGGCAGGTGTTCCTGAACGAGGACGACATGCCGCAGCTGCGGCTGAGCCCGACCTACCGGCGCCTGCTGGCGCGCGACGCGGCGGACCGCGATGTGCGGAATTACGTGAAGGAACGGTTCACCGCGGCAATCCAGCTCATGAAGAACATCGAGCAGAGAAAGCACACGATCCTGCGCGTCTGCCAGTCCATCATCGCGCGGCAGGGCGAGTTTCTCGACCACGGGCCTGACCACCTGAAGCCGATGATGATCAAGGAAGTGGCGGAAGAGGTGGGAGTGCATCCCTCGACGGTGAGCCGGGCAGTGGCCAGCAAGTACGCGCACACGCCGCAGGGTGTGCTCGAGCTGCGGTCTTTCTTCTCCGAGGCGGTGAACGGGCCGGAGGGCGGCGGGATGTCCCTGCAGACGCTGAAGCGGCTGGTGAAGAAGATGATCGAGGAAGAAGATACCGCCAAGCCGCTGACCGACGAGCAGATTGCCAAGAAGCTGGATGAGGCCGGCATCCACGTGACCCGGCGCACCGTGGCGAAGTACCGCGAAGACATGCGCATTCCCAGCACCCACCAGCGGCGAGTGAAGGCCTAGGACGCGCGCGGCGTGAAGCAGGAGCCCAGACGCGGCGCGCGGCAACTCGTCATCCTCACCGGACTCTCCGGATCGGGCAAGAGCACTATCCTCCGGGCGTTCGAGGACATGGGCTTCTACTGCGTGGATAACCTTCCGGTCGATCTGATCCCCATGTTTGCGGAAATTCATTCCCAGAGCATAGGGGAATACGCCCGGGCGGCGCTCCTGGTGGACGCGCGTGAGGGTACGCAACTCGAGAAGCTGCCTCCGCTCTACCGGGCCCTGCGCAAAGACCATCCGATCACTCTGGTGTACATCGATGCCAGCGAGGAGGCGCTGCTGCGGCGGTACAGCGAGACGCGGCGGCCGCACCCCCTGAGCCAGGATCGCTCGGTGCGGGAGGCGCTACGGCGGGAGCGGGCGCTGATGGAGCCGATCAAGAAAGTGGCGGACGTGGTGATTGATACGTCAAAGTTCAACGTGCACGAGCTGCGCCAGTTTGTGACGGACCGGTTCAAGAATCCGGACCAGCGGCCGCTGATGGTCTCGGTGGTGAGCTTCGGGTATCGGTACGGGGTGCCGGGAGACGCCGATCTGGTGTTCGACGTGCGCTTTCTGCCGAACCCGTATTTCATCGCCAAGCTGAGGAAATTCTCCGGGAAGGATGCACGGGTGGTGCGCTTCCTTCGGTCGTTCCGGCAGACCGGGGAGTTTTTGAAGCGCGTGGGGGAGTTGCTGCTGTACCTGCTACCGCATTTCATCCGGGAGGGAAAGAGTTACTTGACGATCGCGATTGGGTGCACGGGTGGCAGGCACCGGTCGGTGATGGTGGCGGAAGCTCTGGCCAAGGCGCTGGCGCGGCGGGGATATTCGGCGCGGCCCACGCATCGCGACATCGACAAGTGAAGGTCCAACGCGCGCCCAGTGATGAGGGCGCGCAACTTGACAACGGGGCGCGCTGTCCATACGGTTAGATGCGCTGAATTCCCCGGGAAGCACGGAGACGATGCCCGCATTCCTCTCCACGAACCTGCGAAAGCTGCTGAGTTACATTCGGCCGTACTGGCTGCGGACGGCAGTGGGGATCATACTCACCGCATACGCGGCGGCCGCGCTTGGACTGGTGGTGCTGATGGTCAAGCCCGCCTTGGACCAAGTGCTCACACCATCGGTGTTCGGCTCGAGTCTTCCACTCGTCAAGTTGCCGTGGAATGATCATGTCATCGATCTGAGCGCATTTTTCCCGAAGAGCATTCACAATGTTTGGACAATTTTTACGTTCTCCTTGTTGTTTCTCTTTCTGACGAAGGCCGTAGCCGAGTACTTTGGGGCCACGCAGATCCAGTACGCCGGACAAGCCGCGGTGACTGACCTGCGAAACAAGGTTTACACGAAACTACTTCGGCAGCCGATCGGGTTCTTTCGAGACAACGCGACGGGGCGCCTGATCTCGGTGACGATCAACGACGTGGAGAAGGCCCGGACGGCGCTTTCTGAGTTTCTGGCGGATTTCTTCCGACAAGGGTTCACCTTGGTCGCTTTGGTCGCCGTACTGGTAGCCCTCAAGTGGCAGATGGCGTTAGCGTCGGCCGTGTTGTTGCCGCTGGTGATCTTGCCGGTAGGAAAATTCGGGCGAAAGATCCGGAAGTCGAGCGAGAAGAGCCAAACGCGTTTGGCAGACCTGGGCCAGATTCTGGAGGAGACGTTCACGGGAAACCGCGTGGTGAAAGCCTTCGGGATGGAGGCGTTCGAGATCGGGAAATTCCAGGAAGCGGCACAGCGGCTTCTGCGGGAGAACATGAGGTGGGTGCGCGCGGCGGTGGCCACGCCGCCCCTGATGGACGTGCTTGGCGCGATGGTGATTCCGTTAATCCTGTTGTACGCGCGCGGGCAGATACAGCACCATCAGATGACGACCGGGGCTTTCTCCGCCTTCGTTGTCGCGCTACTCAGCGCGTACACTCCACTGAAAAGGATCGGATACATCTACCAACAGTTCCGGATGGCTGAAGGGGCGACGACGCAAGTGTTTTCGTTTCTCGACCTCGAAGAGGAGGTGACGAACCAGGCGGGAGCCAAGTTCCTCGATCCGTTTGAACAAGAGATCGTGCTCGATAACGTGAGCTTCTCTTACGACTCGACGCCCGTGCTGCAGGGCGTCCAACTAGAGGTTCGGAAGGGTGAAGTCGTCGCCATCGTAGGTTCGAGCGGCGCGGGGAAGACCACGCTGGTGAATCTGCTGCCGCGGTTTTACGATGTGACCGGCGGCGCGGTGCGAATCGACGGAACCGACGTGCGCGACGTAACGTTGCGGTCCTTGCGCGGACAGATTGCCGTGGTGACGCAGGAAAACATCCTGTTCAACGATACGGTGTGGAACAACATCTGTTACGGCCAGCCTCGCATGCCGCAGGAGCGCGTGGTGGAAGCGGCGCGGACAGCGCTGGCGCACGACTTCATCATGGAACTGCCTCAGGGGTATCAGACGATCCTTGGCGAGCGCGGGCAGGGGCTTTCGGGCGGCCAGCGGCAGCGAATCGCCATCGCGCGGGCCATCCTGAAGAACTCGCCGATCCTGATTCTGGACGAGGCCACGTCGGAGCTGGACACGGAGTCGGAAATGCTGGTGCAGAAGGCGCTCGCAAACTTGATCGTGGGACGCACGGTGTTCGTGATCGCTCACCGGCTTTCGACGATCCGGCGCGCGGACAAGATTGTGGTGCTCGAGGACGGGCAGATCCGCGAATCGGGCACGCATGCGGAGCTATTGGCGCAAGGAGGCACTTACGCGCGGCTGTACGACTTGCAGTTCGCCGAGGACGAAGGCCCGACCGCGACCCGCACCCCCATCGCGACGGAGACTCCGGCGCCGCAAGGGATGGAGCAATGAGTCCGGCCGAGAACACGGGACGCAAACTGGCAGGCGGTGCGCAGAGATCGGCATGCCTTTCGATGACGGGCTACGCGCAGGCGCGCACCGAGTACAACGGCTGGGGAATCCGCATCAGCCTGCGAAGCGTGAACCACAAGTTTCTGGATTTGCGCGTGCGGTTGCCGGAAGGGTTCGAGATGTTTGAGCCGCGGCTGCGGCAGGTGGCGCGAGAGCGAATCCGGCGCGGGCACGTCGAGGTGATGGTCGCGGCGGACGCGGCCGGTGCGTCGGCGGTCAAGGTCAACCGAGCGCTGGCGGAAGCCTACCTGCGTGAGGCGGAGGAGCTGCGCCGGGAAATGCATCTTGGGAACGAACCGGACGTGGTGGCAATTCTGAGATTGCCTGGGGTGGTTGCGGGAAGTGCGTTGGCGATTCCGGAGGACGAGGAGGAGCAGGAAAAGCTCGGAGTGGAACTGGCGGCGTGCCTGGAAATGGCCATCGCGCGGCTCGACGAGATGAGGCGGCACGAAGGTGCGCACCTGGCCGAAGAGATGCTTGGAAGGCTCGCGGAAATTGCGGAGCACGCGGCGAAAATCGAGAGCAAGGCGGAAACGGCGCGACCCGCGTATGCCAAGCACCTGGAGGCGCGGCTGAAAGAGATCGCCGGGGCTGTGGGCGTGGACCCGACGCGGGTGGCGCAGGAAGCAGCCATCCTGGCCGAGCGCGGCGACGTGAGCGAAGAACTCTCCCGACTGAAAAGCCATGTGGCGCAGTTCGGAAGGCTGCTGCAGGGGGCGGGTTCCGCCGGAGAGCTCGGCAAGAAGCTGGATTTCCTGCTGCAGGAGATGCAACGGGAGGCCAACACGCTGATGGCCAAGTCGCCGGGTGTTGAGGCGCAGGGACTGGCCATCACCGACCTCGGCCTGGAGATCAAGTCGGAGATCGAGAAGCTGCGAGAACAGGTGCAGAACGTCGAATGAGCGGAGAAAGCGGAACAGAGTCGCTGGTCTTTATCGTTTCGGGTCCGTCGGGCTCGGGGAAGTCAACTCTGGTGCAGCAGGTGCTCGACCTGCCGGGGACGATGCCCTCGATCTCCGTCACGACGCGGTTCCCGCGTTCGGCTGAGAGCACCGGGAAATGTTATCATTTCGTCAGCGATGCGGAATTCGAGCGGATGATCGCGCGCGGGGAATTCCTGGAACACGCGCGAGTGTTCGGCAAATACGCGTATGGGACGCCGCGGCGGTGGCTCGACGAAGCTCAGGCGAAGGGGCTCGACCTGGTGCTGGAGATCGACGTGCAGGGCGCAGCCCAGGTGAAGGAGAAGCTGCCGGGCGCAGTGGCCATTTTCATTTTGCCGCCGTCGCGCAAGGAACTCGAGCGGCGCCTGCGGGAGCGCGGGCAGGATTCTGACGAAGAGATTGCGCGGCGATTGGCGAAGGCACGCGAAGAGATTCTGGCGTTTAACCGGTTCTACGATTACTGCGTCGTGAACGACGACGTCACCCGGGCTGGGCGCGAAGTGCAGGCGATTGTGACCGCAGTGCGCTGCGGGAGCGCGCGCAACCGGAAGCGAGTGGAGGACCTGCTCGCGTCGTTCGGAGGATCGAGTGGAAATGGCTGAGACCAAAGTTCCGCAAAACCAGTTTGCCTACGTAGTGGTGGCGTCGCGGCGCGCACGCCAGTTGATGGCCGGAGCGCCGCCGATGGTGGACAATCCGCGGACGCTCAAGGCTACGCGGCTGGCTATGGAAGAGCTGGATCAGAGTGTGCTGGAGTACGAATACCCAGGAGCTCCCGGGCCCGGGGAAGACAAGGAAGGCAAGCGGCGCAAGGGATAACGGCGGAATGCAGATCGCACTCGGAGTGACGGGAGGCGTGGCGGCCTACAAGGCCGCGGAACTGGTGCGCCGTCTGCAGCAGGACGGGTTCGAGGTGCAGGCAGTGATGACGCGGGCGGCGCAGGAGTTCGTCGCGCCGCTGACGTTTGCGGCGCTGACCGGCCGCAAGGTGATTACCGGCCTCTTCGGCGAGTCCGGAAGCGGCCCGGCGAATGTGGAGAGCGCGATCGAGCACATCGCGGTGGCGCAGCGGATCGATCTGCTGCTGGTGGCGCCGGCGACGGCGGACGTGCTCGCGAAGATGGCGCACGGGGTGGCCGATGACTTCCTGACCACGCTGTATCTGGCAACGACCGCGCCGGTGGTCGTAGCGCCGGCGATGAACGTGAACATGTGGGAACATGCGGCGACGCAAGAGAACGTGCGGCGGCTGCGGGAGCGCGGGGTGCGCGTGGTCGAGCCCGACGAAGGCTACCTGGCGTGCGGGATGACCGGCGCGGGGCGCCTGGCGAGCCTCGAAGCCATCGTCGCAGAAGTGAAGAAAACGCTCGGCGCGGCGCGGGACTTCGAGGGCGAAACCGTGCTGGTGACCGCAGGGCCTACGCACGAAGCGATCGACCCGGTGCGCTATCTGAGCAACCGTTCGTCGGGGAAAATGGGCTACGCGCTGGCGGAAGCCGCGGCGCGGCGCGGCGCGCAAGTGATCCTGGTAAGCGGGCCGGCGGCGCTGGAGACTCCGGCGGGCGTGAGGCGCGTGGACGTGCGCACGGCGGAAGAGATGCACCGCGCCGTGCTCGAAGAGCTGCCGCGGACCACGGTGGTGATCAAAGCGGCGGCGGTGGCGGATTACCGCCCCGCGGCGCGGCAAGAGAAGAAGGTCAAGGCGAAGGAGCGCATCACGCTCGAGCTCGAGCCCACCGCGGACATTCTCGCGGACGTGGCGCGTCAGAAGGGCGACCGCATCCTGGTGGGGTTTGCGGCGGAGACCGACCACGTCGCCGAACACGCCCGGGAAAAACTGGCGGGCAAGAACGTGGACCTGATCGTGGCCAACGACGTGACGGCCCCGGGAGCGGGTTTTGACCGTGATACCAATGTGGTGACGCTTTATGCGCGCGACGGGCGCGAGCAGGCGCTCGAGCGCATGGCCAAGCGGGACGTGGCGCAACGCGTGTTGGACGAAGTGCTGCGGTTGCGCGAGGCGCGGCGGCAAGCGCCCGCCGCAGGGCGCGCGAAGGCGTAGATTCCCTCCATGACGCGGCCCGAACAAGAACAACTCGACCGCAAACTCGAAGAGCGGCTGCGATATTACCGTGACATCGGAATCGGGCCGTTCTTTCGCCGGCGCGGACCGGCTGGGGGCGAAGTAACGCCGGCGCAAATGAGGGCTGCCGCAGGAACTCACGCGGGCCCGGCGCGAGCGGCGAGCACAGCGGCCGGGGGCGCTCCAAACGCAATGACACGAAGCCGTGCGGCCAGCACGACAGCAGAAAGCCTGTTGGCAGCCAAGATGGCCGCGCTGCCTTTGGCGAAGGGGCCGTCGCTATTTGAGGCGGCCGAGCGCATTCAGGGCGACACGCTCGCGCGGATCCGGGCGGACCTCGGCGACTGCACGCGATGCAAGCTGAGCCGCAGCCGGAAGCACATCGTCTTCGGCGACGGAAACGAGAAAGCGGAGCTGGTGTTCGTGGGAGAAGGGCCCGGACACGACGAGGACGTGCAGGGACTGCCGTTTGTGGGGCGCGCCGGGAAGCTGTTGACGCAGATGATCGAGGCCATGGGGCTCGAGCGGCGCGACGTGTACATCTGCAACGTGCTGAAGTGCCGCCCGCCGGAGAATCGCACTCCGGAGCGGGACGAAGTAGCGGCGTGCTCGCCGTTCTTGCTGCGGCAGATCGAAGCGATCCGGCCGAAGGTGATCGTGGCCCTCGGCAGCGTGGCGGCGCAGACGCTTCTCAACACAAACCGCTCCATCTCGCAGTTTCGCGGCGAGTGGCTGGAGTTTCGCGGAGCGCGGTTGTTGGCCACCTACCACCCGGCTTACCTGCTGCGCAACCCCAACGCGAAGGGCGAGGTCTGGAAGGACCTTCAGAAAGTCATGGCCGTGCTCGGGCTGAGCGGCCGAAAGCGACGGCCGTAGCGCGCGATGGGCATTCTGCTCGGTCTGAGCGCGGCGTTGAGCTGGGGCTTGGCGGACTTCCTGGCACGGTTCCTCACCCGCCGAGTCGGCACGCTGCGCACTTTCCTCTACATGCAGGTGGCAGGCCTCTTCATGCTCTCACTGGCTCTGCCGGCGCTCGGCGGCTGGGGGCACCTCGCCGATGGTTCGGGCTGGCGGCCGTGGGCCTGGGGAGCTCTGGCGGGCTCGATCAACGCAGGCGCCACGCTGGCGCTCTACCGTTCATTCGAAATCGGCAAATTCGCCATTGTCGCTCCCATTTCGTCGAGCTTTCCGGCGCTGACCGTGCTGCTTTCGATGGCGGCCGGAGAGAAGTTCGCAGCCGGGCGCGGCGCGGGAATTGTCCTCACGCTGATCGGGGTGATCCTCGCAGCAGCCGCGCGCGAACCTGCCGGGACCGCGCCCCAGGCTGGCGCGGAAACCGTCGCCGGGAGCGGCCAGGACGGCCATGTTGGAGCGGGCGCTGAAGCCGCCGTGGATGCCAAGAATGCAGGCGTGCTTTGGGCGCTTGTGGCTGCGGCGGGCTTCGGCGTTTTGTTCTGGCTGCTGGGATTCCGCGTCGCGCCGCGCGTGGGAGCCGCCGCGGGCGTGTGGATCATTCGTTTGACGAGCATGACGATCGCCTTTCTCGCTGTGTTGATAGCTCGTCAGCCGGTGCGGCTGCGGCCGGTGAGATTGGGCTGGATGGTGCTGGGGACCGGCCTGTTCGATACCGGGGCATACGTCTGCAACAATCTCGGCGTCGTGCTCGAGCAGGTCTCGGTGGTCAGCGTATTGGCGTCACTCTATGGAGTGGTCACTGTGGCGCTCGCGGCCATTCTTCTCCGAGAGAAACTCGCAGTCCGGCAGTGGATCGGGGTCCTGCTGATTTTTGTGGGGATCGTGCTGATCAGCAAGTAAGAGGGGGGGCAAGGAAGTCGTTTCTTCGTAGTATCCCGCCTGCTGATAGACTACACAGCCTGATGAAGACCTACTGCGACGTCGCGGTGCCGGTGCCGTTGAGGACGACGTTCACCTACGCGGTGCCGGAGGCGCTGCGCGGCGCCGTGGCCCCGGGATGCCGCGTGCTGGTGCCGTTCCGGCGAAAAACGCTCGCGGGGGTTGTGGTGCGCATGACGACAGGCGAACGCGCTGGAGGCGCGCAGGTCAAGGACGTGGCGCGCTCTCTCGACGTCGTGCCGGCGTTGACGGAAAAACTCATCGAGTTGGGCGAGTGGGTGGCGAAATACTATCTAGCACCGGTGGGAGAAGTATTCCGCGCGATGCTGCCACCGCTCGTGGAGGTGCGCGCGCTGCGTGAAGTGGCGATTACGGGAGCGGGGCGCGCCGCCCTGGCGGATGCCGCGCGCGGGTCGCTGCTTGGGGAAGCAGGAGCAGATTGGCGCGCGCTCGAAACGCTCGAAAAAGAAGGCGGCACAATGCGGCTCGAGCGGTTTGAGAAGCTCGCTCGTCGCGGCGCGGGTGGAACAGGGCAGGCGGCGCAGTTGGCGCGGCGAGGGTGGATCGAGTTACGCGAGAGGCCGGTGGGACGAAAGACGCGCACGCAAAAGATCGTGACGTGGAACAGTGGGGCGGAAGGCGACCGGAACAAGACCGCACCCACGCCCCCGGGAAAAGATGCGGAAAAACGAGAGGCGCTGCGGCGGGTGCTTGAGATCGAACACGGGCCGATGCCGATTTCCGTGGCGATGCGATACGCGGGGGTGACGCGAGGATTTATCGAGAAACTGGAGCGCGAGGGTTTGGTCGAGAGCTGGGAAGAACCGCTGGACCCGGCGGAATCGGCTTTTGAGGCGGACTTCGAGCCGCCGGCAAACGTTCCGAACGAGGGGCAGGAGCGAGCGCTCGGGGACATTCGCGCGTGGATCGAGGCGTCGAGGTTCACGACCGGTTTGCTCTACGGCGTGACCGGCAGCGGGAAGACGGAGGTGTACCTGCGAGCGGTGCAAGAGACGCTGGCTCGAGGGAAGACGGCGATTGTGTTGGTGCCGGAGATTGCCTTGACTCTGTGGATGGGGCGGCTTTGCCGGGCATGGTTCGGAGCGAGGTATGAAGGCGTAGCGGTGCTGCACTCGGCGCTGGGAAATGCGGAGCGGGCGCGCGAGTGGTGGCGAGTGCGGCGAGGCGAGGCGCGGGTGGTCGTAGGAACGCGGTCGGCGGTGTTCGCTCCGGTCGAGCGGCTGGGGTTGGTGATCGTGGATGAAGAGCAGGAAGCCAGTTACAAACAGGAAGAAACGCCGCGATATAACGGCCGGGATGTGGCCATCGTGCGCGCGAAGATCGAAGGCGCCACGGCGCTCTTGGGTTCGGCGACTCCCTCGATGGAGAGCTACTACCGCGCGCAGACGGGAGCGTATCAATTGCTGACGCTCGCGGGACGCGTGGCCGAACGGCCCATGGCGCTGGTCGAGATCGTGGACTTGCGCGAAGAGTTTCGGCAAACGTTTCAGGCGAGCCCGATCTCCACGGCGCTGCGCTTGGAAATCGCGCAATGCCTCGAGCAGAAAACGCAGGCGCTGGTGCTGATCAACCGGCGCGGGTATTCCTGGTTCGTATTGTGCCGGAGCTGCGGCGCATCGGTGCAGTGCCGGAATTGCAGCATCGCGATGACCTATCACAAGACGCGGCAGCGGCTCGAATGCCACTACTGCGGGGCCACGCAGCCGGTGCCGAAAAGGTGTCCGAAGTGCGAGTCGCAGCACGTGCACTTCTTCGGAGAGGGATCGGAGCAACTTGAGGAGCGGCTGCGGGAGGAGTTTCCGGGGGCGCGGGTCGCGCGGCTCGACCGGGACACCGCGCGCACGAAGCGGCAATACCAACAAACGCTCGGGGCGTTCGCGGCGGGGGCGATCGACATCCTGGTGGGAACGCAAATGCTGGCGAAGGGGCACGACTTCCAGAAAGTGACGCTGGTGGGCGTGGTCGCCGCGGACGCGTCCTTGAGCCTGCCGGATTTTCGCGCGGCGGAGAGGACCTTCCAATTGCTGACACAGGTGGCGGGACGCGCCGGGCGCGGCGAACTGCCGGGCCGCGTGCTGGTGCAGACGTTTTACCCGGAGCACTACGCCATCCAAGATGCCGCGCGGCAGGATTACCCCAGCTTCTTCGAGCGAGAATTGCATTTCCGGAAAATGATGGCCTATCCGCCGCTGACGGCGCTCGCGAACGTGCTGGTTCGCGACACTGCATTGGAGAAGGCCATTCGTTGGGCCAGGCAGATCGGCGAGTATCTCGCGCCGTTCGATGGAAAAGAGCTCAAAGTGCTGGGACCGGCTGCCGCACCGCTGGCTCGGCTGAAACGCGAGTACCGGTTCCAGTTTCTTTTGAAGGCGGTGAAGAGAGCGGTGCTGGCGAAGACCCTCGCAGGAGCGATGGAGTTCTGCGAGAAGAACGACATTCCGGAGCGGGCCGTGCTGGCGGACATGGACCCGGTCAGCTTGATGTAGAAGGGCAGAGGGGGCAGAGGAAGCGGGGACGGACAAGTCGTCCCAGGTTCGGGACGGCGCATCCCAAGAGCGGACATCGTGCGACACACTTAGGGGCCCTAGTCCTGTTATCCTCTGATTATTCAAGGAATTGGCGCGAATGCACGTGGAGGAGGAATTGCGCTGGGATACTCGTAGGAGTGGATGGATGCAAACCCTGCTGCAAGACTTGCGCTACGGCCTGCGGATGCTGGTCAGGAACCCGGGCTTCACGATGATTGCCGTGCTGACCCTCGCGCTCGGCATCGGCGCGAACAGCACAATCTTCAGTTGGATCAACTCGACACTGCTCGACCCTATCCCCGGCGCAACGCGTTCGGGCGAACTTGTCTCCTTATTGAGGGGAGAGAGGACTTCAAGCCCCAGTCCGCCCCTCTCCTATGCAGATTATCGAGACCTGTGCGAGAGGAGCCGGAGTTTCTCCGGCATCCTGGGTTTCACAATGAAGCCATGGGCCTCACCGGCGCCGGCAAGCCGCAGCGCGTCTGGGGCACGCTGGTCTCCGCGAATTTCTTCGGCGTGCTCGGCGCGCGGCCCGTCCTCGGCCGCGGTTTTCTGCCGGTGGAAGAGCAGAAGCCCGAAGGCTCGCCAGTCGCGGTGCTCAGCTACGGTCTGTGGCAGACGCGTTTCGGCGGGAACACCTCTGTCATCGGCAAGACGATCCACATCAACCAACATCCGCTCACGATTGTCGGGGTGACTGCTTGGAATTTTCAAGGAGCCATGCCCGGTTTGCGTTCGGACCTCTACATTCCTCTGGTCATGGATCCAGTCATTTCCGGCTGGCATCGGCTCTACAATCGCGACACTCCCTGGCTCAATGTGTTTGGGCGGCTCAAGTCCGGAGTCACTCGGAGGCAAGCGCAGGAGGAGATGAACCTCCTGATGCAGCAGATTGTCGAACAGTATCCCGACTCGCACCGGGGCCCTAATGAGATCACGCTGGATCCGCTCTGGCGCTCGCCCTTTGGAGCGAACTCTTACCTCCACACGTTCCTGCCCATGTTGCTGGCCATTGCGGGAGTGGTGTTGCTGCTGGCCTGCGCGAATGTGGCGAACCTGCTGCTAGTGCGCTCGGTGGCGCGGCGGCGGGAGATCGCCATTCGCTTGTCCATGGGCGCGAGCCGCTGGCGCCTCGTGCGTCAGCTTTTGGTGGAGAGCGTGCTGCTCGCCCTGACGGGCGGCGGCATCGCCATGCTGCTCACCCTCTGGACCGCCGCGTCGTTGGCCAGCTTCATACCGCCCACAAGTATCCCGATCGCGACCCACGTCAGCGGTGGCCGCACTGTGCTCCTGGCAACGCTCGTCATCTCAGTTCTCACCGGCATCGTTTTCGGCATCCTGCCGGCGCTGCGCGCTTCGAGCCTCGCTCCCGCTGCAGTTTTGAAGGAAGAGGTGGGCAGCGTATCCGGCGGACTCCACAAGTCGCGGCTCTCCAGCGCGCTGGTCGTGGCGCAAATCTCCCTTTCGCTGTTTCTATTGGTTTGCGCCGGACTTTTCATCCGTAGTTTCCAGGAAGCACAACGATTCGATCCGGGCTTCGACCGGAACCACGTGCTGCTCGCATCCTACGATCTGAAAGCCGCCGGCTACTCGGAAGCGCAAGGCATCGAATTCGACCAGCAACTGCTCGCCAAGCTCGAAGCCCTGCCCCGCATTGAGTCCGTGACTTTGACCGATTGGGTGCCGCTCCGATTCGATACAAGGACCACAACGGTAGACTTCGGAGGTTATGTATCGCAATCCCATGAATCGACGGAGACTGCGCAAGCGGACATCGGTCCAAGCTACTTCCGCACGATGCGGATTCCGCTCGTCGCCGGGCGGGAGTTCACATTCCAAGACACCGAGCAGTCGCAGCACGTGGCCATCGTCAATCAGGCGCTGGTGGACCGCTACTGGCCGGGTCAGGACGCGCTCGGCAAACGGCTACAGGCCCACGGTCGATGGTTCACCGTCGTCGGCGTGGCGCGGAACAGCAAATACCATTTCTTGAATGAGAGTCCGCAACCCGCCGTTTATCTGCCGCTGTTTCAAGACTACTATCACGACACGATCATTCAGGCCCGAGTTGCAGGCGATCCCGCAGCCTTCGCCCCGGCTGTCGAAAAGACGGTCCATCAATTGAACCCTGACCTGCCGGTATTCGAGGTGACGACGCTCGAGTCGCAGACGCAGATCGCCAGCACATTCGGGCGCATCGCCGGAGCCTTCGTGGGCGCGTTTGGACTGCTTGCGCTGGTGCTCGCGGCAGTGGGAATCTACGGAGTCGTCGCCTATTCCACGCGCCAGCGGACGCATGAAATCGGCATTCGCATGGCGCTCGGAGCGGAACGACGCAACGTATTCCGGATGGTGTTGCGCCAGGGTCTCCGGTTGACACTCATCGGTTTGGCTCTCGGCCTCGTGCTATCGTTGGTGCTGACGCGATTCCTCAGGAGCGAGCTTTTCGGCGTAACGGCGACGGACGCGCTGACGTACGGGGGCGTGGCGATTTTGCTGTCCTTCGTGGCGCTCCTGGCCTGCTATATCCCAGCGCGCCGCGCGGCGAATGTGGAGCCGATGGCGGCCCTGCGCTACGAGTGATGCTCGTCGGAATCAGGCGAATCACACCTGCCCGTAGGGGGATTCCCCAGCAGAGAGACCACTCCCGATAGGCGCACCGGAGCCGCAACTCACGGATACAATGGCACCTGAAATCATGAACCACCCCGAGACGATTTCGCCGCAAATCCTCATTGCGGATGACCAGCCGGAAATCCTCGAGGCGTTGCGTCTGCTCCTGAAAGGCCGCGGCTACAAGACCGAAGCGGTGAGGTCGCCTGCCGCGCTGCTCGAAGCGATGGGGCGCCGGGATTTCGACCTCATTCTGATGGACCTGAATTACGCCCGCGACACAACCTCGGGCCGCGAAGGCCTCGACCTGCTCGCACATCTGAGGACCATCGAGAACGTGCCGCCGATCGTGGTGATGACCGGATGGGCCACAGTCGGTCTCGCCGTAGAAGCCATGCAGCGCGGCGTCGGCGATTTCGTGGAGAAGCCGTGGGAAAACGCGCGCTTGTTGGAGATTTTGCAGAAGCAGCTCGAACAGGGCCGGGCACGGCGCGAGGCGCGCCGCCGGGCGGCCCAAGTGAGCCTGGCGCAGAACGAAATCGTCCACCAGCTTCACGAGCGGGAGAAGGAGGTCGAGGAGGCGCGAGCGATCCAAGAAGGCTTCCTCCCGAAAGAAATTCCGCAGATTTCCGGGTTCGAGATTGCAGCGGCCTGGCAGCCGGCCCGCATCGTGGGAGGGGACTATTTCGACGTGCTCTCGTTTGGCGGGGATAGGCTGGGGCTTTGCATTGCGGATGTGGCCGGGAAAGGCTTGCCAGCAGCGCTGCTGATGTCGAACTTGCAGGCGGCCGTTCGCGGACTGGCGATGCCGTCGCTGCCGCCGGACGGCCTGTGCGAGCGGCTGAATTCTCTCGTTTGCCAGAACATCGCGAGCGATCGCTTTATCACCTTCTTCTATGCGGAACTGGACGGCCGAGGGCGCCGATTGCGATATGCGAACGCGGGACACAATGCGCCGATTCTCCTCCGCCGTGACGGATCCCGCGACCGTTTGCGGGAAGGCGGCGCCGTGCTCGGCGTCTTCCCCAACCAAGGGTTTGCCGCCCGTACGATGGAACTGGCGCCGGGCGATCGCTTGGTTCTTTTTACCGACGGTGTGACCGAAGCGGGCAATTCCGCCGGCGAGGAATTCGGCGAGGAGCGCCTACTCCGGCTGCTCGAAGAAAACCGTGCCGCGACGGCCGGCGGTTTGCAGAAGAAGATTTTGGCGGCCGCGGGCGAGTTCTGCCGCGGGATTTGGGAAGACGACGCGACTTTGATTGTCCTCGGTGTTGACGACTAGCCAGTCCGCTGGTTCCCTGGAAGACAAACGCAAGAAAGAAGCAGAGAAGAGGCGTTGCGGCGGGCCCTAGTGCAAAGCGGCTTCGTGCACGGGCATGGGCATGAAACAGAGGAGGAAGATGAGGAGAGCCACGGCGGCCCAGGCGAGCCGTGAATGGCCGAGCGGCCGCCAGTCGTAAAGGGGTGGCGTGCGGCGGAACGCGATGACGGCGAGCAGCACGGACCATAGCAGCCAGCCGTGCCAGAGGAAGAAGCCTAGGGGAAGAAGAAGGAATGGTAGCGCGAGGGTGATGCGGCGGTGCCAGCGCGCACTGGCGGCGCGGAGAATATGGCCGCCATCGAGCTGGCCGGCCGGCAGGAGATTGAGCGCCGTGGCCAGGAGGCCAACCCACGCGGCGCGGGCAATGGGATGGAGAAGCAGTTCATGGGGAGAGATCCCGGGGCGGAGAATGGGAACCAGAAAACTCACGAGAAGGGGCGTGCCGAAAAGAGGACCGGAGCCGGCCGCGAGCCCGGGGACAACCTTCGAGTGAAGGATGCCCACGATCAGCGCGGGAATGGCCAAAATGAATCCGACCAGCGGCCCGGAGAAGCCCACGTCAAAAAGCGCGCGGCGGCTGCGTATGGGCGAACGAATGAGGATGAAGGCGCCGAGCGTGCCGATGAGCGTAGGCGCGGGAATGAAGAAAGGCAACGTGGCGCGGATACGGTGATGCCGGCAGGCAAACCAGTGGCCGAGTTCGTGAGCGAGGAGAATGGCCATGAGCGTGACCGCGAAATCGAGACCGGGGAGAAGAAGCCTCGGCGCGGTAAACAGAGCGACGAGATCGCGAGCGTAGTCATCCAGAGAGACTGCTTGGTTGCGGGCGAAGGCCGCCGCGAACTGCGCGCCGACGGCGAGAGTGGTCATGAGCGTGGCACAGAAGAGAGCGGCGGCGAGAACCAGAGAGAACAGCGGCGGGCGGGGCGGCTGGGGCGGCGGGAGATGCGCCGGGAATGGCTCGGGATCGAGAACTTCGATGGGAAGTTCGCCATGGCCGTTGCCATCCGGCGAGGTCATACGATGTCAGATGCGTGAGGAGGGGCGGAGGACACGCCGGGGCAAGAAGGCACAGATGCGAGGAGGCAGGGGATGTAAGCGAGGCGCGGAACAAAGAATCGCCTCGACCGCGCGGAAGGGCAACGCGTCCTCCGCATCCCGGCAATTGACGAGGACTAGAGAAACTGAAGTTCCTTGCCGGGCTTGAACCGCACCGCCTTGCCCGGAGGAATGCTGACTTCTTCGCCGGTCTTGGGATTGCGACCGATGCCGGTCTTGCGCGGCTTGACGCTGAAGACGCCGAATCGGCGGAGCTCGATGCGCTGGCCCCGGCCGAGGGCGTTCTTGATCATTTGGAAGACGGTTTCGACGGCCTGCTCCGCCTTGGTGCGGCTGATGTTCGTACTGGCGACCACGGCGTTGACGATATCGAGCTTGATCACGCGAGCCTCCGCTTCACGGATGGGACACGATGCTAGATAGCCTGTGCGAGGTTGTCAAGATGCGTCGCGTATACTACACTGCGCTGCCTTTTGGTAGCGAAACTTTTTCTGGGGAGCACGGGAGGACGGAATGTCCGTAAAACCAGACCGCTGGATCCGCCGCATGGCTCTCGAGCAGAAGATGATCGAGCCATTCGAGGACCGTCAGGTGAGGCAAGGCGTGATCAGCTACGGGGTGTCGTCCTACGGCTACGACCTCCGCGTGGCAGACGAATTCCGGATCTTCACGAACGTGAACACCACGATCGTCGATCCGAAGCACTTCGACCTGAAGTCCTTGGTGGACTTCAAGGGAGAGGTGTGCATCATTCCGCCGAATTCGTTCGCGCTGGGTCGCTCGGTGGAGTACTTCCGCATCCCCCGGAACGTGCTGACGCTCTGCGTGGGGAAGAGCACCTACGCGCGTTGCGGCATCATCGTCAACGTGACTCCGTTCGAGCCGGAATGGGAAGGTCACGTGACCATCGAGATCAGCAACACCACGCCCCTCCCCGCAAAGATCTATGCGAACGAGGGGCTATGTCAGGTGGTCTTCTTCCTGTCGGATGAGGAGTGCGAGGTTTCCTACAAGGACAAGAAGGGGAAATACCAGGCGCAACATGGAATTGTCCTGCCCCGGTTGTGAAAAAAGACCAGGTCGCCGCAAAGGCGCAGCGCTCGCAGCGGCAGACAAATGGATTAGAGACGAGCCCTTCTCCCGGAATCACGCCCCCTGGCATACGATCCCATCGTCGCATTGACCAAGCTTCCTGAATGCTGCCGTCCAGCGGCCGGTCAGGGCTTTTGCGTTGGACGGAGCTGGACCTCGCTGATGAACGATTGTGGCGCCTGGGTAACCAGCATGGCGACCGCATGGGCCACGTCTTCGGGCTGGAGCATCTTGGAAGTATCCTTGGCGCTGTGGGGCGAAAACTCGGTGGCGACGCTTCCGGGGCAGACCAAGCTGACGCGGATGCCGTGCTGGCGAAGGTCTTCGGCCATGCATCCAGAGAGGCCCTGGACCCCCCATTTGGATGCGCAGTAGATGCCGCCGCCGGCGAAGGTGTTCTTTCCGGCGAGAGAGCTGATGTTGATGATGTGGCCGGTGTGCCGGCGAATCATCGAGGGGACGACGGCACGGGAAACCAGGAAGACTCCCTTGAGGTTGGTGTCCAAGACGGTGTCCCACTCCTCTTCCGAGCGCTGATGGGAGGGCCCGAAAAGGCCGACTCCTGCGTTGTTGACGAGGATGTCCGCCGGGCCAAGAGCCGATTCGGCTTGGGACACGAACGCGGCGACATCGGCGGCACGGGAGACGTCGGCAACGGCAGCGACGACCCTGACGCCAGCGCCGCGGAGGGTGCTGGCCGCGGTTTCGAGGGCCTTCCCATCGCGACCGCAGATGGCCACGGCCGCTCCCAAGCGGGCAAGCCGGCGCGCGATGGCCAGGCCGATTCCCCGGCTCCCCCCAGTGATGCGAGCGACCTGCCCGGACAGAGGCTCCCCGGCCGAGGACGGGGGAAAAGAAGGCGGATGACTCATGGAGCAACTCCCGGCCGGGCCACCGAATGTCCGGCCTGGCTCATCTTATCATTGGAGGATACACGGACCTGGCTGGGTCTTTGGCGTTCAGGACGCAGCCTAAAGTGTGTCCGAACCGGACGGCCAAGGCGAAGACAAACGCCAGCAGGTAGGAGAAAGCGTCAAGCTCGCCGCGAATGTGAGTCGCGGGGGTCACTTGGTAGACAATTGTTGCGGACTCAGGGGCCGCGAGGGGAAGATGGTTCAGATAGGAACAGGCTTGCGGCATATGGCGGGATTCCATATAATCCGAGTCTTTCCAGGATTCGGCCGGGACCCGAGAATCGCTAGCGGACACACTCACGGTGAGCTTGATCCGTGAGATTCGTCGAGGAGAGGTCATGATGAACGCGACCAGAGTATGGGCTGCCGGTATTGCGGCTGCTATGTTGTTGGCGGCGGGAGCGACGGCTGCGTTGGCACAGGATACCGGCGCCGCGGGGGGTGCCGCCGGTGGCAAGCAACCCTACACTCCCGCGGAATACAATTCCTACATCGTCTGCACGCAGGAAAAGGCTCCGGCGGCGCAGGTGAAATGCCTGGACAACTTTTTGACGACGTACCCAAACTCGACATTGGTTCTGTACGCCTATCCCCTTTACTACCAGGCGTACGCGCAGCAGCGAAATTACGCGAAGGTCATCGAGTACGTAGACAAGCTCCTGGCGCTGGGCGACAAGGTGGATCCAGGCGCCCGATACCAGGCGCTCTATGCGCGTGCATTTGCCTACAACAACCTCAACTCGAACGACCCGGGTCAGGCCGTGAAAGCCCGCCAAGCGGCGCTCGATGGGCTCAAGGCGCTCACTGATCTAAAGAAGCCGGACAATATCGATGACCCAACCTTTGCAGGAGAGAAAAAGAAGGTCGCCCTCTACTTCAACGGGACTGCCGGTGCGGCGGCCATGACGATGAAGGATTACCCGGGCGCGGTGGGGTCGTTCAAAGCCGTGCTGGCGCAGAACCCCGACGATCCAATCACGAATTATCAGCTTGGCCGAGCCTATATCGCGATGAATCCGCCGCAGCAGATGGACGGGTTCTGGGCGATTGCCCGGGCCGTGGGTTCGAAGAGCGCAAGCGAACAGCAAGTGAAATCAGTGAAAACCTATCTGCGGAATCTTCTGGTGAACTACCAGCAGCCGGGTTGCGAGAACTTGATTGATTCGCAGATGAGCGAGTTGGTTCAGCTCGCCACCAGCTCGTCGGAACGCCCGTCGAGCTACAAGTTCCCCAGCTCAGCGGATCTGGATGCCGCACGGAAAGACATGACCATCGCCTCGGTGATCACGGATCTGAAGGCCGGCGGAGACAAGGCCAAACTTACCTGGCTCGCCGCCTGCGGCCTGGAATTCCCGAACGTGCCTGGTAAAGCGATCGGAGTGACAGCGGGCACTGATTTCGTCGACCTGAAGGTGGCCTTTGCGACCAACGACGCGCAATTCGAGGCCGCGAAGATGCCGGACATGGACGTGAAAGTAGTGGGCCAGCCGGAAGCATCGCGGGTCGAGAAGGACGGTTTGGTGCAATTCACCGCGACACTTTCTTCCTACGATCCCGATCCTTTCATGCTCCATTGGGACAAGGGCAAGGTAAACGCGGAGAACATCCCGGCCGAAAAGAAGAAGCCGACCCCGCCGCGGCATCCTCCCACCCACCACCCGAAACCGAGCCAGTAAGAAGCCGGCGGATCAGGACGGCATTCCTGAAAACGGCTCCGGCATAGCCGGGGCCGTTTTTCTTTGTGGAAGTGTTGGAGAGCGATCGTCCCATGGCCGCGCCGGGGCGTTTCGAGGTGAGGCGGCGAGCGCTGTGAACCTCGGCACTAGCGGGAACGGGAGCGGCGCGCGCGGTGGTCGAGCTTGTATTGGCTGATCTTGCGGCTGAGTGTGTTGCGGTGGATGCCGAGCAACTTGGCGGCGCGGGATTGGTTTCCCTCGGAGTGGTCCAACACGCGCTTGATGAAGCGCTTCTCGAATTCGCCGACGGCTTCGTCGAAGAGGATGCCGCGCTCGACCATTTGTCCCACCAGGGCTTCGATTTGCTCTTTCACGATGGCACGCTCCGCACGAAGATCCCGCTAACCAGGAGAAACACTCACTCGAGCTCCCGGCCAGCGAGGAGGCGATAGGCCTCGCGGTACTTGGCGCGAGTCGCAGCGACGACCTCGGACGGGAGCTCGGGTCCCGGTGGCTGTTTGTTCCAGCCGATCCGCTCAAGGTAGTCGCGGACGTATTGCTTGTCGAACGAAGGCTGCGGCCTGCCGGGCTGATAACCGGCCGCAGGCCAGAAACGGGATGAGTCGGGAGTCATGGCTTCATCGATCCAAATCAGCTCGCCGCCGAGCAAGCCAAACTCGAACTTAGTGTCGGCCAGGATGATGCCGCGAGGCTCGGCGTGCGCAACAGCGCGGCGGTAGATCTCGATGGACTTGGCGCGGACGCGTTCGGCCAGCGGTCCGCCGACGCGCGCGACTGCCTCGTCGAACGAAATGTTCTCGTCGTGACCGGACGTGGCCTTGGTGGCCGGCGTGAAGATGGGCTCGGGGAGACGGTCAGACTCGCGCAGCCCGGGAGGAAGCGCGATCCCGCAAATCTTGCCGGTGGCACGATAGTCCTTCCAGCCGGAACCGGAGAGATACCCGCGCGCCACGCATTCGATGGGAAGAGGTTTGGTCTTGCGAACGAGCATCGAGCGGCCCTCGAGTTCGTCGCGGAAACCGTCGAGCGGCGCGGGAAAATCAGCCGCGCTCAGCACGTGATGGGGAATGACGTCGCCGAGAAGGTTGAACCAAAAGAGAGAAAGCTGCGTGAGCACCCGGCCTTTGTCGGGAATCGGCGTCGGGAGGACGACGTCGAAAGCGGAAAGGCGGTCCGTCGCCACGATGAGCAGGCGATCGCCGAGATCGTAAATGTCCCGGACCTTCCCACGCCCGGACAGCGTGAGGTTGGGAAAATGAGTCTCCCAGACAATGCGATGCGCAGGTGACGAAGCCATCGGAACGATCCCCTAAATGAGAGGCGGATATTCTAGCGCAGGGTGGGTCGAAGTCAAAGGCGCGGGCGACAAGACAGACGCTGGACTTCTATAACTTTGGAGGCGAACGACAGAAACAGAATCGCAGAAAAGGTATTGCCCTGCGAAAGGGATCAGGCGGCTGTGGCAGTCGCAGCCCGCGTCTTGCGCACAACGCCTCCCGCACTTGCCGGGGCCTGCTGTTCCTCCCATCGAACGGAGACAAGCTTTGACACGCCGGGCTCCTGCATCGTGACGCCGTAGAGGACCGAGGCCATCTCCATGGTGCAGCGATTGTGCGTGACCACGATGAACTGCGTCTGCGCGCTCATCTCGCCCAGCATGCGGGTGAATCGGCCGACGTTGGCTTCATCGAGCGGGGCGTCCACCTCGTCCAGAATGCAGAAGGGGCTCGGCTGGTAGCGGAATATGGCGATGAGCAGGGCCAGCGCGGTCATGGCCTTCTCGCCGCCCGAGAGTAGCAAGACGTTTTGCAGGCGTTTGCCCGGAGGCTGCACGATCACATCAATGCCCGCATCGCCTGAGCTGTCGGGCTCAGTGAGGCGCATTTCGCCCGTGCCTCCGCCGAACAAAGTGCGGAAGGCTTCGGCAAAGCTCGTGTTGATGGCGGCGAAAGCGGCCTCGAAACGCTCGCGGGAGACCTGATCGAGTTCGGCGATCACTTGCTGAGTATCGGCGATGGACTTGAGAAGGTCGTCGCGCTCGCGGGTGAGGAAGCTGTAGCGCTGCTCGCACTCGGTGAATTCGTCGAGCGCCATCATGTTGACCGGCCCCATGGATTCGATGCGCGACTTCATCTCATGAAAGGAAGTCTCGGCGGCAGCAAGGGCCTCGCCGGTCAAGAGCGCCGGCTCCTGGGCGATGAGGTCCTCCGGATGGGCGTTGAGTTCGGCGAGGCAAGTCTCACGCAGGTGCTGGCGGTCGGAATCGTTGCGCGCGCGCTCAATCTCAAACCGGCCGCGCTCGTCGCGAAGCTCGCTGAGGGACTGGCGGGCGCTGCGGAGACCCTCCTCGAGGAGAGCGACCCCTTTGCGAGCGGTGTTCCATTCGGCGTCGAGTTCCACTTGGCGGGCTTCGAGGCGCACCTTTTCGGAGCGGAGCCCTTCGAGTTGCTGCGCGAGTTCGGCGGATTGCGCCTGGGTCGAGGAGTGTTCGGCTGAGAGCGCGGCCATCTGCTCGCGGAAGGAATTTTCGCGGGCTTCCGCATCGCGCAGTTCGCCGGCAAAGCGCTCGGCGGTGACTTCGGCGCTGGAAAGGCGCTCGGCCAAGGCAGCCTGCTCGGCGCGGCGCCCGGCAAGCTCTTCCTGAACCGACTGGACCGACTGCCGCAACGAGGAAAGCGCCTCGGCCAATCGCTTGGCTTCCGTCTCAACGTCCGAGTGGAAGGCGGACGCCAAGGCATGTTGCCCCCGCGCGCGCAGCGCGCTCACGGCGGCGGCTTCCACCTCGCGGCGCACGCGGTCGAGATCGGCCTGGCAGGCGTGAAGCTCGACGCCGAGACGAGTCAAATCGCTGTTCGTTTGCTCGCGCCGGTTGGCGGCGGCATAGACGGCGCGCTCGGATTCGCGGTGCTGCGCGGTGGCCTGCTCGATCGCCTGTTCGCTCGCGGCGATCTCGGACTGAACGCGCCCCAGCGCATCCTGGGATTCCGCGGCCCGCCGTTGGAGATCCACGAAATCGGCCTCGAGCGAACGGAGTTCGCGCTTCATGCCCAGCGGGCCGGCTTCGTCGGGACGGCCACCGGTGACCATCCGGCCCTGGTAGCAGGTGCCGTCGGGAAGAACGAAAGCATATTGGGGATTCTCGCGGGCAAGTTTCTCGGCCGCGGTAGCGCTGTCCACCAAGAACGCGGAGCGCAGGCGCGGGAGGAACTGCTTCGCCGCGGCTCCCAGCGGGTCGCGAAAGTCCACCAGCTTGTCGAGGCGCGAGACCACTCCCTCATCGGCGCGGAAGTGCACGATCGGCTCGAATTCGTTCAGCCGAAGATTGCGCAGCGAATCCACGAAGAAAGTGGCGCGGCCGCCGACTTCATCGCGCAGCAGGGAGATTCCCGCGCGGGCGTGATCGAAGGTTTCGACCACGACGTATTCGAGCTCGTCGCGAAGGAACTGCTCGACAGCGGCTTCATGCTCTTCGGTGACTTCGGCGTAGTCGGCGAGCACGCCCACGGCGCGGAAATCGCGGCCGGGGGAGCCTTCGGCGCCTTGCCGCGCGGCGAAGAGCTTCTGGACCGCCTCGGCGGTATAGGCCCGGTCGTTCAAGAGCTGTTGGAGCGTCGATCGGCGAGCGCGCACGGAAGCGAGCGATTCGCGGAGGGCGTCGGATTGAGCGCCCATCTCCTGCTCCTGGCGGCGAAGCTCGGCAATTCGCGCGTTGAGACCGGCGATCTGCTGTTCGATCTCCTGCACGCGGCTGGTGGTGGTTTGCCAATCGAGCGTAGCCGCTTCGGATTGGTCGCGCGCGCGGACGGCTTCCTCGAGAAGCTGGTGCTCGGCGGCCTCGAGCTTCTGCTGCGCCCTCGACTGGAAGGCCAGGGCTTCTTCGGCCTGGCGCTGTTCGCCGTGAAGTTGCACGATCTGTTCGGCGATTTCGGCGGCCTGAAGGCGGAGACGCTCGATGCGGGCCTCGGCGGAGACGGATTGCTCGCTGTGAGACTGCGACCGCTCGGCAAGCTGCTCCACGAGGACGGTGAGCGCGGCGCTTTGCTCGCGCAGGGCGGCAACCGTTCCGTCGTGCGCTTCGCGGCGGCTGCGGATGGCGGCGGATTGCGCGAGCATCTCCTCCAATTGGGCGGCCAGCTGCGAGCGGCGAGCTTCGAGTTCCCTGGAGCGCTGGCGGTTGAAACCGATGCGGTTCTCCGCGCGATCGAGCTCGAGCGTGGTGAGGCCGAGCTGGTTTTGCCCCTGGCGAAGTTCGGCGTCGAGCTCGTAGATGCGCCGGCTTAAGCGCTCCTGTTCCGCTTCCTGCTCGCCAATCTCACGGGCGCGTGAGGTCTCCACATGGGAGAGTTCAGCCAGCCGCCCGGCGAGCCGTTCGGCTTCCGCGTCCAATTCGTGCGCTTTCGAAGCCAGCACCTGGCGGATGATCCCGCGCATCTGTTCGCGGATTTCGGAATAGCGCCTGGCCCGGGAGGCTTGTCGCTTGAGCGAACCGAGCTGCTTCTCGACTTCGACGACGATGTCGTTGACGCGCGCCAGATTGGCCTTGGACGACTCCAAGCGCGCCTCGGCGAGCCGCTTCTTGGTCTTGTACTTGGTGACGCCCGCGGCCTCTTCGATGATGGCGCGGCGCTCCACGGGTTTGCTCGAAAGGATGAGGCCGATGCGGCCCTGCTCGATGATGGCGTAAGAATCGGGACCTAGGCCCATGCCCATGAAGAGGTCCTGGACGTCGCGGAGGCGCGCGACGTGGCCGTTGAGGAGATATTCACTCTGGCCCGAACGATAGAGGCGTCGGCCAACCTTCACTTCGCCGGGCTTCGTCAGGATCTCATGTCTCTCGGCGCCGGCGCGCTTGAGGCGCTTGGATTTCTCTCCAGAGTCGGCCTCGGTGGCACCCAATTCGGCGGAGGCTGAGTCGCCCGCGTCAGAATCTGAGACTGCTTCCGAAATGGAATCCGGGCTGCCCGCGGGTTGTTCCGGCACGTCTTCGGAGGCCTCTGCAGCGGAAGCGCCCTCGAGGATCATGCGGGCAGCTTCGGCCAGCTCGGGGTCTTCGAGAGTGATGGTCACTTCGGCGAGACCCAGGGGCGGGCGCTTGGACGTGCCGTTGAAGATGCAATCGGACATGCGCTCGGCGCGCAGAGACTTGTGCGACTGCTCGCCCAGCACCCAGGAGATGGCGTCCACGACGTTCGACTTGCCGCAGCCGTTGGGACCGATGATGCAGGTCATACCGAGGCCGCTGAACGTGATGGTGGTACGCTCGACAAATGATTTGAAGCCGACGAGTTCGACTTTGCGCAGCTTAAGCAAGGGCACCCCTTTGTCTCCCAGCCCACGCCGAACGTGCCGGGCTGCAGGCGCGCACGGAGAGACGGCGCATCGTTCCTCGACTGGAGGGAGAATCGGGCGACAATAATACTGGGGGTACTGTCAGCAGTGGCCCAACCGCCTGGCGCTAGGATGGCGGTACCCGCAGAAGCTAGCACGATGCGGGCAGCGTGTAAAGGCCTACGCAAGGCATTGTGCGCAGGGGAAACGAGGCACAAGCTGGCAAGAGGCGCCGCCTACCGCCTGCGGACTGTCTGTTGCGGCGGGCCGGCGTCAATTGCGCCAGGGAGAAGGCGTCGGCTAGAATGCAAGGCTCTTTTGAGTTCGGCGAGGGATGACGCAGGCGAGAATGCGCGCGATCCGGTTGCACAACACGCTGACGGGAAAGACGGAGCCGTTCGTGCCGCTTCACGCCGGCGAAGTGCGCATGTACACCTGCGGGCCGACCGTCTACGACTACGCGCACATCGGCAATTTTCGCACGTTCGTATTTCAAGACGTTCTGCGGCGGTTTTTCGAGACGCAGGGCTACCGCGTGATCCAGGTAATGAACCTGACCGACGTGGACGACCGGATCATCGCCAAAGCGGCGGCCGCGGGAGTCTCGATTCGTGACTATACGGAGAAGTACGCGCAGGAATTCTTCGCCGATTGCAAAGTGATGGGAATGGAACGGCCGGAGCACTGGGTCCGCGCCACCGACCATATCGACGATATGGTGCAGTTGATCGAACGGCTGCAGAAGAAGTCTTTCACCTATTCGAGCGATGGATCCATCTATTTCCGGATCGCGAAATTCGCGGGGTACGGCAAGCTCTCGAAGGTCGATCTGACCGGGATCCAGGCAGGCGCGCGCGTGGACGTGGACCGGTACGAAAAGGAGAGCCCGCGGGACTTCGCGCTGTGGAAGGCGCCGAAGCCCGGCGAGCACTTCTGGGAGACGCGGATCGGTCCCGGACGGCCGGGGTGGCACATCGAGTGCTCCACCATGGCCATGAAGTATCTCGGCGAGACCCTGGACATTCACACGGGCGGAGTGGATTTGGCCTTTCCCCACCACGAAAACGAAATCGCGCAATCGGAAGCGGCCACAGGCAAGCCGTTTGTGCGTTATTGGCTGCACGCGGAGCACTTGCTTTTGGAGAGCGAGAAGATGTCCAAGTCCGCGGGCAACTTCTTCACGTTGCGGGATCTGTTCGCCCAGGGGCACAAGCCGTCCTCGCTGCGGTTCCTGCTGGCATCGGTGCCCTATCGGAGACAACTAAACTTCACGATGGAAGGATTGCAGCAGGCGGCCAGCTCGGTGGAGCGGCTGAGGAATTTCGCGCAACGGCTCAAGGACGGAAAGTTTCCGCGGGCCCAGCGCGGCGAAGAGCGCGCGGTGCGGAAGCTGGCCGAGCGTTCGGCGGAAGAGTTCGACGCGGGGCTGGCTGATGATTTAAACACGGCGCAGGCGCTGGCCGCCGTGTTTGATTTGGTGCGCGAAGCGAACGTTGCTATGGACAGCGGCGCATTCCGTCAGGAAGACGTGGCGCCGGTAAAAGCGGTGCTCGATCGGTTCGAGCGTGTTTTTGCGTTGATCGAGGACGACGACGCGGCGCGGCTCGCCGAGTTGGGCCTCGGCGCCCCGCCGGGCGGCCCGAGCGATGCCGAGATCGCTGCATTGGTCGCACAGCGCCAGGCGGCGCGCAAACGCAAGGACTTCGCCGAGGCCGACCGCATCCGCCGGCAATTGGCGGAGAGTGGTATACTCCTCGAAGATACGCGAGGCGGCGACGTCCGTTGGAAGCGCAAATGACACTCACCTCTTTTCACGCGGCCTCACGGCATAACCTGCCGGCGCATGACCGGCCGTGTCTCTTCGGAGTGGACTAACCCCCCCCCGCAAAGCTCGAAGGTCTCATTTTCTTTCAACCCAACCAGGTACCCGGCAAGCCCCGAAGGCGCCCGGCGCTTCAGACCAGTTGCAGCGGGAGGAAACGATGTCAACGGCCACTGAATTGAAGGCGAAATTGCCCAGGCTGGCAACCGCGCTGCCCGGACCCAACGCGAAGAAAGCGGTGGAGCGCGACGCGCAGTTCGTCTCGCCGTCGTATACGCGCGAGTACCCGTTGGTCGCGAAGGCCGGACGCGGCGCGCTGATCGAGGATGTGGACGGCAACGTTTTTCTCGACTTTGCCGCGGGGATTGCGGTGTGTTCGACGGGGCACTGCCATCCCCAAGTGGTCGCGGCCATCCAGAAACAGGCGGCCGAACTCATCCACATGTCGGGGACGGACTTCTACTACGAAGGCATGGCCCGGCTTGCCGAGCGCCTCGGCCATATCGTTCCCGGCGCGGAAGCGAAGCGGGTCTACTTCGGCAATTCGGGGACCGAGGCCGTAGAAGCGGCCATCAAGCTGGCGCGATACGCAACGCGCCGCGAGAAGCTCATCGCGTTCTACGGCTGCTTCCATGGGCGGACCTTAGGCTCGCTTTCGCTTACGGCCTCGAGGGCAGCGCAGAGGAAAGGGTTCGGGACATTGCTCGGCGGCGTCATCCACATTCCTTATCCTTACGCCTACCGCTGTCCGTATGGGCACACCGCGGACACCTGCGGGAGCGAGGTCATCGAATTTCTGGAAGGCGAAATCTTCGAGCGCATGGCGGATCCGGAGGAAATCGCCGCGATCATCATCGAACCGATCCAGGGCGAAGGCGGATACGTGCCGGCGCCGAAAGCGTTCCTCTTGGAGCTTCAACGGGTGGTGCGCAAGCACGGCATCCTGCTGGTCGTGGACGAAGTGCAATCCGGCATGGGACGCACGGGAAAGTGGTGGGCGAGCGACCACGCCGGAATCCAGCCGGACATTCTCTGCACGGCCAAGGGAATCGCGTCGGGCATGCCGCTTTCGGCCACGATTGCCCGGGCCAGCGTGATGAATTGGAAGCCCGGGGCGCACGCGTCAACCTTCGGCGGGAATCCGGTGAGCATCGCTGCGGCGCTGGCGACCTTGGACGTGCTCGAAGGCGGCCTGATCGAGAATGCGCGGCGCATGGGCGAGCATCTGTTCGCGAAGATGAGCGACTGGCCCGCGCGTTTCTCCAACGTCGGCGACGTGCGCGGCAAAGGCTTGATGATCGGCGTCGAAATCGTCCGCGATCAAGAGACCAAAGAGAAGGCCCCCGAGCTGCGCAACTGGATCCTCCACAAAGCGTTTGAGAAGGGCCTCCTCGTTCTCGGCGCGGGTGAAAACACTGTCCGGCTGGCGCCCCCGCTCGTGATTGATGAGGACCAGGCGGACTTCGCCGTAAGAACCCTCGAGGAGTGCCTGACGGAAGCGGCCGAGAAGCATTAGCCAGCTTGTGCACAGGTCTGTTAGTCGTGATCCCCGAGCACGACGCTCCATAAATGCATCAGCCATCAGAATCTGACCCTCTCCCCAACCAAGAGAGGAACCGGAGAGAAGAAGTCGCGAGTGGGATAGAATGGATCCAAAAGGGGACCGCCCTTGGGCGTAGAGTCGCGATGCGATTGTTCCCGCGAATCATGTTTCGTGCGCTGAGTTGGGCGGCGCGCAAGGGCCTCCGTGAAGAACCGGCGTCGGGGTCGGCGGGCGTTTCTGCGGCGGAGAAGAAGCTGCGGAGCCGCGAGAGAGGCGTCCGCGGCGAGACGTACGCTTACTGGTATCTGCGGCGGAACGGTTACGTGATGATTGCCAGGAATTACACTGCGCCGGGATTCAAGGGAGAAATCGATCTGATTGGTTACGACGGGTCGACGCTGGCGTTCGTTGAGGTGCGCACTCGGACGGCGGGGAACGCCGGCAGCCAGTCGGCCGAGGAGAGCGTTACGCCCGGCAAGTGGCGCGTGGTGGCGCGGATGGCTCAGCACTTTCTGGTCGAGCGGGGCCTGGCCGAGTGCCCGTACCGATTTGACCTGCTGGCGATCGAGAATCGATCCGGTCAGCGTCCCGAGTTGAGGCTGCATAAAGGAGCATTCAGCGGCGCGCGACAAAGAGAAGAGTGGAGTGGACGGAGACGGGGCGCAGCGTATTAGAATCTGATGTCCTGCCGCGCGCCATGCCGCGGCACGAGTTCGGGGGGAGGAGGAAGAATTGCCAGAGCTAAGAAAAGATCCAATCACGGGAAGATGGGTGATCATTTCGACCGAGCGTGGGAAGCGCCCGTCCGACTTTGCTCGCGAAAGCGTGGTGGCCCAGGGAAACAAGAACTGTCCCTTCTGCTACGGCCACGAGGCCAAGACGCCGCCGGAAATTCTCGCCTATGGGCGGAACGGGAGCGGGGCCAACACGCCGGGGTGGACCATTCGCGTCGTCCCCAATAAATTTCCGGCGCTCGGAATTGAGGGCGAACTCGGACGCGAGGGCGAAGGAATCTTCGACAAGATGAACGGGATCGGTGCGCACGAAGTGATCGTCGAAACTCCCGATCATCAGGCCACGCTCGCTACCCTGCCGGACCGCGCCATCGAAGACGTGCTGTGGGCCTACCGCGACCGTATGCTCGACCTGAAGAACGACAAGCGGTTTCGCTACGTGCTGATTTTCAAGAACCACGGCGAGGCCGCCGGAGCTTCGCTCGAGCACCCCCACTCGCAATTGATCGCCTTGCCGATCGTGCCCAAACAGGTGCGCGAGGAAGTGGACAGTTGCCGGCACTACTATCACGACAAGGAACGCTGCATCTTCTGCGACATCATCCGCCAGGAGATGGAAGCGGGCGTGCGCGTCGTCAGCGAAAACGATTATTTCATCACCATCACGCCGTATGCGCCGCGGTTTCCGTTCGAGTTGTGGGTTTTGCCGAAGCTGCACGGCTCGTCCTTCGAAAACAACCAGAGCCCGGTGTACGCGAGTCTGGCGCGGATGGTCAGAGATACGCTCGCGCGGCTCGACGCGGTGCTGGACCGTCCGGCGTACAACCTGATGATCCACACCTCGCCGATCGGGGAGGAAATCAACGACCACTATCACTGGCACATCGAAATCATTCCCAAACTGACGAAGGTGGCCGGGTTCGAATGGGGAACAGGGTTTTATATCTGTCCAACGCCGCCCGAGGAGGCAGCGAAGTTCCTGCGCGAAGCCCAGGTGGGTGCCCCGCAACCGGCCCGATGATCCGCGGGCGGTGCCCTGCGTTCTGAACGGCGCGCGGCGGTTTTCGTTATACTATCCCTTTTGAGAAGGCGCGGTACCCAAGTGGCTCAAGGGAGAGGTCTGCAAAACCTCCATTCGTGGGTTCGAATCCCACCCGCGCCTCCAACCTTTTCAAATACTTAAGGCTGGACTGCTCCCTTCCTGCTAACAATTGTGCTAACAGAACCCCGCCAGTGGCGGGATCTGCCGGCCGCTCGCAGGCGTCGCGCAGCAATCTGCGCTGCCGACTCATCCGCCTGCGAAGTGAGATGAACATAGTGCTTCATGGTTGTCTCAGCGCGGGAGTGACCCAGCCGCTCCTGCGCCACTTTGATTGGCACTCCTTCTTCATGAAGGACGGTCGAATGCCAGTGGCGCAGCAAATGCCAGGTTGTCCGCGTGATCCCCAGCTTCTCCACCGCAGGTCGAATCACTTTCTCAAGAAGGTTGTCGGCACGGTACGGCGCTGCGCCCCTTGAGTTCGGAAACAGCCAGTCGTCTTCTTTCGCTTCCGGCGTTCGTTTCCGAAGATGTTTCAAGAGGGCCAGATCGAAAGTCCCAAGCCGAATGGGACGTAGGCTGCGGTGAGTCTTGGGCCGTTCAAATTCCCCATCGTGCACGACTTCGCGGACCCATAAACTCCGTCGCTGCCAGTCCACATTCTTCCAGCGCAGCGCCAACAACTCGCTGATGCGAAGGCCGGTGACACTAATGAGCAACACCATCGTTCGGTACGGCTCATCAAGTGATCGCGCCAGACGATCCAGTTCTTTGTCGCTCAAAAGGTCGGGCTGGACCGCTGGTGGCTCAGGGGACAGTTCGGCTGACCTGACGGGGTTCGACCTGAGATGCTTGAATTTGACCGCAGCGGCAAATACTGCACTCAAAACACTCTTGATGTTCCTGACCGTGTTCCAAGCAAGGCCGCTGCTAGTCTTCTGATTGATGAAAGCCTGGACATCTTCCTCGGAGACTTCGGCCATCTGCCTGTCGCCCCACGCCGGGAGGATGTGATGCTCAAGCACGACACTGTAACTGTGCTTGGTTGTGTGCTTCTTCGTAGGCAGCTTCAGCTTCCGATAGACAGATTCAACGAAATCTCGAATCGTGATTACCGGCCGTGGTCGATAGTCCAGGTCATTCACTTCTGCTAGCCTCTCCGCCAGTTTTCGCTCGGCAAGCTGCTTCGTGGGGAATTCCGCTTTCCGGCCGAGGTTGATCGCTCGTTGTTTGCGCGCAACCGTGCCGTCTTGGAGCCGGATGTCTTCCCAGTAGAAGCCTTCCCAATACGGATTCTTCGTCTGGCGAAGTCGCACGTGTCCTTTTTGAAATCGCCTTCGAGCCATGGATTTTCTCTCCCTTCCATTGGCCCGAGCGATTCCGTCGATGGTGGCTAGACTAACACTGGAGTGCCCTTTGAGGCGAGCCTCGACGTAACGGGTTACGTCGGCCTGCCTGAAGCGAACGAGGCGCCCTAAACGCACGCACTGCAGATGAGCTGCGCTGCTGCCACTTGCGTGCTTATAGACCCAATCACGAGAAACTCCCAAAGAGCAGCACACCTGGGCCACTGTGAGTAGCTGATCGGTCCCGGAAATGCCATTCGCATATGTCTCGTGTTCCATACGGACGTTTGCTTGCAGACAGATGTTCAAGGATTGCGATCGACGTCTTCTGATGGGGTCTCGAACGCTTGGCCCCGTGCTGGGCCATCACTCAGGGGATTTGCTTTTTGAAGGGAATTCTGAGCCTTTGAGACGGTGTGGCGGGCATAGTATTCGGGGTTGTGCTTGTCGTCGGCGCGGAAGTCAGCGATGCGGCGGATGATTTCCTCGGGGTCGTCGCCACGGGAGAGGGCGCGCTTGGCGTAAGTCCAGTCGTGTTCGGATTGGCTCATGTGTCCAGGCGACACGGTCCGCGCGGGGTCGTGGGGCGCGCCCCGATAGCGAGGAGTCTCCAGGGACTCTTCCTGAACCAGGAAATCGCGGGAGTGATAAACCCGGTTCGATTCGTAGTGGACCTGGACTACGAAGTCCGCGTTGTACTTCTTGTTGGCGAACCCTGGCAGCCGCAGAACGCGCGTGGAGTCGGTGGCCGCAGGATCGCCGCCAAACTGGCTGGCCATAGCGCGTAGCAATGACTCGGCTTCCGGTTGATCCATGCCTTCGACTCTCCAAACGACCTGGTGCTTGCCGGGCGAAGTATGGAGGACAAAGTTGGGTGCCGGGACTTCCGCGGAATGTCGGATGGACTCAAGTGCCTCGTCGCCATTCCTATCGAGGTCGAGATAGAGGTGGCGAATCTCTCGGATGTTGTCCTTCGTCCGACTATAGGCACCCTCCTTGATGGGGTTCATGCCGATGAAGAGGTCCGCACCAGCAGCATTCTCATGTCTCAACCAGAATTGGAATTCCAGGGTGGCGACAGTTTCGACGGCAGCGATTCTCTGAACCGTGTGGCCGGTCCTTCGATTCCGGCCTAAAACCGCGACCTTGTCTTCAGGCTCGAAAAGTGTCAGGACGTATTCCGACGCCGACAGAGACTTGGGGGTGAAGTTAGAATCGGCGGTCACGGCTACTCTCGCTTTGCCAGGTACACAGCACCAAAGTCGTAAAGGTCGGCGTCGGGGTCGTAACCGCTGATTTCAAGAACCTCGGAGATGAACCTGCGTCCTGGTCTCCTTTCCACCTGTACGACAACATTGAGTGAGTCACCGATGTTGGTCTTGATGGCCCGGTAGGGCAGTTCTACTCCGCTCTGGAGAACGCAGCTCGTGAAGCGAGCAAGGCCTTGCTTTGCAGAGTTTGCATGAATGGTTGAAAGTGTGCCGGAATGACCTGTATTGAGGAGCTGCAACAGATCAAAGGCTTCGCCACCGCGAATCTCGCCGAGGATGATGCGGTCCGGGCGATGCCTGAGTGCAGCCTTTAGGAGGTCCCGGATAACTACGGCAGGCGTTCCGTTCTGCGCCGGCCGGGCCTCAAACCGAACTAGATTTGCTTGGGTCATTTGAATCTCAGCCGTGTCTTCGATGAGGAGGATTCGCTCCTCTTCAGGAATGAACCTTCCGAGGATGTTCAGGAGCGTGGTCTTGCCGGTGCCCGTCCCGCCGCTGAGAAGGATGTTCTTGCGGGCCAGGACATAATCTTCAAGCCGGTTGGCGAGGGGACGGTCGAGCGTCCCGGCCCTGATGAGATCCTCCATCTCGAAATGCCGTGTGTTGAACTTGCGGATCGTGAGAGTGACGCCGCTCAGACTACACGGCGGGATAACGGCGGCAACTCGGCTTCCGTCCGGCAGGCGCGAATCGAGAATGGGCTTCGATTCCGAGATGTCGTTGCCAAGACGCCGAGCGATATTCTTCACGGCGACCATCAGAGATTTCTCACCCAGCGAGACGCCTTGCACCTGTTGGAGGAAACCCGCTTTCTCGATAAACACTCGGTCGGGGCCATTCACCATGACCTCGCTGATCGAATCGTCGAGAATGAGGTGTTCGATGGGTTTGAGGAATGGCAGGATCATCTCGAACCCGTTCATCACAGACTCCCTTCTGCGAGCTGCTTGAAATACGATTTGTTCGGATCGTTGTAGTAGGGCTTCAGGTAGCAGAACATGGGCGGCATGGGGTTCAATCCATCGTAGGCAATCGTCACGGACTGGGCGTTGCGCAACTCCGTGAACGTCTTCATGTCGAAGCGGTAGTCACTCTGCGTGTTGTAGCTCTTGGATGCCGTGATGTTGGCCTTGTGGGAGACGGCCTTCCCCGTGAGCAAACTCACCCTGGCGTCGTGGCCGCTTTCGGAGAGGTTGTAGCTGACCTTGAGCTGGTCTTCGCGTCCGCAGAGCTCGCTCGCGGTGCGAGCGGAGAAGTCATCCGATAACGCGAGGAAAATCTTCGTTCGAAACGTCTGCAGGAGCGTTCGCCAGGTGTCCCCTGGAAGGGCAGACTTGAGGGAACTGACGCTCTGTGTGGCGATGATGGGAATGCACTTCGGCTGGCGTGACAGGCTGAAGAACTTCTCATCTCCAGTGGGGTCGTTCTCGCCCACGGTCGCGAAGTGCTGGTACTCATCGCAGAGGAAGAGAACCTGGCGAAAATGGCGCTCCGGGTGAGCCTCGATCTGAGGGACTCGGTTCAGGACGGCGCGCTCAAAGTCGAGCTTCATCATGACACCCAGAGCCTTGGCCAGGCCCGGGTTCATGCCGATGGGAAAGTTGAGAGCGCATACCTTGCCGTTTTCAATGAGCCAGGAGAACGAGGGAAGCGGTTTGCCGTACATATTGTTGACGTTCGTGGCAGGGTCGTAGCACTCGCGCTTCGGGCAGAAGACTTTCTTGACCTTCGGGTTGTCGTCGAAGAGGGAAAGGAAGACAGAAATCCCCTCGACAATCGAAGTGCGCAGCTTGGGTTCGATGCGCTTCCAATCGTCATTGAACCAGCGCTTGACGGCTTCCAGTTGTTCGAGTTTCTCCTGGTCGGCTTGTGCCGGGTCCAGAACACTCTTGGACTCGGAGGCGATCCCTTTACTATGCAGGGTCTCGCGCAACTCCGGCGTGGCGGGGGCGACGTAGCGATCCTCTTTTTGCTCATAGGTGAAACCGAGGCCCGCGAGATCCGCCGCGTGCGTGCTGTAGACATCCGGCTTGATAGCGATGTAATGGCGGCCCATGACGATCTCTTCGGCTTCCTGAATTCTCTCTTCGAGGACGGTCGGCGAGATGGCGCACTGGTAGACATCAAAGAGGGTGACGTAGTCGTAGGCGACCTTGTGAAGTAGGATGATGAACTTGACGAGATTCGTGTACGCCTGTTGCCAGAAAGGCTCCTTGCCGCGGCCAAAGAGGTTGTTTAGAAGCGAGGCAATGCTGAAGGCGAGAGCGTAAGCATCGAGGTCGTTGTTGAGAGGGTTGTAACGATATTCGGAATCGAGGCTGATTTCGATGTAGTCCTCGCCCCGTTCGTGGTGGTCGAGAATGCCTTTCACCTTGCGGCAGAAGTCGCCCTTCACTTCGAGGATGAGGCCTCCGATTCGCTTCTCCTTTTCTGCTGCGCGGTAAGCCAGAATCTGCTCTGCAAACGGGTACATGCAGCAGCTTGTTTTGCCCGACCCAACGGCACCGAAGATCGCAATCCCGGTGAACAATCCGCGCTCAGGAATGGCGAGCCATCGCGGGGTTTCCGAAGGGCCCGGTTTGCGAGGGTTGTGAACCTCGCCGATGAAGAGGGAAAGGGTGTCCCTTTTGCGCGGGTCTGGATAGCGCGGCAGGCGGCCCGGCGAGATATGCCGGCGGATCTTCAGCGCGAAGATGTAGAGGCCCGAAAGGACGGTCGAAAAAACCATGTAGGGCGTTGTGAAAAGAATGGTGTTGTAGAGGTACTTGAAGCTCAGGAAGGCATAGGGAGCGCGAATCGAAATGACGCGCAGGAATACCTGCTCTTGAGGGAACGGGTGCGTGTAATAGAGGAAGGCACCCGTTCCCATTGCCAACAGGGCTGAGACGAAGCCGCGTGAGTGGAGAATCCTCTGAATCACGCTCTGGCTCTCGTGTCCGCAGGCTGTGTCTTGTCAGAACCGGGCTGACCGTTCCGGCGCTGGTCTCGCCACTTCCGGTAGTCCTGGTCCCGCCAGAGGACTTTCTTCAGGACGGCGTTGACAACGTGGTCCGGGTTGCTCTCAATGAACCGCGCGTAGTCTTCGAGCAGCTCGTTGACGGGTTCTTCCAGCTTGACCTCGCGGGTTGTGATTCCAGGTGCTCTCTTGATGATCGACATGGCGTTGCTCCTTAGTTGATTTGATTTGCTTCGGTGCTCTTCCCTCTGGCCGTGGTAAAAACGGCCGGCACGGTTACCTGTGCCGCAGGGCGGGAGCGACCCCAGGGTTTACTTGGGCGGCTGAAAGCCGAAAAAGTGGGGTCGCTCCCGCCCGATTTGGTGTTTTTTCCACGGCGTCTGTCTTCTTCGCAGCGTTTCCATCCCTCTCCTCGAAAAGAACTTGCTGCGCCACGGGGTGCGGAAACTGGAGAAGACGGAGTTGCAGGGCGCATCTCTTACCTTCTTCACCCTTTCTCCGCAGATTCGCTCGCCGAAACCGCGAACCATCGAAGAACTTCTGCCGCGAAATGCACTGTGCGGTGACGGTCATTTCCCCCAAACTCCTGGCGGATGTTGGCCTCGCTCACTCGCCCGACCTTCCACCCACGATACAAGTGTTCAAATCGCTCGCCCGAGAATCGGCGCTGTGCTTGGTTTCGGAAGATCAGTTCACCATCGGTCAGTGAGGGGTACTGCTTGAGATCCCACGCCTTGCGAATCTGGAAGTACCGGAGGATGTCGCCCGAGGCATCGGATTGGAGCGGAATCGTTACGAGCGCGTTGAAGAGTTCCCTGGCCTTATCGAAGTGGGAATCAGTCCGCGCGAGATAGAGAAATCGGAACTCAGAGAGCTCGCGGAAGAGGGCCAGGTACGCTTCCAAGTGGTGAATCAACTCGGCGAGATGCGCCTCAGCACCCTGGATGTAGGTAAACGTCACCACAGGGGGGAGAGAAGACGAGCTGTCAAGGAACATCGGGAACTTGTCCACGAAGTAGCGGACCGTTGGTTGGGAGGTTGGCTGTCCGTGATAGATCTTTGATGGAAGACAGTGATTCGGGATCTTGAGTTGGTCACAGAAATAGCTGACCTTTTCCGGCTCGGTTTCGAGGTAGTTGCACTGGCGATGTGTGAGGACGAAATCGAGGATTCCGACACGCCTGTGGATGTATTCGATTTCATGCTCGCGGCGATTGCGGAGGTGCTCGCGGCCGATTTGGCGATAGAGCCGCCGCGAGAAGAGGTGATAGATCACTCCGCTCTTGGGAAAGCACTCGGTGCGAGCGTGTTTCTGAGTATGGAGTTTGTTCCAGAACGAGGTCGTGCGCTTGCCCCAGTGAGCCCCGGTGAAGGCCAGGAATTGACGCGCCACAAAGTAGCCCGAATGCGTCGCGACGATGTAGAGGAAACGTGCTTCTTCCTCGGTGTAGCCGAGGGCCTTCAGGGCTTCGAGATAGGCAGGGGCGATATTCATAGCGAGAGAATTCCTGTCGTGAGATCGCGGTCGTCAAGAACGCGGCGGAGACGAGATGCGTCTTCGGGTCGGCTGTAGAGCGAAAAGCCAGCCTTAGCTTTTTCTGCCAGTCCCCGAGGCCGGTAATGATGCGTCGCGAGTTCAAGGTCCTTATGGCGTAGTTCGAGGTCTGCGGTCTCGTACTCTATGCGGAGATCGGGCACGGGAATCTTGCCGTCGACGACGCGAAGGCCGTGCTTCTTAGCGACTGTTTCCTTCACGTCTGGGTTGTCCTTGTCCGGTCCGAGTTTGGCCAGATCGCGGTTGAGATCTCGCTTCAGTTCGTAGTCCAGAATGACGCGTTTCGGCCTGCCGCCGTCGCGTTCGATCCGGTGGGCCTCTTTGTGGTATAGGCGATACAGATCCGCGTCGTGTTTGGCCTCGCGCGGCTTCAACAAGCCGTGGTAGATGGTCTGATCTTCGGGCAGCCGGTTCGTCTTCCTGAGAAGCTTCTGTCCGACCTTGATCAGGGTGAAGACGCGCAGTGTCTTTTTCTGCGAGATTTCAAGGGTCTTTTCGGTGAGCAATGACTCGTGCTTCAGCCGTCTAATGTCCCGTTCCATGCGGGCGTTGTCGCCGGCATAGCCGTGCTTTGCGAGGTCAGGCGCAGCAACAACGCGGAACGTCCCTACATCGCCGAGGGTACGAACTTCGGATTCACGCAGCGCGTAGGAACGGTCGCGCACGTAGTAGGCGCGCGGAGAATCCTGTCGTTCAGTCTTCAGAATATCCTTCTCCCGCGGCCCGGGGATTTCGCGACGGGTCTGGGCTGCCTGTCCCCCTCCACGGTTCTCCGGCGTTTCAGGAGCTTCAGCCTCATGGTGCCGAACGGGGCGGCGAGGCGCTGTGTCCCGCGTGTCTTGTGGATCGTGGGAATAGACGTCACGGGACATGTCAATTCGGCTCCTGGTCGTCAACCGGGGCAGGCATCTCCGCCTGGCCGACGTTGAACTGCTTGTCGAGGTGCGACAGTTTGCGCCCGGTGTCTTTAAGGAAGAATCTACGGTTGATCGCAAGCCATGCGGCAAACACATTGAGAAAAAGCACGGTGGCAGAGATCAGGATCGACAGGCCATAGGCATGGAAGATGACGGCCTTGTATCGGGCCATGAACTTCAACTGGTCTAGCAGCCAGAAGCCGTAGCCGAGCAGGACAGCGACCGTGAGAATCAGTGCGTTTCCAACCATCACTTACCTCCGGGGAGGATGAGAACTTTTGCCTCTGGGTTTTGTAGTCCCCCTTGAAATCGGCCTGAGCGCGGGGCAGGCCGAGAAGCGCCAAAGGCCCTCCTGAGCCGCGCCGTTTGTCGCGTGGAGCATGAGAGTGATGGGTAAGGCCGTGGCGTAGGATGGCAGCACAGCCGAGGGAGTAGAGTCTGGCCTGGTGCGGCGAGGTTGGGCCGAGGTCGCCAGGCGCTGCCCGCGCGCTCTTTGCGAGTTGTTGCCCGTGCGGGCATCACTTGAATGCTTGGTCCTCGCGGAAGTAGGTGATGACCAAGCCGAGCGGATTGATCGGAATCAGTTCGTTCGGGACGCGGGTCTTGAAAACGAAAACGAAGTTGGCGGTATAGAGGTCGCGCCTGACCTCGCTGTGGTCGGCGGGTGAGTAGTAGACCATGTAGAAATCCACGCGGGCCTTGTAGGGCGGCGACTGCATGTTTTCGAGAGCCACTTTCTTCACGTCAACATCGATCTCAGGAGCGGAGGTGTTCGTGAGGAATTTTTTGATGATGTCGTCCTTGCGGTAGGCGTCGAGGATGCCATCGGCGAGTTTGCCGTCGAGGAAGTAGAGGGCCTTCGAGAAGTCGTTCTGGATCGTGTAGCGGTTCCGCCGATAGTACAGGGCGCAGAATTGGGAGAGGAAATACTTCGCTTCGGCGTCCTGGGGTTTGTACTCGAACTGGTGATAGTTGATGGCCTCGGCGCGCCCCAGGTCGTCAATTCGAATGACGAGGGGCCGGAAGTTCTCAAACGTCCGAATCGTCCTCAAGTCAACGAGGGCCAGGCCGATGGCCACGAGGGAAACGAGAACCAGAGCAATCTTGAGATAGGTATTGGTCACCATGGGATCGCCGTACTGTTCGAGATAGAGCCGCTTGGCATCGTGAAAGCTCCGATCATCGGTCATGGCAGAAGACTCCCCAGCGCCGAAGCAGAGGAGCCGCCCGCAGTCCCGCTGAAGATGTGATTGGTTAGTGCGGGTATCTTTAGCAGCGCGTAGATCGAGGCCAGGAACGTAATGAACAGGACCGGGAAAGCCTCAATGAGTTGAACCGTCGAGATGGTTCCGTTGGGTTGGAGGCCGAGGGTTCCCAGGATCAGGTTGGCGATGACAAACACGACTGCTGCAGCGATGACTTGGTAGAAAGCGTATTGGATGAAGCATCTGAACCAGCCCCAGAAGAGCCATTCGAGCTTGGGCACAATGAAGAAAGGTATGAACACCGGCCCCACCAAAACACAAACGGCGGTGGCGATGAATCCATAGGCGATGACCACGATGGCGATGGCTTGGGCTGCCGCGAGCAGGATGATGACGATGGTGTAGATGGCCGTCCCGAGGAAGTCGGCGACGCCGGGTGAGTCCATGCGCATTTCAAAGTCCGCGACGCGTTCGACGACGGTCTGGAGCTCGGTCTGGTTGATCTTGTTCGCCAGGTATTGGGACTCGTCGGTGATGAGGTTATGGAAGCCCCTCCCGATTCCGGGGATGGGAGTGGTGTAGTAGTTCACCATGGCGAAACCAAAGCTGATGGTCAGCAGCAGGCTTGCGAAGTTATCGAAATGGAGAAAATGTTTGCCGCTGGCGGCGGAGAGCGCGGACTTCACTCCGTACCAGACCACCAGGATGGTGGCAAAGGCGCGGAAAAGATTCTGACCCATCGCGTCGAAGAAGCCGAGATTTTGGGTGAGCAGGTTGGTGATGGCCTGGAAGATGAACTGAAGATAGTTGGTCTGCATGGCTGCGGCCTCCTCGACGCGTCTGGGTTTCTTGATTTACGGCATCCGGAAGTTCTGAAGCGAATCAGTGAGCGTGCTTGTGATCTGGGCCATGTTGCCGGCGAGGTTGGCCCGGCGCGCAATGTCGGCATTGATAGCGTTGGTGGTGGCCTCGCGCTGTTGCTTTGCGAGGATCGTTTGTTGTTCGAGGAGCGACGCAAGGAGCTTGTTCGAGTCCTGGACCGTGCGCAGCGTGAGGACACTGGCTGCGTTGATCTTGTTCAGAACCGATACTTCGGTATTCAGCTTGGGATCTGAAGACAATGAATCCTGCTCCAGATTTGAGATTTGGGTCTGAACACTCTGAGCATTGCCCCGGATCGAGCCAATAGTCGCAATGGCGGTCGTGTTGGCACCGTCCACGAGTTCGACGGAAGCGTACTGGGACTTGACCCGGTCGAGTTCATCGGGATTCATGGCTGCGAGGTGTGCTTGTGCGTACGGGAGTAGCTTGGTGGTCGCTCCGAGGTAGCCGGTCGTGATTGCAGAAAGCTGACCCGAATTCATGCCGGCGACCCAGGTTCCTGTGTTTCCATAGGTGTTCTGCGCGCCTGTGTTGCGCCACTGGGAGAACGACGCCCGGTAGCGGGCCGGCATGTTCTGGAGGTTTTTGGACATCTGCAGAGCGAGGTTGTACTGCTGCACGAGTTGGGCGTAGCTGTTCTTGAGTTGGACGAGCTGCTGCTGAAGCTGGATGTAACGCAGAACGGCATTGTGGTAGTTGGTCGGGTCGTAGACGATGCCGCCAAAGAACTGCGCGGAAGCCGTTCCCCCGCAGAGTGTGAGGATCAGCAAGACTGTCAGAAACGTTCGTTTCATACCTTTTCTCCTCCTTCCAATCTGGGATTTGTGGCCCGGACCTTCAGAGGTCCGAGGGCATCTTGTGGTTCACGTAATCGGGCAACGCGAGGTCGCCCGAGAGGTAGACCTTCACGCGGTGCCCCTCGCGGATAGTCACGGTCGGCATGATGTTCAGGAACTTGTCGAGGATCTGTTCCGAGGATTGGGCCAGGCTCTGTGCAAGTCCCTGGCGCATGAGGTCGCTCCCGGAGGCGGTCAGAGCCCCTCCGGTTCCCGCCTCGGATACGGCTCCGAGTGCACCGATGGCTAGCGAGGTGCCGAAGATGCGGAAGTAGTGGTTGTTCACCTTGTCGCGGTGGCCGGTGTCTCCGATCTGGTTGAGGCCCTTGAATTGGTCGAGACTCACCGAATAGCCGTCCGGCATGATGAGGCGGTGGAAGGCCACGGCAAGTCGTGTTTGCCCGAGGGCTTCCACCTTCTTGGCTTCGCCCAGGACCTTAGTTCCTGCTGGAATCAACAGGTGCTGGCGGTCGTGGGAATAGACATCGTTTGTGAGCAGGCATTCGACGGGGCCGGAGAAGGACCCGTCGAGGCGGTTGATGAGAACGGTTTCGAGAACGGTTCCTTCAAACAGGACGTAGGTCTTGCCTGCCGCCGCGTTTCGAGCGCCTGTCGGCGCGGCGGCAGGGTTGGTCACCTCCTTTGCGGCAGAGTCTTGTCCTGCCGGGCTGGGAGTTGCAGGGCCAGTTTGAGCGGATAGCATGGTGCCGGGTTGCGCCACAGGTTGGGCTAGCGCAGGCGGTTGGGTTTCTCTCAACAATTGTGCGAGTTGGGTTGCGTCGAGGCCGCCCGGAACAGAGCCGAAGCTTTCGGGGGCACTGCTTGGCGACCCTGACTCTGTCGAGCGGGCCGGAGCGTCGGTCTTGTCCTTTCGGTAGCTGAGGGCGATGTTGGAAGCAAAGAGCGACAGGAACTTCCGCTTCGCGTGCTCGGCTCGAATCGGGTCTTCCGCGCGTTCAGCCGGGGCGTTGCCGCCTCCGTAAGAAGGCTGACCCGGCTGGGACTCAGCCGATGCGTCCCGGACTAGACGGTTTTGCTGCACCAGGGCACTCTGCGCGGCAAGCTGCTGGCGCTGGAGTTCCTGAATGCGGGTCTGCAATTCGGCGATCTTGGTTTCGTTGACTTCAAGCGGAGCAGGTGTTTGGACAACGGGTGCATTCGTCTTCGCGGCTGGCTGGGCTTTCTTGCTGCCCGTGAGCCACATGATCGTGACCATCAGGACCGCGAGTCCCAAGATGAGCCAGGATTGCACGTGCTTCGGCAGAAGGCCGGGCGGTTTGGGTGCCTTTTCTTGAATCGGTTCGTTCATCGTTTTTCTCCCTCTTCCCGATGTGAGTTCCTGCAGTGGCTATTCGTGCCGCGCGAACGTGACCTTCTTCTTGCCAACGGCGAGGTACCCCGAGTCTAGGACCTTCGGAACGATGTAGACGCCGTTCTCAACCTGGAAGTTGATGAGGTTCGGCTTGCCGTCCTTGATTTCGTAGAGAGCGGGCTTTTCCCTCGCGGCACACTGGATGTAGGTGAAGGCGTCGTCGTGGTAGATCGCCGAGACAAGGAAAGGCGTTTGGGAGGCTTTCTTTGACAGCCTGTAATCGAAATGCACCTTTGCAGAGTATTCCGAGCGGAATCTGTTGACCTGCTCGGCTGCCTGGGTCTTGGCGGTTCGAGCCTGCTCGTCGGCTTCGGTCCGCAGCGTGTCCAGTTCTTTCTTGTATGCCTCGGCCTCGGTCGCGCGAACGTACCCTGGCGGCCCGGATACATTGCCGATGCGAGATTCATCCTTTGGTTCGACGAATACCTTCAGGTCGGGTTCCGCATCCGTCTCCTTGCTGCTCTCGGTGAGCAGGAAGGAATACACGTGGCCGCTTGCGGTAATCAGGTGCAGGTCGCTGCGAATCCCCGCCTGCGCCGGATGGACGAAGCAGAGGTTGTGTGCCCCATTGATGATCCAGAAGTCCTTGTCGCCGGTGGCGAAGTCGAGAATCTCTTCGTTCTGGGGCAACACGATGAGTGTGGAGAATCGAACCTTCGCTCGGACCTGGACGATGTCCTGCTGGGAGTACTTCACGGTCCGGCCTGCACCCGTGTCTGCCCGAACGGGCACCTGTGCAAGACCCGGCATGCAGAGAACTCCGAAAGCGAGCGCGGCCTTAAGAACCAACTTCGATGTGGTACGACTTGTCATGATTCATCTCCTGTTGTGAGGTTCTTTCGTGATGACTTCTGGAAGACAACTCGGAACTGGCTGACGAGGGGAGGAACCAGAGCGGTCCCCACATCATCGTTAGTGTTGCGAAGGCGACGCCGAGCCACGTCAGAACGAGATACAGATCGGGCGTGCGCTCGGCCAAGAATCTGACGATGAGCCACAGCGCCACCGCGCCGGGCACGAGAAAAAGACCAACGACGACTGCAACGATCAGTGCTTTCATTGGCCCGCCCCTGCCAGGACTTCGAGCCCCTTCTCGAATCCATGTGTCTCGAAGGCTTCCTTCCGCTTGCGGTTGTCGAATGGGTCGTTCGTGTAGAGCCAGTAGCTCTTGGGGTCCACGGTGAGGTTCGCGATCTTGGCGAGTTCGGGCGTCTTGATGAGGAATTGCTGTTTCGGGAGCAGGGACGAGATAAGTTCGACCTCGTTCTCATTCAGGTGGAACTGGCGCTGGTAAAGGTCCCGGTCCATGTCGGGGTTGGCGAGGAAAACCTTCGTTGCGCAGCTTTCGAGGATGACGTCGAGGATGTCCGACCGCCGCAATTCGTCGAGCGACTGCGTGGAGAGGACCATCGCGGCGTTGTGCTTCCGCCAAGTCTTCAGCGCCTCGACGACGTACCTTTGAATGCTGGGGTTCTTCAGGAACACCCACGCCTCGTCAATGAAGAACGCCTTGAAGACGGTGCTGATCTGCCGGTCGCAGATGGCCGAGCTCGCCCGATGGAGGATGTAGAAGAGCAGCGGTTCAAGGATCTCCGCGTATTGGCTCATGCGCTGGAAGTCGAAGCATTGGAAGCGGGAGAACGAAATAGTGTCTTCGGCGTTGTCGAACAAGAACCCGAACTGGCCGCCCTGGGTCCACTTCGCAAGGCGCTCGGAAAGCCCATGCCCGAGGATGTTTGAGAGAACGCTCAGCGTTCGGAGTGCTGGGTCAACGGCATAGAGGTTTTCGATTTGGTGGTAGAGGTCGCGTTCCGTAGAAGGGTCGAGGTCAAGCGACCCGGGGCCTTGCATCAGGACCTTGAGGAAGAGCGCAAGAAAATCGAGGTTCTCCTTGCTGGGGGGGAGCGAGAACGGGTTGATCTTGAAGTCTTGGGAATCGAGGCCCACTCGTACATACGAGCCACCGAACAGTTGCGTCAGATTCTCGAAGCTGCCACCGAGGTCGAAAATGAAGGTGCGTGGGTCGTACTTCTGCAGGTTGGTGATGAGGAAGTTCAGGAGAAAGGACTTTCCTGACCCGGTGCGCCCCAGAATCATTGTATGGGCCACGTCGCGGTAGTGGAGGTTCAAGAAATAAGGCGTGTCGTGGTTCGTTTCGAGGACCGCCAGATACTCTTGCCGTAAATGCCGGTTCCGAGGCTCGCCACAGTGGAGAGTGAAGAGAAATGAAAAGTCGGCATAGTTCGTGTTGAGTAGGTAGAGGTGGCGGAGGTTGAAGGCGTAGTTGCCAGGGACCGCCGCAAGGAAGGCGTTCAGAAGGTTGTACTTCTCCTCGTAGAGTTGCGCGTCGTGGATGCTGAAGACTTTGTAGAACTCGGCGCAAGCCCGGTCCACTTTCACCGGGTCGAGGTCATAGATGACGACGGTCAGAGAGAACTGCCCGAAGTAATTCCCCCGGAGCTCAATCTCCTTGATGCCCTCACCGAGTTCTCGCACCTGCGATTCTTTCGAGTCATCAGTCAGAACGTCCCTCTGCGGGGCGTCGTTCAGGTTTACCTGGCTGAAGAACGAATGTTTCGTGTTGTGGAAGTGCCGGCGCTTGGCCTGGATAGTTCTCCGCGTCTTGCTCGAATCTTCTTTCTTCCATTCGGTGACGACGTAGTAGTTGGCTTGGACTTCGAACAGCCGCTTGAAGATGAGGGGAAAGCTCTGCGCGGACGGCTCCTTGAGCGTCAGGACCTTGACGTAATAGTCGTCGAGCCGCAGATGTCCCCGGTGGCATTCGAGATGGGATTCGCACAGGTAGTAGTCGAGGAAGGTGTCGTGCTTGAGCTTGGCCAGTTCGAGCTTCTCTGGGGCGAAGTTCAGAGTCTTCTTGAGAACGCGGAACGCCTCGTGTTTGTCGAGCAAGCGGACAGAGACGAAGTCGCTGACGTGGAGGATGAAGCTTTCGACCTTCTGGATTAAGGCGGCCTGGCCCTTGCTGATTTCCCGGTCGAGCAGGACAACCTGCTTGTGGGTCGAGAAGTTGGCTATCAGTTCACGGAGTGCTTTTGGCGGGTGCTTCGGGAATTCCAAGAGCGTACTGCCGAGGGTGCGTGCGTGGCGGAAACCTTCGTAGAATACGACGTAGTAGATGGAGAGCGAGAAGAGCCGGTCGGCCTTGCTCGCTAGGTACGCGATGCGGTTCTTGATGGCCGCATCTACGACCGTATTCCCGTAGAGCTTGTAAGGGATGGTCTCGTTGTTGCGTTTGAACAGGTACTGATAGACGCGGTAGTTCTCGTCGAAGAGTCTCAGTGCCGATTCGAGCCGCTTCGTGAGGCCGTCAATCGCGGCGCCATCAAGACACTCGTAGTCCACGCCACGCACTTCGAGAATGACGCCGAGGTCTCCGGTCTTGGTCAGAAAGACGTGTGAGTCAATGAACCCGTACAGGTTAACCTGCTCGTTGAGCGAGCCTGTCTCGTCGTAGTTCTTGAATATCCGCTTCAGGCTAAGCATGGCTCACCCTGCGGATCGAGACCGGGCTGAGTTTGGCCGGGTCGTATTGGGTGCGGAGCTTAGGAGCAGTCAGCAGGAAACGCAAAATCTGCGGGTCGGTTCGGGTGGCCCAGCGCGCGAGGAGGTAAAGCAGCAAGAACATTAAGAGCCCGCCGAGCAAACTTCCCAGCAGGTTGAACGTCCCTGCGCCAAGGCACATCGCGAAGAAGAAGAGCTTTCTCTCGGCCCCGAGGATGGTGAGAGGCCGTGAGAGCGCCCGATGAACCGTGTTGATCCGCCTGCTTTCCTGCATGATCTCCTCTGATCAGTGAAGTCTTCGAAAAACTCTCAGGGGAACAGCCAAGCCAGGAAGTTCACGGCGGCGATGGCCATGCCCACGCCAAAGAGCACGCCTGCCAGCACCCGTTTCGAGCCGCCCTCGCCGAAAGCGAACGTCAACCCGGCCACGACAATTGCAACGAGGGACAGCCCCCGTGCAATCGTGCTCGTGAAGGCCTGTTGCAGGACGCTCACGGCGTTTTCCCAAGGGGACTGGCCTGTCGCCTGGGCAAGTGCCGGCGTGGCCAGAAGTAACCCTGTCGTTGCCACGAGCAGGTATCGAGACGCTCCCTTCAGCTTGAGTGCGTTTCGCCAGAGTGTTCGCATCGTTGTTGATCTCCTCTCTTCGACTCGTCGGGAAAGCTCCCGCCGGACCCTCGACAAGAAACGCCGAGCCGGTGGAAGGGAGAACCGCTTGCGTGGCATTTGTGCCTTCGTCGTCCTCAAGGCACACCTAGAGCGTGTGCTCTGGCCACAGGGTTTCTACCTTCGCGACCGGCTCGGCGCCCATCTGCCGTGCGCGAGACCTGGCGGGTCACCCCGGTGGTCGGAGTCCGTCAGGTTTGCGGGGAGAGTCCGGCGAAAAATCCCCTCACTTATATAAGGAACATCGAGAAGGGAAAAAGTGATAAAGAATCTTTGTCAACAGGTGCAATTTTCCTACGAGCGGCCTGCACATCCCAGCGGGGAGGATAGAACCTCAACCCATGACTTCCCAGAACGGGACTTATGGGGCGTCAGGCGATTCACTTTTATTTGAAACCGCGAAACGGCACAAACCATGGTCGCCCAACTTGCCGCGATTGGAGTAGCCTAATGACGTGCGAGGTTCTAGCCAAATCCGCGAAACACCCAGTCGTTTTTGAAGTAGCAATTTCTAAGCGGTACCAAAACGAGCGAGGGGTATAGCTTTCCATGCGTTCGGCATTTTAGATTGTTGCGGATTATCCAAAGAGATTCGGATGGTGTGGCATCTCAGGAAAAAACGAACGGGTGTAAAGGCAGTTTCAATCAATCACTTGGGTTGTGGTAAAAACTTTTCGTGGGCGTCAATTAAATGAAGCTGATTGACCTAATCAGGGGACGACGGCAAATGTGGATGGATGTTGCTGCGCTGTTTGAATACGAGGAAATGCCGACGTAGTATCGGATTACGTCGCGGTGACTGGACGCAAAGCAGTGCATTCTGCGGTGGTTACTTGTGTTTTGCCGGTAGACCCTGGGACACTATTGGAAATCGCAGTACTCGATGTAGAGGTGGCAATTGCGACTGCTCAGATCGCGCGGAATTGTTTTGGCTTTGGTGGCCTTCTTAGAATATCAGGGCGGCGGGTCCGCCAATGCACAGACCAGAAGCAAGCTGACCAAGGCTGAGAATACAAAATTGCGTAACGACGTAGCCTCGGGACACTTCGACAGCGTCGTCAGATTCGGCGCGCATTGGGTAACAGCGTCCCGTACGCACGACTCGGACGATGATTATATCGTTTCTTTTGCATTGACGAGAGCTGACGCATTGTTGAACCGAAGCCTGTCGACCAAATGGTCTTACTTAACCCTGTCAGAGACCAGTCCCAACCCCCAACGAACAAAGGCAGTTCTAGATTGGTGTACTGAGCTTATTCGAGCTTACCCAACGAGTGCCTACTCTCATCTGTTTGCAGGATTCGCACAACGCTCTAGCCCTGTCTCAGATACGGGCCTTAGCTATGAGGCAACGTATGACCGAACGATCTCCCATTTCGAGAAGGCCATCGAATACGACCCAAATTTGGGTGAGGCGTATTTTTGGTTGGGAAACGTCTACGAAACGAAGGGCGCAGTCCTTGCAGGGTCACAAGCGAGTGAGAGCTCGTACGACAAAGCGATTGAGTGCTTCAAGAAGGCCGCATCGTTAAATGCGTACAACGGCCGTTCATATATTGAGCTCGGAATGCTGTATAGAGCCGAAAAGCATTACAGCGAGGCGATAGCGAGTTTTGAGGACGCCATCAAATACAATCCTTCTGATGATTATCCCTACCTTGAACTCGGCGCCATCTACCTAGCTGTTGGCAAAATCGATGATTCAATCAGAAATACGACCATAGCCATTCGAATGAAGCCGGAAAAAGGAAGCTCCCTCTACTACAATCTAGGCGCCGCCTACGAACAACAGGGTGATTACAAGCAAGCGATAGAAGCCTATAAGAAATTCCTCGCAGGTCGATCTGATGGTGACGTTGAGCGAAAGGTTCGCCAAAGGATCACCGAACTCCAAACGAAGTAGCCCCGCTCGTGAATGCTGAGTGGTGGGGAAGAGCTCCTTCTGGCAAGTCGACAGCTAAAACACACAACCGCCCGGAGTCGCGCCCGCCTGTTAAATGTATCGCCATGCGTGGCACGATCCTGTTAATCGTTGTATTTGATTGCGGTCATCGCTGCACCTGCGTTTGAGCATCTGTCCGAGGAGCAGACTTCGCGCTGATGTCGTTTCCGCGAACGACGTTCGCCAGGAGTAACCTCTGCACAAAGGGGTCGGCATGCCGCGAACTCCTTCTTAGTCGATTCGATCAGTTCCGTTCATCATGAACTCTTGGACGTATCATGCCCAGACCTGCGAAGTCCGCTGGCGATTCCGTCTGATTGCTCGGCAATGCCGGAAACTATCCACAAACGGCGTTCGAGGAGATCGCAGCGCGAACGGCAGGCAGCCGCACCACGTTTCCCCCAACGGGACTTGTGGACCGTGACGCAGACCTGCAGCCAAGAGCCGTGCGCGGCCAACTGGCAGAATTGCTTCCGAGCGGTAATCCAGGGGCAACGGCAGAGGCGGACGGAACGGATCACATCCGAGGGATGCCGACTAGGCAACCATGTCCACGCGACAGGAAGACGACAACTCTGTAAAAGATCATGTCCTGTGGATTGCAGGATACCCTCAGATGCTCAGGAAGGTTTCCGCCGACGGTGACGTAACGTCGGATTATCGGAAGTGGCCCGGGACATGACGGTTGTAGCTGAGGAAGCGCTTCGTAATGCGCTTCCTCCAACTCGAAGAATTGCCTTATCCGAGCGCGGAGCGAGATGTGTGACGTCCTCCAAGGCGAAAGTTTTGGCATAAAAGCACAGAATACCCGGTCAACGTGTATAGTTGGTGCGGGTGAAACTAAGAGTGCCCATTAAACGCTATTTCTGGTTCAGCTATCACGCCCCGCCAAGCGAGCTGGCCGTTTTTTCGCGCCACAATGCCAAGGGGGATCTCCCGCTAGCCTATCAGTTGTCGCTACATAAAGTCCGTGATGGCGCAGCATTCGCGGAAATCGCAGGGGCCATTCAAGCACTGGGATACTCCTACGGCGGGCTAAGAATAAATTTGCCCACCGTGATAGAAATCCCGAGAAAGCGAAAGGATAGATCGTCCCCGAGCGAAGAGAGCTCAGACTGGATAACCCTCGGCGAGCATGACGGTGACCAGAATGCGACTGACCTGAGGCGCGAGGACTTGCTTGTATTGCCGACAAGGCCGCCCCTAGATGATCACGAAGGGACACCGAAGAAGGTTATACATCGGAGCTGCACGCGCCTGGAAGAGACCGTGCATTCTGTTTTGCGGCGGTTCTTTTTTCGGGACTGTTCCCGCGCCTCCATCTCGCTTACGGACCCACTCGTCGAGAAGCTGCCAAAGAGTTATAAGAAAGGGCCTCTCACCTTTCGACAGTTCGGAGTGGCGAGCCTCGGAAAGACCGATGACACCTCTCTAGCCTTCCTGTCCTTCAATCGCACCATAAGACCTGGGGGGCCGTCTTTGCTGACCGCTTTCGGCATGGGAGGCTTGGAGACGCTCGTCTGGACTCAATGGCTGAGAACCCACGGTAGCGAACTTCTGCAGGATGTTCTCGCCTCGAAAGCGGATGCGCGCTTTGTGATGGCGAGATTTGAGATCCCGACCGGCGAGGACGTTCCAACCACACTTCGATTCGCCAAGGATTGTGAAGTCAGCATCGAGTTGAACGTGCCGTTACCGGACCCGAGAGGTGGCCATGGCAACTGAGACGTGGTCAAGGCTGGAGAGGCTGGCAATCGTGCCGTGCCACGCTGTCTGGAACATGTCTGGTGACCCGTTTAGCGATAAGTCTTGGTATCTGCAGCCCTTCCAATCAGGTGAGCCGCCGTTTTACGTGGAGCACATTCGGTCGGCTCTCTGTTCTGCTGACCCCAAAGAGCTTGTCGTGTTTAGCGGTGGACAGACAAACGCTGCGGCTGGGCCGAGGGCCGAGGCGCAGGGCTATTGGCTTATTGCGGAGCGTCTCCAACTCTGGGCTAGTAAGGACGTTCGCTCGCGGAGCACAACCGAGGATTTCGCACGCGACTCCTACGAGAATCTTTTGTACAGCATCTGTCGTTTCTGGGAGTGCACGAGTCGTTATCCAACTCGAATACGGGTCTACGGGTGGAAATTCAAGCGGTCCAGGTTCACTGATTGCCACAGGGCTGCCATCAGGTTCCCCCTGGAGATGTTTGAGTATATTGGCGTCAACGATCCCTCCGATCTCGAAGCGGCACAATGTGGAGAGAAGCAAGCCCTTGCCCAGTGGGCCGAGGACGCCCACGGAGTCGGCTTCCTGCTCTCGGATAAGCGCCGTCGGAGGAATCCATTCCGACGGTACCACCCCTACACGACCAGCTGTAGAGGTTTGGCGAAGCTCCTCGCCTGGGACGGATCATCGTTTCCCACAGACCCGCTGCCCTGGGCGACGTAATCTTTGTGCCGACATTTATATTTGGCACAAAGCCTCACACTTTGTCCATCCGAAGTATTCTGGACGGGATCTCCAAGGAGATCGAAGGAGGGAGCGATGTTTAAGTGGATTTTCGGAAAACCCGTTCATGAATTGGAAGCGCCAGATTACGAAGCCCGCAATGGCGTGCCTCTGGACGCCAGCAAGTACGACTCCCACTTCGATTATGGACTCAGCGATCACAGTCAACGCCTAGCCCGGGAAAACGAAGAGCGATCACGACGAGATGAGCAAGACCGCCGTGATCGGGAAGAATACGAGCGGCGAGAGCGCGAACGCTGGCAACAATCCCAGTAGTGTTTCACTACTGCCGCACGAAAATTTCGCAAAGAGAAAGGAGCGCCCAAATGGCCTATATGTCAGACCGTCCCACTCATCCGAAACCAGGGCCGCACCCGCCAAGACCCCATCCGCCAACCCCACCTGCGGAGTAACGCAGATGCGGCCGGGACGGACGGAGCATTCCGTCCCGACCCCGGCCGTGATGCTCACAGTCTGCCTTCCACTTGTTTTACTTTCTCTGTCCAGAAGTCGGCGGTCTTCCAAGAGAACGCGGCGCAGTTCTTAGATGAGACCTGACAGGGGGAATCTTCAAGTAAGCTTATGACAAAGGACGTTCTCATACGTTGCCGGGCTCCGTTCGCGTCAGCATCCTCAAATCCTTTCAAGACTGGGCGTATTACCCCCGGCCCCTATAAATGAGTCAGCGTCGGTGCCCGAAAACACTCCGAGCGGATGGTTGGCAACTCGGAAACTGGCCAGAAACGGGGATCTGGGAAGTTGGCAAGGCAACGAACCGCTATCAGTTGACGCATAACGGGCTAGCCGGAGACCTTCAGCCGCTTCGATGTGGGAAGGTCTACAGAGGTGCCGCTCTGTACCATTGACATCCGTAACAACCAGATGGCATTCTCTCACTATTCCTTTTTGACGGAGCGAGGAGGATACCCGAGCACCCAATGGACAAACCGGACCCGTACGGCGATTGGGTGCTATTTCGGGCAAGTGAGGAAGAGGGTGAGAGTGCCGCTTCCCAGGATGACGCGTTGATCTGCGCCGCTCGGGAAGTGTGGCCTCGGGTTCTAGCGCATGCCAAGAAGGAACTGACTGCTAATGGTCTCGGCTCTGACCACTTCTCCATAGCCGCTCAGGTCTGGGAGCGGATGCTCCGCTCGGTTTCGAGAACACGTCAAAGAAATACAGATCACCACCAACCTATAGCGGACCTGCAATCCTACCTTTTCTTGGCCTTTGTCCACCGTTTCAACAGGACTCTACTGCGCGAGCAGAGGCGTGTAGAGACAATAGAGCTGGTTTCGTCGAGCGTGGATCTCGAAGAGCTTGAGAGTTCTCGCGATGCGGGATGGGTGGAAGAGCTTGAGCGGGCAATTGCGATCCGACAGATCGCTGACCGCATGGATAGTTGGACCAAAAAGGTTTGGCGAGCGCGACAATATGGCTATTCTTGGAAAGAGATTTCCGTTTGGTCAGGGATAAGCGAGCAGACGGCAAAGAAGAGGTTCCAGTACGGATTGGAAAAGACTCGGCAGAGCGTCGTTCGATTGCTTAAGGGAGGAAAAGCCAAGAAGCCCGGCTGAGACCAACTGGGTGTATCTTCTCGGTATAGATGGACGTAGATCGTAAGGGGAGGCAGGCCTGAACGAAAAGGGCTATTCCGCGAAAGACGAACGGCGCGTCCTGGATGCGCTCGGGCGGGGACTGCTGCGCGAATTCCCCAATCCCGAGCGCGTTGGATGTCCCAGTTCTGAGTTGCTGCGGGGGATTGCGTCCCGCAAGGTGCCTCTTGCTGAGGCTGACCCTTGGCTTGAGCATCTGACTTCGTGCAGTCCGTGCTATCGCGACTTCTCGCAGTTCCGTGAGGAGAATCAACGTCGGCGCACGCGAACGCTGCTTGCGATAGCCGCGAGCATATTGATCGTTGCCTGCATTGGCGGCTGGGCCCTGGTTCACAAGCGGAATGAAACTCTGCTTGCTAAGACGGCTGTCTTGGACTTGAGTGACCGCTCTGTCTCGCGTGGTGCCGAGCCAAGTCCGGGTGAGCGGCCATTGGAAGTGAGTCGCTCCGCTACGCACTTGAACATTTATCTCCCCCTGGGAAGCGCTGAGGGGCCCTACGATGTGCGCATTGTGACGCTCTCAGGTGAATCACTCGCGGCAACGAGTGGCGCAGCGAAGTTGAATGACCGCGCCACTTCGCTTCAAGTGACGCTGCGTCTCGCCTCTCTACGCCCCGGAAAATACCTTCTGCAAATTCGCAGACCAGAATCAGAGTGGATTTCTTACTCGCTGGTTTTGCGGTAGACGAACACGCTGTGGACCGCTCCCAGCGGGAATCATCTCCCCGCTCTAGACCGGGCGGTCGACAAGAACTTCCGGACCCGAGTCAACTAGGCTCCCGTCAGGACTGATGGCGTAGGCATAGAAACGAAATCGGCCTTTCTTGTCGTGCCACTCGCCCACGAGAACGCCCAAGAGCCCCCGATGCAACCAGACTGTTCCATGTTCCCTTACAATGTCTTGCCACCGACGAAGATGCTCACTCTTGTGGCCTCCCCCCGGCCAACTTCCGGGACTTTCATCCCATGCAGCTACCGTAATGAGTACTTTCAGTGGCGCCGCGTGACAGCAAAGCTTACGCACTTCATGGTCGGCATCCCGGACATCGTTTTCCGACTCGATGAAGACGATCGGTATTGGGGACCCATTCGATGAAGCAATCGTCATCGCAAAATCAATTTTCCACGGTTCGCGCACAAGTTCCAACTTTAGGCTCCGGGCAACTCGTTGGAGCAATAGGTCGGCGTAAAAACAGGTCCGCTCCGTCCGGCTGGCCCACGCCTTCGCGAGGTCGTCAAGGTCGCAGGCCTCTGCTTCGGCCTTGAACGTGTCACGAAATCGAGACCAGAGAGCGGGAGGTTCGAATTCTGTCGGCACAGTGTTTCACCGCCTCGTAGAATGCTCTGGTGTGTGAGGGCCTGCTTTTTTCCTAAGACCGGCAAACGAACTCAGAGTCACCACAGTTTACTGGGCACGCTGGGAACGAGAGGAATTAAGGTAATCTTGCCACCAGGTAGGTTCAAGCACCCTGCCCTCAGCCCTTGTTCCCGGAGGGGTTTCATAGCGGGACGACCAGCAAGATAGCTCATTTGTCAGCCCCTGAAGCTCTCTAGCAGCCGTGATGTAGCTACTCTTATCCCAATCCATGTCCTGACAGCCACTCATAAGATCAACTCCCCCTATTCGGTGGAGGATCCTGGAGTCGGAAGCTGAGATGTAGGAACCACTATTGAGTTGAATCCAAGCTCTTGTGAATTCGTCCATGTGCCCTCGCCACCCTAAGACGCCCCAGGCAACGGATTTGCTTTGAATGCTGTCAGCCAAATCAGTTTCGGCGACCTTGAGCTTTTCAAGCAATGTGGATGTCACGTCATCATAGTGGCTCTTGGTGGTTGAAAGCTCCTTAGATTGCTCCGGGGACAAGGTAAACGGTGGGCAGGGACTGCCGTTTGCGCAGGCCTTTACCCATCCATTGCATGGAGAAGTGCAGCCAGGTATGACTTCCCTGCATCTCTGCATCCAGCCCGATACGGCATAGATGCAAAAGTCGTTCGGCCCGATTTGCTGAGTCCACCGATAGTCCAATTCAGCTCGGGCGTTCTTGTCGGTGATAAATTGGTCCACGAGATTCCGTCTCTCGGTCAGAAACTCAAGCTCAGAGCGAATAACCCGCAGTTTCCATTCAGCTAGCTCCAATGCTTGCTTGGCCATTTGTGGCTCAATGAATTCAGACCATTCCGCTCCGTTCGCCGAGAAACTTTCCAGGCCTCGGAGCGTCTTCCAAAGTACGGGGAAATCTGTTTGCAGGTCCACCTCACGGAACTTAGGAACGGTTTCTGCCGCACCTGATACAGTCGTATAAGTCTTCAACCCATCGTAATGAAGGTAGATCTGTCCTTTGACAAAAGGATCTAAGGTCGGCTGTCGGAGATGAACAATGACCATGCCGACGTACTTGCAGAAGTCGTAGCATGGTTTTAGCACACTCGCGAGGCCGTGAACTTCACCGGCCAGCACAGTCGTGGCCGTGACACGCTGGACGATTCGTGGTCCGTCGTAGAGGAATGTCAGGCGGTCTCGCTCAACCAAGGAAGAGGCCCGGTTCCGCAGATCCTTGTACCTCGGCAACGTGGTGACATCGAAAGAGTCTTCCGCAGGACGATCGTGTTGCAGCCGCTCAAATTGTCCCTCGAACTGGCTATCGAAAATATGCAGATCACCAAGCGTTCTTCTGTTTGTCGTGTCCTGCGAACGAACCGGCACAGGGCAGAATAGGAGGGTCAGTAGGAGACAACCACTGACTGTACAAATAAATCGCATAATGTTTTGCCTTCATTCAAGAGGCTGCCTGCGGCTTCCACACCGCATGAGAACCCAGAAGTATCAAAGGCCCTCTACTATATTGCCTCTTGTTGGAAGCACATTCGAGACAGATGTCTCAAATCTAAACAGTGCTGGCCGCAAAGCGAGACACTCTGCAGCGACCCCCTGCTGGACTTGGATTCAAGGTTGTGCATGACAGCCAGAACGCCGATTATATGTTCTTCACAATTCCTAACGCGTTTTCCATCGGCGTATCCTGGCCAGCCAAAAGCTGGTCAGGCGATAGTTCGACCGGAATGCTTGGCGTTACCCCTTTGCCCTCGATCATGCAGCCCTGCCACGTCAGATAAGCAGCCACAGGCAAGCCCAGAATGTAACCGGAGCCCACTCGGAAAGTTGTCCCACTCAACAAGCGGCCAGGTGTCTTCGTCCCGACAATGGTTGCGAGCCGATTCTCCTCTGCGAATGCGGCTACCATCTCCCCCGCGCTGGATGTGTGTTCATTCACGAGGATGACGACGCGGCCGTGGAATCGCTGCGGGCCGAGACCCTCCGTGACGACGAGAATCGACTTGTCAATAAAGCCGTATCGCAGTGCTAGCCAGAGAAGAGTGGCCTTGTGCGAAGGTATATGGCCAAACCTGGGCAACTTTTCCCTTGCGTACCCCTTCTCTTTTCGCGCGCGCGTAAGGCTGTATCCCACTTCGGTCTTTCCTGGAGTCAAATAACTCATCAGCCGCAAACCACCAATGCCGCCTCCGGTGTTCCCGCGCAGGTCCACGATCAGCCGGGTCGAATCACGCAAATGGGAGAAAGCCGCGTCCAGCATGTGCGCGAGATCAATCCCAACGGCTCCAGGGAACATGGTCACTTTCAGCAAACCGATCCCATCGGGCAGCTGCGAGCAGACGACGGCTTTGGGGACGATCACAGGGCGACTCTTCGACCTTGGAGAAGGCACTTGCAGGGTCCCCATGACCCGTTTTCCGTCCGGCTTTTGGACTAGATATTGGGAGTCGTCCCCCACGGGGAAAATCGGTGGCTCGGGCGGCTTCAATTCTCGGTTTCGGACCTGAAGGAGGATGTCGCCGGGACGCAAGCCTGCGACATGCGCAGGGCCGCCTTTGTGAACGTCCTGGAACATCCAGCGCTGTTCACCATCGAAATTGCAGCGCATGAACGTGGCACTGATCGCGTAGCGGCCTGGAACATTCGGGCTCTTCGAGTGACGAAATCCCGTGTGGCTCGTCTTCAGTTCGTTGAGCAGGTCCTGAATCTGCTTTTCGAACTCTTCGTCAGTTTGGCTTCGCAGAATCTGATCTTTCCTACTCTTCGACAACTCCTCCCAATTCGCGCCATTCATGCCGGGATCGAAGTGTTTCCGCGTCACGAGTTCGCAGACACGGGAATAAATCTTCTCTCGCGTTTGAATGTCGAGGCTCATTGAACCCTCAGTGGAATCGGAGACCCTCCGTCTCCGACGAGAACAAATGCTCCCCAATAGTAGGGCGGTACGTGTTTACCGTATTTTGCGAGCAAGTCAAGCTTGGCGTGTCGCAACGCTGTGGCCTTGTCCTGTCCTTCCGCGATGTGGGTGTAGAAGCGCTCCATCAGCGCACGTGTGTATGTGTCGTCGGCGCTCCACATGCTCGCAACGACCGCCTTTGCGCCGCTGACGAGGAAGGCCTCGACCAGGTTCGTTACTCCTTCCTGGCCTTGTAGCTTGCCAACCCCTGTGTCACAGGCCGAGAGCGTCACGAGGTCGGCATTGAAGCGGAGACGCAGTATCTCACGGACCTGTAACAGCCCGTCGTCGTGGGAAGTGGGGTCTACTCCCAAGACCAGCCCTGAACGCTCTGGAAATTGTGTGTCCGCGAATCCATGCACCGCGAGATGAACGATTTTGAAGTCGGCCAAAGGCTGAGCCTTGAACGTGGTTTCGGTTGCGTTTGAACCCAGCAGCATGACTCCATCGTTGCCCACAATCCTGCTCACTTCCACGACTTCCTCGCGAGTTTGAGGCAAATCATACAGCGGCGTCCCAAACACGTCCGAGAATCCCCTCAGAAGCCTCTGCTTGGTTGACCTCGGCTTATCGAGTTTGGCAGAGACGCCGCCTTGATTCCGATACGGCACATCGCCGACTCCTAGGAATGCGCGCCGCGCGGCCCGAAGTTCCTTCGCGCTCCTCAGGACACTCAAGACTGTGGACGCTGGCACATAGCTGATCGTCTTTGTCTCCAATAACAGGGCACCCGTCGAGTCGCGAAGGATGTCGAACGGCAAAAGATGGAGAATTCCATCTGGGACCAAGACTAATCGTTCACTTGTGCTCTGCTGAGACACCGGCGCGACAAGGACGCTGTAGAGCTGTCTGGCGAGTTCAATGTCATCGGTTTTCGCTCGTGTCGCGTCGAGATATTTGCCTGTCAGTTCCTCAATCTCATGCTTGCCTGCGGGCAATGCTTGGACGCCGACGCCTTTGCGGGTGATCCAGACGCAATACGAATGCGGCTCGCTCAACACGTATTCGAGCACGGTCTCGTCTGGGCGCAAGACTGCCCGGATGGCTCGCAGAGGGGCGGGCTTCTCATACCACTCATGCCGCGAGACTCCCTGATCGTGCCGTGCCCACTCCATGCGACGCTCGTACTCGACAAGCTGGTCGAGAAGGTCGCCGCGTTCCTTCGGGTCCTCCGAGCGCATCAATCGAAGCTGCAAATCGGAAACAGTGTCTTCGAGTGCACGCACCTCGTCAGATTCGTTCTTGCTGAAACGGACCTTGTTCTGCAGGAGGGCAGCCGCTGTTCGCCCTCTGACCCGTTCCAGCACATTGAGCGCTCGTGCCGCGTTTCCTTGCTGTGCCTCAAGCTCGAAATGGTGAAGGTAGGTTTCGCTCATCGCGCCAGCCAGCGAACTGCTCCAGTGCGCTTCGCAGAGGTTGACCAGCATCCCGTCAATGATGTCCTCTGCGTTCGCGTAAAGTGTCTCTGCCCCAGCGATGTCTCCCCAGCGAGCCTTCAGGTCCGCCAGCATGGTAAGGTCGCGTGGCAAGAAGTACCTGTCGCCGACGTGCCTGCTGGCCTCCACTCCGATAGAGGCGCGCTCCTCGGCGAACTTCAAGTCGCCTGCGTCCCGGTAGGACGCGGCAAGCGCGAACATAATCTGACCAACGAGGCGATAGAAGTTGTGCTTCTGTCCTATTTCGCCCGCCTGTTCAAGAGATGCGAGTCCATTCTCGCGGTTCCCTGCTCGCAACTCCAATTCTCCCAGCCGGAACAGGATCATGGCTTCATGTCCGAGTTTTTCATTGCTCTTCGCGATTGGCAAAGCCTGTTGCAGCACACTCCTTGCCTCATCCAGCTTGCCCTGACCGAGCAGACATTCAGAGTTGCCTTCAAATGCCATGAACGGAAATCCAGCGTCAGGCGTCGCCTTGGCTACCTTGATAGCCCGGTTGAAGAAGGCCATCGCTTCGGCATAGCGTTTCCCCTCAGCAAAGCCATTGCCGAGGAGCTCAAGATATCGAATCTGAGCACCCACATCGCCACTCGCCATCGCGGACAAGAGCGCGTCACCGACCATCGTTCCTGCGCGTCGGCTATTGCCTTCAAGGAAAGTGATGATCCCTAGTTCGCCCTCTGCGCGCGCTTCCCAGTCCGCTTCCTTCAACGTGTGCGCAATCCCGCGCGCTTCCGTCCAGACTCGCTTTGCCGAAGCTGGGTTGATCTCCAGGTCCGTGTAGCCCTTCGCCGCAAGGCACCAAAGCCGGAGCTTCAGGTCGCTCTTCGCCACTGGAAGTTCCAACTGTTGCCCAAGCGTCTCGGATACCTCGACCCACGACGACATTGCTTCTGCCTGCGCGCGAATCCTGCCCACGCGGGCGTAAACTTCGTTTCGTGTGTCGCCTCTCTCCTTGAAGAGCTCCTCCGATCGGATGTAAAGAGGATTCGCCTTGGGCCAATTGAAAAGCCATGCGAGTCGGTTCGCTTCTGCTAGTAGGATTTCGGGGCTTTTGCCAGCGACGGGGTCACTCAACAGGTCGGTGACAGGTGGCCTTGGGTCAGACTTTCGTGAGACGTACAGCCAAATGTACTTGCGGGAGGTCACACCAATCATGGCAAGAACAAGACATACAGAAACCAACAGCGCCTTTCGGCGTCTCGAAATGGGCATTTTCGGCAGTGACCTAGTACTTCCCCGCCGTTGCCCTGCCTCAAGGTTCGACAGCGGGAAAAGCTGAGGGCGCCTCTATGGGCACCTAGAAGAGGTGCAAGTATATAACGCGTCAGATGATATTGTTAGCATACACAAACAGGTTGACGGGCCACTGTCCGGTAAGCGGACTCCGGCAGATCGGGTCCGACAATAGCTTCCGAGTAGCCGACCAGGACTAAGCCGCTGGCGCGGCGGACGCTACGCGTGGGGCGAGCGGAAAGGTGTGGGGTAGCTGACGTAGTGTGGGTCACGGAGAAAGGAGACTCCTGTGACCCGTTTACGCAAAATGA
>JBEKUY010000009.1:0-113412 GCA_049514555.1 Candidatus Acidiferrales bacterium
CGATAGCGTCGGCACCGAAGCTTTCAATCAGGAGCTCTCAGAGAAGCGCGCGGAAGCTGTCCGGAACTATCTAACCCAGCAAGGCGTCCCGGAATCTTCGACCACCGCGACGGGCTTCGGCAAGACTCGACCCATCGCGTCAAACGATACCTCGGAAGGCCGTCAGCAAAACCGCCGCGTCGAGTTGATCGTCTCGGGCGAAGTGATCGGCACCAAGATCGTTGCCCCTTAGCCTGCAGCCCGTCGCTGCAGTGACATCGCCTCAGTAATCGAACCACAACAAGAGAGCCGGCTCCCCTCGAGAGCCGGCCCTCTTTTTCTTTGCTCATCTGTGTTCTCCTCTGGTCTCAAGGGCAAGCAGAAGCCGTCTCATCAATGGCTGTCGGGATTCACAGCGTTCTTTTGCTGAACTGCCGGCCGAGTTCATCGATCACCACTGCAGACAGCTTGCCTCAGCGGCTTCCTGCGGACTCGGTGGCGCTTGTGTCGCAGGGGAGTCTTGGCGCGAGTGAGACCTGCGTGGGAAGTGCTGGAAATCCGAGCTATTCGCGGAGGACGGAGACTTTGGCGGCGGGGACCTCGAGGCGCATGAGACGGTGCGCGGGGTCGAGATGAACCATCACTTCCAAATCGGCGGTGGCCACCCGTAGGCCTTCGTAGGTTTTTCCATCCACGGTTTGCGAGCCGGTGGCCTCGGCGGTGATGGTTCCGGGGGTCATGTCCTGCGGGATCAGCACCGGAAAGGTTTGCGGGCCTTTCTTCCCCCAGTCGTAGAGGTGCGCGAGGACTTCGTAGTGGTGATAGAGATTGTTGTCTAGAACCACCACGAGCGGCGTCCCGAACATCACTTCTTGCTGGAACGGTCTGGCGCCTTCCATTTCCAGCACGATTTTCGCGTTGCCGCCGCCGTCGAAGACGACGTGCGCCGAGTTTTTCTTGTCGCTTTGCGAAGTCCACACGTAGCTCTTGGGCGCGCCGTCTGCGCGGAGCTCGAGGGTGGCGTTCACGCGGTTGCGGCCGGCGCCGGGCACGTGCAGGTCGGTCGCGCCCTTGGCGGTCCAGCCATCCGCCGAGGAACCGATCTCGAATTCCTCGGTGCCCACCGGCTGGCCGTCCAGGAGAATCTGCAGCTTTCCCTTGTCGGGGGCAAGTACGCCAGCGTCTGCGCCCTTGCCTTGTTTCTGCCCGGCGGCGGGCGCGACTGCGAGCGCGGCAGCGATGGCGAGAAGGCACAGCGCCATCCGAGGTAGTGTTCTCTCCGGCCAGCGACCCTGTTCCGGCGTCATTTTTTTCATTTCAGCGTGTCCTTGCTCCGATCCGCCGCGAAAATCTCCAACGCGAGAATGCGCTCGACGACGGCCCGCGGGTTCCCCACGGCCTCCACGCGATAGTCGGCCTGCTGATAATACGGCAAGCGCTGTTCGTAAAGGGCGCGAAAACTAGCTTCGTCGCGAAAGAGTGGCCGGGTGGTGACCAAGGCGCAGCGGGCAATCAGCCGCTCGAGCGGGCAATCGAGCCAGACCACAGCCGCGCCCGCAGCGCGCAGCAGCTCCAAGTTACCCGTCTGAGCGATAGTGCCGCCGCCGAGGGCCAGCACGGTGGGCTGGGCGAACTCGGCCGCGCGCCCGAGCGCCGCAAGGAGCTGTTCCCGCTCAACCTCGCGGAAGGCGGCCTCGCCGTGGCGCTCGAAAATTTCGGTGATGGCGTGGCCGGCGGCCCGCTCGATGAGCGTATCCAGATCGGCGAAACGCCAGCCCAGTTGCCTGGCCAGGAGACTGCCGATGGTGGTTTTGCCCGAGCCCATGAATCCGGCCAGGGCCACGAGTCTGCGGCGCGGCGCGCCGCCCGAGCCGGGCAGGGAAGTCATCACGTTCGCAGGGAAGTTGAGACTGCTAGTCGCGCTTCCGGATGCGGATTGTACCACTGAATGAGGAGAGTTCCACGTGAGCGAGCCCGGCATTCACGGAGCCGAGGATGCCCTTGGCCCACCGGGGCATGTAGTGCAGGCCGTGCGCGTCCGGTTTCAGGAAAGCTCGCGCCTGATTGTCCACGGTGCCGTGGTCCGTCGTGGCGCGCAAATCGAACGAATCGGTGTCGGAGAAGCGCACCTCGAGCCAGCCGGTGCCGGTCTTCATCCGGTAGATGCCGTGGGTCAGGAATTGACCGTCGTAGAGGATGTTGCCTGAGGTCGTCGATACGCTCAGATTGCTGAGCTGGGGCTGGAGGACTTGAATATTTCCACTGATCGAAGTGAAATTCAGTTTGCCGGCACATTGCAGGCAGAGCACCGAACCGCCCACGGTCTTGACAATCACGTAACCGGAAGTTTCCTTCAAGTGAACGTCGCCACTCACGGTCTCGAAGGTCATATCGCCGTAGACATGCTCGACGTAGATGGTGCCGGCCTCGGTGCGCATTTGCAGTTCGGTTTCTTCGGGCACGGTAATGTCGAAGTTGGTTTCAAGTTCGGACTGCGTGGCGGACTTGTCCACGACATTCGTGAGAATTTCGATACGATTCTCGGCTTGCTCCGAGTCGATCTCGACCTTCTTCGAGGTGTGATTACCGATGACCACGACCTCGGGGTTTTTCCACGATTTCACTTCGATGCGGCCGCTGGCCATGGCGTTGACGGTCACGATGGGCCGGCCTTGAACGGTGAAGTGCTTTTCCAGGCGGTGGGCCGAGACGGGTACGGGCGCGGCCAGCAGCAGGGCCAGCCCGCAGGAAAGTCCGAAAATCTTCATACTAAGGTCTTGGTGACTCATCTCAGTTGCCGCCTCCGGAGCGGTCCATCATGGTCGCGAGCAGTTCAGCTTTCTGCTGGTAGGCGGTGGAAAGGTACTCTTTGGCCAGATCGTTGTCGGGTTCTTCCTGCACGCGCTTCTCGCAGGCAGCGATGAAATCGTCCACAATGGCCAGGTTCTGCCGCAGGGAATGGTCGACCTTCGAATCGGTGAGCGTGAAATTCGCAGTGACGCCGCGCTCTTCCGCTTCCAGGGTGTCACCGGCCGCGGTCAACACCGGACGCGAATCGAAACGGGCTTGGTCAGGAACCGGAGTTCTTGGTCCGGTCCGCCAGACGACCAGCGCCCCAGCCAAGATCAGCAGTCCCACTGCGCCGAACGCCAGCGCCGGTCTCGCAAAGAACGCTCGGAACGACTCGCGCCAGCCAGCCGCCTGCGGCTTCTCCCGGATGATGCCTTCAGCCACCAACTGCGCACGCAACGAAGTCCAGATGCGCTGCGGCGGCTCAATTTCCCGCGGCAACTCCCGCGCCACCGCGGCAATACTCTCGAGGTCAGCGAAGAGATTCCGGCAGGCCGGGCAGTTTTCCAAATGCGCAACCGCTCCGGTCGGCAGCGTTTCGTCGCCGCTCTTCTCGAGAAGCTGTTCCAGCTCCTGACATTGCATGGCCTTCATTCCTTACCTTTCGGGCCCCACCCGGAACCCTTCATTCGCCGTATCCACCACCACGCCCACGGAAGGCAGGAAATCGCCTTCGATTCTAGCTCAACTTTCGGACGCCGAATGCGACTTTGCGGACTGCCTGTCCTCCCGCGCCTGGCTCCGCTGCGCCTCGTGCAGCAGCTCGCGAAGCCTCATGCGGGCCTTGTGCAGTTGCGATTTCGAATTGCCGATCGAGCATCCCATGATCCTGGCAATCTCGTTGTGCTCGAATCCTTGCACGTCGTGAAGCTCAAAGACGGTCCGATAACCGTACGGCAACTGCTCCACGCACCGATTCAGGTTCACTCGATCAATCGATCCTTCCAACCGCAGATCCGGTCCTCCGAAGTCCCTCCTTGGCCCGCCGGCTTCTTCGTCCGGATCGGTCGCCTCTTCCAGAGAAGAGGCCGGCAGCGTCTTCTTCCGCAGCCGCATGAGCACCACATTGACCGTCATCCGGTGCAGCCAGGTCGAGAAAGCCGACTCGCCCCGGAACGTTCCGATCTTCCGGAACAACTGCAGGAAAGCCTCTTGAGCCAAATCCTCGGCGTCAGACGGGCTTCCCACCATCCGAAGACAGAGCGCATAGACGCGGCGGCTGTGCAACCGATACAAGAACTCAAACGCCGTCGCATCGCCCTGTTGCGCAAAGCGGATGGCGTCTGCTTCGTTCATCTCGCTCGGCTCAGTTGGTCGGTTCGGGGCCAACGGTCGAATCGAGGCGCATCCTGGTGATGGGATGCAGTCCTCTACCTCCTGAGTTGCATTGTCGCACCTTAACTCATGGGGGACATAGCGGCAAACGACACGGCGCTGCTCCCAGCCGTATCCCTCGGGGTGGCCTTACCTTCTGGCGACTGGGATGGCTCGCGCTTCCCGTACCGGCGCTCTTGGCGCCCGTGGCACGGTCTCTCTCGGCTGGGCCGGCGCCTCCAAAGCTTTCCGGAAGGCCCCCAACTCGTCTTCAGGGAGGACCCGCAGGAAGGACTTCATGATGACCAGCGTTTCCCTTAGGCAGGTATTCAGATCATAGTGATAAGAGTCCACTGCTTCCCAGAGCTCGACCGGGTTTGTGGACGTGCCGTCAGCCAACTCCGCAGCAGCCTTGCAGAAATCGGACGCCAGGCAATCCACCAACTCCTTCAGGGCATGCAGCTTATGAAAGAATTGCGAACGCTCCGAAAACAGCACCCGGCACAGCATCGCCTGCATCCATGCCGTCCTCTGGCTGCGAGGAAATCGGAAATAGGCGGGGTTCAGGGGCGCGGTATTGGGAAGGGTGCCGTAATAGCGGGCGTGCGCTTCGAGAGCCTGAATCGTGGCCGCTAGCGGCGCTGCAAAACGCTCCACGAGCTGGGCGCAGAATCCGACTTCGAGCTGAGCTTTCCTGAGCTCGCCGTCCTGACGGACAGCAATCGCATCGTTGAGAGTAACGCTGAGCATTGCGTAGCTGGCATCGAGCTCGCCAGCCGCCCACCGAAATACACGGTCGTGTGCTGCAGGCAACCATGCTCGCCAATCTTCCGAGACCGATCCAGAGCGCGAGGGAAGGGTTCTCAAGCGCACGGTACACCACCCCTAAGGACATCCCAAATAGTGTGAGGCGGAGTATAGCAAAGACCCACGCCACAAGCGATAGCCCGTTCGGTTGCGCATCGGAGGAGCCGCCGTTATACTGCGGCCCGATCCTTGCGAGGGAAAAGCCTTGGAATTCGAGCCGCTTGACCAGTACCGCCAGCGCCGGAAGAAGCTCGAGCAGATCCGGTCACTTGGCTTCGACCCCTACCCCCACGAGTTTCGCTGGAAGAACACCGCGGCCGAACTGGTGGCCCGCTATTCCGCAGCTTCCCGGGAGGAACTCGAAGCCAAGCCCATCGAGGTGTCTCTGGCGGGGCGGGTCGTGGCGTTGCGCCTCCACGGCAAGGCTGGCTTTGCGCATCTGCAGGGCGGCGGCGCGCGCATTCAGGTGTACCTCAAGCTCGATGTGGTCGGCGAGCGCGTGTTCCAACTGCTGCAATTGCTGGACTTGGGTGATTTGATTGGCGTCGAGGGCCACCTCTTCCGCACCCGGACGGATGAACTCACCATCTGGGTCGAGAGGATGACATTTCTCTGCAAGGCGCTGCTGCCGCTTCCCGAGAAGTGGCATGGCCTCGCCGATGTCGAGATTCGTTATCGGCAGCGCGATCTCGACCTCATCGCGGGGGAGAAGTCACGCGAGGTCTTCATCAAGCGCGCACGCATCGTCCAGGAGCTTCGCCGCTTTTTCGACGCGCGGGGCTATGTCGAAGTGGAAACTCCGATGATGCAGCCGATCGCGGGGGGCGCCACGGCGCGGCCGTTCCGGACCCACCACAACACCCTGAACATGGACCTGTATCTTCGAATCGCGCCCGAACTTTACCTAAAGCGTCTGGTCGTCGGCGGGCTCGAGCGCGTCTATGAAATCAACCGGAACTTCCGCAACGAGGGCATCTCGACGCAGCACAATCCCGAATTCACCATGCTCGAGTTCTACGAGGCCTATAGCAACTATCGCGATCTGATGGACCTCACGGAACAGCTCTTCGCGGCGCTGGCCGAGAAGGTTTGCGGGTCATCTGCGATTCAATACGGAGAACATAGAATCGACTTGGCCCGATGGGAGCGGCTCTCCATGCGCGAGGCCATCACGAAGTACTGGCCCACCGGCGCCGGCTCCGCGCCTACCGCGGCCGAACTCGGCCTCCTCGGCGGCCCCCGCGCAACCGCCGAGCGCTACAACGCCTGGGCGCGCGGCTGCGGTGCGCCGGCTGTCGAAACCAAAGGTTCGCCGAGCGATGGCGAGTGGACCGGGCTGCTCTTCGAGGCAGTTGCAGAGGAGAAACTGATCCAGCCGACCATCCTCTATGACTTTCCGACCGACATTTCTCCGCTCTCCAAGCAGAAGCCCGAGGATCCCTCGCTCGTCGAGCGGTTCGAAGTCTTCATCGCCGGCATGGAGCTTGGCAATGCCTTCTCCGAGCTCAACGATCCTGCCGAGCAGGAGCGGCGCTTCCTCGAGCAAATCGCTCAAGGCGGCGACGAAGTGCCGAAGGAGCTCGATGTGGATTACATCCGCGCTCTGTGCCACGGTCTGCCGCCCACGGCCGGCATGGGCATCGGCATTGACCGCGTCACCATGCTCCTGACCGACACACATTCCATCCGCGACGTGATCCTTTTTCCGCTACTGCGCCGCCGAGCGCATCATGAGGAGCAGGGAGGCAACGCGGGTGAGGCGGGTGGGTAGTTAGCACAGCGTATGCGTCCCATGCGATTTGAATGGCTCGTCGCGCGGCGGTACTTGCGATCACCGTACCGGCCCGCGGTTCTGCGGCTGGTGACCATCCTCTCGGTGGCGGGAATTGCCGCCGGAGTGGCGACCCTGGTGATCGCCCTGGCGATGGACACCGGCTTTCGCGAAACCATTCAGGATCGTCTCCTGGGGGTCACCGCTCACGTTTCGCTCACGCGCCCCGGCGCCGACGGTATCCGCGATTACGATTCCCTGGCCGCGCGCATGGCTTCCGCAGCCGACGTGCGCGCCGTTTCTCCCGCCGTCTATCAGACAGTCTTACTTTCTTTCGCGGGCGCCGCGCGCGGCGCAGTGGCCAAGGGCATCGACCCGCAGCGCGAGATGCGCTACGACGACGCGCTCAAGCACATCGTTGCAGGGCACCTGGACTTTTCACCCGACTCCGATGGGATCGAATCCGTCCTCGTGGGCCGCCTCATGGCCAGCGACTTGAAGCTCGCTCCGGGCGACTACATTACGCTGACGAGTCCCGAGGGCCGCCTGACGCCGTACGGGCTCATCCCGCGCACGAGGCGTTTCCACGTTGCCGGAGTCTTCGATTCCGGTTTTTACGACTACGATGAGAACTGGTGCTTCATGACACTGGCTGCCGCCCAGCGGCTCGCCGGGGTCGGCGACGTGGCAAACGTCCTGGAATTTCGTTTATTTCATCCCGATCGCGCCGAAGAAGTGGCGCGCGCAATCTCCAGCGCGGCCGGGCCCGAGTTTTCCGCCACGACGTGGATGGAAGAGAATCGAGCGCTGTTTCGGGCCATGCGCATGGAGAAACTTGTCACGGCTATTTTCATCGGCCTGATCATCTTCGTCGCCGGCCTGAATGTGCTCGTGGTCCTGGCCATGACAGTAACCGACAAGGCCCGCGACATTGCCGTGCTCATGGCCATGGGCGCGCGCCGCGAACAGGTGCGCCGCATTTTTCTCGGAGAGGGGATCGCGCTGGGCGCCGCCGGCACGGTCATTGGACTTGTCATTGGCTACACGGCGGCCTGGATCGCCGGCACCTACCGTCTTATTCCGCTCGATCCGCAGGTGTACGCGGTGCCTTACGTTCCGTTTCGTCCGAGCGCCGTGGACGGAATATGGATTGCGGCGGCGGCCATGCTGATTGCGGTCGGCGCGACCCTCCTTCCGGCGCGTTCGGCGGCGCGTGTTTTTCCGGTGGACATTCTGCGCTACGAGTAGATCCCCAGCGTCATTTAGGGCTCTTGCCGGACCCCAATTTGGCGAGGCGCGTGCTTTACTCTATTGTGCGGGAGACAGTTCTTCGACAAGAAATTGTCATCCTGCGGGGTCATTACTCCGGTGATGCTACAATATATTGAAGGTGAAAGCCTTATTTGCCGACGCGAAGGGGAAGGCGGATGCCCACGGCGGGGCATGGCATCATTAAGCCCAAATTGTGAAAGGAAAAGGAGTGGGTTGCGGCAGAGCAGGTTGGCGAGGGGCGCTTGGGTACTTCAGCAGCGGGATTGGCATCTAAGTAGTGCAGTGGATTCGCGCTTTAGAGCCCCAAGACAGCGGGGCGTGGAAACACTTGGGACAATGCACGAGACAGCGACAGCAATGCATGGCTGGGCCAGTAGCGCGGGGGAGAGAATTGCTGCGCCGCGCGTGGTTCTGGAAGCCCGCCACCTGCGCAAGGTCTATCGGTCGCGCGCCGGTGAACTCGTCATCCTCGCGGATGTGAATCTCACTCTCGCTGAAGGAGAGATTGCGGCGATCGTGGCGCCTTCGGGCGCGGGCAAGAGCACTCTTCTGCATTTGCTGGCCGCTCTGGACACGCCAACAAACGGTACAGTATACTTCGACGCGAAACCTCTTGAAGTGAATGATGACGCGGCGCTCGCATCCTATCGCAATTGCGCCGTAGGTTTTGTCTGGCAGCGGCACCATCTGTTGCCGGATTTTTCAGCAGCGGAGAATGTGGCGTTGCCATTATTGATTCGGGGTGAGCGCCTGGATGCGGCGCTCCGCCGGTCGCACGAGTGGCTGGCGCAGGTGGGGCTTGTCGAGCGTGCCCACCATCGAGCCGGAGAGCTTTCCGGAGGGGAACAGCAGCGCGTGGCGATTGCCCGGGCGCTCGTCACCGGGCCGTCGTTGCTGCTGGCCGATGAACCGACCGGAGACCTGGACGAGCAAAATGCAGTGGCCGTGTTTGAGTTGATCGAACGGCTGCACCGCGCGCACCGGCTGACGTCGCTCATCGCGACGCACAACCATGCGCTGGCGGGGCGCTGCGATCGGGTGATAGGACTTGAGCACGGCGTCCTCAGGCCGACCGGCGGGCGTGTGGGCGCCGGGCCCGGGGCGAATCCTGGGGGAGAAGCGAGCTAAGCCGTGTTTGAACGCTATACCGAGAAAGCCCGGCGCGTCATTTTCTTTGCACGGTACGAGGCCAGCCAGTACGGAAGCCCGTATATTGAGACCGAGCACCTGCTTCTCGGGTTGATTCGAGAGGACAAGGCGCTGGCCAATCGCTTCCTCCGCCAGCAAGGCTCGATCGAATCGATCCGCAAGGAGATTGAAGCGCGCATCACGATTCGCGAGCGCATTTCCACGTCTGTCGAAGTCCCGCTGAGCGCCGAGTGCAAACGCATTCTCAATATGGCTGCGGAAGAGGCGGAGCGCCTTGGCGTCAAGCACGTGGGCACCGAGCATCTGCTCTTGGGCATCCTTCGCGAAGAGAAGTGCTTCGGCTCGGAGATTCTGCTGGAGCGCGGCCTGCGCCTCTCCACTCTCCGCGAGGAACTTTCGCGGACGTCGGGCGAGAAGACCGCCACGGCTCGCCCGAAAGAGACCTCGCTGCTCGCCGAGTTCAGCCGGGACCTCACCCAGTCAGCCATGGACGGCCAACTGGACCCGCTCGTTGGGCGGGAGCGGGAGCTTGAGCGCGTGGTGCAAATTCTATGCCGGCGCACGAAGAATAATCCGGTGTTGATCGGCGAGCCCGGGGTGGGCAAGACCGCCATCGTCGAAGGACTCGCCCAGCGGATCGCAGACGGCGACGTGCCGCCATTCCTCTCCGACAAGCGTATCCTCTCGCTGGACCTGTCGCTCATCGTTGCGGGCACGAAGTACCGCGGCCAGTTCGAGGAGCGCCTGAAGACCATCATGAAGGAATTGATGGAAAACCAGAACTCCATCATCTTCATCGACGAGCTACACACGCTGGTTGGCGCGGGCTCCGCCGAAGGCTCCCTCGACGCCGCCAACATTCTGAAGCCCGCGCTGTCTCGCGGCGAAATCCAGTGCATCGGGGCCACCACGCCCGGGGAATATCGCAAGTCGGTGGAAAAGGACCGCTCGCTCGAGCGCCGTTTCCAGGCCGTCAAGGTCATCGCACCGAACGAGGACGAGGCCATCCAAGTTCTTCAGGGCGTTCGTGAGCGCTACGAGAAATTCCACGCGGTTTCCTACACCGACGAGGCTCTGCGGTACGCCGTCTATCTCTCGAACCGCTATATTCCCGACCGGTTCCTGCCGGACAAAGCCATCGACCTCATCGACGAGGCCGGCGCACGCGTGAAGCTCCGCCAAGCCATGGTTCCCGAAGATGTCGCTGAGGTTCAGAAGCGGGTGAAGTTCATCACGCACCGGATGGAATCGGCCATCGCCAACCACGAATTCGAGAAAGCACGCTTCTATTCCGAGGAGGAACGGAAGGAAAAGGAAAACTTGCGGGGCCTGCGCGAGCGCTACAAGCTCGAGGAGGGCACCACAGGCATCGTCTCCCGCGACGATATCGAAGAAGTGGTGGCGCGCTGGACCGGTGTCACGGTCACCTCCATCAAGGAAGACGAGCAGCAGAAACTGCTGCGCATCGAGCAGGAACTCCACAAGCGCGTCATCAGCCAGGACAAGGCCATCGGCGCGCTGGCCCGCGCCATACGCCGCAGCCGCGCCGGGCTGAAGGCTCCCGGCCGGCCGGTGGGCTGCTTCTTCTTTCTGGGTCCGACCGGCGTGGGCAAGACCGAAGTCGCGCGGCGGCTCGCCGAGTTCCTCTTCGGCACGGAAAAATCCCTGGTCCGATTCGACATGTCCGAGTACATGGAAAAGCACTCGGTCTCAAAGTTGATCGGCGCGCCTCCGGGCTACATCGGTTATGAAGAGGGCGGCCAACTCACCGAACGCGTCCGGCGCACGCCCTATTCCGTCATTCTTCTCGACGAAATCGAAAAGGCGCACCCAGATGTCTACAATATTCTGCTACAGGTGTTTGAAGACGGCCAGCTGACCGATGGCCTCGGCAATACGGTAGATTTTCGCAACACCATCATTATAATGACTTCGAACCTGGGCGCCCGGCATTTGCAGAAACGCACTTCGATCGGCTTCCAGTCGGGTTCCGAGGATGCCGGCCAGAGAAGCATGGACGAACTCGTCATGGCCGAGGTCAAGCGAGTGTTCAATCCCGAGTTTCTGAACCGGCTGGATGAAGTCATCTTGTTCAGCCCGCTCGGGGACGACGACCTGCTGCGCATCATTGACTTGCTTGTTGGTCAGATCAATGACACGCTCATTCATCGTCAGGTTCAGATCGTGGTGACACCGGAGGCGCGCCAGTGGATCCTGCAAAAGACTTGCACGGATCGCAGTTACGGCGCCCGTCCGCTCCGCCGGGCATTGCAGAAGTACGTCGAGGATCCGCTGTCGGAGGCGCTCATCCAGGGGGGCGTGCAACGGCCAGCGACCCTCGAGGTGTATGTGTCAGGAGAGGGCCTGGGATTTCGTCCGGTGGTTGAGGCAACCCCGGTGGTCCACTAGCGAATCACAAACGCACAGCCGGCCCGGTCCGTGGTCCGGCGGGAGAAGAGACATCTTGGGTTTGGGGGAGCGGCCTTGACCGCCATGGCGGCCGCGCACAAGATATTCTGCCTGCCGCGGTTTCTTTCGCGGCTCAACGCGAGGTCTCGCGGCATTTTGGCCGCGAGCGTGCTTTTTTGTCCCTTGGCAGTCGCGGCGCAGGAGCACGCTCCGGTGCAGATCGCTTCGGCGGGTGTGGCGCCTGCCGGGCAGGAATCGGCGGCCGGGCAGCCCGGCGAAAACCAGTTCATCATCGATCGCATCGAGTTCATCGGCAATCGCCGGGTCCGCAGCGACACCTTAAAAGCCCGCATTTTCAGCCGCGTTGGCGATCCCTACAACGAAGAAGCGTTGCGGCGCGATTTTCAGGCCCTGTGGAACACCCAATTCTTCGAGGACGTCCAGTTGCGCGTCGAGGACAGTCCCGAGAAACCGCGGGGCAAAATCATCATTTTCGACGTCAAGGAGCGGCCGGTGATCCGCCGCATCCGCTACGACGGGATCAAGTCCGTCAGTGAGTCCGACATTCTCGAGCGCTACAAGGATCGCAAGGTGGGGCTCACCGTGGAGAGCCAGTTCGATCCCACGCGGATCAAGAAGGCTCAAGTTGTACTGCAAGAGTTGCTCGGGGAGCACGGGCGTCAATTCGCCAAAGTCACGCCCGAATACGAGCGCATTGCGGCGAGCAACGCCGTCGTGCTCATCTTTAAGGTGGATGAAGGACCGAAAGTCAAAGTCGGGCGGATCAAGTTCACCGGGAACCACGCCTTTTCCGACCGCAAGCTGATCCGCGCGATGAAGCACTCACGCCCCTACTCCATCCCGATGTACCTCTTCAGCATCAACGTGCTGTCGAAGACGTTCGATCGCAGCAAGCTCGATGAAGACCTCGAAGTGGGCGTTCGCGGGCTCTATCAGGACAACGGCTATTTCCGCGTGCTGGTGAAAGACCCGGTCCTCGAGACCGTGGACGTTGAACACGGCATGCGGTTGCCCGGCCTCAGCCACAAGCACAGCAAAGTCACCAACATCACCATTCCCATCGAAGAGGGTGATCGTTACCGCATGGGAGCGCTCAAGATCGTCAGTGCCGACCCCGACAATCCACTCCACCTCAAGGTGGATGCTCTGAAGAGAATCTTCCCGCTCAAGGAAGGCGACATTTTCTCCGCCGGAAAATTACGGAAGACATTCGAGGAATATAAGAAAGTCTACGGCCAGTACGGGTTTATCGATTTCACTTCCGAGCCCGTTTTCGATATCGACGAGACAAACAAGCACATTAATCTCACGCTCAAGTTCGACGAGCAGAAGATGTACTACGTCCGCCGCATCGAGTTCACAGGAAACACGACCACTCGCGACAAGGTTATCCGGCGGGAAGTACTGATCGACGAGGGCCAACTCTTTAACCAGCGGGCCTGGGAAGTCAGCATCCTGCGGCTGAACCAGCTCGACTATTTCGAGAAGATCAAGCCGGAGGACGCCGAAATCAAGCGCAATACCAAGGAAGGCTCGGTGGACATCACCTTGAAGCTCAAGGAGAAGGGCAAGCAGTCCATTTCCCTCCAAGGCGGTGTGAGCGGGATCGCGGGCACCTTCGGCGGCCTTACATACCAGACGAACAACTTCCTCGGTGTAGGAGAAACCCTGACGCTTTCCGCTCAGATCGGCGATATCCAGCGCACTCTAATGTTTGGCTTTACCGAGCCCTATCTTTTCGACCGGCCCATCTCCACCGGCTTCACCGTCTTCAGCAGCCGCTACGCTTTCGATCAGGCCCGCCAGATCTCGCTGCTTACCGGGCAACAGACCATTTTGAACCCGAACATTGCCCAGAACTATAATCAAGACAGCCGGGGTTTCACGTTGTCCGCCAGCTATCCGCTGCGGCGTTTTTCGTTCACCCGGATCGGGATCACCTATAGCCTCACGCAGAGCAACATCAAAGCCTTCAGCCCGGCCGCGCAGACCCTTTTCAACGAGGTGCAATTCCGTAGCTTCGCTGGTCCCAGCGCGCTCAACGGCATCCTTCAGAGCCGCATCACGCCGTCGATCAGCTACAACACAGTGGACAGCCCACTCAATCCCAGTCACGGCAAGAGCTTCTACTATGCCCTCAGCTTCGAGGGCGGACCGCTCGGCGGCAACACCAAGTCCATTTCCAATACGTTCGAATTCAAATACTTCCGCCCAATCAACAAGCACCGCAACGTGCTCGGCCTTCGTGTCCAGGCGTCGCATATCACGAGTTTCGGCGGGCTCGACTTGGTGCCCACCAGCCGTTTCTACATGGGCGGGGAAGACTCCGTGCGCGGATTCGATACCTATGGAATCACCCCGGTGGCCTTCCTCCCCGTTAACAACGCCGCATCTTTTACCGTCAATACCCCGAACCTTTCCGGCGCAGGAAGTCCGACCGCCATTGCGGTCAATGTTCCCGTCCTGCAATATCAAATCGCGCTTCCGGGAGGGGACTTGCAGGGCGTTGGGAATTTGGAGTACCGCATCCCGATCGTCGGGCAGACGTTCGGAATGACCCTCTTCTTCGACGCCGGCACAAATGGCATCTTGAACCGGAAGGGCTTGGAACTCCCGCAAGCGACGCTGGACAACTTCCAGACTGTATTTGGCAATGCGATCAGCAGTACGATCGGCAAGCAGGTGTCGATCCTACCCGCTTCGAATTTTCATCTTCGCACATCCACCGGCATTGAATTCGTGGTGCAGCTCCCAATTATTCAGGCGCCGTTCCGCATCTATTACGCATTTAATCCCAATCGGTTCCACGAGCAGATCATCCCGCCCGCCGGGGACTACAACTTGCAGGACCCCAATCTAGTGTGGCTTCGTTTGAACTATCCGGGTTTCTACCAGGATCAGGTGCTGCCCAAATTGCAGGCGATCAAGAACAACCCGGCCGTGGGAGGTTTGAATTTCTTCGAGCCGTCTCGAACCATCCGGTTCACGGTGAGTCGTACGTTTTGATCCCCGCGGCCAGCGGGCCGCGGAATCTTTGGAGCGTCAGGGCCTCCCAGCCGCCGAGCGGAGGAAAGCGAAGCAGCCGGCGGAGAGAGGCCAGTGGCCTTAGCGGAGAGAAGAACATGCTTGGGAATGCCACACCGTTGAAAGCGCGGACCGTGCGCGTGCTGCTTGCCTGGATGGCAGCCGCTGTTGCTCTAGCCACCCAATGGGGCTGCGGGAGTTCCAGCACCAAGACCGCAGTCGAGATATCGCCATCGGGTACGACGAGCGTCCTCATCAACCAGGCGCAGACGTTTACCGTAACGGTCACCGGACCGACCAATACCGACGTCACTTGGCCGACGACGGTATCCGGGACCGGGTGCACTGGCACTCCCAACCCGTGCGGAACACTATCCGGTGGGACGCATAACACCACGACCACGAATACAATTGTTTACACTGCTCCAGCTACGGTTCCCACTCCCAGTTCTCCGCCGACGATAACGTTCACGGTGGCTTCCGTGGCCGATCCGAAGGCCACGGCCACCGCCACGATCACGATATATTCCGGCATCGTGATCACGGTGAACCCGTCGGGAGCCACCATTAACGCGAACGAGAGTTGGGTCTTCAACGCCACCGTCGCGAATGATGCGCAGGCCCTGGGTCTCACATGGACCGTATCAGACACTACCGCAGGCACGATCACTCCGGGCACCTGTCAGACTGTCTCGACCACTCCTCCCCAGCAGACTTGCCCGGCGACTTTCCAGGCGAACGCGAAGACCGGGGCGTTCACGGTCACCGCGACGGCCGTGGCGGACACCACCAGGACGGGAACTGCGACAGTCACTGTCGTGACCGCGGCAGATCCGACGTTGACCTCGGTTTCGCCCCACGTGATGCCGCAGGGGGGGCCTCTGCAAGACCTCTATCTCACCGGAACGAATCTTCTCTCTAGCACGATTGTTTTCATTGACGGAAACAACGTTTCCTCGGTCGTCCCCTCGGCGAACGTTTCGGAAGTTGTTGTGGCCAACACGAACGGCATCCGCGTTCGCCTGACCTCTGCGTTTCTGGCCACTGCAGGGACTCATACCGTCCAGATCCAGAAGCAGGGTGGCACTCCTCTGAGTTGCACTGGGACCGCCCCATGCTCCTTCCAGACAGTGCCGGTGCGCCCGAGTTTGGTGAGCAGCTCCCCGGCAAGTACGCTGCAGCAGGGCCAGTTCAGCTCTACGATTCGGATCGACGGGGGATACTTCGGCGCGCCATCTTCGCCGATCGTGACGGCCAGCTTTGAAGGCAGTATTCACAGCGTGTTGCCAACAAGCCCGCGCCAGATCACTGTGCTGTTGGATGCCTCCGAGCTGAAGACGCCGGGCCTTCACCCTCTAGCTGTCCAGAACAACAACGCCACGCCAAGCATGGCTGTCACCAACGTCGCGGTGCAGCCTGATCCAAACGTCAATGCTCCTAGCCTGCTTGGCTCGCCAATCCCCATGCCTCCCGGGGCAACCGGAGAAGCCCCGACCCCTTCGGCGATTACTGTGGACTCGACTCTCGGCATCGGCATCGTGACGCTGAAGGGAACCGATTCGCTGCAATTGCTTAACTTGAATACGAACCCGCCGTCGCTCGGCGCGGCGATCCAACTCCCGAATGGAAATGCCGCTGTTGCCGCTTCGAAAGGTCAGGGGACGCCTCTCGGACCCTGCATCCTCTGCCCGACGGGCGTGGCCGTGGACAACCAGCTCCACATGGCCGCCGTCGCGAATAACACTGGGCGAAGCGTCAGCATTGTGGACTTGCAGGCCGGATCGGTTCCAGGCACGATTGACCTGAGCGCGGTCACGCCCGGAACTAGCGGTGCCGCGCCGATCTTGCCCTTCTCTGTGGGCGTTGACCCCGATTCTCACCTTGGCCTTGTGGCCTATCAATCCGCGAATACGGGCAGCATTATCAATGTCGGGCAGACCTTGCCGGCGGGCGCATCATGCATTTTGGGGGGGACTCCACCTTACTGTGTTATCGGGCAAGTCACGCTTAGCACCGGCGACTCTCCTCAGATTGCCTTCGAGCCGCATCTGCGCTGGGCGATGGTCACTCCTGGCGGAGCCGGGCTCATGTCCTACGTGACTCTGAACCCGCAGGCTACGGCAATCCCCATCCTGAGCGTGGCGCGTTCTGTCGACGTCGTCACGGTGACAACCGCTACGAACCACGGTCTCAACCCCTCCCTTTCTTCGCCGCAGACTGTTTTGATTACCGGCGTCACCGGCGACACCAGCTTTGACGGCACCTTTACCGTGGCCAGCGTGCCCACCGCCACCACGTTCACCTTCTCCCAAACGGGTGCGGACAAGACCGTCAGCAATTCCGACGGTACGAAGATTGGCTCATTGTACTTCTCCGATCCCCTGGTGACGCTTAGCATCAACTCCACGGTGCAGGGCATCGCCATCAGTCCCGAAACATTCACCGCCGTGCTCACCGATCGGAACGCCAGCCAGTCCTACGTCGTCAGCACGATCAGCCAGACCGTCAGATCCGTTACGCTCACCGAGGGCAGCAATGGTGAGCAGGTGTTGGGGGGCGTTGCAGCAGCCTTCCAGCCGTACACCAACGTCGCTGTCGTAGTGAGCAACCTGAAGAATGAGATATTCCTGATCGATCCGGTCAGCCCCAGGATGCTCGGAGGCTCCACGGTTTCTCTGGGCACGAACCCGATCTCCACGGGTGGAACCGGGTCCAGCGCGGTAGCGATCGATCCGCCAACCAACCTGGCTCTGGTCGCCAACTCCACCAGCAACGACGTCAGCACGATCTTGCTCAACGGCAATAACCCGCCGATCAAGCCACTCCACATCAGCGATGTGATAATTCCCGACCCGGCGCGCGTGTTGACCGCTGGCTTCACGTTCACGTCTGCCAGCAATCTGAACGTCACCATTCTCGGGAGCGGCTTCTCAGGCAGCACGGAGGTGCTCCTGGATGGCGCGGTTGTGGGGAGCGGCACGGTCTCAAACAACGGTCGGCAAATTGATATCACGATCCCAGCTTCATTCCTGGCAGCGCCGCGCCGTTACGCGCTACAGGTGTCTGGCGGCGGAGTCGTTTCGAATGCGGAAAACTTCAGCGTCGTGCAGTCGATCGATTTCAGCGGGGTCTCTTGCGGCACTTCGAATCCGTCGCAGCTCGCTGCCGTGGGTATCGATGCGGATCGCGATCTTGCCGTGGTCACCAACGCAGGGTGCAACAATGTGTCACTCATCGATGTTTCTCCTACGGACGGGAAATTCGGCCAGATCATCCAGACCGTAGGGGTCGGCACGGCCCCCGAGGGCGTGGCCGTCATCTCGCGTCTCGGCCTTGCGGTTGTGACCAATCGCAATATTGATGTCACCACGCTCCTCAGCCTGGGTACAGGCACCGTCTCCCTGGTGAATCTCGACACATTTGCCCTGGCCACCAGCGATATCACGGTGGGCACAGAGCCTCTTGCAGTGGACGTTGACCAGGACGCTGGCACGGCGCTGGTCGCCAACTTCGGTTCCAACTCCGTGAGCGTGATTGACCTCGTAGCTACTTTAGCTGGCGCGGCCGCATCGCCTCCCACCACCCCCATCCCGATTACCTTTTCTGTGAATCAGCAGCCGACGGCCCTGGCAATCGATCCGGATCTTCATCTCGCTGCGGTGCTGAATTCGACCTCGGGCACAATCGATCTGATGAACACCGTGGAGGGAGGGATAACGAACAGTATTCTCACAATCGCAAAGCTCTTCACTGGGGTGGCGTTCGATCCGGTTGCCGGCAACGGCGAGTTTTACGCGACCGCAGCCGACATCGATGCGATTTACATAGTGGATCCCAGCACCGGGACGCCCACGCCCATTCCCGGCGGCATCAATCCTGGTCCGATTGCGTTCAACTACGAGACCGGGGGGATTGTGGCGGTCAATCCTGGGAGCAATACCATGAGCATCTTTGACGCTCAGAACATTACTCCTCAAGCAGTCTTCGGGCCGGTGACCGGCACGGCGCAAACCGCCGCGACATCCGTCGCGCAGCAGTTTGGCGTGGCCATCCATCCGCGGACGAATCTTGCGGTGGTTGTGGACCAGCCCAACAATCGCGTACTCCTGATGCCGCTGCCTAAGTAGCAGAGGCTCTGGCCGGGACGGAACACCGGTGCTGCGCCGGGCTGGCGGGGTTTACCAGGGGCGCGGCTGAGGGAGCTTTTCGATTGCCCCGGTGAAATCGATTCAGCTATAATGCGCGATTTGCACTGCGGCCTTATGCCACGAGGAAGTCTGGGCCTCGCGTGTTTCCGAGAGTTTCCGCAAGAAGCAAGGAAAGAAGGAGATCAAAGTGAACGGGAAAATGCTTTTCTGCAAGTCGGCGCTTGCCGCTGGCGCGCTTCTGCTTGGCGCCACAGCTTGGGCTCAAGGCGGCGCCGCGCCGGCTCCGGCCGGACAACAGAAGGTCGCGGTGATTGACGTTCGCGGAGCAATGATGAATACGGCCGAAGGCAAACAGGCTTCGGCCGAACTTCAGTCCAAATATGCGCCCCGTCAGACCGAACTCGAGAACCTCAACCGGCAAATCAGCGACCTGCAGAACCGCTTGACTGCCGGGCAAGGCAAGCTCAGCGATGAAGAGCTGAACCGTTTGCGCCGGCAGGGCCAGCAGCTCAGCACGCAGCTGGAACGCAAGCGCAATGAGATCCAGGAAGACCTCAACGCCGAGCAAACCGATATCATCGACCGCTTGGGCCGCAAACTGCTGGATGTCGTGGACCGGTACTCGCGCGAGAATGGCTACGCGGTTGTGCTCGACACCTCAGCGCAAGGTGGCGGAGTGGTCTACGCGGCAAACCAGATTGACATCACTCAGGATGTAGTCCGCTTGTACGACCAGACATACCCGATCAAGGCTGGCACGGGCGCGGCACCGGCACAGCCGAAGCCTACCCCGGCTCGGCCGGCTCAGCCCCAACAGAAGCCGCCGCAGCAGTAGACAGGCCGGCAGCCGCGGCCCGGGACTCTGGTGACACGTTTCTGGATGGCCTGGTGGAGTTGAACCGCCAGGCCGTCTTCTTTGTTGGTTTTTGACTCTATATCACTCGGGCTCGCTGGGATGCCGCCCGCAGGGCCGGCTCGCCGACTCACATAGGCGGGTTTCGTTCGCTCGATGCACCCCGGCCAGTGCTGCTCCTTGCTTTTGTTTCCTTCGGAGTCTATACTTCGTTTTGCTCAGAACGGTCGCACGAACGAGTGGGCGAGAGCCCACTTTTTTGTTAGTGGCGAGAGGGCGCCGTCCGGGGCCGAGGCGCGGGTGAGCGTGGATCTAGCCCGGATTCGCGAAACCGCCGAGCGCGTGGCGCTCTCGGAAGGCCTGGAAGTTGTTGATGTCGAGTGGAAAATCGGCAAGCAGCGCTTCCTGCGGGTAACGATTGACCGCGCATCGCAGCCCGGCGTCGGCGGGCCGGATGACACGGCGGCGGTCGGCGGAATCAGCCATGCCGATTGCGAGCGCGTGAGCCAGCAGTTGAGCGTGATTCTCGACGTCGAAGAACTGGTTCCCGGCCCGGGCTATATTCTCGAGGTCAGCTCGCCAGGCCTCGATCGCAAGCTCACGAAGCCGGGCGAGTTCGAACGGTTTCGCGGCCGCTTGGCGCGCATATCCACGGCCGAGCCGGTGGGGAACGCGAAGTTCTTCGAGGGCCGCCTGGCGGGATTCGCTGACGGAAAGGTGCGCATGGAATTGCAGGGGCGCGAGCCGCGAATGGTCGAAGTGCCTTTCGAGCTCATTCGCAAAGCGAACTTGGTTGTGGAGTTTTAGGAACAGGCAATGTCGAACTTGCTCTCCCAACAAATTGAGATGCTCAGCCGCGAGAAGCACATCGAGCCGGAGGTCGTGATCGCGGCGATCGAAGACGCCATGGTGGTCGCAGCGCGCAAGCAGTACAAGACCGAGGAGGACATGCGCGCGAAATTCAATCCGGAGACCGGCCAGGTGGACGTCTTCGCGGTGCGAGCGGTGGTCGAGGAGGTGACCGATCCCAAACGCGAGTGCACGCTCGCTGAGGCCAAGAAGGTCAATCCGGCCGCGGAAATCGGGGGCGAGATCACCATCCCCAAACCCACCGACATGTTCGGCCGCATCGCGGCGCAAACGGTTAAGCAAGTCATCATGCAGAAGGTGAGGGAGGCCGAGCGCGACACCATCTACGGCGAATACCACACCCGGGTCGGTGAACTCGTCAACTGCATCGTCAAGCGCACCGAAGGTCCCGACCTCATCGTGGATCTCGGCCGCGCCGAAGCACGCCTGCCCAAGCGCGAGCAGTCCAAGCTCGAGGCTTACAATATCGGGGATCGCCTGCGCGTGGTGATCAAGGCCGTGGACCGCGCCGCCAAGGGGCCGCAGGTCATCGTCTCTCGCGCCGATCCCGTGCTCGTGCAGCGATTGTTCGAGATGGAAGTGCCGGAAATCTACGACGGCACCGTGCAAATCCGCGCGGCGGCCCGCGAAGCCGGCGAGCGCACCAAGATTGCCGTCGCCAGCCGCGATAAAGACGTCGACCCCGTCGGCGCCTGCGTGGGGATGAAAGGCATGCGCGTGCAGTCCATCATCCGCGAACTGCGCGGCGAGAAAATCGACATCATCCCGTTCAACGAGGATACCCTTACCTTTGCGCAGAAGGCTCTCAGCCCTGCCAAGGTCACCCGCGTGCAGATCGTCGACCCGGAGAACAAAAAGCTCGAGGTCATCGTCGAGGACACCCAACTCTCGCTGGCCATCGGCAAGAAGGGACAGAACGTCCGCCTTGCCAGCAAGCTGATCAACTGGGACATCGACATCAAGAGCGAGGAAGAGAAGCGCCGCGAGATCGAAGAGCAAATGACCGCGCTCACCTCTCCCGGCACGCCGCTGGCCCAGCTTCTGGGCGTCGGCCCCAAGACCATTGAGAAGATCGAGGCGCACGGCATCACCTCGATCGAGAAACTCGCCGATATGACTCCGGAGCAGCTCATGGAAATCCCCGGTATCGGCGAGAAGATGGTCGAGAAGATCTATCAGTCCGTACATAATTTCTTTGAAGGCGGGGAAGGCACAGCGGCTGCAGCCGAGGCGCCCGCGGAAGGAACCGCGGCTCCGGAAGAAGCCGCTGCCGAGCCGTCCCCGGCAGCGGAAACCGAGACGCCAGAAGCGCCAGCCGAGGCTCCCGATGCCGCAGCCGAATCCAGTGCCGACGCCGAGCAGACGGACAAGCCCGAAGAGGGTAAGGAGTCTTAGCCACCGGAACGCATGAGCGACGCAAGTCAGATTCGAATCAACGAGCTGGCCCGCGAACTTGAGGTCAAGGCCAAGGCCCTCATTGACTACTTGCCCGAGATCGGCGTCCTCGAGAAGAAGACCCATTCCAGTTCGATTGATGTCGCCGCCGCTGAGAAGGTCCGCAAACATTTTCAGGACCTTGCCAATGCTGAAGCGGCCGCCGAAGCCGCCGCCGCGGCGGAAAAAGCCGCGAGGGATGCCGCCGTCAAGGCCGCACGGATGAGACCTCCCACGGCACCTCCTCACGCGACGCCTGCTGCCCCTGCTGCGAGGCCCGCAGCTGCCGGGCTCGTTCTTCCGCTGAAGCCCGCAGCCCCAGGAGCAACTCCCGCGGCTGCTGGCGCGAGGCCGGTTCTTCCCCCACTTCCCCCAATTGCTGCCAAGCCAGCGGCTCCGGCCGCGGTGGCGGCTTCGCCGACCGCGATTCCCAAAACGCCCGTTCCAGCGGCCCAGCCGCCGCGTCCTGCGGCTGCGGGTCATGCTCCGGTTCAAGCTGCGACTCCGGCGAGACCTAGCGTTCGCCCTCCGCTTCGACAGCCGTCCGGCGCCCGACCTGGTGCGCCTGCCACGATGCGTCCTGCTGCGACCGGCGCAGCTCCCGGCGGGCCGCGGCCCGGCCAACCCATTGGCGGGGCCCGCCCCGTTCATCCTGGCCGTCCGCCTCAGCGCACCGGACCTCCTGGCGCGCCGGGAGGAGGGAGGCCCTACGGAGCCCGGCCCAGTCAGCAGCCCGGGGCGCGGCCTGGTGGTCGCCCCGGCGTCCGTCCAGGCATGCTGCCGCCGCTGCCGCCGGACAAGTTCCCTCCGAAGGCTGAGCCCGGCAAGCCGCTCTACGCACGCAGGCCCGCGCCGCGGCAGCGTCCTGTCATTGACAAGCGCGAAGCCGAAGGCGAGCGCAAGCTGCATCCGGTCCGGGCGCGTCCGAGCGCTGGGGGACGCGCCGCGATTGCGCCGGTGGCGCCGCCGGCGCCGCGCGAGCCACGCGACATCACGATTATGGAGGGCATCACGATTCGCGATCTCGCGGAGAAGCTCGACGTCCGCGCCAAGGATCTTCTGAAAACGCTCCTGGATCGCGGAATCTTCGCCAGCATCAACCAGGCGCTGGATATTCCCACGGCCACAGGCCTGGCAGAGGCGTTCAACGGCGTCGTGAGCGTGGTTTCGTTCGAAGAGGGCATGGTCCTGGAGGTGGCCAAGGAAGAGAAAAAGGAGAATCTCCTTCCGCGGCCGCCGGTGGTCACCGTCATGGGGCACGTGGACCACGGCAAGACGAGCCTGCTCGACGCGATTCGCGAGACCGACGTCGCCGGCGGCGAAGCCGGCGGGATCACGCAGCACATCGGCGCATACAAAGTTCCGGTCAACGGTCGGAGCGTAGTCTTCGTGGACACGCCCGGCCATCAGGCCTTTACGCGCATGCGCGCCCGTGGCGCCAAGGTCACCGACATCGTGGTCCTGGTGGTGGCGGCGGATGATGGCGTCATGCCGCAAACGCGCGAGGCCATCGATCACGCGCGCGCCGCGAACGTTCCCATCGTCGTCGCGCTCAACAAAATCGACAAGCCCGATGCTCAGCCGGACCGCGTCAAGCGCCAGCTATCCGAGGCGGGACTCACACCTGAGGAGTGGGGCGGCGACACTGTCCTTGTGGAAGTCTCAGCGAAGCAGAAAAAGAATCTCGACAAGCTGCTCGAGATGCTCCTTCTGGTCGCAGATCTGCGCGAGCTCAAGGCCAATCCGGAAGCGCCCGCGAGCGGCACCGTGCTCGAGTCGCGCGTGGACAAGGGCCGCGGCCCGGTGGCCACCGTATTGGTTCAGAACGGCACGCTGAGTACGGGCGACTTTTTCATATGCGGCGCCGTCTTCGGGAAGGTTCGCGCGATGTTCGACGACCGCGGACGCGCCGCCAAGAAGGCGCCGCCGTCGACGCCGGTCGAGGTCCTGGGCTTGCAGGGAGTCCCCGAAGCAGGCGATCAGTTCCAGGTAACCGACGAAGCCAAGGCGCGCCACATCGTGGAGTACCGCCAGGGCAAACAGCGCGAAGCCGCGCTGGCCCGCAGCGCTGCCAGCTCCCGCATCACGCTCGATCAGTTGCACGAGCAGCTCAAGGCCGGCGAGGTGAAGGAGTTGCCCATCGTGATCAAGGCCGACGTGCAGGGTTCTGTGGAGGTCCTGAGCGAAATGCTGCCGAAGCTTTCCACCGATCAGGTCAAGGTCAAGATCATCCACGCCAGCGTCGGCGCGGTTTCCGAAGCGGACGTCGTATTGGCTTCGGCTTCCGGTGGGATCGTCATCGCGTTCAACGTGCGTCCGGACCGCAAGGCGGCCGACTTGGCCCAGCAGGAAAAAGTTGAGATCCGCACGCACACGATCATCTATGAGGTCTCCGATGAAATGAAGTTGGCCCTGGAGGGCCTCCTCGAGCCGGTGGTCAAGGAGACTTACATGGGCCGCGCCGAAGTGCGCGACACCTTCCGGATCAAGGGCGTAGGCATGATCGCCGGGTGCTACGTACTGGACGGTTCGCTTAAACGCGACGGCGAAGTCCGCGTCGTCCGCGACGGCACAGTTATCTATACTTCGCGTCTCAGCTCGCTCAAGCGCTTCAAGGATGATGCCAGTGAAGTGCGCGCGGGCTTCGAGTGCGGCGCAGGAATTGCGAATTTCAATGACGTGAAGGTCGGCGACGTCCTGGAGTGCTTCCTGGTGCAGAAACTGAGCGCCGCGGAAGCAGCTATGCAGGGCGTCACTCCGCGCGCTTAGCTGTCCGCGCTGTTGGGGAGCTCGCGATGCCCGTCGGCCTGCTGACTCTAGAATTACACATCCCGGACGCGCAGTCGCTCAAAGACAAGCGCCAGATTGTGCGCAGCCTGAAGGACCGCCTGCGCGGGCGTTTCAACGTCGCCGTGGCCGAACTCGATCACCAAGATACTTGGCAGCGCTCGATCGTGGGCGTCGTGACCCTGTCGAATGAAGAGAGCCACGTCGAAGAGTCGCTCCAACACATCCTGGCTGAAGCGGATCGCCTGCTGGGGCCGGTGCTCATCGGCCATCAATTCGAGATTTTGTGACTGCCGCCATGACTGTCGTCGGACACCGCCACGAGCGCATCGCGGAAGAGATTCATCACGAAGTGAGCGCCATGCTCGCCGGGGAACTGAAGGACCCGCGGCTGGAGGTTTTGGTCTCCATCACCGAGGTGCGGGTCCCTCCCGATCTGAAGCAGGCGCGCATCTACGTCACTATTCCCGGGAGTGCCACTGAACAGGCCGCTGCGATGAAAGGACTCCGCGCCGCCTCCGGCTTCATCCGGCATGAGCTGGTGGAGCGCATCCAGCTCCGCCGGGCACCGGAATTGATCTTTGTCCTGGATCGCTCCGAACAATACGGCGAACGCATCGAGGAATTGCTCCGGCAGGTGAAGAAAGAGGAGCCGCCCGGGCCTTGATGGACGGTATCTGAGGCGGACAGGGCGCCGCAGCCGCATCACCAGGATCAAACACACATGCTGAGAAAGCCGCAGCCTGCGCCCTACGACGGCGCCTTAGTCGTTGACAAGCCCCGAGGCAAGACCTCGCATGACGTGGTCGAAGCCGTCCGGCACATCGCCGGCTTCCGTCAGATCGGACATCTCGGCACGCTCGATCCGCTCGCGACCGGTGTCCTCGTTCTTCTCCTGGGGCGTGCCACGCGCCTGGCGCGGTTCTACAGCGGCCGGCGGAAGCGTTACAGCGCCAGCTTCCGCTTCGGCTTCGCCACAGATACCTACGACGCCGATGGGAAGCCTCTGGGCCCTGACGCGGCGCCCCAGCTCGATCACGCGGTCATTGAACGCCTCGCTGCGGCGTGCGTCGGCCGCTTCGCACAGACGCCTCCGCCGTTTTCAGCGAAGAAGGTCCACGGCCGCCCGGCCTACGAATTCGCGCGCAAGCAGAAACCGGTGGAGCTGAAGCCGGTCGAAATCGAAATCTACGAATACAAGGTCACCGGGATCGAAGGATCGCTCGCCCGATTCACCATCGAGTGCTCGACCGGCGCCTACATCCGTTCTCTGGCTCACGAAATGGGGCAAACCCTCGGCTGTGGCGCACACCTTGCCGAAATCACACGGACCGCTGTCGGCGAATTCGCGCTCGATCAGGCCGTCTCCCTCGCCGAACTCGGCCAGGCCGCCAAGGGGGGCCACTTCGGCGACTACGTCATTTCGCTCGACGGCCTCCTCGCCAATTATCCGCGGGTCAATGTACTGCCCGTGGTTGAGCGGCGCATCCGCCACGGCACGCGCTTCAACATCCAGCTCGCGCAGATTCAGCCAGGCCGCGTCGAGCCGCCGCCAGGCGCCACTGCGGAGCTGGATTCCGGCGAGCGGTGTCCGCCGCGGCTACGCGTCTTCAACCAGCAAGACAAACTCATCGCCATCGCCGAAGCGGTCGTTCCACGCACCTACCAGCCCATCGTCGTCTTCGAGCCTCTTCCCTGAAGAGCTCCGCGGGACGGGGATTTCCGATTCGTGGCACGAAGTCAACTTGCGTGAATTCAACGAGTGAAGCCGCGACCCACAATGAGCCCCTTTTCAGAGTCACCCTACTCGGGGCCTACGCTAGCACCTACTGCGGGGGCTCAGGAGACGGAGGAGGTTGGGCGAGCGGAGGGATTTGAGGGTTGGGCGGAGTTTGGCGAGGTGGGGGTGGCTGGAACGGCTGAGCTGGCAGGGTAGGTCCGGGTGACCCCGCTCCTCCGCGAGTCGAGTTGTCGCCACGTCCGGCATAAAGCGCGCGAACCTGATGCGGCGGCAAGCGCAACAGCCTCGGCGTCACAAAAACCAGCATCTCCGTGTCCTGCAGCTGCGCCTGCCGGTTGCCGAGCACCGGCACGTTCAGCAATCCCGGTAAGCCGGAGAGCGACTGTGTCTCTTCCCGGTCGAGCAGGCGGAAGACTATGGCGGTCTCGTCTTCCTTAAGCCGCACCGTCTGGTCGATTGTGCGGTTGGAGATGATCGGTATGCCATCCTCCGAATCGCCCGTCAGGGCGCGAATCTCGAATTCCAGGTGCAGCGTTACTTCGCCATTCGGATGCACCGTGGGAGTGGCCTTCACCTTCAGCCCCAGGTCCACATACTCTGATCCGGGAAAGGCCTGTTGCAGAGCGCTCGCTGCGGCCGCTCCGGAGCTCAATGGGTTCAAGAACACCGAGGCTTGGTCTGAAGTTCGTTCGGTCAAGGCCACGTCCGAGGCTCCCCGGCCGCCTAAACCGGAGGCGACGATGGCGGTCGGCCCTTGCTGGGTCGGCAGGGCGTTGAATGGAGTGATGAAACCTCCGGTCGCTTCTCCCAGGAAGAGAGACAGAGTGTTGTCGCCGAAGTTTGTCACCGCCAGATCGCCGAAGCCATTGGAGTCGAAATCAGCGATGGCGACGCCGCTCGGCGCACTCCCTGTCGTGAGGGGCGAGTCCGCGCTGGGCAGGAACGATGCGCCGCCCTGGTTAAGCAGCACGGTGACCGTGTTGTCCGCCAGATTCACCACGGCCAGGTCGGGTTGGCCGTCCCCATTCAAATCTCCCGCAGCGATGGCGACGGGATTCCTTCCCACTGCGATCGGTGAGCCCGCCGCCGGAGTGAAGGTTCCGTCACCTGTGCCTAGCAGAACCGCAACGTTGTTTGCCGTTCCGGTGCCGCAAACGACCGCCAGGTCCGGGATGCCGTCTCGATTGAAGTCGGCGCTGGTAATGCCGCAGGGTGATGCCGTTGTCAAAGGGAGCGCCTGTTCGCCATTCTGCAGAGGGGAAGGCGAGTTCGGGGCCAGCGTGAAGCCGCCGGCGCCATCGCCGAGAAGGACCGTGAGGGTGTCGTCGATGGAATTGACAACAGCGAGATCGAGGTGGGAATTGTTGTTGATGTTGAACTGGCCGACGGCGATGGCGCCGGGGCCGTGGCCAACGGCCAGAGGCGAATTGGAAGCCTCGGCGAATCCGCCGGTGCCGTCTCCCTGAAGAATGGCGAGATTGTCAGAGCTCTGATTGACGACGACGAGATCGGCAAAGCCGGTCGCCTCGCGGAATATGCCGCTGGCGATGGCCACTGGCCCCGTTTCGTTCGCCGCCAGCTTGAACGGAGAGGTGGACGGCTGGACGAAATTGCCCGTGCCGGCCCCCTGATTGAGCAGGATGCTGACCGTATTGTCGTCGTGGTTGGCGATGGCAAGATCGTTGAGCCCATCACCGTTGAAGTCCTGTGCCACGAGTGCGTCGGGCAGGCTTCCGACGGAGAAGTCGCTTCGCGGAAAGACGCCGGAGGTTACGGTGGGGGTGCTGATGGTGCCGGTGCCCGTGCTCGCGGTCAGCAGAGACAGCATTACCGGGAATCGCTCGCCGACGAAAAACGTGGCCGGTTTTCCGTCCTGGACACGCATCAGGACCCGCTTGCCGTCCCGAACCAGCGAAAGCGTCTCGTATAGGTTCAGCGCCGTTCCCGGCATGTTTAGGAGAAAAATGGACTTTCCTCCTCCGATGGCGACGAACGGCGGGAACACCGTTCCCAGTCCCGTTTGCTGGACTGCCGAAAGAAGTTGGCTTCCCGAAAGCCCGTTGAAGGCTGCCGCGGTCCCAAGGATCTGCTGCAGAATGGCGGCCGCCGTGGAGAGGTCGTTGGCCTGAAGGGCTTTTTCGAACGCCGAGGCTTGCGTCGGGCTGACCGTGAAAATCTTGAACTGCGTGGGCGGGGTAATTCCCAATTGCTTGGCCCGGTTCCGGTCCACCTCGAGAATCTCGATTTCGAGCATTACTTCCCCACGGGCTTGCCCAAGCTGGCGGATCAGCTCGCCTGCCAGCGCAACGGTCTGCGGGGTGTCTTTCACCGTGATGGTCCGGCTCCGAGTGTCGAGATCGATGTGCGTTGTGCCGCTGATCTCGCGCAAGGCGCGCTGCAGGTCGGTCACTTCTTCGGGCGACACGGTGTCGGAAAGGATGAACGTCTGCTCGACGATGGGCAATACATCCCGCCGCTTCTGCTGCGTATCCGGCGCGACGAAGAAGGTGGTCGCGTCCACTGGGGACCAGAAGGTGCCCGTCTCGGTCCCCACGAGTCCCATCATCGTCGCAAAGTCCACGTGGGTCACACGCAGGCGCACCGGCCTCGACACGACATCCGGATCGAACGCCGCGAACACTCCGAATGCCGCAGCGACTTCCTGATATGCGCTCTGAGTGTCCCCGCGAATGTCGAAGTCGCGATCGCCGGACCGCGGCTCGAGTCGCGGGGCGCCGGCCAATGCGGGCCCGGTTTGAGGCGGGACGTCCGCCAGCGCTTGCAGTTGCATCAGCCGCTCTTTCACTGCGTCGTTTCCGGGATCCATCTTGAGAGCCGCGCGCAACTCTCCCTGCGCCGCGGCCACGTCGCCTTGAAGCGCCAGCCGTTCGGCAGAGTCCGCGTGCAATCGCACGATCCACGCGCGCGCCGCTTCGCGCTTCCGGGCGATGTCCATGTCCCCGGGTGCGAATTGCGACGCTTCCTCGTAGTCCGCGAGCGCCTCTTCCCAGTTTCGCGCCGCCTCCGCCTTCTGACCCCGCTCCAGGGCGCTCCGCGCGCGTCGCGCGTCGGATTTGACTGCGGCCGATGTGGAGGTCTTCGCGCCCGAATTCTCTGCGGTAGCAGTGCAGGGAAGTAGCAGGGCCGTCGCGAAGAGCAGGGACGCAAGCCGGGTTGTGGTTTGCCAGTGCACGGGGCGAATCACTTGGATTTTACACTCGGGCGAGCAAGGCGTCGTTGGAGATCGCTCGGCCGAGTTTGAAGCTGGCTTGACGGGCTGACAGCCGCACGGTAAACTGGGTCTTGGTGTTGCAACTCATTTTCAACTGGAGATCCCTTGGTTTCGGCCTTTCTCGTCGTCCTTCGTGAGGGCGTCGAAGCTGCCCTTGTCGTCGGCATCGTCTTAGTTTACCTGGTTCGGACGGGCCGGGCCCAACTCTCGCGTTACGTGTGGGCTGGCGTCGCCTTGGCCGCCGCGGCCAGTCTCACCGCTGCCGTGGGCCTGGACCGCTGGCAGGTCAGCCAGGACGGCTTTGAAGGCCTGCTCCTTCTGGCCGCTTCGGCCTTTGTGGTTTCCATGGTTTTCTGGATGAATCGCGTGGCCCGCCGCCTGCGCGGGGAGATCGAACGCCGCGTGGAAACTTACGCTACCAGGGCCGGACGAGCCGCCGGCTGGGGACTATTCCTCTTCGTTTTTCTGATGGTGCTGCGAGAAGGCGCAGAAACCGTTCTCATTCTTCGGGCGGTGCAGTTCTCAAGCGAAGGACTCACCACCGCCGTCGGCACGGTCCTCGGCCTTGCCGCTGCCGTTGCGGTGGGGCTGTTCTTCTTCAAAGGGACACTCCGCGTGCCGCTCGGCCGGTTCTTCGCGGTGACGAGCGCGATTCTGATCTTGGTCGCCTTGCAGCTCGCCCTCACCGGATTGCACGAACTGAGCGAAGCGCTCTGGCTGCCTTCGAGCAAGCGGGAGATGGCGCTCATCGGTCCCATCGTCCGCAACGATTTGTTCTTCTTCGTCTTCATCTTCGGCGCCGCTGCGCTGCTCGTCCTGCGCGAGTGGATGGCTTTGGCCCCGGATCTGCCTTCGGGCGCTTCCGCCGCCAACCCCGCTGAGATTCGCAGGTCCCGATGGAGCGCACGCCAGCAGCGCCGCTGGACCATTGCCGCTGCGGTTGCCTCGCTCGGGGTGATCCTTGCTCTCACCGCGGACTTCATCTACGCGCACGCGGCGGCCACACCGCCCGATGCCCAGGTCATGGAGTCCGAGAACGGCCAGGTGCGCGTTCCGGTCGCTCAGGTGAACGACGGGAACTTGCACCTTTTCTCCGTCAACGCCAATGGCCAAACCCTCCGCTTCCTCATCATTCGCAAGCCGAACGGCTGGGGCGTGGCGCTGGACGCTTGCCGCATCTGCGGAACCGCCGGCTATCGCCAGGACGGGCAAAACGTCATCTGCCGCCATTGCGCCTCCGCCATCTACGTGCCCACGATCGGAGAGCAGGGAGGCTGCAATCCCATCGGCGTGCCCTCGCATGTGGAAGGAGACGAAATCGTTGTGGACCTCTCCTCCCTCGCGCAAGCGGCCACGGAGATTCCGCGGTGATGGTCCGAGCCCCTTATGTTCCTGCGCATCGTCGGTGAATGTTTCGCCCGCCGGCCCCGGCGTAAGATTCTCGCCGCGGTCGTGCTCTCCCTCGGCATGGCCGTGGCTACGGCCATGCTGAGCGTATCGCTGGATATAGGCGACCGGCTGGCCCGGGAGTTCCGCCGTTTGGGAGCCAATTTGCTGGTCACGCCGCACGCCGACAGCCTGCGGCTCGAGATTGGCGGCGTGGACTACCGCCCGGCCAACGCCGGAGCGTTTCTTCCCGAATCCGACCTGGCCAAGCTGAGGGAGATCTTCTGGAGAAACAATGTCGTCGGCTTTGCGCCGATTCTCGAAGTTCCCGTAAGCGCTGTTGCGATATCCCCCGCGCCGCCCGAATCTGCGCGCGGCGCTTTCCGCGCCACGCTCATCGGAACCTGGTCCGCGCACGCGATCATGAGTCCTGACGGTTCGCGCTTCGTGACCGGCATCGAGAAGACCAATCCCTGGTGGCAAACCGATGGCCGCTGGTTCACGGAAGGATCGGACGAATGTGTGATGGGGGTGAAGTTCGCCCAGCGCAACGGCCTGCACATCGGCAACGTGATTCGCGTCGCTGCAGGGACGCGGACTGCGGCTCTCGCCGTTACCGGGCTGCTCTCGAGCGGAGGTTCGGAAGAAGATTCAATCGTCGCGCCGCTCGCGATCGCTCAGCAGCTTGACGGGAAAATGGGACAGTACCGGCGCCTTGACGTCAGCGTGCTCACGCGGCCCGAAGACGCGTTTGCGCGGCGTGATCCCGCTACCATGACGCCTGAAGAGTACGATCGCTGGTATTGCACCCCCTACATTTCTTCCATCGCCTTGCAGATCGGTCAGGCGCTTCCGGGAACCGACGTCCGGCCGATTCGCCGCGTGGCCGAAGGGGAAGGTCAGATGCTGTCTCACATCAGCGTCCTGATGTGGCTGGTGACGTTCGCCGCGTTGTTCGCCTCGGCCTTAGCCGTTGGAGCAACGTCCGCCGCCACCGTGCTCGAACGTCAGGTTGAGATTGGTCTGATGAAGGCTCTGGGCGCCGGCACGAGGCTCGTCGCCGCCCTGCTGGTTGCGGAACAACTGCTGCTTGGCTTGGTCGGAGGAGCGCTCGGCTATGCTGCGGGCATATTGCTGGCGCGGCTCCTCGGAGAGTCCGTCTTCGGCGAGGCTCCTGACGAATCTCTGCTGGTTCTGCCCGTGATTCTTGCGCTGGCCGTAATCGTCACGCTGGCCGGCAGCCTGTTTCCTTTGCGTGGCGCGGTACGGCATGATCCCGCGATGGTCTTGCGAGGCGAGTGATGTTCTGGCGGATCGAGTTTCGATTGCTGAAGGCGAGCCGGGGGCGGCTGGCAGTGGCCTTGCTAGCGCTCTCGAGCGGTGCAGCCATCACCGCCGCGCTGCTGAACCTCCAGCTCGATGCCAGCCGCAAGCTCACTCGCGAGTTCCGTGCCTTCGGGGCGAACGTCATCCTCTCGGCGCCCGAGGAACCATCAGCGCCTGCCACAGCCCGCGCGGCTGCGATCACTGCCCCGGCAGAGAGCCTGCTCGATGCGGGGATTCTCTCCGGCGTTCCGGCGGGGTGGGAAGCTCAGCCCGTTACCGCGGTACCGTTCCTCTATTTCATCGCCGACGCCAAGCGCGTATCTTCCGACCCGGTCGTCGCCGCCTCCTCTCCCACGACGCTAGTGATCGCCGGCACTCGCCTTTCCGATCTGCCTCGCGTCGCGCCGGGGTGGAAAATGAAGGGCCGGCCGGCGGATGTCGACTCCTCGTCCATACCCTGTCTTGTTGGGGCGAAGGCCGCCGAAGAACTCGGCACTGCTCCCGGTGATGCGCTGCATCTCCGCGCAAATGAACGAGATGGATCTTGCAACGTCGAAGCCATTCTCAGCGCGGGCGGCCCTGAGGACGACCAACTCTTTCTGCCACTGGCCACGGCACAGGAGCTTGCCGGTTTGCCTGGGCGCATCAGCCTCGTGCAGATCAGCGCGCCCGGCTCTGCGGCGGGCATCGCTCGCTTGGTGAGCCAACTCTCCGAGAGGCTCCCCGGCGCGCAGGTGCGTCCCGTCCGCCAGTTCACTGAAACTGAGGCGGCGCTTTACGCGCGCATTCACGGCCTGCTCCTCGCTATCGTCGTCCTCGTCTTGCTTTTGACGATTCTTTGCGTGATGACGGCAATGACCACGCTGGCGCTGGAGCGCAAGCGCGATGTAGGGCTGATGAAGATGCTCGGCGGCCACATCTCGCGCGTGTTGAGACTTTTCCTGGTTGAGGCCGGGACCCTGGGTCTTGCCGGAGGCTTGCTTGGCTCCGCGGTGGGACTGCTGCTGTCACAATGGCTAGGAAAGCGCGTTTTCGGAGTGTCTGCCGCGCTCCGCTGGGAAATTCTGCCTCTCACGGCCGCTCTGATGGTGCTCGTGGCAATTGCCGGAGCATTTCCCTTGCGGTTGCTCGCGCGGGTAAAGCCGGCGGTTATCTTCCGGGGTGAGGCATGAGCGCCCGGATCGAAGTCGAATCGCTGGTCAAGGAGTACGGCTCGGTGCGCGCTCTGAACGGCATTAGTTTCACTGTCGAGCCCGGAGAGTGGATCGCCATCATGGGCCCGTCAGGTTCGGGAAAGACCACGCTCATCAATATTCTCGGCGGGCTTGACACGCCTGCTTCCGGCCGCGTCGTCGTCGGTGACGCCGAAATCTCACGCCTCTCTGAAGCGGAGCTCGTGCGCTACCGCGCCGAGAAAGTTGGGTTCATCTTTCAGCAGTTCCATCTGGTACCCTATCTGAACGCACTTGAAAACGTGATGCTCGCCCAATACTTCCACAGCCTCACCGACGAAAAGGAGGCCGCCGAGGCGCTTCGCCAGGTCGGGCTTGGCCACCGCCTCGAGCACCTGCCCTCGCAACTCTCCGGAGGCGAACAGCAGCGCGTGGTCATCGCACGCGCGCTCATCAATCAACCCAAGCTCATCCTCGCCGATGAGCCCACCGGGAACCTCGACGAAGCCAACGAAGAGATCATTCTCAGTCTCTTCCGCGAGCTGCACAGCGCCGGGCAGACCCTGCTGATGGTCACGCACGATCCCGAGATCGCGCGGCAAGCCGACCGGCGCATCGAACTCGCGCACGGCCGGCTCGCGCAGATCACCGCAGGCAGCGCCGAGGAAGAGGTGCACTTCGATCATCTGCTCGAGCAGATCTGGATCTGCGGCGAGGAATTTACGCCCGCTCAGATCGACCGCATTCGCACGCCCGGCTCGGTGGATACCGTCCATACCATCTACCGCATGATCGATCTGCGTTTGGTAGAACTCCACTCGAATGAGGTACAGCTGACCGACCGCGGCCGTCGCCGCGCCCGCGACGTGGTTCGGCGGCATCGCCTCGCCGAACGCCTCTTCACCGACACGTTTGCCATTGAGGATTCCGAGGCCCATTCGCAGGCCTGCAAATTCGAGCACATCATCAGTCCCGAACTCGACCAGCGCATCTGTTCCTTCCTCGGCCACCCGAAAACGTGCCCCCACGGGAACCCGATCCCTCCGGGCGACTGCTGCCCGCCGAGTTGAGCCGCCGCGAACCTTCATGCCCGTTCCCGCCGATTCGCGCAAGAAACCCACGAGCGTGAAGATCCACGTCTCGACAGGAGCGGGCATGGACATAGTGTGGTTCGACGGCCACTCGAGCCACTACGACTTTGCTTACCTGCGCGAACATTGCCCCTGCGCCACCTGCAACGAGGAACGACATCAGAAGGAAAAGTTGGCCGGGCCAACGGGATCGGCAGCGGCCGTTCTCCCCATGTTCAAGCCCAAGGCCTCGGCGCGCGCTGCCAAGGCCATCGGCAACTACGCGATTCAGATCACCTTCACCGACGGCCATTCCACCGGCATCTACAGCTTCGATTACCTGCGCACGATGTGTCCCTGCGACGCCTGTGGGCGAATTTTTCGCACCTCGGGAGGATGAGCCCCCGAATGCCGGAGCCCCAGGCAATCGCGTAGCGATTCGCTCTTTCGATAGCATGCATCGTTTCTTCTCCGGTGCGCGTCCTAGACAACTGCGCGGAAACGTGGGAGGATTTCTCCCCGCGAGCAACCGAACCATTCTCTAATGGCATCCTCCACAAACGGCTCCACGGCCGCGCCGCCACGGAGCATCACCCTGCCGCGGGTCATCGTCGCCACGACGGCCCTGCTCACTTTTATCTCTTTCTGGCGCGCGGCCGCCATCGTTCTCAACGACCTCGCCTCCTCCGCCTACTACGCCGCCGGGGAAGCGGAGAACTTCGTCGGGAAGACCGCTCCATGGTTCGTGCTTGCGGTGATGCTGTTTTCCTACGCCGTCCGCGCCATCTACATCGAAAGTTCGAGCATGTTCGTGCGGGGCGGTGTGTATCGCGTGGTGAAGGAAGCGCTCGGTGGTACCCTCGCCAAATTCTCCGTCTCCGCACTGATGTTCGATTACGCTCTCACCGGTCCCATCAGCGTCGTCGCCGCCGGGCAGTATCTCGTCGGCCTCTTGAACGAGCTCATGGCCTACGCCCACACTCACCAGCAGTTCCCCGTCAATGGCACTGCCGCCACCTTTGCCGTCGTGGTCACCATCTATTTCTGGTGGCAGAACATCAAAGGCATCCCGGAATCAAGCGACAAATCCCTCAAGATCATGAAGCTCACCACCGTCATGGTGGTCCTGCTCCTGGCCTGGTGCGGGTACACCATTTGGGTCCGACACCTGCACCTTCCGCCCTTTCCACATGCCGGCAATATTCGGCTGGATCGCAACTCCCTCGGCTGGCTGTACGGCGTCAACCTCGGCCAGCTGATCACTTTCGTGGCCGTTTTTGTAGGCCTCGGTCACTCCGTTTTGGCCATGAGCGGCGAGGAGTCTCTCGCCCAGGTCTATCGCGAAATCGAGCATCCCAAGCTGCCCAACCTCAAAAAGACCGGGCTGATCATTTTCCTTTACAGCCTGCTCTTCACCGGCCTGGTCTCGATTTTCGCCGTCATGATCATTCCTGACGGCCCTCGCCAGCACTTCTTGGAGAATCTCATCGGCGGCTTGGCCATGCACCTCCAAGGGCCGCTTGGGCTACGTTTGCTCTTTCACGGTTTTGTTGTGGCCGTCGGTGTGCTGATTCTCTCCGGTGCGGAGAACACCTCGATCGTGGGCGCCAACGGCGTTCTCAACCGCGTCTCGGAAGACGGCGTTCTCCCCGACTGGTTCCGGCAGCCGCATCGCCGATTCGGCACCTCGCACCGGATCATCAACAGCATTGTCGTTCTCCAACTGCTCACCATCGTCATCAGCCGGGGTAACGTCACCTTCCTCGCGAACCTCTACGCTTTCGGTGTCATCTGGAGTTTCGCGATGAAGGGCTTCGCCGTACTCGTGCTTCGTTACACCCACCCGGGCGACCGCGAATATCGCGTGCCTCTCAATCTCAAGCTCGGTCGCATCGAGATCCCTGTGGGCTTGGGCCTGATCACTCTCGTGCTTCTGCTAATTGCCGTCGTCAACCTCTTTACCAAGCCCAGCGCCACTGTCGCCGGACTCACCTTCTCGATCTTCCTCTTCGTCGTTTTCTACGTTTCCGAACGAGTGACGCACAGGCGCGGCGCGGCCCACGTTGAGATGGATCAGTTTCATGTGGCCGCCCAGGATGCACTTACTCCGCAGAGCGTCGGCTGCCGCCCGGACAATATCCTTGTGCCGGTGAGCACCTATTTCCACTTGTATCACCTGGCCAACGTCCTCGACCGCTTCAAACCCGAGCGCCGCGATCTGGTTGTCCTACACGTTCGAGTCCTTCGCCGCGCCGCCTCCGGAGAGCACGATCTCGAGCCTGAACAACTCTTCAGCAGCATCGAGCAGCATCTGTTCACGCAGGCCCTCTCGATGGCCGAAAAACGCGGCAAGAGTATCCGCTTAGCTGTCGTCGGCGCCAGCGATCTCTGGGATGGCATTCTCCGCGCCGCCACGAGTCTGAAATCCTCCACGATTGTTGTCGGCCAGTCAGACAGATGGACCACCGAAGAGCTGGCCCGCCAGATTGGCACAGCCTGGGAGAACTTGGGCGATCCCCGACCCCAGTTCAACCTCGAAGTCCACATGCCCAATGGCGACAAGCTATATAAGGTCCTCGGCCCGCATGCTCCCAACCTGACCCTCAACGAGGTCAATCTCCTGCATCATCTATGGTTACGCTTCAGCGATGCGCTTGCGCCGGAGGAGTTGCACCACCACGATGTCGTTCACTTCGCCTTGAACGAGGTCAGCCGCGAAATCGAGGAAGGGAAGGAAGACGAAGTCGTCAAACGCATCCGCGAGCACATCCAAGAGAACAAGCGCAAGCGGACGAACCCCGGCTAGCGGCTCGTTTGTTTGCGATCCCAGGCCCCGGAAAGTGGCGGTAACAGCTTTATCCCGCGAGCGAAGAGGTGCAGTGCCCGCACCGCTTGGCCTTCACCGGAACAGCCATCAGGCACTGCGGGCATTCCTTGGTCGCCGGCTCCGCAATCGGGGCGGGCTTCGCCGCCCAGCGATTCACCTGCTTCACCAGCAGGAACACCGCGAAAGCAACGATCAGGAAACTCACCACCTGGTTCAAGAACACGCCGTAGTTCAGCGTCGCTGCGCCCGCCGCCTTGGCCGCGGCCAACGAGTCATACGACTTTCCTGTCAGGCTGAGGAACAGGTTCGAAAAATCCATGTGGCCGAGCAGCCGTCCGACCGGCGGCATCAACACGTCTTCCACGAGTGATGCCACGATCTTGCCGAAGGCTACGCCGATGATGATGCCCACGGCCATGTCCAGCACGTTTCCCCGCATCGCAAAATCTTTGAATTCCTTGAGCATGGATCCTCCTCGCAAGAGGTCATGTTAGGGAGCCGCCTCGGCAGCTTCCGCTGTCTGAGGACGGCTGCCATCTGGGCACAAGGAGTATAAAGTGATCGCCACAGGCAAAGATTGAAAAACGTCCGGATTCTCTGCAAACACCGTTTTTCAACCACAACCCGGACAGCGCCGGAATAAGGTGCCAGGCAGACTTCTTGTGGCTTCAGGCGGGTGGCTGGCCGGCTCTTTCTGACTCATCCGGGTGCCTCAAAGCATCAGCGCGCGGAGGTTTGTCCGTCTTAAAGAGGTTCTCAAAGACTTCTCTCAACTTGTCCGTGGCCTGCTTTGAGAACATGCCAGCCAACCCAGCGAGAGCGGCCATACCGTAAGGACTGAGAGTCTCAGCCCCACTGGTTCCACCGATCAGGCCTGCCCGCGCCGCAAAATAGACAATCATGGCCAAGGCCATGCCGATGAAGGGTCGCAGGATGTACCACCAGCCCCAACTCTTCATAAACTGCCGGTTACCCAGGTAGTCGGCGAATGAGGTCGCCAGATGAATGTAACTTCCCAGGCCGCCAGCGACCGCAACCAGCAGCAGGAACCGAGTTTCCATCCCGATCAGTAGGGGCCGCGCGCCGGGCAAAAGCCGCAGTTCTATGGGATCGGGCTTCAGCGGTAGCTGATGCGGCCAGAGCGCGACGAGGAGATACAGCATCACCAGATTGAGCACAATCAGGTATGAGCCGAAGACTACGACCCAGCCCTTCGAGGCAGTTTCCGGACGAGCGGGATGTTTTCTTGGATCAGCGTTCTGATCTGGAGTCATGGAGCATCCTCGAGCATTCTCCCGGCGTTCTTGGCCGAGGTACTTTCATTCCAACACGCCAATCCCGGCAAAAGCAGCGGCATTGCGGCAGCCGGTGTCGCTGGTCCTACGGGAGCGGCGGACACGAATCAGACCGCAGGTACTTGCGGCACTCCTCAGGCCGCAGCTTCCTGTCCAGCGTAAGCATGCGGTCCCGAGCCTGCTGCATCAGCCGGTCTTCGTCGAGCACGTACAACCATGGCGTGGTCTCATCGCTAGCCGCGGCCAAGACTTTCCCATCGGGACTGAAAGCGACGCCATTGACGCTGGAATAAAACGTAAAACTCTGTTTCTCCTGGCCCGTAGCGGCGTCCCAGATCCTGGCAGTCCTGTCCCAACTGGCGGTCGCCAGGTACTTGCCGTCCAAACTATAGGCCACATCGCTAACGGCATTACCATGGCCCAGAATCGTGCGCGAAAGGGTTCCAGAATTGACGTCCCAGAGTTTGACCGTCCCGTCCAGACTGGCGGATGCCAATTCCTTGCCACTGGGGCTAAACGCCACGGCCATGATATGCAGCTTGTGATCTTGCAGGGTGTGAACCACTTTTCCGGACGCTAGGTCCCAGAGCTTGACGGTCGCATCCGCGCCCCCGCTGGCAATCAGCGTCCCATCGGGGCTGAATACTACGGTATTGACAGATCCCCCGTCATGATGGCCGATCCTGCGGGCATGCACACCTACCTTCAGTTCCCACAGTAGCACCCAGCCATCTTCGTCTCCGGTAACCACTTCTGTGCCGCCGGGGTTGAACGAGACCCAGTTGACTTGACTGTTGACCGGTAGATTCAAAAGCGCCGACTTCGAGGCAACATCCCAGATGACTACGTTCTTGCCTTTGGATGAAGCGGCCAGCAGCTTTCCATCGTGACTGAATGTGACGTAGCTGACTTCGTCCTGGAACGGTGGCAGGATAAGCAGTTCGTGCCCTGTCCTGGTATCCCAAACCATCACTGTTTTGTCGCGGCTGCCGGTGGCAAGTTCGCTTCCATCGGGACTGAAGGCGACCTCGGAGATGGCGTCCTTGTGGCTCTCGGCATCCCAGATGCGTATCGTCTTGTCCCAACTAGCGCTGGCCACGTGCTTGCCATCGGGGCTGAACGCAATTCCTTCCACGGGGCTGCTGTGGCCGGTGAAGCTGAGTAACTCCCGTCCGGTGAGCGGGTCCCAGACCTTTGCGCGAGCGTCGGCACTCGCGGACACCAGCCTCCCCTCTCGATCGTAGGCCACAGCAAAAACTGTGTTGGTGTGACCGGTGCTGATCGTCCGTTGCGTTTCCCCTTTGGAGCCCCATATGCGTATCGTGCGGTCCATCCCCGCGCTGGCCAGATGCTGGCCGTCAGGACTGAAGGCGACGCCCATCACCTCATCGGTGTGGCCCTTCAGCGTCAGGATCTCCTTGCCTGTGCTTACCTGCCATACCCGGACAATGCTATCAGCCCCTGCGGTAGCCAACGCGGCCCCCCCAATGCTGAATGCCAACCCCTTTACCTGACCGGGGACTTTCCAGTGCCGCTTCTCGACTGGCTTCGCGCGATCACCCTGGCTCGCCCAGATGCGGATCGTGCTGCCACGGCCGTCACGATCAACTTCTGCCGTCGCAATCGTGGGTTCGCTCGGGTGATAGATAGCTGCCACAGGCCATCCGGAGGATGGGACAGCGCTCAAGAGCTCGCCCGTTCGGACATCCCATAATTGAAGGGCCTGGCCGCCAGGGCCGGCAGGGCCGAAAGCTGCGGTTGCCAGACGATTCCCGTTTTGATTGAAGGACACGGAAGAAACGTCAAGGTTGTCAGCCGAAAGCGTATGCAGCAGCTGCCCTGTGTTCGCGTCCCAAATTCGAGCGGTGTGGTCCTCGGCCGCGCTGGCAATCAGCTTTCCATTGGGGCTGAAAGCCACGGCGATCACCCTCTCCGAATGTCCCGTGAGAGTTCGCTCGAGCCGAAGTGCCTGCTGCGAGCGATTCAGGGCGTCAATGGCTTCCGGCCTGGACTCTAGATTCACCGCATACATCGCCAAGAGAACGCTCAGCCCTGGGTCTTGCTGCAAGTTGTCGATCGCCCTGGCACTCAATCTTGCGCTCCGCGCCAGTTTACTGACCCTGGCTCGTTGCGTCCAGGCATACCCGGCGACCACCAGGGTAAACATGAGCGCCACTGCGAGTGACGCAACGCCCCAGCGCATCCTTCTTGCACTCTTGGCCTCTTCCGCACGCCGGGTCTCTTCTTCCGCTCGCTTCCCCGCCTCCGTGAGTTGTTGTTTCTTTACAAAGCGCGCCCGCCAATCGAGGATGGCTGGGGCCAGGACGTCGTGGAAGATTTGATAGCGCGGGTCGTCGGGGCGGTCGGCCGGAGATTCGACTTGACGCAGGATGCGTGAATCCCTGGAGAGTTTCTCCAACAAAGCGGCGAGTTGAGGCTGGGGGAAGTCGGCATATCCGGCCAGATCGCAGAGGGTCTGGGCGATCTTGGTGCCGGAAGGAGTGACCAGGTAGTGGAAGACATTTGCGGCGGCGTTCTGCTCTTCGGCGGAAAGCGCGCTCATGGACTTGTCGAGATGCGTTTCGACAATATGCCTCGCTCCACCCAGACGATTCAAGGTCTCGAGACGCAGGATGGGCGAGCCGGCGAGTTGTTCCTCTTCCCAGAGGCGGGTCATGACCAGTTGCAGATAGGGTGTTTCGATACGCGGGTCCGCTGAACTTGCGTTCTCGCCCTTATGAACAGCGCCCTGGCCGGCTTCGCCCAGAACCACTTGGCCGGTCTTGACCTCCTCGAGCACCGCTTGCACCAACTCGGGTTCGATGCTGACCTTTCTGCCGTCTGAAGCGAGCTGGCTGTTGTACCACTGCAGAGGCATTTCGATCGCGTCGCGCGCAGCCTTGGGCGTGAGGTGCTCGATTCGCAGGTAGTTGCCCAGAATATTGGGAATCCGGCCCTTGAAGCGATCGAGTTTGGCCAGGGCATCTTCCCGCATGGAGATGAGAAAACTGGCCCGAAGGTCGGGCTGATTCACGGCGCGGCTGAAATCCTCGTCGAACGCACCGTTACCGTCAGCCTGTGGGTGATACAAGAAATACTCTTCGAACTGATCGAGAATAATGAGCAGACTCGCGTTTGTGCGCTCACTGTAGAACTCCAGCGCTTGGCTAAGGTTTGCAGGCGAATCCAATGGTGGCTGCTGGGCCGGCAGAAAAGGGGCGGCGGCTTCCTGAATGCGGTGCGTCAACTGAATCAGAGGGTCGTCGCGCCATGAAGCGCAGTAGGCCACCACGAATCCGGGCGTTCCGCGCCCGGCCAGGTTCCGCTGCGCCATCCGGCGGAGGTGATACACGACACCCGCGCGCAGGACGGAACTCTTTCCCACTCCACTCGCGCCGTAAAGCAGTGTAAGCCGCGAGGCCCTCAAGTTTGCGGCGATAACTGTTCGTTCCTCGTCGCGCCCGAAAAAGCGCGGCGCATCTTCATCCGAATAGGGCATCAGGCCTTTGTAAGGAGTGTCAGGCATGGGGCCCGCCGGATTGCTCGAAGTGCTGCGCGGCCGAAGCCGCCGTATCGGCAACCTGAGGTGTGGCCTTGAGCCGGGCCTCGAGCGCCTCCACGTACTCTTCGAGCCTTACGTCGAGAATGTCCACATCGCGCTTGGACCAGAACTTCTGGTCAATCGGCTCCGGCCGGAGCTGCACGGCCCACGATTTGAAATCGAACTTCCGCTGTTCCCAGATGCGATGCAGAATGACCCGCAGGTTCCAATCGCTCAGGCTGTAACCGAGGAATAGCAGGTGGCTGTTCTTCAGTTTGTCCACTACCGTGACGGGAAGCACACCATTGATCTCCGTCGTCCGGGCTAGGTAATCGATGTAATCATCTTCCCGGATCACGTAGCTGTCTTGATTTCCATCGCTGCGGTTCACGGCGCCGTGAATCTTCAACACGACCGACCGCTCGTCAAGCGAGATGGCCGTGTATTTGTTGGGTTCCGTGATCGCTCTCGGCGGGCCATCGGGGGGCCAATGCAGGAACGTCCCTCGGCCGTCGCCCTTGGCCACGTACGTCAAGACGTCGAAGACCTCACCTGCTTGTATGAACGCCCTTTCCATCAAGTCATCGTAATTCGTTGTGACCACGAGGAGCCCCCGCTTTGGGAACCCCTTCTTGACAAGAGCAGCAGGAAGAGACGCCAGGAACTGGTGCAATGAAGTGGGCGGATAGTCGGCATTAAAAAGCTTATGCAGGTCCTTGTACAAATCCCCCTCTCCGCCCTGAAGGCCGGCGTATTGCGAGACGCGCAGAAGGTCCAGCGCCTTTTCGTTCCCCCGCACCTCCTTATGGCAAGTCGGGCAGTCCAGTTTCAGCACCCTTGGCGGGTAGCCGTAGTTCTGGGCCAGAAACGTGGCCAATTCTCCTCCGTTCGGCAAATATTGCCCTTGCCGCCAACTCTCGTTCTCGGGGCGCCCGCACATATTGGCTCCCGCGCCCAGGAAAGGAACGAGGTCCCCCTCCGTGATTCGTCTCATAACGAGGTTATAGTGGTCGTCCAATGGCTCTGGCATGGCAGGTTCTCTCCCCCCCGGGAAAGCAAGGCCACAATCTTACTGCTCTTTCGGGGCGCGTCAACTAGCTAGGAGGCGCCGCCTCTATGTGGATAGTGACGCGAGGGTCCCGCGCGTTTCTCTGTCTGTCAATGAAAATGAATGGGCTGCTCTTGGAATGAGGATGCACCCACGGCTGTAGATCGGGCCCGGAAGGTTCAGCGCGCGGCGAGAATAAGAATTGTACTCAGGATCCCACGCAGGATCAGGAGGGCCGCCGCTGTTCCCAGCAGCGGAGCCACCCACCCGAACGGCACCCGCGCAATCGCCAGCAGAATCGCGCCAACCAGCACTAGCGAGAGGCCCCGCGTCAGGTTCTGCCACTTGGCCCACCATTGCCCCGGCCGGTAGAGAGCCCTGAGCCCCCACAAGATCATCGCCGCGCTCACGGCGATCCACGACCCGGAACGCCGGTCAAAAAACAGCCGGCCGCTCACCGCCACCCAGCCCATCAGCGCCCCGAGGAGCACGAAGATCATCTCGTTCAACAGCCGGAAGAGGTTCGCCGGGCTAAGCATAGTGTGCGCCCCGCGTCAGGCAACGCGTTCGATCTTCACGCGCTCGAGCACGACCGGCGTGCTCGGCTGGTCACCCGCGTCGCGGGGGACGTTGGAAATCTTGTCGGCGACGTCTTGTCCCTCGACGACCTCGCCGAAGATCGTGTGCCGGTTATCTAGCCACGGCGTCGCCGCAACCGTGATGAAAAACTGGCTGCCGTTCGTATTCGGCCCCGAGTTAGCCATCGAAAGCCTGCCCGCTTTTGCGTGGCGCAGCGACGGATGAAACTCGTCGGCGAACTGGTAGCCCGGCCCCCCTCGACCATCACCCCGCGGGCAGCCGCCCTGGATCATGAACTTGGGAATCACGCGGTGAAACTTCAGCCCATCGTAAAAATTGCGCTTTACGCGCTCCCCCGTCTTCGGATCAGTAAACTCCTTTTTCCCTTCGGCCAGGTCGATGAAATTTGCCACCGTTTTCGGCGCTTCTTTCTCGAGCAAGCGGCACACAACGGTTCCGAGCGAGGTCTCAAATACGGCATAGGTTCCCGCAGTTCGGATCACGTGACTCTCCTTTGCGCAGATACCTTCGGCCGCGGGGTGGGACTCTCGGCTGAAGGATTCACGCCGCACGAATCCTACACGGGCCGGAAAGTTTTGTCATTCCGTGGCCGAAGCGGAGATGAAGCAGGTTCTACCACCCCTTCTGCTTGCGCAACTCGGTGATATGCGCGGTGTGGTGCGCGCCGTGCCAGGCGTAGATGAACAGCAGCCAGTCGAGGGTTCGCGCACCATGCGCGGGGTGAACGAACGTGCGTGAGTAATCCTCGGCGGACAGCGACCGGAACAGCCGCACAAACCGTTCATGCAGCGGCTGGAGCAGTGCGAGAGACACCTCGACCGGCGCCCGTTTGGCGTCCTCGAGCTCAGCCCATCTTGCCTCTTCATACGGTTTGATCGTGGGCTTTTCCTCGGTCAGAGCCAGCCGGAGCCGCACGTAGGCGTTCATGTGGCTGTCCGCCAGGTGATGCACTACTTGGCGCAGCGTCCAGCCGCCATCGCGGTACGGCGTGTCGAGCTGCGCGTCGCTCAGCCCGCGCACCGCTTCGCGCACCTTCGCCGGCGTCTGGGCGATCTGCGCAATCGCTTGCTGGCGCAGCGCCGGCGTCACCGCGGCAGGCTCTTTGTACTTTCCAATCGGATACCGTGGATCCATTCATCCCCCTCATCTCGAACTAACGCAATCCGAAGACATCGTTCGGCCGCAGACTAGCCTCCACTATAACGGCCGGCGTTTTGCCCAGTCAATCGCGCCGGTTCCTGAGGGTTGCCCCGGACTTCGCCAATCGGGGCGCCTCTGCGCTTCTTCGCATGGATGCTACAATGACCAGTTTGCGCCGTACCGCTGCAGGTCCCGGTGGAATCGAATACTCGAGGGAGGAATCCCCTAATGCACGACGTCGTTATCATCGGCAGTGGGTGCGCCGGACTCACCGCCGCAATCTATGCTGCGCGCGCCAACCTCAAGCCTCTCGTCATTGGCGGCTACGAGCCCGGCGGCCAGCTCACGCTCACTACGATGGTCGAAAATTATCCCGGCTTCCCTGACGGCATTCTTGGTCCCGAGTTGGTGGAGAACATGCGCAAGCAGGCGCAAAAGTTTGGCACGGAATTCAAGGCTGGCGCGGTCACCGAAGCCGATCTTTCGCGCCGTCCCTTCAGAATTGTCGCCGGCAAGGAAACCTTTGAGGCCCGCACGCTGATCATCGCCGCGGGCGCCTCCGCCCGGCTGCTGGGCCTTGAAAACGAGCGCAAGCTCATCGGCCATGGCGTCTCCACCTGCGCTACGTGCGACGGGTACTTCTTTCGCGGAAAGGAAATCGCCGTGATTGGCGGCGGCGATTCTGCGCTGGAAGAGGCCATTTTCCTCACGCGCTACGCGAGCCGCGTCCACGTGATTCACCGGCGGCCCGAATTCCGCGCCTCGAAAATCATGCAGGACCGCGCTCGCAGCAGCGAGAAAATCGAATTCGTCACGCCCGTTGTGGTCGAAGACATCCTGGATACTTCCAGAGGCGCCGTCGAAGCGCTCAAGCTGCGCAACGTGCAGACCAACCGGTCCCACGTCCTCCCGGTCGAAGGGGTCTTCGTCGCCATCGGCCATGAGCCCAATACCAAGGTCTTCCGCGGGCAGCTGGAAATGGACGCGAACGGCTACCTCGTTCCTCGTGACGGCACGCGGACCAGCGTTCCCGGCGTGTTCGTCGCTGGCGACGTCCAGGACCACCGCTATCGGCAGGCGGTCACCGCCGCGGGCTCGGGCTGCATGGCCGCCCTTGACGCCGAAAAGTTCCTCGAAGAGCACAAGGATTGACTCCTTACCAACTTAATTCGCCCGGATGCCTTTAGAATTGAGGGGTCGATTGCCTGGACGGATACTCAGGAAGGCATCGCAGAAGGCGGCTGGAACTGCACGAGTCTCCAGCCCGGCCCGCCGTCCTAATCGATCTTTGGACTCTGTGGACAAATTCGCTTGCTGGCCGTTGCTGCGCCTTGCGCGGCACGGCGTCTGGCCGTATTCGGCCGCATCCGGGAAAGCGCGCGCATGCTCCGCACAATCCTTCTGAAGCTCTCCGCGAGCCAGGGCTTGGCCCACTGGGTGACTTCCAATCCCCGTGCGTGGCGAATGGCCCGGCGCTTCGTCGCCGGCGAAACGATCGACGAGGCCATCGCCGCGGCACGCGCCTGCAATCAGGCGTATCGGCTCGTGAGCCTCGATTACTTAGGCGAGCATGCGTCTACCGTGGTGGAGGCGCAGCGCGCTCGTGATGCTTACCTCGCCATCTTCGACTGCATCGCCAAGGAACAGATCGATGCCAACGTCTCGTGCAAGCTGACGCACCTGGGGCTCGAACTGAGCGTGGAATTCTGCGAAGGCTTGGTCTATACGGTCGTCGAACGCGCCGCGGCCCACGGCAATTTTCTCCGTGTGGACATGGAAGGCTCGATCTATACGCAGCGCACCATCGAGCTGGTCAAGCGGGTCCGCGCCCGTTGCCCCGCTGTCGGAGTGGTCATCCAGGCCTATCTCTACCGCAGCGAGCAGGACGTGCGCGATCTCCTCGCCTATGGCTGCCGCATCCGGCTGTGCAAGGGAGCCTACAAGGAGCCGCGGCAGGTCGCCTACGCAAGGAAGCGCGACGTGGATGCGAATTACGTCCGCCTCATGCAGTCACTCCTCGCAAGCGGCAGCTATCACGGCATCGCCACGCACGATCCCCGCATGATCGCGGAAACGATCCGCTTCGCCGCAGCCCGCCGGATCCCCAAGAAGCAGTTTGAATTTCAGATGCTCTACGGCATTCGCACGGACCTGCAGCGCGCGCTGGTGCGCGATGGCTACCGCCTACGCACCTACATCCCGTACGGTCAGGACTGGTTTCCGTACTTGATGCGCCGGATCGCCGAGCGACCCGCAAACCTCGCCTTCTTCCTAAAGCAAATCGCCCGTTAATTGCGCACGGGCCGCCGCAGGTGGGCGATCCTGCATTCCATGTGGAGTGCGGGGGCATGGTTCCGTCTTGGAGGAGGGACGCTCGCCCCCGAGCGCCGGGATTGCGGATCGGAGGACACCTTCGTAGAACAAGGCGGCGGCAAGCGGCCGCACTCCATAAACAGACGCCGGCACGCGGTTACAGCTTGCGGCAGATGGTCACGCCATCGCGGAGCGGCACGAGCACCGGAAAGAGCTGCTTCGACGAATACGCGAGACGATTGAAACGCTGAACCCCGCGCGTTCTCAGGTCGTGCGTGCCGTGAGTTACGAGGCCATCGCGAAGCGTGTTGTCCGCCACGAGCAAGCCCCGGCGCCGCAGCCGGGGCACTGCCAGCCGGAACGCCGCAGGATATTGCTGTTTGTCCACATCTAAAAAGATCAGGTCAAACTTGCCCGGCGCCTGGCGCAGCGAATCGAGAGCGTCGCCGATCAGAATCTCGATCCGCTTTCTGACTCCGGCCCGGAGGAAGTATCCGGCCGCGCGGCAGGCGTTCTCCGGGCTACCGTCCGTGTAGAACACTCGGCCAGAGGGGCCCGCAGCCCGCGCCAGCCAAATCGTTGAATATCCGATTGCCGAACCCATCTCGAAGATTCGCCGCGCGCCCGACGTCTGAACGAACAAGGCCAGCAGCCGGGCTACTGCGGGGCCGATGATGGGGACGTTGTGCCGCTGGGCATACGCTTCCATTTCGCGAAGCACCGCGTCGCGCTTGGGCAGCAGCTTGTAGAGGTAGTCCTCTACATCCTTGCGGACAAACTTGCTGGTCAGATTGTCACTCAGAGCCAAGGGTATCTCCCGGTTTCATCTCGTGGATGGTGAGGCCTTTGATGCCCCGCGTTTCGCGACGCAGATCGTCCACCGTGCCTGTCAGCGCGGGAAACGTCGCGTAGTGCATCGGGACAACGTGTTTCACTCCGAGCAGGCGGATGGCGTACGCGGCTTCGCGCGGCCCCATGGTGTAGAGATCGCCGATCGGGAGGCAGGCCAGGTCCGGTTTGTACAGCTCGCCGATCAGCTTCATGTCGCCGAACACGGCCGTGTCGCCCGCATGGTAGAAGCTGAATCCGCCCGGGAGACGAACGACGTAGCCTGCCGGCTCGCCCCCGTAAATTCGCACCCCGTCGTCATCAATCGCATTGGAGTGGAAAGCGTGGGTCATGGTCACCTCAAACTCGCCGACCTTCTGGGTGCCGCCCTTACTCATGGGGCGTGTTCCCTCAAAGCCCTTACTCTCAATCCAGAGGCAGGTCTCGAAGATGGCCACAACTTGCGGCCGATGTTCCTTCATGAGTGTGAGCAGATCGCCCATGTGGTCGGCGTGCCCGTGCGTCACCAGAATCAGGTCAAGCGTCTCTAGCTTCTTGAGCGCTTCCGGGCATCGCGGGTTTCCTTCTATCCAGGGATCAATCAGCGCCCTCTGCCCCGAGGGGGTTTGAACGCTAAAGGTGCTATGGCCGAAGTAGGTGAGCTGATTCCCGCGTGTATCCAGCATGTTTTTCTGGTCTTTCGAGCGAGTGTCTCTTGGTTTCTTCACGATGCCCCCTTGGTGGGCATTGGTCGTCCACCGTTGTTGCGAACCTTTTCCCCACGCAATTCTAATCGCCTCTCCGCTCCCCCTTCAACCGGGGCTGCTGCTTTGGCCGCTCGCCCGATTGACCGGGCCGGAAGTTAATGTAAAATGGAGTGTTGCAGGTTGCTGCTGAGACTCCCCGCCTCCTTGTAGTAATGAAGCGTGCTTACCGGTGGGGATTGGAGCAGGAGATCTGTAGCAGGTTCCGCTTTACTCCTGGGAGGATCGCCTGATGGCTTACGTAATCGCTGAGCCGTGCATCGGAACGAAAGACACCGCTTGCGTGGATGTTTGCCCGGTGGATTGCATCCACCCGCGCAAGGATGAACCCAACTTCGCGGCTGAGACCATGCTCTATATCAACCCGGTCGAATGCATTGATTGCGGCGCATGCGTCCCGGTCTGTCCGGTCACGGCCATATTTGCGCTCGAAGATTTGCCGGAGAAGTGGCAGAAATTCACGCCAATCAACGCCGACTGGTACGCCAAGAAGACTTGAGTTCTCTCCGGACCATCGGGCCATCTCTGTGTGGCGGACTCCTCCTCCGCCGCATCTCTTCTTAGCGGTGATCGGAACTTGAGGTGAGCTAGACCCCGCTGGCGTGCCGCCCTTCCACAGGGGCGCCACCCGGTGGTGGCCACTTTCCGCGCCAGAGGGAATCTCGCCGTTCGCACACGCTTGGCGAACGCGATATCATGCTTTGAGGCTGGATCGTTTGTCCCCGACCTTCCATCTCGTGCTCCTAATCCACGCCCACCAGCCGCTGGGCAATTTTGACGATGTCATCGAGAGCGCCTACCAGCGCGCCTATCTGCCTTTCATCGAGCTTCTCGGCCGCCATCCCGCCGTCCGCGTGGGCCTGCACTATTCGGGATCGCTTCTGCAGTGGATCGAGCAACACCATCCCGAATATTTCTCGCTGCTCCGGGAACTCGGCACGGGCAATCAGATCGAGCTCGTCGGGGGCGGCTATTACGAACCCATCCTCATATCGATCCCACCGGAAGACCAGCAGGCCCAGCTCACCCGCATGGCCGGTTATATCGAGCAGCATTTCGGCGACCGCCCGGAGGGCGCTTGGCTCGCCGAGCGCGTTTGGGAGCCGCAGTTGCCCTCCATACTGGCTCGCGCGGGTGTTTCCTACTCTCTCGTGGACGACACCCATTTCCTCGCGGCGGGTTTCGAGCCTGAACAACTCTTCGGCAGCTACATCGCGGAGGATGCGGGCCTGACGGTCCGTCTTCTTCCCGGTCTTAAGTCTCTTCGATACCTGCTCCCCTTCCACCCGGTCGAGGAAGCGATCGCTCACCTACGGGTCGGCGCGACAAGCCATCCGGGTGGCATGGCCGTCATGGGCGATGACCTCGAGAAATTTGGAGTCTGGCCGGGCACCCACAAGCATTGCTATCAAGATGGTTGGCTGGAGAGTTTTTTTTCGGCGCTGGAGGCCAATTCAGCCTGGCTCGCCACGACGCCTCCCGGCGAGTATCTGGCCGCGCATCCATCTCTCGGACGTGCCGATCTGCCTACGGCCTCCTACAGCGAGATGATGGAGTGGGCCCTTCCGACTCCTGCCCGTCAGCGACTGCAGGCGTTTATCCGGGAATCCTCCTCCCGGCCCGAAATTCTTGCCTTTCTCCGGGGCGGCCCGTGGCGCGCATTCTTGACAAAATATGCGGAGTCCAATCTTCTGCACAAGAAAATGCTGCACGCCTCAGCGCGTTTGTCCGAGCTGCGCTCCCGGAAGCTTCACCGGCGCAGCGCCGAGGCACTCGAACGTGCCTTTGACCATGTGCTCCGCGCCCAGTGCAATGATCCCTACTGGCACGGAATTTTTGGCGGCCTCTACGCGTCCCATCTGCGCACATCGTCCTGGCGTGATCTCATCCGCGCGGAAACTCTCGCGGACGGGGCGGCTTCGAAAGATGGCTCGCCCTCTCTGGCACGCCTCGACTACGATGCGGACGGTCGCGAAGAGCTTCTCTTCTCTGCACCTTGCTACTCGGCGCTGCTCAAGCCGTCCGATGGAGCCACGCTCGCTGCGGTCGATTTCCGTCCTGCGGCCGCCACGCTCATCAACTCGGTCATGCGGCGTCCCGAGGCCTACCATGCGCGGCTCCAGGAAGGCGCGCGGGCTACGGGCGCTGTCGCTTCGATCCATGAACAGACTCGGGTCAAGGAGCCCGGCCTGGAGCGCTATCTGCGGTACGATCGCTGGCCGCGGCACACCTTCCGCTTGCTCTTGTTCCGTTCGGACAAGACTTTTTCCGACTACGAAGCTATTCGGCTTGATGAAGACCCTGCGTTCGCCGCCGGTGCCTGGGAGGTCCTGGCTGCCGCCGAAGCCTCGGCCGAGCTTGCGCGCTCAGGCCATCTCGCGTCGGTCCATCCCGAAGGCCTCGCCGCGCCGCCGTTACGCGCGGTCAAACTGCTCAGCTTTGCTCCTCGTGCCCAGGGCTTCGAGGTTTCCTGCGATTTGACTCTCAGCCACGAGTCCGCGCACTCCATCCATCTTGCCGTGGGCATCGAGTCGGTGGTCAATTTCCTCGCGCCCAATGATCCTGACCGCAGCATCTCCACGGCCTCGGGCCGCCATCCCCTTCGCTGGAGTGGCGCCGCCCCGGCGTCTCCGCTTGTCTTCTCCGACGGCTGGCAAAAAGTCCGGGTCACGCTCGAGGCCTCTGCCGCCAGCGCATTCTGGATTGCGCCCATCGAGAGCGTCTCCGAATCCGAAGAAGGCTTTGAACGTGTCTACCAGGGTTCGCAGATACTGGCTGTCTGGCCGGCGGAGCTTTCCCCGCGCCTTCCCTGGCATGCGCGCCTCGTCTGGCGTGTCGAAACCCTTTAATTCGCGCCAATCCGTGGTCTTGTTACTCCTGGACGCAGCGAAACGTGGTGTAAGCGTAAGAACAGTGCTTCTGGCTCCAGTTACGGAAAGACCGGCGCAGCAAGCAGGCCGGCGTTCGTGGGGATCCGCCCTTCAGGACATAATGTTTGCCATCAAAAAAATTCTTGGAGTACTCCGGGCGGAACGGGAAAGGCGCGAAACCCGGGAATGGGCCCAACGCTGTTCGCGTCCACTCCCACCCGTTCCCTACCAAGTCGTGCACGCGGAAGGCGCTCGTTCCGGCCGGATGCGAGCCCACCGGCGAAGGCTCCCAGCGTTGAGAATCGAAGTTCCCGTGCTCGGCCGAGGGCCGCGACTCGCCCCACGGGTAAACACGCTCGGTTCCTTCCGGAGTGCCGTACGCCGCACGGTGAAACTGCGCTTCGGTGGGCAACTGCCGCCCCAGCCACCGCGCGTAGGCCGAGGCCTCCGCGTGACTTACGTACACCGGCCACTCAGTCGGCAGCCGAATCTCGCCGAACATCCCATGGTAGAACCACAGATTTCCCTCGGCTCGCCAGAAGTGCGGATGGTGGATGCAGTGCTTCTCCTTCCACTCCCAGTCGGCCGCAGTCCAGAGTGAGCGGTTCGCGTAGCCTCCCGCTTCCATGAACAACAGGAACTCGCCGTTGGTCACATTGTGGGCGTCAATAGCGAACTCGGGCACTTCCACCCGGTGCTCGGCCAGCTCGTTGTCCCATCCAAACTGATCCTCGCGGGTGTGCCTGAGCCCTAGAGTCGCCGTCCCCGGGGGAATCTCCAGCATGCGGCCCTTCTTGCGCAAGGGCGACGGTGCCGCCTCGATCCACCCGGGTATCTTCCGGCTGTAGGGAAGCTGGTGGATCAGGTAGGTCAGCGTCTCGGAATGGACCAGGCGGTGCTCGATCGCTGCCTCGAGCATCATCGCGAGCTGCGGGTGTCCTTCCGAAGGACGGTCGAGGGCCTGCTCGATTGCCTGATCCAGCTTCTCTCGCAGCCGGGCAACGTAGCCTTCAATCTCCCCCTGCCTGGGCCATTCCAAAGGTCGTTCGCTCGACAGACCTTGCGCCGCCTGATCGATCTCCAAAGCAAACAGTCGGTCGAACGTCGGATGAAATTCCTTCAACCCGAAAGCCCGGTCGGCAAGCAGCTTCCAATCGAACGTGTCCAGATGGCCCAGATAGAAGATCAGCCTGGGCTGTCCGGCGAACGGACGGTCGTACAACGCCTCTGCCCGGACCAAGCCAAACAGGTGGTCGGTGAGTGCTCGGGCCTCCAGCAACCGGGTGTGAATATCATGATGAATCCGGACAAAAGTGGCGGCGGCTACCATGGTTTTTTCTTCCCCTCTGCTTAGACGCAGGAAACTGGCCTGCAGGTGCGGGTAGATTTCCGGCCCTGGGGAAATTCTGAGGAGGGCTCTGTCGTAGTTACCACTCGACTTCATTCATGTCAATGGCAAAACTGCGGCGAAGGGCCGGGAAACGCCGTCATTCTCGATCGTTCATTTCCGAGTTTTCCTGGGCCTGCAGAGCCGTGCCCGCGCTTTCCCCCTCCGAAGCGAAGACATTCCCGCTGCGAGGTTGCCCACTCCCGGTTCGCTTTGTTAGAGTGGCCCTGCCTCGGAATGGCCTGCCAATCAGCGGAGCCGAGGTCTGGAGGTGGTTTTCCCATGGCCGTCAGTCAGGAGTTGCTCGACATCCTCGTTTGTCCCGTGTGCAAGACACCTGTGAAGCTCACACCCGACGCCGCCGGCCTCCAGTGCGCAACCTGCCGCCGCGTCTATCCGATTCGCGACGACATTCCCGTCATGCTCGTTGAAGAAGCCACCGTGGCTCAGGAGTAGCTCGATTTCACAATGACCGAGCCCATCGCGAGACTGAAACGCATCCTTCCCCGCCTGCGCGGCCGCCGCATCGGTGTATTGGGCGACCTCATGCTCGACCGCTATCTTTGGGGCACGGCCACGCGCCTTTCTCCGGAAGCGGCGGTCCCGGTCGTGGACTTTGCCGCGCAGAGCGAATGCCTCGGCGGCGCCGGCAACGTCGCCGCGAATCTTGCTTCGCTCAGCGCGCGCGTCGAGTTCTTCGGAGCCAGTGGCGACGATGAGCCCGGCCGCGCACTGCGCAACTGCCTGCGCGCCGCTGGTATCGGCGATCGCGGTCTTCTTGCAGATCCTCGCCGCATCTCCACCGTCAAGACCCGCATCATCGCCCGCCATCAACAGGTCGTGCGAGTGGATCACGAGCGCCGCGAGCCACTCGTGCAAGAAACCGAGGAGCGCCTCCTGCGGCGCTTGATCGCTTCGCTCCGGCGCCTCGAGGCCCTGGTGCTGTCCGATTACGACAAAGGGATCATCAGCGATGGACTTGCCGAGCGCGTTCTCAACGCGTGCCATCGCCTGAAGATTCCAGTTTTCGTCAAGCCCAAGACGTCGCGTCTTTTCGCTTACCGCGGCGCGCGCGCGATTGTCTGCAACAGCAAGGAAGCCGGCTTTTTCGTCACTCGCTCGCTGGGCGACGACAAGTCTGTGGAAGAAGCGGGCCGCGCGCTGCTCGCGCATTTCGGCTGCGCTGCCCTGGTCATCACTCGAGGGGAACAAGGCCTCACTGTATTTGAAGAAGCCGCTCCGCACCACTTCCACGTGCCCGCCACGAGCTTCGAAGTCACTTACGCCCGGGTCGGCCAGCCCGGCTTGGCCGGCGGAGCTACCGGCCGGCAGGTGTTCGACGTCACCGGCGCCGGCGACACCGTCCTCGCCGTCCTGGCCCTCGCCTCGGCAGCCGGCGCTTCTTTGCGCGACGCCGCCATTCTAGCCAATATCGCGGCTGGCGTCGTCGTCGGCAAGCTCGGAACTGCAGCTGTTTCGCCCCCGGAGCTTGCGGCCGCCCTTGCCGACCTTCCCTAGCGTTGCCGAAATATGTGTCGAGCGTTCCCGTTCGTATCGGGAACTGGCGCTGTTTGCGGCGAGGCGAAGCGGACGGTTACAGCGGCGGGAAACTGAGGGATTTATTGCTGGTCTCCACCCATAACTTGACCTGGCGAGTTCTTCGGCTTTTCTCGATGTCGCTCTCGGTAGGCATGGGCGCGAACGGGCTGATCTCCACCGCGACGATCACACCACTTCCCCCGTTCTTAGGCGATTCCGCCGACACGATCCTGAAGCTCTTCACCGGCCCGTAGAAGCCGTTCGGCCCCCAGTCGGACAGGAAATCTTCCATCTTGTAAGTGGGCCCCGGCTGCCAGATTTGATAAGCGCGCGCTGTGTCGCCCGCCGTGAGCGCAACGAAGAATCGGTCGACAGCCCGCTTCTCCGGATAGTAGCGGAAGGTGAAATAGAGGACGACTGCGACGGCCGCCGCAAGTACAACAACCCCAAGCACCTTCCACTTCGTCTTGCCCTGCTCGAGTTCTGCCGGTTCAAGAAGGCTCAATTGATCGGCTCCCGACTCCTCCCAGCCCCATCACAACTGCCGGTTGAACGACGCACGCGCATGCCAGCAGCACTGAGAACCCTAACAAAATCAGCACGTCAAAGTAAATCCCTCTGCGGCGCTTGAGACTTTGCGCGCCTCGATCCTGTGTCCACAAGTTCGCGAAGCACAATTTCTTCTGCATGCCAGCAGAGTCGATCACAGTGTTGAAGGGTGACAAGACCGCATGAGAGCCGGGCAATGCGAGAAACTTCTTACGCCTCGAGCGCTCCGCCGCCCGCGCTCGCGGGCAGCTCGATCGAATACTTTGTGCGTGCCTTCTCCCGGTGCTGTTCGAGCGCCAGCTCGATCAGCTGGTCCACGAGTTCGCGGAAGCCGATCCCGCTTGCCTCCCAAAGCTTCGGATACATGCTGATCGAGGTGAAGCCGGGGATGGTGTTCACTTCGCTCAGGAGAGCCTTTCCCGGTTTCTTCTCGAGGAAGAAATCCACACGCGCCATCCCGGCAAGCTCGAGGGCGCGGAATGCTCGCACTGCCAATTCCTGGAATCTTCTAACCTGCGCCCCGCTCAGCTTTGCCGGGATGATCAATTGCGTTCCCTGTTCGAGATATTTGGCCGCGTAATCGTAGAATTCGCGGTGAGGCACAATCTCTCCCGGCAGCGAAGCCTTGGGCTCCGCGTTCCCCAGCACCGATACCTCGATCTCGCGCCCCTTGACTGCCCGTTCCACCATGATTTTCTGCGCATAGCCGCTGGCCAGATCGAGTGCTTGCTCGAGCTCGGTTCGGTCGTGCGCCTTAGTCATCCCCACCGAAGAGCCGAGCGTCGCCGGCTTCACAAACACCGGGTAGCGGAATCTCTTGTGGACCCGCTGGACCACGACGCTGCGGTCGCGCTCCCACTCCGTCCGCGCCACCGTTTCCCATTCCACCACCGGGATTCTTGCTTGCTGGCACAGCCGCTTGGCGACGTCCTTGTCCATGCCGATGGCTGATCCGAGCACGCCCGCACCGACGTACGGCAGCCCAGCCAGCTCGAGAAGTCCTTGCACCGTTCCGTCCTCGCCGAATGTGCCGTGCAGAACCGGGAACACGACGTCCACACGCTGCGCGCCGCTTCCGTCCAGCGGCACCAGCGCCGCCGCCGTCGGGTCCGAAGACAACACCACTCGCTGGCCCGTGCGGAGCACCTCGGGAAGCATCTTCTGTGCCCCGGCTCCGATCAGCCAGTGCCCGTCCTTGGTGATGCCGATCGGCACCGGTTCGTACTTGTCCGGGTCGAGCCCCCGGATCACCGATGCCGCCGAGGCCAGCGACACTTCGTGCTCACCCGACCGCCCTCCGAACAGCACTCCCACTCGCAATCGCTTTTTGTCGCTCGCCACGGACTCTTCTTTCTATCTGGATTGAGGATTCCTCTTGAAAGACCAATACTACAAGATTTTCTTGCCGAGCCCGGAGAGGACCATCTCGACTCCCAGCAGGGCTGTCCGGTTGTGCTCGTCAATCACCGGGTTGATCTCCACCACTTCGAGAGACACCATCGACTTGCTGTCGCTGAGCGTCTCCATCGCCAAGTGCGCTTCCCGGTACGTTACCCCGCCTCTCACGGGCGTGCCCACGCCCGGCGCGTCTGCCGGGTCCACAAAATCCATGTCCAGGCTGACGGCAATGCCATCCGTGTCGTCGGACGCGCAACGGATGGCCTCGGTCATCACGTCGCGCAGCCCGCGCTCGTCGATGTCGCGCATGGTGAAGACGTGCACGCCGGATTCCTTCACCAGGCGGCGCTCCCTTGCGTCCAGATCGCGCACCCCGACGATGGCCACGTTTCTCGGCTCGACCTTTGGTCTAAAGCCAAGCAAGTCAATGAGTTCCGGAGCCCCGTAGCCCATCACCGCCGCTAGCGGCATTCCGTGCACGTTCCCTGAAGGCGATGTTTCCGGTGTATTCATGTCTCCGTGTGCGTCCAGCCACACGTAGCCGATCTTCTTCTGCTGCTTCCGGTAATGCGCCGCCACGCCGGACACTACGCCCACAGCGATGGAATGGTCCCCGCCCAGCGCCAGCGGCAGGAAGCCTTCCTCGAGCGTTTTCTGCACGATCTCCGCCAGGTCCTTGCAAGTCTCCGCAATTTCGTTCAGGTACTTTGCCCGTTTCTCGCCGTAGGGCAGTTCCTCGGGCTGTTTCACGCTGATGTTGCCGATGTCTTCCACCTGAAGGCCGAGCTGCTTGATCCGTGCCTGCAAGCCCGCCACACGCAGCGCCGACGGCCCCATGTCCACCCCGCGGCGGCTTTGCCCGAGGTCCATCGGCACTCCGATGATGCGAATCTTCTGCGCCACGGTCTAAGGGTACACGCGATACAGCATTCTCGGGAAGGGAATCACCTCGCGGACGTGCTCGGCTCCGCAAATCCACGCCACGGTGCGCTCGAGCCCCAGCCCAAAGCCCGCGTGGGGCACGCTGCCGTACCGCCGCAGGTCCAGGTACCACCGGAAAGCCTCTTCCGGCAGTTTCTGCTCGCGAATTCGCTTCAGTAGGAGGTCGTAGTCATGCACGCGTTGGCCGCCGCCGATGATTTCCCCGCAACCCTCGGGCGCCAGCATGTCGAATCCCAAGGCCAACTCAGGGCGCTGCGCGTCCGGCTGCATGTAGAACGCCTTGATTGCCGCGGGGTAGCGGTTCACCATCACCGGCCGATCGTACTGGCTCGAGAGCAGCGTCTCCTCATCTCCGCCGATGTCATCGCCCCACTTGGTGGCGTTGCCCTTCTTCTGCAAAATCGCTATCGCCTCATCGTAGGTGATGCGCGGGAAGGGCGGCTTGACGCACTCGAGCTTCGCGGTATCCCGCTTCAGCGTTTCGAGCTCGCGCGGGCGGTCCTTCAGCACTGATTGCACCATGTGGCTCACCAGCCCCTCGCCCAAGGCCATCATGTCGTTCAAGTCTGCGTAGGCCGCCTCGGGCTCGAGCATCCAGAATTCCGTCAGGTGCCGCCGCGTCTTGGATTTCTCCGCGCGAAAGGTGGGCCCGAACGTGTAGACCTTCCCCAGAGCCATGGCGGTGGCCTCGACGTACAATTGCCCCGACTGCGTCAGGTAGGCCTTCTCGTCGTCGATGTACTGCACTTGGAAGAGTGTTGTCGTGCCTTCGCAGGCCGCCGGGGTGAAGATCGGCGCGTCGGTCAGCGTGTACCCCTGTCCATCCATGTACTCGCGCGCGGCTCGAATGGCCTCCGCCCGGATGCGCAAAATGGCCGCCTGCCGCGGCGAACGCATCCACAGGTGGCGGTGATCCAGCAGGAAATCCACCCCATGCTCTTTGAGCTGGATGGGATACGGAGTGTCTTCAGGCACTTTCTGCACGACCTCGACCGCACTCACGTTGATCTCGTAGCCGCCCGGTGCGCGCTTCTCGGCGCGGATCCGCCCCGTCACGATCACGCTCGATTCCTGCGTTAACCCGTGCAGCGCCTCGAACGCCGCGGGCTGTTCTTTTTGTGACGCCACGCCCTGGATCACGCCCGTGCCGTCTCGAAAAATCGGAAACAGCAGCTTTCCCGACTCGCGCAGGTTATAGAGCCACCCGCGCAGGGTCACGTCCTGCCCGTCGTATTTCCCGGCTTGGTCAATCGTGATGACGTTCATCCCGCGCGGTTCATCTCCTTTTCCAGTTTATCGAGCGCTTTCCGCGCCGCTTCGAGCAGCTCCGCGGCCGCGGGCGGCTCGGCTGCCGCATGCGCAGCCGGTTCCCTCAATTCGAGCACGAGCGGCAACTCCTTCTGCGGCGCCGTGACGAATAGCCGCGCGGCCTCGGCCCAGTCCAACGTGCCCTCGTAGGGCAGGAGATGCTCGTCTTTTTCCCCGTGGTTGTCGTGCACGTGCGAGGTCACTGACAGCTCCCGCATCGGCTCAAAGCTTCGCGACAGTTTTCCTTCCGCTGGCCCGTCCGCCAGGTTCGCGTGGCCCACGTCGAAACAGAATTTCAGCCCCGTCAGCCGAGTCTCGTTCACAAAAGTCCGCAGGTGCGCTGGCGTTCCCATCTCGCTCAACGTGTTTTCGAGCACGATGGTGACGCCGGCGTTCCGCGCGTGGAGCGACAGGTGTTCGAGCGAGCTGAACGCTGCGTCGAGCCTCCGCGGATCGGGCTCCTCCCGCGACGCGCCTACGTGCTGCACGAAATAACGGAACGGAACGAACTCCGCCACGTCCAGCGCCCGCTTGATTTCGTCCATGGCATCGATGCGCCGCACGCGTTCCACCTCGCAGATGGAGAGCGGCGTGCCGCCCTCCCGCGTCGGCCCGCGATCGCGGCTCGCGGGCGAATGCAACGCGTGCAGGAACAGCTTCTTGTCGGCGAGCGATTGCCCAAGTTCGCGCACCGCTTCCGGCGACGCGTAATCGAAGTGCGCTCGCGAGCAAAACACCTCCACGCCAACGAACTTCGCCGCGGCGATCTGCGCCAGCAGCTCCGGCGTCAGTTTTCTTTGCACGAATAAGTAAGTGGAAAGAATGTGCTGCATCGCGGTCCTCAGTGCTCCTCAGTATCCCTTAGCTGAACCTTGAGTGCGCGGGTCGGCCGCGCCCAGCCGCTCACCCGTGCGCGGATCGATCCCGATGGCGTTCACCAAGCCGACGTGCCTGATCGGCGCCACTTTGTGTCCCCGGACTTCGAGGTCGCGCACGACGCTTGCTGGAACTCCCGGTTCCACGCGCAGCTCGTCCGGCAGCCACTGATGGTGGAAGCGCGGCGCATTGATTGCCGCCTGCGCATCCATCCCCAGCCGCATCCAGTTCAACACCGTCAGCAGCGTTGCGGAAATAATCCTCGGTCCGCCCCGCGCGCCGGTGACGAAGCTCAGCTTGCCGCCGCGCAGAAGAATCGTCGGCGACATCGCGCTCAGGGGACGCTTCCCCGACGCAATCGCATTGGCTTCTGATTGCACTAACCCGAACAGTTTATTGGGCACGCCGGGCTGCGCGGTGAAATCATCCATCGAATCATTCAGCAGGAATCCCGAAGAGCAGGTCACGTGCGAGCCAAAAAGGTCGTTCAACGTTGTGGTCATGGCCACGGCGTTCCCCGCCGCGTCCACCACCGAAACGTGCGTTGTGTGAGGGCCTTCGTTGGGTCCCACCATCGCCGGCGGCGCGTCCTTGCTGCCAAGCACCCCCGCGCAAGTGTGCGGCGTTCCGGCGCGCACGAGTTCGCTCGACGATGCGCGGCGCGGATCAATTTCCCCCGCTCGCTCCGCTGCGTAGCACGGAGCGACCAGCTCCGCGACCGGCACCGGCGCGAAATCCGGGTCGGCCAGATACGCAGCGCGGTCTGCGAATACCCGCCGCATCACTTCTGCGGTCATGTGCACGGATTCGGCGTCCTGCCAACCTTTCAATTCCACGGCCTGCAACATGTTCAGCGCTTCGATCATCGCCACGCCGCCCGAACTCGGCGGCGGAGCCGCAATCACTTCCCATTCCGCGTCGCTCCTACTGTACTTCGCCCGCAGGGCCTCGCGCAGCTTCGGCTTGTACTCCGCGAGATCTTCACGTGTCACGAGCCCGCCTATTCCCGCCATTTCTTTCGTCAGATGCCGCGCCGTTTTGCCCCTGTAGAAGTCCGCGCTGCCCTTCCTCGCGATGCGCCTGAGCGTAGCCGCTAGCTCCGGCTGCCGTAGAGTCTCGCCGGTCCGGTACAGGGCCCCATTCTTCAGGAAAATCCGCCGGCTCAGCGGGAAGCGTTCGAGACCCGCGCGCTCGTCCTCGAGTTCGCGGGCCAGCTTCTCAGTCACGGGAAAGCCTTCTCTCGCCAGACGAATCGCGGGCGCCATCACTTTGGCGAGTTTCATCGTTCCGTAGGTTTTCATAGCCAGCTCGAGCCCTGCTACCGATCCCGGCACCGCAACCGACCGGTACCCGATCACCGGCCCTTCTTCGTCGAACGTGCCGTTTGCGCGCAGATACATGTTGGGCGCAGCTCTTCCTGGCGCACTTTCCCGGTAATCCACGAATCCCACGCGTCCATCCGTCAGCCGCACCAGCATGAATCCGCCGCCGCCGATGTTCCCTGCCGCAGGGTCCACCACCGCTAACGCGAACGCGGCTCCCACCGCCGCGTCCACGGCGTTGCCGCCTTGTTTCAAAATGTCCACGCCCACGCGCGTGGCCAGTTCCTCATCCGTAACCACCATGGCATTCGTCCCGCGCACGGCCTTCTCCGGCCAACCCCGCTGTTCCGCCGGCCTGCTTTCCTTCTCCGGTGTAGGGGGACCGCTGGACCTCGCCGGAGTTCCGAAACCGGGCTCACGAGAAGGGAAAGCAAACGCCGAGGCCAGTGTCCCTGCGCCGATGCACAGCCCCGCCAGTAACGCCTTTCTCCTCGCGCGCATGGAAGAGATTTGACTTTATGCAAATCACCGCGTGATGGCAAGCGCGGGAAGACTGACGCTCCCCCACATTGCCGACGATTTCCTCGGTGAAACCAGTTCTAGTCTTCGGGGAGAAACTCGATGCTGGCAGGTGCAGGCAGGAGCCCCGCCTTTGTGCCCCGTTCGATCAGTTCCTGGACCGCCTGCCGCCCTCGCTGGCCGTAGCCCAGGGTCCAGTGATTCACGTACATCCCCACGAACTTATCGGCCACATCGCTCTGCATATCCCTCGCGAATTGCAACGAGTAGTTGAGCGCCTCTTCGCGGTGCTCGAGCGCGTATTCCACGCTCTGCCGGATGGCCCTGGCCACGCGCCGTCCCGTCTCCGGCCCGAGCGCACGCCGCACGCCGTTTCCGCCAAGCGGCAGCGGCAGGCCCGTCTGTTCGTGCCACCATTGGCCCAGGTCCACCACGCGGTGCAGCCCCAGCTTCGGGAAGAGCAACTGGCCTTCGTGAATTAGCAGACCCGCTTCAACCGCTTCGCTCCGGACCGCGTCCAGGATCTTGTCGAACGGCATCACCACCGGCTCAATCCCCGGCTCGCAAAGCCGCAATGCCAGGTAGGCCGTCGTCCTCAGCCCCGGCACCGCTACTCGCCGCCCCCCCAGATCACCCTGCTTCATCGGTTGCGCGGCCACTACGATCGGGCCGTAGCCTTCGCCGAAGCTCGCACCGCAATCGAGCAGGACGTACTTCTCCCGCAGGTAGGGATACGCCGCGAAGCTGAGCGCAGTCACGTCGTACACTTCGTTGAGCGCCGCTTGGTTCAGCGTCTCGATATCTGCAAGGACGTGGCTGAACTGCAGTCCGTGGATCGACAACTTGTGCGTCGCCAGTGCGTAGAACATGAACGCGTCGTCGGAATCCGGCGAGTGCGCCACCTTGATCTCGAGTGCCTCCGATGTGGCCTGCTTGGCTGGCATAGCGGAAAGAGACTCCCCTCGTTTCACCGGCCAGCCTCGGCAGAAGCCCTGCAGGGAATCGCGACTTGGGGATCCCGTCAGGAGCGAGAAGACGCTCGCACGGCAGCGCCGGGGAAGGACTCCTGCACCACCTGGGGACTTTCGTGGGCAGGGGCCGGGTTTTTTCAGCGCGAAGAATCTAGCATACTCCGCCGGCTTCTACAATTCCGGCCGGCGTCCTTCCGAGACTGTCCTGATTCGAACGGACTCAGTCGCGATGCTGAATGCTTTGCATCACCACCGACGTCGCCGCTGCTCCCGCTGGCCGCAGCGTGCAACACGGCAGCACGCTCGAAAAAGGGGACAATCGGCGCACTTCGTGTTATGTATGCAGCCGCAATCACCGAAGGCCTCGCGGGGAGTCACTTCGTGCCTTGACTGAGTGATCTGGAATGATCTTCAAGAACCGGCTCGCCCAAGCTATGTATGACGCGACGTGGGGCCGCTTCGCTTTTGCAGGGGCCTACGACCGATTTCTGCGCCGCGCGGAAAGAGAAGGCCTTTCTGCGCAGCGCCGCCAACTTCTCTCCTTCGCGAAGGGACGCACCCTGGAAATTGGCAGCGGGACCGGCCTCAATCTCCCTCATTACCCCGCGGCGGTGAGCCGATTGATACTCACCGAGGGCTACTGCCACATGCTCCCGATCCTGCGCAGAAAAGTGGCGGCATCCGAACGCCGGGTCTTCGTGGTCGAGACGCCCGCAGAGGATTTACCCTTTCCTGGTGCGAGCTTCGACACCGTCGTCGCGACGATGGTCTTGTGCACCGCAATGGACCCAGCGCGTGTTCTTCGAGAAGTCGCGCGAGTCCTGCGGCCGGGCGGGCAATATCTTTTTCTCGAGCATATTCGTCACCCGGACCCGAAAATCGCGCGGCGCCAGGACCGATGGCAGCGAGTCTGGTACCTGTTCGGCAACGGATGTCACTGCAACCGGGACACGGAGGCTGCACTCTTGGATTCGCCCTTCCTGATCGAAGAGCTGCGTCACGGGCGAATCCCCGGTGTTTGGTCGATCGTCGAGCCCATGATTGCCGGCCGCGCCCGCCGGTTTGCGGCACGCTAAGGAACCTGCTACGCGATCGCGCTGTGCGAGTCTCTTCGCCCTCGCGATTCTGTTTCCCGTCCTGCTGGATCACACTCGAAGAACTCAGCCGGCCGCAGGCGCACAGCTAAGCTTCGCCGTCCATCTGTCCTTCTTCTGTTCCCCTGCCCGCGAGGGCCATTCGACATGAAACTTGGGACAGGCACCGGGCCTGTCCTTGAATTGCACCTTCCACCAATTGACGGTGCTCGAGCAATGCTCTACCTTTTGCATCGTGAACCACACATCTGGGCTGTCCGGTTGAAGCTCGGCGTGCGGAAAGCAGAAACAGACGTGAACGCTACGGGGAGCGTACACCTGGTCGTCAAGCTCTGATACGGTCCTGATTTCGTTTTGCCGCAGGCTCACAATTCCCAGCCGACCTGCGACACACGACACGATCCACACCGAGCCCCCTCTCTGCTCGGCGTGAAATCGTTTCGGTTCCGCGTTCACGTTCGCTCGACAACGTATTGCAGTCACATGTGGAATGAGGCACTCGTGTGTCTGCACGAGTGGCCTCCGGCGCGGAATCGGAATGCCAGGCTCCCGCTCGTTCCGGGACGCAAGACGAATTTTTAGGGAGGGCCAGATGAAATCAATGTTGGTTCGTATCGGGCTCGTGACAGCGTTGGCGTTTTTGGTGCCGCCGGCTCGAGCAGCGGTGACTTTTGTTCAAGAAGCCGATCAAGCAGCCCGTTCGGTGACCACCGTCAAGCAGAGTCTTCGCGCCAGCACGACGGCGGGGAATCTGCTTGTCGTTGGCATCCTCTATGACACCACTGTGGCCGTCAGCAGCGTCGTGGATAGCCAGGGGAACAGCTATGCCGCCGTTTCCAATCCGGCGCTCGGTTCCGCCGTCAGCGGGGACGCCGGAGTTTTCTATGCCCGGAATATTCACGGCGGCGCGGACACGGTCACGGTGACACTGTCCAAGGCCGCATTGTTCGCAGACGTTTACGTCCTCGAGTACTCCGGAGCAGATACGACGAACCCGCTCGATGCTGCCACTGGCGCCGGGGGAACTGGAAAAACGGGAAGCAGCGGGGCTGTGACAACTACATCTCCCAACGATTTGGTTTTCGGCATGTGCGCGGATGGCGGGGGAGTTCCTTCGCCGGGAACCGGCTTTACCCTCCGTAGTATGGGTGATGACAACATTATCGAAGACACGCAGACGACGGCAGCTGGTTCGTACACGGTGACCGCCGACCTGGGCGGTTCTTACGAGTGGGTCTGCCAGTCGGCGGCGTTTCGACCCGCCGGAGCTCCCACTTCAGCCTCAACAACGGAAAGCGTTGCCCTCTCCGCCAGTTTCAAGTGGGACAATGGCGCGGCGATTCAAGGCACCGTCAGCCTGTTTCAGCAGACCGCATCGGGTAGCGTGAATGTTGGCCAGTGGCCGATCAGCAGGCAGGGGAGCGTCTCGGCGACTCTCACCCTGCAGGTTTGGGGAATCTATCGTTTTGAGCTACACGACACTTCCGGGAATCTGGTCAGGAGCGGCGTCATCATGGCCTTCCCGACCCTGCAATCAGGGAGTGTTCAGGTGGTTCTGGTGTCGTCCACAAATCAGGTTAAGTCCACGAAGTTCACTGTGGTCATGGGGGACCTGATTACCACCGGACCGTAACCTTTCCTCGCGCGTGGCATACCGGTGCGGCGGCACGCTTTTCTCTGCGTGGCGCCGCGCTGCGTTTCTAAAGGCAATTTCCATCTGCGCAAGTGCGCACCGAGAGTCGTTGGCCGCACCTTTCTCGCCTGCGCTGGGATCGCCAGGCCGCCTGAGCCCCGCCACGAACCGCGCTACAGCGACGATACCATCCGGGCAATCGCATCGCCGAAATCCGCGGATCCGTCCAGATAAGGCTGCCAGTATTTCTGGATCACTCGCAGGTAATTCGACCAGCGGTGCGTGTATAGTCCCTCGCGCATCGCGTACGGCGTGTAGGCTCCGGAGCCTGTCTCACCGCCTTCATTCAGCACGTCCTTCACGACCTCGCCCGTCGTGTAGAAGACAACCGCATGCCACAGATCGCGCGGGATCGGTTTGCCCCGGATGCGGCACTCTCGCACGATGGCCGTCTGGATCGGCTCGGCCAGACCGTGCGAGGCTTCGTGAAACAATAGTTCCAGAGCGGCCTGGCCTTGATTCCGCGGATCCAGGCTGGCAATCGTCACCCGCAACGGATCGAGCGTCGTGTAGGCACCCGCCCAGTCGGCGTAGGCCGTCACGTCCACGCGCACTTTACCCGCCGGCCATTTCGCTTGGTAGACTCGAGCGAGCTCTTCCGCCAAATCCTTGCCCCACTGCCGCACCAGCGGTGCCACCTGCTCGGTCCATTGGCGGTTTGCGCGGTCGTGCTCGCTCCACCAATGGGCGCGATACACCGGCGCAGCCGATTCCAGGATCTGCGCCACCTCCTTTGGTAACGCCATGGCACAGCGCGGCCCGCTGCGCCCGGAAATTTCCGCGCAATTCTCCGCATCCCCGAGCTCGTTCTTTAAGTTGATGAGGTCAACGTTGATCGCTGGGTCCAGGTCCGCGTAATTCACCGCGTAGTAGTCCACCGCAACGTTCCATTCGCGTTGCTCCACTACGGCTAACTTTGCGCCCGCGAAGGGGTCAGTCGCCTTTGAGGAATCCTTCCGGTCACGCGCCAGCTTGTAGAGGAAATGATGCAGATTGGTCCAGAACCCGCTGTGAAACTCAAACACCGGTGGCGACACCGGCTCCTGCATGGCCGGTTTGTCAGCCCACGAACGGGCGGCCGCCGCAGCAGGCAAGAACGCCTCATGAGCCTGAGCCGTGGCCGCTCCGCCGCGCACGAGTATGGAAGAATAGAGGAGCAGCATCGCGAACAGAGCAGGCTGCAGGCGTGGCCGGGGAGAATTCATTGTCCGTGATGGTACCGCCTCCCCCGCCGGCCCGCAAACCCGCTCCCGAGAGGTGGCGTTCACTTGATTTCAAAGTGATGGGCAACAGCGCACGATCATCTAAACAATTCGCGAAGGAGAGATTCGGCTTCCTGGGGCGTGACGTAACATTTTCGGGCAAGTAGATCGATCAGATGCATCAGTACGGCGCGCTCGGAGGACGCTTCAGACTGGGGAGCTTGAGGCGCATGTGCCGAAGGAACCGTGGTGAGTTCGGAGTGGCCCGGCTCGGATTCCAGACCACAACTCAGCTCACGAACCCAGGTCTCGATTGTCGCCCGTTCGGCGGGCTCCATCTGGGTGAACACGAGGCCCATGCCCATTCCGCGCAGGCTGTAAACGACACACGCCAGGCTCTCGAAGCGCCGGTTGCCCTGCCACACGCTGAGACGCACTTTGGTGCCCAGGGGGAAGGAATTGATCGAGTCCACGTAGCAGCCGCCGGCGCCCAGGTCCGTGCATCGGCCCTCGACCTTGGCCATCGAAAGGGGCTCGATGACGCGGGCCGTGGCCATAATTGCATACCGAGGCCATCGCCTGCGCTCGGCGATTTCTTCGCCGGTCGCGATGGAAGCGCCCCCTGTGATCGTATCTCCTTTCTTTGCAGCCATTCAGCGCACCTGTCCACAAGAGGGTGTCCCAAGCGCACACTGGATTGAATGCCGCACACGACGGCCAGGAAGGGGGTCCAGTGAATCTTGGCTGGTTTTCCGCCCGCCGTCAATCCTTTCGCGAGCGACCTGTGCTATCCGATGAACGATCGACTCTCGGGTCGGTGGTTTCAGCGAGCGCGCCCTTGTGGTCAGCTCCGTGAATCCCACCGAAGGAATCGACGAGGAAGGATCTGCGCCCGGTCTTGCCATAGATCAGCGGTGTGGCCGCTAGGGCAAAGCCGATAATGGCTCCGGAATCCTTCGCGGCCACCGGCGTGTACCGGAACGAATAGCCTCCGAAGCTCCCGCCGGCCAGATCGGAACTGACGAGGGCCGAAAATCGCGGCGAAGCCGGGCCGCTATCGGGCGGCCCAAGCTGCGCGAGCGATTCGGGAAACTTGCTGTACAGCTCGCGGTACTTCTCGACGGCCGCGGCAAGGCGCACGAGAGCTCGCACAGAGTCTTCTTCGTTGTCTTGGAGATCGGCCTGCAGCCATTCTTGCTCGAGCGCATTTAGATCGAGCAACAGCAAGCCTATCGAAAGGAGTTTCCAGCCGCCGCCTTCTCGAACCAACCCGATGGTGACGCGGCGTGCGCCCACACCGGCACTATCGCCGAGGGGCCGCGCCTCGAGCGGAACGAAGGCGAGGTTTTCCTGGACGTGGGCTGCGCCGAGCTGCATTTCCGCAGTGATGCTGGCAGTTTCGCAGCGCACCAGAGGCCGTCCCGAAGGATTCGTCAGCAGCCGTGGGACGCCCGGTTCATCGAGAAGAACGAAACGCTTCATCAAGGCCACGCGCGTTACCGGAGCAAGCCGCTGGAAAACGGTCTCGTTTTCCGGAGTGAAGAAGCTGCCGAAATCGCGCGCGCTTTCCGAGCAAGCTGCGGCGAGAATATCGCGCAGGGCCAGGGAAGGATCCTGAGTGGCAGTCGGCTCGGCGGATGGTTTCGAAGAGGACTCAGCGGGTACCTGCGCAGAGGATTGCCCGCAATCAAAGAGCAGCCCAACAAAGAGAAGGACTAATGCGGGACGCAGAACGCGCATGAGACCTGAGCCTCCTTCAACATTTGGCGGCGGAGAGAATCGCCGCAAGATCCCGGGTGAATTTCGACCGAGGCATCACCTCGCCGCAACCGGCCGCAAGGGCGCGCTCGGCGAGCTCGGACTGCACATGAGAAAAGAAGCCGATGACAGGCACGGCGTTATCGGTGGTGCGTAGCATCTCTAGGGCGCCGACAGCGTCAGCGCGCGCATTGAGGTCCACAAGAACGAGCGCCGGCTGCTGGCTGGCCGCCTTGTCCATTGCATCGGAGAGCGCGTCTGCGCTTGAGACGGCGCGCAGATCGACTCCGACCTGTCGAGCCGTCTCGAGCAGCTTGGCGTGAAAAACCAGGTCATCCACGAATGCCACGACAGTTGTCATTCGCTTCCCCCTCGGAATTCGCAGGAACCATTCTGCACCGGATCGCGGCACGAAATGCTCAGTGGGACGAGTGCGGCTTGGCCCCGACGCTTTGTTCGGGGACATCGCCAGGCCGCCCCTTCACGCGGTCGTAAACGGAGAGGTAGCAGACCGAGCCGATGCTCTCGTTGTAGTAGGTAGGCACGCCGAGCGCTGCGCGCAGTTCCTCATTGAAGCGGCGAAGATTCTGCAGATGCTCGGCGAGGGCGGGGAACTTCGACCCATCGTCGGTAAGAAGAAACTTTTGGTACCCGGCATCCCACAGCCGCGTGAATTGACCGCGCCGCATGATCGCCGGCTGGATCGTCATTTGGTAGCGGCTTCCGGCGATCTGGCGGAACTCGACACCGCATCCATACTTCTCTACGCGAACGACGCCGCGCGTACTGCTGACCGTAAATCCCGCTGCCGGGAGAGCCTCAAGAACAGTCCGGGCACCGAAGCGTTCGTCTATGGGCCACATGGAAGAGTCAGAGTAAGAGAGCCGGGCGCGGATGTAAAGTGGGGTAGAGAAAGGAGCTGAATGTCGTAAATGAGTCGGAGAAACCCGAGGCGGTCAAGAGGCAGTTTGCCAAACTGCGCTGGAGGAAAGGGAGCCATTTGATTGAAAATACGACTATTTCAGTCGCATTTGCCCGCCACTCACTGCCACCTCGGGGCATTCCTCCTAACTTGCGGTAAAATAGAGGCATACCCGCGGGCAGGGGGAGAGCATCAAAGACGCAGCCCGAGGGTCTGAGTTCAAAAATCGGGCTGGGCGGTGACGTACAAGTGTCGGCGGCAGAACCAGCGCTGAGGATTCCAGGCGGCGATCCGAGCCTAGTTGCTCGCGGGAGACCGCTCGGCAAGAGTCTGCTCGAGCGTATTGGCAATACCCCGCTGCTGCGACTTGAGCGCATTGGGTGCGAATTGTCAGACGTCGAGTTTTACGCCAAGGCAGAATGGTTCAATCCCGGCGGATCGGTGAAGGATCGGCCGGCGCGCGGCATGATTCGTGAGGGCGAGCTCTCGGGCGCGTTAGGCCCGGGAAAGATTATCCTCGACGCGACGAGCGGCAACACGGGGATCGCCTACGCGATGATCGGCGCGGCGCTGGGTTACCCGGTAAAGCTGTGTCTGCCGGAGAACGCGTCGCACGAGCGAAAGCGCATCCTGAAGGCGTTCGGAGCGGAACTTGAGATCACCCCGGGCGATGAAGGCACCGATGGAGCGATCCGGCGCGCGCAGAAGATTTACGCCGGCGAGCCCCGGAAGTACTTCTATCCGGATCAGTACAGCAATCCGGCGAACTGGCAGTCGCATTACCACGGCACCGCAAACGAAATCTGGCAACAGACCAGTGGCCGGATTACTCATTTCGTGGCTGGGCTGGGGACAAGCGGGACGTTTGTGGGAACCACGCGGCGGCTCAAGGAACTGAACCCGGCAGTGCGCTGCGTGAGCCTCCAGCCGGATGCCGTTTTTCACGGCCTTGAGGGCTGGAAGCATATGGAGTCAGCGATTCGTCCCGCGATCTACGATGCGACGCTGGCGGATGAGGACTTGAGCGTTGGAACTGAGGAAGCCTACCGGCTGGTGAAGCGCTTGGCGCGCGAGGAGGGTCTGCTGGTGAGCCCGAGCGCGGCGGCGGCGCTCGTCGGGTGCATGCAGGTGGCGGAACGGATTCCGCAGGGCGAGCACGCCGTGATCGTGACCGTGTTCGCCGATTCTGGATCGAAATACCTGAGCGAGCGGTTCTGGGACGAGGTGGAATGAGCGGCGAGGCGCGGTTGATACTCGGAGGAGAAATCGCAGAGGCGATCCGCGCGCATGGTGCAGAGACTTATCCGCATGAATGTTGCGGCGCGATGGTGGGGCGCGACGGCGATGAAGAGCGCGAAGTGTTGGCGCTCTGGCCGTTGGTGAACCGGCGGGACGATTCGCCGCGAAATCGTTTTTCGTTGACGGCGGAAGATGTGTTGGGCGCGGAGCGGGCCGCGCGGGAGAAAGGTCTGGAGGTCATCGGATGGTATCACTCGCATCCGGACCACCCGGCGCGGCCGAGCGATTACGACCGCGACCACGCCTGGCCGTGGTACAGCTACGTGATTGTGAGTGTGACAGAGGGCGCGGCGCGAGCGATAACGTCGTGGCGGCTGGCGGACGATCGCTCGGCGTTCGTGTCGGAAGAAATTGGGCTTCGCGCTGGCGCGTCTGGCTGAGACCGGAGAGGAGAGAACGAAGCATGGCAGTGAAGGTGATGATTCCCACGCCGCTGCGGGCTTATGCTGGCAAGCGTGAGTTCGCGGAGCTGGAGGCGCGCACGGTAGGCGAGGCGTTAGGCCGCCTGACCAGTGAGTTCGGGGAACTGCGCAAGCACCTCTACACCGACGAGGGCCGCATCCGGAGCTTCGTCAACGTGTATGTGAACGACGAAGATATCCGCTACCTCGGCAAGGAGGACACGCCCATCAAAGACGGCGACACGATCAGTATTGTGCCGTCGATTGCAGGCGGCTGCGGGCAAGTTCGCAGTTCACTGTGGACGGAACGGAGATAGCATGGCCACGAAAGTTCGGCCAGCGACGGATGGAACGGCTCAGGCGAAGCTCTCCAAAGACGAGATTTTGCGTTATAGCCGCCACCTCATCATGCCCGAAGTCGGAATGGAGGGGCAGCTCAAGCTGAAACAGGCGAAGGTGCTGCTCATTGGCGCTGGCGGCCTGGGCGCGCCGCTGGGCCTATACCTGGCCGGGGCGGGAGTGGGTCGGCTGGGGCTTGTGGATTTCGACGTCGTGGACTTCACCAACCTGCAGCGCCAGGTGACTTTCGGAACGAGCGATGTTGGGCGGCCGAAGATCGAAGCGGCGCGCGAGCGGCTGACGAACCTCAATCCCGAGATCGAGATTGTTCCGCACGAAACCAAACTAACAAGCAAGAATGCGCTCGACCTCTTCGCTGAGTACGACGTGGTCGTGGACGGCACCGACAATTTTCCCACGCGCTACCTGGTGAACGACGCGTGCATTCTGCAGGGCAAGCCGAACGTGTATGGGTCCATTTTTCGTTTTGAAGGGCAGGCCACGGTTTTCGGCTATCGGGGTGGGCCATGTTACCGGTGCCTTTATCCGGAACCGCCTCCCCCCGGGCTGGTGCCCTCCTGCGCCGAGGGCGGCGTGCTCGGCGTCTTGCCGGGAATCGTCGGAGCGATCCAAGCGATGGAAACAATCAAGCTGATTCTCGGCAGCGGAGATCTGCTCGTGGGACGGCTGCTGCTTTTTGATGCGCTGGGAATGAAGTTTCGCGAGCTGAAGCTGCGCAAGAACCCGGCGTGCCCTGTGTGCGGTGAGCATCGCACGATCACCACACTCATCGACTACTACGAATTCTGTGGCGTGCGTGGAGAGGAGTCACCGGTGCCTCAGGTGCAAGTGCCGGAAATCACCCCGCGGGAGCTCAAGACGCGGCTGGACCGCGGCGACGATCTATTCATCCTTGACGTGCGCGAACCCCACGAGTATCAGATCTGTAACCTGAAGGGACACTTGATTCCCCTGGGAGAGCTGCCGCGGCGCGTGCATGAGTTGGATAGTTCGCGCGAGATCATCGCCCATTGTAGAAGCGGAAAGCGCTCGGCGGACGCAGTCGAGTTCCTGCGCAAGGCTGGTTTCCGCAAGATACTCAATCTCAAGGGCGGGATTCTCGCGTGGTCCGATGAAGTGGACCCGTCAGTGCCGAAGTACTGATACCTCGGGAACAACCCCGGCAGAAGTTCCGGTCCCTTTCGGCAGCGGCGTCTGGAGAGAGAAGCAACGCAAGACAGGCAAGAATGCCCGTCCTGCCTGGAGGAGAAAGTGCTCTCGACACAGATCAAGGTGTTCAACAACGGTCCGATCCTAATTGAAGGAGATTTTCAGGTTGTGGACCCTGAGGGGAAGGCCTTCCTATTTCCGGGACGGACAGCGATTGCGCTCTGCCGCTGCGGGCACTCTGCGAATAAGCCGTTCTGCGACGGAGCTCACAAGACATGTGGGCTCCTCCATGCCGTGCAAGCCCGAGAGCTGCCCCTCGCCAAGCCCAAAGTGTGTTTCTTGCGGTTTGTCACGCACATGAGACTGTCTCAGACTGATACACTTGCTCGCGTTTGAACCAGTTTCACGTGCCTGCTGGTTATCCTTAATAATTCCATAGACTTGCGCAAAGAGTACAGTGCCAGCGCTCACCAGTGCGGCGTCGCAGGTATGCCCATGCGGACAATCTGCGTCCAGGGCATAACATAAGTCCTTTTTGCACAGTCAATTACAACACACAAAAACACGACGAAAAAGGTCATCCGCATGCATATCTTCGTGGCGCCTCGGCTTTGCTGGGCGTTTTGGAGGAAGTTTTGGGGGATTTGAGCCGTTTTCGCAGGGTATTGGGCTTCGGTCGCCGACACCGCGCGGCTCTCGGGCTCGCGGGAGCAATCTTGCTTGGCGCTGCCGGACTGGCTTGGCTGCGCGGCGGACAGTTTGAGACGTACCCTGAGACCTACCTTTACCTCGAAGTGGCGGGAACGTTTCTATCCTTCTGCTACGCCGCGAACGCCTTGGTGCGTTTCCGCGGGACCCATGACCGCATCGCCCTGATCCTCGCCTTTGGATTTGTCACCTCTGGGCTCATCGAGACAGTTGGGTATTTCGGTCTGCGCGATTTGCTCGAGCGCGGGCCATCGGCTCTCTCTCACGTGCCCATGGGATGGATGGTGGGGAGGACATTGCTCGGCACCCTGCTGCTGGCGGCCATCGTGGTCGAGCGCAATATTCCGATGGCGCGGCAGCCGAGCCGTGAGATCGCGGGCGCGCTGCTCGCCGTCGCGGTGGCCTCCTATGTGACGAGCGCGGCATTCTTGGCAGCGCCTGCGGCGCCGGTCGTGCACTCCACCCGATTCTTGGCGCGGCCGTGGGACCTGCTTCCTGCGTCGGTTTTCCTGCTCGCAGCGGTCCTTTTCCGCCAGCGGTTGCGGTTCACTGCGACGGTTTTCGACCGCGCCCTGATCTGGGTGGCGGTGCTGAACGCGGGATGCCACTTGGTGGCCGGCTTCTCCGACCACTTGTTCGATGGGCCATTTCTCGTGGCTGAAATCCTGAAGACCTCCAGTTACGCGCTGATCCTTGGCGCGGCGGTCTTGGACAACGCGCGTTTGTTCGACCAAGTGCGGCGGATGGCGGCGAGCGACCCGCTCACCGGCCTGGCGAACTACCGGCGCATGATCGCGGTGCTCGAAAGCGAATTAGGCCGTTCGCGGCGGACGGGCCGGCCGTTCAGCGTGGTCTTGTTCGATATGGATCAGCTAAAGAAGATCAATGACGAGCACGGCCATCTAGTGGGGAGCCGGGCGCTCTGTCGGCTGGCAAACCTGATGCGCACGAACTGTCGGACGGTTGACACGGCGGCGCGCTACGGAGGAGATGAATTCGCGCTGGTGCTGCCGGAAGCAGGGGCCGAGATCGCTCAGCGCGTCATCCGGCGGATCTCCGAACGCCTGTCGGGCGATGGGGAATTTCCGGCAGTTTCGGCGAGTGCTGGCGCTGCGGTCTATCCGGTTGATGGCGACACGGTGGAAAGACTGCTGGGCGCGGCGGACCGGGCGCTCTACCGCATGAAGGGCTCCCCAAACGGTGTGAAGGCATTGACGCGGATTGCCGCCTGCTTTTAAGCAACAGAGAGGAAATGACGTGCCGAAGATCTACATAGGGACGTGTTTCGAAGGCCGGACTCCGCTTGAGGCGGGCGTGCACTTCCTGGGGAGCGGCGCTCGTCTGAAAACGATGCGACGGCCGGAGCCGGATAACCGGCTGGGGCTTGTGTCGCGCACCAAGAAGTTTCGTTCGACGGCCCGAGTGGCCTACTCCCAGACGTTGCCCGCCACGGGCACCGCCACCGGTGTGGGATTCTTCGAGCCACGAGAGCGATGGATGATCCAATCTGAATCAAGCTCGACTCTGCGATAGAGCGGAAAGGGGGAAATGTCTCGGGAAAGACAGACACTGGTGCAAAAGGCATTTTCGAAGCGCCGGAGAAGTCCTGGGAAGGCACTCCGGCGCTTCGGCTTTTCTTGCTGAGATGAGACGCCTCAGCGGCTGGACCCTGGTCTCCTGCGCAAGGCCTCCCGGTACACGCTCAGCGTGCCTTCGACCATCTGCGCGGCGGAAAAGCGTTCGATGGCGCTTCGGCGCGCCGCGACACCAAGTCTTTGCGCAAAGGATGGCTCGCGGAGCAAACGCAGCATGGCTTCGGCAAACTGCCTCCCATCGGGCTCCGCGACAAGACCGGTTCGGCCATTATCAACGACTTCCGCCAGCCCGGCGCGGGCCGTCGAAACCGATGGCAATCCCCAGGCCAGCGCTGCCAACATGGATGTGCCCAGCCCTTCAAACTCAGACGGGAACAGGAATGCGTCCAACGCCATATAAACCGGCGTTACATCCTGCACGAAACCCACGAGATGGACAGCCTCAGTCTGTCCAAGGTCGTTTGTGAGTTTCTCAAGCGCTGGCCGGCACGCTCCGTCGCCGGCCAGCAACAGCCTTGCTCGTGGATACTCCTTTCGCACCTTCGCGAGGGCTTCAATCAAATGTCTTTGCCCCTTCTCCGGCACAAAAACTCCTACGCACCCAAACAGAAACTCATCCTCCTTCACACCCCAATACTTCCGGGCCCTGAGTCGGCTCCCGGCAGAAGGCAGAGGGGGGATTTCAACGCCCTCATTTACGATGGCAATGCGTTCCGACGAAATGCCTGATTCCATCAGGCTTCGCGCGATGTCCTGGCAAGTCGCAACAAAGCGGCAGACCGCCCGAAACCGCGCCCGAGAGAAGATGTTGCTCTGAAGCGGGAAACCGATGCGCCGAGAGAGCAGAATGGGCAGGAAAGCATCTGCGCCGGCCATCCAGGCTGCCGTCAGCGCGTGGGACTCATTGGCATGCAAGACATTAAACCGTCCACTTCGCGCCAACCGCCGGACGACCCTTGCAGCAGAGAGGCGCAACGCCACGCGCGACACTTCGTGCACGATGATCCCCGCGCCGGCGGCCCGGCGCGCGATCGGCGAGCCACGGGCGGCAACGAGTTCTGCGACATGTCCGCTCTCGCGCAGGCCTCGCAGGGTGAGCAGCGCTTGGCTCTGTCCCCCGCGCCACTCGCGCTCCAGATCCACGTACAGCACGTTCATTTTGTCTCGCCTCTGGCGATTCGTCCGGCGCGCTGGCCGAGCTTCCAGTACTTCCTGAAAACGGTTCGAGCAGCCATCCACGCTATCAGGAGACCGCGCCACCCGTCCAGCCAAGCCGCGCGAAGAACCAGGGTGTGCACCAATGTCCATGTCGGAAAGAGAAGCAGCGGGAACAGCCAGTGACGCTGGCCCCGCTGAAACATTGCTTCCGCAGAGATGCTCGCGTAGGCCTCGCTCTTCACTCGATGTGCTGCGAGCGTGCCGTAGGCGTGGTGCAACAGGTCGCCCTCCAAGCGCCCTACCACTCCTTCCGCGTGCACCTTCTCATGCAGTACACCGATAAACTTCCCCTGCCGACGGTCGTAAAGCCGAGGCTTGATGTCCGGGTACCAACCGGAATGGCGCATCCATTTCCCCAGGTATTCTGCGCGGCGGGAGAATTCGTACGCGGCTCCTGTCGCGGGCTCCAGCTTCCAGCGAAGTAGTGACGCGCGCAGCTCCTGGCCCACTTCCTCGTCCGCATCAATCGCGAGTATCCAGTTGTGCTGTGCCTGCGATGCGGCGAAGTTCCGCTGGTCGGAATAGTTGGTCCAGGGACGGACGTGGACAACGGCGCCGTGTTGCCGCGCGATCTCAATCGTCGTATCGGAGCTGCAGGCATCCACGACCACGATTTCGTCGGCGACGCCTTTGAGGGATACCAGTGCTCGCGGGAGGTTCTTCTCCTCGTTGAGCGTGATCAGACAGGCGGAGATCGCATTCATGCGGGGAAACGGAAGTAGTATCGCACAAAGATGCCGGTGGCTAGCGTGGTTCGAGCGAGACGCGGATCACGCTCGAGCCGATGCGGAATTCCGCGCCATTTTGAAGCTCGGCGGCGCGAACGCGTTCGTCTTCGAGGAAGGTGCCGTTGGTGGAGTCCAAGTCCTTGAGGCGGATGATCGTGCCTTTCACTTCGATGGCGCAATGTTGGCGTGAAATCTCGGCGTCTTCGAGAACCACGTCGGCGCCGGTCCGGCCCAGGATGACGCGAGGCTTCGTCAAGCGATAGACGAGACCCTTGGCGGGGCCGGTGAGAACGCTCAGAACGATTTGGGAAGCGGCAGGAAGAGCAAGGCCTTCGTACTGGCCGGGAAGAGAAGCGCCGGAACTGGCGCCGCCGGCGCGGGCGAATTCCGGAAGCGGGGAGATGACCATGGTCATGTCGGACCGGCGTGTGATTTCGACAACGGTTGCGTAGTTACACTTGGAGCAGCGAAACTGCACGCGCGTGTGCCCGGCGAGGTCCTGGTCCCTGAGGACGTAGTGGGCGCCGCAATGTTCGCAGGTGGCCTGCATATAGAGAATTTAACACGCGGGAGGGGTCTGGGTTGCGGAAGCTGCGGCACGTTTGCGGCAAAGGTCACCAGGGTTCGGAGGCTGGGCGGAAATTGTGATACCATCGCGATTCCAAAGACTGTTGAGGAGACCAAACACGTGGCGCACATTTCGCGCAAGGAGCTGAAGCAAGACAGATTCCGGGAATCTCTGGAGCACGGTGCCGAAGCGGTCGTTTCGCATAAGCAGTTTACCACCCTCGTGATCGGGCTGGCGGTGGTGATCGCCTTGGGGATGTTTGGGTGGAAGCTGTATAAAGATCGCCAGGACGTGAGGGCGTCCGCGGCGCTGGACGACGCGATGAAGGCATACAATGCGCAGGTGCGCGCGCCCGGCGAGCCGGTGGAGCCGGGGGAACCCAATTACGCGGACGACAATACCAGGCTCCAGGACGCGACGCGAAAATTCGATGAGGCGGCGACGAAGTATCCGCGCACAAATGCGGGAAGGCTGGCGCGGTATTACGAAGCGCTCTCTCTTGAGGAGATGGGCCGGTATAACCAAGCCATCGAAAGCCTCCGCAAGATCGAGAACAGCGGCGATCAAGAAGTGGCGGGTTTGGCCCGTTTTCAGATGGCCGAGGTGTATGCTCGTACGGGAAAACCGGACGAAGCCATAAAATTGTTGCGGCAGTTGGCCGAGCATCCGACGGTGTTGGTGCCGAAGCCGGTTGTCTTACTCGCTCTGGCGGCGCAACTCCAGAAGACGAGTCTCAAAGACGCCGTGACTATTTACAACCAGATCACGAAGGACTACCCGGGCTCGGCGGCCTCCGAAAAGGCGCAACGCGTGCTTGACGAACTACCGTCGAAATCCTGAGGTGCGGTCCTCGCCTCCGCGAGCGTTCTGATTGCACTCGGCCCGAGGCGCTGAGCGGCCGTCCCTGCAGGCCATACATTCTCCATGACACTCGCTCCTTACGCGATGCACCAGGCGGATTCGCGGGGACGCCGCTATCCCGAACCATCTCATCCTTACCGAAGCGATTACGCCCGGGACCGCGACCGGGTGATCCATTCGCGGGCCTTTCGGCGGCTCGAAGCGAAGACGCAGGTCTTCACCATGCGCTACTCCGACCATTTCCGGAACCGCCTGACCCACACGCTCGAAGTGGCCCAGATCGCGCGGACCGTCGCTGGGGCCCTCGATTTGAATGCCGAGTTGGCCGAAGCGCTGGCCCTGGCCCACGACATCGGGCATCCGCCGTTTGGGCACGCCGGCGAGCGGAAGCTTGACGAGTTGATGCGGCAACACGGCGGGTCTTTCAATCACAATCTGCAGGCGCTGCGCATCGTAGAACAGTTCGAGCGGCGATATCTGGATTTTCCGGGATTGAATCTGACGTTCGAGGTCCGCGAGGGAATCGTCAAGCACTCCGACGACTATACGCCCGCGGAGCATCCCGAGTTGGCAGAGTATCTCCTGGACATGCGCCCTCCGCTCGAAGCGCAGCTCATCGATTGGGTGGACGAGATCGCCTACAATACCGCGGACCTGGACGATGCGCTCGAAGCGCGCCTCCTGGACATCGAGATGCTTTGCGGCGAGGTCCGGTTGTTTCGGGAGGCCTACGCGGCTGTAGAAGCGGGGCATCCGCATGGCCGGGCCAAGCTTAGGTTCAACGAAGCGCTCAAACGCTGCCTCGACTTTCTGGCTACGGATTTGATCGTCTCCACGCGACAACGGCTAAAAGACTCGGGCGCCGACTCGGTCGATGACGTGCGACAAGCGCCCAACCGCCTGGCGGGGTTTGGCCAAGAAGCGGCGGCGCGCAACTCGGAGCTGAAGCGCTTTCTGTTGGCTCGGGTGTACGAGCAACCGTCGATCACCGAAGACCGCGACCGCTCCATCCGTTGCCTCCAGGAGATGTTCCTTTTCTATATGGAAATGCCCGAAGCTATGCCTCGCTTCTACGCCAAACTGGCCCAGGAAGCTCCCAGGCACAACGTCGTGTGCGATTACATCGCCGGCATGACCGATCAATTCCTCCTGCGCCAGCATGCCCAGCGTTTCGGGCCCCCTGCCAGCACCGCGAACTAGCTTCGGCTGGAGGAGTCTCACCGCGCCGGCATACCGCGATGGCGCACCGTAAGGGCTTCCTTCCTTGACTTGAGCGCAGCGCCGCCTCGATAATATCTGAAGAAAAGGAGATCGCAGTTCTTCTTCCATGTTTATTGACGTCAATGAACTGGCCGTCCGCAAGCTCCGCATCGCGCAGACCTATGCGCCGGGCAGCATCGATTTTCACAGCATGGAGTTCCGTCAACTCGAGCCACTCGAGGTTCGCGGGACGGCCGAGCTGATCGAGGGGCAAATTCGGGTGAGCGGGTCGTTCCAGACCAAGATCGAGCTGATCTGCGCCCGGTGTCTGGATTCCGTCGTGGAAGAGCTGAGCCGCGATTTTGACCTGTTTTACCGGCCCATGGATGGACACGGTAAGCCGGAGGAGGAAGTCCGGCTCCGGCGGGACGACACTGAAATCGCGTTTTTCGAAGGCCAGGGGCTCTTCCTGGCTGATGTGTTGACCGAACAAGTGCTCCTGACCATTCCCATGAAAGTGATTTGCCGCAGCGATTGTCGGGGTCTGTGTCCACACTGCGGCGCGAACCTGAACCATGAAGAATGCCGCTGCGATGCCCACGCGGCGGACCCGCGCATGGCGCCGCTGGCGCGCCTGAAGCAGGACTGGTTCAAAAAACAATAGGAAATCGGGCGCGATGCCCGTAAAATGCGCCCACACAGGGGCCGGAACGAGGAGTGTTCGTATGCCAAATCCAAAACGCCGCCACTCGAAGGCACGCAAGAACAAGCGCCGCGCCCACGATCATCTTTCGGCGCCGGCGCTCGCGGAGTGCCCGAATTGCCATGAAATGAGGCAGCCGCATCGCGCCTGCCCGCATTGCGGTTACTATAAGGGCCGCGAGGTTATGGATACGTCAGCGTAGGGCAGATCTGCGCCCGGGCTTACCAGGTCGAAAAACGCATGCTTACCATCGCTGTCGATGCCATGGGTGGGGACCATGCGCCCCGCCCCGAAGTCAAGGGGGGTGTCCTTGCGGCGCGCGAGCTTGGCGTGCGCGTGTTGCTGGTGGGACAGTCCCGGGCTCTGCGGACCGAGCTCGCCAAGCTTGACTCAGGGGATCTGCCCGTCGAGATCATCCCGGCGAGCGAGATTATCGCTATGGACGATTCACCCGCGCACGCTTTCCGGCGGAAAAAAGACAGCTCGGTGCACGTGGCGGCGCGGCTGGTGAAGGCAGGCAAAGCTGACGGGATGGTCAGCGCGGGGAACACCGGCGCGGTGATGACAGTGGCGCGGTTCGTCTTGGGCACGCTGCCGTCGGTGGACCGGGCGGCGCTGGCGGCGCCGTTCCCCAACGCCAAGGGTGGGGTATCGGTGCTGCTGGATGTGGGCGCCAACGTGGACTCCAAGCCGGAGCACCTCGAGCAGTTCGCGGTGATGGGCGAGGCCTACTACCGGGCGCTCTTCGCCAGCCACAAGCCGCGCGTCGGCCTGCTCTCCATCGGTGAGGAGGAAGCCAAGGGCAACGAGCTGACCCGCGAGGTCCACGGCCTGCTGAAGCGCAGCTCGGTGAGTTTTGTCGGCAACGTGGAGGGGCGGAATCTGTTTTCTGGGGACGTGGACGTGATCGTATGCGATGGGTTCGTGGGAAACATCGCGCTCAAGATTAGCGAGGGCCTGGCCCTGCACCTCTTCGGTTTGATGAAGAAGGCGCTCGAAAGCACGATGGCCTCGCAGCTTGGTTCGCCGTTCACGCGGGCAGCATTGAACGGATTGCAGAGGCACATCGATTACAGCGAGTACGGAGGCGCACCGCTGCTCGGTGTGCGCGGGATTTGCGTGATCGGACATGGCCGCTCCAACGCCAACGCCGTCAAGAACGCCATCCGTGTGGCGGCGGCGCTGGCTCGCGCCGGCATGAATGACAAAATCGAAGAGGAGCTTGCGGACATGGCGGCCCTCGCCTGAGGGGCCGGCCGCGCAAGAAACGCCAATGGGTAAACTTGCATTTCTATTCCCTGGACAGGCTTCGCAATATCCTGGCATGGGACGGGAACTTGCGGAGAAGCATGCCGAGGCCAAGAAGGTGTTCGAGGAAGCCGACCGTGTGCTCGGCTTTCCCATCTCCCAGATGTGTTTTTCCGGCGGCGAAGAAGATTTGAAGCAGACGGCCAATACGCAGCCGGCGATTCTGACTGTTTCGGTCGCGACTTACCGTATCCTGGAGTCCCGGGGCGTGCGGCCGGATCTGGTCGCGGGGCACAGTCTGGGTGAGTACTCGGCGCTGGTGGCCGTGGGGGCTCTCGATTTCACCGATGCAGTGCAGCTCGTGCGCAAGCGGGGCACCTACATGCAAGAAGCGGTGCCGGCGGGGCAAGGCGCGATGGCCGCGATCATGGGGCTCTCGCCGGCCGTCGTGGCGGATGTGTGCAGGCGGGCCGCGGATGGGCAGGTGGTCTCGGCGGCGAACTTGAATTCGCCTGAACAGACGGTGATTTCAGGTCACGCCGGCGCGGTGAAGCGCGCAGTCGAATTGGCCTCGCAGAGCGGCGCCAAGCGCGCGGTGGTGCTGCCAGTATCGGCCCCGTTCCACAGCGCGCTCATGGCGCCTGCGCAGCAGCGGCTCGAAGTGGACCTGCGGAAGGCCGCGTTCGCGAATCTGCGGGTGCCGCTCGTAACCAACGTGGATGCCGACAGCATCTCGACCGGTGAGGAAGCGCGTCAGGCGCTCGTGCGCCAGGTGACCATGCCGGTGCGCTGGGAAGAGTCGGCGCGCCTGCTCATCGAGGAAGGCGTAACCAGTTTCGTCGAAGTCGGACCGGGACGCGTGCTCACCGGGCTGCTGCGCCAGATCGAGCGCTCGGTCCACGCCTTGAACGTGGAAGATGAAAAGAGCCTCGAAACAACCATCGAGAAGCTGGCGCAGGCGCAGGAGGAATCGGCGGAAGTTTGAGCCACGCAGCGAAAAGGGACGGGAAGCGAATATGTTCACGCTGAAGGACCGAGTGGCAATCGTTACAGGTGCGTCGCAAGGCATCGGGCGCGAGACGGCTCTGGCCTTGGCGCGGGCCGGGGCCAAGGTGGCCGTTGCGGCGCGGAATGAAGGGAAACACGCGGCTCTGGCGACTGAGATTTCCGCGGCAGGTGGCGAGGCGCTGGCGGTGAGGATGAACGTGGCCGACGCGGAACCCATCACACCCGGCGACGAGGTGCGTGAGCCCTTGGTCCGCCAAGTCTGCCTGCCGGCGCTGTGGCACGAATCGGTCCACGAAATGACTGATAACGCCGTTGTCATCCTTCTGGGAGCGGGTCTGGGCAAGATTCTGAGCGGCCTGCTACGGCAGACTGACAGCGCTGTTCGCTGCCTCAACGTGGAAGAGGCGGCAAACCTGCATAGCACGATGGGAAGGGTCGCCCAGGCGCGCGCGGAAGCGCCGGAAAGGTAGCCTCATGTTTTCCCTCAAAGACAAAGTCGCGCTTGTTACGGGTGCATCGCAGGGCATTGGCCGCATGACTTCCCTTGCGCTCGCCAAACTCGGCGCTAAAGTCGCCGTTGCCAATCTCCGAGTGGAGAAGCTTACTTCGCTCGTCGCTGAGATCGAAGCCGCAGGCGGTGAAGCGCTGTCTTTGCCGATGGACGTGGGCGATCCAATCCAAGTGAGGAACGGCTTCCAGCAGGCGCTCGCAAAATTCAATAAGCTCGACATCCTGGTGAACAACGCTGGGATCACGCGCGACGCGCTTGCGTTGCGCATGAAGCTCGAAGATTGGGAGGCCGTGCTGCGGACGAACTTGACCGGGGCGCACCTGTGCATTCAGCAGGCGCTAGCCATGATGCTGCGGCAGCGCTCGGGGCGGATCATCAACGTGGCCTCGGTGGTGGCGCTGGCGGGGAGCGCCGGACAGGCAAATTACGCAGCATCAAAGGGCGGCCTGATCGGATTGACCAAGGCCATGGCCATCGAGGTGGCCTCGCGCAATATCACCGTGAACGCGGTCGCACCGGGCTTCATCGAGACGGCCATGACGGACGTGCTTCCAGAGAAGGTGAAGGAGGAATTGAAGACGCGCATTCCGCTGGGGCGCATGGGATCCCCGGCAGAGGTGGCGGCGGCGATCGTGTTTCTGGCAAGCGACGAAGCGGCTTACATTACGGGGCAAGTACTGAGCGTGAATGGCGGAATGTACCTGGCCTGAACACGCGCGCGGGTCGCCGACGGCCTTTCTCGCGGTATTAACGCGCGGGCTGCGTGGCGCCGAAGTTCCGCCAGTTCGTCTCCAACTGCGTGAGCTGATACATCGGAAGGCGAGCGAGCATCCCGCCGCAAGAACTGGAGAAACCGCGCACGCGGTCCTGCACTCTGGCTGCCGCCGAAGCAAAGGCAAACGGCCCAAAGAACATCACAGATAGGCGCAAAACAAGAAGGAGCAGGAGCAACCTGGCGGCGGTGACCACCGTCGCAAATTCTTCATTCACGCTCGCGCAAACTCCGAACGTCGTCAGCAGCCGGCGAAAACGCCAAAGCGTGTACACATCGGTCCGCAATAGTCTCAGCCAAGCCAGAGCGATGTGCCGCCGGTCCCGCCGGAGCTGCTCGGCGATCGCTTTGAATCTCGGTTCCACGGCGATCGAACGGTAATCCGAGCCGTCGAAGAGAACCCGGCTATGCTTGAAGTCCAGGCCCGGTAAAGGGACGATCTTGAGCAACGTCTCCATGGCTTCGCCGGTCGCCTCGTATTTCGGCGGCGTGCGAAATAAAGCCGCGAGCGAGAGCGCGAAGAGCAATCCCCCAATGATAAGCAAAATGAAGAGTTGGTTCATGGCTTGAACGCCTTTCGAATGGTCATTCCGAGGGCCGCCCAGCGCTCCTCCCAGTAGGAAAGGGCTTCCTGTTGAACGGGCTCACTAGGCACACTAGGCCTTGGGTTGGGTACGTACGACCACAGCGTGACTGTCCAGATCAAAAGCGTGAACGTAGAACCCAGTGGTACCAACAGGCTCCAGATCGGACTGAAACTCGGAGAAATCTCAACTGCTGCGAAGTTGGCAATGTGAGCGGACACGACAACAAGAAGGCCGACAGCCATCCCCCAGATATTCCGTCCCACAGAGATGCCGTAATACCGGGCCAAGGCCAAAACGACAAGGAGCCAGACGGTAACGGAGAGAGCGATCTTCCGCACGAAATCGGCGATGAAGTAAGCGCCTGGCTGCGGGCCGCTAAAATAGAAGACCAAAGCAAGAAGGAACAATACAGAAATAAGAACGCCGGCGGCGATGCGCCGGGGGCCCAATCCGCGGGGAAAAGTTTGGCGAAGGACTTCCCAAGTTACCACGAACCATAATAGTGCTTCCCCCATAAAACTCAGCCAATAGAGCTTTGCGTACGCTCCATATTGCAGAAGGAGAAGAGCGGAAAGGACGACGTCGCGCAGAAAGGTATAGAAAACATAGCCAAAGAAGAAAGGATAGGATCGCCATTGCTCCGTCTTGAGACATCGCCAGAGGAGCAAGAGGTATAGGGACCAGCCCAACCCGAAAATCGTATAACCCGTGATTCCCATGCGGGGCGGATTATACCCTAACTACTTACCATATTGTTTACGGCATACGATAGGGGAGCCTGCCGGCTCCCCCATGACCTAACATCACCCCGTTACCAGGGCATAGGTGGTGCGGGTAAGATGGTCGCCAAGGCGGGGATGGCACTCGCGCCCAACAAGATCAAGAGGGAAGCGACAACAACGATCCGAGCAAGATACCGTGCAGTCTTCATCATGGTTCCTCCTCTGAATTGGGAAGCCAAGCGAGCGCACGGTAGCAGCCCAGAAGATTCCAATTCTGGAATTTCGTGGTTTGTTCAGCGCAGTGAACGAAGGCTTGTAGCCGCACAGGATCAAGCGTCTTGAAAGGCGGCAATAGCCCTGAGTGGACTTGGGAGGGAACCCGGAGGCTCCCCTGTGGCCTGACGTGGCCTCTACCAAGGCATAGGGGGCAAAGGCTGGATACTAGCTAGGGTGGGAATGGCGCTCGCGCCTAACAAGATCAAGAGGGAAGCGGCAACAACGATCCGAACGAGATGCCGCGCAGTTTTCATCGTGGTTCCTCCTCTGAATTGGGAAGACAGGCGAGCGCACGATAGCAGCGGCAGAGATTTCAATTTGGCAATTTCGCGGTTTGTTCAGCGCAGTGAACTGGGGGCTTGCAGGCCCAGAACTGGTGTGCTACATACGCCCGTAATGGCGCTGCTTAAACTACAGGAACACCTGGAACAGGCGCTGGAGTACTTGTCGGCTGCATTTGCCCAGCTTGCGTTCCTGTCCTCTGTGCGAGACTCGTACACGGGCCGGTACCTGCACGAGGGTTGGTGCTCCATCGCCTCACCGGAGGAAGTCCACCGCGTCCTGCGGAAAACTCATCACGAAGTGTTTGACCGCGTGCTCGATCTCACCCTGGCGCAGATGCGCCGTGAGCTGAGTGAGTATCTTCGTTCGGCGTCTGAAGCCGGCAGGGAAGAGACTGGCGCGCGAGTGTGGCTCGAGCTCGAGTCCCACCGGGACATGATTCCGCAGGGTTGTTCGCCGCTGGACCGGGATTTGTTTCTCTCGCAGGTGAGAACTGTCCTTGGGATGCTGGTCAACGCTCGGGAATTTCCTCCCCCGGAGGAGCAATCCGCATCCAAACGCCTACCACTTGACCCACAACCTCAGCATCATTGGGATAGCTGAAGGTCTGCGCCGGGACGGAGGACAACGGGCTGGGGATCAGTGTCAGCCGTCCCTCCCCGATCTGGCACCACGCGCAGCGGTATCCTTCTCGAAGCTCAACGAAGTAAATGGGCCGCTCGGATTCATTCTCCCACTCCTTCTGGATGATCCGCCGCCGGTGACCATCCACCATGACCAGCGCCCCCGGCCGCAGCAAAGGGAACATGGTCGTGTCTTCGAGCCCAACGTAGCCCCACATGTGTTCGCGCGGGTTGAACCCCACAAGAAAAGCGGCGGGAATTTCTCCCCACACGGCCACGGCCCGGTTAATCAGTTGCGTTGTTTCCCAGCGGAAACGGGGGTCCATCCTTACCGGAAACTTCACCGTCGTGTCCAAACGATAGACACGGCTGGAAAGAAGCCGTGTTGTTGCCGGCGAAAGAATGCTCCGATAGTGATGCAAACGGTCGGGATTCACGCCGTAGCGCCCCAGAAGGTCCAGGAAATCGAGCCCATAGATGGCGCTGAGACTGAGAAGCTTGTACGCGCTTGGCGCGGACGGCTCGTTTTCGATTTGGAATAGCCGCGCCGCGGAGATGTAGAATTCGTCGTTTTTTTGTTCCGCCGCGAGAATGGCGCTTGCTTCCTGCACGTCTCGAAAGCCCATATGCAAGCGCTGACGGACTTTTCTCAAAAACTGGCCTGGAGGCAAATCCGTTTGTTGTCCCGACTTGGAGCGGTCCGCAGCCATGGAAGGGGATTATAGGTTGGGCAGGCCCAATCTCAACCGGACGTGCATGGGGTCCTGCTCGGTGGGGCAAACAGGACCTGGCGCAATCCCGGGAATGGTTTCGTTCGGTGGCAGGCCATTGGCTCGACCTACAATGGTAATCCGGCCGGGTTACACACTCAATTCTGCACGCCAGGGTACACAGGTCGATCGGGTGGGCTTCCGCCGAGCGGTTTGGGTTGATTTGTCGCAGGGGCCTGAATAGAATGGGCGGGTTGTTTTGGGTGTGAGGCAACGATCTGGGGCGGCCTGCCATCCTTACTGGCGGGCCCGCAGCGAACGACTGATTCAGCCAAGTGCGGAGGACGAAGAATGGCCAGCGTTGAAGAACGGGTCAAGCAGATAATCGTCGAGCAGCTCGGGGTGGATGAGGGCGAGGTGACCCCCACCGCGTCGTTCGTGGACGATCTGGGAGCGGATTCTCTGGACATTGTCGAGCTGGTGATGGCCTTCGAGGAAGCCTTCGGCATCGAGATTCCCGACGAGGACGCCGAGAAGATTACGACAGTAAAGGACGCCATCGAGTACATTGACAAGCACGCTTCGGCGAAGAAGTAGAGTTTCAGCCGCCAAATCTGCCACTGGAGAAATCTTACATTGAACCGCCGTGTTGTCGTGACCGGTGTCGGTCTGGTTTGCCCCCTGGGAGTCGGCACCGACAAGACCTGGGCCAATCTACTCGCCGGCAAGAGCGGGGTTGTGTCAGTGACCCTGTTTGATGCCGCCGGATTCGACTGCCGCATTGCGGGCGAGGTGCGGGACTTCGATCCGCTCAACTGGATCGAGAAAAAAGAACTCAAAAAGATGGGCCGGTTCATCCAGATGTCCATCGCGGCCACCGACTTTGCCGTACGCATGGCGGACTGGCGGTCCGCGCCCGGCGACAGCGACGCAACGGGCGTGTATGTGGCCTCGGGAATCGGTGCCTTCGACGTCATCGAGCGCGAACACAGCAAGCTGCTGCAGGGAGGTCCGGGGAAGATCTCGCCGTTCTTCATTCCTTCGGCCATCGTGAATTTGGCGTCGGGGCAGATCTCCATTCGCTACGGCGCGCGGGGACCGAACTCGGCAACGGCCACGGCCTGCTCGGCCTCGGCGCACGCCATCGGAGATTCCTTCAAGATCATTCAGCGCGGCGACGCCGAAGTGATGATCTGCGGCGGTTCCGAAGCGGCCATCACTCCGATGGGATTGGGCGGGTTCGGAGCCATGAAGGCGCTCTCCACGCGCAACGATGACCCCGAGCATGCCAGCCGCCCGTTCGACGCCGACCGCGACGGCTTTGTCGTGGGCGAGGGCGCTGGCATCTTGATCCTTGAATCGCTCGAACACGCGCAAAAACGCAATGCGCCGATCCTCGCTGAACTCGTTGGCTACGGAATGTCCGGGGATGCCTTCCACATCACGCAACCGGCTGAGGACGGCGACGGCGCCTATCGCGTGATGAAGGCGGCGCTGCGCGACGCCGGAATCGAACCGGACGCTATCGGCTACGTGAACGCTCACGGCACTTCTACCCCGGTCGGCGACGTCGCCGAGACGCGGGCAATCAAGCGACTGTTCGGTGAGCGCGTCAAGCAAGTGCCGGTGAGCTCGACGAAGTCCATGACTGGGCATTTGCTCGGCGGCGCGGGCGGTCTTGAGGCGGGCATCAGCATTCTCGCGCTGCGCGATCAGGTCCTGCCGCCGACGATTAACCAAGAGCATCCCGATCCCGAGTGCGATCTGGACTACGTGCCGAACACCTCCCGCAAGGCCGCGGTCGAGTACGCACTGTCCAATTCGTTCGGCTTTGGCGGAACCAACGCCGCCCTGGTCTTCAAACGCTGGGGAGGCCGTTGACACAGCGGAAGCCGCGCTTTCGCCTCGTCCTCAGCGTGCGGAATATCGAAGGGCTGTTATTCCGAGGAACCCGCCGTTCTTCTGGAGGGCGGCGCGCTGTGCGTGGCCCGGATGCGGTGGCGGGGCGAGGAATCTCTCCTTCAGCGGAATCGAAGGCCTCGCGGTGAGGAACGAAGCTCTGCTGCTGGAAATTGGCCATTCTTCGCGTAAGGGAAAACCCAAGTGAACATCATCGTCTGTGTGAAACAGGTTCCTGCAAAAGATGCTCCGCTCGCGATGGCCGGAAACTGGATCCGGGAATCCGACATCAGCTTCGAGATGAACGAGCCGGATACGTTCGCCCTGGAAGAAGCGCTGCGGCTGAAGGAAAAACACGGCGGGGAAGTGGTGGCTTTGTCGCTGGGTCCGGAGCGCGCCAAGCAGACCATCAAGGAGGCCCTGGCCAAGGGCGCCGACCGTGGCATCCACGTGGCCGATGAGAAGTCCTACGAGCTGGATCCCTTGGCGTCGGCGCGGGCGCTGGCCGCCGCGATTCAGAAAGAGAAATTCGATCTGATCCTCACGGGACTGCAAAGCGACGATCAGGGCTTTGGGCAGACGGGCGTCCTCCTCGCGGGCCTGCTCGGCCTTCCGCACGTCACCATCATCATGCAGATCGAAGCGATGGGCGACGCACAGGACGGGCGCTTGCGTCTGAAGCGCGAACTCGAAGCGGGTTGGTTTCAATGGGTGGAGTGCCCGCTGCCGGCGCTGCTGACCATTCAATCGGGCATCAACAAGGTGCGCTACGCCACCCTCAAGGGAATCATGGCGGCGAAAAAGAAGGAGATCAGGACGGTCCCGCGCGAATCCCTCGGTGTAACGGGCGAGCCATCGCAGAAGGTCGAGCGCATTTACGTGCCGCAGAAATCGAAGAAGACTGAATTCCTAACGGGCCCGCCGAAGGAAGTGGCGGCTAGGCTCGTCGAGAAGCTAAAGTTCGAGGCTCGGGTAATCTAGTCTCGGTCGGCTTTGTGGATGGCTAAGATGAAAATCCTTGTCATCACCGAACAGCGCCAAGGCAAGTGGCACCAAACGAGTTGGGAGGCGCTCGCGGCCGCGCAGCAGATCGCCGCCGAGACCGGGACCACGGTCGTCGGCGTGGTGATCGGCAAGGGCGTTGCTCCGCTGGCCGGCGAGCTGGCCGCGGCGAAGCTCCAAGAAGTTTTGCTCGTCGAACATGACCTGCTCGAGCCCTACACGCCCGACGGGTTCATCGCAGCGCTCGTGCAAGTCATCGCAGCGGCCAAGCCCGACCTGGTGCTTTTCCCGCATACCTATCAGGTGCGCGACTTCGCGCCGAAGCTCGCGGCCTCGCTCGGGAAGGGCATGATTGCTGATTGTGTCGCCTGCCGCAATGAAGGTGGGAAGCTCGTGTTCGTCAGGCAAGTGTTTCAGGGCAAGGCCGCCGTGGATGTGACCTTTGCCGGTTCCGCGCCTTGGTTCGCCTCCCTCCAGGCGGGTGCCTTTCGCGCCGACAAGTTGGTAGCGCATCCTTCAGGCAAGGCACCGGTGAACGCAGTGTCCCTGGAATTGAAGCCGGAGCAGATCCGCACGAAGCCGCTTGAGCTGTTCCGCGAAGCCAAGCAGGCTGTGGACCTGACCCAGGCGCCCGTGATTGTAGCTATCGGCCGCGGCATTAAGGCGCAAGAGAACATTCCCCAGGCGGAGCGGCTCGCCAAAGCACTGGACGGCGAACTGGCGGCGTCGCGTCCGATTTGCGATGAAGCTTGGCTGCCCATGGAGCGCCAAATCGGCAGCTCGGGGCAGACGGTCGCGCCGAAACTCTACCTCGCGCTGGGTATCAGCGGCGCAATTCAGCACGTCGTCGGGATGAAAGGTTCCCGAACGGTCGTGGCCATCAACAGGGATCAGAACGCCCCGATCTTCGAAGTGGCGGACTACGGTATCGTCGGCGATATCTTCGAAATCATGCCCGCTCTTGCCGAGGAGCTGGAGAAGGCGAAAGCCGGCTAGTTGGCCGCGAGTTGTTGGGAGAGCACCACTTCCGTCTCGCCCTCGCAGCCATCTGTTACCATTAGCCCGTGACCACCCAGCGTGAGCGCCTCGAAGCGGATGTCCTGATCGTCGGTGCGGGACCGGCCGGACTGGCCTGCGCGCTGCACCTCGCCAATCTCATCGAAAAGCAGAGGACCGCGGGCGACGCCTCATCTTCGGGCGCGACGCCACTCGCGGCGGAAAACATCTACGTCCTCGAGAAGGGACGCGAGGTCGGCGCGCACCAGCTCTCTGGCGCGGTCATGGATCCGCGCGGCCTGGCCGAGTTGGTGCCGGGTTTTGAGAAAACGGCGCCGTTCTATACGCCGGTGACGGCCGATACGCTCTATTTTTTCACCAAGCATTCCGCGTGGCCCTTCCCCTTCTTGCCGCCGTCGTTGAAGAATCACGGCAATTACGTCGTGTCGCTGAGCCGGTTGGTGAGATGGCTCGGCGCACTCGTTGAGCAGTCGGGCGTGAACCTGTTCACGCAATTCGGCGGCGCGCAATTGCTCTACGAGGGTGACGGGATCGCCGGTGTGATCACGGAAGACAAGGGCCTCGACAAGAACCGCAGGCCGAAAGGCAATTACTCGCCGGGGTATGAAATTCGCGCCAAAGTGACCGTGTTGGCCGAAGGCTCCCGCGGATCGCTGACGAAAGACTTGGTCGCGCGGAAGAAACTCGACAACGTCAATCCCCAACTGTACGCCATGGGGATCAAGGAGCTCTGGGAGGTTCAGCCGGGGCGCATCGAGCCGGGCGTCGTGGCGCACACGCTCGGTTGGCCCCTCGATAAGACGCTCTACGGCGGCGGCTGGGCTTACGGGCTTTTGGACAACCGCGTGTCGCTCGGGTTAGTGATCGGCCTCGATTACGCCGACCCGCAATTCGATCCGCACGAGGCGTTTCAACGCTGGAAGACGCATCCGTTCGTGCGGAGGATCCTCGACGGAGGGAAGCTGCTGCGGTACGGGGCCAAAACCATCCCGGAGGGCGGATGGTACTCCATGCCGCGGACGTACGTGGATGGCGGGCTGATCGTCGGTGACGCCGCGAGCTTCCTCGACTCGCGGCGCCTCAAGGGCATCCACATGGCCATCAAGAGCGGGATGCTTGCCGCCGAAACGATTTTCGACGCGCTGGTGGCCGGCGACTGTTCGTCCAAGATGCTGCAGAAATTCCCGGAGAAGGTCGAGCGGTCCTGGATCAAGAAGGAACTTTGGCCGGTGCGCAATTTTCATCAAGCGTTCCAGCGCGGAGGGCTCTGGGGCGGTCTGCTCCACGCGGGGTTCCAGTTTCTAACGGGCGGGCGCGGTCTGGTTGATCCCATGCGCGCCCATGCGGGACATGAAGCCTACCGCAAGCTCGCTGAACACGCGGCGCTCGCCGACGAGATCAGCATTCCCATCAAGCCGCCGGAGCGGTTCCAGGGAGATGGCAATCTGACGTTCGACCGGCTCACCGATGTCTATCACTCGGGGACACGCCACGACGATGATCAACCCTGCCACCTAATTGTCGCGGACACCAACGTCTGCGCTACCATTTGTGTCACTGATTTCGGCAATCCCTGCCAGTATTTCTGTCCCGCGGCGGTTTACGAGATGGTGCAGGAGAACGGCGGCTGGAGGCTGAAGATCAGCGCCGCAAACTGCGTCCACTGTAAGACCTGCGACGTCGCCGACCCCTACCAGATCATCAACTGGGTCGTGCCGGAGGGCGGCGGCGGGCCCAACTATGACGGCATGTGACCGAGTGCCTTCAATGCGGAGCCGCCAACAGCAATCGCCGCGGTACCGGGTCAGGAGTTGTGATTCCAGAGGCGGTGGAGATATGCGCGGACGCGCGACATGACCGAGGGATTGGCCCGCGAGCCTGCGGCGGAGCGGGAGCCGCCCGAGGCGTGCGATGATGTGGCAGGGCCCGGCGCGCTGCCGTGGATGCCGCCGGCTATGTCCGCAGGGCCCGCTTCCACGTGCCCCAGAAAGATCAGAGTCGGCCGCACTCGGACCGTACGCACCAGAAAGATCGTTGCGGGGCTGGGCTCGGGCGGCAGAGCAGGTGAAGCGGGAGGAGGCGGCGCGGACGCGCTATAGGAGAGCGGCGGCATGAGCACCTTGTAAATGGGCTCCTCGTACGCAGGCTCCTTCGGAGGCGCTGGGTCGGCGGGTTTTACTGCGGACAGGCGGCTGATGTCTTCGCTTGACGTGACCCCGCTCACGACAGCCGGTTTTGCCTGCATGGCCGGGTTCGTCCTCGCTTCCGCCAGCTCGCAACTGCATGTTCCGGCGCCCGACCGCAGCGATTCAATCTGGCCGTCGGGGAGGACCACGTCGCCGCCCTGCGGAACGATTACGCTCTGGCCCGTGAGCTGCCCCTCGATTCGCACCGCCCCCGAATGCGCCCGCAAGCAGATCTCACCGCTGGGCGCCAGGCCAATCATCGTTTCCACCCCAGCATCGCCGACGGAAATGGACTTGGCTTGAATGAGCGGCGTGTACACCGTCACAATGGGCGCGCCCTGCACGCGATGATGGATGGTGCCGTATTCGAGGGCGATGGTCAGCGCACCGCCCGACTTGAGCAGCGAGAGATGTGCGGGGCCGCAGATGGTGATGACGCCGCCCTCGCGGAGCTGGATCGTGGCGCGGCCGAATTTCACGCGAACGTCGCTGCCGCTCAAAAGTGTCGTGCGCACTTCGCCGCCAGTCACTTCGACGCTCATCGGACCCTGCACCGCGATGGCTTCGCCGTCGATGGTCCCGATGGTGTCGCCGGACTTGTCATCCGAACGGACCAGCGCGGCCGACGCGCACAAAACCACGAGAGCGGCAGCGCTCAGAACGATTCGAGCGGAAGCCCAGCGGCAAATGAAGGACAAACGGAACAAAGGCATGCCAAATAAGGACGTGAAGCGCCCGAACGCATGCGGCTGAACGCTTCGCCTATATACTATACGCTGATGGACACCCCGGCAAAGTCGGAGCAGGAAGCACAGGAAGAGCGCGGCGCTCATTCCGATGCGCGTCTGCCGGAGCTCTCGCGCTGGCGGCGGGCCCAAATCCCTCTCATCGCGGGAGTGGTCTATGGCCTCATCCGTTTGTTGGGCCCAACCCTTCGTTTGGAGGTCGTGGGCTGGCAGCACGCCGAACGCGTGGTTGCTTCGGGGCGGAGATGCATCTTTACTTTCTGGCACCGCGCCATCCTCGGGATTGTCTGGTGGTCGCGGCACCGCGGCATCGTCGTGATGAACACCACACACTTCGACGGCCAGTGGACGCGCAAGGTGGTCGAGTGGCTGGGCTTCGGGACCGCTCAGGGCAGTTCAACGCGCGGAGGTCTGCGCGGGCTCGTCACCATGGCTCGGCGGCTCGACGAAGGCCGCGACGTGGCCTTCACCGTGGATGGCCCGCGCGGCCCGCGCTTCGTGGCCAAGCCCGGCCCGGCGATGCTTGCGCGCATGTCTGGCTGCCCGGTCATGGCCTTCCACGTGGGCGTGCATCATGGTCACACCTTCCGCCGGACTTGGGACCATTTCCTGCTGCCGCATCCATTCACACGAGGCGTGATCGTTTTCGCGCCGCCGATCTACGTTGCCGCCGATGCAACTCGCGAGGATCTCGAAGCCAGTCACGCTGAGGTACAGAAAGCTCTGGACCACGTCCGCGACATCTCCGAATCCTGGTTCTCCATCAGCGAGTCCGAGCGCGCCGCCTACCGCGCCGAATTCGGCCCCTGACGGGAGAATCTGATCTCTTCCGCCGGACCGCCGCCGGTATGGCTGCCGTGGATGATCCGCGGCGTTAGCTTTTGCCAGCCCGTTCGCCCAACGTCGCCTTCAATTCCATGCGGCGTCCCCCGCGGTAGATGGTGAGTTTGATGCTGTCGCCCGGCCGCTTGCGGTTTAGCAGCATATTCACGTCGAGTTGGCTCGCTACCTTCTGACCCTCAATCTCGACGAGCACGTCTCCGCCAATCCTGATGCGCCGCATACCCACAAGCGTTTCACGATCGCCGCCGCGCACGCCGGCTTGATCGGCAGGCCCGCCGCGCGTGACCTCCTCGACCAGCAGACCTTCCTTCACAGGCAAATCAAGCGCCTCGGCGAGCCACTGGTTGATCTGCCTCGTCTCGACACCGAGAAACGCTTGGCGGACGTGGCCCTCGGTGATGAGGTCGTGGGCGATAAGCTTGGCCGTGTTGATGGGAATGGCGAAGCCGATGCCTGCGGTTGTGCCGCTGGGCGTGAATATCGCCGTGTTGATGCCGATGACCTCGCCATGCGAATTAATCAGCGGCCCCCCGGAATTGCCCCGGTTGATGGCGGCGTCGGTCTGGATCGCCTCGTCAATGAAGGTAGTCTGGCTGGTCTGGACCGTGCGGCCGAGCGCGCTGACCACGCCCGTCGTGAGCGTACTCTGGAAGCCGAAGGGGTTTCCGATGGCCAGCACCTTCTGCCCCACCTGAAGCGCCGCCGAATCGCCGAGTGGCAGGGCCGCGAGCTTGCGGCCCTTCGGATCGATTTTCAGAAGTGCGACGTCGTTGCGCTGGTCCGCGCCAACATACTGGGCGGGGAATCGCGACTGGTCGCCCAGAATGATCTCGATCGATTGCGCGCCCTCCACGACGTGGAGATTCGTGAGAATGTAGCCGCGCGGATCGATGACGAAGCCCGAGCCCGCTCCTTCGACGGGTACCGGGTCCATGAAGAAGTCATACTCGACTGCGCGCGTAACGATATTGGCCACGGCCGGTGAGGCCTCGCGATAGACGCGCACGTTGATCGTTTCCTCATCGGTGAGCCCGCTGGTGCTCGCGGCCTGTCTTTCGAACGGCAGCGCTTCGACGTGCTCCGTTTGGCGGGGGCCCCAGCGCGAGCCGGCCCAGAACGCTCCGAGGATCACGATCAGGGCAAGCGCCATCCACCGGACAGCGCGAGTGTTGCGATTGGCTTGGATCATAGTTGCTCCCTCAGACGAATCAGGAATGGTTCTGCGGCAGCGCGCGCAATCGTTCCGCCAGCACTTCCACTTGGCGGCGCGTTTCTTCGAGCGTGCCGGAGCAGTCGATCAAATCGGTGGCCAGCCGCTTCTTTTCCTCGACCGGCATCTGAGCGGCGATTCGCCGCGCGGCCTCTTCGAGAGAGAACCCGCGGGCCAGCAGCCGCTCGCGCTGCTGTTCCGGGCGGCACCACGCCACCACGAGCCTGTCGAGCCATGTGTCGTAGTCGGCTTCGGCGATCAGCGCCGCCTCGGCGAACGCCACGCCCCCCGGTTGCACCCGGGCCCATTCCGCGAGTTGCCGTTCGATCAATTCAATCACGCGCGGATGGATGATTTCGTTGAGCCGCTCGAGCGCGTCGGGGTCGGAAAACACCAGCGCCGCGAGACGGGTCCGGTCGATTCGGCTCTGCGCGTCGCAAACTCCCCGTCCGAATTCCTGGAGCACTTCCGCATACGCGGGCTGTCCCGGCTCCATCAGCCGGTGGGCGAGTGGGTCCGCGTTCAGCACCAAAAAGCCCATTTCGCGAAGCATCGCGGCAACCGTGCTCTTGCCGCAAGCGATTCCGCCCGTGAGGCCGACGCGCAGCATCAGCGGTGAGCGGCCGCAGGCCGCTGCCCCGATTGCTCCGGATTGGTTTGTGCCTCGAGCGCGCCGCGGCGGAGCCGGGCGGCCTTGACCGTGTTACTCATGAGCATAGCGATGGTCATCGGGCCGACGCCTCCGGGCACCGGCGTAAGCGCGCCGGCAGCGCCCACGGCGTCCGGATGAACGTCGCCGACGAGCGCCGAGCCCTTGGCGCGGAATTTTCTGAGCCGCTCGGGAAAGTTGGCGAAGAGGGCCTCAGCCTCGGCAGGATCGCTGACGCGGTTCGTGCCGACATCAATCACGGTTCCCCCAGGCCGGATCCACTCGGCGCGGACGAACCCGGCCTTGCCCATGGCGGCGACAACGATGTCGGACCGGCGCACCACCTCGGGAAGGTTGCGCGTCTTTGAGTGGCAGATCGTCACGGTCGCGTGAGCGTGCATGAGCAGAAGCGCCATGGGCTTGCCGACCATGTCGCTGCGCCCGAGCACCGCGGCGTCCGCGCCCTCGATCGTCACTCCGCTGCGTCGGAGAATCTCCATGACGCCGGCGGGCGTGCAAGCGACCAGTCCCGGCCGCCCACTCACAAGGTTGCCGAGATTGACCGGATGCAGCCCATCCACGTCCTTTCCGGGTTGCACCGCTTCGAGAACTTTCTTTGTGTCCACCTGCGCGGGAAGCGGCAACTGGATGAGGATGCCGTCAACGGCATCATCGCAATTGAGCCGGGAGACGAGCGCGAGCATCTCCGCGGTCGAGACGTTCGCCGGCGGGGTGTGCAGCCAGCTCGCAATGCCGAGCTGCTCGCAAGCCGCGATTTTGCTCTTTACGTAGAGTTGCGAAGCCGGATTCTCCCCGGCGAGGACGGCGGCAAGGCCTGGCCGGATCTTCTGCTCGGCGAGCGCGAAAATCTCGACGGAGAGATCGGCGAAGACTTTGTCGCGGATAGCGTTGCCGTCCAGAATACGCGCAGTCATTGATCATCCAATGTGTGACGGTGATGCAGGGGGACCTGCCTGCCGATAATAGCACACGTGATTCAGCCGACAGAGGCGCGGGGGAAAGAATGCCTTTGGAGGCAGTTCCCCGCGTCGCCGGAAAACAAATCAGGACTAATGAGGCTGCCCTGTGCCGGGAGCGGGCGCAGGAAGTCTTACTCCGGCGGGCACCGCAGGGGCGCCGGGAACTGCAGCCGCAGGAGCGTTGGTTGGCCCAAAGTACTTCTCATTGAAATCAGTGTGCACCGCACCGGTTATACCCTTCATCGCGCTTTCCATCTTCTGCCGGAAGAGATCCCGCGATATCTCGTTCTTGAGCGTTTGATCCAAGGGCGCGGTCTGTTTGCTGTCCACCTTGTAGATCATATAGCCGGACGATTCCTCATCGACTTTGCCGACCTCGCCGGGCTTCAGAGAAAAAACCTCGGCTTCCAGTTGCGCCGGAAGCATCCCTCTCCGCCTGGCGCCCAAGTCCGTTTTCATTGGTGGAGTCGTTAAGCCCAGCGTCGTATTGGCTTCCTTTTGCAGCGCGTCGGGATCTTCCCCTTTGGCCGCCCGTTCGCGAAGCTCGTTGGCCGTACCCTGTGCTTTCTTCTCAAATTCTTCTTTGTTCTGGGCGGAAGGATTGTTCTTGGGGATGAAGATGCGGCGGAGCTTCACCTCCTCATACTTGGGCAGATTCTGCCGGTAATACGCTTCGATCTCCTCTGGAGAAGGGTTGCGGTATTTTTCCTGCAGATCGCGACTATACAATTCAGCCAGTTTCTGCAATCGCATCAGTCGCATCGATGCCTGGAACTTAGGACTGTTTTCCATTCCGGCTTTTCTAGCTGCGTCTGCGACAGCCAGCAAATCCACGTAATTTTGGGCCAACCTCTGACGGGCATTGGGAGGAATGACCTGACCGGGCTGGCCGACGGCATCCATGATCGCGTCAAACTCCTCTTTTGGGATCACCTTGGTGCACGCCTTGGAAGATGCTGCAGCGGCGGGCTTCTGTCCGGCAGTTTTTCCCACTACTGGCCTCGCGGTCCCGGTACAAAGTCCCTTGATCGTGATCACGGCATCCGTGGGCGCAAGCGCCGAACCCGGTTCGCCCGGGTTCTGCTCCGGGATGGCCGCTTTCACTTTCCCTGTCTCCGAAGGAGGCGGCACGGCCGGTTTCACCACCGGCGGAGCCTGCGCCGCGGGAGCCGCTTGTGGCACGTTCGGCTTGGAACTCGTGCTTTGCGTCTGGGCCAGCGCCATTCCGGTAGCCAAGGCAAAACAACCCAGCAATCGAATCGTCATGAGATACCTTTCCAATCAATGATAGAAGGCAAGCCCGAGCCGTTCATCGTAGCACAAAGAGATTCTACGCCGGAGTGCCGTGCGTGAGCGGCTGCGCCGTCGAGGCTCCTGCTTGCTCGCCGCTGGATCTTGAAGTCGGTATCAACTGATCTCTTAGCGCTGGAATCCGTCGTTTGATCTCGGAAGAGGAGACGCCCGGGCTTGTTCCGCGCCCGGGCGTCCCACCAGATTCCGTTTCACCGGCCATGGATCGCTGGCCCGTGACCTCTCTTCACCAGTCGCTAATAAATGTCGTACTGCTCGAAGTGCAAGGTCGCGTCGGACTGGATGATGACGTGCTTCCGCGTGGTCTGCTCGAGCTCCTCGATCAGCGCCGATTCGCGTGTCTTGAGCGCCTTCGCGATTTCCGGGTGGACGCGCAGCGTCAGATTGGCCTCTTCGTGGTCGGGGGCCATCTTGCGCGCTTCGTTTTGAATTTCGTAGCAGATGGTCGGAACGGACTTGACCATACCCGAGCCCGAGCAATAAGGGCAGGGCTGGCAGAGCACGCGCTCGAGCGCTTGCTTTGTGCGCTTGCGCGTGATGGCCACGAGCCCGAATTCGTTGAACGAGAGGACCTTCGACGGCGCCTTGTCGGATTCCAGGGCCTGTTGGAGCGCGGCCATCACCTTTTCGCGATTGCGCCGCTCCTCCATGTCGATGAAGTCCACCACGATGATGCCGCCGAGGTCGCGCAGGCGGATTTGCCGCACGATCTCTTTGACGGCCTCGATGTTGGTCTTGACGATGGTGTCCTCGAGCCGCGTGGAGCCCTTGCCGACAAACTTGCCCGTATTCACGTCGATGGCCACGAGCGCTTCGGTGTGGTTGATCACAATGTAGCCGCCCGACTTGAGCCACACCTTGGGGCGCAGGGCCTTGTCGAGCTCGTGCTGGATGCCGAACTCTTCGAAGATGGGCGTGTCTTTGGTGAAGAGCTTGACGCGGTTGACAAGCTTGGGCTGGAAGCGGCCGACGAACTCGAGGACCTTGCCATACTCCTCTTCGTTGTCGATCCAGATGGCGGTGTAGTCCTCGCTCAGGTAGTCGCGGAGAATACGCTCGACCAGGTTGAGGTCCCGGTGCATGAGCGCGGGAGCCTTGCGCTCCTCGGCCTTGGACTTGATCTCGTTCCAGGTGCGTCCCAGGAATTCGATGTCGGTGCGGATGTCCTCATCGCTCGCGCCGCCAGCGGCCGTGCGCACGATGAACCCGCCGGGATAGCTGCCGCGGGCTTCGTAGACAAGCCGGCGCAGCCGGCTGCGGTTCTCCGCCGAAGCGATTTTGCGCGACACCCCGATGTGGTTGATCGTCGGCATGTACACCAGGAACCGGCCGGGAAGGGCCACGTGGCTCGTGATGCGCGCGCCCTTCTTGCCGAGAGGCTCTTTCGCGATTTGAACGATGATTTCCTGGCCCGCTTTGAGCATCTCGGAGATGAGTTGAGGCCGGCGTGCGGGCGCGAAATGACGCCGCTCGTGGCCGTGTAGGCGATTCTGCTGGTAGCCGCGGCCGCCGCCACGCTGGTGGCGTCCGCCGCGCCGCGTGGGCTGCTGGAAGCGTGCGCGGGGGCGCTCTTCGATGCGTGCCGAGCGGGGCGCGTCTTCCGGCGTGGACGCGCGCGGGAGCCGGACCTCGCCCGGAAGCAAGAACTCTTCGGGTCCCTCGGGCGTTGAAGGAGTGGCTTCGGCAGCCTCGATGAGTTCAGGCTCGGCCTCCTCGCTGCCCTCGAGATCGTGCTCTGCCTCGGTTTCTTCTTCGGCTTCTGCTTCCGTTTCGGCTTCAGTTTCAAGTTCTTCCGCACTGTCTTCCACGGTTTCCGCGCCGGGCTCAAGCGCGGGTCCCGCACTGGCGGCGTGGTTTTCGTCCTCGAATTCCGCCCCGCCGGAGAGAGCGTCGGCGTCTGCCTCTGCATGCATCTCTTCACGTTTGGCCTGGGCGAGCTGCTCGGCGAGCGAGCTGACGTCTTCGTCGCTCAGGTCAGCGTCGGCACGCACACTGCCTGGCCCTTCATGAACCGGCATGGCCTCTTCCGTGCGAAGTTCTTCGATGTGCTCGGGAGGCTCTGCTTCATGGAAGAGTTCGCGGTCTTCAGTTTCCTCAGCTTCCGCAAGAGTATCGGTTTCGCCCGGCGATTCGGCTGCTTCAGGCGCCTTGGAGAATTCCGAAGTCTCCGCGGCAGGAACGGAAGAGTCCGCCAGGACCCAACTCGGCAAGCCGCTGTATGAACCTTTGCGGTAACTGGAGCTGTCGGCCGCGCGTTGCGCGGGATCGGATACCGTCTCGCTGCCGGGCTCGGCCGCTTGCGGCTCATCACTTAGCGTGCCCGGAGCGCTGGGCGGGCTGGGAGAACGATCTCTGTACTTCGCGAGCGACTCGCCGGGAAGGAGCAGTGGCTCCTCGTTTGGCGGGCGGTCAAAGCGTTCGCGCGGGGAATGGTCAGGACGGTCAAAGCGCTCGGGTCCGCGACTCTCCCTGTCTCCGCGAGGCTCGCCATTGTGAGGCGAAGCGTACTTGGAGGGAGGAAGGTCACGTCCGTGCCGTCCGCCACGCCCACGCTGGCGCCCGCGGCGGCCCCAGCGGTCGCGTCCGGGAGGTCCACCTCGGTCACCCCGTCCCCGGTCACGGCCCTGGCCTCGGTATGATCCTTCGCGCCGGTCTCGGGATTCAAAGCTGCGTGCCGGTGGTCTCTCTCCGGAGCTGTGCGAGCCTGAATCGGCGGCGCCACCAGCACCGATGGACTCGCCGGGGAGAGGCTCAATGTGCGAGCCCTCGCCCGTGCGCGGCTCACCTGCGGCGTCCCCAGCGGATTCGCCCTCGACGGCAGTTGCAGCAGGCGGTTCTGGGGAGAAAGGCGACGTCTCCAGCTCATCCGCCCGTTCGGCCCTTAGTCCATCAACGGGCGTGTGGTCGTACTCTTCGAGGTTCTCGAAGACGTCGCTGACGTACAGAAACGCATCCCCGTCGAGCGCGATGTCCACAAACGCGGACTGCATGCCGGGAAGGACGCGGGTAACGCGGCCCTTATAGATGCTTCCGACTAGGGCAAACTCTTTTGCCCGTTCAATGTAGATTTCGCAGAGTTGACCTTCCTCGAGAATGGCGACCCGCGTCTCGTGGGCCGCCGCGGAAATGATAAGCTCCTTCGACATGAAAACTCCTCAGGGTTCATCGCCGCGTGCCGCGGCCCGGCAGAGCTATGCGTTCCCATGGCCCCACACTCGGGGGCCTGGCGACCTGTGCCGTCTGGGAAGATCGCAATCATACTTTTAGAAGCTCTCCGGGGCATTTCCGGGGGCAATCGCCGGACGATGTTTTCCCTCTTGATCTCGAACTCTTTCCTTCGCGCGCTACTCCCGAGTGAACCAAGCGCGCGAGGTTTGAACCATTCACTCTCAATTCACGAAGCGCCGCACCCGTACGTTCATCACCAGGCCCAGCGCCAAAAACACAAACAGCGTGGCCGATCCGCCGTAACTCATCAGCGGAAGCGGAATCCCGGTCACCGGCATGTAGCCGATGACCATGGCCACGTTGACCAAAACGTGAAATCCCAGAGCTGCTGCCACTCCCATGACCAGAAACATGCCCGCGCGATCTTTCGCTCGCTGGGCGTTCTGCACCAGGCGCAACAGTAAAGCCATATAGAGACACAGGGCCAGGAACACGCCCTTGAATCCCTGTTCTTCCGCCCATGCAGATAGGATGAAGTCCGAATAACGCACGGGTACAAATCCCAGTTGATTCTGACTCCCGTTGCCAAACCCTTTCCCCCAGAATCCCCCGGAGCCGACCGCAATCTTCGATTGCAGGAGCTGATAGCCGGAGCCCTTCGGGTCTTCCTCGGGCCGCAGGAACGAAGTAATCCGTTCCTTCTGGTAAGGCTTCAACACATGCCAGCCCATCGGCAACATCATCACGGCCAAGACCACGGCGGCGGCGGCGTGCTGCCACTTGATCCCTGCCAAAAAAGCCCCCACGACCAACATCGGCACCAGCACCAACGCCGTGCCTAGATCAGGCTGCAGAAGAATCAGCCCCAGCGGAAGGCCGACGAGCCCTCCCAGCTTCAACAGATCGGTCAGTGAGAGGCGCTCGCTCCGCACTTCGCTGAAGAAGCGCGCCAGCACTACGATTATAGTCAACTTTACGAGTTCCGACACCTGAAGAAATTGGCCCAGGAAGGGAATCCAGCGTTTGGCGCCGAATCGCGTGTGGCCCACGGCCAGGACCAGAATCAGGGCAGCGATGCCAATGAGATACAGGATGAGGGCCTGATCGAGGATGCGGTGGTAATCCAGGCGCGAGAAAATGAACATGGCGACGATGCCGAGAACGATCCACCAGATCTGCCGGATATGCATGCCAGCAAAATGGCTGGCGTGCGTGGCCGAATAGATCTCCACCACACCGATCGTGCAAATGCCCAGCACGATGGCAAAGAGCCACCAGTCGTAGTCGCGCGTGCGTTGTATCTCGGCCATGTTCCAGAGAAAGTCGCTCTTACTTTCTGTCCCGGCTGCGTGCCCCGCCCCCGATTTCCCCGGTACAATTTCCGGCAGGATCGGAATGCTCGATCCCCTATGGCTTGCGCGAGGCAGCCCGGCGCGGCTCCTCCGCGACTCGGGGGCCAGGCTGCACCGCCGCAACAGGCACGGGCTTAGCAGCCGCCTGCGCGCCGCCCATCCCACTGCCAGGATCGTAACGGTGCATTTCGGTTGTGTACTGCCCCGACTCCTTCATGGTCTTCTTATCGTAGTAAGTCTTAATGATGCCGCGGACCATGGGGCCAGCCACGGCCCCGCCGTGTTCGCCGCCTTCCACGAGAACGGCGACGACGATCTCGGGATCGCGGCGCGGAGCGTAGCCCACGAACCACGCGTTGTCCTTGAATTGGCGCTTCTTGCCCAGCTTGTCGCGCGTGTCGTAGCCGATCACCTGGGCGCTCCCGGACTTGCCGCAAAGCTCAATCCCCGGCAGGCGCGCGCTTGCGGCGGTCCCGCCCTCGTTGACGACGCCATACATCCCCTGCGTGACCTTTTCGATGGTGTTCTCGGAGAGGGGGAATCGTTCCTCGCCGATGTTGGTGGCGTTCTTGATCAAGTGTGGCTGTTTGAAGATGCCTCCCATCGCCACTCCGCCGACCATCCGCGCGAGCTGCAGCGGAGTGGCCGTGACGGCGCCTTGGCCGATGGAGACAGAAATGGTTTCCCCGGCATACCACTTGCGGTGGAAGACGCGCCCGACCCATTCCTCGGAGGGCATGAGGCCGTTCTCTTCCGAGGGCAGATCGATGCCGGTCTTGTGGCCGAGCCCGAGCTTGGTTGCATAGTAAGCGATCCTGTCGATCCCCAGCCGCATCCCGACGTTGTAGAAATAGATGTCGCACGACTGCACGATGGCCTTGTGGAAATCGACCACTCCGTGCTGGCTCTTGCCGTAAACGTGGTCCTTGAACATCCTGCCGTAGAACGTGCCGTAACCCGGACAGAACACGGTGAAATTCTCGGGAATGGCTTTCGATTCAAGCATCGCTGTGGCCATGATGACCTTGAATACCGAACCGGGCGCAAGCTGCGCCTGGATCGCGCGATTCAGCAGTGTGTGGTCCGGATCTTCATTGAGTTGCTGCCATTCCTCTTTCGAGATGCGCACGGCAAAGTCGTTGGGATTGGGCGCCGGACGGCTGGCCATGGCGAGGATTTCGCCCGTGCGCGGATCGAGCGCCACGATGGCCCCCGTGCGTCCAGCGAGGGCCTGCTCGGCCACCACCTGCAGGTCGTAATCAATCGTGAGCTGGATAGCCTTGCCGGGAGTGGCCTCCTGCTGCGAGAGCCGGCCCACTTCTTTGCCGATGCTATTGACCACCACCCGCCGCATCCCGTCGCTGCCCATCAAGATGTCGTTGTACTGTTTCTCGAGGCCGGTCTTGCCCACAATATCGCCGGAGCGAAGCCGGCCGTTGCTGGCTTCAATCTGCTGCTCGCTGACTTCGCCCACGTATCCGCTGACGTGTGACATGAATCCGCCGGGAAGATAGCGTCGCCGATGCACCATGATCATTTCGAGCACCGGAACATCGGCGCGATGCGATTCGATGAAAGCGATATCCGCCGGCGAAGCTTCCGGCCTGACGAGGATGGGCTGGAACTTCGGCAATGCCGCCGCGGCCTCGAGCTGTCCTTGGAGGTCCTCCAGCGGGATACTCAGCCCGTCGGCCACTTGGGGGAGACTCTTGGCCACCAGTGCGGGATCGTCGCGCAGCAGCAGAACGCTGAACGAGGGGTAGCTGTCCACCAGCACGCGCCCCTCGCGGTCCAGCATGTCTCCGCGGGCCGCGATAATGGGAATCGCGCGGACGCGATTGCGCTCGGCGAGCGTCGTGTAACGCTCCGAGTCGATGATCTCGAGTTTCCAGAAGCCCAGCAGGAGCAGTGCGACCATCCCCACGATGACGTAAGAGACGATCGCGAGCCGCGTCTGTGGCAGACGCTGATCGTTACGAAACCAGTACGACACGCATTCTCCGCGCTCGCGTTTCCCGCGCCCCGGCTTGTCGGGGCAGGCAGCGCGTCCAAAAAGTCTTCACGAAGTCCTTGCGGCGCAATTCTTCTTCACTTCCTCGAATCGCTCGACGCTCGAATTCGCCGCGTGCTTCCACTTTTTCCCAAAAGCGGAAGTCCTGCTAAACCTAACACTTAGGAGAAGACCGCGCAAGCCGTCCCGCGGGACAGGTTTCAGCACGAGCAATTCCTGGTTCGCCCCGCGCGCCATAACCGATGCCACGCCTTGCGCGAACCGCCACTGGGCGGGTATCTTGTAGGATTCTCGACCATGCTCGGACCCAAACTGAAGCCGCTGCGCCTCGCCCTGATCGGCATGTCCGGTTCCGGGAAGACATTTTGGGCCAATCGCTTGGCCGAAGCCGGCTACCCGGTCACCTCTTGCGACTCCCGCATCGAGGACCGCCTCAAGCACGAACTTCGCGAGGGTGGCCACAGTGGTGTTGCTGGCGTGGCCGCGTGGATGGGTTCGCCCGATCAGCCGGCCTATCCCCAGCGCGCCGCGAAGTACCTTGCCGCCGAAGTTGCCGTGATGGACGAAACTCTCGGCACGCTCGAGCGCAATCCCGCGCGCGAACTCGTTCTCGATACCACCGGCAGCGTGGTGTACACCGGCGAAGCCATCGGCGTGCGCCTGCGCAGCCTGATGACGGTGGTTTATCTCGAAGCTTCCCCGAAGGAGCAGGCGCTGCTCATCGAACGCTACATGAGTCATCCCAAACCGGTCCTCTGGCGCAATGCCTACCACCCCCGCCCCGGCGAAAACACCCATGACACGTTGATGCGCTGTTTCCCTGCGCTCATCGAGGGCCGCCGCCGCCAGTACGAACTGTGGTCCCACTGCGTGCTCCCCATGCACACGCTGCGCGCCCCCGCGCTCGATGCCGCTCAGTTCTTGGCGCTCATCCGGCGGAACTGCAGGTGTGCCACATGAGGTACCGGAGCACCACGGGCCTTGCGCCGCTCACTTCGCTGCGCACTGCGGTGATGCGCGGCATCGCCCCCGATGGCGGCCTGTACCTGCCCGTGGAAATCATGCGGCGCTCGCCGGAGGAGCTTGAGGAATTTCGCCGCCTGCCGTTCAGCGAAGTGTGTTACCGCGTGGTGCTGCCGTTTGCCGGTTCGGAAGTGCCCAAAGAGGATTTGTGGCAGGTGGTCAGCGAGGCCGTCAATTTTCCCATCAAGCTGGTTTCGCTCTCCCCGGTACTGCACATCCTGGAGCTTTTCCACGGACCGACCCTGGCGTTCAAGGATTTCGGCGCCCGCTTCATGGCGCGGCTCATGGGCTACTTCGTCCGCCAGGAGTCCAAGCAGCTCACCGTGCTGGTGGCCACCTCGGGCGACACCGGCAGCGCCGTGGCGCACGGGTTTCTCGGCGTGCCGGGAATCCGCGTCGTGATCCTGTACCCTTCCGGACGCATCAGCGAGGCGCAGGAGAAACAGTTCACCACCCTCGGCGAAAACATCACCGCGCTCGAAGTCCAAGGGACCTTCGACGATTGCCAGCGCTTGGTCAAGCAGGCGTTCGCCGACCAGGACCTCCGCGCGCACATTTCGCTTACCTCGGCAAACTCAATCAACATTGCCCGCCTCTTGCCTCAGATGTTCTATCACGTGGCCGCCTACCGCATGCTGCCGGGGACCTCCACGCCGCTCATCGTCTCCGTGCCCAGCGGAAACTTCGGCAACCTTACCGCGGGTATTTTCGCCAAGCGCATCGGCCTGCCGGTGGCGCGCTTCGTCGCCTCGACCAACGTGAATGACGTCGTCCCCGAATATCTCCGCACCGGCGAATTCCACGCGCGCAACGCGGTGCAAACGCTCTCGAACGCCATGGACGTGGGCAACCCGAACAATTTCCCGCGTCTGCTGGCGCTTTGCCGAAACCGCCTGGAATACGTTCAGCGCGAAATCTGGGGCTGTGGCTTCAACGACGAGGAAACCCTGCGCACCATGCGGCACATCCACGAGCGCTACAACTATCTCGCCGATCCGCACACCGCCGTGGGCATCCTCGGCTGGGAGGCGTATCGCAAGGAGCATCCCGAGCCTTCGCAGGGCCTCGTTCTCGCCACGGCGCATCCCGCCAAGTTCGCGGACATCGTCGCGCGCGCCACCGGCGCCAATCCGCAGCTCCCCGAGCGCCTCGCCGCCTACCTCAAGCGCCCCAAACTCTCCATTCCGCTCTTCGGCGAGTTCTGCCACTTCAAGGAATTCCTGCTCGAGCACAAGAACTGATCGGGATCGTCTCTGAAGCGTTGCCCTTTTGCGTGCCTTGCGTCGCCATCGCTCGTGTCGGGAGGGGCGGCATACCCTTGGCCCGCGTAGTGCCGCCCGGAATTTGTCCCGATGACCTCGGTCATCGCGGTCGGTGGACCGTCAGTTCAAGTTGACGTTAACTGCAAGTCGAACGCCGGGATGCCGGCGGTTGTAGAGGTAATATCCTCCGCCGTAGTAATCGATATACACGTCGTCGTTTTCATACCAGTTGGGTGCCCAGGTTTCCGGCCACGGGTCAACCAGGTTGAACCAAAAGCCGCCGTACTGGAAGCGGGGATACCCGCCTACAACCAACATGGGAACTCGGTAGATGCGGAACCAGTGATCCCGGCCAAAGTGGCCGCGGAAACGGTCGTCAGGAATGTGGTAGCCGCGGTAGCCGCCGCGTTGCTCCCAGGTGCGGTGCTCGGTTCGCCAGCTATGCGCGCGCTGCTGCCCCCAGGCGCCCCGCTCTTCGGCTTCATGTTCGTGGTGCTCTCGCTGGGGAGGCCTATTGGCGTGCTCCTCGTGGTGCTGTTGCTCCGCGTGGTGCTGCTGCTCTGCCTGGTGCTGTTGCTCTGCATGCTGTTGTTGCTCTGCGTGGTGCTGTTGCTGTGCGTGCTGTTGTTGCTGTGCGTGCTGTTGTTGCCGTGCGTGCTGTTGTTGCCGTGCGTGCTGTTGTTGTGCGTGCTGTTGCTGCTGCTGCGCGGGTTGCCCCTGTTGATGTTGCTGTCCCTGTTGCGATCTGCCCGTCTGCTGATGCTGTTGCTGTGCGGGTTGCTGTTGCCGTTGCTGGCCTTGAGGCTTGGCCTGCTGCTCCTGTTTCGAGGGCTTGCCCTCCTGTTTCCCTTGGTGCTCCTGCTGCGCACCGGCCGGAACAGTGATTCCGAGAAGCAGAAACAGAGCCGTTGTACTAATCACTCCAACCAGTTTCATGCTGTTGCCTCCGTCACAGCGTGCTCATGCGGCCGTCACTCGTCGTAGATGGCGAGGCGATTGTTCCCGATCGTTGATTCCGGTCCATGGACCGGAGATTTTCCCTCTGCCGTTCATCCAGCTTCACTTACCTCCCAATGTGGATGCGAGAGAGCGAATGGAAAAGCCCAAAAACGTTCAGGAGCCACAATACAACACAAATGATCACGACTGCATTCAAGATCGATTTCAGCGTTCCTTGCATGGGGATGAAACTGTTCACCAACCAGAGCAGCACACCCACCACGATCAAGACGATCAATATCTGAAGTAGAGGCATGACCCTGTTGACCTCCTTCTCTTCGCAGGCAGATCCGTCTGGATCTGCCCCAAGGCATTGCGCTACTGATCCCTACTTACCGGACCTGTTCCTGGGAGACTTCCTGTTGAGAGTGGCAAGGAGCAATTTCGCCGAGGCGGGCGCGTGGATCGAGCTATTGATGACGATGTCCTTGGCGCTCGTTCCCTTTCCGTACAGCCTCTCGTTCCCGTCGTTATCCGGGCGCAGCGTCGAGCCCTCGAGAGAGATCCCGGCAAACAACCCTCGCGAACGCGAATACGACAGAATTTCCGCCCGCATGGTCACATCCGTCGAAGCTGCAGCGTCGCGCCCCTTCGGGCCGGCGGCCGCGGCCACGTCGCCGCCGAGCTTGACCTTGCTGGTGAGAATGGAATCAGCGCCTCGCCGATTCATCACCAACAACACAAAGTCTGTCGCTTGGCCTCCCAACTGCAGGCCGAAGCTTCCACCTTCGAGCGCCATCATCGAAGGCGCGCTCCAAGGTCCGCTGAACTCCTTGCCGCTCCGGCAAGTCATCACGCCACGGCCGTAACTGCCCCCGAACCCGATGGCAAATTTCACCACCGAAGGCAGAATGATGACGCATTCCGCCTTGTCTAGCGTATCGGCCGGCAAATCGTCGGGAATATTGAGAATTTCACTCATCACTGTGCCCGCATTCTTAATGCGTTTGTTTTCGTCTTTTTGCGCATACGCAGGTAGGCAAAACAGCGCAACCACGACCAGCAACGAAAAGATACTTTTCTTCATTTTGTTCCTTTCCTTATTCTCCTAAGTTTGAGGGGCCGCGTAATAAACGCAAATGGCTGGATATTTCAGTCAACTCGGGGGATCGCCCACGCGTGCTGGACGTGCGCTCCCAAGAGCCACATGCCCTTGTCGAGAGTGCGGGGAACTTCTGTGAATACATCCGCGCTTGACGCAGTGCCTATGTCTCGCGCGGACGCCTCGCCTGCCGGCCCTCCGTCTTTTAGCGCCTCTCGAGTGTCATTTTCACTGGCATCGGCCACATTCCTGAGGGATGGTGCTCACCCTGAGTTTTGATCCGCCCGCCCAATCCGGTTCGACACTCCAACACGAACTGCAGCGGCTACTGTGGCCTTGTTTTTCGCTAGGCCCTTTGTTTCTCCCGCAGCCCAGCATCTTAGAAGAGGCGTCGACACATATCTGTTCACTTGTGAACACATCCCTTTTTGGGTTGCACGTTCGCCGCCGAATGCGCGGCCGGCCCCGGCGTCAATCCGCAGCTCCCCGAGCGCCTCGCCGCCTACCTCAAGCGCCCTAGACTCTCCATTCCCCTCTCCGGCGAGTTCTGCCACTTCAAGGAATTCCTCCTCGAGCACAAGACCTAGCGGCGTAGCGTCGTGGGGTGTGCGTCCCGACGCTGGTTATCGGGAAGACTTGCTTTTCAAGGTCTGCGGCTTCTACCCCAGTGGCGTCGGCGCGTTGCGGCCATCCAGGTGTCTCTTACCGGGAACAGCCGCAATCTTGCCAGTCCGGCGAGATTTTCTTGCCCGCGAAGCCGCCGCCTGATTACACTCTCGCGGCTAACCAATCAATCCGACGCGGGACAGAGCCTGACTCTACTGAACTGAAATCGGGTTCCCGTTGCTGTCCATTTGCACCCAGTTGTGCACGCGAATTAGACCCTTCAATTGGTCGAGCGCGCTGCTTGTTATCATGAACTGATTTATGGCTATGTTGTCGCTCCCCAAATAGATTTCACCCTTGAAATCAGACCGAGTGAAGCTAACCGGTGCCCGACCGTGATATAAGAGCTTCACGTTCTCAAAATGGCAGCGATCAAATATTTTGCCATCTATCTCAACTGTTTCATTGAGAAAAGACTTGGCGTAGATCGTCTCTTGCTTTGATGATTGCCAATTCCTGTAATCCCCATAGCGGAATGTTCTGTACAGTCCGGCGCATGAAAAAATCAAAGCGCAAATAGACAAAGACAAGACCAGCGCCCAACGTGCCTTGCTTGGGGTCGTGCCGGCAGTCACGGTGGCACCCCTCCTTCGTCGTAGCCAACCTAACACGACAGGTATAGCGGTGATAATTGAACCGACGGCACAGATTGCCGCGAAGACGAGAGTCGCGATGTCCATGGAGTGCAGCCCCCCGCAATTAAGGTTCGGACGATCTTAACGCTGAAGCCCTCACTGAAAGGAACTTCTCTTTGGCGGGTGGCCTAGGTTGTATATTTTGCCCTCATAGCGAGAGCGTATCGGGTGAGTGTAACATCATGCGAGTTCGCTGCGGCGCAGCGGCTGGTGGGAGGTCCGAAGGATTGGGTGTGGGGCAGTTACACATCCTATTCCGGCAGGGGCGCGCCGCTCGTGGCTATCGATTTCGTGGACTAACAACGAGAAGCACACGATCCAGGCTGGGCCGAAAAACCCCACTTTTGGCCGCCGCCAAAATGGGCCACCCCATAGCGCTACGCCTTACGGAAGCTCCCCCGCCCGCTGGTCAGCCGATCGTGGCATTAACTGGCTGCTTGATAGCAGCCGCCAAAAGCTGCTCCGCTTGCGGCGACCTTCTCACATCAAACGTGCAGTTCACAAAGCGCACGTTCTGAAGGATCACGGGACCGCCTCTATAGATAAGTGTTGTGTTCTCAAAAACGACGTTATCTAGCCAGTATCCGTCGAGAACGAGCCCGTTCTCGCCCGCCGTAACCATCGCGTTCGGTCCAGAAATGAAAGAATCCTTAAGATATTGAAACTTACCCCTTGGCTCTAATTTCCCGATCCTTACACTCATGCCCGCAGGAACGCTGGTTGTTGCAGATCGGTATTCGGCGAGTTTGGTCGTGCCGTCCCACACGGCGTCACTTAGTTCTGGAGACTTCTTTAGATGTTGATACTTTCGTATGGTGCTATCGAAGAACTCTTGGGGGGCCGGTTCCCGTGAGGCCTTTTGTTCGTCCAGTAAGTGGTTCGCAATATCTAAGACCCTTTTGGCACTTTCCGTTCGTCCCGCATCCGAAGAGTTTCTTGCTACCGCCAATGCCTCGTCTATGAGGGTCTTCGTATCGCCGCCCTGTTTTGCGCCGACGATTCGGACTGCTACTTCAACTCTAGCAATATGTTTGTCGATTTTGGCTAATTCGTCCTTCAGTTTCCAGGCGCCTCCGACAATCAAGCCAAGTATGAGTATCCCGGTGGTTACCCACCATTCCCAGCCTTTTCCTGTTTTTGCGGGAGGAGTCATGAGCGATTCCTCTAGAGGTTGCGAATCGTATCCCCAGGGTGGTACTAAGTCAATTTTATAGTCGGGTAGGGAAGGGCTGATTCGAGCGTGGCACATCCTTCGAGGCGCTCTGAGATTTTAGGCTGCCCCTCCTCGCGGTTTACCCCGCTCGCCCTGAGTGATTTTGCGAAGGGAGAGGCAAGCGAAGGGAGCAAAGGCGGGGTCCAGCGCGCCGCGTAAACGCAAGCGCGCTGGACCGCCACGCGTTTGGGGCTATTCGATGGTCACTTCAAACGGAATGGGACCTGTCGTGCCCTGAGCGACGACGAGCTCATTGTTCGCAAAGAAGCTCGCGTTCACGACCGCCAGGCGTTCTTGACCGCCGGGAACGTTGACGACAAAAGACGTTGGTAATCCACATGGATTCGTCGCCGGGCCGATGCAGAAGTCGAGGGCGTAGTTCCCGGCCTTCGGCGCGGAAAATTTGAACTTCAGCACGCCGGACGTTCCGGTCTGTTTGTTGGGTTGGATGAGGACGATCGGCGTGGTGCCGCCGGGCAGGGTGCCGGTCAGCGTAATGGCCGCGAACGCGTATGGGATGTCGAGTGTTGAAAGAACGAATGCGACGGCGATAGCGATGAGAACCTTCATGGCATTTTTCATTTTCTGTTTTTCCCCCGGAGTGGAGTCCTTCCCCTCGCTACGTAGTGTTGGAAGGCGGCAGAACGTTGCACCTCGTGGACTGGAATCCTCATCGCTGGCGGCAAATTCTCTTGGCGCAGGCCAGCCACAACCTGAGGGTGGCCGAGCCGTAGTTTGATGGTGGGTCTCGTTCCGCGGGTGCCGCATCCCTTGTGGGTTTTCAAGGGTGCGGTTCTTGACTCTTCCTCTTGACCGGGGGCTGACTGATCCGGATTCTTTGCCTTCGACTTGGGCGCGTGGCCCGGGCTTCACCAGTGGATTGGGCTTTGAGGGTGCCCCTCCCCCCTGCAACCGCCCTGTTTTCTTCCACTTCTCACAGTTCCATTCGAATAACCACTAAGTACCGCTTGACAGCGTAGTCATCCTGTGGTAATATCAGACGTGATCGGTCGCCCTCCACTGTCTACGCCCTCTTCCGAACGTTCCAACGGTTTGACGTTCAAACGTTTAACGTCTGTCTGTATCCCCTTTAGAATGCGCGGTGGCTGCTACCTCGCCTCAAAAGCAAAGTCTTCTCTTGCAGCTAACTCCTTTAGAATGCGCAGATCCATAAAACGCGCCTGTAAGTCCTTTATCATGCGCAGTTCTGAAACATTGGACTACTAATCAGAGCATAAAGTAGTGAACCTTTGTCGGGGTTGCCGCATCTAACGAGGCATGTATGGAAACCCGTATGATGGTCGGATGCTTTCCCCTCAGGCCAAGGAAGCTTTGCGGCGACGCGTGG
>JBEKUY010000010.1:0-108304 GCA_049514555.1 Candidatus Acidiferrales bacterium
CATCATTTTGCGTAAACGGGTCACAGGAGTCTCCTTTCTCCGTGACCCACACTACGTCAGCTACCCCACACCTTTCCGCTCGCCCCACGCGTAGCGTCCGCCGCGCCAGCGGCTTAGTCCTAGTCGGGTAACCGGACAAGTGCCCCTCGCTGGCCATAAACGGGGTTCGCGGAGATCGGAGCGCGAGCAGCACTCCGAAGCGCCGCATTTCCTCCAACGGGATTTATGGTCAGCATCGTGGGGTTCATATCGACGCGCTATATGTCCGCTCATCCGAGCGAAAGCCGACTCGAGTTCGGTTCGAGCGGTTCCGTCCACGGATGCCCTCCGGCATCTTCAAAACATCAACAGTAGCCGTTCCGTTCCTTCCGCGAACTCCTTTTCCGGCGTAATCAGGCTTACAACTAAATATCCATTCGGTGGAAAGTCATAGAAGTGCCCGGGATGGACGTACACGCCCGCGGAAGTCAGTAGCGTGATTGCCAAATCCTCGTCGGAACGCGTTGCGGGCACGCGGAGCACGACGTACCAGCCTCCTTCTACCTCCAAACGGCTGCAACATTTCTGCCCGGCCAACTGGCGATCGAGTGCCGCGAGATTTTGTCGCACGCGCGCCATCACCTGCATCTGAAACCTGCGCCGTTGTTCCAGGAACGCCGGAATCGCCAACTGGATGGGAGCGCTCATCGAGAGCACCGTATCGGCAATCACCTCCAGCCGCGCGAGCGCCGAGGCTCGCAATTCTTCCGGGCCGCTCGAGATCAACCAGGCGGCCTTCATCTGCGGCATTCCACAAATCTTGGAAAGCCCGCTCATCGTGAAAGTGAGCGCTTCGGTATTCCCTGCGAAACTGCGGGGCTGCTCTCCGCCCAGTGCGAAGTCCAGGAACACCTCATCGGCAATCAATGCCATCCGCCGGGCCGCGCAGATCCGCGTCAGGCGCGCCGCGCTGTCAGGTTTCGTGAAATGTCCGGTGGGATTGTTGGGATGAACGACGATCGCTCCGCGGGTGCGCTGTGTGATGGCCTGTTCCAGAGCGTGAAAATCGATTTGCCAGCCATGGTCGTAAAGCAGTGGATAACGCACGAGTTTCACGTCATGAATGTCGGCCAAGAAGTCGAACAGCGGATAGCTGGGCGTGGGAATCAGGAGTTCGTCGCCCGGATTGCAGAGCAAACGAAAAACAAACGAATACGCCTCGCTCGTGCTGGTCGTGAGAAGAATGTCATCCGCCCGGATCGCCTGCCCGCGCGCGGCATAATATTCCGCAACCGCTTGACGCGCTGTCTCGAGGCCCTTTGGGTCAGGCCTGTATTGGAGCGCGGCCGAGTTCGATAACGCCTGCAAGATTGCTTGCCGATCGTATTCGAATCCGCATTCCGTGGGATTGGAGGCAGTCAGGTCGAGCAGAGGCCTCCCCAAGGCACGGTGCTGGGCCAGAGCCCTGCTCAGCGGGTTCGAGTCGAGATTCCAGTTCGTTCGCTTAGCGAACATAGTGAGCCATCCTCATTCTACTGAATAACCGTTGGAAACAGGCATGTGCGCGGCTGACCGGGGGCACTCCCCCAATCGGATACACCTACAGGATGTCTCCTCGGCAGAGCGGACTTGTCCGGTTTGTGCGTTACTCAGGCATCCCTGAAGTTAAGCGAGTGCTTCAAGCGCATCTCAGTACGTCACGCTCAGATGATATATGGCACCAACGCCGCCACCCGTCGAGAGTAGGCTTCATACGACTCGCCGAACTTCGCGCGCATCCATTTCTCCTCAAGTCTCAGTTTGCGCCACAGTGCGCCGAAAACCAGGGCTACAGCAAGCAGTCCGCGCCATTCGCCACGGGCCACTGCGAAACCAACGAATCCCAGCAGAAGCCCGGTATAGATGGGGTGGCGAACCAGGGAGTAGGGGCCACTTGTAATGAGTTCGTGGCCTTCCTTCCAGGTGACAGCTTGGCTCCAGTTCTTTCCGAGGTGACGACGCGCCCAGACAGAGAAGAGTAGACCAGTTGCGGTAACTGCCGCGCCGCTCCAGAACCACAGGTTGCCATGCGGAAGAAACCGCTCGTTCAGCAGTGGGAGCGGAACTCTCGGAAGGAAGAGAAGCGCCGCAGCGCATGCAAGCAGCACAAGGCGTGCAAGCCGCGACGACACGGACTCGTGGCGCTCGGTTACCTTGACATTCGTCGACATCGCCCACCAATAGGCCAAGTAACCGAGCCACATTGCAGGGAAAAGATACTTATATACGATTGACATGAAGATTCCTCGTTAGCCCTTCGAGTCTCCTCCTGAAGTCCGGTTCAAGCCAGTGGGAGGAAGGCTAACACAACGCCAAGGGAATTCCTTTTGTTAGATGGTCAACTCCCGATAAGTCGGCTAGCCGGGCATGTGGCCCCCCACGGTCCACAAACGGGGTTCGAGAAAATCTCAGCGCGAACGCCAGGAAGCTACGGCGCGTTTCCCTCACCGGGACTTCCGGGGAGTCAGTAAGATTTCACTCATCCGGTTTGCGCGTGAATCAGGCATTGGATTCTTGAACAAGAACGTTTGAGGACGCGCAGCGAAGATTTTGGCTATTACTCCTGGAAATCATCCCGGCGCAACTGCGGGGTTGGGGTTCCTTCCAGAAGATCTTCTATGTTCCACGAACCATGTGGCGAAATCGTTGCGGAGTTTGTACTCGCTAACAGGGATCTAGGTCCGAGGCATATTGGGGTGTCCACTGCGTTTCATGGACGCGGTGGACCAATTCCTCTTCACTTGTAGGCGGAGCCACACCACTGCGCTGCGCTTCGGCCGCAACGGCGATCGCGATCGCGAGCGTCAAACGGCGAACGTCGGTTAGTGGTGGGAGCAGAGACGCGCTTGGATCGGCGAGAGCGGGCGAATACTCGGCGAGTGTTCGGGCCGCAGCCTGCATCATGCCATCAGTGATGCGGCTGGCCCGCGAAGCGACCGCGCCGAGGCCAACCCCCGGGAAGATGTACACGTTGTTGCACTGAGCGATGGCCAGGGTCCGGCCTTCATAACGCACCGGGGAGAAGGGCGAACCTGTCGCCACGAGCGCCCGGCCGTCGGACCACCCAATTAAGTCCTCCGGCCTGGCTTCGGATTTTTCGGTCGGATTTGACAGGGGAAGAATGATGGGACGCTTAGTTTTGCGTGTCATTTCGCGGATGATTGGTTCGGTGAAGGAATCCGGAACGGTGGAGAGGCCAATCAAGACCGCTGCGTCGATTTTTGCTATGACGTCGGCCAGACCAATCGGATCTGATGAAGCGTTCCGCCAGGCACAAACGCGATCCTCAGGCTGCGCATACACCCGTTGTTCGTCGGAGAGATCGTGGCGACCCGTATGCAAAACGCCGCCGCTGTTCACGACCCAAAAGCGCCAGCAGGCTTCCTGCTCCGAAAGTCCCTCGGAGACCATGGCGTTGCGGAGGTAATCCGCGACGCCGATGGCTGCGGAGCCCGCGCCGAACAGGACAATTTGCAGGTCCCGGACACGATTCCCAGCTGCTTTCACCGCGCCGAGAATGGTGCCGAGCACCACGGCCGCGGTTCCCTGAATGTCGTCGTTAAACGTCAGAAGCTGGTTCCGGTAACGGTCCAGAATCGGCTTGGCGTGAGCCTTCGCGAAGTCCTCCCACTGCAAACAAGCTCGTGGCAGTTCCTGCCGCACGGCCGCGACGAACTGATCGATGAAGTCCAAGTACGGCTGCCCCGTAATACGCTCGTGCCGCCAACCGAGATACTGAGGATCGTGCAGGAGTTTGGAATTGTTTGTCCCGACATCGAGCACAATGGGCAGCGTGCGAGCGGGATGGATGCCGCCGATGAGCGTGTAGAGTGACAGTTTGCCGATAGGAATTCCCAAGCCGCCCACGCCCTGATCGCCGATACCGAGAATCCGTTCGCCGTCGGTCACGACAATGACATCAACTTCGTGGTTCGGGCGGTTGCGCAAAAGCGCGGGAATCGAATCTCGGAACGGATAGGAGATGAAAAGGCCGCGCGGCCGCCTGTAGATGTGACTGAATTGCTGGCATCCCAGCGCCACGACCGGCGTGTACACGATCGGCGTCATTTCCTCAATGTGATCGAGCAGGAGTCTGTAGAAGAGAACCTCGTTGGTGTCCTGGAGCGCGCGCAGGTAGATGTGGCGCTCGAGAGGGTCGTCTTTTCGGTTGAACGCGCCGTAAGCGCGGACGACTTGTTCATCCAGGGTTTCGACGTGAGGCGGTAACAGGCCGTGCAGGCCAAGCTCGGTTCGTTCGCGGTCGCTGAAAGCCGTGCCTTTGTTCAGGGTCTGATTGTTGATTAGTTCTATGCCGTGCGGAGCTGTGTGCATGTTGTTCATTACTCCAATCACGTGGCTCGAGGGGAGAGATTCGACGGATAGAGAGGACTCCGCTAAGCTCTTCTCTAATTCGCTTCAATACTGCATCCGCGGCGTTCCCGAATCAACGCTGGCCGCTCTGCGATTACCCTTCCGCAAGGTTCTGCCAGCGTTTCACTTTGAGACTGCGCATTGCAAAGTCGAATTTATCACGATTCGGCTCAAGGGCCTGGTAAGTCGGGAAACCGGACATGTGGCCCTCACGGTCCACAAACGGCGTTCTGGGAACTCTTTAAGGGCACTGCTAGTGTGCCCAAAGAATTTGTCTCACCATGGGGGCTCATCCCAAAACTTGGGTCCAACTTGGGTCCAAATGCTGACAACTTAGGTCCAAAACCGAGTACCATAACGCAAAACAACGCTAGACGAGCCAATAAGATAGATTTTCTGCAATTGCCTTGGGCGCAGGAGGTCCCGAGTTCAAATCTCGGCGCCCCGACCAGCATTCCCGCGAGCGAAGAGTGTGTGAAATTCCTCGCTTCGCTTGGGATTTCGGCGCGCCGCTCGGACCCCGGCAACGATCGCAAGCCAATCTTGAAGAATGAATGTTTTCTCATCTCTCGCGCAAGAGGAATGGAGTAAGAGAGGCGATCGCAGGGACGCTCTGGTTTGACTCGCCCCGACTTTCTGCTAAAATTTCAATAGGCGAAGGAGTTCGCCTCATAACCGCTGTCCCTCTTTAGGCCGGGACAGATGATGACTCCTGACAAGGATCTTGTCGCGGAGTCATGTCCCCGGCAACGGTCCACGCAACATTCCAGGAGCGGGATTGACCATGCAAAACGTGTGGGTGCTGCCTTCTATTTGGGTCGGCCTGGCGCTCGTCGCTGCACTTCTGGCGATCTGGTTCAAAATCTCCACGGCGCTGACGGAGATCGTCGTGGGCGTCGTGGCCCAATTCATTATCGTCTCGTCGGCGCACACGGCAGGCCTGGGTGCCAAGGCAGATTGGATAACTTTCCTAGCAGGGACGGGAGCGGTCGTGCTCACTTTCCTGGCAGGTGCGGAGCTCGATCCGGCGGTTTTTCGCGAGAAATGGAAAGAGTCGACCGTTGTCGGGCTGGTCGGTTTCTTCGGACCCTTCCTGGGCTGCACGGCGATTGCGCACTACATTCTGCATTGGACCGCAAGGTCGAGCTGGCTCGCGGGCGTGGCGCTTTCGACCACATCCGTCGCGGTGGTTTACGCGGTGATGTTGGAACTCGGGTTCAACAGGACGGACTTCGGCAAAGCCATTCTCGCGGCATGCTTCATCAATGATTTGGGAACGGTTATCGCGCTCGGGCTGATCTTTTCCCCGTTCACGATTCGTACCACGATCTTTGTGGTTGTGAGTGTCGCCATGTTCTTTGTCTTGCCGTTTCTCACGCACCGCTTCTTCGAGCGTGTCGGCGGGCGCACTTCGGAGATGGAGGCGAAATACCTGCTGTTTCTGTTGTTCGCGATGGGCGGACTGGCGGTGTGGTCCGGAAGCGAGGCCGTGCTTCCCGCTTACATCATCGGGATGGTGCTTGCCGGAACCGTGGGGAAAGATCACATCTTGATCCGGCGGCTGCGCACGCTCACGTTTGGCCTGCTGACTCCCTTCTACTTCATCCGCGCGGGCTCCTTTGTCTCTGTCCCGGCGCTTCTGGCGGCCCCGCTCGTTTTTGCGGCCCTCTTCGGCGCGAAAATGCTTTCGAAAATCATCGGCCTCCTTCCCACGGTGAAGGCGTTCAAGTACGAGCGAGAGGAAGGCCTTTACTTTACCTTGATGATGTCCACGGGCCTGACATTCGGCACCATTTCAGCGCTCTTCGGTCTCAGCCATGGCATCATCGACCAAACGCAATACTCGCATCTTGTGGCCACGGTCATCGCCAGCGCAGTGATTCCCACGGTGTTTGCTAATGCCTGGTATATGCCGCGGCACTTGCTTCCGCGAGAGGAGAGGGTGGGGCCACTGACGGCCATGACCGCAGAGCAAGGGACCGCTGATGCCGACTAAAAGGAAGAACGAGGTCATGCCTGGGAGAAGGAAGAACGCACACTTCCGGAAAATCATGGTTGGGTACGACGGCTCGCCGCAGGCGGGCTTAGGAGTGTTGCTGGCGGGACGGGCCGGTTGTATATTGGCTGTCGTTCCAAAGGGCCCAGTAAGAATCCCAGCCAAAGCCAATGGAGGATAAGCGATGAAGAAGCCGCTGTGGTTTCTATTGCCTGTGTCATTGCTGACGCCCGTTCTGGCAATGGCGCAGAGCGTTTTCGATGGTACGTGGAAGATTGACCTGAACAAAGCTCAACTCTCGACCAAACCCGACGTTTACCTGTTACAGGATGGCATGTATCACTGCAAGACTTGCGTTCCCGCCGTCGACATCAAAGCCGACGGCCAGGACCAGAAGGTCAGCGGACATCCCTACTACGACACGATGAGTATCAAGGTCGTGGACAACCGGACGATTGAGGAAACCGAGAAGAAGGCGGGGAAAACCGTCGGTACTTCAAGGACGGTGATCTCGCCCGACGGCAGCACACTCACCTTCACGTTTACCGACAGCAGTGCCACCAACTCCGCTCCCGTAACGGGCAAGGGGGAAGCGACGCGAGTGGCCAAGGGTCCGGCCGGATCTCATGCCATTTCGGGCTCCTGGCGGACCACGAAGCTTGAGAGTTTCTCGGATAACGGGCTTACGTTCACCTACAAGGTCGAAGGCGACAGCTTGACCATGACCACTCCGACCGGACAATCCTATACGGCGAAATTGGATGGGACGGAAGCGCCGTACATAGGTGATCCCGGCACGACCAGCGTCTCGGTGAAAAGCCTGGACAAGAACACGATGGAGGAAACGGATAAGCGCGATGGCAAGGTGATCAGCGTCGGCCGCATGACGGTCGCTCCCGGCGGGAAAACCATGACCATCGCAATCGATGACAAGCTGCATGGAACCACAAGCCAGTTTGTGGCCGAGAAGCAGTAGGCCGCTCCTGCACTTGCATGACGCCCCGTATATGACGGGGGATCGAACACGACGGGCTTGAGCAGCCCACGGAGACGCAGCAGGGCGGTGTTGTCTTGCCGCAGGGCGTGTGACGGGACCGCTCACACGCCGACGCTCCCAGGGGGACGAATCCCTGCAGACGCCGCCTAAACACGGCCCGTCCGGCGCCGATTCTCACAAACATTGGTATGTGACGCGCGTCACAGCCAAACGCTCCCTTGACTGGTTTACTTACTGGGTTCGCGAATGAAGTGGTCTGAGCCCAAGCAAGCGCGTAGGTGTGTTTCCCCGTTGCCTGTGGGTGACGCAGTACCGGGCTGGAGTCTTTCTGCCGCGCACGCCTCCTCGGAGGCGCTCCCATGAGCATAGACCTTGGACTGGATATCGGCGCCGTCAGTCTCAAGCTTGCCGCCATCGGCGCGGAAGGCGACGCCGGACTCCTGGCTTCGCTGGTCGAGCGGAACCGTAGCTTCTTTTCCGGCCGCTTTCCTTCTTCCAGCCCTCTCGCCAATCGTCCGATCGCTCTCTCCACCTACCGAAGAATCCAGGGCAGTCCTATCCAGGCGAGCTTCGAACTTCTCAGGGACCTGCACGCCGCCGTTCCCGAAGAAAATATCGGGGGCATCCGCGTCACCGGCTCGGGCGGCCGGCTCATCGCCAGTATTCTGGACATCTCCTTTGAGAACGAATTTCGCGCGGTGGCCAATGGTGTGCGCATTTTCTATCCCGAGGCGCGCACGGTTTTTGAGATGGGCGGCGAATGCTCCAAGTACTTGCGGCTGGAACCATCCACGGATTCGCACTACCTGGGAATCGTTGATTACCAATCGAGCGGCGATTGCGCCGCCGGCACGGGCTCGTTCATCGACCAGCAAGCCTCGCGGCTGCTCTACTCCGTGGAAGATGTCGGGCAGGCGGCCTGCTCGGCGAGTTGCGCCGCCCGGGTTGCGGGGCGGTGCTCGGTATTTGCCAAGACCGACATGATCCATGCCCAGCAGAAGGGCTACACCGCGGATCAGATTCTTCGCGGCTTGTGCGACGCGGTGGCCCGAAATTTCAAGTCCAGCATCGTAAAAGGCCGTCAAGTTGTTCCGCCGGTTGTTTTCATCGGGGCGGTGGCGCTCAACCAGGGCGTGCGGAACGCCCTTCGCGAAGCATTCAAGCTGGACGAAAAGGATTTCCTGGTTCCCGAGCTGTATGGCTGGATGGGAGCCATCGGCGCCGCGATGTTCGGGTCCGTGGAAGCTCGCAAGCGCGCCGGCAAAGGCATCGAAGGATTGCAGCAGCATGCGGCCGGAGTGGAGACCTTTGCCCGCGCGGGCCCGCTGTCGATGCAGGACGTCGTTCTGCTTCGCGACCGCGTTCCGCCGCCGCGGCGGCCCGCGCCGGGCAGCAAGGTGGAAGCCTACCTCGGCATCGACATCGGGTCGGTCAGCACCAATCTGGTGGTTCTGGATGCGGCTGGGCGCCTGCTCAAGGAAATTTATCTTCCGACCTCCGGCCGCCCGATCGAAGTGGTGAATGCGGGCCTGCAGGAAATACAGTCCGAACTCGGCGACGTGCTCGACATCCGCGGGGTGGGCACCACCGGCTCGGGACGAGAGTTGATCGGCGAGCTGGTTGGCGCCGATACGGTCAACGACGAAATCACCGCGCACAAGACCGGCGCGATGCACGTCTGCCAGGAACTCGGCATGGAGCAGGTGGACACGATCTTCGAGATCGGCGGCCAAGACTCGAAGTTCATCCGCCTCGATCATGGCGTGGTCGTGGACTTCACCATGAACGAAGCGTGCGCCGCAGGCACTGGCTCCTTCCTCGAAGAGCAAGCCGAAAAAATGGGCATCGCCATCAAGGAAGAATTCGCGCGTTTGGCGCTGAGCTCGAAGGATCCCCTGCGCATGGGAGAGCGCTGCACGGTCTTCATGGAGCGCGACGTCACCAGCCTGCTGCTGAAAGGCGCGACCAAGAGCGACCTGTGCGCCGGGTTGTCTTACTCGGTGGCGATCAATTACCTGAACCGCGTGGTGCGCGGCCGCAAGATCGGCAAGGTGATTTATTTCCAGGGAGGCACTGCTTACAACGACGCCATCGCCGCGGCCTTTTCGCAGATTCTCGGCAAGCGGATTATTGTGCCGCCGCACAACGGCGTGATCGGCGCCATCGGAATGGCGCTCATTGCGCGCGAGCGCATGCAGCGCGCGGGCCAAGCGAGCCATTTCCGCGGCTACGATTTGCATCGCGTGAAGTTCATCAGCCGCGACTTCGTTTGCCGGGCCTGCTCGAACTACTGCGACATGAAAGTGTTTGTCATCGAGGGGCAAAAAACCTATTGGGGCGACAAGTGCTCGGACAAATTCCGCAAGCGCTCGCGGACGGAACGCAAGCCGGTGATTGAAGACCTGATGGAGATTCACGACCGGTTGTTGGAGGCGCCGCTCGAGGCGAAGAACGGCGGGCGGCCGACGGTCGGGGTACCCCGTACGATGTTCTTCTACGATCGCTTCCCCTTCTGGTGCACGTACATTCAGGAGCTGGGATTCGACGTGGTGATTTCGCCCGCCACCGACAGCCGCATCGCTGCCAGTGGCGAGGAGTTGGCGATGGCGCAACCGTGCTTCCCGGTGCAGGTGGCGCACGGACACGTCCAAGCCCTCCTGGAGAAGGGCGTGGACTACGTTCTGGTGCCGAACGTGATGGACTCGGAAACGCCCGACCAGAGCGTGCAATCGAAGCTCTGCCCCTGGAACCAGACCCTGCCCTTCGTGATCCGAGCGGTTCCGCAGATGGAGGCGGTGCGCGGCAAGATGCTTGCTCCCACCATCCACTTCCGCAGTGGCCGAAAGGTGGTCGAGAAGGAGCTGCGCGCCTTCGCCCGCAGCATTGGACGCGGACGCGGCGCGAGCGATCGCGCGTTGACCGCGGCCTACGAAGCTCAGGGGAAATTCAACGAGTCGTTGCTGCAAGCGGGAGAGCAGGCGCTCGAGCGGCTGCGGGATACGGATGAGCCTGCAGTTGTGCTGGTTGGGCGTCCGTACAACATTTACGACCGAAACGTGAATTGCGACATTCCGCGCAAGCTGCGCTCTCTCTACGGTGTCAACGTGCTGCCGCTCGATTTCCTGCCGCTGGATGGGGAAGACATTTCCGCGATCAACGACAACATGTACTGGAACTCCGGGCGGCTGATGCTGGCGGCCGCGCGCCTCACCCAGCGTTATCCGAACCTGCACTGGATTCACATCTCGAATTTCAAGTGCGGCCCCGATTCCTACATCAAGTCGTTTCTGCCCGAGGCATCGGGGAAGCCCGGGCTGATGCTGCAGTTCGATGGGCACTCGAACGACGCGGGCTATTTGACGCGCTGCGAGGCCTATCTCGACAGCAAAGGGTTTTTGCGATGCGCATCTCTTCACACCGTTGCGTAAAACCCGAGATCGCCCCGGATCACCCGCTCGCGGGCAAGGTGATCTACGTTCCCGCGATGGCGGAGGGGAGCGTCGAAGCGTTCGCGGCTGTGTTCCGCTGGCTGGGCGTTGAAGCCCATCCCACTCTGCCCTCCGATGCGCGCACCAAGGAATTGGGCGCGAAGTACACCAGCGGCGACGAGTGCTATCCCGCCAAGGTCACCGTCGGCGATTTCATAAAGATCATCGAGCAGCCGGGATTCGATCCTCAGCGAGCGGTCTTCTTCATGGCCACGGCGAACGGCCCTTGCCGCTTCGGCCAGTACGTACCTTTCCTGCGGAAGCTGCTGCGCGACAACGGCTACGGGGAAGTGCAGGTCTTCTCTCCGCGCGGCGAGCACGGCTACAGCGAAGTCGGAAACCTCGGCACGCCGTTCATTCGCGGGGCCTGGCGCGCGCTGGTGTCCGCGGACATCATGCGCAAGCTGCTGCTGCAAACGAGGCCATACGAAATCACGCCCGGCGCGGCGGACAAGGCTTTTCAGGAGTCGGTACAGGACTTCTGCCAAACGATGGAGGACAGTTGCTCCGACTACGATTGCCAGCTCAAGGCCTTGATCGCTTCGCTCGAGCGCGCGCGGGAGCGGTTCCACGCGGTGCCGGCGAGATACGATCGGAAGAGGCCGCTGATCGGGATCGTGGGCGAGATCTTCTGCCGGCTGAATAATTTCAGCAATGAAGATCTGGTGCGGCGCCTGGAAAGCTACGGCGCCGAATGCTGGATGACGGACATCGCCGAGTGGATCGCCTACACGAATTACGAAGAGGCCGGCGACATCCGGCTTGAGGGGCGCATGTTTTCCAAGGACATGCTGAAGTCCCTGCTGCGCAGCCACATTCAGAATTCCGATCACCATGCTTTGCTGGCGCCCTTCCACGGTGATTTTGTCGGATACGAAGAGCCGGACATTCGCGAAGTGGTCGAGCTGGCCCGTCCCTATTTGCCGTGCCCCGGCGCGGAAGGGGAAATGATCATCAGCACGGGCCGGTCGGCGTACCTGGCGAAGCACGGGGTGGACGGCGTTGTGGACATCAGTCCCTTCACCTGCATGAACGGCATCGTGAGCGAAGCGATCTATCCCAAACTGAGCAAGGATTACGGCGGCATGCCCATACGGAACTTCTACTTTGACGGGACGGAGTCCGACCTGGACCGCGACATCGGCATCTACCTCGAATTGGCCCGCTCCCACCGCGAAAGGAAGCGCTACCTGCGGCGCTATCCGGAGCGTTTCCTCAACGGCCGGGGAGCAGCCTGACCCCGAGGACAATCCAGAGAACACAATCGGTTCCTGGGACGAGGAAGCAGAGCGTGACCTGTGGAAAAGCCCCCCACCCCCCCACCTTTTTTTGTAACTGCGGATTCTAAAGGTTTTTAAGTCCAATGTTTCAGAACTGCGCATTCCAAAGGACTTACAGGCGCATTTCTTGGATCTGCGCATTCTAAAGGGGTTAGCTGCAGGAGACCCTCCTACGCCAAGGCTACGGAGGGCAGGCGCAGCCGCATTCGGAGAAAGGGGCGAGGGGGCAGAATTGGTTTTTGAGACGAGGTAGCAGCCACTGCTGATTCTAGGGGAGTTAGCGGGGCTGAGGCCAATTTTCACGGGCCATTCTAGCACGCTTGTTAGCGCATGTCAATAGTAATGCTATAGTTATCAACAGGTTTTTCGAGGTGGGCAAGGGATTCGAACGGCGACTTCCTCAATCCGGCATACGTCTGTGATGAAGCTGACTCTAAACCCGTAGCCTTGAAAAGCCACAAGGACACCGAAATTCGTGTCAGCGGCTAACGTCCGCGCCCCCTTAAGGATAGGTCTAGTGGCGCCGCTTCTTGGTTTTTTTGTGCCTCTGTTGGGCCTTCAGGGTGCTCAGCTCGTATTTCTTTTTCTCAAGTGTTCTTTTCAGAGATTCCGCCTCAGTTTGCGCGGCATGTTTCTCCTTTTCCAAGCGCTCCAATTCCTGAGTGCGCACCGCGACGAACTGACCCACTGCTCCTCGGATTCCCGTAGTGACACGATCCCTGGCCTGAGTCTTCAAGGCGTCATCTTGACGGAAAGCCCCTGCGCTTCGGTCATAGTCGGCGATTGCCTGTCGAACGTGGTAGTCTTTCACGGCAGCCTCGGCAAGTTCCTTCACTGTGACGGCCCCTTTTTTGAGCAGATCCCGCCTTTCTTCCAAGATCGTGCGGATAGCGTCAATCCCTAAGTCCCCGCTTACAGCTCCAAATCGCATCTTCGGTTGCAGGCGAGAAAAGTGGCGACTACCTCGGCTGTCAAAATCTACCAGATCCAAATACTGGAACCAGCGGCGCGGAGAGTAGGCTATGGGCAGCGGATATCTCTCCTGTTCCAACCACTGGAGTTCGGAAACAAATCTATCTGTTGTGATAAACCAAATGTTTCCAGCCAATTCTGGATTTTGTTCCCGGCGCAGGTGAATTAGATAGAACTGCCTCGCTTCGTGTTCGCAAAGAAGCCTATTCTTGAATCGACCGGCGAACTTACGCAAATGCTCTATGGAGTTCACAATCGGAATCAGCTTCTGCTCATCAATTTCGTGGGCCTGAGGGGTGTCGCACTCGATTCCCAGGGCATCAGAAAGCGCGCGAATGATTGTTCCCTCTGAGACGTTTGTCATCGAGGTTCCAAGTATTCCGGAGATGTAACTTGCAGGGGTGGTTGAGGGGTCGAGTCTCAACTGATTCAGGAAGCCCTCGAGGAACACATTGCCGTTGCCGTACCCGTGCATTACCACATATGCTTCCAGAACATCCTGTAATGACGCTTCCGTATGCGAGAATTCCTTGAACGCTTCTATGGCCTCCCTCGCATTCGCCCAGACCTCGTTGACCATCTCGCGAATGATCTTCAGCTTCATTCCGAGGGCCGCCGTGCGAGACAGTAATCGCCTATACACGCTGTTGGAGGGATGCGCAGTGGCAAGCGCTGGAAGCACGATGGAAGAGTCGAAGTAGGCCCAATGGTTAACAGCGTACTGAGCCAGGAGTCTTTCACTTGTGGGATTGAGAATGTATGCGCTGGCGATGAATGAAGACTGGAGCCTCTTAAAAAGAGCGTCTTCCTCAGACTCCGAGGGATCTAGCAGCAACCTTCTCGTGGTTCTACGGTACAATTCATACCTTGCAGCTACGTCCTTTTCAGAGCAAAAGCGTTCGACTAGTTGATCAATCCTTTCGGCTTCATCCTGGGAAAGGCGATTGAACAAGAAGAGCTCGGCGACCTCGCGCCCCAGAGCAAGCAGCACCCGATCTAGTATTTGGGATACGTGAGCATGGTCACTCGGTCCAATCTCTAACCCCAATTCCTTTGCCTGTTCACCCAACGCATGTCCTACCCAACCCTGTTCGGCCTTGTCTAGCTGCTGAACCCTGTCAGCGATTTCGGTAATCTTTGCCGCGTCAAGCTGAAGGATGTCGCCTTGGAAGCTGAGAACCTTCGCATCCTGAAGCTCCTGAATAGCACTGCTGATGGCTTCGTTTATCAGCTTTGAATCCTGACCTAGAGCCACATACACCAAACGAAAAAGGCCTCGCTCGGTCAATTGCCCGGTGTTAGCCAACGAGAGAGCTTCAAGGATAATAGCCTTAGCGACGAGAGTAAGTCGGCTCGTTCTGGAGGGTGAGAACTCAAGACAGAGCAGAACGTAACGCTCTAAGTCCTGTACGCCAATGTCCGCCCTGGGAGCCGGTTGCCCAACGGACACGCCGACTCCTCGTTGGACAAGCGTGTTGAGCAACGAAGGCAGGTATCCGTAAGATCCGTCATCAGGAAACTCAATTACTTGAACGTTGTGATCGCGGAATGTCGCACACTCCCCCGCTGACAAATCGCCCTCTCGACAGCAGTAAAGAGCAGGAGCCTTGAAATAGCGTTCTTTTAGGAGTCTGTCCCAGAGCCGATTGAAATCTGGGTCCCTCATGCTATACCCGACGAAGATTACCTGGCCGGTGCTGACGATCTGCGCCAAGAGTTCCTTGAGGTCCCCTGCATTCTCAACTCTCTGCCAATCGCTGTTTGTCAGGACCATAGTGCGCGGGGCGTTGATAGATCCGTGGGGTTTCGCAATGAAAAAGTCATCCGAAGCCACTGCATGCCGGGTGTCAGTTATCGGCGGCTTACCGCACTCCTGCACATAGGCCGTGAGGAGGCATTCGTCAAAATTGGTCGTTATTATCCCTCGGCATTTCACCCTGACGAGTAGTCTGTGCAAATCAGATGCGGCACTGCCATTTCCCCGAAAAACGTCTGCCGCAATGTCGTAAAACGTGGGTTCCGGCAATTCTTCTCTAAGAATCTGAAAAAGGTCGTACAACCGGGCGCTTTTCCGCTTTTCCTCGGCGTAGGCAGCGGCACCAGGCGCAAGACCCCTAGACTTCGCCATGCCCAACGCCATTTCAGCGGCCCGGTCCCAAGTCGGATAGCCAGCTTGGACGGAAATCCCGCCGCCGGCAAAAAACACTATCGGTCTCGCGTCGTCTACGTTGCTCAAGAACGTTTGAACCTGCTTTTCCACTACGAGCATGGAATCTGCCTCTCTGAACCAATCGATAGAGCGCGAAACGTGATTGGCAGGGCCTCCTTATACCACGGAAACTAATATAACAAGTCTATAATTAGGCGGCTGCCCCACCCCTTTGGGGTTTGCCCCGAGACGCAGCGAACGGCAGCGTGGGCGGCGAAGGCGATATGACTTTGCGAGCTTGTCCTGTGACCTGACCATGTTCTCCGTGAGGTTGTGCTAGAAGGCTGGGCCAGAAGGGCGAAGGGAATGGGTTTCGATCAGGGCTGAGGCGAGCGAGTGATGCTCAAGGTGATGAAGAGGATCGCGCAGACGGCGGGAGGGGTACTGGCCGCGACGGTGCTGGCGATACTCGGGCTGGCGCTGGCGCACCGGCGGCCGGCGAAGATATTGCCGCTCAGGATCGAAGGACGCGGCTCAGCAGCGGCGCGAGATCGCGCGGAAGGCGGGAATCGCGATTCGCTCAAAGCGGGGAAGTGGCCGAGCGAATTGAGCTTGATGACCTGGAACCTGGGCTATGCGGGGATGGGAGAAGAAGCGGACTTCTTCATGGATGGCGGACATGACGTACTGGCGAAGGACAAGGCGACTGTGGTCGCGCATCTCGAGAACATCACCGACTTCCTTCAGCAGCACCCGCAGGACATCTATTTTCTGCAGGAAGTGGACTCGGATTCGCGCAGGTCGTACTACGTGGACGAGTTTGGAGGCATCACCGGGGCGTTGAGCGATTACTACTATTCCTCCGCTCTGAACTTCGACGTGCGGTTCCTGCCGTATCCATTCACGCAGCCGATCGGCCGGGTGCGATCGGGGCTCTTGTCACTTGCGGCTTACCAGCCCGCTGAGGCCGCGAGGTTCCAGCTTCCGGGCTCGTTTCGCTGGCCGGTGTCGTCTTTCAACCTCGATCGCTGCTTGCTGGTTTGGAGATTGCCGCGCGAGGACGGAAAGGAATGGGTGGTGATGAATGTCCACCTGGAGGCCTGGGACGCAGGAGGCGGGTTGAAGAGCCAGGAGCTGGAGTTCTTGAGAAACCTGGCCATCGGCGAGTACGAGCGCGGCAATTACGTGATCGTCGGAGGCGATTGGAACGCGACGCTGCCGGGCGTGCGGTTGGACCAGTTTCCGTCCACAAGCAAGCTCAATCAATACAACATGACTCTGCCTGCGAATTTCTTGCCGAGCGGATGGCGTTGGGGCGTGGACGCGTCCCGCCCGAGCAACCGGCGCAGCGACGCGCCGTACCGGCCGGGGGAGAACTACGTCACGGTGATTGACGGCTTCGTGGTGAGCCCGAATGTACAGATTTTGTCGGTGAACACGCTGGCGCTGGGATTTCGCGACTCGGACCACGAGCCCGTGGTGATGAGAGTTGTTTCCCGGTAAGGATGAAACGGCCGCAGACCTTGAATGACCGGTCTGCGCTACGCGTATGTTGACTGGGCGCAGGGTTCTCGTATAGAGAGGTACGCAAGGGACCGCCGGGAGGAGACGATGAAAAGACCGAAGCAGATCCTGGTTGCGCTGAAAGAGTACGAGCACGCCGTGGAGCTGACCGATCTGGCTTGCCGCGTCGGTACGCGAGGGGCCACGCTGCTTTTAGTGAACGTGATCGAGCTCCCGGACGTGACGCCGCTCGATGCCGAGTTGCCGGAGCTGGAGGCACTAGCGAAAAAGATCCTGCGCGCGGGCGAACGGATGGCGCGGCGCAGCCGCTTGAAAACGAAGACGCTGGTGCTGAGGGCGCACTCGGCGGGGGCCGCGCTGCTCGACGAACTCAAAGAAAGGAAGATCGACCTGGCCATCCTCGGCTATCACCATGGGCGGCTGGGCGAGGCGGTCTTTGGCTCGACGGCGAGACACGTGGCCGCGCAGGCGCCTTGCCGCGTGCTGCTCAGCATCCCGCGATTGAAGTAGTATGGCTGCTTCAAGAGCCAAAAAGGGTTAGTCGAGAGATTTTTGGAAGCGGAGGACGCTGACCGTCAACATGACGACGCCGAGCGCCGCCATGGCCACGATCTGCGGCCAAAGCACATCGAGTCCCACGCCCTTCAGATACACGCCGCGCAGCACGACCATGAAATAACGCAGCGGGTTCCCGTAGTCCAGCAACTGCAGCCATCGAGGCATGCTGCTGATGGGGGTGCCGAACCCGGAGAAGATGATCGTCGGCATCATGAAGAAGAAGCCCGCGACCATGGCTTGCTGCTGCGTGTTCGCCAGCGTCGAGAGGAGCAGCCCGATTCCGACCATGCAGAGCAGATAGACGGCCGCGCCGAAGACCAGCACCATGACGTGCCCACGAAACGGCACACGGAACCACAGCGTTCCCACCAGCGATACCAGCGCGACGTCCATCAACCCGATCAGGTAAAACGGAAGCGTTTTCCCCAGGATGAATTCGACCCGGCGGATCGGCGTCACCATGATCTGTTCGAGCGTGCCGATCTCGCGCTCGCGCACGACGGCGAAGGCCGTCAGCATGACCACCATCACGGTGGTGAGGTTGCCGATCACCCCGGGAACGAAATACCAGCGGCTCTGCAAGTCCTCGTTGAACCACGGCCGGCGTTCCAGCTCCACGCTGGGCATCTGCGCGGTCAAGAACGGCGCGGTGCGCGCGAGGCGCTCGGTCTGATAGTCGCCGGCGAAGGCCGCGGCGACCTGGCTGACGTAGCCCATGCCGACCAGAGCCGTGTTGGAATTGCTGCTGTCCACGATGACCTGCACGGGGGCCGTTTGGCCTTTGCGCAAGTCCTGCGCGAAGCCGGCGTTGATTTGCACGGCCAGGAGCACCTGGTCGCGATCGATCAGCTCGCCGATTTGCCGCCGGTCTTGGAGGTGCGCCCGCACATCGAAATATTGGCTGGCGGCAAACCGCGAGATCAGGTCCCGGCTTTCCTGGGTATTGTCGAGGTCCAGGACCGCGGTGGGTACGTGGCGGATGTCGAGCGTGGCGGCGTAGCCGAAGATCAGCATCTGGACCACCGGCGGTCCAAACAGCGTGAAGCGGGTGCGCTTGTCACGAAAGACTTGGATGAACTCTTTGACCAGCATGTGACGGATTCGCCCGAGCATCCCAGCCTCCTCAGTCCAGCCTCTTGTGGAATGCGCGCGTGGCCAGCAGCGCCAGCAGCGCAGCAAACACGCCCAGAGCCAGCAAATTCGTTTGCAGTTGCGCCAGCGAGGTGCCCTTGAGAAAGACGCTGCGAATAATGGTCATGAAGTAGCGCGCGGGCAGGACCCAAGAAATGACTTGAACCGGCACAGGCATCTGGTCAATGGGGAAAATGAAACCGGAGAGCAGAAACGTGGGCAGAAACGTGGCCAGCATGGCCATCTGATTGGCGGCCATTTGCGATTTGCCGACGACGGAAAAGAAGTATCCCAGCGACAGCACCACGATCAGGAAGAGGGTGGAGCTCAAGAAAAACACGCTCCAGCGGCCGCGGAAAGGTACGTCGAACCAGAGCACGCCCAACACCGCGCACAAGGTCGTATCCAGCATCCCGATGACGAAATAAGGCGCAAGTTTGCCCAGCATCACCTCCATCGAGGTGACGGGCGTGGAGATGAGCTGCTCCATGGTGCCGCGCTCCCATTCGCGCGCGATGGTCAGCGAGGTGAGGAACGTGCCGACCACGGCCATGACCATCACCACGACGCCGGGCACGATGCCGGCCGAGCTTTCCAAGTTTTCGTTGAACCAGGTGCGCGCGTCCACGCGGATGGGCGCGGACGCAGTGGACGCTCCGGCCAGCCCATGGCGCTGCAACCACTCGAGCTGCACCTGCTGCGAGTAACCCCGTATGACCGCTTCGCTGTAACTCATGCTCACATTCGCCGTGTTGTTGTCCGAAGCGTCCACGATGGCCTGCACTTCCACCTTCCCGCCCGCGGCGAGTTTGCGGGAAAAATCCCAGGGAATGACGACGGCGAGCTGGCAACGTCCCGCATCAATGGCGGCATTCAACTCTCGGTAGTTGTTGGCGACTTTCACCACCCGGAAATACTCCGAGGCCTGGAAGTGTTTCAGAAGGTCTTGGCTTTGCTGGCTGGCGTCGCGGTCCAGGACGCAGATGGGGACGTGCTTGATGTCGAAGCTGATGCCGTAGCCGTAGGCGAACATCAATAGGATGGGCATGGCCACGACGACGAGCAGGCTGCGCGGGTCGCGGAAAATTTGAATCAGTTCCTTGTGAGCCATTGCGGCTAGGCGGCGCCAGTTCATTGCGGCCTCCGATCCGGAGCGGATTGAGCGTGCGTGGTGGTGAGAGAGACGAAAACATCCTCGAGCGAGGGGCGGATCGTTTCGATCTTCTTGACGCGGATTCCACGCTCGCTCAGGTAAGAGTTCAGCGTGTGAACGGCTTCGCTGGCTTCGGGTACGACGAGATGCAAGGCGTCGCCGAAGACGGCGGCATCCATTACGCCGGGGGCTGACTTTAGCGTTTCGAGAGCTGGTCCCAACGGCTCGCATTCGACAAGGAGGAGTTCGCCCTTCATCGCGCGCTGCTTCAGTTCCGTAGGCGAACCGGAAGCGACGATCTGTCCGCGATAGATCAGCACGAGGCGATTGCAGTACTCAGCTTCGTCCATGTAATGCGTGGTGACGAACACTGTGACGCCCTCGCCGGCCATGCGGTGGATCAGTTCCCAGAACTGCCGGCGGGAAATGGGGTCCACGCCGGAGGTGGGTTCATCGAGGAAGAGAATCGGCGGACGATGCAACACGGCGCAACCCAGGGCCAGGCGCTGCTTCCATCCGGTGGCCAGTGTGCCGGTAATCGCGGATTCGCGGTCCGTCAGGCCTGCCATGTCCAGGGCCCAGCGAATACGCTCGGGAAGGGCCGAGGAAGAGACTTTGTACATGCCACCAAAGAATCGGAGGTTTTCGATCACACGCAGATCGTTGTAGAGCGAAAACTTCTGGGACATGTAGCCGATCTGCTGGCGGACCTTTTCGGGTTCGCGCGCCACGTCAATGCCGGCGACCGTCGCGTGGCCCGAGGTCGGGTGCAGCAGGCCGCACAGCATGCGGATGGTTGTGGACTTTCCTGCGCCGTTTGGTCCGAGGAAGCCGAAGATTTCGCCCCGCTGCGCTTCCAGGCTGATGTGGTCCACCGCGACGAAGTCGCCAAAGCGCTTGACGAGATCGCGGACCACAACGGATGGATCGCCGTTCGTCATGGTTGCTTCCCGGCGATTCCGCCTTGAACGGCCGCGACAAAAAGATCTTCGATGGTGGGAGTGATTTGCTCGATGACCTCGAATGACGCGCCCGAGCCCTCGAGCCGCGCCCGCAACTCAGGGATGCGGCGCGCGGCATCATCCACGACGAGATGAACGCCGCTTCCCACGAGAACGAGACTGGAGATGCCCTCGGCTTTTTCGAGGGTTTCGCGCACCTGGCGCGGGTCCGCCGACACGATCGAAATCACCGCGCCCGGCAGGTTTTGCTTGAGCGCGGCCGGGGTATCGCAAAAGAGCAGGCGCCCTTGATGCAGCAGGGCGACGCGGTGGCATCGCTCGGCCTCGTCCAGATACGCCGTCGAAGTGAGGATGGCGACGCCTTCGGCGAGCAGCGAATACAGGATGGCCCAGAATTCCCGGCGCGAAACCGGATCGACGCCGTTGGTGGGCTCGTCCAAGAGGATGACTTTTGGCGTGTGAATCAGCGCGCAGACGAGTCCCAGCTTTTGCTTCATCCCGCCCGAGAGCTTTCCGGCGAGGCGCGCGCGAAACTCGCCGAGCCCGGCCGCCGCGAGCAACCGTTGCGCTCGCTGCTCGCGCTGCACGGGGCGAATGCCGAATATGTCCCCGTAGAAGCGGATGTTCTCGTACACGGTCAAATCGTCGTAGAGGCCGAACCGCTGGGGCATGTAACTGATCGCGTGCCTGGCACCCTCGGGGCTGCGAATGATGTCGATACCCGCCACCAGGGCTGAGCCGGAATCCGGCGCGAGCACGCCCGCCAGCATGCGCAGGGTGGTCGTCTTGCCGGCGCCATCGGGCCCGACCAGGCCGAAGATTTCGCCCGGGCTGACGTCGAAGCTGAGACGGTCCACGGCCAGCACGCCGGGGAAGCGCTTGGTCAGTTCGGAGGCGCGGATGGCGGCGTTCGGCTCGGTCATGGCTCATTTCTTCGCAGCGATATCGATCGTGGCATCGGCGGGCATGCCCGGCTTCAGCTCGTGGTTGGGATTATCGAGGTCGATCTTCACCCGGTAAACCAAGGTGACGCGTTCCTTGTGCGTTTCCACGCTCTTGGGAGTGAACTCGGCCTCCGAGGAAATAAACGAAACACGGCCCAGATAGGTTTTCCCCGGAAAGGTATCGGTGTGCACCGTCGCTACCTGGCCCCAGTGAATGCGGCCCAGATCGGTCTCACTGACGTACCCGCGCATCCAGAGATGCTCCACGTCAGCAATGGTGACCACAGGCGTGCCCGGCGCCATCACCTCGCCAAGCTCGGCCTGCCGCACCAGCACGACGCCGGACGCGGGTGCACGCAGCACCGTGTATCCCAGACGGACTCGCGACATTTGCAGGTTTTGGTGCGCCTGATTCACCGCGGCCTGGTTCACCCGAATCTGTTCCTTCCGAGTGCCCTCCAGCAGCTCCGCGTAGGTCTGCTGGATGCGCTCGAAATTGGCTTGGGCGCGCGTCACCGCCGTGGCCGCGACGTCCCTCGTTTGTGCCGAGACTTCATCCTTCTGGTAAAGCGATTCGTAGCGCTGCAGGTCGGCTTTCTTCAGGTCCAGGTCGGCTTGAGCGTCAATCAGACTCTGCTGCGCCGCTTTAATCTCCTGGCTGCGGCTGCCGGCTTCGGCCAGCGCGAGCTCTGCGTCGCGCGTGTGCACGCCGGCTTCATCCATTTGGACCTGTTGGCGGTAGTCGTCGCTATCGAGGCGCGCCAGCACGTCCCCCGCGTTCACCCACTGGCCTTCTTCGACCGGCAACTCGACGAGGCGCCCCTGCACTTTGAAGCTCACGACACTTTCGTGAGCCTCGATGTTGCCGGAGAGTTGCAGCACGTTGTCCGCAGGGCGCTGCGCTTTCCAGTGCGAGTAGACGTAGTAGGCGGCCACGGCCGCGGCGGCCAGCACCAGAACCACAACGATCGCTTTTCTCATTGTTCCTGTACCTTCCTGTCAGAATCCCCGCTCGCGCTCTTGCCGGCCGTTTTCCGCGGCAGTTCGCGCGTCACTGAATACCCAGGTAGGGCTCGTAGATCTTTTCCGTATTCCCCAGCGCCAAAGCGAGCGCCGCCTTGGCGTCGGAGTGGCGGGTCAGTGCGACGATGGAGTTCTGTTGCGCGCGCGCCAGCGAATCCTGCGCATTCACGACTTCAATATTGTTCGTGAGGCCGTCCTTGAAGCGGTCGCGAGCCAGGCTTAACTCCTGTTGCGCCAGATCGAGCGCTTCCTGCGCCACCTTCACTTCTTCGTCCGCCGATTCCAGGTTCAGCAGCGCCTGCCGGATATCCTGCTCGATCCCCAGGCGGAGGTCGGCCATCTGGTCGTCTACGCGCTGGATGCGACTGTCCAGTTCCCGGCGCTCTCCCTGACGATCTTGATCGAAGAGCGTCACGCTTAGCGAGCCTTGAATCGCGCCGGTGCCGTTGAAGCCGCCCGCACTTCCCCCAATGCCTCCGTAATTCGCGCTTACGCTGAGCCGAGGCAAGTACCGTGCGTGCGAGGCCTTGATTTGTTCTCCGAGGGCTGCCCGCTGCGCCAGCAATGAAAGGTAGTCGGCACGCCCGGCGAGCGCGCCGTTCAGCGCTGCGTCAATGGGCGGCGGCTCGACCGCGCGGTACTGGAGGAGTTCGGCCAGCTCGAGCGGCGTGCCGGGGCTCATCCCGATGTTGCGCGCCAGCACGAGCAGCGCCTGCTTGGCCGAGTTACGTGCTTCGACCAAACTCTGGCGGTCGGCAGCGAATTGCACCCGGGCGCGCACCACGTCGATGCCGGTGGCCATGCCGGCGTCATGCTGGTCGCGGGCCAGCTTCAGCAGGGACTCCGAGGTGTCCACTCGGGATTGCGCCGCAACCACTTGAGCGGCTGCCGACTCGGCATTCAGATACAGCCCGGCCACCTGACGGATGATTTCGTCGCGCGCTTCCCGCAAATCGCTGCGCGCGGCGCCTTCCTGCTGCTTGCTGGCCTTCCAGTTGTGATAGCTCTGGGGGTCGAAGAGCGCTTGGTTGGCACTGAGCCTGAAGTCGTACGTCGAGAAGGGCCCCACCACTGCCGGCAGTCCCGGAAAACTGATCCCTTGGGCTGCGAGGCTGAGCGTTTGGTAGGTAGCCGGAATCTGGAACTGAGCGTGCGGAAGAAGGAGCGAACGGCGCCGTTCGACGGTGCCCTGCGCTTCGCCGATGCGCGTGCCCGCAACCAAAACACTCAAATTGGCGCGCAGGCCTCTCTCCATCGCGTCCTTGAGCGTGAGGCGGTACGGCGATGATCCAGGCGCCGCAGATTGCGCGCCGGCAGGGCGGGGAATTGCTCCCATCTCCGCTATCGCCAGCAGGACGCAAATAGTTATCAGATTTCGTTTCATGACTCTTCTCCCGTCACGTCCGCGCTTTCGAGCCGTCCAGGCTCCCGTCTGCGGTTTACCGCAATCTTCAGGTTGATGATCTTCGCCGTTTGGCGGGTTTCTGCGCCTTCACGCCATTCAAGATCAGGTCCAGGTGCGCTTCGCGGTAGGCGTCCAAATCGAGCGGATGCCGCTCGCCGAAGATGAGCTGCCAAACGACCGCGAGCATCCCCGGGGCGCCGAGCATGAAGGGAAACTCGATCACCTTCGTCCTGCGGCATTCTCCGGACGCGATGCCCCTGGCCAAGACAAGATGCGTGAGTCTCCGGGCCCGCTGAAACACTTCGCGATACCAAATCTCCGACAACTGCGGAAACTTGTTGCTCTCCGCAATCAGCATGCGCAGGACCGCGCGGGCCTTGGGGTTATCCACCAGTTGCGCATACTGCCGGCCGATCAACTGCCGCCCCAACTCTTCGGCGGACCCGAAAAACGCCGCAGCGGACGTTTCCATGTCTTCGACCGTCGGCACGATGAGCTTTCGCACCATGGCGCGAAAAAGCTGTTCCTTGTCGCGGAAATAAAGGTAGATGGTTCCCTTGGCAATCCCCGCGCGGCGGGCCACGTCGTCGAGGCGCGCAGCTTCAAATCCGTTCACCGCGAACTCTTCGAACGCCGCGTCGAGAATCTCGCTGGGGCGTTTCTCTTTTCGCCGGCGTCTGATCGGCGCCGGGCTGGGGCGTTCTGCGGGTCTCGTGCGCGTGCGACTCATGGGCCGCATGTTACTACTGACTGACCGGTCAGTCAACAGCAATCGTTCTGCAGAAACCCGCTCTCCGGGATCTACGCCCGTCGCGCCGGGAACGGCGGTGTGCGAGGATAGGCATGCAGCTTGGAGGAAGTGAGGGCAGTGGACAAAGTTTTGACGACGGAAGACCGCCGGCTCGAAGAATCGCGCGCGCGAAAGGTGTATTGGAAACGCTGGGGACCGTACCTCTCCGAGCGCCAGTGGGGCACGGTGCGCGAGGACTACAGCGCCGGCGCGACCCCCTGGGAATACTTCCCGCACGACCACGCGCGCTCGCGCGCCTACCGCTGGGGTGAGGATGGCATTGCCGGAATCTGCGATCGTCACCAGATCGTCTGTTTCGCGCTGGCCCTTTGGAACGGGCGCGACCCCATCCTCAAGGAACGCCTCTTCGGGCTGAACGGCAACGAGGGCAACCACGGCGAAGACGTGAAGGAGCAGTACTTCTACCTCGACTCGACTCCCACGCACGCCTACATGAAGTATCTCTACAAGTACCCGCAGGCGGTGTTTCCCTACGCGCATCTCGTCGCCGAGAGCCGCCGCCGGGGGCGGCTTCGGCCGGAATACGAGCTGCTCGATACCGGGGTGTTCGCCGGGAACCGCTACTTCGACGTGCTCATCGAGTATGCCAAGGCCAATGCGGAGGATCTGCTGGTCCGCATCACCGCGGTGAACCGTGGCCCGGAAAGCGCGAAGCTGTGGCTGCTGCCGACGCTGTGGTTCCGCAACACCTGGTCGTGGGGGCACGACGCGCGGCGGCCGCTCATGCAACGCGCCGATTTCACCGGGGACGCGCGAGCGGTGGAGGTCGAGCATTGGCGCTACGGAAAACGCTGGCTCCTCTGCGCCGGAGCGCCGGACCTGCTGTTCACGGAGAACGAAACGAATTTCCAGAGGCTGTTTGGAGTGGCGAATCGCACGCCCTACGTGAAAGATGCTTTCCACGAGTACCTCGTCCATGAAAGAAAGGACGCGGTGAATCCCGCCGGGCAGGGCACGAAAGCAGCCGCACTGTATCCGGCCGACCTCGGTCCGGGGCAGAGCGTGACGCTGAAGCTGCGGCTGACCGACATCGAGCCGCTCGCGGGTATGGGGAGAAGATCGGGCCTCGAGGGAACGATCACCGCTCCGGGACATGCCGAGCGCGGAGAGGAGGTTCCCGCGACCGATGACTTCGATAGCGGGCTCGACGCGCTCTTTGCCAAGCGCAAACAGGAGGCCGACGAGTTCTACGCCTCGCGCATTCCCGAGGAACTCTCCGCTGATGCGAAGAACGTGCAGCGGCAAGCATTCGCGGGAATGCTCTGGTCGAAACAGTTTTACCACTACGACGTGAGGCACTGGCTGGAGGGCGATCCCGCGCAGCCGCCGCCTCCGCCTGGGCGCAAGTGGGGTCGGAACAAGGATTGGGCCCACCTCTACAACGAGGATGTGATCTCCATGCCGGATAAGTGGGAATACCCGTGGTACGCGGCATGGGATTTGGCGTTCCACTGCGTTCCCCTGGCTCTGGTCGACCCGGACTTCGCCAAGGAGCAGCTCGTGCTCCTGCTCCGCGAATGGTATATGCACCCGAACGGCCAGTTGTCGGCGTACGAGTGGGCCCTCGGCGACGTGAATCCGCCGGTGCACGCCTGGGCGGCTTGGCGGGTGTACAAAATCGAGCGGCGCGTGCGCGGCGTGGCCGACCGCGGATTTCTCGAGCGCGTTTTCCATAAGCTTCTCCTGAATTTCACCTGGTGGGTCAACCGCAAAGACCCCGACGGGATGAACGTTTTTCAGGGCGGCTTTTTGGGACTCGACAACATCGGGCTGTTCGACCGCTCCGCACCGCTGCCGGGAGGCGGGCACCTGGAACAGTCCGACGGCACGAGCTGGATGGGGATGTACTGCCTGAACATGCTGGCGATCGCGCTCGAGCTGGCGAAGGAAGATATCGCGTACGAGGACGTGGCCAGCAAATTCTTCGAGCACTTCGTGCACATCGCCCACGCCATGAACGATCGCGGCGCCGAGGGACTTTCGTTGTGGGACGAGGAGGACGGCTTCTATTACGACACGCTGCATCTGCCCGACGGGAGCAACCATTTCCTGAAGATCCGTTCGCTGGTCGGGCTGACCCCGCTGTTCGCCGTGGAAACCCTCGAGCCGGAGATTGTGAATCGCCTGCCGGGATTCAAGCGGCGCATGCAGTGGTTCATCGACAATCATCCGGACATGCCCGAGCACATCGAGATGAGCGAACAATCGGCGCGAGGCGTGCGGCGGCTATTGTCGCTGGTGAGCCGGAGCAAGCTCACGCGGGTGCTGGCGAAAATGCTGGACGAATCGGAGTTCCTCTCGCCGCACGGCGTGCGCTCGCTTTCCCGCTTTCACCTGGAACATCCCTACATGATGCCGGTGGACGATCATTGGTATCGGGTGGACTATGAGCCCGCGGAAGCGGTCACGGGCGTCTTCGGAGGGAATTCCAACTGGCGCGGGCCGGTGTGGTTCCCGATGAATTTCCTGCTGATCGAGTCGCTGCAGAAGTTCCATCACTACTATGGCGAAGATTTCAAGGTCGAATGCCCGGCCGGGTCGGGGCAGGTCATGGATCTGTGGCGCGTGGCGGGCGAGCTTTCGCGGAGGCTGGTGGGAATTTTTCTGCGGGGGCAGGATGGCCGGCGGCCCGTGGCGGGCGGCGTGGAAGTGTTCCAGAGCGATCCGTACTGGAAGGACTTGATCCTGTTTCATGAATATTTTCACGGCGACAACGGCGCCGGGATTGGCGCGAACCACCAGACCGGATGGACCGGGCTCGTCGCCAAACTCATCGAACAGAGCGGGGGATGAGGAAGATCGGCCACGGAGCCACGGAGAGAAGCAGAAGGTGGGAGAATAAAGGGGAGGACGGCGATGGATTTCACCGAGAAAATCGTAATTGTGGCCGGAGGGACCGGAGCGCTGGGACGCGCCGTGGCCAGGGCGTTCCTCGATGCAGGCGCAAGAGTGGTGGTCACCTACCGGCGGCCCGAGGAGTTTGACGCGCTGGCGGCTCAGGCGGGAGAAGGCGCGGCGCGGCTCGACGGGCGCTCGGTGGACGCGGGGGACGAAGGGGCGGCGCGGCAGTTCGTCGAAAGCGTCGTGGAGAAGTACGCCCGGCTGGACGTGCTCGTGAACGCCATCGGCGGCTTCGCCGGCGGGCCGAGACTTTGGGAGACCGACGCGAAAACTTACGGACAAATGCTGGCGCTCAATCTCCAGCCCGGGTTTGCGTTGGCGCGGGCGGCGGTGCCCGTGATGCTACGGCAAAAACGCGGCGCCATCGTGAACGTGGCGTCGAAAGCGGCGCTGGGACACGCGGCGGGAGCCGCAGTTTACGCTGCGTCGAAGGCGGCGGCGGTGGCGCTCCACGATTCGCTGGCCGAGGAAGTGAAGGGCACGGGCGTGCGGGTGAACTCCGTCCTGCCGAGTATCATTGATACGGGAGCAAACCGAAAGGCCATGCCAACAGCGGACTTCTCAAAATGGCCGAAGCCGGAAGAGATCGCGCGCGTGATTCTGTTCCTCGCGAGCGATGATGCCCGGCTGATCAACGGGGCGGCCATTCCCGTGTATGGCGAAAGCTGAATCCGTTGTGCCGGGGGCGGAAGCCGCCCGGCAGTTCCCCGTTGAATCGAGGCGCGCGTTGCCTGACAGAACTTCCAACCATCCCCAGCCGCGCAGGGACGCGAAGGCGCCGGCTCGCGCTCCCGTGGAGTTTGGGCGGGAGGTCTGCGGGTCGCTCGAAGCGGCCGAGCAGCGCGAGTGGCTGGTGACGAATGGAATTGGCGGATATGCGTCGGGAACCGTGGCGGGCAGCCTGACCCGGCGCTACCACGGGTTGCTCGTCGCGGCGCTCAAGCCGCCGCTGGGGCGCACTTTGCTCGTGGCCAAGATCGAAGAGACGGTCCGCTGCGGTGAAGCGGCCTACCCGCTCTCCACAAACCGCTGGGCGAGCGGCGCCATCGAGCCTCGTGGATTCCAAAACATGGAAAGCTTCCGGCTGGAAGGCACGACGCCGGTGTGGCGATACGCGCTGGGGGATGCCGTGGTCGAGAAGCGCGTTTGGATGCGCCCGGGAGAGAACACGACCTACGTTCGCTACGCGCTGCTACGCGGCGCGGCGGCCGAGCTCGAGCTGAGGGCGCTTGTGAATTACAGGGGCTTTCATGGGAACACACACGCCGGCGATTTGCGGATGAATGTCCAGCGCACCAGAAACGGCGTGCACGTCGTGGCGAACGACGGCGCAATGCCGTTATTGCTGACCAGCGATGTCGGCGCCTGCGAGCCGGGGCACGAGTGGTACCAGGATTTCTTTTTGCCGGCAGAGCGCGATCGCGGGCTCGATGATCGCGAGGACCATTTCCATGCAGCGACATTTCGCGCGCGGCTCGATCCGGGGCGAAGCGTGACCATCATCGTTTCGGCCGCGGCCCGTCCGCTGCTGGACATCGCGAGAACGACCGAGGAACGCTTGGCGCACGAGCGCAACCTCATCGAAACCTGGTCGGCGGCGAATCCGGAAGCGGCGGCCAAGGCGCCCGGATGGGTAAAGCAACTGGTGCTGGCAGCGGATCAGTTCATCGTGCGGCGAAGCCCGGCGAACGAGCCGGAAGGGCGCACGGTGATCGCGGGGTATCACTGGTTCGGCGACTGGGGACGCGACACGATGGTGGCCCTGCCGGGCCTTACGCTGGTGACCGGCCGAGCGGCTGTGGCGCGGAAAATCCTGCTGACGTTCGCGAACTATGCAGATGCGGGGATGCTGCCGAACAATTTCCCCGACGCCGGAGGAAAACCGGAATACAACACGGTGGACGCGGCGCTGTTGTACTTCGAAGCGCTGCGCCAGTACTTCGCGGCGACGCGCGACCTCGAGTTGCTGAAGACGCTCTATCCGGTTCTGGCGCGCATGGTCGAAGCCCACGGGAAGGGCACGCGCTACCACATCCACGCGGACAGGTCCGACGGCCTGCTCTACGCAGGCGAGCCGGGCGCGCGGTTGACCTGGATGGACGCGAGGGCTGGCGGCCAGGCGGTTACGCCGCGGATCGGCAAACCGGTGGAGGTGAACGCGCTGTGGCACAACGCGCTGCTGAGCATGGCGCAGTTTGCCCGGCTCCTGGGCCGGCCGGCGAGCGACTACGAGAAGCAGGCCGCGTTCGTCAGCCGGAACTTTCAGAAGTTTTGGAACGCGGCGGCGGGATGTTGCTACGACGTGATCGATTCGCCCGGCATCGGCAACGATGCTTCCGTGCGGCCAAATCAAATCTTGGCCGTGTCGCTGCCGGAAAGTCCACTCACACCCGAGCAGCAAAAAGCCGTGGTGGACATCTGCGCGAAGCGGCTCCTGACGCCCTACGGCCTGCGCAGCCTGGCGCCGGACGAGCCGCAGTATCGGGGACGCTACGAAGGCGGGCCGCGCGAGCGCGATGGCGCCTATCACCAGGGAACCGTCTGGGGCTGGCTCATCGGGCCGTTCGTGCAGGCGCACCTGCGCGTTTATGGCCAGCCGGCTGAAGCGGCGGCGCTGCTCGAGCCGCTCGGAGCGCACATCGCTGCGTGCGGTCTGGGGACGCTCGGAGAAATCTTCGATGGCGATGCGCCCTTTGCCCCGCGCGGATGCATCGCTCAGGCGTGGACAGTCGGCGAGGTGCTGAGGGCGTGGCATGAAACAGCCTCGTGGAAGTGAATCACGCCAAGGGAGAGAATGAGGATGATGCGACGGCCGGTCAGCGACCAGTGGCGGGTGATTCGTAGAGCTCAACGAGCACTTTGAGGCCGCCGGGAGATGATGCCAGGAAGAAGTTGATGCGAGTGCCATCGGCGCCGGGGCGCGTTGCGGGGTACACGGGCGCCTGGTGGAATTTGTCTTTGAGGATTTGCGTGGCGCGGTCCACATCGGTCACGCGATATTCCACCTGTTGTATCCCTTCGCCAAACTTCGCCAGATAGCGGGCAATCGCGCCGGAGCCGGCGGGATTCGTGCTGGTCAAGATGTCGAGGCGCGCGCCGGGAACGCCGATCTCGAATTCGAGGGCGTCCTGGTCCGGCGGAACATCGGCAAACCCGGCCGGGCCCCACGCGGCGAAAATCCTCGAAGAAGTTTCGTTGCTCACTGCCAGGCCAACGTTGGAATGCAATTCGGGGCCGAGCAGCGCGGCGAACTCCGGATCGGAAGCCGCCCAATGGCGAACAATCGGGTCGGCGAGAGCGCGGCCGCGGCGATAGATTTCAGCGAGCGCGGCCTCGCCAGCCTGCTGAGCTTTGGAGAGAGACTCGATCAGTTCAGCCAGGCTGCGCGTGTCGGCCATCAATCTTCTCCTTTGGGCAGGAACGAATCTGGCGATCCAGTTTCAAGCTTCGCCGGGCCTGCGACCCACGACGCGAGCATGGCGACGGCCAGGATGCCTCCGACAACGGCAAGCGCCACATGCGCCGGGAGGTGCAGCCAGGGCTCGGCGAGCATCTTCGCGCCAATAAACAGAAGAACAGCCGACAGGCCCGCCTTGAGGAAGCGGAAATAGCGCAGGACGCCGGCCAGCAGGAAATACAGAGCGCGCAGGCCGAGGATGGCGAAGACATTCGAGGTATAGACGATGAAGGCGTCGCGCGTGACCCCGAAGACGGCGGGGATGGAGTCCAACGCAAAGGTGACATCGGTGATCTCGACAACCAGAAGGACGAGAAAGAGGGGCGTGACGTAACGGCGGCCTTCCTGCAGCACGAAAAACCGATGTTCCCGGTACTGGTGCGTGATGGGGAACCACCGGCTCGCCCAGCGGAACAGCCGGCTCTGTTCGGGGCGCATGCCGCTCCCCTTGGCGAAAAGCATGCGTCCACCTGCGTACAGAAGGAACACGCCGAAGAGGTAGAGGATCCAGGTGAACCGGCTGATCAGCGCGGCACCCACAGCGATCATCGCGCCGCGCATCACGAGCGCTCCGAGCACGCCCCAGGCCAGCACGCGATGCTGCACGCGCTCGTCAACGGAAAAGGCGCGGAAGATGACGAGGAAGATGAAAAGATTGTCAACGCTCAGGGCTTTTTCGATCAGGTAGCCGGTGAAGAATTCGAGTGCGGGCTGGCTTCCGTTCCGGTAGTAGATGCCCAGGCCAAAGAGGATCGAAAGCGCGATCCAGACGGAACTCCACAGGGCGGCTTCGCGCAGGCGGATCGCATGGGCGCGGCGGTGAAAGAGGCCGAGGTCAAGCGCCAGGGCGGCGATGACGAAGAGGTTGAACTCGATCCAATGCCAGGGCGTGCCCATGTTTCCATGTCGCGCGCGCCGCGAGAGTCAGGGCGAGGAGCCTTGCGACTCCACGGCGTTGAGGTCGGTGAGTTCGAATCGCGCGGTCTCACCGGGCCGCACGGTGACCGGGACGTCCCACCGGAGGCGGACGTCGCCCGCGGCGGCGTCGAGATTCAGCGTACTGAGCCAGTAGCTGCCCGCGGGAACGTTTGCAAACGAGCCGTGACCGTCCAGATCGGTGTCCACCTTCGCCACCAGGTAGCGCGTCCGGGCGATTTCCGGAGCACGATGCTCCAGCCTGCGGCGGTGCTCGCTCTGGAGCTGCGTCCAGCGCCGTTGCGGGTTTATGGTGTCGAGCTGGACCTCCATGCCGCTCATGCTCGCCGGGTTTGCGGTAACGAACCTGCGGATCGCGTCGAGATACTGCTGGTGAAGGCGCTCGTATTTCTCCGGTTCTTTCTTGCTATCGAGAGACGCATATTTTGGCCGGGGGAACCCCGGGGTGACGCCGCCGCTGTTCGAGTGGATGTAGGCGGCAAAGAACTCAGGGATCGCCATGATGTCATCGGGAGTGAGGACCTGGTCGATGTCGGACGAAGTCAGGTCGAGCGTTTCATGCTTCTTGAGCCAATCCTTGAGCGGCTGTGAAACCTTCAACGCGGCGACGTACTGGTCGCGATCGGGCGCCGGATCGGAAACCTCCACTTCGTGAATGATGTCCGCGTAGCTCTTCGCCAGGAGATAGAAGGTGAACGTGCGAACCGGTTCGGGGCGCGCCGCCGTGGGCGTGACGCGCGCAACGAATTCGAGCGCTCCGGAGGCGTTTTGCGCCCGCGCGCCGAGCGCCAGAGCCAGGGAAGCCGACACGAGAAGCGTGGCCACTTTCAGTACGCTTTTCATCGCGCACATCGTAACAGATTGCCGGGGAAAGGATGTAGCAGTGTTCTTCGGATTGCCGCGAACGTCAGTGGCGACCGGCAAGCTGCGGATCAGAACAGGCGGAAGGTGACTTCGACGGGAACGAGAGTCGCCACCGGCTTGCCGTTGGGGCCGATGGCGGGTTTGAAGCGCCAGCCGCGCACGGCCTCGACGGCCTTTTCTTCCAGGCCCAAGCCGGGGCCCTGCACCACGCTGATGTTTGCGGCGCGGCCGTCCGTGGTCACGATGATCGTCAGTGTGACGGTGCCCTGATACTTGGCCTTGCGCGCCTCTTCGGAATACTGTGGGTCAGGACAGTAGATGCAGACAGGGATGCCCACTCCATTGATGCCGGCACGGAACACGCCACCCCCGGTGCCGCCGCCCGACCCGGGACCGAGGCCACCGCCTTGACCCGAGCCGATGCCGCCGCCCTCACCCGAGCCGATGCCGCCTCCGCCGCCAGGTCCACCGGAATAGTTCACGGCAGCCGCCAGTGGATCACCGTAATTCGAGAGCGGAGGATTGGCCACTCTCAGCTCGGGCGGGCCCAGGAGGCTCGGATCCATCGGCAGCTTGGGATTTGGATTTCTGATGGTGGCCACGGGGGGCGTGAATTGAGTCCAACTAAACTTGGGTGCCCGGCCCTTGGTCGCGGGAAGCAGCTCCCGGGTACCGCCGCCGCCACCGCCGCCGGCCTTGTTGGCGCCGGCAGGGAGCTTGGAAACGTAGGGCGAAATATCAATCGGCACGACATCCACCAAAGTCTTCGGCTTTGCCACCGACTTCACCTGCGCCACCACCGGAACCATCAGCAAAGCGACCAAGGCGCCGTGTAGCGCGATCGAAGTAATCTGCGTCCATCCAAAGTTCTCGTCCTTGGACCAGATATCCTTTACTTTCACAGGCTTGACCGCGAACGGGAGAGGGGGCAGTTTCTTTGGGAAGAAGAACTCTTTCACGCGTTGGCCAAACGAGCCAAACCCGGTGTTCCAGTTGACCGCCAGTCCGCTCGCCGGTACATTCCTCGGCAGCGGCGGAGCAGGCCGGAAGAACTCTTTGACGTTTTCGGCGAAGCCGCCGCCATAGGACGTTCTCGTGAACGGCGCTCCCTGGCGGGCAACGATCTTGAGGGGCCGCGCGAAGAGAAATTCTCTCAAGTTCGAGAAGAAGCCTTCGTCGAGCAGCGTCTTGGACGCGGTGAATTTCGGAACGCGGCCGGCCGGCACCGGCGCTGCGGCTCGCACGGGAGGTGTTGTCTGCCGCCCGGTAGGTGGAATCAAAGTCATAGGCCTATCCGTCATGCTGCCCATCCCGTTGGACGCGAAATAACCCACTTTTGTTACCTCTTGGATGGTTGGAGACCCGCGTCCAATGAAAGGTTGTACGGCGCAAATTCGTCCCTGGTCGTGCCAGAGTGGGCTGACACCCTCGACGGTTCATTGTAACATACGGACCTTACTCGGACCGGACGGCTTTCCGCCCATTCTTCCTAAGCGTAACGGCCGAATGGAGGCAAAGCGCGCGGGGTCCGAACGAAAGGGATATGTCTAAACCACTCGAACTCAAGCAAACACTCAACCTGCCGCGGACCGATTTCCCGATGAAGGCCAACCTCCCGCAGAGCGAGCCTAAGATGCTCGCCGATTGGCAGGAGAAGAAGATCTATGAGCGCACCCTGGAGGCCAGGAAGGGCCGTCCGATGTTTCTTCTCCATGATGGGCCTCCCTATCCGACCGGCACCATCCACGTCGGCACCGCGCTGAACAAGATCGTCAAAGACATGGTGGTCAAGTCGAAGTGCATGGCGGGGTTTGTAGCGCCGTACGTGCCGGGCTGGGACTGTCACGGATTGCCCATCGAAACCCAAGTCGAAAAGGAACTGGGCGGGAAGGCCAAAGTATCGCCGGGAGAGTTTCGTCGGCTGTGCCGGGAATACGCGACGCGCTACGTCGACCAGCACCGCAAAGACTTCAAGCGCCTCGGCGTCTTCGGCCGGTGGGAAGACCCCTACCTCACGATGAGCAACCAGTACGAGGCCACCGTCGCAGGAGCCTTCCTCGATTTCATGGAGAAAGGATACGTTTATCGCGGATTGAAGCCGGTGTACTGGTGCATCCAGGACAGCACGGCGCTGGCGGAGGCCGAAGTCGAGTACGAAGACCACACCAGCCCGTCCGTTTGGGTGAAGTTTCCCGTGGCCGCGGGGGAAGCGGCGAAAAAGTTCGGCGCCTCGCTGGATGGAGCGAGCGCGGTGATCTGGACGACGACGCCCTGGACCTTGCCGCACAACCGGGCGCTGGCCTTTCATCCCGAGCACGAGTACGCCGTGGCGGAGACCGAGAAGGGCGCACTGCTGCTGGCCGTCGAGCGCATTCCTCAGTTCCAGCAGGAATGTGGGATTCACGATGCGCGGGTGCGGGCGAAGTTTCCCGGGCGCGATTTCGAGGGCCTGAAGTTTCATCACCCGTTCCTGCCCATCGAGGTGCCGGGCGTGCTTGCCGATTACGTCACGCTCGATCAGGGAAGCGGCATCGTCCATACCGCTCCGGGACACGGCGCCGACGACTTCGTCACCGGACAGAAGTACGGACTCGAGACGTACGCGCCGCTCGATGACAAGGGTGTGTACCTGGAGGGACTGCCGGAGTACAAGGGCAAGAACGTATTCGAGGCCAACCCGCTGATCGTGAAACTCCTCGGCGAGCGCGGTGCGCTCCTGGCCACGAGCGAATACAAGCACACCTACCCGCATTGCTGGCGCTGCCACCGGCCGGTCATCTTCCGCGCGACCGAGCAGTGGTTCATCCGCTTGGACCAGACGGCCCACGACGAGCCGAACGCCGGGGCGACTCTGCGGCAGAAGGCGCTCGAGGCAATCCACGATGTGAAGTGGATCCCGGATTGGGGTGCAGAGCGCATTCAGGAGATGATTTCCGAGCGGCCGGACTGGTGCGTTTCGCGCCAAAGGTTTTGGGGCGTGCCGATCGTCGCGCTCTATTGCGAAGCGTGCGGGGAGCGGCTGGAGAATTACGCGGCGCTGCAGAACGTGATCCGGTGGTTCGAGCGGGAAGGCGCGGACGCGTGGTACAAGCACCCGGCCGAAGAGATGCTCCCCGCCGGAACGAAGTGCGGCTGCGGCGGCGCGAAGTGGCGGAAGGAGAGCGACATCCTGGACGTATGGTTCGAATCCGGGTCTTCGCATCTGGCGGTGCTGACGGGCGCGGGCGAGTGGCCCGCGGACATGTACCTGGAAGGCCCGGACCAGTATCGGGGATGGTTCCACAGTTCGCTGCTGATCGCCGTGGGCCTGCGGGGGCGAGCGCCGTACCGCGGCGTGGTGACGCACGGGTGGACGCTCGACGAACAGGGCCGGCCGATGTCGAAGTCGCTGGGGAACGTGATCCTGCCCAGCGACATCTGCGAGAAATGGGGCGCAGACCTGCTCCGGCTGTGGGTGGCCTCGCAGGACTACCAGGCCGATGTGCGCATCAGCGAGCGCATGCTCACGCAGCTCTCCGAGGCGTACCGTAAAATCCGCAACACGTTCCGCTACGCGCTCGGCAACCTGAGCGATTTCGATCCGGACCGTGACGCGCTCGCGAACGCCGAGCTCGAGGAGATCGACCGGTGGATGCTCGAGCGCGCCGCGGAGCTTGTGGGCAAGTGCCGCGAATGGTACGCGGGTTACGAGTTTCACCGCGTGTATCACGCGCTGCACGATTTCTCCGCCGTGGACCTGAGCGCCTTCTACTTCGACATTTTGAAGGACCGGCTGTACACCTCCGCGGCGCGCAGTAAGGCGAGGCGCTCGGCGCAGACCGCGCTCTGGAAGATCGCGCACGCGCTGGTGCGGTTGGTGGCGCCGCTCGTGGCGTTCACTGCCGAAGAAGTCTGGCGCTACCTGCCGAAGAAGAAGGGCGAGCCCGAGAGCGTGCACCTGGCCCTGTTTCCGGACGCGGCCGAGCTCGCGACCGGGCTCGGCGAAGCGAAGATAGAGGAGTGGGTCCTGCTGGCCTCGGTCCGCGAAGAAGTCTTGCGAGCGCTGGAGCAGGCGCGCAACGCCAAGCAAATCGGGGGAGCGCTCGAAGCCAAAGTGGAACTGCGGGCGAGGGATGGACTCCTCAGCCTGCTGAAGAGAAATGCCGCCAGCCTGCCCACGCTGTTCATCGTCTCGCAGGTGGAGGTCCTGCACTCGGATGAGGCGGAGGGAAGCGATGGCGCGGCCGCACTGACGGTGAAAATCGGGCGCGCCGACGGCAAGAAGTGCGAGCGCTGCTGGAATTACTCCATACACGTGGGCGAGAATGCGCTCTACCCGACCGTCTGCGAGCGGTGCTCGGCGGCGCTCGTGGAAATCGAGCGGTCCCCGGCGGCGTCCTGATGGACAAGCGTGGCCTGCGATGGTTGTGGCTGACGCTCGCCGTCGTGCTGGCGGATCGCGCGACCAAAGCCATCTTCGAGGCCTACACGCCCGAGAACTATCGGCACGAGTTGGTGCACAACTTCATCTACCTCGTGCACAGCCGCAATCCCGGGATCGCCTTCGGGCTGTTCGCGGGCACAGCGTCACCGTGGGTGAGGGTGGCGTTGGTAGGCGCTTCGGTTGCGGTGATTGCCGTGCTCTCATGGTTGCTTCTGGCGGGGCACGCCCACGGGTGGATGTCCCGCGCGGGCCTGGCGCTGATTATCGGCGGGGCGGCGGGAAACAACCTGGTCGATCGACTGCTCCACGGCGGCGTGACCGATTTCTTTGAAGTTCTGATCGGTAGTTACCACTGGCCTGCGTTCAATCTGGCGGATTCGGCCATCACCGTGGGTGCTGTGCTGTTGATCCTCGAGTTGCTCTTCGGTGCGGGGCAAGCCACCGATAACTCCTCCAAGCGGCGAACCGGATGAAACAGGATCTCGTGGTTTCGGCGGAGGAAGCCGGGGAACGGCTGGACCGGTACGTGTCCGACCGTCTGCCCGAACTGAGCCGGACGCGTGTCCAAGAGCTGATCGACGAGGGGCTTCTGCAAGTGGATGGTCGTCGGCTCAAAAGCGCGCACCGGCTCCGGGCCGGCGAACGCATATCGATTGAGCCGCGAGCTCGGCCTCAGCTCGACGCCCGCGCGGAAGACGTCCCGCTCGATGTGCTCTACGAAGACGACGATGTCCTCGTCGTGAATAAGCCCGCAGGCATGACCGTGCACGCGGGAGCGGGGCGTACGAGCGGAACCCTGGTGAACGCACTGCTCGGACGCGGCCAGGGACTTTCGGGGGGAAGCGAAGCGTTTCGGCCGGGGATCGTGCACCGGCTGGATCGCGAAACCTCCGGCGCCATCATTGTGGCAAAAAGCGACGCGGCCCATGCCCATCTCGCGGAACAATTTCGCGCGCGCGGAGTGAAAAAGACCTACCTCGCGTTGGTCGAAGGATATCTGGAGAGAGCGCGCGGGCGAATCGAGCTGGCGATTGCGCGTGATCCGAAGCGCCGCGTGCGTATGGCGCCGGTCGGGCCTAAACGCCCAGCGGGGCCCAAAGCGCGGGAAGCGCGCACGGATTGGCGTGTCCTCACCACCATGCGCGCAAAGCAGGCGCCCCGCGGCGGGTTCACGCTCGCCGAAGTGCAATTGCATACCGGCCGAACCCATCAGATTCGCGTGCATTTTGCGGCATTGCGTCATCCGGTCGTAGGAGATACGCTGTACGGAGCCGCAAAGGTCAAACAGAAGGGTGGGCTGCCCGCCTCGATCCTAACGGGATCCACCCTCGGGCGCAATTTCTTGCATGCGGCGAAGATCGGTTTCGAGCAGCCGCGGACGGGGAAATGGATCGAGGTGACGGCGCCCTTGCCACAGGAGCTGCGCGAGTACTTGCACCGTCTGGCAGAAGCTCTTGGGCGCGCGGCAACCGAGATTGACGCGCGAATCCGCAGCTACCTATAATCTCTGGCAATGAAAAACTCACTCATGACCGGAATGCTTCTCCTCGCGCTGGCCGTGCCGGCGGAGCTCAACCACGCCCAGCAGAATCCCCCGCCTCCACCTCCGCCGCAGGGGGAAAAGCCGCAGCCGGTGCAGCCAGGACATAAGATCTCAGTGGAAGTCAACCTCGTGGACGTGTTGTTCACCGTGCTCGACCGGCGGAACAAATTGGTTACCGACCTCACCAAGAGCGACTTCCGGGTCCTCGACGACAACGTGCCGCAGGACATCAACGACTTCATCCGGCAAACGGACCTGCCCTTGCGCATCGGCTTGCTGCTGGACACTTCCAACAGCATTCGCGACCGGCTCCACTTTGAACAGGACGCCGCCATCGATTTTCTCTACAACGTGCTTCGCCGGGGCAAAGACCAAGCCTTCCTGATGACCTTCGATGAGGCGCCGTACGTGGTGCAGGACTATACCGACGATGCTGGAAAGCTGCGCGACGAAGTCATGAAGATGCGCGCCGGCGGCACCACCGCGATTTACGACGCCGTCTATACTGCCTCCCAAGACCAGTTGAGCAATCCGCCCCGGCCTCCGGGCAACCAGCCGGACATCGTTCGCCGCGTCATGGTGCTGATTAGCGACGGCGATGACGTCGTATCCGACCATACCAAGAGCGAAGCGATTGAAATGGCCCAGCGCGCCTCGGTGGTCATCTACACGATCAGCACGAACACTGAATGGATTTCGATGACGCAGACCGACGAGGCTACGAAGGCTCACCTCAAATATAATCTGACCGAAGGCGACAAGGTGCTGAAGGAGCTCGCCGAGGAAACGGGAGGCAGGGCATTTTATCCTTACCACATCGACGACCTGAACCAGTCGTTCCTCGACATCGGCGACGAGCTGCGGAGTCAGTATTCGCTTGATTACAATCCCTCAAACTATCACGTCGGCGGACCTTATCACCGCATCAAAGTGGAGGTCGTCGATCGCAAGGGGCTTCAGGTGCGCTCGCGCAAAGGGTACTTCGTCCGCAAGGGCGCCGCGCCGGCCAACAAGCCGGGAATCTAAAGTCTGACTGCAAATGCCCGCGCGCGTTTTGTCGCGGGGCTCTATTTAGGCGCGCTTAGCGTAAATCGCCGAATGGAACCGGGTCTGAGCGGGATGAACGGCCGCGGATTCAGCTTTGCGGCGCGTAGTAACCCTTGCGGGTGAGGGTCTTCACGTCTTTCCGACCCACTTCCACCTTGATCTTGCGGAAGCGGCCGTCGCGCGAGGTGTTCGTGGGATAGTAGCCGAGCGTGTACTGGCTGCGGAGCTCTTCCGAAATCTGGTCGAAGGCCTCCTCGAGGTGCTTTTCATTACCAACCACGATCATGCGCCCGCCGGTTTCGTCGGCGATTTTCTTCGCTACCCCGCCACCGTTGGGATAGCCGGGGTCGTAAACCAGAAGGATGTGGACCACGGTGTCGGTGCGCTGCGCGGCCTCGATGGCTTCTTCGACGCGGAGTTTGCTGCCCTCGTCGTAAGCGTCAGTGATGATGACCAGCGCCTTGCGGCCGGCTTCCTCGGAAAGCTTGTCGTGGCAGGCGGCATAAATGGCGTCGTAGAAATGGGTGCCGCCGGTGTTGGTCGGGAAAGTGGTCGGAGTGACCGGTGCATAGGGCGCGTTGATCCGAGCCCGGCGGATGGCCGCGTCGAGCTGGGAAACGTCTTCGGTAAAATCGGCGAGGAGATCCGCATCAATGTCGAAACTGATGACCAAGGCCTCGTCGCCCTTGCGCATGACGCGGTGGAGGAAGCGGGAAGCGGCCTCCTGCTCGGCCGGCAGGCGCCGGTCCTCGCTGCCGCTGGTGTCAATGAGCAAGCCAAGGGTGATCGGCAGGGCCGTCTCGCGCGAGAAGAAGGCGATCTTTTGTTCCTGATTGTCCTCAAAGACGCGAAAATCGTTCTGGGTGAGGTCCGGCACGATGCGCTTGTTTTTGTCCCGCGCGGTCACGAAGAGATTGACCAGCGAGACCTCGGCGCGGATGGTTGGCGCCTGCGCCGGGGGCTGCTGGACCGAGGGCTGCTGCTGATTCGGGCCAGGACGCGCTACGGCAATGCCCGCGAGACCCACTGCGAGGGCCATGACGCCTGCGAACACCACAATAGGAGTCTTCCTGGTTGGCATACTATAATGACCTCTCTCGCAGGTTTCCACGCAACCTGCGCCGACACGGCAATCCGCATCTAAGTTCTAGATGCGGCGTGGACCCGGCAAGATGCACCGGGGCTCGTCAGGCGCCGGGATGGAACCTCCCGTCATCCTTCTGGCGAGCGAACGGAGCCGCAAACGATACTGACGCGACCCCCTATGAATTGTCCACAGAAAACGCTGGTTGCAATTTGCGCGTTGATGATGGCCGCTCCTGCGGGTTGGGCACAAGGCGCAGCGGCCCCCAAAGCACCAGGTTCGGCGCAGGCGGCGCAGGACGAGCCACAGGCAAAAATCCGCTCGCGGACCGAGCTGGTGATCGTGCCGGTTACGGTCAGAGACGCAAGCGGCCGGCTCGTCCCAGACCTCCGGCAGGAGGAGTTTCGAGTCTTCGAAGATGACGCCGAGCAGAAGATCGAAGTGTACTCGAATGAAGCGTTTCCGCTCTCCGCGGTCGTGCTGATCGACAACGATTTACCGAAAACCGCGGCGAGCCAAGTCAATGCCAGCCTCGCCGCGATTGCCGGAGGCTTCAGCGCGCAGGACGAAGTGTTCGTCTGCCGGTACGACCACGTGCTTCACGAAGGCAAGGGCTTCACGAGCGACAACGATCAGTTGCTCACCGAGCTGCAGCGCACCGAACTGAGCAATTCGCCTGCGGCGCCGCCGCCGGGCGGGCCGTTTGCCGACGGACCTTCGATCAATGGCCAGTCTCCAGCGGGTGGACCGATCGACACTGGCGTCACCAGGACCATCAAGCTGAAGTCCTCCAAGGCAGTGGACGATGCCGTTTACGAAGCGGCCCAACTGCTGAAGGACCGGGGCCGGGGGCGGCGTAAGCTCATCTTCCTGATCTCTGATGGAGTGAATGGGAAGAACAACACCTACAAGTTCGACGACGTCGTGAAGGTGCTTCTCTCCTCGGACATTTCCGTGTACGGCGTGGGCGTCGGGGGCGCCGTGTTCAACCGGAAATTCACCGTGCTCTCGAAATATGCCAAGGCCACCGGGGGAGACGTTTACTACGCCGCGAAGGGCGATGATCTCTCCGATCTCTACGAGCAAGTCACGGAAGAAGCCCGCAATCAGTACACCCTCGCATACAGCCCGCGGGGCACCGACCGCACTCGCGACTACCACTCGATCGAGGTCCGCGTGAAGCGCCCCGGCCTGAATATTCTCACACGCCGCGGCTACTACACCGGCGCGGCTCGGCCGAACTAGGAGCCGCGGGCCGCGCCAGGGAGTGGCCCTCCTTGCCGCAGCCTCCCGATTCTCACCACTCTCAGACTTCACGAGAATTGTTCTTCCTCGTGTCGGGTAGCGGCTCTGTCTCGGGTCAGCGCGTTATACGGTCAAGTGAACAAAGCTCATTCAACCTAAAGTCGACTTTGATTGCCAATCCGAGCGTGATCCTGTCGATGCTCTGAGGTTCACTGGTTAGGAGGGGATTTTTCGACAGCAACAAGCAGGCCAGACGCTTCTAGAGAAACCGCCTTCCTGTCCCCGTCTCCTGCGACTTCCGCGGCTCCACCGAGGTCGCTCATTAGAGACTTTGACGGCGCTCGGAAATGGTGAGTTTGGAGGTTATAATGCCCGCCAAATATGAGGTTGGCTGTCGGCAGCAAACTCGGACCGTATGAGATCGTCTCGCCGCTTGGCGCGGGCGGTATGGGCGAGGTTTATTGCGCCCGCGACACGCGGCTGGATCGCACCGTTGCCATCAAGATCCTGCCTGCGCGTCTCTCGGGTCGGGCGGGGGCCAGCGAACGCTTTGAGCGCGAGGCGCGGGCTATTTCTTCTTTGAATCACCCCAACATCTGTCAGCTCTACGACGTTGGCCAGCAGGAGGGGGTCCATTATCTGGTCATGGAATACCTCGACGGCGAGACGTTGGCCACGCGTCTACTGAGGGGCGCAATGCCTCTGGAGCAGGTGCTCCGATATGGAGCCGAGATCGCCGAAGGGCTGGACAAGGCACACCGATGTGGCGTGGTGCATCGGGACCTCAAACCCGGGAACATCATGCTCACCAAGAGTGGTGCGAAGTTGATGGACTTCGGGCTGGCCAAGTCAAGCATGGCCGTGGATCCGCCGCCTTCAGGTCTGACCGCCACCCTCACAGACTCGGTTGCCAGCCGTCCGCTCACCGCTGAAGGAACCATCATTGGCACGTTTCAGTACATGTCGCCGGAGCAGTTGAGTGGGAAGGGCGTCGATGCCCGCAGCGACATATTCAGCTTTGGCGCGTTACTGTACGAAATGGCCACGGGCAAGCGCGCCTTTGAAGGCAAGAGCCAGATCTCAGTTGCTTCCGCCATTCTCGAAAAGGAGCCGGAACCGCTCGCCGCAATTCAGCCCATGGCCCCGCCAGCGCTGGAGCACGTGGTACAAACCTGCCTCATCAAGGACCCGGAAGCCCGTTGGCAAAGCGCCGCCGATATTGTCCGCGAGTTGCGATGGATCAGTGCCTCTAGTTCTCAGGCTGGTCCCGCTCACGTGGCGCGTCATCGCTGGAGAGTTCCCGAGCGAGCGATTGGGATCGCGATTATCGCAGCGCTGTTGATTGTCACTGTTTGGTTCGCCCTGCAACGGCCACACCCGCGCTTGGTGCGTGCTTATCTTCCGCCGCCGCAAGATGCCGCCTTCGATTTCGTAGGTGATTTTTCCGGTCCGCCGGCCCTGTCTCCAGACGGCACCCGGGTTGCCTTTGCCGCGCACGGTCCCCAGGAACGAAACAAGATCTGGATCCGCAGCCTCGACAGTGCTGCGGCGCGAGCCTTGCAGGGAACAGAGGGGGCCCATTTCCCCTTCTGGTCTGCCGATGGGCGCTTTATCGGGTTCTTCGCGGATGGCAAACTCAAGAAGATATCGGCCGCAGGAGGACCTGCGACCATTCTCGCCGTTGCCAACAGCGGGCGCGGAGGTTCCTGGAATGACGATGACGTCATTCTGTACGCGCCTGAGTACCGCGATACCATTTGGAAAATCAGCGCCAACGGAGGCACGTCGGCCCGAGCCACCGTTCTCGATCCTGGCAAGCACACGACCCACCGTTGGCCCGTTTTCCTGCCGGATGGCAAGCACTTTCTGTATTTCGCCACCCATCATTCCGGCGGGGTCCCGGAGCAAAATGGCATTTACTTCGCTTCCTTGGACGGGGGCAGCGACAAACTCGTGCTGGCGACGGACTCCGCAGCCCAGTACGCATCCGGGCACCTGCTGTTTCATCAGCAGACCGCGCTGATGGCGCAGAAGTTTGACCCGGTCCACGGTACCCTATCTGGAGATCCTGTGCCTGTCGCAAGTGGCGTGCAATATGACACCGGATTGTTGCGCACGACATTCACCGTTAGCGCTGGCGGTGTCTTGCTCTACGAGCCCGGTGCCCCCACGGACTCGGGCAGCGTACGTCTAGTTTGGCTTGACCGCACTGGTAAGCTCTTGGGCCACGTTGGCGAACTTGCTGAGTACCAGGGCATGCGGCTTTCACCCGACGGCAAGCGGCTGGCGGTTTCCGCTGCATTTGCCAACCCCAACCCCGACATTTGGGTTTTTGATCTTGTTCGCGGTTCGAAAACCCGCCTGACCTTTGACCCCCCCAGTCACCATTTGCCTTCCTGGTCACCGGATGGCCAACGTCTGGCTTTCTACTCTCAAACAGGTACGTACACTTCCTCGCTACATGCAATTTCCGCGAACGGCGGCGGACAAGACGAATTGCTGCTCGCCTCGGATGATCCTGCAGCTGCGCTGCGAGGGCCGCAGTGGTCGCCTGACGGGCGTTATCTGATCTATCAGAAACAGTCCGGGCCCACGGGCGGATCCGTTTGGGCGATTCCGACCTCGGGCGGCCGCAAGCCGTTCTTAATCGTGAAACCCGGATCACCTCAGGCGACGATCGTCTACAACCGTCTGTCGCCCGATGGCCGCTGGCTTGCCTATAACGCGACCGACTCAGGGCGGGAAGAACTCTATGTCACCGCGTTCCCAAGCGGCAAAGGCCGCTGGCAGGTGTCGCAGGAGGGGGCCGCGTATTCTCCAGTCTGGCGGGCGGACAGCAAGGAACTTTACTACCTCGGACCGGACGGCATTTTGTATGCTGTTACGGTCAGCGCCAAGGAGAACGAGTTTAAGGTCGAGAATTCGCGAGCACTCTTCCCCATTCGAGTCGTCTCTCTCGGTGAACCTTTCGACGCCACCCCAGATGGTCAGCGCTTTGTCGTTGCTGTCCCGCCGGAAGTCCCATCCTCGCCCCTGGTTTTGGTCTTGAACTGGGAAGCAGAACTCGGCAGATAGTGTCGATCTGCGTAGGTACTCGCAATGAGAGTTTTCCAGGGGTGACTCGCCAGTCCTCAAATCAATTCTTGCGGTCTGAGCCCAGTCCGTGAATGAGCCACGACCAAATGAAGAGTCGTCGGCCTCCCGGGAACTAACCTGCCATGTGGTGTCGAATTCCCTTGACATGGATGCGCGCTGCCCGTATAGAACGGCTCAGGCGGGCACGCTGAGGCGCTTGCGCGTGTTCCGTGCTCCTGACCTCGCCCAAGCTCTAGGAGGAGAATGGCGATGAAGAAACCCGCGAAGAAAGAGACCAAGAAAAAGGGCAAGTAGGCCGAATCGAGGATTGCGATTTGTATGGGGCGCGACTATCCAGCCCGGTCGCGCCCTTTCTTTCTTTGGGTTTGGCGGCCGGCTTCCCAGCAGGCGAACGGACTGGGAGCCTCACACCGGCTCTTCGTACGCAGGACAAATGGGCTTGAAGGCGCAACTACGGCAGACGAACCCCGGCTTGGCGCCGAACTCTCCCGCGCGGATGTCCGCCGCGATTTCCTGCACGGTGGTTTGCGCCTCGGCGAGTTGCTTGGAGTCGCGCTCCGTGACCCGAGCCTCGTTGGTCTGGAGGTAGTGGAAGACGAGGCGCACCGGATTCAGCTCCAGGATTTCGCGCGCCGCTAAAGCGTACAAGCTGAGCTGCAAGTCCTTTCGCGCGGCGGCATCGGGTTTGGGGCGGCCGGTCTTGTAATCCACAATCTCGACGTCGCGCTTCCCAAGCGAATTGATCTGATCCATGCGCCCGGTGATGACGACGTTGTTCTCGAGAGGCAGCTCGAAAGACTTCTCCTGTTCGCGCGCGTCGGGCGGAGCGGCGACAACGGACGCGTGGAACGCGCGAAGTTGTTCGAGGCCGTCCCGTTTGTACTCCGCTTCCTGATAATCGTCCTCGAAGCCTGCCGAGGTCCATTCCTGGGCGTAGATGGTGGCCACCTCGTCGAACGGCAGCACGTTGCCTTTGCGAAGCTCGCCGATAAAGCGCTTGATGGTCGTGTGCATCACGCTGCCGAAGCTCTTCGCGGCGCGCGGGCCCTCGGGCAGCGACCAGCCATGCGAGAAAAGATAGCGCTGCGGGCAGGTGCGGTAGGAATCGATCGCCGAGGCGCTCAACCGCAGCGGCTCGGATACGGGCGGATGGAACTCGCCGGCCCACTCGGCGACGCTGCAAAAGACGCGCGGGGGCGCCGAGGACGCGGGGAAAAGAGACGCCGGACCAGCGGGAGCCGGTGAAACCGGCGCGGAGCCGGCCGGTTCCGCGGGCGGCACCCGCGGAGCGAGTTGGATAACGTCGCGGCGCTTGACCGCGGGATCGAGCAGAATGTCGTCGAGAAAAACCGATGGCTTCGACTTCTGACTGGCGATGGTGGTGAGGGTGAGCCGGTCGCGCGCTCGCGTGAGCGCAACGTAAAACAGCCGCCGCTCCTCCTGAATGTGGAAGTCGCCGCGGGGCAGCTCTTCCTTCATGAGCGCTTCGGGAAATTCGAATACGCGGCGGCGCGGACGCACCGGAAAGGCGCCCTGGTTCATCCGCAAGATAAAGACGTGGGAGAATTCGAGACCCTTGGCCGCGTGGACGGTCATGAGCTGGACGGCATCGCCTGAAAAATCCTCGTCGAGGCTGATCCGGCCGCCCGCCTGCTCGAAGTAGTCGAGGTATTCGAGGAATTCCATCATCCCGCGGGTCTCGCTCTTCTTCTCCCATTCGCGGACGAATTTCTCGAGCTGCAGCACGTATCGGCGGGCTGATTCGCCGGCGCGTTCGTGGACTTCCAGCCATTCGATGAGTTCGCCAAGGACTTCGAAGGCGGTGCGCCGCCGCAGGGACTTGCGCTGGGCGGCGAGGAAATCGAGCAAGTCCTTCGTCGCGCCCGTGGCGGAGGAAAACGGCAACTCGGTCTGCGGCGAAGAAAGCACGTCGAGCATGGCGGAGCCGCGCGTCCTGGCGGCACGCTCAGCCAGCCGGACAAGCTCGGCGGCGGTCAGTCCCCACGCGGGGGCGGAAAGCGCGCGTGCAGCAGCGATGTCGTCCGAGGGATACCCGACGAGACGCAGATAGGCCAGCACGTCGCGCACGAGCGGGTGTTCCAGGATCGACAGGTTTCGAATGTGAAAGGGGACGCCGCGGCGGCGCAGTTCCGCGACGAGCTCGTCGCGATGCGCATGCTGGCGGTAAACCACGGCGAAATCGCGCCAGGCACGGCCGGTGCCGCGCAGCCGCACGATCTCGGCGGCCACCCAGCGGGCTTCTTCTTCCTCCGAGGCGATCTCGGCGATGCGCACGCGTTCGCCTTCCTTGCGCGTGGGCGCCAGCGTCTTCTTGGGGAAATCCGCGCTGATCTCGTTCTGCGAAATCACCTGTGTGGCCACGCGCAGGATGTTGGGAGTGGAGCGGTAATTTTCGGTGAGCGCCAGGCGCAGGGAGTCCGGGTTCGCGCCGGCGCGCCAGCCGCCGAACCGTTCCAGGAAGAGCTTCAGGCTGCCGAACGATGCGCCGCGAAAACGGTAAATCGCCTGATCGTTGTCGCCGACGACCACGACGTTGCGCGAGTCCGGCGAGAGCAGCCACAGAAGCTCGAGTTGCGCGATGTTGGTGTCCTGGAATTCGTCCACGAGGATGTATTGGAAACGTTCGCGAAGCTCCCGGCGAAGCGCCGCGTCCGCAGACAGCAGCGCGGCCGCCCGCGCCAGCAGCGCGCCGAAGGTGAGCCTCTTCTTCTCGCTGAGCAGCGATTCGCTCGCGCGGTAGGCCCGGGCGATTTCCTGTTGCAGCGCAGCCTGCTCGGCGCGTTCGCGGAAGGTGTCCTCGTCGAGCGCCGGTTTCAGGGCTTCGAGCTGCGCCTGGAGCGAGTCGGCGTAGCGCTCGTAATCCGCCGGCGAGACCAACTCGTCCTGGCAGCGCGAGAAGAACTCCACGAAGTCGCTCAGAAACTGGCCGGGTTCAGCCAGACGGCGGAACTTCGCAAGCTGCAGGCGCGCCATGTTGCGGCGCAGCAGGATCCAGTGGTCCACGTTTTCCAGCAGGATGTGATCCGGCAAACGTTCGCCAAGAAGGTCCTTGCAGAATGCATGGAACGTCTGCAGCGTGACGCCCTTGGCTCGCTCGCCCACCGCCTCCTTCACCCGGTGCAACATCTCGGCGGCGGCTTTGTCCGTGAACGTGAGGCCCAGGATGCTTTCGCCGGGGAGATCGGGATCGCTCGTGAGGAGGTGCCGGATGCGCTCGGTGATGACTCGGGTCTTGCCCGTGCCGGCGCCCGCGATCACCAGCAGAGGTCCTTCTTTGTGCTCCACCGCGCGCCTCTGCGCTTCGTTCAGGAGCACGGAAGCCCGGGGTTTGTGAGGCGGCTCGAGATCGAAGAGAGTGGTCATGCACTGCCATCGTAACGGAAATCGCGGAAAAAGTGTGGAGCGGCTCCGCAGCTTTCTACTCGGCCCGGATTTCACTTGGAGCGCGGCGCAAGTGTAGAATGGCTCGGGGGTGGCGCAACCATGAGAATTGGCGAAATGATGCTTGGCGAGTTCGATCGCGAAATGGCCAACACCAGGAAGACGCTCGAGCGAGTTCCGTACGAGAAGTTCGGCTGGAAGCCGCACGACAAATCCGGAACCATGGGCTGGCTCGCAGGGCACCTCGCGGACATTCCGGGTTGGGTGAAGGAAATCATCGAGAGGACCGAGCTCGATGTCGCGCCGGTAGGTGGGCCGCCGCACCAGCCGCGCACGTACGGCTCGGTCAAAGAGGTGCTGGAACGTTTCGACAAGCACGTTATCGCCGGGCGCGGGATGATCGCCGCGGCCACCGACGAGCATCTAATGCAGCCGTGGACTCTGCTCGCGGGTGGCCACAAAATTTTCACCCTGCCGCGGGTGGACGTCCTGCGCAGCATGATGATGAACCACATGATCCATCACCGCGCGCAGCTCGGCGTGTATCTGCGGCTAAACAGCCTTCCGGTGCCGGCGATCTACGGCCCCAGCGCCGACGAGAAGTAGCCCGAATGCTGGACTTGGTTTTCGGCGTGAACATCCTTTCTCGTGAATTACGCCTCCAACGCGCGGGAGCATAAAGCATGGAAAAACCCATAATTCTCAGCGCAGTCAGAACGCCGATCGGCAAGTTCCAGGGAGGGCTCGCGCCGCTTTCGGCCACGGAACTGGGCGCGAAGGTCGTCGCTGAAGCCATTCGCCGCGCCGGAATCGACGCGAAGCAAGTGGATGAAGTGCTCATGGGCAACGTCGTCCAGGCCGGCCTCGGCCAGAATCCGGCACGACAGGCCGCACTCAAGGGCGGCTGCGATCCGCGCGTTTCCGCCATCACCGTCAACCAGGTCTGCGGTTCGGGACTGAAGTCCGTGGCGCTCGCGGCGCAATCGGTCCAGCTTGGCGAATCGGAAATCGTCGTGGCGGGCGGCATGGAAAGCATGTCCAATTGCCCGTATCTCCTGCCGCAGGCGCGCCGGGGGTACCAACTCGGCGACGCCACGCTGAAAGACTCGATGATTTGCGACGGCCTCTGGGACGCCTTCGAGAATTTTCACATGGGCATGACCGCCGAGCTCGTCGCCGAAAAGTACGGCATCACCCGCGCCGAGCAAGACCTCTACGCGCTCGATAGCCACCGGAAAGCGGCGCGCGCGCGGAAGTCCTGCTTCTTCGAGTCGCAAATTGTTCCCGTCGAAGCGCCGCAGAAGAAAGGCGAGCCCGTGCTGATCCGACACGACGAATCGCCCCGCGACGACTCGACTGTCGAACTTCTCGCGCGGCTCAAGCCCGTGTTCAAGAAGGACGGCACGGTGACCGCCGGCAACGCGCCCGGCACCAACGACGGCGCCGCGGCGCTCGTTGTTACGAGCGAGCGTAACGCCGCGCGGCTCGGCAAGCAGCGCATGGCGCGCATCGTGGCGCAAGCCGTCAGCGGCCTCGAGCCGAAATGGGTCATGATGGCGCCGGTCGAGGCCGTCGAGAAGCTGCTCGCCAAAACCGGTTGGGATCGCGACCGCGATGTGGACCTCATTGAGCTGAACGAGGCTTTCGCCGTCGCGTCCATCGCCGTGATGCGCGAACTGCGGCTCAATCCGGAAAAGGTCAACGTAAACGGCGGCGCTGTCGCGCTGGGACATCCCATCGGAGCATCCGGCGCGCGCATCCTCGTCACGCTGCTCTACGAATTGCAGCGCCGCAACCTGAAGTGCGGCATCGCCGCCCTCTGCCTCGGCGGCGGGAACGCGGTGGCTTTGGCCGTCGAACGCGATTGAAGCGAGGATTTGCCGCCGAGTCACGGAGCGTACGGAGAACCCGCACCATGAAATACTGCCCGTTGTGCCGCGCCGAACACCGCGACGAAGTGAGTGAATGCGCCACGTGCCAAGCCGCGCTGGTGGGTTCGCTCGGAGCGGAAGAGGTGCGCGCGAACCCGCCTTGGCTCTTGTGGATGGGAAAAGACTCGGCCGAGTTCGACGCGGTCGCAGGAGCGTTGCGCGAGGCGCGCGTCCCGGCGTACGCGCAGGAACGCGCCACCGGGATTGTTGGCAGCTTCCTCAAGGAGCAGTCGCGCGTCCACGTGCTGCAAGCGGATTTGGACCGAGCGCTGGAAGTTGCGGTCGCGGCCCTAGCCGGGCAGCCGGCGCGTCCCGGCACGTTGCAGAACTGCTACAACTGCGGCGGCGAATGCCGGCCGACGCTGGCCGTCTGCCCCCGGTGCAAGATCGTTCTGCTCGTGGAGCAGGTCAAGGAGGGGACGACGAGCGCAACTTCGGGAGGAATCGCCTCGAGCGGAAGAAAGTATTGTCCTGTCTGTGATGCGGAGTACACCGCGGAGCACGAACGCTGCTCGTTGTGCGGCGTCTCGCTCGTGCCTGATGAGAAGCGAGGCCGCCCGCTCGATGAAAAAGAGCGCAGCGAGCATATCGAGATGATTTGGAAGGGCGGCGACCCGGTGGCGGTGAGCGAAGCGGTTGCCGCACTGCGCCGTGCGGGTATTCCCCATGATGTCAAGGCGACGCATGACCACCTTGTGTTCGGGCTGGCGATGCCGCGGCCGAGATACGAGATTCGAGTGTTTCAATCAGACGCGGAGAAAGCGCGCGCCCTCCTCGGCGGAATTCAGGAGTCGCTGCCGTTTGCCGTCGACAACGAAACACAAACTGAAGCAGTCGCGGAACCAAAAGGAGCCCAGCAGCGGCCTGCTGAGAAGTGGAAGTCGGCTCAGGCCACGGTGGACGTGTGGAGCGGCGAGGACGCGGCGCTGGCGCAGGTCCTCGAGGATTGCCTGCGCGAGAATCACATCGGTGTGCACCGCGCAGGCACCGAGCCGGGCACGCTCCACCTCCTCGTCATGCCGCCCGATGTTGATGCCGCCCGCGAAATCATCCGCGAAGTCCGCGAAGGCACGGCGCCTGCCTGACCCCGCCCACCTGTAGTAAACTCCGCACCTGACATGTTCTGCCCCGTCTGCAAGGCCGAATACCGGCAAGGAATCACCGTGTGCGCCGACTGCCATGTCGCCTTGGTTCCTGCGCTGCCCTCAGCACCCCACGCAACTGACGCGGCCCTGGTGGAGCTTTGGGAGGGCGACGACTTCGCGCTCTACACGAATCTGACCCAGGCCCTCGACGAGGCGGGGATTCGCTACTGCAAGGGTCCGCAGAAGAGCTACAGAAAGGAGTCTCTTTTCTGGCTCGACGGCGCTTCCCCCATTCTTTTCTCCGTCATGGTGACGTCATCTGACTTGGAGACCGCGCGCCGAATCCGGGAAGAGTTCCTCGATCAGGAACCCGAAGATGTCTCGTTACCGGCGGACGATTCTGCCGAAGCTGGTGCGGGCGAACGCTTGGAAGAGGAAGTGCCCGAGGACTGGGACCAGGCATCGGCGACGGTCGAGGTCTGGGCCGGTGAAGATGAGCGGACGCTTGAGTTCCTGACGAACGCTTTGCGCGAGAGTGGAATCCCGAGCCGGACAGAGGCGCGAGACCCACAAGTGACCGTTTTCGTGCGGCCTGAGGACGAAAAGAGAGCGCGCGAAATCGTGCGCGAAGTCGTTGAGGGTGCGCCGCCGAAATGAGGCGAGCTGCGGGGAGGGTTTGCCAATGACGGTTGACTCGATCAAGACCATCGCCGTTCTCGGCGCCGGCACCATGGGCAACGGCATCGCCCACGTTTTTGCCAAGGCGGGCTACGCCGTCATTCTTCGCGACGTCGAGCGGCGCTTCCTCGACCGCGCCATCGAGAACATCGGCAAGAATCTCGATCGCGAAATCAAGAAAGGCGCGGTCGCAGCCGCCGATCGTGCTGCAATTCTCGCGTGCATCGAACCTGCCACGAGCATGGCCGCCATCGCCAAGGCGGATTTCGCCGTCGAGGCCGTGCCGGAAAAACTGGAGATCAAACGCGCCGTGCTCCAAGAAGCCGACGCGCTCCTGCGGCCCGAAGCCCTCCTCGCGTCGAACACTTCTTCCATTTCTATCACGCAACTCGCCGCACTCACCAAGCGCCCCGACCGTTTTGTCGGCATGCACTTCATGAATCCGGTGCCGGTGATGGTGCTGGTCGAAGTCATTCGCGCGCTGCAGACCTCCGACGCCACCTTTGACGCGACCATGCGCCTCGCGGAGAAACTCGGCAAAAAGCCCGTCGCCGTCAACGATGCCCCCGGCTTCGTCTCCAACCGCGTCCTCATGCCGCTCATCAACGAAGCCGCCTACTGCGTGATGGAAGGCGTGGCCACTCCCGAAGCGGTGGATGCGGTGATGAAGACGGGAATGAACCACCCGATGGGCCCGCTCGAACTCGCCGATTTTATCGGCCTCGATGTCTGCGTGGACATCCTGCAAGTTCTGCACGACGGCCTGGGCGATCCCAAGTATCGCGCTTGCCCGCTGCTGAAGAAGTACGTCGCCGCCGGTTGGCTCGGCCGCAAGACCGGCCGCGGATTCTACGCATATCCATGAGCGGGGTTGCCATTCTGACGCTTGCGCTGCTGCCTCCCAATTGCAGCGGGTGAGTCGCGCATGACGCTACGCAAGATTTTCCACGTCTTTATCGGGTTCTTGCTCGCCATCCTGTGTTCGGCTCTCGCGGACCTGCTTGCCGTCAGCTACAGGATCTATCGCAGTGGCGGGGTCGTCTCCGGGCCTCTTTCGCTGGGCAAGGCAGGGCTCATCGTCGGTGTGGTAATTCCTGTCGCAGCTTCGCCCTGGCTGTGGAAACGAAGACGATTCATCGCGGTCGGGGCCCTGGTTTTTGCCGTGTTTGCGGCCTCAGTTTTGCTCGCGGGCAAGTGAATCTCCGCTGGCTGAGTTCTTTCAGGCTCGCGAACGGAAAGACCCCCGCCAAATGCCGAGATGGTCACCCCAGGTGCGTTTCTTGACACATGGGAGATTCGTTCCATAGACACCCGGTGCGCTTCTGGGTAGCGTAATCAGTGGGTCTCCACCTCTCCGTCGAGGCGATTCCCTCCGGTCTCGCCCTAACCTGGCGCTGGGGAATCCTCGCCCGAGAGACGCGCGTGGACCACCGGTGTCCCCCCGGAACACGAAGAGGTGCCCTTCTGTTGAGTACGGTCGGAGCGCTCTCAGTCCTCTCGGGGTGCGCCTCCGAGGGTGGGGCTGCGAATGGCGGCTTCGGGAGACAGTGAGGTATTGCCCATGCGTATCCTTGGACGGTGGATGGAAAGAATCCGCGCGGTGAGTCTGCTTCTGTGCGCGCTCCTGCTGGCTGCCGCCCCCGCGCTGGCCCGCGAGCAAGTGGTCCTGCAGAAGACGGCGACCAATCCGCAAACCCGCGCCGCGGACGCCTGGCTGGATCAAGGCTCGCTGACAACGAACCACGGCAGCGACACGACCCTGCAGGTCCAGTCTTGGAGCAACAACCGGAACCAGCGGGCTCTCGTCCTGTTCGACCTCTCATCGGTTCCCAGCTCAGGGATCAAGGTCGCCACACTATCGCTTTGGATGTCCACCGCGCCCGCTGCTACCCGGACGTATCAGGCCAGGCGAGTCACCAGCCTCTGGACCGAATTGGGCGCGAGCTGGACGAACCGGGCATTGTGCTCCACCTGCACACCCGCCTGGACAGCGGCCTGGACAGCCGGGGGCGGTGACAACAATGGTGTCACCACCCAAACAGCGACAACCGGAACCACGAACGGGGTTTTTCTGAATTGGAGCATCGCCGCTGACGTGCAGCAGTGGTACGGCGGGAATACTCCTTCGGCCAACTACGGCACCTTGATCATGGACAGTGCCGAGAGTTCGGCCACCCAGCGCACGGCAATCTTCAGTTCCAAGGAGGATTCCACAGCGGCCCACCGGCCCTCATTGACGCTGACGTTCATCCAAAACGTTCAGGGGCTGGCGGCAACCGCAGGCGATTCTCAGATTACTCTGACCTGGACCTACCCGCCGCAGGTGCCCGGAAGCACCATCGTCTCGGCGACAAACGGCGTCCTCATCCTGCGCGCGGCAGGCACCAGCGTTACCTCGGCCATCGCGCCCACTGACGGAACGGCCTATTCTCGCAATGCTACCTGCACGAACAACGTTGGCGGCGCCACCAACGTCATCGTTTTTAGCAGCAACACCCTGCCTACCACATTCAACGACAGCGCGGCCGGCGACAACCCCGATTGCCCCCCCGTGGACGGCACGACGTATTACTACAAAGTTTTTGCAAAAGACGCCGGGAACTACTACTCCCATAACGAGGGCGCTACCAACCCCTCCATCTACATTCCCATGACTTTGGGCACGCCAAGCGCCACCGCGAGCCTGCGCCAAGCGGCGTCCTGGCTGGCGTCCACGGGCTCGCAGACGCTGTCCGCCCCGGGGATTATCCCCAGCAACGTCGTCTTTATCGGCGCGCCTTCGAACATCGTGAGCGGTATCAAGCCGAGCGACGGCACGCCGATGTTCGGCTGGGTTTCCGTCGCCGGGGCAATTACCGGGCGCCCGCCGGTGCTCGACGCAAGCACGTCTTCGACTGGAGTGAACGTAGCCTACACCGCTGATGCCGATGCGAATAGCTATGGTTTCGTCTACGGCATCAACGCCTTCACGGGGGATATCCTCTGGATGACGAACCCCACCGGCCTCGCCACCAATGGCTTTACCGCCGGCCCGGCCGTTGTGGTCAAGAAAACCAGCGACGCCCTTGGCGGCGGCTACACGGGATCACACGATCTGGTTGTCGAGGGGACGCGTAACGCCGCGAGTACGACGGCAAATCAGGTCGTGGGCATTGACGGCAACACCGGCGCCACGGTGTGGACTCTCACGGGGGGTGGCACGAACCCGGCGATGGATATCGTCGCCGCCACGCCCTTTGTGGACTACGCGAACCACGCCATCTGGGTGACGAGTCACTCGAACGCAGTCACCACCCAGCCCAGCCTCTGGAAAATCAATATCAACACCGCCGGCCCGACTGCTACAGCACTCGCCACAGCCAATCTTGGCAATGTCAGTAACTCGCCTGCCGTGACTTTCACGGGCGATGTGTTGTTCGTCGGCAACGACGCCGGCACGCTCTATGCCATCAAACCTTCCGACGGCACGACATTGGCTTCGGTCGCCGGAGGAGATACCAAGGTCGTGGGGTCCATCCTCCTTATGACCAACTCTTCTCCCTACACGCTGGTTTACGCTGGGGCTACTACGGTTAAGGCCGCCGTCTTCAATCTCAGCACCAAGACGTTCGCGACTACCGGCGCGGGCACCTGGAGCACTACGATGCCGGGTGGATGCGCGCCCTCGGCGCCACTTGGGTTTCCAGGGCTCAGCAATATCTACGTCGGCTGCAGCGATGGAAACCTATATCAGCTTGACGCAGGCACCGGAACAAACAACGGCGTCCGTCTTCTCCGCGCCAACTACACCATCGGCGATCCGACGCTGGATGTGGAGCTTTCCCGCATCATGGCGGGATGCACGAACAGCCGCGTGTTTGCCTTTACGTTTCCGTTTTGAGGAGGGCAGCCATGTTTCGTGATGTGTATCGCAAATTCGCCTGCGCCGCGCTGCTGTTGGCTCTGGGCCTCCTCGGTTGCGGTCAGTACAATCAGCCGCCGGGAGGCTCGGCGCCGCTCGCGCCCTCGGCTGCGGTCGGCTTTTGCGACAACCCCACGCCGGGTTGCGCCTCCGCCAGCTCTTTCAGCCTGAATTCGCTGCGCGACCTCAATGTCGTCGTGAATTGGCAGAATGTCCCCGAAGGAACCCACGGGCAGAAAGTCAGCTTCTTCCTTCCCGACGGCAACCTCTACCAGGCTTTCGAGAAGAGTTTTGCGATTCCCGAGGGCTCCCCGGCGGCCACGGCCACCGTGCAGGCCCTTCCTGTCGCCGGCACGTGGATCACGCAACGCAGCTTGTCGGGCACTTGGCAAGTCACGGTGGCGCTGGACGGGCAGGTGTTGGAATCGCAGGCGGTTCAATTGACTCCCTGATCGGGCTCACTTCAACACGAGCGAAAGAGTAGCCTTTTCCCCACGAACTGCATCCCTTAGCGGGCGCAAAATAGTATTTGCTTTTTCTTCGCCCTATGGTAGAGTGCTGCCCCGTTGAGGCCCGAGTTAGCAGGTGCAACCGGGTGGATAGAGTGGTAAACTCCGCCCCACGCGACGTCCCCGGGCGATTGGCCTCGAAATTCCTCTCCGAGGTGTGAGATGACTGACGAAAGGTCGAAAATGCTGGACGCAGCAATTACCCAGATCGAGAAGCAATTTGGCAAAGGCGCGATCATGCGCCTGGGAAGCCGCGATGTGCTGGTGCCGGTGAGCGTGATCCCCACCGGCTGCCTCTCGCTCGATGCCGCGCTGGGCGTGGGTGGGTTTCCGCGGGGGCGTGTGGTGGAGATATATGGGCCGGAAGCGGGCGGCAAGACCACCATGGCTTTGCACGTGATTGCCGAGGCGCAGAAGCTGGGCGGGCAGGCGGCGTTCATTGACGCCGAGCACGCGCTCGATCCGGGCTACGCCCGCAAGCTGGGCGTGGACGTGGACAACCTGCTCGTCTCGCAGCCGGACAACGGCGAGCAGGCGCTCGAGATTGCCGAGACCTTGATCCGCTCGGGTGCCGTGGACGTGGTCGTGGTGGACTCGGTGGCGGCCTTGGTGCCCAAGGCCGAGCTGGAAGGGGAGATGGGCGAGCCGCAAATGGGCTTGCAGGCCCGCTTGATGTCGCAGGCGCTGCGCAAGCTGACCGCAATCGTGGCGAAGTCCAAGACCTGCCTCATCTTCATCAATCAGATTCGCGAAAAGATCGGCGTGATGTTCGGCAACCCCGAAACGACCACCGGCGGCCGCGCCCTGAAGTTCTATGCCTCCATCCGGCTCGATATCCGCCGCATTCAGGCCATTAAAGAGGGCGACAGGGTCGTGGGCTCGCGCACGCGCGGAAAGGTGGTCAAGAACAAGGTGGCGGCGCCGTTCCGCGAGGCTGAGTTCGACATCCTCTATGGCGAAGGCATCTCCCGCGAAGGCGATCTGCTCGATCTCGGCGTCGAGAAGGGCGTGATCGAGAAGTCGGGAACTTGGCTCAGTTTTGGCGGCGAACGCATGGGCCAGGGCCGCGAAAACGCGCGGCTTTTCCTCAAGGAAAACACCGACATCCGCGCCAAGATCGAAGACGCGCTGCGGAAGAAACTCGGCCTGGCGGCAATCGGACACTCCGAGAACCCGGCGCAAGCGCCGGCTGCGACCTCGCATTCGCAGGGTGACAAGGCCTTGAGTGCCGCTGCCGCGGCCAGCGCATCAAAAGGCAAGCTGGCGCGGTAAGCCATAGGGGAGCGGCCGCGCTCAGCCGCAGGAAAGGCCGAAAAACTGTGCCCCCACGGCACAGTGTCCCGGCACTAACAATGACTGGCCCCCCGGACAGTTGTTGGAAACAAAACACATAGGTGCGAATTAGTGCATCCAGCCTATTGCCCTTACCCGTCTCCTCCCCTACAATCCTCAGCGTAACAACATCCGGCGTCGCCCGGGTACGGCGGGGCCGAGTAGCCTCACAGGGGCTAGGCGCATCGAAACGGGTACCATGGAAATGAAGACCTCGGGAAATTGTGTGCGGGTAGCGCTGGCCTTGGTACTGGCAGGATTGTGTGCCATGCCGATGGACGCGGCGGGAAGCCGCTCGAGCCACCGCTCGGCACCCTCGCGCGTGCGCGGCGTTCCCACGTTCGCCGACTCGACCAAGGATGATGCCTCCCAGTATGACGATCCCGTCGTGCGGCAGGCGGCCGTGGACGCGCTGGGTCGGTACAACGGCGCGGTGGTTGCCGTGGACCCGAATTCGGGCCGCGTGCTGACGGTTGTCAATCAGAAGCTGGCCTTCTCCTCCGGCTACATTCCTTGCTCGACGATCAAGCCGGCGATCGCTCTCGCGGCGCTCGAAGAGAACGTGATTTCGCGCGACACGATGATCCGCGTGGGGCGCCGCAAGTACATGAGTCTGACCGAGGCCATGGCTCACTCGAACAATCAGTTCTTCGAAGAGCTCGGCCGGCGCATGGGGTTTGACACGGTCTCGCGCTACGCCCGCCTGCTGGGCCTCGGCGAACTTGCCGGCTTCAACATCCCCGAGGAGCAACCGGGGACTTTTCCGATGGAGCCGCCCGAGCGAGGCGGCGTCGCGCGCATGTCCAGCTTCGGCGAAGGCATCCGCATCACTCCACTGCAGATGGCTGCGCTGGGTGTGGCGGTGGCCAACGGCGGAATCCTCTACTACCTGCAGTACCCGCGGACCAACGATGACCGTGGGAGTTTTGCCGCCCGCATTAAGCGGCAACTGGACATCGGAACGCTCCTGCCTGAAGTCCGGGAGGGCATGCTCGCCGCGGTCCTCTACGGCACCGGCAAGACCAGCTACGACACCGGCGGAGATGAAACGCCGCTCGGAAAGACCGGGACGTGCTCGGACAATCAGTCGCGCGTCGGCTGGTTCATGACCTATGCCGACGAGACGCGTCCGAAGATCGTTCTGGTGGTATTGCTGCGCGGCAATACGCGCCGGGTCAAAGGGCCGACGGCGGCGACGGTCGCTGGCCGCATCTACCGGCGCCTGCGCGAGCAGAACTACTTCGCGACCGCGCAACTTCGCCGCTCCAGCGTTTCTGCTTTCAACGTCCCCAATTGACGCCCTCTTCATCCCACTGATTCTCCCTTCCCCTGGCCTTAACAAGACTGAACTGTGTTTCGCGCGAAGCGCAGAGGCATCTCTGCATAAAGTTGCTGTTTGAGCCACCGAGCCTGAAATGCGGCTTTGACGAAAGAACCGAGTTGAGCCAAAAGGGTGGCCTGGGGTAATCTCCCTGTTTCGCTCAGGGGTTTGTTGGCATTTCGCAGCGGCTGCGGACCGTTCAAGGCCAGGCAGTTGATTGATTTGGGGGGATCGTGAGCCGCAGTTTTCTCGTGCTCGCGTTGATTCTGTGCAGCGCCGGGGCGGGTGTGCTGACGCACGTGTTCCGTTTGCGAGCTGCGGCAGCGACAGAGTTTTCGCGGCAAGCCGAGCTCGCAAGGGAAGACGCTGCGCGGATTCGCGCGCAGGTCGTGTTCTGGCACAAACAGAAGATTGACGCCGGGACGAATTTCGCGGCGGAGCTCGAGCAAATGGGATTGGGCGGCAACGACGCGGCAGGCATCGCCGCGGCGGCGCAGCAGGCCTTCAATCTGCGTCAGATGCGCGCGGGAAATCTGCTGGCGGTGGGCCGTTCGGTTGTGGGTGAGCTGCGGTCGGTCGAGTATCAGATCGACGCGGACCGCATGCTGGAGGTTTTGCCTGTTGGCGCGGGCTATCGCGCCGAGGTGCGTGAGATTCCGTCGAAGACGGAAGTAGTTACGGTGGGAGGTCAGGTACAAGATTCGCTCTTCGGCGCCGTCGAGGGTGCGGGCGAGTCCCCCGAGCTGGCTCTCCGCCTCGCGCAGATTTTCGGTTACGATTTGGACTTTTACACTGACACGCGGCGGGGCGATACATTCCGCGTCGTACTGGAAAAAAAGAAGTACGCGAACGGAGAACCCCCTGCCTACGGCCGAATCTTCGCGGCGGAATATCTCAACGGAGGCCGAGCGTATCAAGCAGTGCTTTTCCACGACGCGGCGGGGCGTCCCGCCTATTACGCCGCGGATGGCAAGTCCTTGCAGAAGGCGTTTCTGCGGTCGCCGCTGAAATACGGTGCTCCTATCACGTCGCATTTTAGCTATTCGCGGCTCAATCCGGTCTTGAAGTTCCGTCGCCCGCACCTGGGAATCGACTACGGCGCGCCGGTGGGGACGCCGGTGCAAACGATCGGGACAGGCCGCGTGGTGTTCGCGGGGAGCAAGGGCGAGGCGGGCAATCTGGTTCAGATCGTCCACGCCAACGGCTACGAAACCATGTACCTGCACCTTTCGCGCATGCTCGTTCATGTGGGCGAACACGTTGAGATCGGCAAGACCATCGGTTACGTCGGCAGCACCGGACTCGCCACCGGACCGCACCTCGATTTCCGCATCCTGCGGCGCGGCGTCTACCTGAATTTCGAGCGGCTCGGGCTGCCGCCCACCGAACCCGTGGCGAAGCAGCTCTGGAGCGAGTTCATCGCTGTGCGCGATCAGTGGCTCCCTCTGCTCAAGCAGGGCGCGGCTCTCCAGGTGCGAGCCCAATTGCAGTCCTCCGTCAGCGGGGGACCGGATTCTTCCTCAGCGAAGCCTAAGTAGATCGTCTTCAGGGTTTCCGTGCACGAGGAGCAGCGCGAAGTCCTGCCGCGCCGCAGGGGTTTCTTACGCGGTTCTTTTGGTCGGCAGCACCGACCCTATTTCACTTCCCAGGTGTCGCCAGTGCGGAGGAGTTTGGCGAGATCGCCGCGGCCCTGCTTGGCAATCACGCCGGCGATCTGCGCGGCCATGACGTCTTCGTAGCGCGGGAGATCGTCCCACGAGCGGAAGACGCCGATGGGAGTTGGGAACCCAGCGTGGTGCTCCATGTGCGAGATGTGGAAAGCGTAAGCCGCGCGTGGATGGTGCGCGTTGTGGACGATCAGGTCCTTTTCGGTGAAGCCGCTGCCGTTGCCGAGCTGAACGATCTCGAGGTCTCCATTCGGATCGCGGCGAATGCCTTTGTCGCGATTCTTTCCAAAGATGAGCGGCTTGCCGTGTTCGAGCTGGACCACGTTGTCGCTGCGCGCGTCCTTTTCCGTGAGGGAATCCCAGGCGCCATCGTTGAAGATATTGCAGTTCTGCAGGATCTCGACGAACGCGGAGCCCTTGTGGGCCGCGGCTTGCCGCAGAACGTCCTTCAAATGCTGCTGGAAGATGTCCACCGAGCGCGCCACGAAAGTGGCTTCCGCGCCGATGGCCAACGAAACGGGATTGAACGGGCGGTCGGCGGTGCCGTAAGGAGTGGACTTGGTCTTCTTGTTGAATTCCGAGGTTGGTGAATACTGGCCCTTGGTGAGGCCGTAGATGCGATTGTTGAAGAGCAGGACTTTGACGCCGACGTTTCGCCGCAGCATGTGAATGGTGTGATTGCCGCCGATGGCCAGTGCGTCGCCGTCGCCGGTGGCAACCCAGACTTCCAGGTCAGGGCGAACGGCCTTGATTCCGGTGGCGACCGCCGGCGCGCGCCCGTGAATCGAGTGGAAGCCGTAGGTGTTCATGTAATAGGGGAAGCGGCTGGAGCAGCCGATGCCGCTGACGATGACGAATTTTTCGCGCGGGATGCCGAGCTCAGGGAAAACGGACTGCACCGCCGAGAGAATCGCGTAGTCGCCGCAGCCGGGGCACCAGCGGACTTCCTGGTCGGTCTGAAAGTCTTTCTTCGTGAGCGGTGGCAGCGTAGCCGTGGTCATACTGTTGATCCCCTCAGGCTGGGTTAGTAGCCCAGCATCTCCTCGATTTTCCCTTCGATTTCGGCTTGTTTGAACGGGCGGCCCTGGATCTTGTTGAGGCCGACGGCGTCCACCAGGTACTTGGCGCGCAGCACGTAGAGGAGCTGGCCCATGTTCAGCTCGGGCACGAGGATTTTCCGGTAGCGCTTCAGCACTTCGCCCAGGTTGCGCGGCAGCGGATTGAGATGGCGCAGGTGCAAATGGCCGATCCGGCGGCCCTTCTCGCGCTGAGCCTTGAGCGCCACGGTCAGCGAGCCGTACGTCGAGCCCCAGGCGACCATGAGCAAGTCCCCGTCGGGATCGCCCGCCGGAACCGCCTCGGGAACGTCCTGCGCGACGGCCTGCACTTTGGCGGCGCGCAGCCGCACCATGGTTTCGTGATTGAGAGGGTCGTAGTTGACGTTTCCGGTGACGTCCTGTTTTTCCAGGCCGCCGACGCGATGCTCGAGACCGGGCGTACCCGGCACGGCCCACGGTCGCGCCAGGGTCTGCGGGTTCCGCTTGTAGGGCAGGAAGCCTTCGGCCTTGGTCTCGAAATGGACGGGAATGTCCGGCAATTCGCTCAACTCGGGAATGCGCCAGGGCTCGGCGCCGTTGGCCAGATAACCGTCCGAAAGAAGGATGACGGGCACCATGTATTTGAGCGCGATGCGGCACGCTTCCAGCGCCATCCAGAAACAATCGCCGGGAGTCGCAGCGGCGAGCACCGGGATCGGCGCCTCGGAATTTCGCCCAAACAGCGCTTGCAGCAAATCGGCCTGCTCCGTCTTCGTGGGCAAGCCGGTGGACGGGCCGCCGCGCTGGATGTCGCAGACCACCAGCGGCAACTCGACCGCCACGGCGAGGCCTAGCGCTTCGGTCTTGAGCGCCATGCCGGGACCGGAGGTCGTGGTGATGGCCAGCGCGCCGGAGTAGGCCGCGCCAATCGCCGATCCGATGGCCGCGATTTCATCTTCCGCCTGGAAGGTAATGACGCCGAAATCCTTGTAATGAGAAAGCTCGTGGAGAATGTCGGAAGCCGGCGTAATCGGATAAGACCCCTGGAAAAGTGGCAGGCCGGCCTTCTGCGCCGCAGTGACGAATCCGAGCGCCAGCGCCTGGTTGCCGCTGACGTTGCGGTACATGCCGGGAGCCAGCGATGCCGGCGGGATTTCGTAGCTCACCTGGAAAGCTTCCGTCGCCTCGCAATAGCTGTAGCCCGCTTGGAGCGCGAGCTTATTGGCTTGGACCAGCAGCGGCTTGCTCTTGAATTTGTCCTCGATCCAGCGAATCGTCGCGTCCATCGGGCGGTGGTAGAGCCAGTAGCACATACCCAGGGCGAAGAAGTTCTTGCAGCGATCCATCGATTTGGCGTCGAGGCCGAGCTGCTGCAGCGCCGCGCGTGTCAGCCGCTGGAGCTCGACGGGGAAGACGCGGAACTTGTCGAGCGAATGGTCTTCGAGGGGATTCGCGGTCATCTGCGCCTTGCGCAGATCGTTCTCCTTGAAGCTGTCGGCATTGACGATGAGGATGCCGTTGGCTTTGAGGTCGGCGACGTTCACCTTGAGCGCCGCGGGATTCATGGCCACAAGTGCATCCACGCTGTCGCCGGGAGTGTAGACGTCGCCCGCGCCGAAATGAACCTGGTAGCCGCTCACGCCGGGTAGCGTCCCCGCGGGCGCGCGAATCTCGGCCGGATAGTCGGGAAACGTGGCGAGATCGTTGCCGTACAGGGCCACCGTATTGCTGAATTGCGTGCCGGTGACCTGCATGCCGTCGCCGGAATCGCCGGCGAAGCGGATCACTGCCCGTTCGAGGAGCTGCGGCTTGCGTTTTGGCGTTACTGGAACTTCGGTGAGCGTGCCCATTCTATCTTCTGACCCCTATCGACGTGGACAGTCTCCTCGACGTGGAGGAGTGGGCCCCGCCTGGTCCCCCTGTACGCACCCAAGCAAAAGCCACCAACTAAAAGCATAACACAATGAGATTCGTCATGCCGGAGCGGATGCCGAAGCCGTGCGCCCTTGTGCTCCATTTCGAGGCGCACATCCCATGCACGGCTGCTGCCGCCCCCGCCCCTTCGCATTGAGTCTTTTTTCGCGCGCTAGCCGTATAGGGAATATGATGAGCACGCTCGCGTTGGCGCGGGAGGGTTGGATGGAGCCGGACGCCGATGTGGCTCAGCTTCGCCGAGGGGACCCGAGTGCCCTGGAGCCGCTCTTGGCGCGCTACCAGAACCGGCTCTATCGCTACCTGCTGAGGTTGGTGCGCGAGCCGAACGAAGCCGAGGACCTATTCCAGCAGACCTGGGTGCGCGTCGTTGAAAAGATCGAAAAATATGACCCTCGCCGGAATTTCGACGCCTGGCTTTTCACCCTGGCTCGCAATCTGGCGATCGACCACTTGCGCCGCGTGCGGCCGCAAAGCCTTGATGAACCGTTGCCCTCGGGCACCCCGATGGGCGATACGCTTCCGTCGGCCGCTCAGCCGCCTTTTGAACGAGCGCTCCAACGAGAGCGCGCCAGCCGCGTCGCCCGGGCCATGGAGGCGATGTCCTTCGTACACCGTGAAGTTCTTGCTCTTCGATTCGAGGAGGAGATGAAGCTTGAAGAGATCGCCTCGGTCCTGGACTGCCCCCTTTCGACGGTGAAGTCTCGCCTCTGCCGCGGCCTCGAAAGCCTGCGGTCCGAGTTGGAAACTCGCTATCCGGGAGGCGTGTGGCAGTGACGGAACACGAGCGAATTCGCGAACTTCTGGCGCTGGCTGCCGGGGATGCGCTCGCGGCGGATGAAATCCGCCGGGTCGAGCAGCACACCGCAGCATGTGCGGAATGCGCCCAGGAAATGGAGGTGTGGCGCTCACTTGCCCAGAAGCTGCGCCGCCTGCCGACACCGCAGCCGCGGCCAGAAACTGTGGAGCGGGCGCGCGCCATCGCAGAAGCGCGCCTCCGGCAAGCCGCCGAGGACCGTGGGTACCTGCGCATGATGATTTTTCTGGTTGTGTTCGCTTGGGTACTCATGCTGGCGAGCTGGCCGGTGTATCGCGTCCTGGCCGGAGGGATGCTCGAATGGTATGGGCCCAGCTTCATTCGGAATTGGATGGGTTTCGCTGTCTGGACGAGTCTCGGGTGGCTCATCGCTGGCATCGCGGCTGCGGTTCTGGCCGCTCAGCAGAGGAGAGAAAGGAGGCTGGCATGAGCAGCTTTCGCGAAGAACTTCGCGTCATCCCGCGTGGCGCGTGGGTCGCGGCGGGAATCATCTACGTGGGGGTCGCCATCGGAGTCGCTTGCGCGATCCAATATGGCGGAGATCCCCAAATGTCCGCGTTGCCGTTGCCCTTGAAGGTGCTGTTTGCGGGAGGTCTTCCGGTGCTTCTGTTTGCATACGTGGCCCTGATCGGCTACGTGTGCGGTGACGCCAAGCGCCGCGGGATGCGCCACGTCCTGTGGACGCTGCTGGCCATCTTCGTTCCGTATGCCATCGGTATCATCGTCTATTTCATTTTGCGCGACCCGCTGCCGCGCGCCTGTCCGGTCGATGGCCGGATGATTCCGGCGAAGTTCACGTTCTGCCCGCACTGCGGAGCCGCATTGAAGGCCACTTGTCCAAACTGCGGAAAGGCCGTGGAACCTGCGTGGTCCAACTGCGGCTTCTGTGGCGCTCGCCTGCCGTCAGCCTCCTCCAGCGCTGCCTGAGCCGTGATGAATTAAGTCATGGAGTTGGCGTAGCAACTGGGTGCCAGCAAGGACGGCATCGAGGGGAAGTTCGGGGACCGTGAAGAAGGTGCAAAACAAGGTAGTGGGCTAGTTTCCGGTAACCCGACTAATCGGGAGTTGACACTACGTTAACCAGTAGTCAACGATTCGACGCAAAATAACCCTGTACCGGAAAGCCAGAGTACGAATAAAGCTGGGGCTTACTCTTTGGCGCCAGCCTGAACCAGGACCGCTTTGACTTCGATGTGACCCTGTGCCGTCGCCGCGCCCAGAGCGGTCCCGCCCCGGTCGTTCTTTATGCCAACGTCGGCCCCTCTCGCCAGCAGCGCCTGCACCACATCGAGGTGGCCGTTGTATGCCGCTACCATCAGCGCGGTTGTGCCATCGTTCAGGCCGGCATTGGCGTTCGCGCCCCTGGCCAGGAGGGCTTGCAGAACGCCTAGCTGTCCATCCTGCGCGGCTGTGAGCAGTGCGGTTGCGCCATCGAATTTCTTCGCGTCCACCTCGGCGCCGGCATCGAGGAGGACGCGAACCACAGCGAGATTTCCATGAGACGCTGCGAAGATCAGCGGGGTCGTGCCCTGGTCGGTGGTTTTGACGTTCACCTCGGCCCTGGCAGCGAGCAGAGCGCGCACGACCTCAAGATTGCCTTGCTGTGCGGCGAACATCAGTGCTGTCCCGCCATTCTGGCTTCGGGCATTGGGATCGGCGTGGTTGACGAGCAGAAGCCGGACCACATCGGGGTGGCCACCGAGGGAGGCGGCCATCAGAGCGGTTGCGCCATCGAGTCTGCTTGCTTGGACATCCGCCCCCCCGACAACGAGCGCCTGCACCACGTCACGGTGTCCTCCCAGAGAAGCTGCCATCAGGGCGGTTGTGCCATCGTTGGAACGGATGTTGACCGCGGCGCCTTTGGAGAGCAGTGCCTGTACCACGTCGACGTGGTCATTTTTTGCGGCCATGTACAGCGCGCTGACGCCATCGTTGTCGGTGGAATTGACGGTGGCTCCGCGGGCCAAGAGCGCCCAGACGAGGTCGAGCCGCCCGTTGCCCGACGCGAGCGCCAGTGGGGAGGCACCATCATTCCTTCTACCATTCACGTCGGCTCCGTGGGCGAGCAACTCCTCCAACACGTCCAGACGCTTGCAGCATGCGGCGGCAATCAGCGGGGTTGTGCCATCGCCATTTCGGACGCTGATGTGCGCGCCATGTGCCAGGAGCAGCTTCACCAGCTCCAGATGATTGTGCTCAGTGGCCAGGAGCAGCCCGCTGGCGCCTTTCCTGCCTTGGGTGTTGACGTCAGCTTTGTTGGCAAGCAGCACCTCAGCGACCGCGAGTTGACCCTCCTGGGAGGCCCAGATGAGCGGAGTCCAGCCCTCATGGTCCGCGATGTCGATCTTTGCGCCTCGCGCGAGCAGCGTTGCCACCACATCGGAATGGCCGCGCTGCGAGGCTACGGACAAAGCGGACTCGCCGTCCTGTTCGCACGCATCGATCGAGGCGCCTCTGTCGAGGAGCGCCCGCACCACATCCAGGTAGCCGTTCTGCGCAGCCACGATCAGTGGTGTGTCGCCTTTGCTGGTCACGGCGTTGACGCTTGCGCCGCCGGCAAGCAGCGCCTGGACGCGATTCAGGTCGCCGTTTGCGGCAGCGGTAGTGAGATCAACCTCTTGCGCAAGCGCCTGGACGCCAACCGCGCAGCATGCCGATAGCAGCAGAGTGAGTTTCAACGGGAGTGCGAACATCCTATTTGATTTCAGGCTTTCATGATGGGAATCTGCCGGCCATCGTACTCTCCACCAAACTGTTGGGCAAGCCGGAAGAGCTCAATCACGGTCTCGGGTGGGTCGGGGAGCATCACGTGTACAATGGAAGGAGGCTTTTCGTCACAATTATCTTCAAACGTGGCCCGTTGTATCCATTCGGTGAATCCGCGCGGCTTCGGATGCAAATAGGCTTTGTAAGCGTCTAGGGTACCGTACAAATCCGAAGCTCGGTCGAATCGAGTCCATCGGGGAGCGTGCAAAAGCGTCTAGGTCCTGATTAACGCGCTTACCGAAAACTGACCCACCACCCAAAACAAATTAGACTTGACGTTCGCTTTCTTTTCGCCTAGAGTGGCCCTGCGGCATAAGTGCCTGGAGGGAACACTGTGACCCTGACCAAGAGGCAAAAGGAAGTCCTCGATTTTCTCGTTTCCTTCGAAACCAGGAACGGGTACGCGCCGAGTTTCGAGGAGATCGCCAAGGGCGTGAAGCTCACTTCGCTTGCCACCGTGCACAAGCACATCAGCACGCTCGAAAAGAAGGGCTTCATTCGTCGCGGCTACAACCAGAGCCGCTCGATCGAGATCCTGCAATTGCCGAAACCGGTCAAGGAACAGGTGATGGATAGGAGAGTCCACGAGTTGCCGCTCGTCGGACGAATCGCCGCCGGCCGCCCGCTCGAATCCGTCGAAGATCGCGAAACGCTTTCGCTCGGCGATTTCACGCACGGCGGAAACTCCTACGTTCTGCAGGTGAAGGGCACTTCCATGATCGAGGACCACATTCTCGACGGCGACTTCGTCGTCTGCGAGCAGACCCAGGTGGCCAACGCCGGCGACATCATCGTGGCGCTGGTGAACGGGGAAGAAGCCACTTTGAAACGTTTCTACCGCGAGTCTGGGGGGAAAGTCCGCCTTCAGCCGGCCAATTCCGAATTGAATCCCATCATCGTTCCGGCCGCTGACGTCAAGGTCCAGGGCCGCGTCATCGGCGTCCTAAGAAAATACTAGCGCGGCATCTCTAGCAACACCGCAGTCACTTCGGTCGGGTGAAGTTCAATTCTAACGCTGTGTCCACCTCAACGGGGAACCGCACCTATGGTCTTTGCGCCGCGAAGGCTTTCTCGAATTTGACGCGGGTGTAGAGGACGCGGAACCCTTGCCGGACGATGTTGCGTTGAGAGATGCTCCCCGGCGGAGCGAAGCTGACGGCGAGGTCGCAGCCTGCTTCCGCGGCGCGGGCCAGCCGAGTTTGGAGGAGCGCGGTTTGGACGCCGCGACCGCGAAACGCGGGCAGCGTACTTGCGCCGAACAGACCTGCCAGGCCATTACGCAACGCCAATGCACCCCCGCCGGCAATTTCTTCATCGATTCGGGCTAGGAAGCATTCCGAAGCGGCTCCCCGAGCAAACATCCCCATCACGTCGAGCATTTCCTGAGGCACTGGGGAACTCTCCGCGAACCCCTGGGCGACCGTGACCGTCCACAGGTCGATCTGATTGGAGCCGATCCTCTTGATAGTGACGCCCCTGACGGGCGCCGGCCATGCCTCCCCCGCATCCAGTTGCCGCGCCATCACGTTCGAGAATTCCGTCACGCGGTAACCGCGCCGGCCGAAGTGATCGATGAGAGAGGCGTGGGCCAGCGGACAAGTTTCCACGCGCACCGCCTCACGCCTGCTCCAGTAGAACTCTTCCAGCCTGTCCATCTCCACATCACCAACGGGTCCATCGAGGCCCAGCCCTACCGCTTGCGTGATCGGCGAGTTTGCGCCGCAATAGACAGCAAAACCGCCCGCGACGTGCTCTACGGCCGCCCCGATCTGTGGTTGTGAACGCTTGAGACTCTCTGCGCAGTCCACGCCGACCTGCGCTTCGGCGAGTTCAATGCGCCGGGCGAGTTCCGCGTCCAGTTGCGGCAGTTCCATCGTTTGCGCAGTGTACAGTGTTCGATGGAATGGTTCCAGGCGCGGCATCGCATCCGGGGAAGGATGCCGCAGGCAGTTACCAGGCTGTCTGAGCGGGCTAAGCAATGGATTGCCGTTCATAGTTACTCTCAGGAACACGATTACGTGAATTTGGGCTTGTCGGGGGCGGGGCGGCAGGCTACAGTGTGAACCATCCCGGCCAAACCATTGCGAAGGGTGTCTTGTCCCCGGGAGGACCCATGTGGGGAAATAAGAAGCCGGAATCGTCGCCGACGACCACGCCCGATTCCCGCAATGCGGCAAATCTTCCGCCGAAGCACGCTTCGGCGAACTGGGAGGGTAACAATCCGATGAGTACCGATGCGATGAGACCGACGGGCGCGACTGCGGACCGCGCGATGGCGCGGCTGGGTTCGAGCCTGCACGTGAAGGGCGAGATTACCGGCAACGAAGACCTGGGTATTGACGGAACCGTCGAAGGGTTGGTGCAACTCGATGACCGCAAGCTAACGGTCGGCGCGACCGCAAAGGTGACCGCCGACATTATCGCGCGCGAGATCGTCGTTTACGGCAGCGTGAAGGGGAATCTCCGCGCGAAAGACCGCATCGAGATTAAGAAGGACGGGTCCGTCGTGGGCGATCTGACGACCGCGCGGATCATGATCGAAGACGGCGCCTATTTCAAGGGCGCGATCGAAATCGATAAGGGAAGCGAGGCCGGCAAAGACCGCGATAAGCCCGCGTTCGCGCGCGCGGCGGCCCCGAGCACTTCGCCGGGCGCTCCGCAGAAACCGGCGTAGCCTTTCTTTTGCAGGGAGGGCGGTGCGATGGCTGGATCTCACACCGCCCTCTCGTAATCTGTTCTTCAGCGTACTGCTCAAGTATTCCTCAGCTTGACAACTAACTTTTCATGGAGTATAGGAGCGGCTGGTCCCCTTTCAGGAACGCCGGCGGGTGTGCAACTCAGGTCGGGCTGCGCAGCCAGAGGCAATGAGCCCGAGCAAGCTGCCGGCAGGGCACGTGGAGACTTGCGATGGGGCCTAGCCGTCGTCGCGTCCCGGGTGTAGCGGTGTGCCTTGGGATGGCTCTTGCGGGTTGTGGTGGGGGTAGCTCTGATTCGCCGGTGCAACCGCCCCCGCCCAGCCCAGATTTCTCTCTCTCCATCTCGACCACAACGGTGAGTGTCTCTCAGGGAGCCACGGCCGCCCCGCTTTCGGTGTCCGTCACGGCCATCCGCGGATTCGCCGGGAGCGTTCAAGTAACCTTCGCCGGTCTTCCGACTGGAGTCATTTCGGATCCTTCCGGTCCGTTCAACGTCGCCGCGGGGAGCAGCCAAGCAGTTGTTTTGGGCGCAACGGCCGGGGCGACGCCGGGGAGCTTTGACGTCACGGTGCAGGGCGCGAGCGCGGGGCTTTCACATTCCGCGTCGCTGCAGTTGGCGGTGACAGCAAAGGCGCCACCGCCCTCCCTCCCGCGGACGACGTACGCACGCACCGATTCGCTGCCCGCGAGTGACGATCCCCCTGGCGAACCGCACCGCCGCAGGATCGTCTATGACAAGGCCCGTCAAAGGGTGTTCGTGGCCAACCGCGCGATGAACCGTGTCGAGGTGTTTTCTTCGGGTGACCAGACGAGCCTGGGCCAAATAGCCGTTCCGGCGCCGACAAGCGTGGATCTCTCGATCGACGGCAAGACGCTGTGGATCGGAAGCGAGGTCGAACAGATCGTCGCGGCCGACCCCGAAACCCTCACGGTACAAGCGCGCTATCCCGTGGACGGTCTTACCCCGGTCCCAACTGTGCCGAACATGCTCTTCAACCTTCCGACGGAAGTCGTGGCGTTGGCCAACGGCAAGCTGTTCGTGCGGCTGCTAAGAACGGACGCAGCGATGTCCATGCTGACGCTGTGGGATCCCGCGACGAACGCGTTTACTGATCTGACGCCCCGGGCGCCTGCACTTTTCCAGAATGGAGCCGGCGTGATAGCGCGCTCCGGCGATCGTACCCGGGTGATTGTGGCGTCGAATGACTCGAGCGCAACATACGCCGTATTCGACGCCTCCGGAAATCTAGTCGTCCAGGGGAATTCGCTGGGAGCCGGCACGATTCCGCTCTTGGCGGCCAACGCAGACGGCAGCCTCTTTGCTGTGTTTCTCTCCGCGGGCATCAACTCGGCCTTGTACCTGCTCGATGGCGGTCTCAATTTGACTGGCGCGCGCGGGGCCACTGCCATTCACGGGATGACGTTCTCTCCCGATGGGCAACGTCTCTACTTGTCGGAAAACGATGACTTGCCACCGGCGATCTCGGTGCTCGATGCGTCGAGCCTGTTGCTGTTGGGGCAGGTCCCGGACCTGCGACTGAATGGGCTTCGCTCGGAGATCGAGGACGCGGATGACACAGGTTTGCTCTTCGGCATCGTCAATCGCGGAGTGAGTTTCCTGGATGCGGCAACGCCTGGGTCGCTGCTTGATTCTCCACCGGTCTTCTCGGAGACACCGGCGGCAGCGCCCTCCGAAGGACCGGCGGGGGGCGGCACGACGATCACCCTCATTGGACAGAATCTCCGAGACGGCGCGCAGGTGACCTTCGGCAGAAACCCAGCGAGCGCCGTGAACGTGCTTGGCGGAACGCAGGTTCAGGCGACTTCTCCGCCTAGCCAGACGAACGCGAGCATAAACCTTACTGCCTACTTCCCGAACGGCTGGCTCGCTCTGGCTCCGGACGGGTTCAGTTACGGCCCGCGGATCCTGGAAACATCTCCGAACGCGCTGCGCAGCGATGGCGGGGACGAAATCCGGATACTCGGGTACGGTTTCGGGAGCGACGCCGGCAAAATCAGCGTGGCGATCGGAGGAAAGGCAGCGTCTATCGAGCAGGTCGAGGACTTGTCGGGTGTCGCGCCTTCGCTGGGACTCGACCCGACGTATCCATTTCCGCTGGAAGAAATCACGGTCCGCACGCCAGCCGGCACTGCCGGGAAGGCCGATCTGCAGGTTACTTCGCCCGCCGGATCGGCGACAGCAAGCGGGGCGGTGCAGTTTCTGAGGAACATGCAGACATTCGCACTCCCTGGTCCCTATGGGTTTATCGTGTACGACCAGGGGAGGAAGCGCGCGTACCTGAGCGCGAACGGTCGCTTGGACGTATTCGATGTTTCTGCGGGACAATTCTCGACTGCGCTCGCGCCCGCGGGCGGATGGCCGCCAGTCGCGGACCTCCGGGGAATGGCCCTGACCGCGGACAACTCGCAGCTCGTTGTGGCCGATTTCGGCGGGCAGAACGTGTATCTGCTGAGTCCGGACGCTGCGGGCAACGAGAATGTTGTGTTTGTCGGGGGAGTGCCGGGATTCCTGAATTCGGGGCCGGTGCGTGTCGCCGCGACCAGCACCGGCAAAGTGTTCGTGGGCATGTCCGGTGAGAGCGCCGGCGCATGCTCGCAATGCCTCGGGCAACTCGATCTCACCACGCAGCCGATACAGGTGCAGGTGGCCTCGCAACCCGAAATCTCGGCGCTCACGGGCACGCCCCTCGTGCAGAGTGCGGCGCAGGGGAATCAGGTGTTTCTCGCGTTCGGCGCCTCGCCGGGAGGCCCGGTGGCGGTGTGGAACGCGTCGACAAACGGATTCGTCTCGGCCGTGGGAAGCTCCTCGGCCGCCGACCTGGCCGCTGCCGCGGACGGAACGAAGTTCGCAACCATCAGCGCGCTAGGCATACCCACGCCGGCCGACGTCTGGGATATTGACCTGAAGCTGGCGTTGCGGGCCGCCGTGTCCGAGAAGCAGAACATCCCGGGCTCCGTAAACGTGCCGGGGCTGACGTTGCATCCGAGCGGAGCGTTGCTGTACCGGCCATTCCAGACCGGGGCGCCGGGAAATCCGGGGACGCGCGGTGGCGTAGATATCGTGAATGCGTGGACCGCGGCGCTGAAGTTGCGCGTGTATTTGCCTGAGCCATTTCTGACGGCAGCGGACGCGTTGCACGGCAGTTTCCTGGCGACCGACGAGTGGGGCCAGAAGATCTTCGCGCTAACGCAATCCGGGCTCACGGTCGTGGAACTCGCGAGCGTGCCGGTGGGGATCGGCGCGGCGAGTCCGGCGAGCGTGCCGGCAGCGGGCGGCACCGTCGTCACGATCCGCGGCAGCGGATTCCTGAGCGGCGCCAGGGTCACGGTCGGCGGAACCGCGGCGAGCGTCAACTTCATCGATGCGGACACGCTCGAAGTGACCACGCCGGCGATGAGCGCGGGGCCGCAGCGAATCGTCGTGACCAACCCGGACGGCGAAAGCGACGCGCTCGACGCCGCGTTCGCGGCCGCTTCCACCGTCAACTAAAATCAGACACGCAAGTAGTCAGCCTTCCACTTGTTCACGCGCTGCTTGATCGCCTTGCGGTCCGTGAGCTTTTCGTTCAGGACCGCGCGGGCCAGCTCCGGCAGTTCGGCGTCGCTCGCAAAGCGGAGAGAAATGAGCTGGTCGAGCGTGAATTCGCCGATGCGAGGCTTGAGATCCGCAGGGAGCAGACGCTCGTAGCGGAGCCGCTCTTCGAGACGAATGATGCGGTCCTGCGCGGTCAGGGCAAACATGCGCGCGTAGAGGAGGAGCACGAGGAAGGCGGCGGCGAGGAGCAGGGCGACGATGGAACCCAGTGAAAAGCGCGAAACAATCAGGCTATAAACAGCCCAGCCGAGGTTGATCAGGAAAACAGGAAGCGCAAAGAAGTGATACGCGGGAACGAACCTGGCGTGGTTGGAGAAATTCTGCTCGGTCATGCGGGACCTCCCGTCGGAAGAAGTTCCAGGAAATGCCAGCCGCGATTGTAACAGAAGAAGGCGCGTTTACTTTTCGGACGCGCCACGAGCGAATGCCTGGCCGGGAATGCGCCGAGAAATGGCAGAATCTCGCCGGGGAAAGAATCCCAAACCAGAGACAAGAAAATCAGGAGGGTACGGTCATGGTAACTCGCAAGACGGTCCTTGCAGTGGCATTGCTCGTGGCGGTGGGAATCGCGATACCGTTCGCGGTGCGGCGCGCGGCAGCGGCGCCGGCGCCCGAGGAGAGGCATCCGGTGATCCACGAGGCGATCGAGCAGCTCGAGCATACGCGCGACATTTTGGTGCACGATGCGGCCCGCGACTTCAAAGGCCACCGCGCGGCAGCGGTGAGGCATATCGACCAGGCGCTGCGTGAGTTGCACGAGGCGCTGGAAGCCGATAGGCACTAGGACTACAGGTCGCTCGAAAAACGTATCTGGGCCAGAAGGCTTTCGGCCTTCCGGCGTGTTTTCGTCCGACGGGTGATGGCTCTCCATCACCCGTTCTTCTCTGGCGGGCATTCGCCGGGGGAGACAGGAATATGAGCTGTAGGGAACCCGGGCCCAGCCGTCAGAGAAGAAGAGAACATTCGGCTTTTGAGGCGAGGTAGTACTCCCCCCACACCCCCGCCTTTTTTCGGATCTGCGGATTCTAAAGGGTTTTAAGTCCAATGTTTCAGAACTGCGCATTATAAAGGGGTTACAGGTGCGTTTTTCGGATCTGCGCATTCTAAAGGGGTTAGCGGGGCTGAGGCGACTTTTCACAGCCTATTGTAGCACGTATAGTACTTTTATTCAATAGGAAAATTACAGTTTTCAACAGGTTTTTCGAGATGGGCGCGAGAAGGTGAAGTGGTATGGACCTAAGTGAATTGAACGGGTCACCGGCTGACGAAGCGTAGATCTCGGTCTGGGGACTTCGCAAAACGCTAGGGATGCTGAAGGGATGATCTTACTATTGGGGCGTTTTTAGAGCACTTTCAGGATCAGCTCCGAATTGCGCTTCTCTTCTCTCTGATACGTCCCAGACGCCTGTCTGAAGAATTGCTCGCGCATGTACGAATGCTAGCTGCAACGCGCTGATACACATCGTCGTCGGGTCAACAATTCCCGACTGTTCCATATCGACAACTTGTCGGGACTCGGCGTTAAATCCCCCCGACCCCGATGCCGACGCTTCGATCTGATCCAAAGCCTCAGGTTCGTTTTGACGAGCGTTAACAATCTGCTGTCGCAGGGGGACCTCAAGTGCCGTCGCGATCATCTTAGCCGCTTCAGAACCCGCCTTCAGCTCTCGGCCAGCTCTAAAAAGGACTGACCCGCCCCCAGGTACAATACCCGAGATGATTGCTTCTCGTGCAGAGTGCAGGGCCGATCTCATCTTATACATGCGTTCGGCCCTGTCGAGAGAACTAGCTCCCCCAACACGAATCGCACACACCCTCCCAACCAGCTTGGCCAGTCTCTCTTGCAGCCTCTCAACCTCGTAGTCCCCCTTTTCTACTAGAATCTGTTGCCGGATTCCGGCCGCACGAGCCTCCACTGCCCGTTGATCGCCCGCACCTCCTGTAATCCAGCAAGCGTCTTTCGTGACTTCGATATGCTTAGCTCGGCCCAGCTGATTAAGCCGCACCGTTTCAAGACTCACCGAAAAATGCGATATTACGGTGCCACCCGTCGCGACTGCGATGTCCTCCAACATGAATTGCCGATTCTCATTCACCATGGGTGCGCGCACAGCGACACAACTCAGCGTTCCACGTTCTTTGTTCAGCGCCAACGTTTCGAGGGCCTCTCCCTCAACATTCTCGGCAACGATGAGGAGAGGTATCTTGGCTTTCGCGACCTGCTCAAGTATCGGTAGTAGTTCCGTCATTGAGCCTATATTCGAGTCGTATATCAGGATGAGCGCATCCGAGAGCTCTGCGACTTGTCGGGTTTCGTCGGTGATAAACCGGGTCGACAAAAATCCACGGTCAAAATAAATGCCCTCACGCACGTCGACCGATGTCGCGGCTTCGCTGCTCTCCATAAGTGAAACAACTCCGTCCGGTCCAGTCTTAGCCAGGGCCTGTGCAATTATCTTCCCCACTTGCGCATCTCCCGCCGCCGCTGTCCGCGCTACTGAGGCGATATCCGTGCCACTTGGTGCTCGCGACATGGCTTGAATCGCATGAACAGCGGCTTCGACCGAAACGTCCATGTCATGTATGAGGTCTCTAAGCACGGCTCCGGCCTGCAACGCTTTATATCCCTTCTCGACCAACTCCTGAAACATTAGGATCGCGGTTTTAGAACCGTCGCCGACTACAGCGTTCATCTCCTGAGCCAGTCGGTTGGCGTGTTCAATGCCTTTTCTTTGCAACGGATCGGAGGATGTAGTTGCCCCTGCAATGACGACACCACTCCGGTCGAATCGAGTGAGTCCAAAGGTCGGACTCACAGATATATTGGTACCGTGCGGCCCGAGGGCGGTGGCGCAGGCATCACGAACTAAGCGGGCGCCCTTTATAACTGAGACTGTTCCTTCCTGGGCGGGAACTAGAGAATTGATGTTCCTCATCGCTTGGAGCGCGTGCGTGTCGTAAGGCCACCGGAGGTCTTCGTAAACATCAAATCCCGCTAGAAGAGATTTGAGAGTTGCGGTTATGGCCAGGCGTAACTTGTCTTCCCAATTCACTCGCTTGGTGTCATAGAGGATGCATCGGATATGCCTGTAATCGAAAGGTACGTCGCCGCGATTTTGGGTAATCAAGACAGTGGGGACACCCAAGGCGTGGCAGATGCCCAATTCATAATTCACATTCGGATTACGACCTGTAACGTCAGCGACCACGGCTCGCGCTTTCCAGATTTGATTCCAAATATCTTGGATAATTGGGGCAGTTCCGTAGATGTCGTCCGCCTTGACCGCTGTCAGTCCTGCCTCCCTCGCCGCCGGCTGAATAATTCCAGTAAAGTATTCGAGGTGGGGCTCACGAAGAGGCATCAAAACAAAGCAACTTGTGACATCGATCTTCGGTCTATAAACCATTGCGTCAGTGTCTCCCGATTCGAAGACTTAACTCCTTTCTCCGTGCTCAATAAAGCTCGCTTGAAATTGTGAATTCGACATCATGGATTCATATTCTGATTTCCTAGGTACCGTCCTCTGAAGGTCAGAACTGCATCAAGTAACATCCGAACCTCATCACGGCTCGGGTCTTCCAAATGATGAACGGCGCGGTTTCGGACTTCCAAAGCTCTTTCCAGGAGGACCACGTCCTCGCTTGCGAGCAGTCCTCCTTCGTGCAGCAAACGAACGGCCTGTCCCGAAGCTAAGGGTCTCCGTCCAATACGAACTTTGATTGCACTGCTATTCATGTCAATCAGCCGACGCAGATCGTGTTCCATGACGACCCCGAGTAATGCGGCAGCCGCGCGGTACATTCCTCCCGCAATTAGCCGCCGAGCCTCTTCGACCCGGTCCCCACCTAAAGCTGCTTCCATGAATTTAGACAGCCCGATCCTGGTTCGCTCCAGATCTGACGGTTGATAAGTGATCGTACGGAGATTTTTCAGGTCGAAAGGTAACTCCTCGATGTTCTGTGTAAGAAGGATCGTAGGCTTGCCAAGCGTGTGCGCTATGCCGACCTCATATAAAACGTTCGGGTTGCGCTCCGATACATCTGCAATACATAGTCTAGACTGCTGGATAGCGACACGAATTTGTTCCACGATTGATCCACTCGAAAACATCTCGTCAGCTCGAACGGTCGTCAGGCCGAATTGGCTAGCGACGGGGTTGATAAGTGTCCGATAGACAGCCTCGAATCTATCCCCGAAAGGCATCATAACGAAGCACAAATTCGACGAACTTGTGAGAAGAGCTCCCGCGTCTTTTTCGCGCGACGACTTCTCCAGATTTGCTACTGATAGCTCCTCAAAGGCATCTGGCCTCAGTGCTCGAAGCTTTGCCCCTTGTTCAAAGTCCATTCGTTCTTGAATTTCCCTGAAGAAAAGAGCGAGCAGATGATCCTTGGTCACCCCACCACCCGTGGGCAGGCTTATGACATGGAGATGGTCTTCGAGTTTTGAATTGATCTCATTCGAGTCGACATCAAATGCTAGGACGTAGGCCATCCTCTGGAACTTGCCGAGACGGGACCTTACGATTTCCCGAATATGTTTGAAGTCTGGGTCAGTTAAGCTGTAGCCGATAAATAGTGGCGTCCTAGTGATGAGCTGCGCGGCAAGGTGTGTCGCGATGACGGGGTATTCGTTCAGAAAGCGACCGTAGTCTTCAGATGTAAGTATTACGTGCTCTTCGTGCCGCAGGTCACCATGCATCTTGACGATACTTGTCGTCAACCGATCGCCGTGAAACGGCATCTGCAACTCGCCGACAATGGAGCGAAATGGTTTCTTGAGTCTTTGAAAGGCGTGTTCGAGAAGCAAGTCGAAGTTTGTCGTATAGATTGTGTCGAAGGGTAGCTCTGCAAATGCAACATGCGATTCTCCGGGTTCTGCGTAGTCGGCATGGAGAGCTTTGCGAACAGTTTCAATCAGTTGAACTCTTCCGAATAATTTCTCAAAACTCGACGCTACAGCTGGTCCTCCGAGATCACTAGGAACATTTGCTGTTTTCGCCAACAGCGTTGTGAGCCCGGCCCACGCGGGCATTTCTCGACCTGGCGGTAGCTTAGCGTTTAGAGAAAAGCCTGCTCCGATGAAGGGGAGACAGCGACGCCCCTCAATGTCTTCAATGAGTGGCTGAGGCAAAGCCATTGACTAGGGATCATATAACTGTTGAACAATTGTATCTAGCTGGAGATGGGCGTTCGGCGGGCCGTTCCGGTGGCGACGGGGTTGTCAGGGACTTAGGCTGGGGCAGATCGAGAAGAACTCGATGCGGATGCCGTTCGGCAAGACGCTCAGGAAAATGGCACCGCATCGAGGGAGAAGATTGCGCGGCGCGCCCTTCGACTAGGCTCGGGGTAAACGGCAAGGTACGAATTGTCGGGGATTCCGCTGTGCTGGGGGAGCGGCGAGACGGCAGGGAATCTCCGCACGCGGTCGCAAAGGGCTGCGGGCCGCAAAATGGTTGTGGATAACTACAACATGCCTATTGACTTGTGGTAATAGGTGTGCTAACATGGCTCGTGCAAGTCGAGCCCAACTTCGTCCTATCCCCTCTAGAATCAACACTTACGCAAAACGCGCCTGCAACCCTTCTGGAATCAACACTTACAAAACATAAGGACTTAAAACCCCGTAGAATCAACACTTACAGAAAACAGGGGGGCTCCCCCCACCTTTTCCTCGGCCGCGCGCGCGCCCGCCTGCACCTCGCCGCTGCGAACCGCCGACTCTCAAATCCAACGATTTGTCTGACAAATCTTTTAGATACTACTCTTACGGGTTTTGCGCTTGTAAGTCCTGTAGATCTCACTCTTACAGGACATAAGGACTTAAAGTCCCGCCGAATCACACTCTTCCGAGAAACAGGGGGTGTCCCCCTCCCTTTCCATATCCCGCGCTACCAACCATGCCGGGCTGAAGCCCGGCGCTACATGAAGAGGGATTCATCGCATGCAAAATGCGCAAGCGATGGGGCGGCGGTCCTCGTCGCTACGCTCGCTCGGGATGACAGAGAGAGGCGAAGACCTTCTAGCCGGCTTTGAGAGAGGCCAGGTCGATCACGAAGCGATAGCGCACGTCGCTCTTCACGACGCGGTCGTAAGCCTCGTTGACCTTCTGAATGGGGACAACTTCGATGTCGCTGGCGACATTGTGCTTGCCGCAAAAGTCCAGCATCTCCTGCGTTTCCCGCATGCCCCCGACCATGGAGCCGGCAAGGCTGCGGCGGCGAGAGATGAGCGAAACAGCTCCGAGCGGGATTTGTTTATCAGGAATGCCGACGAGGACCATGGCGCCGTCCACCTTCACCAGATCCAGGTATTGATTCCAGTCGATCTGCGCGGAAACGGCGTTCACAATGAGATCGAAAGAGCCGCGGAGCTTGGCGAAGGTGTCCGAAGAGGATGTGGCGTAGAAGTGGTGAGCACCCATGCGCTTGGCATCGTCCTGCTTTTTCAGAGAATGGCTGAGGACGGTGACTTCGGCGCCCAGGGCGTGTGCGAGTTTGACGCCCATGTGACCGAGACCGCCGAGGCCGAGGATCGCTACGTTCTTGCCCGGGCCGGCACCCCAATGCTTCAGCGGCGAATAGAGCGTGATGCCGGCGCAGAGCAGGGGCGCGGAGGCGTCCAAGGGCAGATTCTGCGGCAGGCGAAGAACGTAGTTTTCATCGACCACGATCTTGTCGGAATAACCGCCGAAAGTCGGGGCGCCGTCAGGTTCCCGGCCGTTGTAGGTGAAGACCAAACCCGTGTCGCAGTATTGCTCCTCCCCATGCCGGCATTGGGCGCACTTGCGGCAGGAATCGACAAAGACACCGACGCCGACTTTGTCTCCGACCTTGTACTTGCGAACTTTGCCGCCGACAGCCGTGACGATTCCCGTGATTTCGTGGCCCGGAACCATGGGGAATATGGAGCCACCCCACTCATCGCGGGCTTGATGAATGTCGGAATGACAAATGCCGCAAAACTTGATGTCGATGACCACGTCGTGCTCGCGCGGCTCGCGGCGTTCAAACGAATAGGGCGCCAGCGGAGCCTTGACGGTCATCGCGGCGTAACCCTTGGTCTTACTCATGATGCGTCCCTTTCCAATCCGGCGGTCGGCTTCCAAGTTCCGTTCTTGACGCCGGCGCGCCGACAAATGATACCACCGCCGTTGCGTTGAGAAGGATAAGCGAAAGGCGAGGCGCGTCAGTGTCCGCCGGCAAACAGCTTCAAGTCGATGGCGCCGGCCATGGTTTTGTAGCCACCATCGTTGGGATGAAGATGGTCGCCGCTATCCGCGGCGGCCGAGAGATGCGCGGGATCTTTCGGATCGCGAGTAGCCAGATCGAAATCGATGACCGCGTCAAACTGGCCGCTGGTGCGAATCCAATTGTTGATCGCCTGGCGGTCGGCTTCCAAATCCGGGCTGGAATAGAACGATTCACCGCAGGGCAGAATCGTGGCGCCATAGACGCGGATGTTGTGGGCATGAGCGCGAAGAACGATCTGCTCGAACGCGGCGATCAGTTCCTGCGCCGTCGCGGGTTCTTCGCCGTGGGCGCGGGCGTTTGGGCGGGTGCCCAGATCGTTGATGCCCTCGAGGACGATCAACCAGCGCACGCCGGTTTGCGCGAGCACATCACGATCCAGGCGCGCCAGGGCGTTCGGACCAAGGCCATCGTGAAGCAGGCGGTTCCCCCCGATTCCTTGATTCAACACAGCGATGCCGGCTGTCGATTTGTTAGCTTGCAGGCGGCGAGCTAAGGCATCCGGCCAGCGTCCGTTTCCGTTCGTCGTCGAGTTTCTACCGTCGGTGATCGAATCGCCGAGGGTAACGACGGCAGCCTCAGAATCTTTGGCCAACACGTCCACGCCGTTCAGGAAATACCAGTGATCGGTATGCGCGGCCGTTGGCAGGTCGGCAGCCGAAACCAAGTCGCCGGCCTGCAGGTACGAAGTAGCTCTCGCGCCGGGATGGGCCGTAATGCCAGCCGGCACGCCAACCAGATGGATCGTAACAGCCAGGTCAGAGAGCGGAGCCAGGTCAAAGTCGAGGGGATCGGAAATCATCAGCGCCCCCGGAGGAATGGTTACGGATGGCTGGCCGTGAAACGTGAGCGGCTTGTCGGTACCCGGCTTGATCGCGCCGCCACCCGCGGCCAAAGCCACGTGAGCGGAAGGGATGGCGAGGGGCGCGGCTCCAAAAGCATTGGAGAACCGCACCCGCAGCCGCTTTCCGCCAATCGAGACGTGCACGATCTGGCGAAGGGTGCTATCCAGGAAACCCGGCGCGGGCGGGGCATTGCCCGCATCTCCCAACTGCGGCGAGGAGGCCCAGGTGCCCACCCAACGAGCGTGTTTGGCGCTCGCATGCTGCTGGCACTGTCCGACGGACGCCAGCCCCAACAGCATGGCAAAGAGCAGCGCGGCAAGAGTCCATTTCGTCTTCAAGGAAACCTCCTCCATTCTCAGCAAACCAGCGAGACCAAGAATGTCATGCCGACGCCTGGAAAGTCGAGCGCCATGGGTCAGCGACAGAGCGCATTGAGTTTCTCGAACGGAACCTCGTAATGACGCTGCGGGGCTTCGATGTGCTTCGCCGTCATCATCAACTGCAAGAGTGTTCCGCCGCCTTTCGGCGCGACGTCAGGATCAATTGCGTAGGCAGGATCACTTTCCGCCTCCGGCAATGTGACCAGCTTGAAGCCGCGTTGCTTGAGAAGGTCAAGAAGCGGGGGAAGCATCACCGCATCAAACGCGCCGATGTGCAGGAGCATGACGTGCCGAATGTCTCGTCCGTAAATCAGAGATGACGCTTTCTGCGCAAAGGAAAGATCATCCGCCGCACTGGCCAGATAACTCTCCTTCATCCAGGCAATCGCGTCTTGATCGTTCTTGGCGACGCAGCGCGCATAAGGTTCGTTGTAGGCGTAGTCGCCAAAGCTGAGTGTGACCTCGGCGACCTTGTATCCGCGTTCCCTGAGAAAGGCGGCGATGGCATGGCGTTTCTCGAGCGTGTCTCCCTCTCGCAGGTATGGGTATCGAAACCAGTGCCAATCCTGATCTGTCATGTGGGTGCGCAGGATCGGTTCGTTCGTGAGGATTTCCTGCTCGTAGTCCTCCACCGAATTCGCATGAAGATCCATGTGTGAGAGGGTGTGGTTACCTAGAGGAAAGCCGGCATCGCGCCAAAGTTGCAGCACTTGCGCGCTGTCCGGTCCATTTTCCGGTCTCTTCGTGTTGACGAAGCCATAGACCCGGGGAGCGTGTGCGGCTTGAAGCGCTTGAATGATGTTCCTTGCGACGTCCACGCGAGTAAGTCCCGGAGGCAGATAACCGTGTGCCGGCAGGTCGTCAAATGTAAGGGCGACTTGCGGGGTCGCGGCTGGCGGGTGCGATTCGGTTTCGGGGGCCGGAGTTACGCTGAGGGGCGGGCCCTTGATGTAGCGAGAGGCAAAGGTAAGAAAGGTGGGCCAGTTCGGTCCAGTGGTGTGGCCGCCGCTGTGCTGCCGAAACGCGATGTCGCCGTCAATCAGCGCGGTTTCGATCGGAGGAAAGCCAGTGGTTCCCAGGTCCTTCTTGCCCAGGAGCTTGTACACCGGTCCGGCGCCGACCGCGCCCAGGAACATGCCTTTCGCATCGACCCAGCCTCCCTCCACTTGCTGCGAACCACTACTGATGAACACCGGTCGCGGGGCGCACAAGGCAATTAGTTCGTGCGAATCCACGGGCAAATCGTTCGGTGTCAGCGGACCCGCATACTTGAGGAAATTGCCGGCCATCCAGTGGTATTCGCCTGATCCGGCGACGTTTTCCACCTGCTCGCCAAAATTACGGCGGAAGAGCTTGGCGCCGCCCTCACCCGAAGAACCGACAAAAGCGATGGTCAGGCGTGGCTCATAGGCCATGGCGACGAGCGTTGCTTTCCCGTAGCGCGAAAGGCCTTCAATGCCCACTTGATTGGCGTCGACGGACTTATCCGTTTCAAAATAGTCGAGCGCGCGACTGGCGCCCCAGGCCCAGGCACGCAGAGCACCCCAATCGTCGAGCTTGCGGGGCTGGCCCTTGTTGACGAGACCGATGATGCCTTGGGTTAAGCCGGCACCGTTGTCGGCCTGAACGCTGGTGGGAATGAGAATGGCGTAGCCCCAACCCTTGGCGAGCACCTGCCGCTGCCAAGCATTGGGACTTGGCGCGCCCGGTGGAAGCGGAGGCATGCGCCGCATAAAGGCGGCCAGCACCTCGGGACTGAGGCCGAACTCCATAATGACCGGTACGGGCCCCGTCGCGTTGGCGGGAGTGGTCAACGTCAACTGAATGTCCACGGCGATGAGCGGATAGGATGAATTGTCCACATGGCCGACGATTTCTTTCGTGATGACCGGGACATCTTCGTGCATTTCTCTGGTCGTGCTGACCACTTCCCAATTCACTTTGGGCGTAACTTTGGGGACGCGACCGTAGATTTCCCTGTCGAAGTCCTCGACAATCTCCGGGCGGCGCTGCTTCCACCAGATCTTCGCCGACGCGACCTTCTTGCCGTCTTTCAGAACAAGCGGGTCGGGAAGGATCGGGTAAGGGGTGGCATTGGACTCGTCATAGTTCGCGGCATAGGGCGATTTGGGATCGCCATCGGCACCGCGCCGGATCGAGGTGATGTGCAGAAGATCCATAAGTCGCTGGTGGTCCTGCTCGGCGGTCAATTGCACCGGCGGAGGCGAGCTGTTTGTCTTTGCAGTTACACGTGCAGGTGCGGCTTGACCGGCTCCGCGGGTCAGAGGGTGGACAGCCAACGCCAACAAGGTCACGCCAAGCAACCATTCAACCGTTCGTGGGGTACGCACGAGTTCCTCCTTGGTATCTCTTCCAGTAGCGCGCCGGAACGACAACTATATTAATGCTTTTCGCCTGGAACACTACCATTGCTGACTTCGAGACAGCCGAATCGGGACATCTTCATGAGGACACCTGGGGGTCGCTCCAATCACCGGATGCGTGACGAGCTTGTCTGACGCGCGGGCAGCGCTACACAGGCAAGGCGGAAAATGCGAAGATGCCGGCGTAGAGGAGGGGCGAATGGAACTGAAGAGTGTGGCGATGGAGATTCCCGAGGGGGCGAACCTGATCCTGGGGCAGACGCACTTCATCAAGAGCGTGGAGGATATCTACGAGGCCGTGGTGAACACGGTGCCGGGAGCGAAGTTCGCCATTGCGTTCAACGAGGCGTCCGGGCCGTGCCTGGTGCGGGTGGAGGCGAATGACGACGAGCTGCGGAAGGCCGCGGTCGCGAACGCGCAAGCGGTTGGCGCCGGGCACTTGTTCGTGGTGCTTCTGCGCCAGGCCTATCCCGTTAACGTGCTCGGACGAATCAAGGAGTGCTTCGAGGTTTGCTCGATCTATTGCGCCACGGCCAATCCGGTCGAGGTGATCGTGGCGGAAAGCGCGCAAGGCCGAGGGGTGCTGGGCGTGATTGACGGAGCGTCGCCCAAGGGCGTTGAAGGGCCGAGCGACGTTCATCACCGCAAGGAATTCCTGCGCAAGATTGGCTACAAACTCTGAATGCCGACTCCGAATGCAGGAGCGTCAGCCGCTACCCTGCGCGCACAAGAGCCGGCGCAGGCCAAACCGGACTACGATGTGCGTTTGAACAGCCGCCCCAAACAGTGATGCAAATCCTCGACGGCTTGGGAGAGTTCTTCCAGCCCTTCCGTCTCGATGCCCACCTCGACGGATTGAAGGTCGAGGACCAAATCCCTGGCAAGTTGAGTCGTGCTCCGCACGCGTTCCGCGGCTAAAGCGGGCAATACCGCGTAGGGATCACCCTGCTTCTGCAGACCGATCCACCGCTGAACTGCCCAGGCGGTCGAGCGCACGCGGTCCACCGCGCCGCGAAAGTCGCGCAGCACGCGAGAATCGAAGTCTTTGGACTGAATCAATTGCTCCAACTCGTGCAGCTCGTTGCTGACTGCCTGCAATCGCGCCGACAAAGATGCCCCATTCGCCTCAGGCTCAGAAGTGTCCATGGTGTGACCTCCACAGAAGGGGTCGCGGTTTGGTTTGGATAGCACAACTCTTAGCGGCCGCTACGGTAAATATTCGACGACCCTCCTTAAGCCATAGGTAACAAGGATATATCCTGTCAGGCCGCTCATTGGGCTTATGTTCAATTTTGAACAGACGGAATCCAGGTGCACATGGTATTTCGCCCGGCAAAAGGGAAGAAGAACCCGCGATGACGGCCAGCGCAGTCCCTCTAAGGGCCCCATCGTGATGAATGTCTCGCGGCGGCCGCTGCCATTCACCCCGGCACTTCCGGCCGCCGCGCTCTTCACGGCGAAGACACAGGGCTTTCTCAACTCGCCCCGCGCTAAATCTAGAGACAAAATGGCGGCATGAACCCGCGGCTGGATGAAAGCAGAGGAGCAGGCGCAGTTCGGCTTGGGCAGGCCACCGTATGGGAAGACCAACGGTTTGGGCGGATTCAGCTGGCTGCCAAGGCGGCGCCGAACGCGACTTCCTTCAGTTTGCCAGTCTTCTCATCGTACACAAACCCCCGGACCGGGATGTGCTTGGGAATCCAGGGATGCAATTTGAGCTTTTGGATTTGTTGGCGCACGTTCTCTTCGACGTTGCCAAAGGCATCGAAATGAGCAGGGACGACCGGAGCCGCTCCGGTTTCGGCGAGCAATTTCGCGCGCAAGCTCTCGTCCTTGAACGTCAGCATGCCGCAATCGGCGTGGTTGATGATCAGGAATTCCTGCGTGCCAAGCAAATGGTGAGAAATCACGAATGAACGAAGCGCGTCTTCTGTGACGATGCCACCCGCGTTGCGAATGATATGCGCGTCACCCGTTTCCAATCCCAGCATGCGCTCGACGGTGAGCCGAGCATCCATGCAAGCCAGAACAGCCAGTTTGCGCGCCGGCGGCATCGGGAGATGCCCCAGATCGTGACTGCGCGCGTACATCTCGTTTGCTGCCAAAACTTCATCAATGACACCCATGCGATTCCTCCTTCTCCCCTTTGCCTGCCTTCCTCCGAGGCTGGTGAGTTGGAGGAGAGCGGCACAATCATTCTAGTCGGCGCGAGAAGAAGGTTCAACTCTGAGCTGGGTGGCTGGACGGATGAGCGCATGCAATGCGCGGACGAGAATGGGGGTCCGGATCAGCGGTAGGGATTGAATATGAATCTGAGTTCAGCCGTCGTGCGGGAATCAGCGGGCGCGTATTTCCACTTCTTGACGGCGGTGACAGCGGCCTGGGCAAGGATCGGGTTTCCCCCAAGCACCTCGACGTCTTCAACTTTCCCTGCGGCCGAGATCGTGACTTCCAGTCGCACGGTCCCGCCAATTTGACGTATCTTCAATGCGGGAGGGTAAACGGGTTCTACCCGTGTGAGCAGCTTTCGATCGTTCTTCGCATCCGTCTGCGCATGCAATGCGGGTGCGAATGAAGGAATCAAGATCGAGAGACACACCAGAAGGATAAAGGAAAGAGCTTTCAAGGTAAGGCACCTCCCCTGCCAGGCACAACCCGGACCTCTGTGGAGCGAGAAGCTCGAAGACCGTGCTGGCAAGATCGCCATCGTCATTACCCAACTTCCACACCGCAGGGATCTCTGGTCAGAGTGAAACCGCCAGGTGCGTCACGCAGCTACGGCGGGTTCACGTCCAGCGCATAGACCTCCTGGGTGCTGGCGTCACGAACGAACAGAGGAGAACCGTCCGGGGCGCGGCCGCTCCAAAGTCCAAATGGGCCCAGGTAGCGCTCAATGCCTTTTATGACCAACAGACCCTCAGGCTGGGTTTCCCCGACCTTTAAGCGGCGATAGGACGCCTCGCCGCTCACGAGATCCTCGAAGTAAAGGTACTTGCTATCCGCAGCCCAGACAGCATAGTTCACGGCCCCGGATGGTTCGGACAGCCAGTCCGACCACTTCCGGGTGCGGGTGTCGAACAGCATCAACTTGCTCAAGGCCGGCGAGAAGGCAGCGATATAGCGGCCATCCGGCGATAGACGCGGGCTGAACAGGCCGTCCGATTCAGGAATCGTGGAGAGCTCATGCGACTTCAGATCATAAACCTTGATGCTGAGCCCTTCGGGGTTGTACTGAGACACACGGCCGAAGATCATTTTGTTGCCGTCCGGAGACCAGTTCATGTCTATCTCGGGGAGGTTTTCCGAGAGCAGCGCCCGGGGCTTTCCGCCTTCGACGGGAACCAAGAAGATCTTCCAGGGTTTTCCAGGTTCGACGACGACGTAGGCGATCTGCTTGCCATCGGGGGACCAGCGCGGCAGCGCGGCCCGCGCCAGCGGCGAAGTGAGCCGCAGGCGTTCCGTACCATCGATGCGGCTGCGCCAGAGCGTGCCTTGTGGAACGGTAACGTAAGCGACCCATTGACCATCGCTGGAGAAATCCAAATCACTGGCGGAGATCCCGCCGAGGAAGGGCACATACCGGTTCGACCCGGAGTCGTACCTTACCACGCTGCCACGAAGTTCCAGGCCAATCGTCCAGAGCTTCTTGTTGTCTGGAGAAGGGGTCGTATTTCCGTAAGAAACTGTTCCCGCGGTGAGCTGGACCGGGCTGCTCGGGCGCTTTCTGTGGAAGCAGCCGGCGGGATCCGGTTCCGCCAACGCCCATAGGCTCGTAGTGCCCGTCGGGCCGCCCTGAGCAACCTGGAAAATGTAATACCGTCCATCGGCGGTCCAGTTCCCGCAGCAATCCGCCGCAGGATCATGCCAGCCCGGCAACAAAGGATGCAGGCCCGAGCCATCGCCGCGGACCTCCCAGATCGAGGAGGTATTCTGCGTCGGGTCGCCAATGCTGAAGCGAATACGCTGGCCATCGGGAGAGTACCGCGGGGAGTAGAGCGTTCCCTTTACGTTCAAGAGCTCGCGGGACTGAGTACCGTCGGAATTGGCGACCAATAGCGAAGAGTGCTTGACGAAGAGGATGTGCTGTCCGTCGGGCGACCACGCCGCTTCGTGGCCGTTGATGTCGCCGAGACGGTGCGGAGCCCCGCCAGCCAGGGGAAAGGTCCAGAATGCATATTCGGTGATCGTTCCGACCTGGTCTGGAGCAACCAGCAGTGATGAACGATCCGGCGAGACACCGAGCACCTCGCTGCTGGGAAAGGAAGTGGGAAACGCGGAAATCTCACCGCCACGAGCAGCGACCTTCGAAATAACAAAGCGGCCCCCCCTCATTTCGGTGAAATACAGAACCGCACCATCGGAGAATAGGTTGGTCTTCGTCAGGCGGTCATGGGTGATCAGCGTTTGCCCGGTGACCCTTGGCGGGGGGAGCGGAGAGCGGAGCCAGAAGATGGCGGCAGCCCCAATCGCTACAACCAGCACAACGACTACCCACAGCAAGCGAGCCATTGTCCGCGGCACAGATTTATTCTCCCAAGTGACTCAAGGCAACCATCCTCGGTGACATGATTCCGCTATCTATGCGAATACAGGCAAGTGCACGCGGCTGTCAAGAGAACCTAAGATTCGACCGTTGACCGATTGGCGACTACGATTGGGGATGGAAGCCCGGCGCGACGCCCGGTCCAATTCATCAACGTGGATATCCCTCTTGAGAGAACGGTGGCGCATTTTGAAATGGACAGCGGGCCGTGCAGGGAGTATTGGTCCTGACCGGCAAGGGAGGAATACTGCTCCGGCAAGGGAAGGAGAGACTCGATGGTTCGAACCATTGCGGTTGCACTGGTGCTCCTCTTGGCAGGGGCGGTTGCCGTTTCGCAACAAACGCGTCAGGCATCCACTGCAGCGGACGCGCGGGCTGAGGCCATACGTGCCATCGATGAGTCGTCCGCCAAACTCACCGAACTCGCGGCGATGCAGACAAGACTCATGCAGTCCAATGCGGAAATGTCGAAGCTGTTCGCGACTCTCAGCAGAAAGATTACCGAGGTGGGGAAGCTGGCGGGGGAGCGCGGCCGCACCCAGGAGCAACTCGTTCCAGCGATGAAACAGCTCGAGGAGATGAATCAGAGCTTCAACCTGCAGTACCTCGGGCTTCAGCAGCAAATGCAGGATGAATCGCGGCAATTCTCGTTGCTGAGCAACATCATGAAGACAAAACACGATACGGCGAAGAATTCGATCAACAACCTGCGTTAGCAGCGCGTGCGCGCGGAGAAATCGTCTATCGAAGCGCCGCGGACCAACCGAGGGTCGTCAGGGCAAGCACCGAAAGGAGCGAGGCGAGGCTGACCCATCCCAGTGCGCGTCCCTGCCCCAGCATGGCGTCGCGTGTTTCCGAATCTACAGACAGTATGCCGAGAACGAAGACCACGCTGACCCAGGCGGAGATTGGCCCCATGCCAGAAAGGCCGTGCGTCGGAAGCAAAGCATGGAGGCGAGCCGCCAACGAAGCCGGCAGCCAGGAGCCAGGCGCCGCGACTCCGGCCCCCAGCAACAGGAGGAACAGGAAGAATCGCGCCACCCACTCCTTCCTCTGAAGCTGACAGCCATGGCGTCCCCAGAAACTCCACACAAGAATGCCCAGGGCAATCACCAGCCATCCGTACAGAGAAGCGAAATTGCTCATGCGCAACCAGGCGCGGAACAGCTCGGCATGCTCGCCGGCGGCGAGTCGGGGCAGGAAGAACAATGACAAGAGAGAATTCCAGCCAACTGCCACGGTCAGAGTGACCAGACTGACGAGTTGCAGCAGGTGCCGGGTCGGGGATACTCGGCAGCGCGTGCAAACGGATTCACCGGGCAAGAACTGCTGTCCACAGCGCTCGCAGAACAAGTTTCTCCCTCCGAGCCAGTAGGTATCAGGCCGAATACGTCCCAGACTACTGCGCCGGAAGGCCCGCAGACTACTGGTCTGAGGGACAGGCTTGACCACACAAGAACCCGCTCGCAACGAGTCCCACGCGGCGCGGCGTACTCATCCTATCGCTGTGCCGCGGAAGAGGGCTCAGGCGCGTGCGGGCGCGCTGGCGATTCGCCGCGAGATGTATTCGGCGACGTAGGCATCAAAGGCTTGATTGAGCCGATGGGTGACGGGGCCCGGGGCCGTGGCGATGCGATGCCCGGCCACTTCGGCGATGCCGAGCAGGTTGCGGTTCGTCGAGGAGATGAACACCTCTTCGGCGGAATACAGGTCTTCTGGAAGAAGCGTCTGCTCGACGACGCCGACGCCTGCCTCCGACGCAATTTCCATCAAGACCGCGCGAGTCACGCCTTCGAGACAGCCGGAAGTGAGCGGAGGCGTGAGAACCTTGCCGGCGTGAACGCAGAAGATGTTGGCGGCGGTGCACTCGGCGACTTCGCCCCGTTCATTCAAGAGGACCACTTCATCGAAGCCATCCCGCTGCGCCTGTGTGAGAGCCCAGACATTGGTGAGCCAGGAAGTGACCTTGGTGCCGGCCAAGGGCGAGGCAGCGTGGCGGCCGTGCTCGCGGAGCGTCAAGCGGGCAGGCTCGTGGAAGGAAGGAAGCCCCGCCGTGTAAATGATCAAGTCCACGGGCGGGAAGCTTTCATCACTCTGCCAAGAGCCGACCTGATTGTAGATGAAATATATGCGCGCGCAGCCCTCGATCACCGCATTGGCGCGGATCACATCCTGAAGGTAGACGCGCACTTTCGCAGCAGAATAGGGCACGGGCAGTTGAAGGGTTGCGGCATCCTTTTCGAGGCGGCGCCAGTGGCGCTCGTAGGCGAAGGCCTCGCCGTGACGGATACGCAGCGTGGTGAATATGCCCCAGCCGTTGAACAGGCCGGCCTGTCCGGGGGAAAGGCGAATCTTGTCGATGGGAAGAAGATTTTCGTTGCGAAAAACGTGACGGTGAATCACCGATGCTCCTTGAGTGCAAACCTCCGCGAACCATTGTAGCTGAAATGAGGCGGGCTCACCGCATCGCGTGCGGAAGGCGTTCCCAACATCGTGCTCAGAAGTTCATCGGTCAAACGGAACCGGAAGGCGTGTGAACGCGCGCCGAAGCGCAGATCCGATGACCCGCTCGAACCTATGCTAGACTTGCGAGTCTTTTCAACAACATGAGCTACGACACGGCGGAAGCAATTCGGCAGCGCATTGCCGGTTTGCGCTGGTCCCATCCGATCGACCTGGGGCATGGTGTGGTCACCCGGCCAAGAATCTTTCAGCGGCGATTCCAGCGCAGACTGGAGCTGATGCAAATTCCGCAGGACCTGCGGGGCTGGACGGTGCTGGATATTGGTTCCTGGGACGGCTTTTTTGCCTTCGAGTGTGAAAGGCGCGGAGCGGACCGAGTTCTGGCCATCGACACGTACGCTTGGGACACCTACGGCATGGATTGCTTCCTTGCGGCCAGAGAGATCCTCGACTCGAAAGTCGAATACAGACGAATTGACGTCCATGAACTTTCGCCGAAGAATATCGGGACGTTCGACCTGGTTTTGTTTTTCGGCGTCTTCTATCACCTGCGGAATCCTCTTTCGGCTTTGGAGAAAATCAGGAGCGTCACGCGCAAGCTGATGATCTGCGAAACCCATCTCTTGCTTCCGTTCATTCACGAGAAGTACCCGCTGATCCCCTTTTTCCAGGGCGATGAAAACTGCTCGCCGGACGTGCCGGAGCTGTGTGCGAAACCCACTTTGGAATGCCTCAAACGCATGCTCCAGGCGGCCGGCTTCAGTCAACTGGAAGTCAAATACACCCCCTCGTTTCGCTACTGGAAGAAGTTCGTTTCCTTGGTCACGAACTATCCGCAGAGCGGGCGCGGAATCGTTCACGCGAAGCCGTAACTAAGTTGTTAGTCGGTCAGTCCTCCAAATGACGCCGTCGACGCCAACTAGCTTTGTATCGGAGTTAGTGTTACAGAACGTCGAGAGATTGTTTGAAGTCGGCAAGAAGATCGCGCCAGTCCTCGATGCCCACGGAGACGCGGACGAGGCCATCGGTGACGCCGGCGTGGACCGATTCTTCCTCGGTGTAGCCGGAATGCGTAGTGGTCCTCGGATGGCAAGCCAGAGTTTCGACGCCGCCGAGCGAGACGGCATTTCGAGCGAGGCGGAGGTAGCGCAAGAACTCAAAGGCAGCAGGCTTGCCGCCTTTCAATTCCAGAGAGAATATCGCGCCAGGAAAGGCGCACTGGGCGCGAAAGATCAAGCTTTGGTCCGGGTCGGCAAAAAGCGTGGGGTACAAGACGCGCGCAACTTTGGGGTGACCTGCCAATTGTTCGGCGATACGCTGCCCATTCTTGCTGGCACGGTTCATGCGCAGGATCACGGTGGGAAGGCGACCATCGAGCATCCAGCATTCATCCGGCTGGAGAATATTCCCAAACAAATGACGCAACAGGCGGATCTGCTGGATCAGTTCGGGATCCTTGGCCAAGACCATGCCGGCGAGCAAGTCACTGAAACCGGAAAGATACTTGGTGGCGGAATAGAGCACGAGATCCGCGCCGAGAGTGAGCGGATGCTGAAAGGCGGGGCCGAGAAGGGTGTTGTCCACCATCACCAGGGGGCGGGATCCTCCTGGGGGAAGCTTGAGCAAGGCGACCGTATGGCAAAGACGGCGGAGGTCCGTCATGGCCAGAGTAGGGTTTGCGGGGGTCTCCACAAGGACGGCGCCAAGATTCTGCGCTGAACAAACGGCCTCATCGAGGAGATGGCCGTGGCCCGCGGGCACGGGAATCGTGCGGACGCCCCAGCCCGGCAGGAAATCGCGCAGAAAGTGGTGAGTGCCGCCGTAGAGGGGGATGGTGTAAACGGCGGTTTGGCCGGGGCGCAAGAAGGTCAAAAGCGAAGTCATGATGGCGGCCATCCCGGAGTTGAATACCAGCGCGGCTTCCGCGCCGGGCTCGAGGGGAATGGTCTGCGCTTCGAGGATTTCCGCATTGGGATGATTCAGGCGGGCGTAGATCAGGTCCACTTTCTCGTCCGCTTGGGGATGGGCGCGGCCGTTGGCAATGTCGAAAGCGCGCTCGGCCGCTTCCGGGCTGGAGAAGACGTAAGTTGAACTGCGAAAGACGGCGGGACGCGCCGAGCCGACCGAGAGACTGGGATCGAACCCCCCGGTTAGAATCTTCGTCGTGGGCCTCAACGCATGGGTTTTGCGACCGCTGTCTTCGGACATAAGTCACCCCGAGGCGAGTATATAACCAACGGCGAAGGCCAAAGCGGCGAAGCGCAGTCTGAGCCGAAAGAGTCTACACTCTCCGGTAACTCCTGCTAGACCGTTTATCAGGCACGTGACGTCGGATCATCACCCGAGAAGAAAGATTGAATGCTCTCTACGGGCAGAGGTATGCTTCGCGCCATGAAGTCTCATCGACTCCTGATTACCTGGATTTTTGCCCTGGTAGGTATCGCTTGCTTTGTGGGTTGCAGGCGCACTGCCACCCCTGCAGAGACGTCCTCGGAAAAGATCGCGAGGCTCACTGCTGCTTGCGAACAAGGAAAGTATGTCAGCTGCTTTTCCTTGGGCACAAAATATATGAGTGGCGACGGAGTGGCCAAGGATGAGGCCCGCGCTGTAGCGCTCTTTCAACGTGCCTGCGATAACGGCGAGGGCCAAGGGTGCGGTGGACTGGCCTTCATGTATGAAACCGGCAGGGGCGTAGCGAAGGGCCTCGCGCGGGGGATCTCGCTCTACCAAAAGGCGTGCGACAGTGGCGATGCTCTGGGCTGCGCCAGCCTGGGCTCAATGTACGAGGGTGGTAACGGAATAGCGAAGGACGTTGCAAGAGCACTAGCACTTTACCAACGTTCCTGTGACAGCGGCAATGCCGGCAATGCCATGGGCTGTGGGGAGTTGGGCCGCATGTACTTCTTTGGCAATGGGGTGACGAAGGACACGGCACGCGCCGTCGCACTCTATCAGCGGGCCTGCGACGGCGACTCTGCCGGGCACTGCACCTCACTTGGCACCTTATATGGAACTGGCAGCGGCGTCGTGAAGGACGAGGAGCACGCCGTCAAACTCTACCAACGGGCCTGTGATGGCGACTCTGCCGAGGGCTGCTACAGACTAGGCATCTCATATGTAACTGGTACTGGAGTCGTGAAGGACGAAGCACACGCTGCAGGACTTTTTCAACGAGGCTGCGACGGGGGTGACGTGGAGGCATGCACCATACTTGGCACCATGTACGGAGCTGGCTCTGGGGTCGTGAGAGACGACGCGCATGCTATGAAACTCCTTCAGCAAGGCTGTGACGGAGCTGATGCTGATGGCTGCGCTGCACTAGGCATAGTTTATGAGACTGGCATGGGGATAAAGAAGGATGCCGCCCGCGCTTTGGCCCTGTACCAGAGGGCCTGCCGAATGGGTTCGAAACGGGCGTGTGACGACGCACGTCATGTGCACTGAAGCGACGAGCTAGTCCGAACAAAACTGACCGCAAACCTCATTGTCCGACAACACTCTTAAGCAAGATCGCGAAGGTTAGGTGTCAACTCCCGATTCATCAGAAGCGGCCTACTCCGCCGGATTCGCCTCCAGATTGGTAGTGTCCTAATTTGAATTTTCTAGCGGCGTATTGCGGCATTTAGCGTGCTCCGAATCCACTCCGAAACGGTCTGTTTGCTGGTCCTGGCCGCAGATTCAATTGCCCGCAATTCGTCCGGAGTGACGCGCACACCCAAAGTTCCAGCTTTGGCGCGTCCCTTTGGGAGCGGTGGCCTGCCAACCTTCTTAGTTCTCTTCTGTCGGCTCAAGACTTCTAAACTCCTGAACGATTGCGGCACGTACCGCCAGAACCGGTGACGTGACAGGGTCAAGATGTAGCACAACCACATGGCGTCGTAGCTGCTTAGGGTCATCCGTATCGTGCACCCATGCATAAGCCCTACTGACCATTGGATGGCCATGCAGCTCAAAGACTTCTACGATGCCATCCCACACCGTCTTGCCTTGAAATGTCTCTTTGACGGGCACACTCTCCACGTGTCGTGACTCGACACCATGCAGTCTTCTAATTACGTCCTGCAATTCTTCGATGTAGGTCACACCGTTGCCTTAATTAAATCTCCGATCGTCCAGAAATCCCGCTCAATTCCCGCCTCCATCGCCGGAGTGCAACGCAGCGTATTATGCCGCTTCACCAAATTGTAGTAAGCGAAGTGTAGCGCAACCGCCGCCTCGAAGTTCTCTAGTTTCTTACTGAAAGCGTAGGTCAGGCGAGTCAATCGGCGCATGTGTAGACGGGTTGTGCCATTCAGCCGCTCAACGTAGCTCGTGGAAGCTAGCGCCATATTTGGGCGGCCCGCAACGCGCACCTTTTCCGAAATCACGAACTCCGGGGCGCTGTACTTGCGCTCGGCAGTCTGCGATTCATCGTGAATGTAAGTCTTGACGATTTGCGCGAAGTCAACGTTTGCTCCGAAGGCTATCTCTACCGCGTCCACATAAGCCCTTAGAGCATCGCTGGAAATCTGTACGCGGTTCTTGAGCCTGGAGGCTACGTCCGCAACAAAGGCATTTGCTGTCGCAGCATCGCGCTTGCCGACCTTGAAAGAAGGGACTAGCTTCGTGTCGGCGTCTATCGCGCAAAACGTCCACACATCGCCGCATTGCGGGTCATCTTCCGGGCGTACATGGCGCTGCTTCTTGCCGATGAATCCCCACAATTCATCGAACTGAAGATGCTGACAGGAAAGCCCGCGCATTTTGCGGTCCAGCAGCCCCACACAGCCTTGGCCTACCCGCACGCCAAGCCGCATGATTGTGTCGCGGTGAACGCCAGCAATGCGCTCAATCTGCCGAATGCCAGAGCCTTCCGCCAGTGCGCTGATTACTGTGATTTGCTTGTCGGTGCTCAGGATGTGTGCCATGTGCGCTCTCCCTATGAACATTACTGTATTACAGTAATTAGGGCTTGTCAAGAGATATTTGTGTGTTACAGTATCTTCCTCTAGCAAACGAAGGCCAAAGTGACCGACCAAACATCCGGCGGCGATAAGGACAAGCCCAATCAGAGCATCTCCCAAGGTTCCCTCGCTGCTGACGTAGGAAAAGTGACAGCAAATAAAGCCATAAATAAGAAAGACCAGACTCAATCCGCAGGCCAATATGCCAATAATCCTAGCAAGCTGGTGTGGCGAATACTGGAAACCCCTTGGAGGTGGTGGAACGCTCTTAAAGAGACCGCGAATACCAACCGTGCTATAGCCGTCGCCACCATGTTTATTGCCGGCGCTACCTGCATTTATACCTATTACGCCGGGAAGCAGTCGAGAGCGATGCGCGGCCAGTTGGAGGAAATGCAGCGGCAGCTTAAAGACACAAGAGCCTTCGAGAGTGCCCGGCTGGTCAGTGATTTCTCCGCGACAGCCAGTCCAGAACAACCTATTCACGTTCAGGGGAGTTTTAAGATTAGAAACGCGGGGAATACGGTCGCAAGTGATATTTTCATACAAACTGGCAATGGTGTGAGCAGGGCACCTCCCCGCTTTCCGAATACGCCACCTACTCCGAACGCGAATGGCCCAAGTCTTGCACCAAGCAGCCCACCATTGGAAGTTCCGTTTGATTTCGCATGGGGAACTGATGTTCTGGGTAGCAAGACTTACGTTGAGGTAGACATCTCGGTCAGTTATCGGGATATTTTCGGGGATTCTCACATTCTCTCCGACTGTCGTTATTACTATGCCCCGCGGCGAAAATTCGTTCCGTGTCCATCCAGCCATCAACACGAATAGACCTAACAAAATCCAAATTAGGACACTACCTCCAGATTCGCTGCATTGACAATCGGAGGGGCATCCTCTATTCTCAAGTTTTGTCTTTACGGGGAAAGGTGTGACCGAAGGCATGAAAACGTATGTGGCAAAGGGCCGGGAGGCCGAGGAGCTGAAGACGGGCAGTTCCTGGTTCGTGGTGGATGCCGCGAACCAGGTGCTGGGGCGGCTGGCCACGCAAGTGGCACGGATGCTGATCGGGAAGGACAAGGCGAGTTTTACGCCTTATCTCGATTCCGGCGATCACGTGGTGGTGATCAACGCGGACAAGATTCGACTCACTGGAAACAAGCTGGAACAGAAGATGTACCGGCATCACAGCGGGTATCCGGGGGGATTGAAGGAAGTTCCTGCCAAGCGGATTCGGCCGAACCGGGCCGATTGGATGGTGCGCGAGGCCATCCTCGGGATGCTGCCGAAGAACAAGCTGCGGGCGCGGCGTGCGCGAAAGCTGCGTGTTTATCGGGACGAGGGCGGGGTGGCGCGTCACGCCGGGCAGAAGCCGCAGCCGTTTGCGCTGTAACCCAGCCTGAGGATGGAGAGTTCTTTCCGCAGGGCAATTCTCTGCGGTCGTGGAGTCGGAGGAGGAGCGTTGAGTTCGACGGAAACGCCCGTTACGGGCATGGCGACGAAGACCTGGTTCCTCGGCACGGGCCGGCGGAAAGAAGCGGTGGCGCGGGTGTTCGTGAGGCCCGGCACCGGCAAGTTCACCGTGAACGGTAAGGCGGTGGACGCGTATTTCCCGAATTTTGCGTGGAAGCACGGAGCCACCGAGCCGCTCAAGTTCACGAATACGGCCGATCAGGTGGACGTGATGGTGACGGCGCGGGGCGGCGGTCCCGGCGGACAATCGGGTGCGGTGCGGATGGGGTTGTCGCGGGCGCTCTCGCGGTTCAATCCGGAGCTGCGGCCGGCGCTGCGCAAGAACGGTTTTTTGACGCGCGACTCGCGAATGAAAGAACGCAAGAAGTACGGGCAGAAGGGCGCGCGCAAGCGCTTCCAGTTCACCAAGCGCTAGATGGATTTGTTGGGACCCCGTGGTTGCTTGGGCGTTGAGATCCTCCGTCAAACCTCGCTGGTTTGCCTCGGGATGACACTTCGGGCCATCGTTCAAACCTCAACGAGCCGCCGGAGTCCCAACGACGGAATGACAGGCTCGCGCAAGCGGGCGTGTCAAATTCACGGCCGGCAAGGAGCCGGCAAGAGGCTGCTCGACTGCCGCATCTGCGGCAGCCGCAAGCAGCTATCCCTGAAGGAGGGAAATTGGCAGTTGAAATCACCATGAAGGAGCTTCTGGAGGCCGGGGTCCATTTCGGCCACCAGACGCGACGCTGGAACCCGAAGATGAAGGAGTACATATTCGGGGAACGCAACGGAATCCACATCATTGACTTGCAGAAGACCCTCAAGATGTTCCGCGAAGCGAGCCGCTTTGTGAGCGAACTTTCCGGACAAGGCCGCGCGGTTCTGTTTGTGGGCACCAAAAGACAGGCCCAGGAAGCGATCGCCGAGGAAGCCAGGCGTTGCGGCGCGTTTTTCGTGAACCACCGCTGGCTCGGCGGCACGCTGACCAACTGGGCGACGCTGCAAAAGTCCATCAAGAGGCTGAAGCTGCTGAAAGCCATGATCGAAGACGGGCGCATGGACCAACTCTCGAAGAAAGAGCGGGCGCGGCTCGAGCGTGAGATGAAGCACCTGCATCAAAACCTCGAAGGCATCGAGAACATGGCCGCGCTGCCGGACGCGATGTTCGTGGTGGACTCGAACTCGGAAGAGATTGCGGTGAAGGAAGCGCGCCGGATGGGCGTGCCGGTGGTGTCGGTCGTGGACACGAACTGCAACCCAGATCTGGTGGACTGGGTGATCCCGGGCAATGACGACGCGCTGCGTGCGATCCGCTTGTTTACCACGAAAATCGCGGACGCGGTTCTCGAGGGACGGATGGCGTTCGAGCAGACGCAGGCCGTCGAGCAGAAGGTCGCGGATGACCAGGCGGCGGAAGGCGTGGACTACGTGGACACGAGCGCCTACGAGTCGTACGAGAAGCAGGAAGGCGACTTCGTAGAGGTCGAAACGGAGCCCGCGGTGCCGCCGCAGGAAACGGAAACCGCCGTGACGCCCGAAGAAGAACCACAGCGCTGACGCGCCGCAGCGGGCTTGCCGGAGGGCGCCGCAAAACCCGACGCCCGAGAGACCCGCGGAAAAATCCAACAGCAAAGGAACCAGAGATCGTGATGAGCACACCATCGGAACAGCCCAATATTCCCGCGCAACTGGTGAAGGAGTTGCGCGAACGCACCGGGGCGGGCTTCAGCGATTGCCGCGCGGCCCTCGTCGAGACCGGGGGCGACATCCCAAATGCCATCAACGTTTTGCGCAAGAAGGGCCAAGCCGCGGCCGCGAAGAAGGCCCAGCGCGAGGCCAGCGAGGGGCTCGTGGGGAGCTACATCCATGCGGGCGGCAAGATCGGCGTGATCGTGGAAGTCAATTGCGAATCCGACTTCGTCGCTCGGACCGAGGCCTTCCAGCAGCTCTGCCACGAGGTGGCCATGCACATTGCGGCGCTCGATCCGCGGTACGTGCGGCGCGAGGAAGTGACCCCCGAGATGCTGGAGAAGGAACGCGAGATCTACGGAGAGCAGGCGCGCGCGACCGGGAAGCCCGAGCCGGTGATCGAGAAGATCGTCGCCGGAAAGATGGAAAAGTTTTACGAGGAGAACTGCCTCTACGAGCAGCACTTCATCAAGGATGAATCGGTGACCATCGGAGAGCTGATCAATCAGCACATCGCCAAGCTCGGCGAGAAGATCGCCGTGCGGCGGTTTGTGCGCTTCAAAGTGGGCGAGGGAGACGGCCCGGCTGCAACAGGTTTTGCGGCCGCCCCGGCGCCGGCGCCGGTGAACGCCTGACGCACGGGAACTGGACGGAGTTCTTTCAAGAGCGTCCCGAGGCATCGGGGCGCTCTTCTTGCCTTCAGGATGACCTTCGGCCAAGCTCGGATGTGCGGGTGACCGCGTTCTTTGTTACAATGCCCGCGATTTGCAGCCTGCCGATGGGGAAAGGGTGCGCGGAAGAAAAATGAGGACGGCCCACGTGGCGCGGAAAGAAGAGAAGAAGCTCAGACCGGCGTATCGGCGAATCGTGCTGAAGCTCTCCGGCGAGTCGCTGCAAGGTCCGGAAGGATATGGGATTCATGGCGACGCCGTGAGATCCATCGCGCGTGAGATCCAGGAAGTGAGCGACCTCGGCGTCCAGGTGGCCATCATGGTGGGCGGCGGGAACATCTTCCGCGGCACGCGGCAGAAGGCACTGGAAATCGACCGCGCGACCGGCGACTACATGGGCATGCTCGCGACGGTCATCAACGGGCTGGCGCTCCAGGATGCGCTCGAGAAGATCGGTTGCGATACCCGGCTGCTCAGCGCCATCGAAATGCACCAGGTCGCGGAGCCGTTCATCCGGCGGCGGGCGACGCGGCATCTGGAGAAGGGCCGCGTGGTGATCCTCGCCGCGGGCACCGGGAATCCCTATTTTTCGACCGACACTGCCGCGGCGCTGCGGGCCATGGAAATCAAGGCACAGGTGATCCTGAAAGCGACGCGGGTTGACGGCATCTACGACGCGGACCCGGAAAAGGTCGCCGACGCAAAGTTTTTCACCAGGATCGGCTACCGCGACGTGCTGCACCGGGGATTGCAGGTGATGGATTCGACGGCGATCTCGCTGTGCATGGACAACCGCATGCCGATCATCGTTTTCAATATGACGGTTACGGGAAACTTCAAGCGGGTCGTGCTTGGCGAGCGGGTCGGCTCGACGGTGGCGCCGGATTAACCGGGCGGGGCACGACGGCGCAGGCCCTTTCAGAGGAAAATCGATCAGGGGGTGGCAGGCAACGCCATGACCACAATTGCGAACACCAAGGATGCGATGGCCCAAGCCAGGACACGGATGGAGAAGGCCGTCGAGGATTTTCGCAAGGAGCTTGCGACCGTGCGGACCGGGCGGGCGAACGTCGCCCTGCTCGATCACGTGCGCGTGGACTATCACGGCACGGCAATGCCTATCAATCAGCTCGGAACACTCTCGGTGCCGGATCCCACGCTGATCGTGATTGCGCCGTGGGACCCTTCGGCCCTGGCGATGATCGACAAGGCCGTCCGCAGCGCCGATCTGGGGCTCAACCCCTCGAATGACGGAAAGGTCGTGCGCGTGCCGATCCCGCCGCTCACTGAGGAGCGGCGCAAGGATCTGGCGAAACACCTGCACAAGGTGCTCGAGAACCACCGCACCGCCGTGCGCAACATCCGTCGCGACATCAAGGAAGCGGTTGAAAAGCTCGAAAAGGAAAAGAAGGTCAGCGAAGACGAAAAGAAGCGCTCGCTCGAAGAACTCGAAAAAGTGACCCACTCGGAAACAAAGAAGATCGAAGACCTCTGCGCGGCCAAAGAGAAAGAAATCCTCGAAGTAAGATAGCGCCGCGATCAACGCGGCTTGCTTGCCGAAGACGCTGGCGAATGTGGCGCCGGAGCGCGCTCGAGGGTGAGTTCCTGTCCCTGGTCGTTTTGGACCGCGCGGACAAATGCAGCGTAGTCTGCGGCATCGCCGGGCGCCACCTCGCGCCGGAGAAACCTTAAGCGCCGCGACGCCGTGATCAGTGTGCCGAGCGAATTGTAGGAGGATGCAAACTCGGCATATTCGCGGCGGACGCTGATCGGCGCCGGTACACGAGCGACGAAGCCGGCCGGGAATCGCCAGCGAAGGCGCAAGACGATGTCCAGCGGGGTGCCGAGATCAATCGCGCCGGCACCAGCCTTGGCCGACGACTCCGGCAGATCCGGCACCGGAAGGGGAATCGGCAGTCGCACAGGCAATTTCGTCCAGTTCACCAAACCCGGTTGCGCGATCGCGTATTCGACGGTGAAGGGCGCGTGCGTTGCCAATGGATCGGAGACGACGACGTCGCTCACCTGCCCGCGAAATCCGTCTGAGAAAGCCATGATCTGCGCGAGCTTCTTCCACTGCGCGCGGCGAGCGTGGTGGAATGCAAGCCGGAGAAGAAGCTCGTTGTCGCCGCGCATTCTGTAGCGGACCCTGGCGGCAAGATTGCCACTGAGATCAAGCTTGGCATGTACTTCGACTTCTTGGCTCGGCGGGAACGGCGGCTCGAGGGGAACTGTTTCCCATAGCACGACATCCACAGTGCGAACATGCAGAGCCAGGATTGGCAGGGCCGGCGCGCCGCGCAAGTCGGACGAAACCATCCCGAACGGTGCGACTTCAAGATCCGGTTCGAGCCAGTATTTGTGCCGCGCGGTAAAAGCAGCTACCACCAGATGCTTGAAGACAGAGGGAACGGGCAGACTTTCAGCGGCAGATTCCTCGCGGGAGATCAGGGCTGCATACGTCCCAATGTTCAGCGTAGAAGCTAGGGCGGCGAAGAGGACGTATTTGTCTTCGGGCGTGGCATAGCCGGAGGCGAGGATTTCCGACAGCGAGCGCCCATGGAAGCCGGTTGCGCCGATGGGCAGATCGACGGTCCGGATCCTCTGAGCGACGAAGTCGTAAAGAGCTTCGAGCTTGCTTTCTAGCGGAGTTGCGCCGGAGGTGAGGGCCATGACCTTCGCGGTTATTTCCGGTGCCGGAGCGGCCGGTGGCGTGAGGGATTGAGCCACGCGCCGGGAAAACTCCTCCCAGGAAGAGAAGGTGCTGAGAACCACGTCGGGCCGAGCGGATCCTGTCTCGTCCTGATGGGTTTCGGGAGAGCGAGCGCGCGGGGAGCTGATTTGCCAGCGATACACTGAGCGCTCTGCGGGGCCCGTTCCGGATTTTTCTACCGAAGCGGCGGGCGTAGCAGGCGAGATGCGCATTTGGACCATGCGTGCGGCGGGCAGATCGATTTCGAGGATTTCTTGCTTCATGGAATCCTCATGGGAAAAGGAGTGCGAGAAGAAAAAGTCCGGTGCGAACGAGGGGTGAGTGAATTTGGTGAGAACGCGATACTCCAGCCGGTCGCCGGGTGAGAGGCCCGCCAAACGAACGAATTTTTCGCGCACCTCTTGGTAGGCGGGCGCATCCGCAACCGCCGCGACGGGACGGTCACCCACGGCACTCGGGAGTATCTCCATGCTGCCGCCCAACGCATGCTCGACGCGCAGCGTCGGGATTTCGAGATGTTCGCTCGTGCGGTTGTATCCGAACGCCAAGCGCGAGAATCGGGCGGCGCCAGCCTCAGAATGAACGCGCACCACGGTGTGCACTTCTCGCGATTCGGTGCCGTCGGACTCAAATCGTTCGCGGGTCTCGAGCAGTTCGATGGTGAATGCTGGCTCGATAGCCGGGCTTGGCCGCGACTTTTCGGCCGCCGGCGATTGGCTCTGCGGAAAAACGGCGAGAGGGAGGCTCAGCGTCAGAGCGAGAAGCAAGGGCGCCCCGGGCATGAGCGAAGCGGGAGAAGCAACTCGCACGTTGCACCTCGCAGGAAGTGTAGAGGCTGCGGGGGAGAAGCGTAAAGACAAGTTGCTGACTGGATTGCCGGGAAACCACATATGCCCTATCGGCAAGCCTGTCACATTGGGCTACAAACGGAAGAAGAGAGTCGGCTCCCGGGTGCGCACCCTCGGAACCGGAGAAGTGGGAGCCGTCTAGTGGTAACAAAAGAAGCCACTTATAATCGGTAGTGCACAGAGAAATTGTGTGGTCGATGAGCTCCCTTGCGTGGGCAGCTTGGCTCAGTTTAGACCGTGTCAAGGGAGACACAGGCCCGTCGAACTAGCGGGGATCCTGGAGGAATATCGGCTTGGTCTGCCACCGTTCCGATTTCCACAGCTTTCTTGACGGGACAGATCTGAAACTCGTTTGACAGACGGCCAATCTTTCCCTATACTTACGGGTTTGTCAGGGTACATTTGACCCTGCAGTTGGAAGGGCTCTCGTCCCGGAACAGAGAAGGATGGAACGGGACGGGAGAGCGGCCGGAATGGGGCGCCTGCCCCGCAAAGCCGAGTGAGCCTCTCCGATCGAAATCGGGGGTGACGTTCCTGCTCCTGGTCTGCGTGCGGAGTTTCTTGCTGGTATCTCCGGATTCGCAGTACGACCTTTCCGAATCTGGCGCGAGATAGCACTCCAGTGTGTTTTGGAGCGCCGCTCGCGACGGAATCTTGTGCGCGTTTGAAGGAGCACCGTGCCGACATTTGCGCAGTTGATCCGAATAGGACGCGAGAACATCCGGTCAAAGACGAAGTCGCCCGCGCTGACGGGCTGCCCTGAGAAGCGGGGCGTGTGCATCCGGGTGTACACGCAGACGCCGAAAAAACCGAACTCGGCTTTGCGCAAAGTGGCGCGCGTGCGCCTGACGAACAGCGTGGAAGTGACGACGTACATCCCCGGCATCGGCCACAACTTGCAGGAGCACTCCATCGTGCTCGTGCGCGGAGGCCGCGTGAAGGACCTGCCGGGCGTCCGCTACCACATCATCCGCGGCACCCTGGACGCGGCGGGCGTCGAGAACCGCAAGCAGGGTCGTTCGAAATACGGCGCGAAGCGGCCGAAGGCCGCGAAGTAAGGAATCTGCAAGAAAGAGGGAGAGTAGATGCCTCGCAAAGGACAGATTAGCCGGCGGGTCTCCGAGAACGATCCGGTCTACGCGAGCGACCTCGTGCAGAAATTCATCTGCTCGATGATGTGGGACGGGAAGCGCGCGACGGCGCAGCGGATTTTCTACGGGGCGATGGACCAAGTGGCCAAGAAGGCCAACGATGATGCGCTGAAGGTTTTCAAGAAAGCGATCGAAAACGTCAAGCCGGTGCTCGAAGTGAAAACCCGGCGCGTCGGCGGCGCGAACTACCAAGTTCCGGTGGAGGTGAACCAGTTCCGGCGTCAATCGCTGGCGATTCGCTGGCTCATTCTGTATGCGCGGGACCGCTCCGGCAAGAACATGACCGACAAGCTCGCGGACGAGCTGGTTGATGCCGCGAACCTGCGTGGTGGGGCGTTCAAGAAGAAGGAAGATGTCCACCGCATGGCCGAGGCGAACAAGGCGTTCGCGCATTATCGGTGGTAAGCGGCGACCGGCGGCGGGCCGGCGATAGGATTTGAAGGAGACGATCGAAGAGAGATCCATGGGCCGTCAGTTCAAACTCGAAGACACGCGCAACATCGGCATCATGGCGCACATTGACGCCGGGAAGACCACTTCGACCGAGCGCATCCTGTTCTACACCGGGGTGACCTACAAGATCGGCGAGGTGGACGAAGGCACCGCCACGATGGACTGGATGGAGCAGGAGCGCGAGCGCGGCATCACCATCACATCGGCTGCGACAACAACGGCCTGGGACCGGTTTGGGAAGAAATACCGCATCAACATTATTGATACGCCCGGCCACGTGGACTTCACTGTCGAGGTCGAGCGGTCGTTGCGAGTGCTTGACGGCACGGTGGCCATTTTCGACTCGGTTGCCGGCGTGCAGCCGCAGTCGGAGACGGTCTGGCGGCAGGCGGACAAATACCGCGTCCCGCGCATCGCCTTCGTCAACAAGATGGATCGCGTCGGGGCGGACTTTGACCACTGTATCCGCTCGATGCGCAAACGGCTCAGCGCCCACCCGGTTCCCCTGCAGTACCCCCTCGGCAAGGAAGATAACTTCATCGGCTGCATCGATTTCATCGAGCAGAAGGTGATCGTGTGGCTGGAGGAGACCCTGGGCGCGAAGTTCGAAATCTTCGAAGTCGAAAAGCTTTGGGACAAGGCGTTTGTCGGCTCGCGGCCGGACATTACCGCGGCGCTCAAGGCTTCAGCGATCGACGAGGCGTTCTATAAGGAGCACCGCGACAAGGTGGTCGAGTACATCGCCGAGCATGATGATTCCGTCCTGGAGAAGTTTCTGAACGAGCATACGCTCGCTCCGGAAGAGCTGCGGGCTTCGATCCGCCGCTCGACGATCGCCCTGAAGCTGGTGCCGGTGCTGGCGGGCTCGGCCTTCAAGAACAAAGGTGTGCAGCCGCTGCTCGACGCCATCGTGGATTACCTGCCGTCGCCGGTGGACGTGCCTCCGGTTGACGGCATCGATCCGGACAAGGACGAGCCGGCGCTGCGCCGGGCCAACGACGAACAGCCGTTTGCGGCGCTGGCGTTCAAGATCATGTCCGACCCGTTCGTCGGCCACCTGACCTACATCCGGGTGTATTCAGGCGTGCTCCAGTCGGGCAGCTACATCTACAACTCAACCAAGGGCACGCGCGAGCGCGTCGGGCGTCTGCTGCAGATGCACGCGAACAAGCGCGTAGAAATTGACGCCGTGTACGCCGGCGATATCGCTGCTTGCGTGGGCTTCAAGAGCGTAACGACCGGCGACACGCTGTGTACCGAAGAAAAGCCCATCATCCTCGAAGCGATTGAGTTTCCCACCCCGGTCATCTCCGTAGCCATCGAGCCGAAAACAAAAGCCGACCAGGATAAGCTCGGCACCGCGCTCGGAAAACTGGCGCAAGAAGACCCGACCTTCCGGGTGCACACCGATCCGGACACCGGTCAGACGCTAATCTCCGGCATGGGCGAATTGCACCTCGAGATCATCGTGGACCGCATGCTGCGTGAGTTTAACGTGCAAGCAAGCGTAGGCCGGCCGCAAGTGGCTTATCGCGAAACGATCCGGAAAGTAGCCGGTGCGGAAGGGAAATACATCCGGCAGACCGGCGGCCGCGGCCAATACGGCCACTGCAAGCTCGAAGTGCATCCGCTGCCGAACGCGGCGCACGAAGACATGCGCGAACTCTCCACCGACGAGCTGGACGTGCTGGCGAAGCAGGTGGCCGGCTCCGGCGGCAAGTGGCGGTTCGACAAGGAGCACCGGCTGCTGTTCATCGACAAGATTTATGCCGGCGCGATTCCGAAGGAGTACATCCCGCCGATCGAACATGGCGTGCGGGAAGCGATGGAAAACGGCGTGCTTGCCGGCTACGAGATGGTGGACATCGCGGTGGTTCTCATCGATGGGAGCTACCACGAGGTGGACAGCTCGGAAATGGCGTTTAAGATTGCCGGCTCGATGGCGTTCAAGGAAGCCTGCGCGAAGGGTTCGCCGACGCTGCTCGAGCCGATCATGAGGGTTGAAGTGGTGGTGCCGGAGGAGTACATGCCGGCGGTATTCGGCGACCTGAATGCGCGGCGGGCGCAGATCCAAGGGACGGAGACCCGGGCAGGAAGCCACGTGATCCGTTCGGAGGTGCCGCTCGCCGAAATGTTCGGCTACGCGACCGACGTGCGCAGCCGCACGCAGGGCCGCGGCAATTTCACCATGCATTTTTCGCATTATGCCGAGGCGCCCGCTTCGATCGCCGAGGAAGTGATCAGCAAGGCGACGGGCAGGGCGGTGAGGTAAGGGGATCCAAGGGCTCGTTCGAGCACTACGTCAACGAGGAGCGGAGAAGGCGATGGCGAAGGAAAAATTTGAGCGGAGCAAGCCGCACGTCAACATCGGAACGATCGGGCACATCGATCACGGCAAGACGACGCTGACGGCGGCGATCACGAAGATTTTGGCGAAGACGAACCCGA
>JBEKUY010000011.1:0-98189 GCA_049514555.1 Candidatus Acidiferrales bacterium
AAAACGGCGAGGCGGTGATGGAATTACTCCGCGAGCTGCATCGCAGCGGCGCGACCATCTGCATGGTCACTCACGATCAGCGCTACGCCGACCACGCCGAGCGCACCGTGCATCTCTTCGACGGCCGCATCGTCGAAGAAACCACCGGCGGCGCAGCACCGACCTTCGCTGCCGATTGAACGGGAGCTACCACGTGAACGCAACGCAGCCACTCATCCAACTGCGCAATCTCGAAAAATCCTACGAAGCGGGCGCCGGGCGCTTCTTCGTGTTGCGCCGGATCACGCTGGACATCGCCTCGGGCGAGTTTGTCACCATCATGGGCCCGTCGGGCGCCGGAAAGTCCACCCTGCTGAGCATCGTCGGGATGCTCGACGGGGCATGGCAGGGCGAGTTCTTTTTTCTCGAGCAGCCGGTCCACAAATTGAATGTCAAGCAGCGCAACGAGCTGCACAAGCAGAATATCGGCTTCGTCTTCCAGAGCTATCACCTGATCGATAATCTGACGGTCTTCGAGAACCTCGAGCTGCCGCTCTCGTACAAGAATGTTCCGAGCAAGGAGCGCGCCAGCCTGGTCTGCGACACGCTCGACCGTTTTCAAATCGTCGGCAAGAAGGACCTCTTCCCCAGCCAGCTCTCCGGCGGCCAGCAGCAGCTCGTCGCCGTCGCCCGCGCCGTGATCATGAATCCCAAGCTCATCCTCGCCGATGAGCCCACCGGCAATCTGCATTCCGCGCAGGGCGAGGAGATCATGCAGCTCTTCAAGCGGCTGAACGATGCGGGCACCACGATCGTGCAGGTCACTCATTCCGAGCGCAACGCCGCTTACGGCAGCCGGATCATCCAGCTCAAGGACGGCTGGCTCGTCGGCGAAACGAAAACCGATTCCGGCGCCGCGGCATAGGACGCCAAACAATGAGGCGCACAATGAACGCATTTTGGCAGGACCTGAAATTCGGCGCGCGAATGCTGGCGAAGTCGCCGGGACTGACAGCCATCGTTGTCATCACCTTGGCGCTGGGAATCGGCGCCAACACCGCCATATTCAGCATGGTGAACGGCATGCTGCTCCGCCCGCTGCCCGTGCGTGCACCCGAGCAAATCATGGTTCTGGCTCCGGAGCAGAAGGGCGCCTCGTTTCAGGACTACAACATGTCCTACTTGGATCTGGCGGATTATCGGAAGCAAGTGAGCACCTTCTCGGATCTGTTTGCTTACGAACTCGCCTTCGCTGGACTCAGCGCTGACGGCCGGGCTGAAAAAATCGCGGTCAGTTACGTAACCGGGAACTATTTCTCAGCCCTCGGTTTGCAGCCCACGCTCGGCAGGTTGTTCCTCCCGGGCGAAGGGGAAAAGCCGGGCGAGGCTGCCATGATCGTTCTCGGATACTCTTATTGGCAAAAAAGATTCGGGGGAGATCCCAAGGCCGTCGGCAAACAAGTTCTCGTGGACGGGAAGCCCGCCACGATCGTGGGTGTTGGACCAAAGGGATTTCGCGGAGTGGAGTCGGTCTTTGAGATGGATGCCTATCTCCCGTTAATCAGGGGCTTTGGCTTTGGACAAGAGGCCAACAACCGGTACGGCTACTATCGCGGCGTGCGACTATTACAGGCGTTGGGCAGACTGAATCCCGGCGTCAGCCTAGCGCAAGCGCAGAGTTCCTTTGATGTCGCCGCCGCCCACCTGGCCGAGCAGTACCCCGAAGACGACAAAGGGGTTACGGTTCGCGTGATGCCCGAAAAACGGGCCCGGCCCGTGCCCGACCTGGCCAACATCATTCCGCTTGTCGCCGGTTCGTTCCTGGCTCTCGCCACTCTGGTTTTGCTTCTGGCGTGCATGAACGTGGCCAACATCCTGCTGGTTCGGGTCACGGTACGCCAGGGTGAGATGGGCGTCCGTACGGCGCTGGGCGCCGGACGCGGACGACTCATGGCGCAGTTGCTCACGGAAAGTATCCTCTTGGCGCTCGTGGGCGGGGTGGCAGGAGTGATTCTGGGCCAGTGGGTCAACAACCTGCTCGGCTCGACGTTTGAACAAGCGGTCAGCAACGTCCCCCTGCGCTTGGATTGGGGGCTCGACTGGAGGGTTTTCTCTTATGCCCTGGGAATAGCGATATTTAGTGGAATGATTGTCGGCGTGTCGCCAGCTCTGCGGGCCTCTGGCACGAATGTGAACGCGATCCTGCGTGAAGGAGGACGCAGCGACTCCGCCCACGCCGGCCGCCACCGATCGCGCAGCGTCCTAGTGGTGGCGCAGATTGCGGGATCGCTGGTGTTGTTGGTTGCCACCGGCTTGTTCGTTCGGAGTCTCGCGCACGTCCAGCGGATGTATTTGGGTTTCGACCCCGATCACGTTTTGAACGTGACGGTTGACCCGCATGGAATCGGCTACGACGAGCCCCGCACCAGGGGTTTCTATCGGGAACTGGAAGCTCGCGTTCGTGCGCTCCCCGGCGTGAAGTCGGTCGCCCTGGCTTTCAGCGTGCCGATGGGAAATACGGCGGAGCCCCGCCCAATTCACATCGAGGGGCATCCCCTTGCGAGGGGCCAGCAGCCACCACGGGTTTTCCTGAACCGAGTTGATCCACCTTACTTCGAAGTGATGCGAGTTCCTCTGCAGCGCGGCCGTGGATTTGCCGAGACCGACAACGAAACCGTGCCCGGGGTGGCCATCGTAAACCAGAAGATGGCCAAACAGTTCTGGCCCAACGAAGACCCGATTGGGAAGCGCTTCAGCATTTTCGGACCTTCTGGCCCATTCACCCAAGTGATCGGTGTGGCCCAGGATGGCAAGTACAATTTGGATGCCTTGCAGGAGCCTATCCCCTTCTTCTACCTTCCGTACGCCCAAGACTACTCGTCTCAAATGACCTTGCAGATTCGTTCTGCCGTCACGCCGGAGTCACTCATCGCCCCGGTGCAGCAGGTGATCCGTGGCCTTGCTCCCGATCTGCCGATCTATGATGTGCGAACGATGAAGCAGAGCTTGGGGGGATTGAATGGCTTCTTTGTGTTTCGCATGGGGGCGGTCCTGGCCGCTGTGATGGGCCTGATCGGATTGACCCTCGCGGTCGTCGGCGTGTACGCCGTGGTGTCCTACAACGCAGAGCAGCGCACCCACGAAATGGGCATTCGCATGGCCCTGGGCGCCGGGCGACGCGAAATCTTGGGCCTGATTCTCCGCCAGGGAATGGGCCTGGTTATCGTCGGCGTGCTGTGCGGCTTGGTCGCCTCCTGGGCCCTGACTCGCACCATGGCCAGACTCCTGGTCGGCGTGAGCGCGACCGACCCGCTCACCTTCGCGGGCGTCACGCTCTTGCTCGCAGCGATTGCGCTGTGGGCGTGCTACGTCCCAGCATGGCGAGCGATGCGCGTGGATCCCATGGTCGCCCTGCGGCATGAGTAAAGCCTCCTCAGCGCGGATCGTCCGAACCGCTGTACAATGCCACCGCCGCCGGTGCCGCCGGGACCAGGGGCGCCGAACACCGGTTTTCATGAGATGACTTCATCCGAAACCACACCGCCGCGCGTGCTCATCGCCGACGATCAGTCGGATGTGCGCGAAGCACTTCGCCTCCTGCTGAAAGCCGAACATTTTCAAACCGAATCCGCCTCCTCTCCCCGCGCCGTTCTTTCGGCGATCGAGAAGTCCTATTTCGACGTGGTCCTCATCGATCTCAATTACACCCGCGACACCACCTCCGGCCAGGAAGGCCTCGATCTCTTGACGCGCATCCAGTCGTTCGATTCCACTCTTCCCGTCGTGGTTATGACGGCGTGGGCCTCGGTGGATTTGGCCGTCGAAGCGATGCGCCGCGGCGCCCGGGATTTCATCCAAAAACCCTGGGAAAACGCGCGCCTGCTGGCGATCCTGCGCACCCAGGTCACGCTGGCGCGCGCGCTTCGCCAGGCGCAGCGCCTCGAAGCGGAAAACCGCCTCCTGCGCGCCGAAGGCTTGCCCACTTTGATTGCCGAATCCGGCGCCATGCGGCCGGTGATGGACCTGCTCCATCGCGTGGGTCCCTCCGACGCCAACGTGCTCATCACCGGCGAACACGGCACCGGGAAGGAAGTGATCGCGCGCACGCTGCACGCCCTCTCGCCGCGCGCCGCGAAACCGATGGTCACCGTCAACGCTGCCGGCCTGCCCGAAGGCGTCTTCGAGAGCGAACTCTTCGGCCACGTCAAGGGCGCGTTCACCGATGCGCGCGCCGATCGCGTCGGCCGCTTCGAGCTGGCTGACGGCGGCACGCTTTTCCTCGATGAAATCGGCAACGTTCCTCCCGCCCTGCAATCGAAGCTTCTCCGGGTCCTCGAGACGGGCGAACTGGAGCGCGTCGGCTCCTCGCAGACCCGCCGAGTCAGCGTTCGCGTCCTTTCGGCCACGAATGCGCAACTCCCCACCGAAGTCCACGCCGGCCGATTCCGCGAAGACCTCCTGTTTCGCATCAACACCATCGAGATTCATCTGCCGCCGCTGCGCGAGCGGCGCGAAGACATTCCCCTGCTTGCGGCGCATTTTCTCCGCCAGCACGCTCAGCGCTACCGCAAGCCGCTATCCGCCTTCGAACCCGCGGCCATGCAGGCGCTGCTCGATTATCCCTGGCCCGGAAACGTCCGCGAGCTCGACCATGCCATCGAGCGCGCCGTTCTGCTGGCCACGAGCGAGCGCATCCGCGCCGGTGACCTGGCCTTGCGCGAAGCGCGCGACGCCTCCCCGCGCCTGGATGAGATGAGCCTCGAGGAAGTCGAACGCTACCTGATGCAAAGAACCCTGGCGCGTTGCGACAGCAATGTCAGCCAGGCAGCCAAGGCGCTCGGCCTGAGCAGAAGCGCCTTCTATCGCCGCCTGCAGAAGCATCATCTGTGACGCCCGCTGCCGAAGCCCGCATGAAGCGCCATCTCGCCTACGAATCCCGCCTCGCCCTGACGAGCGTTCTCGCCGGACTTCCCGCCGTCGCCGTGGCCGTCACCGTTCTGTTGCTGGGCGATTTCTCGTCGCGAGCGCGCTGGACGCTCATTCTTCTGATGGTGGCCTTCTGGCTCGGGTTTGCGCTCGCCTTGCGCGATCGAATCGCTCGCCCCTTGCAGACGATGGCCAACGTTGTCAGCGCTCTTCGGGAAGAAGACTACTCCATCCGCGCGCACGGCGCCCGCCGCTCGGACTCCTTCGGCGAACTCGCCCGCGAAGTGAACGTCTTGAGCGAAACGCTGCGCGAGCAGCGCCTCGGCGCCCTGGAAGCCACCGCGCTGCTTCGCAAGGTCATGGAGGAAATCGACGTCGCGGTATTCGCCTTCGATGAAGCGCACTGCCTGCGCCTCGTCAATCGCGCCGGCGAGCGGCTGCTCGCGCGCCCCGCCGAGCGATTGCTCTGTCTCACCGCCGACGATCTCGGCCTGGCCGGTTGCCTGACGGGCGAGGCCGCCTGCACCGTCGAAATGCAATTCCCCGGCGCGCAGGGCCGCTGGGGATTGCGCCGCAGCACCTTTCGGCAGCACGGCCGCCCGCATCAACTGATCGTTCTTTCCGACTTGAGCCGCCCGCTGCGCGAAGAAGAACGCCAGGCTTGGCAGCGCCTCATCCGCGTCCTCGGCCACGAAATGAACAATTCGCTCGCTCCGATCAAGTCCATCGCCGAAAGCCTCGCCCGCTCTCTGCGCCAGGAACCGCGGCCGTCCGATTGGGACGTGGACGTACGAGACGGCCTCTCCATCATTTCCTCTCGCGCCGAAGCGTTGGCACGTTTCCTAAACGCTTATTCCCGCCTGGCGCGCCTTCCCGCGCCGCGCTTCGCGCCGGTGGAAGTTGCCGCGCTCGTCCGCCGCGTGGTCGGGCTGGAGCCTCGTCTGACCGTCGCTTTGCGTGCCGGGCCGGAGCTTGTCATCCGGGCCGATGGCGATCAGCTCGAACAACTCCTCATCAATCTCGTCCACAATGCGGTCGACGCGGCGCTCGAATCATCCAGTGCCGCCCCGGCGAACGAAGCCGCCGTCTCGATTGGCTGGTTGCGCGACGCGACGCAACTCGAAATCGTCATCGAAGACAACGGCCCCGGCCTCCCGGAAACGTCCAACCTCTTCGTTCCGTTTTTCACGACAAAACCCGCTGGCTCCGGCATCGGCCTGGTCCTCAGCCGTCAAATCGCCGAAGCGCACGGCGGCTCGCTCACCCTCGACAATCGCAGCGATACCCGCGGCTGCAGCGCCGTCCTCCGCCTCCCTCTCTGAATCTTGCCGCATCATTTTGCCCGCATACTCCGGAATCATCGCGTCGAAACCCACGACGCGCGATTACTGCTCCTAGCAACTTGACCCGACTGTTGCCTTGACAAGGATCGCCGCGCCACACGAAACTGGAATCCCCCTTCCAGAAAGATTTTCCCCTATGGAAACGAACCGGCCCGCGCGTATCCTCCTGGCCGAAGACGACGAATCCGTTGCGCAGATGCTCTGCGACCGGTTCGAGTCGGACGGCTATGCTGTTGAAGTCACTCCCAGCGGCGCGCGCTTGCTCGAACTGCTCGAGCAGCGCGAATATCAACTCCTGGTCTTCGATCCGGACCTTCCCAAAGTAAGTGGCTTCGATTTACTTTTCCAGCTTCGCGCGCGCGGGTCGCGTTTGCCCGTCCTGATTCTCACCGGCGGCCGAGTGGAGGACCGCGTCGAGAGCCTCGATGCCGGCGCCGACGACTGTGTCGCCAAGCCCTTCTCACTCGATGAGCTCTCCGCTCGCGTCCGCGCCCTCCTGCGCCGCAGCGGTGCGGGAGCGACCACCGTCTTGCGCGTCGCCGATCTCGAACTCGACCGCCTGGACCGCAAGGCGCGCCGTGCCGGCCGCGTCATCAGTCTCACGTCCAAGGAATTCGCCGTCCTCGAGTGTCTGATGTGCCACGCGGGTGAACCCGTGGACCGCGCCGCCATCTTCGAGCACGGCTGGGGCCCCCAGCCCAAAACCATGACCAACCTCGTAGACGTGTACATCAACTACCTGCGACGCAAAGTAGATTTTGAGCCTCAGGCGAGGCTCATCCATACCGTGCGCGGGATAGGCTATCGAGTCGTTTCCGCAGCGGAAGGATCGCCCGTTGGCCGCCCCCCGAGCGACGCTGCCACCTTGTCCCATTCCAGTTGAGCCCGGAGATAGCTTCCTCACCTCTGGGCGGCATGCGGCCTGTGTGCACTCGATTCACGGGAGCATCCTCGGCCCGAGGCAGAGCATCCAATTGAAAGCGCATGGCGCCAGCGGGTCGGCTTGCCTGCGACCGGATTCCAGAAACCGGAGACGGTCGCGCCGCGCGGCAAACATCTGAGCGACATGAGAATCCCTGCTGCCACCACTCGTCTTGCGCTGCGGTTTTTGCTCGTTCCGCTCCTCCTTCTCCCATTTTTGGAAGCCCCTGCGCGGGCGGCGGACGCCCTTTCGGTCTCCGACCCACTCGATCTCGGCTTCCGGCAGATGTACAACCTCGACTTCGAGGAGGCGCATAACACCTTCCGCGAATGGCAGAAGTTTCATCCGCACGATCCTTTCGGCCTGACCGGCGAGGCCGCCGCATACCTATTCGAGGAGTTTGACCGCCTCGGCGTGCTGCAGAGCGAGCTCTTCGTCGATCGCGAGAAATTCGAAGAGCGTAATAAGACTGTGCCTGACCCCGCCCTCCGCGCCAGTTTCGGCCAGGCGCTGGAACGCAGCGACCAGCTTGCCGACGCCATTCTTGCCCGTTCGCCCAAAGACGAAAATGCCCTGTTCGCCAAGATTCTCAATCTCGGCCTGCGCGCCGATTACCTTGCTCTGATTGAGAAGCGCAATGTGGCTTCCCTGGGACGTATCAAGCGCGCCGGCCAGCTCGCCGGGCGGTTGCTGGCCGAAAACCCCGAGTGCTACGATGCCTACCTCGCCGTGGGCGTCGAAAACTACATGCTCAGCCTGAAACCAGCGCCCGTCCGTTGGTTCCTCCAGCTCTATGGCGCCGAGACCGACAAGAATCGCGGCGTCAAAAACCTTCAATTGACGGCCGAAAAAGGGCATTATCTTCAACCGTACGCCCGCCTGTTACTGGCCGTGGCTGCCTTGCGCGATCAGCGCCGGGACGAGGCTCGTGCGTTGCTCCTGGGCCTCTCGCAGGAGTTTCCGAGGAATCGTCTATACCGCCGGGAGTTTTCTCGGCTTCAATAGGGGCACTGTCGTTCTTCGCGTGAGGGACCGGGGGGATCATGAGGGTTGCTGGCGTCGCGAGTGCGTTTCCCAAGCACTACTACAAACAGGAAGTTCTGACGGAAGCATTCAAGGCCTACTGGGGTCCACGGCTCGGTAGCACCGAGGTCATCGACCGCCTTCACTCCAAATGCTGCGTGGACGGGCGCCATCTCGCTCTGCCCATGGAGGCCTACTACGGCCTCGACACCTTCGGAAAAACGAATGGCGCCTGGATCCAGTGCGCCGAGGAGATCGGCGAACAGGCCCTCTGCCGCGCGTTGACCAAAGCCGGCCTCGAGCCGCGGGACATCGACGCCATTTTCGTGGTGTCCGTCACCGGCATCGCCAGCCCCTCGCTCGATGCGCGCCTCGCCAATCGCATGGGCTTTTCCCCGCGCATCAAGCGCATCCCGATTTTCGGCCTCGGCTGCGTGGCCGGGGCCGCGGGCATTGCCCGGGCGAGCGATTACGTGCGCGCCTTTCCGGACCAGGTGGCCGCTCTTCTCTCCGTCGAGCTTTGCTCGCTCACGATCCAAAAAGACGATCTCTCCGTCGCCAACCTCATCTCCGTGGGATTGTTTGCCGATGGCGCCGCGGCCGTCATCTTAGTTGGCTCCGAGAGAGAACAACCGGGCCCTGAGGTCCTCGCCACTCGCTCGATCTTCTACCCCGATACCCAGCACATCATGGGCTGGGATGTCTCCGAAAAGGGGTTCCAGATCGTCCTCTCGCCCGAGCTGCCCGAACTCATCGAAACCCATCTCGGGCGCGACGTCGACTCCTTCCTCGAGGACTGCGGCATCTCCAGGAAAGACATTGGTTGCTGGATCATGCACACCGGCGGCCCCAAAATCCTGGAGGCCACCGCCAAATCGCTCGATCTTCCGAAGGAGGCGCTCTCCGCTTCGTGGGAAAGCCTGCGCAAGGTCGGCAATCTTTCTTCCACGTCCGTCCTGCTCGTTCTCGAGGAATTCATCCGCCGGCAGCCGCCCGCGGGAACCTACGGCTTGCTGGCCGCTTCCGGCCCGGCCTTTTGCTCCGAGCTGGTCCTTCTGAGGTGGTAATGTGAACGCCGCAGAACACAGCACGAACGTCCTCGTCGTCGGCGGCGGCCCCTCCGGCCTGGCCGCGGCCATTGCGGCGCGCTTGCGAGGTTTCAGCGTCCTCGTCGTGGATACCGCCGAGCCTCCGATTGACAAGGCCTGCGGCGAAGGACTGATGCCCGATGGCGTCGAAGCGCTCCGCCAGATCGGCGTCGCCATTCCATCCGCCGAATCGGTCCCCTTCCGTGGTATCCGCTTCATTGGTGACGATCGCCGCGTTGAGGGCGGCTTCCCGCAGGGCCCCGGCTTGGGTGTGCGGCGCATCAGCCTGCACCGTTTGCTCTTCGAGCGCGCCGAGCAGCAGGGCGTCTCTTTCTTCTGGAAGGCCCGCGTCACCGGGCTCGATGCCGGCGGCGTCTGGGTGCAGGATCGCTTCGTCCGGGCGCAGTGGGTGATCGGCGCCGATGGACTCAATTCTTACGTCCGGCGCTGGGCCGGACTCGATCGCTTTCGATTTCATTTGGAGCCGCAGCGTTTCGGCTTTCGCCGCCATTTCCGCATTGCGCCCTGGACCGACTTCGTCGAGGTTTACTGGGGTCCCGGCTGCCAGGTTTACGTCACTCCGGTCGGCCCGGAAGAGGTGGGCGTCGCTGCGATCTCTTCCCGCCCGCAGTTTCGCCTGGAAAAAGCGCTTTCCCTTTTTCCCGACCTCGCGGCACGCCTGCAAGATGCCGCGCCTGTCACCAGTGAACGAGGCGCCGCCACGGCTTCGCGCACGCTCAAGCGCGTTTATCGTGGCCGCGTCGTTCTGATCGGCGACGCGTCCGGCACCGTGGACGCCGTCAGCGGCGAGGGGCTCGGTCTCGCCTTTCGCCAGGCATTGGCTCTTGCTCCGGCACTCGAGAGCGGCGACCTTTCCCCGTATCAGTCGACCCACCGCTCCCTCACCCGAGTGCCGCTTCGCCTCACTTCACTCATGCTCCTTCTCGATCGCTCTTCCTGGCTTCGCCGCCGCGCGCTTCGCGCGCTGGCCTCGAACCCGCATCTGTTCCAGCGCATGCTCGCCGCGCACGTCGGCGCGGTGTCCGCTCCCGGCCTCATGCGCGACGGCATTTCCCCGCTCGTCCTTCAAATGCTGAAGGGCGCGAATTGACGACTGCGATGAGGGACAAGCTGTGGCATGTGGCCGCCCTCTCCCCATGCATTCTCTGCTTCCTTGGTTTCCTCTTTGCCCTGGCCGCTCCGCCCCTGCGCGCCCAGCAACTCGCCTTCGAATTCGATCCGCGCCAAACTCAGGTGGATTTCACGCTCGGCGCGACGCTTCACACCGTTCATGGGACCTTTGCGCTCAAGAGTGGCCGCATCTTGCTCGAACCTGCCACCGGCAAAGCCGGCGGACAAATCGTCGTCGACGCCGCCAGTGGAAAGAGCGGCAACGAGGATCGCGACCACGACATGCACCGGAAAGTCCTCGAATCGCAGAAATTCCCCGAGATCGTCTTTCTCCCCGAGCGTATCGAGGGCCAGATTCCTCCGCAGGGCGATTTTCGCGTCACCGTGCACGGCCTCTTCCGCCTTCATGGCGCAGACCACGAGGCCACTTTTGACGTGCAGGCCCGGAGAAAGGCTGACGGCATCGCCCTCACCCTCCAATTCGCGATTCCCTACGTGCAATGGGGCCTCAAGAATCCCAGCAAGCTTTTTCTCCGCGTTTCGGACCAGGTCCAGATCACCATCCACACCTTTGCCCGCCCTGTGACCTGAAGCTGCAGGGTACGATTCGTAGGAACCTTTCCCTTTCTTTTGGGTTTTACCTATTGAACGGCTGGCTGCATCGTTGTCCTCGGAGGATCCGGTGGAGATTCTTCGTAAGTTCAAGGTTTTCTTCGTTGTTAGCGCGGCTGGCGTGCTCATATTCGGCCTCCTCGCGATGGCCGTCATTCGCCGAGGTGGCCAGGACGCGTCTCGGCCCGGAAACGCGCCCGGCACCATCGAGCTCGGCGGACGCACCCGAACTTACTTTGTCCACGTTCCGCCCGGCTATGACGGTCAGAAAGCACTTCCGCTTGTGCTGGTCCTCCACGGCGGAATGGGCAGCTCCGAGGGCGTTGAATCGCTCTCCGGCATGAGCGTGAAGGCGGACAAGGAAGGTTTTCTCGTCGCCTATCCGAACGGTACCGGGCGCCTCTTCACGTGGAATTCCGGCAATTGTTGTGGATCCGCCATGCAGAATAACGTGGATGACGTCGGGTTCCTGAGCGCCCTCATCGACAAGTTGGAGCGGGATTACGCAGTGAACCCGAAGCGCGTCTACGTCACCGGAATCTCCAATGGAGGAATGATGACCTACCGCCTCGCCTGCGAACTTGCCGATAAAATCGCTGCCATCGCTCCCGTGGAAGGTGCGCAGAACGTGGATTGCCGACCATCTGCACCTGTTTCCGTGATCGTGTTCCACGGCACTGCCGATGGCCTCGTGCCCTTTGGCGGCGGCGCTTCACCATTTCAGATTGGTCCTCGGCGCCGCGACACCTCCGTCGCCCAGGCTGTTTCTTTCTGGGTGAACGAGGACGGCTGCTCGCCGGCCCCTGAGCACGAAGAAACTTCCGCAGTTCACATCGACACCTATTCCGGCTGCAAGAACGGCACCGCTGTCGTTCTCTACGCCATTCAGGGAGGCCGTCATAAGTGGCCGGGACATCGATTCAGCGGCACCACTGTTTCCGCCACCGACCTGATGTGGTCCTTCTTCGCCCAACATCCCAAACCGTAGTCGTGTCTGTCGTGCTGCTGTAAGACGTGCGGAAACAGGGTGCCTTGCGTCCGAGTGCTTTCAAGGTCTTTAGCCAACGCTCGGCGACGAGGCAGGAGCTATATTTCATTCGGTTTTGCTCCCGGGCACCGAAGAAAATAAGGCCTGATTCGCAGTTCAAATTCAAACCCTCAGAGCGCCTTCAGTACTTCTTAGAACCCACGGCCGGATGCGGGGCCGCCCAGCCAGGACATGGTTTGCAGCATCCCGCCCTTTCAGTCGTCGGAGGCACCACGATGGCACGCCACTGTAGCGTCGAGGGCCTGCTGTAATCACTTGGCTGGAGCCTTGGCTGGAGCCTGAGCTGGAGCCTTGGCTGGATCCTCCGGCTTAGCAGGCTGGGAAGGTGGCGCGTTTTTCAGCTTGGCCAGCGCTTCATCCACGCGCTTTTTGAAGTCGCCCTGGTCGTTGTGCGAAAGTCCGCTATACATCGACACAACACTCATCTCGCACGCGGTACCAATCGGCAACAAGGTGACATGGTTTTTGCCCTGGTTGACCGCTCCGATAACGGACCAATGAATGGAGTGTTTCACATTGTAGTCAGCAGTCATTTTGTCGTCGTCACTCTGCACGTCTTTGTAGTTGTTCGGATTCCCAAGGGCGACTTTGACCGCGCCCCACACCTCGCTGCAAGGAACGGGATAGGTAGTCTTGTAAGTCTTGCTGCCGGCACCGAACGCCGGCAGAGCAAGAGCAAGCGACAGCAAAGCTACAACCGCAAGCCTCGTCTTCATCGTGGTATGTCTCCTCGTACGGATGTGCTTCTCAGAATTCAAAACCGAACAGAAATGCCCGCTGCAAGACACCTGGAAAACAGTCTCTCGAAACATTTCCTCAGTGCGCCAAGTCAACTGAGCCAGTGACCAGCCTCTACCTGGGATTTCCTTTTTGGATCCCGAGTTCGGGTCAGCATACACCAAGTCGCTTTCCTTTGTGTCCTCCAGTCGCAGTTGTTCCCTCTGGGAGCCGTCTTTCTGATCCTGGCTGCTTACTGCCGGTAACAGGGCGTCTTGCGCCCTCGATGGAGTCTGAGGGCGGGCTATTCCCTTGCGGGGAGCGTTCGGTGCGCCGCGACCACGGCTTGGCCCAGCGCCAGCCCTCCATCTCCCGCGGGCACTTCGGCGTGTGTGAACACGGCAAAGCCTGCCGCTGCGAGCCGCGCTGTCAGCGCCTCGAAGAGATAGGCGTTCTGGAAGCATCCCCCGCTCAGGCAAATCCGCTGCACGCCGGTTACGCCACGCAGCCGCTTAGCCGTTTCGGACAAGACTTCGACAAGTCCGTTGTGGAACCGTCGGCTGATCGCGCCGGCGGGCGTCCCATGCCCTAGATCCTCGAGCAGCCCCTCGAACATCGGTTGGCAATCAATCTGCCAGGGCATCGCGCGATCGGCCAGACCAAAGGCGTATCCATCCGCCGGCCCCGGTTCCAGAGACATCTCCAACTCGATGGCGGCCTGCGCCTCGTACGTGACCGTGCTACAAATGCCCGCGAGCGCCGCAACCGCGTCGAACAACCTCCCGCAACTCGAAGTCTTCGGAGTATTCACTCCGCGTTCGATCATGCGCAGGAGCATTTCCGTATGCCGGCGGTCGAGTTGCTTGATGAACCGCACGCCTTTCTCGAAGGCACTGCCGCCGAAAAACTCGGCGAGGTAGCCGACCGCCATTCGCCACGGCTCCCGGATCGCCGCCGCCCCGCCCGGCATCGGCACGTATCGAAAATGCGCCGCGCGCTCGAAATCGGCGTACCCGGCCAGCAGCATCTCGCCGCCCCAGATTGCTCCGTCGGTTCCATGGCCCGTGCCGTCCAGCACGATGCCGATGACGTGCCCATCCAGATGGTTTTCGGCCATGCACGCGGCCACGTGCGCGTGATGGTGCTGCACCGCCACGCGCTCCCGGCCCGTCTGCTCGAGCGCCCAGCGCGTCGAGAAATAATCCGGGTGCAAATCGTGCGCCAGGATGCCCGGCCGGACCTCCAGAATCCCCTGGAGGTGCTCCACGGCCTCCTCGAAGAACTGATAGCTCTCGAGATTCTCCAAATCGCCGATGTGCTGGCTCAAGAAAGCCTCGTCGCCGCGAATGATGCACACGGTGTTCTTCAGTTCGCCGCCGACGGCCAGCACCGCCGGCAAGTCGCGCTCGAGCGCCACGGGCGCAGGAACGTATCCGCGCGAGCGGCGAATCTGCCGCGGCCGCCCGCCGGCAACGCGCAGGACCGAATCGTCGCACCGCCGCACGATCTCCCGGTTGTGCACGAGAAACGCGTCCGCAAGCCCGGCGAGCCGCCTCACCGCTTCTTCGTTATCGCTGGCGATCGGCTCTTCGCTCAAGTTCCCGCTGGTCATGACCAGCGCTTCGAAGCTGCGCCCCGCGAAGAGCAAATGATGCAGCGGCGTGTACGGAAGAAACACGCCGAGATACCGGTTGCCGGGGGCCACCGCCGGAGTGATCCGGCTCTCCGGTTTCCACGGCAGCAAGACGATCGGCCGTTCCACCGATTCGAGCAGCGCGCGCGCCGCGGCATCCACCTCGCAAAACGCCTCGATCGCATCGAGCCGTGCCGCCATGATCGCGAAGGGCTTCTCCACGCGCCGCTTGCGCTCGCGCAGCGTCGCGACCGCGGCGGAATTGGCCGCGTCGCAGGCGAGGTGGAATCCGCCGAGGCCCTTCACCGCGACGATCGAACCCGCCCCGAGCAATTCCGCGGCGGCGCAAATGGGATCTTCCGCCGCGATTCTGCCCCCGGCAACATCCCAGAGATCCGCGCGCGGGCCGCATTCCCAGCAAGCGTTCGGCTGGGCATGAAAGCGCCGGTTGGCGGGATCGTCGTATTCGGCCTGGCATGCCGGGCACATGCGGAAAACCGCCATCGAGGTGCGCGCGCGGTCGTAGGGAATCTCGCGCAAGATCGTGAATCGCGGCCCGCAATTCGTGCAGTTGATGAAGGGATAGCGGTGACGCCGGTCGTGCGGCTCGAAGAGCTCGCGCAGGCAATCGGCGCACACGGCCACATCGGGAGAGACCAGCGCGGAGGGCGCGCGATCCAATCGGCTGGTCACGATGCGGAATGCGCGGTCGTCATTGGCCGCTCGCGGATGCACGGCAAACGAAGAGATCCGCGCGAGCGGGGGCGTTTCCCGCGGAAGCCGCTCGAGGAAGGCCTCGACCATCTCCGCCGGTCCCTGCACTTCGATGCTCACGCCGGCGGGCGTATTGGCGATGAAGCCCGCCAGGCCGCATTCGTTCGCCAGGCGGTAAACGTACGGCCGGAAGCCCACTCCCTGCACGATGCCCGACACTTCGATGGCTTTGCGGATTGGGGACGCTTGTCGGCTTTCGGCCATTCGCTCACCGCGCTGGTGCGGCGATTTCGGCCCGGTATTGCCGGCCCTTCGCGCCGAGCCACGCAACCCACTGGTCGAACCCGTCGCCCGTCCGGCAGGAGAGCTCGATGATTTCGATTTGGGGATGAATTCGGCGGGCATTTTCTTTCGCAGCCGCCGCGTCGAACTCCACGTGCGGCAGCAGATCGGTCTTCGTCAGCACCATCAACGAGGCGCGATGAAAAATCCCGGGATACTTGAGCGGCTTGTCTTCACCTTCGGCGACGCTGAGCAGCACGATCTTCTCCGCCTCACCCAAGTCGTAGCTCGCCGGGCAGACGAGATTGCCGACGTTCTCGACAAACAGCAAACTCGACTCGGCGAGCGGCAGCGCATCGAGCGCGCGCTCGATCATCCGGGCATCGAGATGGCAGGTTCCTCCGGTGGTGATCTGCCGCACCGGGAAGCCGAATCGCGCCAGCCGCTGCGCGTCGTTGTCGGTCTGGATGTCCCCGGTCAGGACGGCCACGGCGGAATCGCGCGGGAGGGCGGCCAGCGTGCGCTCGAGCAGCGTCGTCTTCCCCGAGCCGGGCGAGCTGATCAGGTTCACGCAGAGAATGCCGCGCTCGCGAAACCGCAGGCGCAGCGCCGAGGCCACGCGGTCGTTTTCGCCGAGCACTTTTTTCTCTACGGCTTCACGCATGAATCCTCCACTTCCAGGTAGGCGATATCCAGCTCGGCGCCGCCCTCGGTGGCCGTGCGCTCGCCGCCGCACGCAGAGCACTTTACCCTAGAATCCTCCACTGCGAACACGGCGCCGCAATCAAGGCAGCGCTCGCGCCTCGGGCACCATTCGATTTCGAGCCTCAGATTCGCGAGCGGCGTATCGCGGGTCAGCGCCGAAAAAGCGAAATCGAGCGCGCCGCGATCCACGTTGGAGAGCTCGCCGATCCGCACGCCGACGGCGAGGAAAGCGGCCTCGGGCCGCCGCCGCGCCTCCGCTTCGACGGCTTCCAAGATGGATGAAGCGATGCCGATCTCGTGCATGCCATGCGTTCCTAGCAGATTCGAGGGAGCTGGTCGCCGGCCAGCATGTCCACGATGCGCGAAGTGCCCAGTACGGTCCGCATCACGACCATTCCCCGGTGCTCTTCGGTGACGCGCCCGATGATTCGCGCCTCGCGGCCGAGCGGGTGCGCGCCGAGCGCCGCGAGCGCCTTTTCCGCAGCGTCCGGCGAGACGATGGCCACGAGCTTTCCTTCATTCGCCACGTAGAGCGGGTCGAGGCCGAGCATCTCGCACGCGCCGCGCACTTCCGCTCGGATCGGCAGGCTCGGCTCGTCGAGCTCCATGCCCACGCGCGAGCGCGCCGCGATCTCGTTCAACGTGCTCGAGAGCCCGCCGCGCGTCGGGTCGCGCAGGCAACGCACCTCCCGCGTGGCGTCGAGCAATTGCCCCACGAGCGTGTGCAGCGGAGCCGAATCGCTGGCCATCTCGCTCTCGAATTCCAGGCCCTCGCGCTCGGCCAAAATCGCGATTCCGTGATCGCCGAGCGTCCCGCTCACGAGAATCGCGTCGCCCGGTTTCGCCTGCTCGGCCGAAAGGTGCACGCCCTCGCGCACCAAACCGATGCCCGACGTATTGATGAAGAGCCCATCGCCACTGCCCTTCTCCACGACCTTCGTGTCGCCCGTCACTACCATCACTCCCGCACGCTCGGCCGCCGCTCGCATCGAATGCGCCACGCGCCGCAGCGTTTCGATCTCCAAACCCTCTTCGATGATGAACGCCGCGCTCAACCACAGCGGCTCGGCGCCGCCCATCGCCAGATCGTTCACCGTGCCGTACACCGCGAGCGATCCGATATCTCCACCGCGGAAGAAGAGCGGCTTCACGACGAACGAGTCGGTCGTATAGGCGAGCCGAATCCCCTTCACGTTGACGATGGCTTGATCTTCCAGCCGCTCGAGAATCGGATTGCGCAGCGCGGGCAGAAACACTTCCTTCAGCAGCTCGGCGCTGAGCTTGCCGCCGCTGCCGTGGCCCAGCAAGATGCGTTCGCCCGCAGGAAGCGGCAGCGGGCAGGAAAGCGCCGCGGCCGGGTTGGTGTCGTCCGCCAAAGAACTCCTTACAAGGTAACGAGATGCCGCCGGTACTGATAATAGGCCGCGCACGCGCCCTCGGAAGAAACCATCGGCGCACCCAACGGCTTCTCGGGCGTGCAGCGCGTGCCAAACGCGGTGCAATCGGTCGGCTTGCGCAGGCCTTGCAGCACGAGGGCGCTGATGCATTCGGGCGGCTCTTCGGAATGCATTTCGCCGATATTGAAGATGCGTTCCGCGTCGAACGCGGCAAACTCGGGGCGCGGACGCAAGCCGCTTTGTGCGATCGGGCCGATCCCGCGCCACTTCTGGTCGCAAACCTCGAAGACTCGCTCCACCGCCGCCTGCGCCGGGCGGTTCCCTTCATAGGTCACCGAGCGCGTGTACTGGTTCTCCGCCTCGGCGCGGCCTGCTTCGAGCTGCGCGACCAACATCGCAATGGCTTCGAGCAGGTCCAGCGGCTCGAACCCGCCAACGACGATCGGAACGCGGAATTCCCGTACCAGCTCTGCATACTCCGCATAACCCATTACCGTGCAGACGTGCCCCGGCGCGATGAATCCTTGCACGCGATTGTGCGGCGAGCCGAGCAGCAGCCGGATCGCCGGCGGCACCAGCACGTGCGAACTCAACAGGCTGAAATTCGAGAGCCCTTCGCGGGCGGCCTGCAACACGGTCATGGCATGCGCCGGAGCAGTGGTTTCAAACCCGATGGCGAAGAACACCACCTGACGGCCTGGCATCGTCCGCGCCAGATCGAGCGCAGCAAGCGGCGAATACACGATGCGCACGTCGCCGCCCTCCGACTTGACGTGGAACAAGTCGGTCTCCGAGCCGGGGACGCGCAGCATGTCGCCGTAGGAAACCAGCGTCACTCCCGGCCGTCGCGCCAGCGCGATAGCGCGGTCAATCGTCTCCAGCGGCGTCACGCAGACCGGGCAACCCGGGCCGTGCACGAGTTGCACGCTCTCGCCGAGCAGTTCGTCGATGCCGTAGCGCATCAGCGTGTGCGTCTGCCCGCCGCAAATCTCCATCAGCACCCACGGCCTCGTCGACTTCTCGCGGATGTCGGCCGCCAGTGCCCGCGCAATTCGCCCATCGCGGTATTCATCCAGATACTTCACGAGCTTTTCTCCGGCTTAGCGGGATCGGGCCGCAGATCCTCGGCGAGCATGCCCATGCTTTCGAGCAAGGCGTAGGTCTTTTCCGCCTCTTCGCGGTCCACCACGGTGAGGGCAAACCCAACGTGCACGAGCACGTAATCGTCCAGCGCCGCTTCAGGAACGAAATCGAGGCACACTTGTTTCACAATGCCGCCAAATTGCACGCGTCCGGTGCGGCTGCCGTCGCGCTCTTCGAAACCGACAATTTTCCCTGGAATCGCCAGGCACATGGTTGTATTTCGCTGCCCTCGGATCCAAACCCCAGCCGCTTCCGCCGGATCACCGGCGAAGCGGGGTCCGCTCCCCTCTTAAATTCTACTCTCAATTCCCCCCCTTCGCCTGCTCAGTACGCCCGGCACGCCGATTCCACGGAACGCAGTCTCCTGAATGGCGTTCGAGGTTACTTACTCGTCGCAAGGTGCCCTGGGCGTAGCCGATCCCGTGAAAAACTACGGAAGGGTGAGCTCTCCTCCCTGTCCTCAATTCTGCGGCACAGAATTCGACGAGCGCATCACTGCGCCATCGAGTGCCGTGTCCTTACCCGCATGCGAGTCGCAACATCCCAACTCTCCCGACGGCTTAATCAATTGGACATGGTTGACGACTCATAACGAAAATCGCCCGGTGGTGCTGATAGTATGAGATTTCCTGGTTGCTGCGGTCCCGTGAGGCCGCGCCAGGAGGCAGTCTCATGCGCGTCGAGTGGCTGAATCGCTTGATGAAGGTCAACAAAGAGCTGTTGTTGATCTTGTCGATCATCCTGTTTGCCGCCGTCATTAATTTCTTCGTTGCCGGGCAGAAGCTGGTTCTTTCCTTCTACGATCTGCCGACCCTTTTTGCGGCCTACTACTTCGGGCGTTCGCGCGCGGTACAAACGGCGCTGGCTTCGGCGCTGATCGTCTGCTGGCTGAACCTGATGAACCCCGCCGCGCTGGGCGGCGGGCTCAACGGGGCGGCGCGGCGACTCATGGCCTGGTCGGACATCGCGATTTGGGGCGGATTCCTGCTGGTCACCGCCTATGCCATGGGCTCGCTTTACGAGAAAAGGGAGAAGAACTTGGCGGAGCTGCGCGAGACCTATTACGGCGTGCTCCAGATCCTCACCGGCGTGGTCTCCAACGACAAATACACCCAGAACCATTCCTACCGCACTTCTGTCTATGCGGCCCGCCTCGCCGAGGAAATGGGCCTGTCCGAACAGCGCATCGAAGACATCCGCGCTGCGGCGCTGCTCCACGATATCGGAAAGCTCGAAGTCAGCCGGCAAATTCTCTACAAGGCGGCGAAGCTCTCCGACGAGGAAATCGTCGAGATGCAATCGCACCTGAACAAAGGTGTCGAGACGTTGAAGCCCGTGGGCGGAACCCTGCGCCGCGTCCTGCCGATCATTCTGAGCCACCACGATAAATTCGACGGCAGCGGCTATCATCCCACGAAGGGCGAGGACATTCCGCTCGAGGCGCGCATCATCACGGTGGCGGACGTGTATGACTCGCTCGTGAGCGACCGGCCGTATCGCAAAGCGATGTCGCCGTTTGAGGCGCGGGACGTCATCAGAAAGGGAGCCGATAAAGACTTCGATCCCCATGTCGTTGCAGCGTTTGAATCCGCGTTTCGCCACGGCCACATGGAACTCCCCGAAATCCTCGTCTGAAAACCCGCGATAAAGACTCTACCTCGCGCAATTCCCAGCGCAGTGCCCCGCAGAATACGGCTCAGGAGGATGCGCCACCTGCCCCCGTCGCGGTCGGCGGATCGTGCCGCTTGACCCCAATCCGGGACCGCAGTAGGCTCCCGGCGGTGCCCCCCTCGGGAATATCAAGTGATTGATTTTAATGCTGCATCGGAGGACGCGATGGGCAAACTAAACTGGGTCCGTCTACTTCTTGGTGGGCTACTGGCCGGGGTCGTTATCAACATCTTTGAATTCGTCACCAACGACGTCTTTCTTGGGAAGCATTGGGACGCCGCGATGAGAGCTCTGGGGCGCCATCTGCCGCCACACGCCATGCCGCTTTTCATCATTTGGGGATTTGTCCTCGGGATCGCCGCGATTTGGCTCTATGCGGTTGCCCGCCCGCGCTTTGGTCCTGGACCAAAGACCGCCATCTTTACCGGTCTTGGCTGCTGGGTATTGGCCTACGTCCTGGGGAGCCTCAGTGCCGGGGCAATGGGCTTGGTCCCGTATCGGCTGCTGGTCATCGGCACCATCGTTGGTCTGGTGGAAATCCTACTGGCTTCACTTGCTGGCGCGTGGGTGTACAAGGAATAGACGGAGCCAGTCGGTCGCGCCGCCGGAAACAACGAGTGAGAACCGCGTAGAGGTTTTCTCTGGCATGGTATAGTCGGGGCCACACGATCGTCGGAGATGAAGAGGTGGGGCCCTGCCGAAACCAAGCCGAGCGATCGCTCTTGTAGGAACAATCGTACTGGTTATGAGCGGCGGCGTTGCGCTTGCCCAGGATGGCGAGCAGGTTTACGCGCAGAAGTGCGCGAGCTGTCATGCCAAGGACGGAAGCGGGCACACGCCTGCCTCATCGAAATTGGAAGTGCCTGACTTCAGATCGAAGCGAGTCAGAGACATGAGCGACGAAGAGCTCTACAATTCGATCGCCCAAGGCACGCAGCACAAGGACTACCCTCACGCCTTCCTGCATACCGGCCTGACGGAACAGCAAATCCGGGCACTCGTCAGGTACGTGCGAGCGCTGGGAACCGTTAAACCACGCCAGAGCCCGCGCCCCAACACCCGGTAACACGACACTTACCTCCATCTGGCCGCCGCTTGAATCGTTTATAAAACCTTTATGACTCGCTTATGCCTCACTTATGCCCGCCGGGATACGGTAACGGCCGATGCCACGCATGAACACCGAGCGCACGCGTACATCTCTCGATCTTCCGAGGCGCCCGCTGGCCCCGCGAGGAGCAGGCGAATCCAGTCCGGGCGCGAAGCTCGAGGTGAACGTCATTTTCACCAACGCGAAAGCGACTCTTGCAGCTTTGAAGACTGCCGGAAGCCTGGCAAGCGATCTCCAGGCCCGTATCAACGTGGTGTGGCTGTGCGCTGTGCCCTATTCGCTGCCCCTCGATCGTCCACCTGTTTCCGTCCCTTTCATCGAGCGGCAACTCCTTGAACTCACCAGCCAAGGAGCGCAGGGACCATGGGAGACGAATATTCTGCTGATTCTCTGCCGCGACAAGCGCCAGGCTTTGCTGCAGGCGCTGGAACCCCAGTCCTTGGTTGTTATCGGGAGCCTAGGCCGCTGGTGGTCTGCCAGGGAAAACGGGCTGGCAAAGGTGCTACAGTCGGAAGGCCATCAAGTGATTTTCGCGCGGTCCAAGTGAGGAGCCATGCTCGACGTAATCTACATTTTAATTGTCGTGCTGTTTTTCGTTGCTAGCTGGGCCTTTACCAAGGCTTGTGATCGTTTGTAGGAGGGCCAACGCATGGATTACATCATCGCCGGCATCGCTGCGCTGTTTCTGCTCGGCTATCTGATTTACGCGCTGTTGCGCCCGGAAAAGTTTTAAGGAGGAGCGATGACCACAATCGGTCTGTTGAACATCGCCGTTTTCTTTCTGGTGCTTCTGGCCGTCACGAAGCCCTTGGGCCTCTTCATGGCCAAGCTGTTTCAGGGGGAGCGGACTTTCCTCCATCCGGTTCTCCGCCCCATAGAGAAGCTGGTTTATCGCGTTTGTGGCGTCCGCGAAGATGGCGAGCAGCGCTGGACCCAGTATGCGGCCTCGCTACTCGCCTTCAGCCTGGCCAGTTTCCTTTTCGCCTATGCGATTCAGCGCTTGCAGGGGTTTCTCCCCTTCAACCCCATGCACTTCGGCACTTCGCATGCTCCATCCGGCGCCACACCGGTGACGCCAGATCTGGCCTTCAATACCGCAAATAGTTTTTTGACCAACACCAACTGGCAGGCTTACAGCGGAGAAAGCACCTTCAGCTATTTCGTGCAGATGGCGGCCCTGGCGGTCCAGAACTTCGCTTCCCCTGCGGTCGGCATTGCCGCCGCCCTGGCGATGGTTCGAGGCTTCACCAGACAGGAGACCAAGACCGTAGGCAACTTCTGGGTCGATCTCACGCGAGCAGTGCTGTATCTACTTCTTCCCTTGGCGCTCATCGGCGCGCTCGTGCTTGGCTCGCAGGGCGTGATCCAGAACTTCAAGCCATACGAGCAGGTCAAGACGCTCGAGGGCGCGGCGCAAACGATTCCGCAGGGACCAATCGCCTCGCAAGAAGCCATCAAGATGCTCGGCACCAACGGTGGCGGCTTTTTTAACGCGAACTCGGCGCACCCTTTTGAGAATCCGACTCCCTTTTCGAATTTCGTCCAAATCTTCATGATCCTATTGATTCCGGCGGGCTTGACCTACATGTTCGGCCGGATGGTCGGCGACACGCGGCAGGGATGGGCGATTTTTGCCGCTTGCAGTTTGATGTTCCTCGCCGGAGTGTTCGTCATCTACTCGCAGGAGCAGGCCGGGAATCCAATTCTTACGCACATGGGCGTAGAGAAGTCGGCCACTACGACGCAGCCGGGCGGCAACATGGAAGGCAAGGAAGTGCGTTTCGGTCATCCGGGTACCGCCCTGTTTACCACCGCGACCACGGATGTCAGTTGCGGCGCGGTCAACGCCATGCACGACAGCCTTACGCCGCTCGCCGGCCTTGTGCCTCTTGTGAACATCCAGACCGATGAAGTCATCTTTGGCGGCGACGGCGCCGGGCTCTACGGCATCCTGCTTTATGCCATTGTGGCGGTTTTCATTGCGGGCCTGATGGTGGGCCGCACGCCGGAGTACCTCGGCAAAAAGATCGAATCCAAAGAGGTCAAGATGGCCATGCTGGCCATCATCGCGACGTCCTTATGCATCTTGGGGTTCGCCGCGCTCACCTCGGTGGTCAAGCTGGATTGGGACAAGAGTCAGTACTGGAATCCGGCATCGGGCACCCTGAATCCGGCGCCCATTGCCAGCGTGCCGCCCGCAGCCAACGTCAACAACAGCGGCCCCCATGGATTCAGCGAAATCCTCTATGCCTACTCGAGCGCCACTGAGAACAACGGCAGTGCATTCGCCGGGATCAATGTCAATACGCCTTGGTACAACCTCACGCTGGGGCTGGCCACGCTGATCGGCCGGTTCCTGTTCATGATTCCGCTGATCGCGATTGGCGGTAGTTTGGCGGCAAAGAAGAAGATCCCCGCCACCAGCGGCACCTTCCCGACCCACGGCCCCTTATTTATCGGCCTGTTCGTCGGGACGGTCGTCCTGATCGCCGCTCTGACGTTTTTCCCCGCGCTTTCGCTCGGCCCGATTGTCGAGCATTTCCTGATGCATCACGGAAAGCTGTTCTCTTTCTTGCGCGGCGTACAACTTCCGATCTGGAGCTGAATCATGTCCACGACTGTTACTGCGCCAAGCCCAACGGATGCCACCACGCTTCTTCCGCAGAAACTCGTGCGCGCGCGCCCTCTGTTTGATCCGGGGATCGTCCGCAGGGCGGTGAAAGCCTCGTTTGGAAAGCTGAACCCGGCGACGCTCGCCAAGAACCCGGTCATGTTCGTCGTCGAGGTCGGAGCCGTCGTTACCACGTTTTTTATGTTCCGGGACGTCGCCGTGGGCGGCCGGCCGATCGGCTTTCAACTGCAAATATCGATCTGGCTATGGTTCACCGTGCTGTTTGCGAACTTCGCCGAAGCCATGGCCGAAGCGCGCGGCAAGGCCCAGGCAGACACGCTCCGCAAGACCAAGACGGATTCCATTGCCAAGCGGATCCTGGCGGCCGGCAGAATTGAGAAAGTTCCGGCGTCGAAGCTGCGCGCCGGAGACCTCTGCATTTGCGAGGTCGGCGACATCATTCCCGGAGATGGCGAGGTCATCGAGGGAATCGCCACGGTGGATGAGTCCGTCATCACCGGGGAAAGCGCGCCGGTGATTCGAGAATCGGGCGGCGACCGCAGCGCGGTGACCGGCGGAACGAAAGTCCTCTCCGACCAGATCAAGGTCAAAATCACTTCCAATCCCGGCGAGACGTTTCTCGACCGCATGATCGCTCTGGTGGAGGGCGCGGAGCGCCAAAAGACGCCGAATGAGATCGCTCTGAACATCTTGATCGCCGGACTCACCATCATCTTCCTTCTTGCAGTCGTTACCCTGTATCCCTTCTCGGTTTACAGCGTCGCTTCCGCCGGCAGCGGCCAAATCGCGAGCATAGCCGTCTTGGTGTCGTTGCTGGTGTGCTTGATTCCCACCACGATCGGGGGCTTGCTCTCGGCCATAGGCATCGCCGGGATGGACCGGGTCATGCAACACAACGTGCTGGCCATGAGCGGCAAAGCGGTGGAGGCTTCCGGCGACGTGACCACGCTCCTGCTCGATAAGACTGGCACGATTACCCTCGGAAATCGCCAGGCGGTCGAGTTTTTGCCCGTGGCGGGTGTGCCCGCGGCGGAGTTGGCGGACGCGGCGCAGCTTTCCAGCCTCGCCGATGAAACACCGGAAGGCAGATCGATTGTGGTGTTGGCCAAGGAGAAGCACAACTTGCGCGGGCGCGAATTATCGGAATCGGGCACCCGGTTTATTCCTTTTTCGGCTTACACACGCATGAGTGGAGTGGACCTGGACGGCCGAAGCTTGCGCAAGGGCGCCACCGACGCGATCGCGCGATTCGTAGCGGAAAAGGACGGCAAGATACCCCCCGACTTTCAGGAAATCGCCGACGGTATTGCGCGCACCGGCGGCACGCCTCTGGGCGTTGCGGACGGCGCGCGCGTGCTGGGGATCGTCCATCTCAAGGACATCGTCAAAGGGGGCATGAAGGAGCGCTTGAAGCAGCTGCGCGATATGGGCATACGCTCGGTCATGATTACCGGCGATAATCCTCTCACCGCCCTGGCGATCGCCAACGAAGCTGGAGTGGATGATTTCCTCGCCCAGGCCACTCCCAAAGACAAGATGGACTACATCAAGAAAGAGCAATCGGTCGGCCGGCTCGTGGCCATGACCGGTGACGGCACGAATGATGCTCCCGCTCTGGCACAGGCCGATGTCGGCGTCGCCATGAATACCGGCACGATGGCGGCGAAAGAAGCCGGCAACATGGTCGATCTCGACAGCAATCCAACCAAGCTCCTCGAGATCGTGGCCATCGGCAAGCAGCTTCTGATCACCCGCGGCGCGCTGACCACTTTCTCGATCGCCAACGATGTGGCCAAGTATTTCGCGATTATTCCGGCGATGTTCATGACCACCTACCCCGCACTCAAGGCCCTCAACATCATGCATCTGCACACGTCGCAGAGCGCCGTGCTGGCCGCCGTGATCTTCAACGCGTTGATTATCATCGCTCTCGTGCCGCTGGCTTTGCGCGGCGTCAAGTACCGCCCGCAAGGAGCCGCCCGATTGCTCTGGCGCAATCTGCTCATCTACGGCATCGGCGGCATCATCGCCCCATTTCCCGGCATCTGGCTGATCGACCAATTGCTGGTCTGGATGAGGCTGGCCTGAAGGAGGACGCCATGTGGAAGGAAATTGCGCCTGCATTTCGAATGACGCTCGTGTTCACGATCTTGACGGGACTCTTGTATCCCGGGTTGGTCACCGGCTTATGCCAGTTGCTGTTCCCCCATGCCGCTCAAGGGAGCCTCGTTTCGGTGAATGGCCAAGTGGTGGGCTCGTCCCTCATCGGTCAGAACTTCACGAAGCCGGAGTATTTTCAGCCTCGGCCGTCTGCCGCGGGCAGCGGGTACGACGGGTTTGCCTCCAGCGGGTCGAACTATGGGCCAACCAGCCAAAAGCTCATCGATCGCGTGAGAGCCTCGATCGACCAGTTCTACAAAGATGACCCTGACTATCACGGCCCGATTCCTTCCGACTTGGTGACGGCTTCCGCCAGCGGCCTCGATCCGCATATCAGTCCTGCTTCCGCCGCCGCCCAGGCTGCTCGAATTGCCAAGGCGCGAGGAATTGCGACTGACCAGCTCCAACAATTCATCGCTGACCATACCGAACCACGCACACTCGGTTTCCTTGGGGAGCCGAGGGTCAACGTGCTCAAACTCAACCTGGAACTCGATCGGCGCTATCCGGTCAAGAAGTAGCACGCGCCTCTCACGAAAGCTGTTTCGATGGGATGCTAAGTCCGGGTGGGTGGCGCGCCGGCTTCAAACCGGTAGCCTACCCAAGGCTCGGTGAGAATGTAGCGCGGCTTGTTCGGGTTCACTTCCAGTTTCTTCCGCAATTGGTTGATGAAGACTCGCAGGTACTCGGTCTCGTCGCCGTAATCCGGTCCCCAGACGGCCTGCAGCAGCGCGCGGTGTGATAGCGGCTTGCCCTGGTTTTCGACCAGATGCCGGAGCAGATCGAATTCCTTCGGCGTGAACCGGACGGCCTTGCCGCGCACCAGCACGCTGCGCCGTTCGAAATCAATGGACAGATCCTTCGAGTGAAAGGTGGCCGGCGCCCCTTCGGCAGCCTGATAACGCCGCAGCGCCGCGCGGATGCGCGCCAGCAGCTCCTCCATGCCAAAAGGCTTCACCACATAGTCGTCCGCGCCCGCGTCCAGCGCGCGCACCTTGTCCTTCTCCGTATTGCGCACCGAGAGCATCAGGATGGGCACGTCCAGCGCGGCGCGAATTTCCCGGCAGACTTCCAGGCCATTCAGACCCGGCATGTTGATGTCGAGAAGCACCAGGTCCGGAACGTCCTTCCGAAGCATCTCGAGCGCTTGTTCGCCGTCGCGCGCCTCGAAGATGACGTAGCCGCGCCCGCCAAGCGCCGCGCGGAGCACGCGGCGAATCTGCGGCTCGTCGTCCACAACCAAGATCTTCGCCGGGTTCATCGGTTCTTCTCCCATACCGGAAGGGAAAAAGAGAAGACGGAACCGTGTCCGGGTTGGCTGGTCACACCAACCGAGCCGTCGTGGGCCTGCACGATGGCCTTCACGATGGCCAATCCCATCCCGGTTCCTTGCACTTCGAAACGTTGGTTTCTGCCCCGGTAAAACTTGTCAAAAATGAAGGCCTGCTCGAAAGAGTCGATTCCGCTGCCGCGGTCGGCCACGTAAGTCACCACCGCATCCCCTTTCAGTTCGCTGCTGATGTTGATGGGCGTCCCGGGTGGCGAGTATTTCGCCGCGTTGTCGAGAAACTGCCCCAGAACTTCCGTGATCCGTGCAAGGTCCATGCGGACCCGAGGCAGTGTATCCGGCACCAGCACGCTCACCGTCCGCCCGGCGAGGAGATTCTTTTCCTGTCCGATTGCCGTGTCAATGGCTTCGCGGATCGAATGCGGCGCGAATTCGAGCTTGGCCTCGCCCGCATCGAGGCGCGCCATTTCGATGGCCTCACCGACCAGCCGGTTCAACCGGTCGGCTTCTTCATTGATGATCTGCAGAAGTTCGCGCCTCTGCGGCTCCGCACTGGGTGGACTCTCGAGCAGCGATGTCACCGACGCCTTGATCGCTGTAAGTGGCGTGCGGAATTCGTGCGCCACCGAATCGAGCAGCGCCGATTTGAGCTGTTCGCCTTCGCGCGCTGCTTCCGCCTTGCCCAGCGCCTCGGTCGCGCGCGTGCGTTCAATCACGATGGCCAGCAGCGTGCCCAACGCTTCCAGCGTTTCCCGCGATACCGTCGCTCCTTGCACCCCGATTGCGCCGACCGGCTTCACTCCCAGGAGCAACGGCACGCAACGGGCATTGTCCTCCGCGCTTCCTGAGATTTCCCCCCGGGCCATTACCTGTTTGAGCCGGTCGGTGTCCAGCTCGCGAATCGCTTGCCCGGCCCGGTAGATTTCATTGCTGCCGCCCAATAGCAGCGCTGCTCCCGCGACATGGAGATTCTCGACCAGTGCACGCGGGATAGCGTTCACCAACTCCTGCACGCTCTTGCTGACCAGCAGCCGCTGGCTCAATTGGTACAGCCGCTCGATTTCAGCGCGGCGGCGGTTTGCATCCAGGGTCAGGCGCCGGGCGCGCTCGGAAAGCCGGCTCGCCACCACGGCCGTCACCAGAAACGTGAACAGTGCCACCCAATTCTGCGGATCTGCGATCGTGAGGGTCTTGACCGGCGGAAGAAAATAGAAATTGAACGCCAGCGTGGCTAGGACGGCCACAAACACAGCCACGCGCAATCCCCAGAACGCGGAGAACAACAACACCGCCAGGAGAAACGTCAGTGCCACGGTTACGGCCGACGGGTTCCCTGGGAACACCCTCAGGTAGAAGATGACGATGCCGACTACAACGGCCAGCCCGGTGAAGAAGCGCATCAGGTCACGCGGTAGGTTCTTGGGCATGGCCGGGATTATATCGAAGGTGACAATTTCCTGCTTGTTGGTGACAATGAGCCATGCCCAGAACGCCGGAACAATGGCTCGACCGCGTCACCGCCGAGGAGCGCCTTCCCACCGGAGTGCTGAAGCTCTTCCTCGGCTACGCCCCGGGAGTCGGCAAGACCTACAACATGCTGAGCGAAGGCATCCGTCGCCACAGCCGCGGCGAAGACGTCGTCATCGGCATCGTGGAGACTCATGGGCGCGAGCGGATCGCTCAGCTCGCGTCGCAGCTCGAAAGCGTTCCCCGGCGCAATCTCGAATACAAAGGATCCGTCTTTGAAGAGATGGACCTGGACGCGATCCTGGCCCGCCACCCGCAGGTCGCCCTGGTGGACGAGCTCGCGCATACGAACGTCGAGGGCAGCCGTCACCGCAAGCGTTATGAGGACGTGATCGAGCTTCTCGATGCCGGGATCAAGATTCTCTCCACGATGAACATTCAGCACATCGAGAGCATCACGCCCACGGTGCAGAACATCACCGGCATCGTGGTCCGTGAGACGGTTCCGGACTGGGTCCTCGAGCGCGTCACCGAAATCGTCATGGTCGATTTGACCCCCGAGGCGCTCCAGGCGCGCATGCAGCGAGGCGATGTCTACCCGTACGACCGGGTCGAACGCGCCTTGGGCCATTTCTTTCGCCGCGGCAACCTCATGGCGCTGCGTGAACTGGCCCTGCGCCGGGTCGCGGAGAGGGTAGACCGAAGCCTCGATGACTACCAGCACCAGAAGGATATCCAGCAGAACTGGGGCGTGCGCGAGCGCATCGCCGTCTGCATCGACGCGCACCCTGCGTCGCAACACTTGATCGCGCGCGGCGCCCGCATGGCCCAGGCCCTGGACGCGGAACTCTACTGCTTGCACGTCGAGACCGACGGCGCAAGAAACGAACAGGATGAGAAGGCGCTGGCGGCCCACATCGCCTTCGCCGAGAACCTCGGCGCAACCGTCGTGCGCGTGAAAGGCGAGAGTGTCGCCGAGGCCGCCGTCCAGTTCGTCCGCGACCGCCGCATTACCCACATCGTTCTTGGCCGCTCGCAGGCGCGCGGATGGCGCCGCTGGCTCTTCTTATTTGCCGTCCACCGCTTCCTCCGGGAATCTCCCTCGGTGGACGTCCATATCGTCAGCAGCGACAACCCCTAATCTGGAAGGCTGGGCCAGTGGGCGTTTAAGCGGCCGGCTCGAAACGCGCCTGGAAGAACCGCAGGTATTTCGGCTCGTAGATCATTCTCAGTCCGCGGGCCTGCTCGCGCTGCTCGTAAACATCCAGGACCGACTCGGCCGCGACGTCCATATGCGCTTGCGTGTACACCCGACGCGGAATCGTGATCCGCACGAGTTCGAGTTCGGGGAAGCGGTCCTTGCCGGTCTGGGGATCGCGGCCTGCGGAGACGGCGCCACGCTCCATCGTGCGCATGCCGGAATTGACGTACAGGCTGACCGTGAGCGCCTGTGCGGGAAATTGCTCCTGCGGGATTTGCGGGTAGAAAGCCTTGGCATCCAGAAACACCGCATGCCCGCCCACCGGCCGGACGATCGGTATGCCCCAATCGATCAGATGGTTTCCCAGGTATTCCACCTGCCCGACGCGCGCGCGGATGTGATCGTCCAGCACACTCTCCTCGATGCCGCGCGCCATGGCTTCCATGTCGCGCCCGGCCAGTCCTCCGTACGTGTGCAATCCCTCGTAGACCACCACCAGGTTCCGCGCCTCCTCGAAGAAGCCCTCATCATTCGTCGCCAGCCAGCCGCCGATGTTCACGAGCGCGTCTTTCTTCGCGCTCATCGTGCAACTATCCGTGTAGGAGCAATACTCTTTGAGGATCTCCGCCACCTTCTTGGATTCGTATCCCGGCTCGCGCCGCTGGATGAAGTATGCGTTTTCGACCGCGCGAGTCGCATCCAGCACAATCGGGATGCCGTGCTTGACGCAGAGCTCGCGGACCGAGCGCATGTTCCCCATGGACTGCGGCTGACCGCCCGCCATGTTGACCGTGCCCGCGATCGAAACATACGGGATCTTCTTCGCGCCCACCTCCTCGATCGCGCGTTGCAGCTTTCCCAGATCGACATTGCCTTTGAAAGGATGCTCGCTCGCGGGATCGTTGGCTTCGTCGATGATGACGTCCACAAACTGGCCTCCGGCCAGTTCCTGGTGAAGGCGCGTCGTTGTGAAGTACATGTTGCCGGGGATGACGTCTCCCGCGCGAATCATGATCTTCGATAGAATATTCTCCGCGCCCCGCCCTTGGTGCGTCGGAACTACGTATCTATAGCCGTAGTACTCAGAGATGGTCTCCGAGAGCTTGTAGAAGTTCCGGCTCCCGGCGTACGCTTCGTCGCCCAGCATCATGCCCGCCCACTGGTGGTCGCTCATGGCGTTCGTGCCGCTGTCCGTGAGCAAGTCGATGTAGACGTCTTCCGATCGCAGCAAAAAAGTGTTGTAGCCCGCCTCCGCGATGCACTTCTCGCGATCCGCGCGCGTGGTCATGCGGATCGGCTCGACCACCTTGATCTTCCACGGTTCTGCCCACGAGCGCCGCGGGGGCCTGGGATATAACATCGTGCCACTCCTTGTCGAGGCGGCCGCCGGCCGCCAATTTCTCTTGCGGGGCGGCCTCACCGCTGCTCGCCTCGATGCGGGGCTGCCCATCGCCGATCCCGCATAGCCGGGACTGTACACCGCGCCGCCTTCCTCTGCAATTCACGCGGGGACATCACGGCCTGCGAGGATGGTGGACGCGATCGTGCCGCCCCGAATGGGCGCGGGAATGCGACTTCATTGTTGGCCGATACGGTCGACTTCCTTCTTGATCGCCAGCATGTCGAGGCTCGCGAGCGGCAGGCATAAGAGCAAACTGATCCTGCGCTCCAGAATCATGAATGCTTCGCGGTAGGCGCGTTCGATCTGTTCGGGCGCGCCGGTAACCGCCGCGGGATCGGGCACTCCCCAGTGCGCGGTGATCGGCTGGCCGGGCCATACGGGGCACACTTCGCGGGCGGCGTTGTCGCAAACGGTAAAGACAAAATCCATCTTCGGCGCGCCGGGTTTCGCGAATTCATCCCAACTCTTGCTGCGCAGCCCCTTTGTGGAGACGCGCGCAATCTCGAGCTGCCTCAATGCTTCGGGACGCACCGCCCCCCCCGGATGGCTGCCCGCGCTGTAAGCGGTGAAGTTCGGCTTCCCTTTTTGGTTGAGAATCGCCTCCGCCATGACGGATCGCGCTGAATTGCCGGTGCAAAGGAACAAAACGTTGTAGTGTCCTTGCATGATGGCCGCCTTTCGCTAAGACCCTTGCTCCGAGCCATGCACCGTGTCCGGGGAGGACTGCACCGGCCCTTATTCCAATAGCAATAGCCCCTAAAGAATATCCTAGCATACATACATGCGTGTATGCGAATATACTGCTACGCTGCATGGCTGAATCGAGTTGCCAGGGGAGTTTGCAGTGGTTCCGAGGGGTACCCACATGAAAGAACTGGAACAGTGCTTCAAGGGCTTGGCCGACGTAACTCGCCTGCGAATTCTCAACCTGTTGTTGCATGGCGAGCTCTGCGGATGCGACATACAGTACGTTCTGGAAATGTCGCAGCCGAATGTGTCCCGGCACTTAATGTATCTGAAGAACTCCGGCCTGGTTCTGGACCGCCGTGATGGACCACGAATCTTCTATCGACTGACGCAACCATCACAGGGGATTCAGAAGCCGCTCTTTGCTTTTCTTCGGGAAGCATTTGCGGAGTCCGATCTCTTCGCCGCAGACTCTCGCAAACTCAAGAAGGCCATTGAAGGCGGATCGTGCACCCCCAGTGAATGGCGGCCCTATTCGGCCCTCGGACGCGCTCGTGGGAGCGTTAGTCAACGCGTGTAGAGGATCTCCATGAAAAGCAAAGTCGCTTCCGGGCTCAGTTTTCTTGATCGCTACCTGACCCTCTGGATTTTCGCGGCCATGCTCCTTGGGGTACTTGCCGGCTGGACGTATCCGGGCGTCGTGCCCTTTTTGAATCGCTTCAGCGTTGGGACCACGTCAATTCCCATAGCCATCGGGTTGATTCTCATGATGTACCCGCCCTTGGCGAAGGTTCGCTACGAAGAACTCGGCGAAGTCTTTCGTAACGGGAAGATTCTCGGCCTGTCGCTTCTACAGAACTGGGTCATCGGGCCCATTTTGATGTTTCTTCTGGCCATACTCTTCCTCCGCAACTACCCCGAGTACATGGCGGGCTTGATCCTGATCGGTCTCGCCCGTTGTATCGCCATGGTGATTGTCTGGAATGAACTCGCCAAGGGTGACACGCAGTATGCAGCCGGGTTGGTCGCCTTCAACTCCGTTTTCCAGGTTCTGTTTTACTCGGTTTACGCGTGGGTGTTCGTGACCAAGCTGCCGCAGTGGTTTGGCTTGCATGGGTCGATCGTCAACGTATCGATCCGCGAGATCGCGCATAGCGTCTTTATTTATCTCGGCATTCCATTCCTCGCGGGAATCATTACCCGCTTCACGCTGGTGCGCGCGCGGGGAAAAGAGTGGTACGAGAGGAAGTTCATCCCGCGCATCAGCCCCGTTACGCTGATCGCCTTGCTGTTCACCATCGTGGTGATGTTCTCGCTGAAGGGCGAGTACATCGTCCGGCTACCATTGGATGTCGTTCGCATCGCGATTCCGTTGTTGATCTACTTCGTCGTGATGTTCCTGGTGTCGTTTTACCTGGGGCATAGGCTGGGCGCCGATTATCCAAAAACCGCCACGCTTGCGTTCACGGCAGCCAGCAACAATTTCGAACTCGCCATCGCGGTCGCCGTGGCGGTGTTCGGAATCAACTCCGGCGCGGCGTTTGCGGCTGTGATCGGGCCTCTGGTCGAAGTGCCGGCCTTGATCGGCTTGGTGAACGTTGCGTTGTACCTCCAGCGGCGATATTACGGCGCGCCGGTGACTGGCGGGGAAGCCATACCGATCTGCGATCCGACGGCAAAGTGAGCCGGCCATGGCAACCGGACCTGCGGCTGGTTCCCCGCCGAGTAGCGACCCGCTAAGAACGTTCCCCTTGCGAATGGCGCAGCACGCCGCGGCGCAGGGCGCGTTCCTTCATAAAGGCAAAGAAAACCGGCACGAGAATCAAAACGTGAATCGTGGACGTAATCATGCCGCCGACGATCGGTGCGGCGATAGGCTTCATCACGTCGGAGCCGATGCCGCTCTCCCAAAGAATCGGGATAAGCCCTGCGAGGACCGCCGAAACCGTCATCAGCTTCGGGCGCACGCGCCGGACCGCGCCTTCGATGACTGCCGCCTCGATATCTTCGTGCTTAAGTTCGCCTCCCGCGGCGATGCGCCGGTCGAGCGCTTCGTGCAGATACACGACCATCACCACGCCGGTCTCGACCGCGATGCCGAACAGCGCGATGTAGCCGACCCAAACCGCCACGCTGAAGTTGTAGCCGAGCAGCCACTGGAGGATCAGCCCGCCGGTCATGGCGTAGAACGTCGGTAAGATGAGCACCGCTGCTTCCGTGACCGAATGAAACACCATGTAGAGCAGCAGGAAGATCACGAAAAATACGACGGGCAGAATGATTTTCAATCGCTCCCGCGCGCGCAGCTCGAACTCGTATTCGCCGGACCATTTGTAGGTGTAGCCCGCGGGAAGTGCGAGTTTCGTGCGAAGCAGATGATCGGCGCGGCCGACAAACCCACCGTAGTTCTTGGTGCTGAGATCGAGATAGACGTAGCCGGTGAGCTGGCCGTCCTCGTCGCGGATCATCGCCGGCCCGTGCGAGAAAAAGATTCGGGCGACTTCGCCGAGCGGAATCTGCGCGCCCGTCGGCGTGGCGATCACCACGCCGCGCAGTTTTTCCACGTCGTCGCGAAAATCGCGGCTGTAGCGGATATTGATGGGATAGCGTTCGCGCCCTTCCACGTTTTCGGCGATGTTCTCACCGCCCACGCCGGAACTGACGGCCTGTTGCACGTCGGCGACGGTGAGCCCGTAGCGCGCGGCTTCGGCGCGATTGGTTTCCACGTTGAGGTAGAAACCCTCGGCGACGCGCTCGGCGAAGATCGAGCGCAATTCGGGCAACGCCGAAAGCACTTGTTGCACCTGCCCGCCGGCCTGCTGGATGCCGTCGAGATTGGGGCCTTGTATCTTCAAGCCGACCGGGGTCTTGATGCCGGTGAGTTCCATGTCCAGACGGTTCTGCACCGGCATGGTCCAGGTGTTGGTCAAGCCCGGAAACTGCAACTTCTCGTCCATTTCGTGCACGAGCTTTTCGTAGGTCATCCCGGGACGCCACTGCTCGCGCGGCTTCAGCATGATCGTGGTGTCGTACATGTCGAGCGGAGCGTTATCGGTGGGACTATCGGAGCGCCCCACGGCCCCGAAAACGCTCTCCACTTCCGGAGACGAACGAATGGTGCGGTCCTGCTGTTGGAGCAGATCCGACGCTTGGGTAATGGAGATGCCCGGGAGCGCCGTGGGCATGTACAGCGACGAGCCTTCGTAGAGCGGCGGCATGAACTGGCTGCCGATGCGCAGCGCCAACGGAAAAGTCACCGCGAGGAAGAGCAGATTGAGGAGCAACGTGGTCTTGCGATATTTCAGACACAAGCGGAGCACCGGCAAATAGATGGCCTGCGTCATGCGCGAAAACGGATTCGTGGACTCGGGCCGCAATCGCCCGCGGATGAAAATCGGCATCAGGACCGGCACGAGTGTGATCGCCAGGATCGAGGAAAACGCCACCGACAGAGTCTTGGTCCACGCCAGCGGGCGAAACATCCGGCCTTCCTGCGCTTCGAGCAGGAAAACCGGAAGGAATGAAACCACGATGATCAACAAGGAGAAGAACAGCGCCGGGCCAACCTGTTTCGCGCCGTTGAGGAGCATGCGCTTCCTCTCCGGCTCGGTAAGAGCGCCGCTTTCGGAAACATGCCGGTAGCCGTTCTCCACCATCACGATGGCCGCATCCACGAGAACGCCGATCGCCAGCGCCAATCCTCCAAGCGACATGATGTTCGAGCTGACGTGCAGGTAGTACATGGGAATGAAGGATGCCACGACGGCGATGGGAATCGTCAGAATCGGGATCAACGCTGAGCGGAAATGGAAGAGAAACGCGATCGTCACCAAGCTGACGATGATCGCCTCCAAAACGAGATCGCGCTTTAGCGTATCGATGGATGCCTCGATCAATCCGGAGCGGTCGTAGCCGGCAACGATCTCCACTCCGGGAGGAAGCGCGGGTTTGATCTCGGCGAGCTTTTTCTTCACACCGTCGATGACGTTGAGCGCGTTCATTCCATCGCGCATCACCACGATGCCGCCGACGACTTCGCCTTCGCCATTCCATTCCGCGACGCCCTGGCGAATGTCCGGGCCGAAAGAGACGGCGCCTAGATCGCGCACGAGAACGGGAACGCCGTTCTTTGTGACGACGGGGACGGTCTCGAGGTCCTGCAGCGAGCGCAGGTAGCCCAGCCCGCGAATCATGTACTCCGCCCCGCCCATTTCGAGCACGCGCCCGCCGACTTCGTTCGTGCTCGCGCGTACCCGGTCGATCACCATCGACAACGGAATGTTGTACGCGCGCAGCTTGTTCGGATCGAGATTCACCTGATACTGCCGCACGAATCCGCCGATAGAGGCGACCTCGGCAACTCCCGGCACGGTTTCCAATTGGTAGCGGAGTGTCCAGTCCTGCAGGCTGCGCAGATCGGCGAGGCTGCGGCGATGCGTGCGATCGAGGACCGCGTATTCATAGACCCATCCGGCCCCGGTGGCGTCCGGGCCGATCATCGGAAAGACGTTTTTCGGCAGGCGGCCCTGCATCTGCTGTATGTATTCGAGGACGCGCGAGCGCGCCCAGTAAAGGTCCGTGCCGTCCTCGAACACAACGAAAACGTAGGAATCGCCGAACATCGTCTGGGCGCGCACCGCCTTCACGTGAGGCGCGGCGAGAAGCGTCGTGACGATGGGATAGGTGACTTGGTCTTCAATGATGCTGGGCGGCTCGCCTTCCCAAGGCGTGTGCACGATCACCTGCACGTCGGAAATGTCCGGAAGCGCGTCCAGGGGGATGTGTTTCAGCGACCAGATGCCCGCGAGAAACAGCAGCATCGTGCCGGTGAAAACAAGAAAGCGGTTATCCGCGCACCAATCAATGATCCGGGCGATCATCACATTCCGCCTTCCGCATTGATGCGCAGTTGCTTCGTGGCGATGACCGCGCCGTTCTTCGTCACCGTAACCGTGATCTGCCAAGTGCCCCCCGATGGCAGATTCGCCGTGCCCTCGTAAGCTCCACTTCCCTTCTCTGTGAGCGATGTTTCCCCGCTCATCGCCGCCATGCCCATCTCCGGCATCCCCGGCATGAAGTTGCGGACGCTCACTTGTGCCCCGGTCACCAGCGCTCCATCTGCACCCGTAAGTCGGATGCGGAAGAGATTTGAACCTTTCCGCGGAGTCGAGGGCTCGGTGGAGAACTCGACCAGCGTCTCCGTCTTGGCACCGGGGCCGTTCATCGCGGCTGCTGCTCCCGCGCCCGGTGGCGGAGGAACGTACGATCCCATCGCCGCCTGTAGCTGGCTTTCCGAATCAATCAGGAAGTTCGCTGAAGTGACGATGCGCTCGCCCGCTTTCAATCCTTTCAGTACGACGTATTCACCGCCGGCCTGCGGGCCGAGTTCCACCGTACGCGGCTCGAGAGCGCCGCCGCCACGGTCCACGAAAACAATCGTGTTCGTGCCCGATTGCAGCACCCCGGACGCCGGAACGGCGAGATGGCGTCCGAGTGAAACGTGGATGACCACGTTCACAAACATGCCGGGCTTCATTTTCAGCCCGGGATTTGCGAAGACCAGCCGAACGCGCGCGGTGCGCGTGGTCGTATCCATCTGCGGCGAAACAAAGTCCACGCGCCCGGAAAAAACGCGGCCGGGATAGGCGTCCGTGGTGACGCTGGCGGAATCGCCGATTTTGATTTGGTCGATGTCGCTCTGAAACACGGCGGCGTAAACCCACACCGAGGAAAAATCGGCGACGCTGTACAGGCGGGTTTCGGGCTGAACGTACTGGTTCGGCAGCGCGTTTCGCTCCGTGACGTAACCCGAGACGGGCGAGTTCACTTCAAACTCTTGCTGGACCTGGCCGGTAGTTTCCAGCCTCTGCATCTCGCTCGCGGGGATTTGCCAGTGTTGGAGTCGCCCGGCAGCGTCGTCGATGAGCGCTGCGGACCCAGCGGCCACGCCGGGGACGGTGCTCTCCCCGAGCACACTCTGATTGCGGCGAGCGATCAGGTATTCCTGCTCCGTGGTCACCAGGTCGGGACTGTGGATCGTGAATAGCGGCTGGCCCTTCCGGATGTATTCGTAGGTGGAACCTACGAACGTCTTCTGTATCCATCCCGGGAAACGGACCTGAACGTACGAAAGCCGGCGCTCATCGACTTCCACGTCGCCCACTGTGCGGATGTCGTCGCTCAGCGATTTGAGCTGGACTACGCCCGTCGTAACTCCGATGCTTTGAAGCCGTTCGGGAGAAAGCTGGATGGGTACGAGCTTGGCTTCGGCGGGCGCACTGGCCATCGCCGCAGGTTGTCCGGCGGTAACCGGTGTGGCTAGTTCTGCGGCCGCCGCCGGCGCCGCGGCATGCTTGTCTCGCCACCAGGTAATTCCCAACGCCGCAGCGAGAATCAGTGCGGCCGCGAGCGAAATGAAAAACAATTTGCGATAGCTCTGCATCTTCCGGCTCCGATCTGCGGCGGAGAAGTTCTCATCCGATGAAACGGGAAATGGATCGTGGTCGATTTCGCTCATGGCAGCATCCCTCCGGTGAGGCGCTCGATCTGCGCTACGGCCATTTCGTGGTCGAGCAACGTTTGCTGATATTCAAGGTCGAGATTGATCGTGTCTTGCAGGGACGAGAGGAGCGACCCAAAATCCGCGCGGCCAACCTGATAGGCCGCGATCCCCGCCTGGAGAGAGAACTGCGCCTGAGGAATCAAACCCTCGCGATAGAGCTGCGATTGTTCCTCGGAGGTCCGGAGCAGCACGAGCTGTTTTTGCATGCTGGCTTCGATTTCCTGCATTTGAGCGTCCCGCTCCTCCTTCGCGCGATCGACGTTGATCTGCGCTTGCGCGAGCGCGGCTTGGCGAGGTTTGCGCCGCGGGAACTTCACATCGAAAGTGAACATGTAGTAGTCGCGGAAATTGCCGGCCGTGTGCTGGTACATGTAGGAAACGCCGAAATCGGGGCGAAATTCCCGGCGCGCCAGGTCCACCTGCGTCTCGCTTTTCTTGACCATGGCCGCGAGTTCGCCGAGGTCCGGATTTTGTTGCTCGAGCCGCGCCAGGAGTTCGCCCGGAGTGAGACGGAGCGGAGTCACCGTGAGTGCTTCGGCGACGATGTCGGGAGAATCCTGCGGACGCCGAAGAATGCGCTTGAGCTCGGCCTGAGCTTCACCGGCGGAGCGGCGGTTCATGGAGATGTCGTAGAGCAGTTTGGTGCGCTGGAGCTGCGCTTTCAAAATGTCTTGCTGATTTCCCTGCCCCACGCGGTACCGCGCTTCGGCAACCTGCGTGACCTGCTGCAGGACGCCGTCGTCGCGCTGGATGAGCGCGAGGGTCTGCTGCAGGTAGGCCAGGCGGTAGTACCCCTCCCTCAGAGCCTCGATCTCGTCGCGGGCGACGGCCTCGGCGCGGTGTGCCCAGGCGTCCGCCTCGCGGTCGGCCACGCTGGCGCGAAGCCGGCGCTTGCCGGGATACGGCAGTTCCTGCGACACGCCGAAACCGATGTAGGCGAAGTCACTGTTGGCATAGCCGGCGAAGGGCCGGGGGCTGCCCACACTGAACTGCTGGAGGGTGAACGTCGGGTCGGGCAGCGCCGACGCCTGAGGAGCGGCGTAGCCGGCGGCTCGCGCGGCATCCTCGGCTGCGCGTATCTTCGGGTCATTCCTCCGCGCCTCGTCGATGAGCGCGGCGAGCGGCGTCGGAGCTGCTGCCGAAGGCTGCGCCGGAGGCGAGGATTGCGGCGAGGCGCGCAGCAGAGGCGCGGATGCGAGTGTGACGATCAATAGCGCAAGCGTGAGGCGCTGCGCGCGAGCCTGCGGGAAACTGAGCAATGCAGATGCAAAGACGTTCATGTGCGCTTCTCCATTCACATAGAAAATTCGCGCGAGCGCACAAACGCGCCCGCGTCAAAACGGAGAACGCACGTGTTTAGATTCTGAGAATGGAATTGGCGCCGGGGCTGCCGTTCGGCGGAGAAATCGAAAACGGGATGAAAAGCGAACCTGCTGACTCAGGCATTGGGAGAACAAAGGCAGTATGCACAGGCACTGCCTCAAGATGTGCTTTGACGAGTTCGGACCGGGCGGCGGTCGAAACATAGGGCTGGCCATCTTCGTGGCCGGAGACGCAACAGGACCGCGCGGCTTGCGGCATGCGTTCACTGCAGCGCTGGTTCATAGCGACGCAGCAGGAGTCCGAAGCCATCTCGGAGGCTTGCGGCGGAGTGAGGCAGGAGAACGCAGGGATCGCCGCCAGTCCAAGGACCAGGACCAAAATCGCGAATCGTCTGCGGCTCATCATCTCCAAACAGTATGTGCCGACTTCATGGCTCACGGCAAGAGGCTTCCAGGATGGAGGTTGCCTTGCCGGAAAGCGGTGGTCAGGGTCACATCGGGATGTGACCGCGGTCACGAGGGCCCCGGCGCTCAGCGCGAAGCGAGCGAAAGAACGACGACGGCGAAAATAAGAATGACGATGCCACCGATCATGGGCCGGAAAGCGCGGGGTCCCGCGCCCTTCCACTCGCCGGTGCTGATTCCCCAGATGCTCGCGGTGATGACGATCATGGACATAAAGAGCGGCCAGCCAAACACGGCGCCGAGCGACCCGAGCAGTCCCGAGGCGATGCCGTACACCAGCGCGCTCCCGAACCAGAGGAACGCCATGACGGCTGCAAGGAAGAGATAAGGCACGCTGACGGATTGGGCGAAGCGGCTCGCAGTGCGATGCTTCCGGAGCAGATAGACGCAATACAAAATGCTGGGAATGCCGCCGGCGCACATCAATGGCAACCAGACGGCGTTGGGAGCCCACATGGGTCGCGCGCCAAGTTCCTTGGCGACGGCGATCAGCGGCGCGCCAAAGGTGAGTCCGAAATTGACGAGGGCGGAGCCGACTCCGCTGATCGAGCAAAAGAGCAAGCCCATCATCATGGAGGTGCCGCGCGCGGAGACAAATTGCCCGAGTGCGGCTTCGCGGCGGCTGCCCGCAACCGCGCAGAAAGCGACTCCGAGGAGAACGAGGGCAACACCCGCGATCACCGTGAGTCCTTGGCAGGAAAGAATCTGTTCGGGATGGAAGCGCACGAGCGGAACCAGGCTTCCGACGGCGGCGGATATGCCCAAAATCACGGAGAAACCCAGACCCATCCCCACCGCGTCGATGGCCAGACCGAAGAACACCTGAGAAATGCCCCAGCCGGCACCGCACAGGATGACCGTCAGAATCACTCCGGAGGGAGCGCGCTCGTAAACCTGGGAGGGCGAAACCAGCGTAGCGAGCGGAATGAGTACCGGGAAAATGATCAGCGCGAAGATCGTCCAGAATAGCCAGGTGTTCTCCCAAGCCCAGCGGCGCATGAACTTCATCGGCAGGATGAAGCTGCCGTTCATGACTCCGGCAAGGATCAGGAAGAAGATGCCTGCGAATGCGTTGGGCATGGGTTTGCGTCTGGGAGAGTATAGCGGCAAAGCGGAAGCCGTTGGCATGTTGAACGTTGGAAGGTTCGCAGGTTGGAAGAACGGGCCCGCCTTCGCCAAGGCTTCGGCGGGCCGGGCTGTGGAAAAGAGGGCCCCTCACCTCGCATGCGGTCGCTGCGCGGCCGCTCCGGGGCAGGGGGACACCGGCCTTTTTCTGTAAGTGTTGATTCCAAAGGGTTTTAAGATCAATGAATTTGTATGTGTTGATTCTGGAGGGGTTAGAGGCGCATTTTTCGTATGTGTTGATTCCAGGGGAGTTAGCGGAGCTGCCCTTCGACTCGCGGAACTCGCTCCCTTCCTGAAAAGCACTCTGGGCAGGCGGGATGCGCATCCTGGTCGGATGCGCAAGGCGTGATAAAAGCCAACTTTTCACGGGTCATTGTAGCATGTCTGTTACCAGTATGCAATAGCAATGTTGAGTTATCCACAGCTTCTTGGAATGAGCGGGGGAATGGACTAAAATTGGCGGAGCTTCCATGGCACTTCAATCCCACGCGACGCTTGCCGAGATTCGCGACACCCTGCTCGAAACCTACGCGAGCAACGACGCAATGAACCAGCTCATCCTCTCACATCTCGACCCTCGTGCGTGGCGCGCCCAGCCGCCGGGTCAAAAAGGCAGTGGCCGGACAATCGCGGCCATCTTCGCGCATCTGCACAACAACCGTCTTACGTGGCTGAAGAATTCCGCGCCGCATCTGAAGTGTCCGCCGCCACTCGATCCCCACCGCTGCACCATGAAGCAGGCTGCGGCGGCGCACAGGAGAAGCGCCGCGCAGTGCCTGCGCATGTTGTCGGATGCTCTCTCGGCCGCTCCGAATCGCCGCGTTTCAAAGTTCTCTCGCGGCAGTTGGACGCCAACGTGGCCCGCCGGAGGGACCATGTTCGCTTACATGTTCTCGCACGAGGCGCATCATCGCGGTCAGATTTTGATGCTGGCCCACCAGCTCAGCTACCGCGTCCTCGACAAGACTCCCGGCATCTGGCAATGGGAGAAGCTCTGGAAACAGGCCGGCCTTACCACGCGCCCGCGGTGAGTGGAACCCGCCCTCCTGGCTCTTCGTAGCACCGGCATCTCGCCGGCGTTGTTTCTTCTTGAGTCAACCGCGCACTCGGGTGCTGCGCTTCTCGAAAAACAAAATCCAAGCTAAGTGTTCTCTTTGCCGAGGATTCCGCGCTTTCTCAGATTGATGCCGTACTCAAGATAAGCTTTCAAACAGCAGAGGAAATGCATCCAGCCCTGAGTTTGCTCGATACATCTGGCGATGCCTTTTTCGTCCGGCGGCCATTCCGACTCCGATATTTTGACCAGGGTCGCGTGATCATCCAGCGGCAGCAACTCCATGGTGACGAGGGCTTCGGTTCCGCTCGCCGACCAGGAAAACGACACAAACCTGTCCGGCTCGATGCGCTCCACTCTGGCGTCAAGGCCTCCGCCTTTATCAAATTTCCAATGAACGGTCTTCCCGCTTTGCATGCGGCCCGTGCCCGACGAAATGAAATAGTGCGACATTTCTTCCGGGTCGACGATGGCCTCAAATACCTGGTGGACAGGTTTGGCAATTTCCAGTTGAGTCTTAACCTGAAGAGCTTTCTTCTTCATCGTTCGTTCCGGCAGGATTCTACACTCCGCCAGGTCAGAATCGTGAGTGAATGGTTTGAATCTCCGTGTTCGGGTTTGACCGGTGGTTGCGTGATAGAATCCCGCGCAGTGGAGGAATTAGTCGTGGCCCGAGAAAAGACACCAACCAAGCAACCGTCGCCGAAGAAACCAGCGCCTCCGACCCCGCTGCCGTTCAAGAAGACTGGAAAAAGAGTTACGGACGCAGAAAAGCGCAAAAAAGGAGGAGATTGGTCAGGACCGAAATACCAAGAATAGGAGCATTACATGATCCCCAAGGCTGAGGTCCTGAAGGAGCTGGACGTCGTAACAGACAGGATAAGTACACAGGTCCGAACAACTGCTATTGCCGTTCTCGCGCTAACATGGGGTCTGCTCGTGGGCGACTCCCCAACTGCCAAAGGCATCGCAGTCCAACTGAAGCCAGAACTTGTCGTACTAGGTGCAGCATCCGTCTGTGTGTTGTTCTTAGACTTCCTTCAGTATTTTGCAGGCTACTTCAGCACGAAGAAACTGCTTGAAGAAATGGAAAACACGAATGCGGGCGAAGGAGAATATAACTACGCTAGTCTCTATTATCGTCTACGAATATTCTTCTTTTGGGCAAAGCAGGTGTTTCTGATCTTCACGGTGGTCATTCTTCTGTTGGTTCTTGGTCATTGGGTCCTATCCTTCCATCAATGATCGTGAGGTCAGCGCCAAATGGCGGGGCGGTCTAGGCCACTCCGCCACCCAGATTCGTCCCAGTGGCTGACGCCTGCGTTACCAGCCTGCGGTACCACACAAGAAGTTGATTGACGCCTAGGCGGTACCGGATTAACTTTCGGATTATCTATCACAGTTCTTTGAGGTTATATGGCAAAAGTCAGAGCTGTCAGATCTCAAGCGGCAGAAAACCCTGAGATCACTGCGGAAGAACTAGTTTCCCGGATCTACGATGAGATCTTACAGGAAGGATGCGCTGTATTCATTGGGTCATTTTACTAAGCTTGCTTACGGACTGGACCCTAGCGCGACTCTCGATCGAGTGTCATTTTGGAAGGAACGCGGAATCCAACTATTCAAGGTCTCGGACATCATGTTCGCTAGAAGCCTTCGTAAGCGCTTAGAGAAACAAGGGCTAATTCCTCCGGAGCAGTTTCTAAGCTTCTTGCAGCGTCAGGCTCGTCGCATCGCTTCCATTCACGTGAATCTCAGTCAGACGTCCGACGGCAGAATGGCCTCAGCGATGTACCAGGATGGCTTGTTGCACGCGTTGCAGGATGTCCTCACCTCGACAACTCTTGGAATCAAGAAGAAAGAGGACTTCGAAATAGACTACCGAGAAGCGGAACATCGTCTCACACAGATGTTACGACAACATGATGCCATTGAAATTGCATATTGGAGTGGGAGGTTCGAGGTCATCAGGAGGTTCGTTAAGAGGACGAAGGGTCCAATACCAGCGTACTTCCACCCCTACCGAGCGCGCCCGCTGACAAAGCTAATAAAGGGAAAGACATTCTGATAGTTCCTAGGTGCCGAGTGTTCTTCGTGCTGGGTTTGCACTTGGCACTGTCGCTTTAGCTCTTGGGCTAGGAGTTGAAGGAATAAGGGCGAAGAGTTGTATGAAACTGGAGGTGAGCGGTGGCCGGGCGGCTCCCTTCACGACGCTCCCCTCGTGAAAACCACTCGGGGCAAGCAGGGCGAGCAGGGCGAGCCCTTCGCGATAGCACTCAGGGTAAACAGGAAGGTAGGAAGAAGAGGGATCCCTCACGTGCGTTCGGGGTGACGGAGCAAGGCAGGATGGCGACGTGAAGTCGCCGCTACAACGGCAGTCGTGGCGCACAAATCGCGAAAGACCTGGGCCAAATGGCAAGCGGGATCACAACGGGAGCCGAAGAGGGCGCGGCGAGACGAAGAGGGCGGCAAGAACGGCCTCGGGTCTTAAGACCCGAGCTACATGACGGAGAAACCCAACAGATGACAAGCTGACTTGACATCGACGAGTGTGAGGGCTACAATGCCGTGGAAAGTTAGCTTGACATGGCGCCGAAAATCCTAAACCGAGTGAAAGAGCTGCGCACGGCGCGCGGATGGACGCAGGAGCAACTCGCGAAGGCCGTGGGGGTGTCCCGCCAGAGCATCAACTCCATTGAGCGCGACCGGTACGTGCCGAGCCTGCTGCTGGCGCTCACTTTCGCGCGCGTGTTCGGGTGCACCAGCGATCAAATTTTCACGTTGGAGAGCGAGAAATGAACATTCCCATCCTCGGCAGGGCGATCGATGAACGTTTCCTTAACCACCGCCTGCGGTCCACGAGTCTCGCCGGGATCATCGGCGGCGTCGCGGCCATCGGTCTCTTCGCCTACCGCTATTACTTCAATCACGTCTGGAGTTGGGATCTTTTCGCTGTCGCCGCGACGATTGTGGCGGTCAAGGTGGCGGTGATGGGCTGGTATCTATTGACCGACTAAATCTGAATGGAGAACCAAAGATGATTTTCCGAAATCGGCTGAAAGACCCCGGTGCGATGATGTCCATCGGAATGATATGCCTGGTGATCGCCCTCCTTTTGCCGAGGGTGCTTCACCCGACCGCCCACTTCGGGCCGGACTTTATGGACGGAGTGCAAGGAGGGCTCTTCGGCATCTCGATCGGCATGAACTTGTGGTCAGCGAGGCTGGCGGCTCGTCAACGCCGCTGCGGCGGGAGCTAGACTGCGGGAATCAGCATGCGGAAAAGGCGAAGAGGATCCTTCGACTACGCTCAGGGCAAGCGGGATGACGGAGAGAGGCGAAGAGGCGGACGGCGGTCCTCGTCGCTAAAGGCCCCAGGTCTAAAGACCTGGGCTACATGGGCCGGGATGACGAGAGGGGCAAGGCTGGCGGCAGGAACGGCCTCGGGTCTTCCCGACAACGGCAGTCGGGACGCACAGACCGCGGAAGACCTGGGCTACAGGGCAGGCCCTTCGCGATAGCTCTCCCTTCGCAAAACACGCTCGGGGCAAGCAGGGCAGGCGGTGCGAGGTTGACGCGAGGGAGCGGCTGCCCTAAGGTCGTGCGCCTGGGTAGAATCGAAACGCGCGGTTCGTGCTTGCGCAGCGGCGGGATTTCAGGAAGGGCGAAATGAGCGAAGCGCTTTTCGTTGGGGTGGACATAGGCGGAACGAAGGTGGCGGCCGGGCTCGTGAACGCGGCGGGAGAGATCGTGCAGCATACGCGCGTGCCGATGGTGACGAACAAGGACGCTGCGACGGGATTGGCCGCTGTGCTAGGAGCGATCCGGCAGCTTCTGGAGCACTCGGGAGCAGAAAAGCAAGTCGCGGCGATCGGGATTTGCTCGCCGGGTCCGCTGAATCCGGAGACGGGAGTGGTGATCAATCCGCCGAACGTGCCGTGCTGGAGGAATTTTCCGCTGGCGGACGAAGTGCGGCGGGTCTACAGCGTGCCGGTGAAGGTGGATAACGACGCAAATGCGGCGGCGCTGGCGGAAGTGCTCTGGGGAGCGGGACGCGGCTATCGAAACGTTTTCTACGCCATCGTGGGGACCGGCATCGGCACCGGAATCGTCTTTGACGGGAAAATCTATCACGGGCGAACGGGCGCGGCCGGCGAAGGCGGGCACATGGGGATCGAGTACGACGGTCCTATCTGCAAGTGCGGCAAACACGGCTGCATCGAGTTTCTGGCGTCGGGTCCGGCGATCGCGCGGCGGGCTCGGCGGAAATTGGAGAGCAAACCGAAGTCGGCGCTGCTGGAGCTGGCCGGCGGCAAAGCGGAGAACGTCACGAGCGAGATGGTTGGGAAGGCATCGAGCGCGGGCGACGCCGTCGCGAAGGAAGTGATTCAGGAGACGCTCGATCTGCTGACGTACTGGCTGGGGAATATCGTGGATCTGCTCGAGCCCGATGTAATCATCATGGGCGGCGGCGTGTCTTCGATGCTGGCGCCGTTCCTGGACGACATTCGCGCGCACTGGAAAGGGGCCGTGCTCAATCCCTGGCCCGAGCAGATTCCGGTGGTGCTCGGGCGATACGGCGAAGAAGCCGGCATCGCGGGCGCGGCGGCATTGTGCAGGACCACGGGCTAACTGCGTCTCCTCAAAGGACGTTCACGGAGGAATGACATTGAATCGCAGCAAGGGCGCTTGGGCGGTGTTTCTGGCGTTTCTGGCCATGGGCTTTGGCGATGCGGTCGGTCCGTTCGTCGGTCTCGCGCGGCAGACATTTCAGCTCTCGAATTTTGTCGCGCAGCTGATCCCCTTCCTGGGGTTCGCGATGTTCGGCATTCTCTCGATTCCCATGGGCGTGTATCAGGACAAGAAAGGCAAGAAGTTCGTTCTGCTGCTCGGCTTGGCGATCATGCTGGCGGGCTTCCTGATCCCCACGGTGATGGGACTGCGGACGTTTCCCGTGTTCTTGCTCGCAGTGCTTCTGTTCGGCGCCGGCGCGGCGACGCTGCAGGTCGCGGGAAATCCCATTATGCGCGACGTTTCCCCGGAAGGAAAATACGCGCGCAACTTGTCGCTGGGTCAGTTTGTGAAAGCGATCGGCTCGCTCTCCGGGCCGTTGATCCCGGTGATTGCGGCGCGCGCCGCGGGGGCGAGCTGGCAGGTGATTTTTCCGATTTATAGCGTGGCGGTGCTCATCACGATCGTGGCGCTTTGGCCGCTCAAGGTGGAGGAGCGGCACGCGGCCGATCGCAAACCGACGACGTTTGGATCGGCGCTGGCGCTGCTGAAGAATGGCTACGTGGCGATGATGGTGCTGGCGATTTTCCTTTACGTGGGCGCGGAAGTGTCGGTGAGCTCCGGGGTTCCTATCTATTTGAAAGAACGCTTCGCAGTGGATATCACGCGAACCGGCCTCCTGGGGACGGGGCTCTTTTTTCTCGCGTTGATTATCGGACGCTTCTCCGGGGGGGTGATCTTGAATTGGATCAAGGCGAGCACGTTCTTCATCATTACGTGCGCGCTGTCGGTGGTGGGACTGCTTGGCGTACTGGCTCCAATGAGAGGCGTGGCCGTAGCCAGTGTTTTCGTCATCGGACTGGGCTTCGCGAATATTTTCCCGCTGGTTTTCTCGATGACCGTGGAGACTATGCCCGAGCAGACGAACGCGCTTGCGGGATTGATGGTGACGGCGATTGTGGGCGGAGCGATTGTCCCACCGGTCATGGGACTGGTGGCGGACGAGTTTGGATCGATGAGGATTGCCTTCCTGATTCCGCTGGCAGCGCTGGTGTATATCAGCGCGACGTCAATCACCAACCGCAACCGGCAAACCGCGAAGACGCAGTAATCGCAACTCAATCGGCATCGAAAAGGCGCGGCGAAGGTAGCCGGCGCAATACTGGTGCGGGCGAGAATTTCACTTTTGGGGCAGGGGCGGCCCGCGTAGAATGGGCGCACTCGCGGCCGGTCGGTACAGACCAGGCCCGCCCTCTCGGGCGAAGGCCGCGCCCCGCAAGGAGTGCTCATGAATGACGCGCTCGATATTCACCGATTTCACTTCGCGTTCACTGTGACTTTCCATTACCTCTTCCCGCAACTGACGATGGGGCTGGCGCTGCTGATCGTGGTGCTGAAGAGCATGGCGCTCAGGACCGGGCAGGAGCACTTCAACCGCGCGGCGCGGTTCTGGGCAAAGATCTTCGGGATCACCTTCGCGATCGGCGTGGTGACGGGCATTCCCATGGAATTCCAGTTCGGGACGAACTGGGCGGCGTTCTCGCGGGCGGCGGGCGGCGTGATCGGGCAGACGTTGGCGATGGAAGGTGTGTTTTCGTTTTTCCTCGAATCGAGCTTCCTCGGATTATTTCTGTTCGGGGAGAAGAAACTGGGCCGAGTGGGCCACTGGTGGGCGGCGTTTCTGGTCTTTGTGGGATCGTGGCTTTCGGGCTACTTGATCGTGGCAACGGACGCGTGGATGCAGCACCCGGTGGGGTACACGCTCGGCGCGAACGGCGAGATTCAGCTCTCGAGCTTCTGGGGACTGCTGCTGAACCGCTGGGCGCTCTGGCAGTACGCGCACAACATGCTGGGCGCGGTGCAGACGGGCTGCTTTGTGATGGCGGCGGTAGGCGCATTCTACTTGCTCATGAAGCACCACGAAGAGTACGGGCGGACGTTTGTTAGGACGGGAGTGATCGTCGGAGTCATCGCAGCAGTGCTGCAGCTATTTCCCACGGGAGACGCGCAGGGGCGGTTGATCGCCGAGCACCAGCAGCCGACGCTCGCGGCGATGGAAGGACTGTTTCACACGCAGGATGGCGCGCCGCTGGCGATCGTGGGCCAGCCCGACGTGCAGAAGCAGCGGCTGGACAACCCGCTCACGGTGCCGAAGGCGCTGAGCTTTCTGACGTACCGGCGGTGGAGCGCGCAGGTGAAAGGGTTAGACGAGTTTCCGGAGAAGGAGTGGCCCGACCGGATCCCGCTGCTCTACTACAGCTACCACGTGATGGTGGGCCTCGGCACGATTTTCATCGCCATCTTTGGAATCGCGGCGCTGAAGCTATGGCGAGGGACGCTCTTCGCCTCGCGAGCGATGCTGTGGCTGCTGATGCTGGCGGCGCCGCTGCCGTACATCGCCAACACGGCTGGATGGATGACGGCCGAGCTGGGAAGGCAGCCGTGGGTGATCTACGGGCTGATGCGCACCGCCGCGGGCGCATCGCCGCGCGTGGCGGCCGGTAACGCATGGTTCACGCTCCTGGGATTTATGGGGCTGTACACGTTGCTGGCGATTCTATTTTTGTTTCTGGTGTACCGGGAGATCGAGCGCGGACCCGAACCCGGCGACGGCAAGCGCCCGGCAGCGACCGCCGGCGCGGCGGACTGAGGAGGCGGCCATGGCGACGGTCTGGTATTGGCTGATTGCAGTGATGATCGCGATGTACGTGCTTCTCGACGGGTTCGATCTGGGTGCGGGCGCCATTCACCTGCTCGTGGCCAAGACGGACGAAGAACGGCGGCAGGTGATCGCCAGCGTCGGGCCGGTGTGGGACGGGAATGAGGTGTGGCTGCTGGCCGCCGGCGGAACGCTCTATTTCGCGTTTCCGATGCTCTACGCTTCCGGTTTCAGCGGCTTCTACTTGCCGCTGATGATCGTGCTGTGGCTGCTGATCCTGCGCGGCACGTCAATCGAGTTTCGCAACCATGTGAAGAACCCGGTGTGGGGGCCGTTCTGGGATGCGGTCTTCTGCGGTTCGAGCGCGCTCCTGGCGGTGTTCTTCGGGGCGGCGCTGGGGAATGTGGTGCGCGGGGTGCCGCTCGACGCCAGCGGATACTTCTTCGAACCGCTTTGGACGAATTTCCGCCTGGGAGAGGAGACGGGCATTCTGGACTGGTACACCATCCTGGCGGGCGTGGCCGCGCTAGCGGCGCTGGTGATGCACGGCGCGTTGTGGGTGGCGCACAAGACGCCTGGAGCAGTGAGCGAAAGAGCCGCACGTGTGGCCGGATACGTGTGGTGGGTCGTGCTCGTGATGACGGCGGCGATTACCTGGGCTACCTTCCTCGTGCAGCCGCAGGTGCCTGCGAACCTCGAGGCAAAGCATTGGGGATTCCTCTTGCCAGCGCTCGCGTTTGTGGGACTGGTGAGCGTGTGGTGGTTCCTGGCGAATGGGAACATTCGGAACGCCTTTCTGGGCTCGTGCGCGTACCTGCTGGGAATGCTGACAAGCGTGGTATTCGGCGTGTATCCCTACGTGCTCCCGGCGCGCAAGCCGGAGTTCGCGCTGACCGTGTTCAATGCCCAGGCCGGTGCGTACGGGCTGAAGATCGGGCTGATCTGGTGGATTGTCGGGATGCTTCTCACGGCGGGGTACTTCATCTTCGTGTACCGGTCGTTCGCCGGCAAAGTGGCCGCGGAGAAGGACCAAAACGGGAACTGACACCGGTCATTCGAAGACCGGCTTCGACGAAGACCTACCCCAGCGCTCCCCATATCTGTGGTCTCTTAGCAGGTGCGATACACCTGTACCGCGGCGGCGTTGACCGCGCCTGAGGTGGAGGCTATGTTCGCTGGGAAGGCACCTGAGGCGCTACGCCGGGCGGGGGCGGGCGTGTGCATGTCGTTGGACCGCATAGGGCTTTTTCGGAACCGAGGTGTGGGTTCCCTTCTCCGCAGATGACGTCAATGACCAAGGCCGGAAGGTACGAAATCGTCGGCGAACTCGGTCGCGGCGCGATGGGTGTCGTTTATAGGGCCGTGGACCCGGTGATCGGCCGGACGGTTGCGGTAAAGACCATCCGGCTCTCCGAGGAAGGCACGGGGATGTCGCGGCCGGAACTGCTGCAGCGGTTCCAGACCGAAGCGCACGCGGCAGGCCAATTGACACACCCGAACATCGTAGTGGTGTATGACGCGGGAGAAGAAGAGGGCGGGCTCTACTACATCACCATGGAACTGGTGGAGGGCAAGAGCCTACAGGCGCTTCTCGATGCGCGGCAGGCTTTTCCGTTGCCGCGGGTGATCCACATCCTGGAGCAAGCTTGCGGCGCGCTGCAGTTCGCGCACGAACGGAACATCGTGCACCGCGACATTAAACCGGCGAATTTGATGTTGACGCCGGACGATACTCTGAAGATCACCGACTTCGGCACCGCGAAGATCCTGCAGTTCGGCACCACCCACCAGACAGCGCACGTGATTGGCACGCCCAGCTACATGTCGCCGGAGCAAGTGAAGGGCCGGCCCGTGGACGGCCGAAGCGACATCTTTTCGCTCGGCGTGGTGCTGTACGAAATGGTGACGGGCGAGAAACCATTCCCCGGCCAGAACATCACCACGGTGATCTACAAGATTGTGAACGAAGACCCGGTGCCGCCGCGGCAGATTGACCCTTCGATCCATCCGGGGATCAGCCAGGTGGTGATGAAGGCTCTGGCAAAGGCGCCGGAAGCCCGCTACCAGAACTGCCACGACATGCTCGAGGACTTGAAGAATTTCAGGTCGCTCGGAGGGACCGCGGATGCGACCATGGCGCTCCCGGGCGTGGGACCGTTGCCGAGGGCCTCGGGCCACCCAAGTGACAGCGGCCGACTGCCGGCGGCAGTCAGCGGGGCGGTTCCGGCGGTGCGAAGGAGCGGCTCGATTGCGCCGCTGCAGCCGGAGAAGAGAAAGAGCCGCACGGCAAGCGCGCTTCTGGCGCTTTGTCTATTGGGCATCATCGGGTACTGCGGATACCGCCTGAAGCCGTACATGCTGGAACTCTGGCACCGGGCGCACGCGCAGCAAGATTCGCTCGCAGACGCCGCCCCGGCGGCACTGTCAACCCGCACGACTGAGAAACCGGCCAACGCGCCTTTCGGGGAGAACGAAAGCGCGCCAAACGGCGCGGTTGTCGTGGGCAGCGTAGATATCTCGCCGCCTCACCCGGCAGTGGAGACCTCAGCCGGGAATGGCGAGCATGTCAAACCCGAAATGCTGAGTGCGCCTCCGAAGGTTGCCGCACCTTCGCCGACGAGCGCAGGAGCCGGGCGTGGCGAGCGGGTTACCGCCGACCCCTCGCGCGCCATTAAGCGAGTCCCGGTGGCGCCCGCCAATCCCGGTACGGGCCTTAGCGTCGCGGCAGCGGAATTTCGCGGCCGGATCGAACAAGCGCTGCGGGACATGGGCCTGGCCAGCCGCGTGAAGCTCGAGGGCATGGGAAACACCTTGATGCTTTCCGGCAAACTCAGGCCGGGTGAGCACGGCGAACTGCTGAAGCGCCTGCGTGAAGCACCGGCAGGCGTACAGATCGTTGACGACATCGAATACGAAGCTGTTCCCGATCGCCCGGCTAGCTCCGCACGGACGGTCGAGCGCCCCGTGCTACGGGCAGGATTGGGTGGGATCAACATCAAGACAGATGTGGCCGGAGCCACAGCGGTTCTGCGCGGTCCTCACGGGCGAGAATTGGAGCAGTGCCAGACGCCCTGCAGCTTTATCAACCTCTTCCCTGCACAGTACAGTCTCGAAATCAGGAAGGACGGGTACAGGCCGGTACAGACTGCCCTGCAAGTGAAGTTCGGAGCCATGGTGGAACAGAAGATTTCGCTGGAAGCCACGGCAATGGGGCTTTTCGTGAACACGAAGCCGGATGGCGCGGACGTCTTCATTAACGGGGCGAAGCAATCAGGAGAAACGCCAGTGTCGCTGCCGTTGGCGGCTGGCGACTACAACCTCGTGCTGAGGAAGGACGGTTTCGAGCCCTACGTCGGACACGTGCAAGTGAAGAGCGACGTGCAGACGCAGCTTGATGTGGAATTGACTGCGAAATCGGTGCATGTCGCCTGGGTGATGGCGCGGAGCGAGCCGCCAGGAGCGTCCGTTCTTGTGGACGGGGTCGCAACCGGACAATCTACCCCGGCGCGCGTGCAAATGACGGCAGGGATGCACGCGGTGACGCTGCTGCTGCCAGGGCGTGAGCCCGTGACCAGGAGAGTTGTTGTGGACGAGGGGCAAACGGTACAGGTGTCGGAAGACATGCAGAAGTAAGGAGAGTGAGAAAGAAGAGGTAGTAGGATGGTACTGGTACTTATGGTAGGAGAGTACAAGAGATGTAACGATTCTACCCAGCCAGGACGTGAATCAGCCCCCCAGATTCAAGTAATCGACTGAAAGAACACACGTTAATCAAAGAGTGGCATGGTGTCGCAGTTGCTGAAGTATAGCCAGAACTTCGTGTCGGCGGAGGGCTTGGCGCCCGTGTCGGCCGCATGCCTCCAGCGAGACTTGGCCGGTACGCGCTGGCACGAAGCAGAGTCTCGCGAGACGGTGTGGGTGGCCCCCACGATGAGGGGCCGAGGAAGAGCGTGGTTCTGCGATCGCTGATTCAACCAAGGCTCCTGTCCATCGCGGACGGGCGAGATGGAGAGGTCGGTCCTTTGCCGGCCGAGGCGCCGGCGAAGCTGATCGAAGCCTTTCCAGCAAACGATACGATGGGCGAGTCGGAAGCGCTGGTTCAGCACTTCCTGCGGTCGCTGCAGGTACTTCTGCGGTCGGCGCGGCTCTACCAAAGGAATCACCCGAGACTCACTGAAAACCTGGACGTGGCCGGCCGGAGCATGCGGGCCATGTTGGACGCACTCGGCCCCACGACCATCGAGTTCGAGCCTGGCCGGATCACCGTGCCCAGGCTCAGCGAGTCGCCGCTCCCGGACCCGCGCAGCGAACTGGCGGGGCTCGCTGACGACCTCAAACAGGCGGGAGTGACAGCGCTGGCCGTTCTGAGAGAAACAAATGTGGGCGAACTGGACACGCTGGTGCAACTCCTGAACCGTGCTTTGTTAAGATCGGATGCGGGAACGAACGACCATTCGGCGCGCGGCACGCCGAGCTGGACCAAGCGGTTGATCGAGCACCACGTCGAAGGGATTCGGGTGAATAGCCAAGCGGAACGAAAAGTGGATAGCGTCCTCGCGAGCCTGGTCGCGGCGCTCGTGGCGTACAGCGGAACGTCGCAGCGCGAGGCTAGGGAACGCGGCGATGCGCCGCTGCCGGCGCCGTCGCTCGAGGAGTTGGGTCCGGCGCTTCGGTTGATTGCTCGGTTGACGCCGCCCCTCGAGGCAGCTCGCGGGCTTTCACCGCAAGAGGCGGCGGAGGCCATCCACGCCACGCTGGCGGAATCGAGCCGTGAGACGGTGCGCCTCGTCGTCGAAGCCATCACGCAGTACTCGCCAAAAGATGGCGAGGCTCCGCAAACTTACCTCTTACGGCTTTCCGAAACGCTGGTCTTCGAGTTTCTGGGCGCGGAGTTCGTCACCGGACGCATGGCAGCCCACGAAGTGCGGGCACAGTTCGGGCGCCTGGGCGACGATATCGTCTCGGCCGGCGAATACAAGGGCCCCCACAGCTCACAGCACCTGACCACGCTTGCGGCGCAGTGGGCTGGGGAAACCTACCGTGAAAGCATGATCGAGCGCTTTTGGGCGGAAATGGCGCCGCGGGAGAAGTCCGCGGTGTTGCGGAGCACGCAAGCCTGGTGCGTGCCGGTGGCGGCGCTGCGGCAGACGCTCAGGCGGCTTATCGAAGCGGGAGCTGACGCGCCCCGACGCGAGGCGCGGCATATCTTGCTGAACTTTGCGCGTTGCCTGGAGAACACCGATACGCACGCCCGGCGCGCGGTGGCGGTGGCGCTTGTGGAGATGACCGGCTACGTGGAATCGCTCTGGCCACACCAGCTCCCTGAGGAATTGAGCCGGGTGGCACTGAGCGCACTCGAGAAGGAGAGCAGCCCGGAAATTGCGGCGCTGCTGGCGGCGCTCACGGAGTCGCTGGCGCGGATCGCGGTGGTGCGCGCGGATTATGCGGGATTTGAAGCAATCCTTCTGGCGCTCGAAAAGGCGCCACGGGACGCCGAACACGATCACGTGGCCACCCTGGCGCGGCGCATCGTGGCGCAGGATCGTTGGCTGCTTCTCGTGGATGCGGCGCTGGCCAACCGGCCGCTCGATCCGGCGCTGCCGCGGCTCCTCGAACGCGACCCGGAGCGTTTGCTTGACCGGCTGACGCTGCTGTTGACGGAGCCGCGCGGGCAGGAATCTTTGCCAGCCATGGCGAGGCTGCTGCGCACGATCGGTGTGCCGGTACTGAGCATGGCGGAGACGCGGCTTTATGAAGCGCGGCGGCAGCGGGCTACAGCGGCGATTAAGCTGCTCGCGGCCGCGGATCCGGACCGGCTGGTCCGAGGGCTGGCGCGGGCGCTGGGCAGTTGGGACTGGAGCTTGCAGGATCTGGCGGTTTCCGAACTGGCGCGCGCGGTGAATGGCATGCCGTCGCCGAGCGTGGCCTTCGCGTTCGCAGCGACGCTCGAGGACGCGCATCCGCTGGTCGCGCCGATGATGATTGACGCCATTGGGATGGCACAGGAAGAGACGGCGGTGCCGATGCTGATCGACATCGCCGCGGGCAAGCACCCCGTCCTGCGCGACCTCTTTCTGCGCATTAAGGCCATCGAGGCTCTCGGCCGGATGCGCGTGGAAGAGGCGGTCGTCCTGCTTCACGCGCTTGCGGAGAAGCGGAACGGCTTGACGTACGCCGAGCCAGCCGGACTACGCGCGGCCGCTGAGGAAGCGCTGGCTATGATCGAGAACCAGTCGTTTTCGGCGCGCATCGGAACGGCGGTCGAGACTCCCGACCGCGCGAGCGGGCTGTTCGCCGTGGCGCGGCGCTACGTGCGCGTGCCGCTGTTCTCGCCGCTCTCCGCGCAATTCGAAGGCGCATCGGCGGGCCTGGCGAGGGTGCGCACTATAAGTCTCGGCGGGGCGTATCTGGAATCGCCCGGAAAACTTGCCGTGGGAGACTCCATCAAGCTGCAAATCCGCGCTGGGTTCCGGAAGATTCATTTCACGGCAGTCGTGCGGAACATCGGGCCGAACGGCAGCGGCATTGAATTCGTGCACATGAGAGAAGAAGATCGAGAGAAACTGCGGCGATTGGTCCAACGGAAGCTGCGCGATTAATTTTCGCCTCCCCTGCCAGAATCGTTCCTCCCCCCCCCGAAGAAGATTCCCCTGTCACTTCAACTGCACGAGCGACGGGCGCCGTCTCCAGCCGGGTCCCCATCGGCATGGGGCTTTTCATCCGCCGGCGATGTGCGTAGAGTAAGGACACCGTTTTCCGTGCAGAGGTGCGAGAAGGAATGAACGGATTGCTACTGGCTTTGATCCTGGTGGTCGCGGCATTGGTGCTCTGGCAGATTCTTCAGAGCTCGCAAGGGCGCCGCAAAGAAGGGCAACTCGACACAGAGGTGGGGGAGCTGCGGCGCGATGTGCAACTGATGGCCGGGCAGGCGCAGAGTTTCACGCAGCAGATGGGCCAACTGAGCCAGCAGGTGGCGCAGCAGTTGGCGGGCGTCACCAAGGCCCTTCAAGATGGCGTGACCAGCTCGGCCGGCATTGCGGCGCAGGCGCAGACCGCGATGAGCACCGAACTCAAGAACTCCCGCGAGACCCTGGGGCAGATCCAGAAACAGCTCGGCGAAGTGCAGCAGGCCGGACGCGACATGGCTGAGGCCACGCAGACCCTCGAAAATATCTTGGGCGGGGCCAAAACCCGCGGCCTGCTGGGCGAGCTGACCCTGGAGCGATTGCTCGAGGATTGCCTGCCGCAGGCGAACTACACGCTGCAGCACCGGTTTTCGACCGGCGAAACGGCCGACGCCGTGGTGCGCTTCCGGGACAAGCTGCTGGCTGTGGACTCGAAGTTTCCTCTCGATGATTTCCGAAGAATCGCGGCGGAGGGCGAGCCGGCTCGGCGGGCGTTTGCGCAGGCGGTGCGGGGCCACGCCGACGCCATTTCCAAGAAATACATCGTTCCCAACGAGGGCACGCTCGATATCGCCATGATGTTCGTGCCTTCCGAAAGCGTCTATTACGAATTGTTGATGACGGAAGACGGCAAGGGTCCGCTCGACGAGTATTGCCGGGGGAAAAGCGTCTTCGCGGTGTCGCCGAACACGCTGTACGCGCACCTGCGCGTGATCACCATGGGTCTGCGCGGGATGCAAATTGAAGAAAATGCGAAAAAGCTGCACGCCAGCATGGCAGGACTGCACAAGCAGCTCAGCACGTTCCAGGAGGTCTTCGACAAGGTGGGGATCCACCTGAAAAATGCGCAGCAGAGCTACGGCGACGCCGACCGAAGGCTCGAACGCGCGCAAAATGCGATCCACCAAATGGTGCAGGGCGCTTCGCCGGAAACGCCCGCACTTCCCGCTGGAGAGCCGGAGAACAAGTCACTCGAGTAGGTTTCTTCAAGACAGGGAAACAGGAAACACGTGCGCCGGGAACAGCTCGGATCCGTGTGCCGCAGGAAGTCGCGCCCAGAGAGGCTAGGGACGCGCGGGGGCGGGCGGAGCCTCGAGAGGACGAGGGACTAGCCGGATGCTGATGAGGAAATCGCCCGCGCGGCGGCCAACCACCTCGAACTGCGCGGCATTCTCTTTCCCGCCTGAAGTCATCAGGCGCGCGGGATTCCCACCAGCCAGGTCCGCGACCTCGGGTGAGAGATCGCGCGCCTCGATATTGAGGCGTTCCTGAGTGCCGCGCGCGCGGACCGTCAGAATCTGATGCTGGCCCGGACCGAGTTTCGCCGTCGGGGCGCTGAACTCGAAATGAACGAGAGTAATTGGGTACCCGGATGATTTTTGCCCCGAGGATTCCACTTGGAACTCCGTGGGACCCGGCGGGAGCCCGGGCGCGGCAAACAGCACGAGTGAAACCGGCGAAGCCGCCAGGACAAGCGAGAGAGCGCCTCCGATCGTGACCTGATTCGCGTCCGCCTGGCCACGAAAACCTTCTCCGGAGATTTCGAAGCGGTCCGTAATGGAAACGAAACGCGGATAGGACGTGATCTGGAGGCCGGCGGCCGCAGCCTCGGACGCGGGGATCACCGCACTGGAAACTTTGTCCGGCCGCCCCACAATCTTGGCGAAGAGCACGCCGGGAGTTGCAGGCACGGTGAAGACGGCGCGGCCGGTCTGATCCGTGGTGATGCGAATCGTCGCATCCGAGCGAAGGCCGAGCGTGAATTGGAGCGTTACCCCGGGCGTCAGGCGTCCCTGCGCATCGAGGACGGCAGCGGTGGCGGGTGCACCGGCAACAAGACGGCGCGGCAGAACAACCATTCGCGCTGACCAGGCTGGGGTCCGCAGAACAGCCTTCTGGGCGAAGGCAGGAAACGGGCACGCGACCCAAGCGCAAAGACACAGAGAAAATACCAAACGGCGCGCAGACATGAGGAGATTGTAGCCGAAAACGCGGGGACGCGAAGAGGAGGGAGACGTCAGGAAGAGGCCATCGCGAGAATCCGCTCTTCGACAGAGCGCACTGCTCCCGCCAAATGATCCATGTGGCGGGTTGGCGAAGTGAACGTAACCAGTTGAATGCAGGCGGATTGTGGGAGTGCGGAGCGTCTGTTAGTCTGCCATGCAGGAACCCTGGGTGAACCGAGCGCGCTGTGCCGCTGGACCCAGCACCTGCAAGCGAGCGTGGCGCGCGGCGAGGGTGTGCGTGCATATCGAGAGCGGCGGCGCGACCGACGTGGGGCGCGTCCGCGCAAACAACGAGGACGCTTACCGGATCGTCGCTCCGCTGAATTTGTTCGTTCTTTCCGACGGAATGGGCGGAGAAACGCATGGCGAGGTGGCCAGCGCGCTCGCGGTGGAGACTGTCGCGAGCCACTGCCGCCAAGCGGAGTACCACGCCGCCACGCCGCTCGTCGGCGAGGTCCGGCCCGGGCTCAGCAAGAAAACGCAGCGGCTCCTGAGCGCCGTTCACCTGGCCAACCTGAAGATTATCGAGTCGGCGAAGGCCATTCCCGAACAGAGCGGAATGGGCGCGACGATCACGGCCGCGTGGATCGATGGGCCGCGTTTGAGCGTGGCCCACGTCGGCGACAGCCGCATCTACCTGCTCCGCGCCGGCGGTCTCGCGCAACTGACTCAGGATCATTCACTCGTGGCCGAACAAGTCCGCCGGGGCATGCTGACGCCGCAGCAGGCCGAGATCAGCGAAATGCAGAGCGTCCTGCTGCGCGCACTCGGCGCGCGCGAGGACGTGGAAGTGGATGCGGAAGAATACGCCTTGCTCGAGCGCGATGTCCTCTTGCTGTGCTCGGACGGGCTTACCCGGATGCTGACGGAGCCGGAGATTGCCAGCACCCTCGCCGTAGAGAGCCATCCACAGCAGGCCGCCGAGCGGCTTGTGGCGCTGGCGAACGAGAGCGGCGGGCACGATAACGTGACCGTGGTCGTGGTGCGGCTCGAACCGGGATCGAATGGTTGGTTCTCCAGGTTATGGCGGCGCGACCGGAAGGTGCGCCTGCCGGAACATCCAGCGAAGAGCGATTCGCCGAAGGGCGGAGGACACTAGCATGGCCAAGCTCAGCCTCAAGTTCGAGAAGACGGTGCTCAAGGAAATGCCCGTCGGAAGCCGGCCGATCGGCATCGGGCGCGCGCCGGACAACGATCTGGCCGTGGATAACTTGGCGATCTCGAACTACCACGCCAAGGTGTATTACGAGGCCGGGCGGCTCGTTGTGGAAGACCTCAACAGCCTGAATGGAACCTTCGTAAACGATTTGCGCATCGAGCGCGCCACTTTGCATGACGGCGACTCGATCTGGGTGGGAAAGCACCACATCGACGTGGACGAAACCGGAGACGCCCCGGTCCCCTGGGACGCTGGGCGGAAGCACGCCGCGCCCATCATCGACGAAACCGTGGTGCTGGATACCAAGCAGCGCCGCGACATGCTGCAGCAGGCCGTGGCGCTCGGCGAAAGGTCGCAGTTTGCTCCCGACCGGTTGAAGATGCCCACCCTCATCGTGCTCCGCGGGCGCACCGACAACCGGGAATACGTGCTGGCCGATCGTCTGACGGTCATCGGCAAATCAAGCCAGGCCACCGTGCGGTTGAAGGGCTGGTTCAAACCGGAAGTGGCCGCGCAAATCAACCGCCGCGACGACGGGTTCTATCTGGGTGCCGGCGAGAGAACGCCTACGCTGAACTACATGCCCATCCACGGGCCGACCCGGCTGAACGACGGCGACATGATTGAAGTCTGCGGCGTGCGCATGAGTTTCCTGATCCGCGAATAGTCGTCCAGCCGCCCGGTTCCGCAAAATCCCGCGAGGAAAACGGCGAGCCGCGGCCTGCGGCACGGTGCCGCCCTACCCCGGCGGCCAGCGGAAGGGGCGCCCACCCATGAGATGCAAGTGGAGATGAAAGACGGTCTGGCCGGCGCCGCGGCCGTTGTTGAAGATGACGCGGTAGCCGTCCGTCAGCTTCTGGTCGCGAGCAATCTGCGCGGCAACGAGCAGCATCTTCCCAAGAACGCCCTGGTCCGAGGGTTCGCCATCGTGAAGCGCGGCGAAGTGCTTTTTGGGACAGATCAGGATGTGCGTCGGAGCGTGCGGATGGAGATCGTGGAAAGCGAATACCTCGGTATCCTCGTAAACCGGCTTCGCGGGAAGTTCCTTGCGCTCGATCTTGCAGAAGATACAGTCGTCGGTCATGGTCGGCCCTCCGGGATCCACCAATTATAGGCCAGCGGCGCGCTCCTGTAACTACTGGTTGTCGAGCCGGACGACCTGCGGATCGGCGAATCCTTCCTTCAGGCGCAGCGTGTCGCTGAACTGCTGGGCATCCTCTTCGCCGGAGATGCGCCCGACGCGGACGCGGTAGAAAAGGCCGCCGGGTGAATCGTATTGCTGGATAAAGATGGGCGAGTAGGACACGGCGAGGCGGTCGCGCAGGCGCTCGGCATTGGCGCGCTCGAGGAAGGCGCCCACCTGCACGGTAAAGAACCCGGTGGTGGGGTCGATGTCGGAAGAAAGAACTTCGATGCGCACTGGCGCGATCCCGGCTGCCACCATATCGAGCTCGCGAGCGGCGCCGAGGGAGAGATCGATGATGCGATTGTCAACGAAAGGGCCGCGGTCGGTGATGCGCACGATGGCCGAGTTGTTGTTCAGAAGATTCGTGACCCGGACGAGAGTTTCGAACGGCAGCGTGCGATGCGCGGCGGTGAGTTTGTACATGTCGTAGGTTTCGCCGTTGGCGGCGCGCCGGCCGTGAAAAGGGACGCCGTACCAGGAGGCGTTGCCTTCTTCCGCATAGCCTGCGGGTGCCGGAGCCGGAGCGACCCTGGGCCGCGAAGGACTGCTGGCGGGGCCGGAATCGCTCGGGCGATTCACAGGCGCAGGGCGATCGCTGGGCGCCGATGCGGGCGGGGAGACAGACGGCGGGCGGTTGGCGGCCGTGCGATGCGAGGAGCACCCGGACATGCAAAAAACGCTCAGGAACAGAACGAGGTAAAAAACGTTAGAGAATGGATGGCGGCGAGTGCGCGCGGCACAGAGAGCAGTCACAGGGCGGCCAGGGTCAGGGCTGCGAAGAATTCGAGGAAGATGGCGTCGGAGGCTTGGAGGAGTCGCGTGAGGAAGCGCGCCCGAGGTGCGCTTCCATCTCGGCTGCGAGTTCGGAAAGCTTGCCGGAAACGCTCCGGAGAATTTCGGCGGCGTGGCGCTCGGCTTCCGGCGCGAAATCCTTTTCGAGATAGCGATGGAGGCGAACAATTTCTTCATCTACTCTGCGGCCGAATTGTTCAAAGATGTCCATGGTCATCATCTCATCGAATCGAAAAAGGCGCCCGGCTTGGTTCGCAAAAAGCACCGGGGCTCCGCTCGAAACGGCGCGGGCGGCAAAGGCGCTCGCCGCCGCGAGTCTTTCTCCGCGAAAACCGCGCCGCGAGAGTATTATAGAACGCTCTGCGCGACCTGCAAGGAGGCAAGTTGCCACTTCCTTACCGCTGGCAATGGCGGATCGAACGATGGAAGACCGCGCTGCGCGGATTTTTCGGCGGCGGCGAGAAGCCTGCTGCGAGACCGCGACTGTGCCCCGCGTGCGGGACGCTCGTGGGCACAACGGCAAAGCGCTGCCATGAGTGCGGCACCAGCCTGACGTTTTCGTTGACGGCAGCGGGCAAGTCCGTCGGCGAACTTCTGGGCGGCGAGGCTCCGGTCACGCGCGTCTTCCTGGTGATCAACATACTGATGTTCGTGGTGAGCTTTCTGGCAACGGCGAGGGCCGCCGGCGGCTTGAGTCTCTTCGGCGGGATCAGCGGCCCGGTCCTCTTCCGGATGGGCGCGAACGTGCCCGGAGAACTCTTCAACGGGGAATGGTGGCGCCTCGTGACCGGGATGTTCTTGCACGGCGGACTGATCCACATTGGGTTCAACATGATGGTTCTTCTCGATATCGGTCCGAACGTGGAGCAGGTTTACGGTTCACCGCGCTATCTGTTTCTGTACGTGGCAACGGGCATGGTGGCGTCCGCGGCGAGCTCGCTGGTGGGGCATTTTTCCGTGGGCGCGAGCGGCGCCTTGATGGGCTTGGTCGGCCTGATGATCGCCATAACCACGCGGCGCGGCGGCGCGGCGATGAAGATGTTGCGTGGGCGCCTGCTCATGTGGGCAGGGTCCATTATCGTGATCGGACTCCTCGGGTTCTTTGCCATGGACAATGCCGCTCACATCGGAGGACTCGCGGCCGGATTCCTTCTGGGGAGAGTCTTCGCCGACCGCGAGCCGATTCCAGGGAGCGAACTGAAGCGTGCCTACGCGCTTGGCTGGCTGGCCGGGCTTGTGGTGGTGGCCAGCTTTGTCTTGATGCTGCTGAGCTACTGCCGTCCCGCCTAGTCTCCTGAAAACGTGTTGGCTGCTGAGCCGAAGCGTTCGGGGACATCTTCCCGAATCAGCGCGGACATGTCTCCAAGCGAAGAAGCTCTTACGAGGAGCTGCTGAGGCGGCGGGCAATGATGATGCTGTAGTGGAAGCCCGAGAAAACGGTGAAACCGGCGACGACGTACACCAGGACCCGATTGACGGGCACGAGCCAGTGCCAGCCGGTGGCAGCGGCAAGAACGATGGCAAAAACGAGAATAATCTGCACCATCGTGGTGAACTTGCCGTAGATGGTGGGCGGAAACGGCCGGTACCCTGAGCTGAGAAGGATCACGGCGGCAACCACCAGGATGATGACGTCGCGGCTCAGGACCAGGATGGTGAGCCACCAAGTGAGCCGCCTCTCGAACGCCAGGATCAGGAAAGACGAAGAGAGGAGCAACTTATCCGCGATGGGATCAAGATAGGCGCCGAGCGCAGTGCCCTGGTTGAGGCGGCGCGCCAGCAGACCATCAGCTCCGTCGGAGAGCGCGGAGATGATGAGGACGGCGAGCGCCCAGCCATAGCGCTCATAAAGAATCAGAATCAGAAACAGCGGCAGGAACCCGAGCCGGAGAAGCGTGATCTGATTGGGGACGGTCCATTTGAGCCTGGGCATTGGTTGAGATGATAACCCAGCTCAGGCGCAATTGTCAGGCGAACTGAGCGAGGTATTCGGTGACCGTGAGGCCCACCTTGCGCTCGAAGAGTTCGGCCATCGAGGGGATGGAGCCGGAAGGCTCGTCGAGGGCCACGCGCTCGACGCGGTTCATCGGGAAGAAGAGCGTCGGCAACGCGACGCGCTCGCCTTCGGGATCGAGGATGCGCCGGATGAAATCGTTGAAGGAATTCAGATCGATGGCGCGGAGCGTAATCCCCGCGGGCTCAGTGGCCACGAGCTCGCCCCAGAGTCTTTCCTTCGGGTTCTGAAGGCTGACGACGACGATCGAGTGAGCGTCCATGTTCGGCCTGGAGAGCAAGCCTCGATAAAGATTACAGCATCCGCTCTCCAATGGGCCGGGCTTTGCGGAAAGAGTGACGAGTGGGCGGTCCCCGGTGATTTGTGGCCAGCGACGGCGCGCCCGCCCGCTTCATGGCTCGCGAGCGGCGCTCACTTCAAATCGTGGAGGAGTTTGTAGAGTTCGTTGGCCGCGTCGAAATCGGCCTCGAGCTCCCGCGAGGCCAGGCGTTCACGGATATCGTCGAGGCGGGAGGAAAGAAGATCGATGGCGCCGGCGATGTTGTCGCGATTGGTCAGGAGAATATCGCGCCAGGTGGAATAGGAGCTTCCCGCGAGGCGCAACGAATCGCGGAGCCCCGGACCCGCCAGCGTGACCGGCAGGCCGTTTTCATCCAGCCGTTCGTAGAGGAAAGACGCCAGGGCCACAGCGACGATTTGCGGCAGATGCGAGGCGAGCGCCACCGCGCGGTCGTGCTGCTCGGGCCCGATCCAAAGGGGACGCGCGCCGATTCGCTCGACAAGAGAAAGAAACTCTCGGACGCGCGCGTCGCCACGCACCTTCTCCCCCACGACGAGAGCGTACGTCGTGTTTTGAAACAGGTCCGCTTCGGCGTGGGCGATGCCGGCGACTTCTTTTCCCGCCATCGGATGCGCCGGAAGCATGAGGGGGAGCTTGCCGGCCCCGCGAGCAGCGATTTCATCGGCCAGGCGGCAGATGCGAAGCTTGGTGCTCGCGGCGTCCGTGACCAGTGCGCCGGGGGCGGCCAGCCGCATGATTTCGGGAAGTTGGTCCACGATCGCGCCGATGGGCAGAGCGATGTAGACGAGGTCCGCACCCTCGAGCGCGGGAGCGAGATCGCCGGAAAAGGCCTCCTGGACGGCGCCCTTGGCGAGCGCTTCCTGCGCGCGACCGCCGCGGTTCCAGCCAGCGACGCGGATTTCAGGGGCGAACTTGCGCAGGGCGAGCCCGAAGGAGCCGCCAATGAGGCCGGTGCCCAGAATGACAGCGCGGCGAAAAGGCGGAGCTCCGGGCATGGTTCAACCGATGCAGCGGCCGACTGCTGCCGCGATGATTCGCAGTTCGCCCATGAGCTGCGCGAATTGATCGGTGAAGAGCGATTGCGCGCCGTCGGACAGGGCGTGCTCGGGGTCGTTGTGCACCTCGATCAGCAAGCCGTCGGCGCCGGCAGCCACCGCGGCGCGGGCCATGGGCGCGACCTTATCGCGCCGGCCGGTGCCGTGCGAGGGGTCCGCCAGAATGGGCAAATGCGAGAGCTTCTGGATGACGGGGATGGCGGCGATGTCCAGAGTGTTCCGCGTGTAAGTCTCGAACGTGCGAATGCCGCGCTCGCAGAGGGCCACGCTGTAATTCCCGCCGCTGAGGATGTATTCGGCGCTCAAGAGAAGCTCTTCGATTGTGGCGGACATGCCGCGCTTCAACAGCACCGGCTTCTTCACCTCGCCGAGGGCGCGGAGGAGATGGTAGTTCTGCATGTTGCGCGCGCCCACCTGCAGAACGTCGGCGTACTCGAGCATCATGGGCATCTGCGATGGGTCCATGATTTCGGTGACCACGACGAGCTTGTTCCTATCCGCGGCGTCGCGCATGTAGCGCAGTCCTATTTCGCCGAGACCCTGAAACGAATACGGCGAGGAGCGCGGCTTGAAAGCCCCGCCGCGGAGGAGCTTCGCCCCGGCTTTGGCCACGCTTTCGGCCACGGCCTGAATCTGCTCGGCGGACTCTACCGAGCAGGGACCGGCCGCGACGACGACTTCCTTGCCGCCGATGCGCACCCCTCGGCCCACGTCCAGCACGCTGCCCTCGGGACGGAATTGCCGGCTGGCCAGCTTGTAAGGTTGCGTGATGCGCATCACTTCGCGCACGCCATCGAGCAGCTCGATATCGCGATGATCGAACTCGGCGGGCGCGCCCACGGCGCCAAGGACGGTGTGGCTGGCGCCCGTGGAGCGATGTACATCGAAACCGATTTCCACGAGGCGGTCGATTACGTGCTGGATCTGCTCGTCCGAAGCTCCTGCCTGCATCACGACGACCATGGTGTCTGGCCTACCCTTTCCCGTCAGTCCCCGCGAGACCGGGGCGGTTTCGATCCTGGTTCAGCACTCTCTCCGCGCGGCTCATCCGGGTGCATGGCGGTGCGTTCGACCGAGCGCGCTTCGTCTAGGATGCGCTCAAACAGGCGCCGGATGGCCGTGTTCGGCAGCGGCCCAGGATTCGCCCGCTCGGCGTTCTCAAGCACCTCGCGCTCGCGATCGGGTTGATAGAGCGGCAGATGATCGGTGCGCTTGAGGTGCCCGACCTCGATCGCGCACTGGGAGCGCTCGTTGAGCAACGTGACCAGCTTGCGGTCAATCTCGTCAATGCGGCGACGCCAGTCATCAAGGTTCACAATTCGGCCTCACACGAAGACCAACAATCGACAGCTCGGGTCAGACAACGCTCGCCTGCCCCCGGAATGACAAGAATCATACAGGCACAACGCCATCCCGCAAACAGTCTCGCGCTAGGGGAGGGCCTCCCGCCGGCTCATGCCGCTGCGCGCAGCGCGTTTGAGCGCCGCCATGCGTTCCGCAAGGGCCGCGCAAGCAGCATCAATCGCGGCGGCGGAAGGGCTGTCTCCAGACGCCTCGCGCTCGATGTCCGAGACGAGCGCGGAGCCGACAACCGCGGCATCGGCGAGTCCGCCGAGAATGGAGACGTGGCCCGGTAGGGAAATGCCGAAGCCCACCGCGATGGGCAGCTTCGTCGCGGCGCGAGCGCGGCGCAGGAGCGCGGGCAAATCTTCAGACAGCGAAACCTTCGCGCCGGTCACGCCGGTGCGGGAGACGACATACAGGAAGCCGGAGGAACACGCGGCAATCAGGGCCAAGCGAGCATCGGTGGACGTCGGCGCGGCCAGAAAGATGGTATCCAGGCCGCGCGCCGAAACGGCACGCCGATAGTCGGCGGCTTCCTCCGGAGTGAGGTCGGTGATGAGCACGCCGTCGGCGCCGGCATCCGCGGCCGCAGAGGCGAACTTGTCGAGACCCATCTGAAGCACGGGGTTGTAATAGCTGAAGAGGACGATCGGGACTTTCGTGGAACGGCGCAGGTCGCGCACAAGCGCAAGAATCTTTTCGAGCGTTGTGCCGCTCTTCAAGGCGCGTTCGCTGGCGCGCTGAATCGTAGGTCCATCAGCGACCGGATCGCTGAACGGGACGCCGAGTTCGATGATGTCCGCGCCCGCTTCGGCCAGCGCCAAGACGAAGCGCCGCGTGGCCTCGAGCGTCGGATCGCCCGCGGTGATGTACGCCACGATACCCAGTTCGCCGCTCGCCTTCAGCTGCTCAAACTGTCGCCCGATTCGAGTCTGCGTTCCCACAGTAAAGGCCATCCTCCTCCCAGCCATCGCCACAATGCTTTCTTCTAATAAATCCGGCCGCAGTCCGTGACTTTGACGTCTCGGGCTTCCTCCCACCCCTTCTCAGACTTTCGCAGAAAATAAAACATGCTGTCACCGCACAGGTTTCCACAGATGTACTCGACGAAAGCGACTGCCCGAGTTCTCTTATCGTCGAATCCGACTGCCGCGACATAGTAGGTGCCGGATCGGATGCGCTCTCGAATAAGCCTTCCGAACTCTGCTTTGCTGAGGGCCTTGTCTTCATCAGTCGGCGGACTCGCAGCCACGGGTGCAGCGAGTTGATATGTCTTTTTGAGGGAGAATCGCTGCCGAAGCAAAAATCTCGTGCGTATCTGCTTGTCAAAATCTTCAGAGGCGGTCTGAAACTCAGCCGGAATCACCGAACACTGAGCTTTGATTTCAGCAAGGTATTTCCCTGAAGGAGTAAGAGGATGAATCCTAACCGTCTCATTCTTCCAGATGTCAATCCCAGTATTCAAAAGGACCGACAATACTTCGTAGCCGTCCCGGTCCTCATAGAGAGGTAGCTGTGTTTTCTGGTGTTTCGTCTGTGCGTGAGGGCCGGGCAGAACCAACAACGAGCACAGAAGCCCGACGGCCAAAATTTCAATCCTGGGTCTCATGTGTGCTTACCTGGCCCCGTGCATCGCGTACGTATCCATGTCCTTGTCGCCGCGGCCGGAAATGTTGACGATGACGAGCGCACCGCGCGGCATCTTGGGCGCTCGCTCGATGAGGCCCGCAAGCGCGTGGGCGCATTCGAGCGCCGGGATAATGCCTTCAATGCGGGCCAGCGTGCGCGCGGCGTCGAGCGCGGCGGCGTCGGTGACGGCAGCGTATTCAGCGCGGTGCTGGTCGGCGAGCCAGGCGTGCTCGGGACCGATGGCGGGATAGTCGAGTCCCGCGGAAACGGAATGTGTCGTGGCAATCTGACCATCGGCGGTCTGCAGGACGTAGGTGTACGTGCCCTGCAGCACGCCGGGGCGCGCGCCGTCGTAGCCCTGCGCGGCGGCCAAGCGCGCGGCATGTTCGCCGAGAGAAGTGCCGCGGCCGCCGGCTTCGATGCCCACCATCTTGATGGCCCGCGCCGCCGCGGACTCATCCTTGAGAAACACGTGGAAAAGCCCGATGGAATTCGATCCGCCTCCGACGCAGGCGAAGAGGTAATCCGGCAAGCGTCCTTCGGCTTCGAGAATCTGCGCGCGGGCTTCGCGTCCGATCATGGACTGAAACTCGCGCACCATCGTGGGATAGGGATGCGCGCCAAGGACCGAGCCCAGCAGATAGTGCGTCGTGCGGACGTTGGTCACCCAGTCGCGCATGGCTTCGTTGATCGCGTCCTTGAGGGTGCGGCTGCCGGCATGGACGGCGACCACGTCGGCGCCAAGCATGCGCATGCGCGCCACGTTCAGCGACTGCCGGGCCATGTCCTCGGTGCCCATGTACACGACGCACTCGAGGCCGAGTTTCGCCGCCACCGTGGCGGAGGCCACGCCGTGCTGGCCCGCGCCGGTCTCGGCCACGATCCGCGGCTTGCCCATGCGCACGGCGAGGAGGCCTTGTCCGATGCAGTTGTTGATCTTGTGCGCGCCCGTGTGCAGCAGGTCTTCGCGTTTCAAGTAAATGCGCGGGCCGCCGAGATGCTCCGTCAGGCGTGCGGCGAACTGCAGCGGCGTGGGCCGCCCGGCGAAGTTTTTCAGCAGGTGCGCAAACTCGGACTGGAACTGCGCGTCAACGCGCGCGGCTTCGAAGGCGCGCTCGAGTTCCTCGAGCGGAGCCACGAGCGTCTCGGGGACGTAGCGTCCGCCGTAGGGGCCGAAACGGCCAGGAACCCGCACCGGCGGATGGGTCGTCGTGCTCATGCGGCGCGATGCCTCCGTCCATCCCCGGCGAGTTCGCGATTGGCGCGCTCGATCTCACGGAAAAAGGCGCGCAGTTTGGCGCGGTCTTTTTTGCCGGGACGCGACTCCACGCCGCTCGCGACGTCCACGGCGTAGGGCCGCGCCGCTCGGATGGCCTCAGCGACGTTTCTTGGAGAAAGCCCGCCGGCAAGGAAAATGCGGCCGTAGCGCGCCGCGCGTCGCGCGAGCACCCAATCGATCACACGGCCGGTGCCGCCGAAAACCCCCGGCCGGAAACCGTCGAGAAGAAAGGCCGAGGCCGCGGAATACCGCGCCAGACGCGAAACACGAAAATCACGGCTCACCCGAAATGCCTTGAAGACCTCCTGGTATTGGGCGCAGTCGCTGACGTGGCGAGGACCTTCGTCCCCGTGAAGTTGCACGGCGTCGAGCGAGAGCGCCCGGCTGAGGGCCGTAACCGCCTCCGGGGTCCAATTGACGAACACGCCAGCGATCTTCGCCGAGCGCGGCAGGCGTCGGCGAATGTCCCAAGCCTCGGCGGGAGAAATCGAGCGCGGGCTCGGCGGGTAGAAATTGAATCCCAGCCAGGCAGCGCCGAGATCGAGAGCGGCGCGGGCATCGGGCCAATTGGTGATGCCGCAGATCTTGACGCGGACGGCGGCCACCTCCGCAGCGCGAGACATCCGATGACTCGGGGCCCGGCTCATGACGGGTCACCTGGACGGAGAAGCGCGGCGAGGGCCTCGCCGGGCAAAGGGGCCTGCATGAGATGCTCGCCGATCAGAAACGCGTCAAAGCCGGCGGCGCGCAGGCGGACGAGATCTTCGTGGGTGCGCAAGCCCGACTCGCTGACGGCGATCCGGTCGTCCGGGATGCGCGCGATCAGCTCGAAGGAAGTCTCGATGCGCGCGTCAAACGTGCGGAGATCGCGGTTGTTGACGCCGAGGATGCGGGCGCCGGCGTCCAGCGCGCGCGCCAACTCTTCGGCCGAGTGCACTTCGACAAGCGGCTCCATGTCCAGTTCGCGGCCAAGCTTGATCAGCTCGCGAAGCTCGGCGTCGCCCAGGATTGCGGCAATGAGCAAGAAGCTGTCGGCATCGTTGGCGCGCGCCTCCCAGACTTGCCAGGCGTCAAAAATGAAGTCCTTGCGGAGGACGGGAATCGAAACGGTCTTGCTCGCCTCGGCGAGATTCATGAGCGAGCCTTGGAAGAAATCCTCCTCGGTGAGAACCGAAAGCGCCGCGGCTCCGGCGCGCTCGAGCTCTGCAGCGAGCGAAATCGTTTGGAAATCCCGGCGAAGGACGCCCCGCGAGGGCGAAGCCTTCTTCAATTCGGCGATAATGTTGAGCCCGTCGCGCTCGAGGGCCGCGGCGAAATCCCGCGCGGGCGGAGCGTGCTTGGCGTTGTATCGCAGGATGGCCTCGGGGAACGCTTGTTTGCGGCGCGCGACGACGGCGCGGCGCGCTTCCACGATCCGTTCGAGGACACTGGTGGTTTTGGCTTCTATCTTCAAATGGGCCCGCCTCGGGCGGCGCGTCCGGTCAGGATGGCCGAATCAAACGGGATAAAAGGTATGCTAGTGCGCTGCGCAGACGATGTCAATTTAGAGGCGTTCCCGGCCGCACGAGCGCGGAAGGATGGAATCGAGGATGAACTACAGAAAAGAGTACGAAGGGCTGCTCGAACAAATCGCGGACGAAGCAGACCGCATCGCCATGGAATACTTCCGCAGCGAGCGTCTGGCCGCGAAGAGGAAACACGACGGATCGGTCGTGACCGTAGCCGACCGGGCCATCGAAGAGATGGCACGGGAGCGCGCCGCGAAAAGCGGGTTGCAGCTCGAGACCTATGGCGAGGAGTTCGGCGGGAAGGAGCACCCTCAGGGCCGCCGACTCATCATCGACCCGATTGACGGCACCGAAGAGTTTTCGCGAGGGATAGCGACGTTCGGGACGCTTCTTGGCGTGGAGACCGGCGGCGAGGTCGTGGCGGGCCTCGTCAGCGCCCCGGCGCTCGGCACACGCTGGCGGGCCTATCGCGGCGAAGGAGCGTGGCGCGACGAGCAGCGGCTGCAAGTCTCCGAAGTCGGGCGGCTGGCCGAAGCGATGGTGATCACTTGCGGCACCGATGTGCGCAAGGACCACGAGGCGGTGCAGCGCATGCGGCGTCTGACCGACGGCGCGGCATACAGCCGCGGCTTCGGCGGATTTTGGCAGCACATGCTGGTGGCCGAGGGCGCCGCGGACGTGGGTATCGACGTGAGAGTAGCGGCCTGGGATGTCGCGCCGCTCCTGGTCATCGTCGAAGAAGCGGGCGGCCGGGCCACAAACTTCACGGGAGAAAGAACGATCTATGGCGGGAGCTTGGTGACGTCAAACGGGCGCTTGCACGAGGAAGTACTGCAGAAACTCAAGTGAGGCGGAAAATGAACGTTCAAGAACAAGCAGAAAAGGCGGAAGGTTTTCGGCGGTTGCACAAGGAGCCGCGCATCCTGCTGCTGCCGAATGCGTGGGATGTCGCGAGCGCACGAATCCTGGAGGAGGCGGGATTCCCCGCGATCGCCACGACCAGCGCTGGGATCGCCGCATCGTTGGGGTATCCCGACGGCCAGCACATTTCCCGGCAGGAGATGCTGGACGTGGTCAGAAGAATTGCGCACGCGGTGCGCGTGCCTGTAACCGCCGACGTGGAAGCAGGCTACGGCACAACGCCCGCCGACATGGTGGAAACCGCGAAAGCCGTGGTCGCAGCCGGCGCGGTAGGCTTAAACCTGGAAGACGTGACGAGCAAGGATGAAGGCTCGCACGTGGAGCTACCCCTCCAGGTGGATAAGATCCGCGCGATTCGCGAGGTGGCGTCATCTTTGGGTGTGCCGCTCGTGATCAATGCGCGCACCGACATTTATCTGCTGCCCATCGGCGAGCCGGCCTCGCGTTTCGAGCGAACCGTGGAACGCCTGCGCGCCTATCGCCAGGCGGGAGCGGATTGTCTGTTCGCGCCGGGGATTCGAGACCGGGAGACCATCACGAAGTTGGTCCAGGCGCTTGCAGCGCCGTTGAACGTGCTCGTTTCTCCCGGCTGCCCTCCGCTCGCGGAACTGCAGAAGATGGGAGTCGCGCGAGCAAGCGTGGGATCGGCGCTCATGCGCGCAACGCTCGGGGTTGTGCGGCGGGTCGGAAAGGAGCTGCTGGAGACTGGCACGTATTCCTCCCTATTCGATGACGCGGTGCCCTTTCCAGAGCTGCAACGCCTGCTGACACGTCCATCTGCATAGCGCGAAACGGCGCGCCATGAATGACGATCTCCGCGTCTTGAACAAAGAAATCGTCGCCTGCCGGCAATGTCCTCGGCTGGTCGCTTATCGCGAGAAGGTCGCGCGAGAGAAGCGGCGCGCCTTTCGCGAGTGGACGTACTGGGGCAAGCCGGTGCCGGGTTTCGGCGACACGCAGGCGCAACTGCTCATCCTGGGACTTGCTCCGGCAGCGCATGGAGGAAACCGCACCGGCCGCGTGTTCACCGGCGACCGTTCAGGCGACTTCCTCTACCGGTTGTTGCATCGCGCCGGCTTCGCGAACCAACCCACCTCCCGCGACTGCCATGACGGACTGGAGCTGCGGAACGCGTACGTCACGGCAACGCTCCGATGCGCGCCGCCTGGGAATAAGCCGCTTCCCGGCGAGGTGGCAAACTGCCGGCCGTATCTCGAGCGCGAACTCGAGCTGCTGCGCCCGCGCGCGGTTCTGGCGCTGGGGAGAATCGCCTGGGATGGCTACCTCGAAATCCTGAAGGCGCGAGGAGCGATTCGCACCCGGGCCGCTTATCGCTTCGCGCATGGCGCCGAGGCGGCTCTGCCGGAGGGGTTTCCGCGGCTGTTCGGCTCTTACCACCCAAGTCAGCAAAACACGCAGACCGGCCGTCTGACCGAGGCGATGTTCTTGCGCGTATTGCACGAGATCGAGCGATGGCTTGCATCGCGAGTTCCGCGGCTTCGTTGAACCCCGTCCGAAGGTACAGTTCCGGCACAGTTCCTCCTGTCCCTTGGTACAGGTCGACCTTTGAGCCGACGGCTTAGCCTTGCACAGTGTCCGGATTGCCCGGCAGTCGACTACTCGGAGCGTTCCTCAAGATCCCGCAACTGGTTCTAAAGAAAGAAGAAGCTGTAACCGCCGCGCTGGCCAGCCGCTTGCTCCTGTCTCGCCCTGGTGTCGTGCCGACTTGCTCGGGCTATCCCGACCCACTCGCCAGAACGCTGGGTTTTTCGGCCGGGTCTGGGCGCCAGATTGAGAGTGAACGGCAAGTTTGGGTGGAACGGCATTCGCGCGCGGTTCAAGGGAGGAGCAAATGAAATCAATTCGGAATAAATCCGCAATGTGCACAGCGCTGGGAGTCGCTCTTATTGTCATCACGGCAGTGCCGCTACTCGCGCAGGAACAGTCTTCGGAGAACCCGTACGGGTCGTCCAGTCCCCAGTCTTCCGCCAATTACACGGTTGTCCCGGGATACCGCTTCTTGGTCAGACTCGAAGACGAACTGACTACGAAGACCGCAAAAGAAAACGATCGATTCAAGGTACGAACACTCGAGCCACTTGAAAGTGAGAATGCAGTCGCGATTCCGCCGGGAGCGGAGATTGTAGGACACGTGAGCCGCGTGGAGCCCGCGAGCGTCACCGGGCGCGCCAAGATTTGGCTGACATTCGACCAAATCAAAACGAAGAACGGGAAGTTGCCAATCGTTGCGGAAGTCGTAGGCGTTCCGGGAGAACACAGCGTGAAGAGCGGGCCCAGCAAGGAAGGCGAGATCGAAGCGCGCACCTCCTCCGCAAACGACGACGCGAAGGCGGCAGCCGCGGGCGCCGCGGCCGGAGCGGTAGCAGGAGCTGCTGCGGGCAAAAGCCCAAAGGCTGCGGGAATCGGCGCAGCGGCGGGCGCCGCGGCCGCGTTTCTGATGACCTCAGGTCTCGGCCACGAGCTGACCTTGCCGCCGGGCACAAAGCTCGAGTTGGAATTGGAGCGAGCGCTGTACCTGGGAAAGAACGAGCGGTAGCTCCGGGGCAGCCATCTGCAATCTCCTGAATTTTCGTTATCACCCGTTTTCAGAAACATCAGCGGTGAAAGCCAGCCTGAGTCCGTAACTGCGGAGGCGCGGCTTTGGCCCTGAGTGGACGTAAGCCGCCACCGGCGCCGCAAACCGCTTCCCCATTGGTTTCATCTTATAAAAGCCACTCCGCTTGGCAATCTGGCGGGCAATTGCTAGAGTCGTTGGGAAAGGCCGGTGCCGACAAGGCAGGTGTACATGAGCGAAGACGCAAGGACGGCCGTGCACGCTCTAACGGGGCTGGAGCGCAAAGATCGCGTGCTGATCGTCGAAGACGAAGAAAACTCTCGGAAGGGTTACGAGGCGCTGCTGCAAAGGTGGGGCTTCGATGTGCTTGGCGTGGCCAGCGCGGAAGACGCTCTGGCGAAATTCACCGAGTTTCAGCCGGACACACTGATCGCAGACGTGGAGTTGCCGGGCATGAACGGACTCGAGCTGCTGAAGCAGCTCGGCCAGGAATTGTTCGATGTTCCTGCGATTGTCATCACCGGCAAGGGGAGCGAAGAGCGCAATGTCTCCGCCATCGAGGCGGGGGCGTTCTGGTACATCGAGAAGCCGTTGAAGGGGCCGGTGCTGCGGGCGCTGCTGGATCGTGCGCTGGGCAAGGCGCGCGACGCGCGCCAACTGCAATCGCTGCAACGCCAGTTGCGCGAGGCGGGGCGGCTGGGCGAACTGGTGGGCGGGTCGAAGGCCATGCAGGAAGTGATGCGGCTTGTGGAGATGGCGGCGCCGTCGTCGGCCTCGGTGCTGATCACCGGGGAGACCGGCACGGGCAAAGAAGTCGTGGCGCGGACCATCCACCGGCTCTCGCCCCGGACGACGGGGCCGTTCGTGCCCATCAATTGCTCCGCCATTCCCGAGACATTGATGGAGAGCGAGATCTTCGGGCACGAGCGCGGCGCGTTCACCGGCGCAGCCGAGCGGCGCATCGGCTGCTTCGAGCTCGCTGACGGTGGGACGTTGCTGCTCGACGAGATCGGCGAAATGCCCGCTCCGACCCAGGCGAAACTGCTGCGCGTCCTCGAAGACAAAAAGGTGCGTCGCCTCGGAAGCAAGAGCGAGACGCCCGTGGACGTGCGGGTGCTCGCCGCCACCAACAAGGACCCCGAACAGGCGGTGGCCAGCGGCCATTTGCGGCAGGATCTATATTTCCGGCTGAACGTCTTTCATATCCACCTGCCGCCGCTTCGGGACCACAAGGACGACATGTCGCTGCTCGCGGAATACATGTTGCGGGAGATCAACACCAAGCACGGGAAGCACGTGCGCGGCGTGGGCGCCGAGGTCATGGACATTTTCATGAGCCACACCTGGCCGGGCAACATCCGCGAGCTGCGTAACGTCCTCGAGCGCGCCGCGATCGTCTGCGACCGGGAACTGATCGGCCGCGCGCACCTGCCGGAAGAATTCGGCAAGGGCGCTGGGAAGGGCCCCAGTGACTTGTCCAGCATGCGCTTTCCGGTGGGAACAACGGTGGACGCCATCGAGCGCGAACTCATCCTGCAGACGCTTCAGGCCACCGGCAACAACAAGACGCGGGCGGCGGATTTGCTCGGCATCAGCTTGAAGACACTTCATAACAAGCTCAAGGAATATGGCGCTGCCAGCGCCGAAGCAGGTGAGTGAGGAAATATGCAGCTTCGCCTGCGAACAAAACTCACGCTGGTGATGACCGGCCTGGTGCTGGCCGTCGTGGCCGTCGTGTCGGCGGTGTTTGTCGCGCGGCTGGCGATGCAGGTGATGCGCACGGCCAACGACCGCGCGCGCTTCGTGGCCGAGCAGGTATTCCTGCAGTCGCAGCATGCCCTGACCAACGCGGCGGAGCAGGGCTCGCGGCCTGCCACAGGCAGTCCCGACGACATTTACGATTACGTTCGCCACGCCTTTGAGGTTGACCGGGGCCTGAATTCCCTTCTCGATGCGGCGGTCGATTACTCTCCCTCCATCGACGAAGTGACCATCGCCGACCGCGACGGCATTGCCATGCTCTCCAGCGACGTTTCGCTCCAGGGAACCTACGTGCCGCGCCGCACCCGGCTCGACCAACTCCTGCAGAGCGGCTTCTTTCAGCAGATGCGCGTCCTCTACGGGCCACCACGGATGTACGAGGTGGACTTGCCTTTCAACATGAGCGGCAAGCCGTTCGGCGATGTCCGCATCGGACTTCCTTCCGCATTGCTCCGGAACGAGCTGACTCCGGGCTTGCGCACCGCGGGCAGGATCGTGTTGGTCGCCCTGCTGCTCTCCACGGCGCTCGCCGCGGTCGTTAGCCGGGCGACCCTGGCGCCTCTGGCGGACATCTCGGCGCAGTTGGACCGCATCTCGGCGGGACAGTTCGACCCGGCCGCGATTCCGGTGAGGGGGCTGGCGGGCCGTGCCGATGAGCTCGGCCAAGTCAGCCAGAAGATCACGCAGGTGGGGCAACAACTTCGTGGCGTGCATGAGATTTTCAGCACCCTGCGAGATAACCTCGACCAGGTGATGGCCGGGCTCGAAGACGGCTTGATCCTGTTCACCCGCGATTCGCGGGCGGTGATGGTGAGCCCGGCGGCGGAGAAGTTTCTCGGAGCCCCGGCGGGCGAATTCATGGGCAGGCTTGCCGAAGAGATTTTTCCGGCACAGCATCCTTTGCGGCAGGCGCTGCGGATCGAAGGCGGCCAGTTCGCGAGCGTCGCCGCGACGGAGGTGGAGATCGAGACGGAACAAGGATTGAAGCGCGTGGGCGTCAGCGTGCAACCCGTGGAAGAAGACGGGACGCGCATGGGCGCGCTCGTCACTTTGCGCGATCTCGATTCGCTCGAGAGCATCGGTACCCAGCTCCAGGTCTCCGAGCGGCTCGCGGCGCTGGGGCGGATTACCGCGGGCGTGGCTCACGAGGTCAAGAACCCGTTGAACTCCATGCGCCTCTGGCTCGAGAACCTCAGGGAAGCGCTCCCGCGCGAACAGGACGGCGCGCGGCACGCCGTACAAGTACTGGACATGGAGATCGACCGGCTGGACACGGTCGTGAAGCGATTCCTGGATTTCACCAAGCCGATGGAGTTGCGTCTGGAAGAGACGCAACTGGCCGAGTTGCTGGCGGAGGTAGTGCGCGTGGCCCAGCCGCAACTGCGGAAGGCCAAAGTCCAGGTGGCGCAATTGCTGCCGATCGATGTGCCCCCGGTCCGCGTGGATCGGGCTCTGCTCAAGCAAGCCGTGCTGAACCTGGTCCTGAATGCCGTCGAAGCCATGGGAAATGGGGGGCAGCTCCGCTTGATGCTGAGTCGGCGCGGCGAAATGGCCGAGATCGCCGTGGAAGACACGGGGCGCGGGATCGCGCCGGAACACCGGCAGAAGGTCTTTCAGTTGTTCTTCACTACGCGGCCGGGAGGCAGCGGAATCGGTCTGGCGAGCACCTTCCGGATTGTGCAACTTCATAACGGTTCGATAGACTTTAACTCTGAAGTCGGAAGGGGAACGACGTTCCGGATCGAGCTCCCTTTGGCTTCCTAAGAGATGGCGCGTGCGCTACCAGCCCGGCAGAGATGGACGCGCTTGCGAACGGAGCAGCGCCCGAAGCGGCAGACGGCTATCTTCGTCGCGCTGCTTCTGGCGTGCTGTACATTCGCCGCGGGCTGCCCGGCGCGAAAGACGCCGACGGTGAACTGGCGCCTCGTGAACCAGGTGCGTCCTCGCGTGCCCCCCAGACCGGTTCTCATTGAAGAGCCAGTCGCGCCACCGGAGCTCCAGATCGAGCCCCCTGCGCCCCCGCAGCTCATCTTTGTGCGGAACAGCCTCCCGCCAAGGCCGCACATTCCCGCAGGATCGGGCGCCAACGCAGGTGACGCCGGATCTGCGCTGCCACCAGCTCCCCTCCTCTCGCCTCAGCTTTCGCCGGAAGAACAGTCGACAGCCCAACAACAGACCCAACAGAGCTTGCGCGTCGCCGAGAATAACTTGCGAACCACTCTCGGCAGGAGGCTCTCGACGACTCAGACCGAACTCGCGGAAAAGGTGCGGAGCTTTATCGCTCAGGCCCGCGAAGCCGTCCGCGGCGGAGATTGGCTGCGGGCCCGCAACCTGGCGCAGAAGGCCGAACTCCTGTCTCTCGACCTCGTTAAGGCCAGATAGCCTCTTATTTCGCGCATCGTGTTGGACAACAGCTACGACGGTAAGGGGTTGCGCGTGCTGAAGACCGTCAGCGGCATGTCCACCGTGTACGTTTATTCGGGCGGCTCATTGATTGCGGAATACGACAACGGAGCGGGGATTGGCACGCCTTCGCGAGAGTATATTTACTCCGGCGGGGCGCGTGTGGCGAAGCTCGAAAACGGGGCGACGACCTACTTCCACCAGGACCACCTGTCAGCACGGGTGCTGACGAACGGGAACGGGACGGTGGTGGGCGAGTTGGGTCACTACCCGTTCGGGGAGAAGTGGTACGAAACCGGCACGACCACGAAGCAGAAGTTCACGACGTACGATCGCGACAGCGAGACGGGGAACGACTACACCACGGGGCGGACGTACGCGAGCAACCTGGGGCGGTTCCTGTCGCCGGATATCGCGCCCGCGAATCTGGCCGATCCGCAGTCGTGGAACCGCTACACGTATGTGGAGAATGATCCGGTGAATGGCATTGATCCGTCCGGTTGGTGTTCGCCACCCGACGGCAACGTCAACAGCGGCGGGGGCATTTGCGACCCTGGCGAGGCCGACCGCCTTGGCTTGTGGACCGATCCGTTCAATTTCATGGATCGGCCTATCGGTTATAACCTGACTTTCGAGTTCGTCGAGTCTTGGGTCTTAAGATCAGTCACACCCATCTATGGGCAAGCGTTCTGGTTCGACACGAGCGGCCTGAGTGCCGGCATCCCCGGGGGCGATCCATTTGCCGGTCTCCTCCCAAATCCTCAGCCGCCCCCGCCACCAAACTACAAGAAGTGCATTACCGGGGCGCTTGAGGAAATGGTTGCCCATGATGAAGGTACTGCAGATCAACCAAATGACGGGTACGGAACTCTTGTAGGCGGAAGGGTGATCAGCGCACCTCAATCCTACAGTGGCTTGAAAGTGGGGCGGTACTATTCCACGGGAGCCCCGTGGAATATGTCCGCTCAGGATGTGGAGTCCCTCACCGCGCATCCGAATATACTAGTCGACGCGACCGTTTCAAACAGCACAGCCTTCGGTCGTTATATGTTTAACGTAGGTACTTGGAATCAGTTCGGAACAGGGGGGCCGACGCACGATGCTCAGGACCAAGCCATGGAAAGACTGATGAACCGCCTGGGTATGATCGACGACGCCATGTCAGGTCAAATCGTCCAAGCTATTTGGGATGGAAATACGAGATGGGCGGGTCTGCCTGATTCTCCCTTCAATCAGCACCCCAAGAGTTGGGCTGAGACCATTAAGGCGTTTCAAGATGCCATGAATTACCTTCCAGAGTGTCAGTAGAAATGAGGGACAGCACATGAAACTTTGGTTCACGCTTCTTGCCTTAGCGATTGCGATCGGGCAGAGGGCCGAGGGACAGACACCCGCAAAGGTGCCTCAAGGCGAACAGATGCGATTCGGACTGGAGGAGCCCCTCGAACAGCCAGCGCCCATTCCCGAAGACGTGCTGGAGATTCTTCGCCGAGATTCTGACGTCCGCACATGTGAAATAGAAGGCGGCTCGCGAGACGCAATTCTGGCGACGTGGTACGAGGCCTCGCAGATTCACCTAGATGGGCCAAACGAAATCGACTTAATCATAAAGGCAAAGAATGCATGCCTCTGGGGTCCGAACATTGGCCCGTTTTGGATCTTCAGAGGAACGCGAAACAGTCACAGGCTTGTGCTAAGCACCATTGCCCTTGGTCTGCAGGTGCTCAAGACCAAGACAAATGGCCTCAGGGACGTGAGAGGAGGGGCAATCGTCCGCCTAAAGCCGAATTACGTGACATACAAATTTGATGGCCGGACCTATCAGCAAAGGTGAAACGAGAGGCGCGAGAGGACTTAGTTCGCCGCCTGCAGTAAGGCTGGGCAGTTCTCTTGTTTTTCTTCTTCAGCGCATGCGGCCTACTTTGCCCCTGACGGCGGCCCGAGCATCTCCATGGCCCAGACGGCCGCCGGACGCATGTTCATCTGGGCGCGGTACCTCATCTCGCTGTCCCACGATTCCGGCGTGCGGAACCAGTAGCCCTTCTTGTTGTAGCTGACGTCGTAGATGCCCCAGGCCGTCTTGTAGGCCTCCTCCTTCATCCCTTCCTGCAACAGCATCGCGGCTAGGGCGAACGTCGTGCCCACCCATACCTCCTGGATCTGCTCGGTCGTGTGCACGACCTGCCCGTCGGGACGCATGCCGTTCACCGCGCCGAGCCCGCCGTTGCCGAACTTCATGACGTTGAAGTCGAAGACCTTTTTCAACGCCGCCCGCTGCATCTCCTTGGGCACGAGGTCGCCCAGGCCGGTCATCGTGGCGTACCACTGCCCGGCCAACTGCATGGCCTGGATGCTGTCCTTGTACTCGCTCTGCGTGTCGTAGCGGAAGTACTCACCGGCCCACAGCTTCTCGATGTAGCTCTTCTGCGCCTTCAAGAACAGGCTGTGGTAGTTATCGGCTTCCTGCGGATGCCCGAGCTTGTGCCCCATCTCCTCCGCCGCCCGCAGCGCCGCGAGATACAAGCTCCCGCAGTAGGCGCTCTCGCCTTGGCAACGCGCTAAGATGAAGACATGAAGACGTACGACGCAGTCGTGGCGGGAGCCGGACTGATTGGTGGTTCGATCGCACTCGAGCTCGCGCGCGCCGGACTGCGCGTGGCTGTATTTGACCGGCAGGATCCGGGGCGGGAAGCATCGCGGGCCGCGGCGGGGATTCTCTCGCCGGCGCCGGAAAGCCCCAGTCAGATTCCGATGGTCACGCTGGGGAGAACGAGCCTTGCTCTCTATCCGGAGTTCGTGCGGTCGGTCGAGGAGCTGTCCGGTCAGAAAGTGGGTTATCGGCCGAAGGGAACGCTCGAAGCGCTTTTCTCAAGGGATGCCGCGCGGGAGTTGAGCACGCTCGTGGCGCTTCATCGGGGACTGAGCCTCGAGTGCGAGCCTCTGCGCGTTGCTGAGGCCCTGGAACTCGAGCCGGCGCTGAGCCCGGACGTGGCCGCGACCGCTTTGCGGCCCGCCGAAGCTGCGGTGGACAATCGCGAACTGACGCGCGCGGCGATCGAGGCGGCGCGGCGGGGCGGCGTCGAGTTTTGTGCGGGGAGAAGCATCGAAGCAATCTGGCGCGAAGGGAACCGCTGCGCCGGCGTGGTGGCCGCCGGCAAGCGAATTGCCGCGGGATGGGCCATCATTGCCGCAGGCTGCTTCTCGACGGCGATTGATGGTGCGGCGGCGTACGCGCCTGTCCGCCCCGCCCGCGGGCAGATGGTGGCCCTGCGCTCGGAGCGCGTGAAGATCGAACGGGTGCTGTGGTCCGAGCGCGTGTACCTCGTGCCGCGGAACAACGGGCGAATCGTGGCGGGAAGCACCGTGGAATACGTCGGATTTGAGAAAGGACTCACCGCCGGAGGAATTCAGGGAATCCTGGACGCAGCGATCGAGGTGGCTCCGGGTCTGAAGAATGCCGCGATTGTGGAGACTTGGTCGGGGCTGCGGCCGGATACGCCCGACCACCTCCCGATCATCGGCCCGACGGAAATCGAAGGATTGGTGATCGCCACCGGACATTTTCGGAGTGGAATCCTGCTGGCGCCGGTAACGGCGAAGCTCATCCGGGAATGGGTGACGGAGAAACGAGTTTCACTGGATTGGGAGATGTTCAGCCCGATGCGCTTCGCCGAAGCCGAGGCCCAGAGACGCAGTGGGACAGGCCCTGAACCCGCCTCCCCTCAAGATCGACGCGCTCACCCCAAGCTCTAACTCCTGCCGGTGGCTCTGCGAGTCGCAGGAGCCACGCTTTCATCAACACGTCAATATCGCGGTGAAGCTGGAATGACCGGCGACATGCGGCCCAGACGATCGAATTGAATCTTGTCAGCGTCGAGCGTAATCTCGCGCTCGATAACGATATCGAGGGTCGAGCCGCGCGGCATCTGGGCTTCCGGGCCACGCGTGAGAAGAACCGCGGCTAGGCCGGCAAGGCCTCCGATGCCGGCGCCGATGCCCGCGCCCTTGCCGCCGCCGGCGATGGCACCGATGCCCGCGCCGGTAACGGTCGTCTCAGCGACGGTGCCGACATCCTTTCCTTTGCCGCTCGGCCCTGTGACCTTTCCCTCCGGGTCCGTCGTTTCTTTGCCGCCGGTATCGGCCGTGCGCGGCGCGGCGTTGAGGTCGACCGTGTAACCGTTCGGAAGGATGAGCGTATTCAGGCGCAGGCGGAATTCACCTTGGCCCTTCACGCGGCCGGGGCGCTTCGCTTCGATGATTTCGCCGCTGATGTAGGAGCCGACCGGAATCACGATGCGGTTGTTCTGTGTGACCGGAAACGCAGTCTGAAAATAGACGCCGTCACCCGGTTTGGCGCCGCGCGTGGAGATGCCGTTTTCAAGGACAACCGCCAGCCGCGTGCCCGCCGGGACGATGACCTTCTCGCCGGTCGCGGCCCGCGGCGCGGGAGCAGGTTGCGGCGGAGGAGCGACTGGGGGTGGCGGAGCAGTCTGCGGCCCAGCCGCTTCCTGAGCGGCCGTGAGGCTGCCCATGGAAAGGAGAGCGAGTATCGCCGTGGCCATCGAGTACATCGGCCGGGTCATTCTCATCGGATGCCTCCGCAGTCAAGTGCGATGCCTGTGCCGGACGAGAAGATGCCCCAGTATAGCGCAGCGGAACCGGGAGAGGCGTTCGGCGTCTCCGCCGGGCAGGTTTGACGGCCGCTGCGGCAAGCCTTACGCTTCCAGAGAACGCGAGAATGGGGGGAGCGAGGCGATGGCGAAACTGGCGCTGGTGTACGGGATGAGACTCTTCCCGGCGGACGAGTTGGGCGAAGTAAAAGAAGCCTTCATGACGCTAAAAAACGGGCGAAAGACCCGCATCCAGATGCACCTCATCGAAGGCAGCAAGGACGAGATTGAGAAGACGCTGCGCCGGTCAGTGGATGCGTTCTTCGAGATCTATCCGCAAATCTGACAAAGAGCAACGGGCGACTCGCGGCGAACGAGTCGCGCTCCCGGCGCTTCAGCGGTTGCCGAAGTTTTCAGGGTCCGCGCCGGGATCGCCGAGCGCATCGGAAATGAGCACGGTGGACTGGCCGGTGAGCTCGATGCGCTTGCGGCACTTGTAGCAGGCCGCGAGGTCGTCCGCGCGAACCATGTAGGAGCTGGCCTTCGCGAAGCGCTTCTTGTCCTCATCGCTCGCGCCGCGCGGCAGTTCCTTCCTCTTGATGCGCACCTTCCAGCGGACCGGAAACTCAAATTCGTTCCGGCAGAACGGGCAGAAGAGCTTCTGCTTCTTGACCTCTTCGCGTTCGGAATAGAATGAGCGTTCGTCCATGGTCAGCGGCGCGCCGCAGGCGCGCACGAATCGATTGTAACAAATTCGAGGCCGCGGTCGCGCCAGCGTGGGAGCCAATATTCCAAAGCGGCAAGCGTGGCGCGGCGATCGGCGTTGAGGAAGCGATAGTCGCCGTCGTGCAAACACAAGATGTCGCCTCCGGCGGACGGCTCCTGCCGATGGCGCTCCATCCGCGCGTCAATCGTCTGCATGCGCCCGATCAGCCATTCAGCGGGTTTCCCGCGCCAGTCACCGGGGAGAACGCTCCACATGACGACGCCGCGCAGTCCCAGCTCGCGCACGGCGCCGCCAAGCCACGGGCTGCGGAAGCCGAACGGAGGACGCATCCATCGAGCAGCCGCGCCGGTCGCCTCGGCAATGGCATCCTGACAGCGCCGCAGCTCGTCCAGAATTCCCGCCGAGCCGAGCCGGAAGAGATTCGCATGCGTTTCGGTGTGATTGCCGATGGCATGCCCGCGCGCGGCAATCTCGCGGACAACATCGGGACACTGCCGGACGAACCGGCCCACGACAAAGAACGTCGCGCGGGTTTTCTCCCGCTCCAGAAGATTCAGAAGTTGCGGCGTGAGAGCGGGGTTCGGCCCATCGTCGAAGGTGATCGCGAGCTGACGCGGCGAGGCCGTGCGCCGGATCGTAGGCCCGAAGAGCTGCGATTGTGGGCAAGCCGCCCCATAAGCGACGACTCCGCCGGCAGCTACGAGCGTCGCCGGCGCGGCGATCAGCCACGGGTTCATGTGGGGTATTCTCGCACGGGCGCGGCGCCTATTCGGATTTCTTGAGCGATTGCAGGTCGATCCCGAGCTGCTGGCATTTCTTGTACAGGTGGCTGCGCTCGAGGCCCAGCACGCGGGCGACATTGGTCATGTGAAAGTTGTGCCGGCGCAATTCGGCGAGCAGCACTTCCCTTTCAAAGGACTCGGCGCGCTCGGCGAGCGTCCCCGAACTCGCGGCGGAGGACGCGCTTGACGCGGACGCGGCGGCAGGCAGAACCATGCGCACATCTTCCGCGGTGACCGTATCGCCCGCGGCGATGATCGCCAGCCGTTCGACCACGTTGCGCAGCTCGCGGATGTTTCCCGGCCACAGGTAACGATTCAGTTCGCCGATCGCCTCGGCGTCGAACTGCTTTTCCTTCCAGCCGTTCTGCGCGGCCACCAGGCGCGCAAAGTGAGCCGCCAGGACGGGCAGATCCTCGAGGCGCTCGCGCAGCGGCGGAAGTCTGAGCGGAAAAACGTAGATGCGGTGAAAAAGATCGCTGCGGAAAGCGTTCTGGCGGACCATTTCGTCGAGTTGCCGGTGAGTGGCGACGAGTACGCGGACGTTTACGCGCACCGGCTTGTCGCCGCCGACGCGCTCGATCTCGCCTTCTTCCAGCACGCGCAGCAGCTTGGCCTGCATCGCCAGCGGCATATCGCCGATCTCGTCGAGGAAGAGCGTCCCGCCCTCTGCCTGCTCGAATTTTCCGAGGTGACGCGCCGCGGCGCCGGTGAACGCGCCTTTTTCGTGGCCGAAGAGTTCGGACTCGATGAGCTCCGCGGGGACGGCGGCGCAATTGAGCGTGATGAAGGGACCTTCTCGCCGATGGCTCTTCTCGTGGATGGCGCGGGCGATCAATTCCTTGCCGGTGCCGGTGTCGCCGAGAATCGCCACGCGGGTTTCGCTGGGCGCCACGCGCTCGACCTGCGCCATGACCCGCTCCATCGCCGCGCCGGACCAGACGAGTTCGTGTTTCCCCAGATGGCGCCGCAGCTCTTGGTTCTCTTCTTCGAGGCGCGTGAGCCGCAGGGCGTTCTCGACGGTGACGAGAAGCTTCTCAGTGGAGAGAGGTTTCTCCAGGAAGTCGAGAGCGCCGAGTTTCGTGGCGCGCACCGCCATTTCGATATTGGCTTGGCCGGAGATCAGCACGACGGGAGTCTTCACGCCGGCGGCTTTGAGGTCTTCGAGGAGAGAGAGCCCGTCTTTCCCGGGCATCACCACATCGGAAAGGATGAGATCGAACGGCTCGGTGCGGATGAGTTCAGCGGCGCGCCCGGCGGAATCGCAGACGGTGGCCTCGTGGCCGGCCAGGCGAAACGCGCGCGAGAGCGACGCCAAGGTGTTGGGATCGTCATCCACAATGAGCAGATGAGCCTTACGAGACACGCGCAGTCTCCTGAGCCATCAATCCGACCCTTCGGTAGCATCGGGCGCGGGCGCAGCCCCGGAACCGGCCGATTCCTCGCTCTCGGCTGCGGGCGCGCCGGACGGACGGAGCGGGAACTCGATGCGGAAAGTCGCGCCCTGGCCGGGCTCGCTCGAAACCGAGATGGTTCCGCCGTGATCGCTCACCACCGACTGAACGATGGCCAAGCCCAGACCGGTGCCGTGCTGCTTGGTCGTATAGTACGGCGTGAAGAGGCGGGAGCATTCCTCGGGCGTGAGGCCCTTGCCGGTGTCGGAAACTTCCAGGCGAACGCCGCTCGGCAGCGCCTGGGTGCGCACCGTGAGCGTGCCGCCGGCGGACATCGCGTCGAGCGAGTTCAAAACCAGGTTCTGCAGCGCGCGATGTAGCAGATCGGGGTCCGCCTGGATCGGAGGCAGATTCTCAGCCAGGTAGTACTCCGGCGTGATCGGCGGACGCCCCATGGCGCCGAACTGCGGCTCGAAGAGCCGTACCGCGTTGCGCACTGCTTCGTTCAGGTCCACACGCTCGAATTTCGGCGCGGGCATTTTCGAGAAATCGCTGAAGCGGCTGACGATGGTGTTCAGGTTCGCCAGCTCCGTCTTGAACGTGGCGGTGGACTCGGTAAAGATTTCGTCGAACTGTTCCGTGGATAAACCGCGCGCGCGTTGCAGATTCTCGACCGTGATCTGCAGCGGAAAGAGCGGGTTTCGCAGCTCGTGGGCCAGGCGCCGGGCCAGCTCGCGCCATGCGGCCACGCGCTCGGCCTGAATAAGCCGCTCGCGCTGTCCGGCAAGCTGCCGGATCATGTCGTTGAAAGCGATCGCCAACTGCCCGATCTCATCGGCGGAAGTAACATCGACGCGTGTGTCCCAGTGCCCCGAGGCCACGTCGCGAGCGCCTTCGGCCAGGCGCACAACCGGGCGCGTGACCCGCGCCGAAACCCACCACGCCAGCAGAAAACCGAGAAAGATGCCGGCTGCGCCGACCGCGAGCGCGATCCATTCGATGCGGCGCGTGAGAAGAACGAGTTCGCCGCGTGAGCTGCCGAGCAGCAGCACGCCGAGAAGATCGTTGTTGCGGCCCATGAGAGGAATCGCGTGGAAGGCCTCCGCGCTAGCGGGGTCGGCAGACCACTCGATCGTGTCCACAAGCGGGACCGGATCCTTTTGAATCCGCCCGATCAGCTGCGCGAAGCGGTCCGCCTGCGCGACTTCTCCCGTGGGGCTGGTCAGGTCGCCCGCGATGAAGTTGGCCTCGAGGTTGCGGTACAGCAGGGCGCGCATACCGGACGGCAAAACGAGCGTGCTCAGAAAATCTTCGTCGAGGCGCTGCCCGCCGACGACGTAGAAGTTCTTGTCGCCCACCGGCACGGTGCGCACGGCCGTGAGCGAGAGCGCCACGCCGTCGGGCATTCCTTCACGCTTCAGAAAAGCGCCCTGCGCCGGCCAGTTCTTCTCCTGCAGGATCCAATCGTTCTTGTACCCGACGCGGGCGGGATACTGCACCGATGAAATCAGCGTGCCGTCGTTACTGACGAACTCGGCGAAGTCGAGGCCGTGCTCTTGGGCCGCCCCGGTCGCGTCGTGGAAGTAGCGGGACAGGTCCGCGTTCGGCTGCGCCAGCGCGATGGCCATCTGCAGCGTGACTTCCGCGTTGGCGATGCCTTCCACGCGGCGAACCACCTCGTCGCCTCGCTGCGCAAACTCCTTCCGGAATTGCGACACGAGCGCTTCGGTCCGTTGCCCATCCATCTCTTCGAACGCGCGCTGGGTGTAGTACATCACTCCCCAGCCAACCACGCCTACCGACGCGACCACCGTGAAAAGAAAGATGACCAGCAGCTTGGTGCGGAACGTCACGGGCGGGCTCCTTGCGGCGCGGCAGGGGCCGGGGAATTCTGCGGCGCCGCGCCGGTGGGACGATCGAGCCAGACGGTTTCCAGATGCCATTCGCCCCAGGGCGACGGCATCCAGTCGCACACCGCGCTGCCCAGCGCCAACGACTCGGGCAAATAGACGAGTGGAATGACGAAATACGAGTCAAGTGTGGCGCGCTCGCGCCGGTAAAGCTGTCCGGGATCGGCGCTCAATGCCGCGGCCGGAGTTTCGGAAAGCCCCGCTGCGGCGGCGAGAGAATCGAGAGCGGCGCGCGGAGAGAGAGAGGAAACGCGCCAGCAAATCAGGCGCACGTCCGGAGCCACGTTCGTACTTGTCGCCGTGGATGAAACGGCATGCCCGATGACCTGCAGATTGAAGCCGGCTTGCCGGGCATTGACGGCCACACGCTCGGCGAGCAGGCGCGACAGGTCTCCAGCCGCCTCAACGCCGAGGCGCAACGGCCCGGCCGCGCTCACCGCGTTGGCCGCGACAGCGGCGCGAAGCTCCCTGACGCGATCGGGATTGGTCTCCATGTGAAACAGAAAAGCATACCCGGTGAGCCATCCCGGCAAAAGAGCCGCGGCAGGCTCGGCTTGCTTTTGAAGCAACACACCCGCCATCGTAGCGCGATCGATCGAAACGGAGAGCGCCTCGCGCAAACGCGCGTCCTGCACCGCGGGACTGGCCCCGTCGAAAACGAGCGCGACGAGCTCGACCGGTTGTGAGGACCACGTGCGGAGCCGCGCCTGCTCGGCGCGCTGCATGAGATCTGGCGTGAGTTCGGAGAGATCGGCCTTTCCCACTTGGAGATCGATGAGCTGTCGCGCGGGGGCTACGCCGAAAACAATCTCGATCGCGTCGAGGAACGGGCGGCCGCTCCAGGCGCGCTCGTTGGCCACAAAGGTCGAGCGGGACTGCAGGGTTCCGCTCGCATTCCATTGGGAAACAACAAACGGGCCGGTGCCGATGAGTTCGCCGCTCGGTGACGCCCGAAAAATGAAATAGCGGCCTGAGGCGAGCTCTTCAAGAAGATCCGTCATGGGCGAAGCGGATTCGATGGCGATCGAATTGGCGCCGGCAAGAATCTGGCGGCCGTTCGGCAAGATCGGCGCAAGCGCCGCAACTACGTCGGCAGGAATAACCGGGGAACCGTCGGAGAATACCACGCCGGCGCGGAGATTGAATTGCCAGCGCTTGGCTTCGGCGTCGCGGCTCCAGGAGCTTGCGAGTTGCGGCTGGAAACGCCCGTAGTTGTCGAGCGACACGAGCCGGTCGAAGACGAGCGCGCCGAGTTTTTCACCGAGCGCGGCTTCCGCAGTTCCCGACTGCCACTGTCGCGGGTCGAGCGTTACCGAAGCAGCGCCCAACTCCATCCGCAGCGTCCCGCCGTAACGCGGCCGTCGCGCAGCTCGCGCCACCGGCGCCACCGCCGCGCAAACTAGAAGCAGGCTAGCTGCCGCACGCGATCGTGATGCGATAGACCTCATAGTTTCCTGTCGAAAGGCTCCAGACGACCGCGGTGCCGGCTTGAAGGCCCTTACCGGGAGAAATCGAGATCACCGGGCCGGGAACTTCAAGCTCCGTAACGGGAGGCTCGGCGAACGATGCAGAAAGGCTTCGGACCCACACCCGATCCGGCGTGCTCCAATCCCCCGAATCAGTCTGCAGCGACCACACAACTTGGCTGCAAGCGGAAGTTAGAAGCTGGGCTTGCACCCACGGTTCAGTTCCGGGTTTACAGGTCGGGACGCTTTCGTCCGCGAGCTTCACCTCACAAACCCTGCCGGGCAGATTGATTTGAACTTGATTCTCATGCTCGGATGAAAACTGAATTTGCCCTCGCGGATCGCGCGTCGGCGCCTCTGGAGCGGGAATAGGTTTGGAGCTCCGCAGCACCCAGTGACCCTTCCCGCCCTCGTAGTGTGAAAACGAGTCCCGGCTCAGGAGCAGGAGGACATTCTGCTTGCTCTCCTCGCTAATGAATTCGACCGCGTCGAGAATTGGTTCGCGTTGCTGCCAGATCAGTTCCTTTTGCAGGCGTCGGTCGGTCGAGGGTTTGTCCGGAAGAGGCAGCGCCGACCGGGGGAACGCGCTCATTCGAGTCTGTCCTTCTGGTGAAGATGGAATCTCGGCAACGAGAAGAATGCAACTGGGGGTTTCTTCCACCGAAACGTGCAGGGCGCTCACGCCCGACTCCTGCGACCCGGCAACACTCTCGATTCCGAGTTCCTTCTCAAACCACTCCCGAAGCATTTCTGACTGCGCGTCGGGAATAGAGGACCGGTTCTGCCACAAGAGCTTGACCGCATGGTTCCGCTGCAACACCGCGCCTACTTTACGTGCGAAGGCGCGCGCAACATCTTCCAGGGTGTCGGCGCGAGAAATCCCTGGAAACAAAAACAAACCAAAGCAGAAGAGGAAACAGAGGGCCTGAAGCAAGCTTCGACGGCGGGAGACAGAGTTTTGTCCGGCAAACACTGGTATGCGCGAATCATAGCACGTCTCCGCTGATAAGTTCGTAAACCGCTAGCCGGGTGGCTCGCGCTGCGGCGCTGGCGAAAAGGCTGAACGCGGCGGTGTTCGAGCCCGTCTTCATGAGCGCTGCCCACGCGGGCCACCCGCAGGGGTTTTGGCTAGCGGAACTCATCACGGCCGCCGGCTGGAGTGGTGCCCGGCGGTCGCGCTGGCCGGAGGATCGTCCGGGTCCGGCGAATCGTTTTGCGGCGCTGCATCGGTGCTGCCCGATGCGCCGCCCGAAAAGGCCGAGCGCATCACATCGTTGGCGAAGAAGTATTTGCCATCCGACGGCACCATCATAATCTGGAGTTTGTCGGAAAGACGCTCGGCGATGATCTTCTGGATAAGCATAGGATTCTGCTTCAGCACGATGGCTTCGAGTCTCATGCGCTCGGCGTCGGCGGCGGCAGTCACGCGGATGCGGTTGCCCTCGGCGTCCGCGAGGTTCTTCTGGCGCTCCACTTCGGCCTTGCTGTCAATGACCTTGGCCGCGGCGGCCGCTTCGGCGTTTTGAAGCGTGGCTTCCTTGCGCGCGGCGGCCTCCAGCCGGGTTTGTTCGATCTGTTTCTGTTTGAGCGGTAGGGTGTACTGCATGGCATCGGCTTCGGCTTTGGCCTGGAGAACGCGAACCGCCGCCGCCGATTCCGCCTGTTTGACGTCGCGCGTCTTCTGCGCTTCGGCCTCCAACTCGGCGATGCGCACTTCTTTCCCCTTGATCTCTTGCTCGGTGCCGAGCCGCTCGCTCTCTTGCTCCTTCAATAGAAGTCCTTCGAGCCCGCGGGCATATTCAGCGGGAAGCTGGATGTCGCGAAGAAGAACTTCTCGGACCACGATGCCGTCGGCCCCGAGCCGAACGGTGATGGCGTCGGCGGCCTTCTGCCGAAGTTCCTCGCGCCGCGTGGCGAACACTTCGCGCACGATGTAATTCGGCGCGAGCTGGCGGTAGACGGTGGAAACAACCGGCGCCACCACCTCTTCGCCGATGGGCTGCGGAAGATTCGTATGGATGGAATCCAACCGGTGTGGATCGAGCCGATAGCGGACCGAGACCGTCAGCCCGATGGAAAGGCCTTCGCGCGCCTGCACCTTCAGCACGTCGGCGGTTTTCTTGGGATCCTCGGCACCCACGGTGGAATACACCTGCTCGCGCGTGTCATACAGTGCCACGCGATCCACCAGTGGCGTGACCAGATGCACGCCGGGATACAGCGTTCCCGGACGCACGCCCGAGATCTGGCTGACCCGCACGCCCGCCGAGCCGTCGGGCACGACGACGATACTCAGCGCCAGGAGAAACACCGGCAACGAAGCCAGTGCGAGCTTCAGCGCCGGATTCCAGCGGACGGACTGTAAAGGGCGGCGCAGAATCTCCTCTCCCGCGCCGGGCCCCGTGGCCGTCGAACCCGCCAGAAGCCGGCGAAGCTGTGCAGCCACGTAGATGTCATAAGCGATGAGCCCCACGGCGCTGCCGAACAGGCCCACGCCGGAAAACAACAGCAAGTACTTCAGAAACAGCATCGAGTTTCTCCCTTCATCCCGGCCGAGCCCCGACTTGTCGGGGCCGCGCCGCTGCAGGCGTTTTGCCTGAGCGTGGCGCGGATTGCGCCGGGGAATCCTTACGCCGCGCGCCGCCGCGCCGAACTCATTTGCGCAGCCTTTTCATAAATGCGCACCGGAACAAGAGCGCGCCGGACATGCGATGGAGAAAGCGCGCCGCTCATCGCGCGAAACGCCGCGCAGAGAAGCAACCAATCGAGTCCCAGAGCGAGCGCGACCGAGGCCAGCGTCGCGATGAGGATTTCGCCGAGGTGAAACGTTGTGTTCATTGGGTCTCTCCCTGTGTGAACTTGATGCACGGTGCGAATTCCTTCCCTACTGCGCGCCCCTCGCGGAAGACGGCGCCATCGGCGCATCGGCCGATTGCGCCGTGAGAACGGATTCAACCGGAGCCGAGAAAATGCCGGCGATCTCTTCGGTGCGCTCGGCAACGAGTTCCACGCTGTCGCCCACGCGCACCCGCTCGAATAAGTCCTCAATGTCTTCATTCCGCATCCGAATGCAGCCGTGGGAGCGCGCGTGCCCGATCGAACGTGGCTGGTTTGTGCCGTGAATCCCGAATTTCTTGACGCTCAGGCCGATCCACCGCGTGCCCACCGGGTTCGCCGGTCCCTGCGGAGTGACGACGCCCGGCGCGTAGTAGTTGGGCTCCGCAACGCGGTTGACGATCGTGAAGCTTCCGGCGGGCGAAGGCGAATGGCTGGCGCCGACCGCAACCGCGTAGGTTTTCACGACGCGCCCGTCTTCCAGGAGCGCGAGCTTGCGATCGGGGATGCTGACGACGATGCGGTGCACCGGCTCAACAGGCACTGCGGCCGGCGGCTGTGACTGGGCGAAGGCTCCGGTTGCTCCGAAGAGAATCATGGCCGTCAGGCCGGGCCGGTGGGCTCTTGAGGAACTCGACCGCCTGATTTGCTGCCGGATTCTCTGGATGTTCCGCCGCATCTGAGCCTCCTTGATCGACCAGCGCGGCGGAGAATGGCACGGAGGCAGCCATAGTCTAATGTATTGATATACCAGGAGTTAGTCACGTTTGTGAGTGCGAAAACTGTGTGCAGAGGGACACGCCGTGGCCGGGCTGCCGCAAGCGGCGGCCCCCTCAGCCGGCTGATCTAGCTAAGAAGAGGCAGCTTCATCGGTTGGCCCGGCGAGGAATCCAAGCTATCTTAGAGAGAACGGAGAGAAACAAATGCGCCGTCGAGGCGGCTTCCTAATTGGGCGAATCCTGGGGATCGGCATTTACCTGCACCCGAGTTGGTTCATCATCTTTGCGCTGATCACTGAGATGCTGGCCGGACAGTTCAGCGCGCAGCATCCCCACTGGACGACGAGCCAACACTGGATAGTGGGCATACTCACGAGCCTGCTGTTCTTCGCCTCGGTGTTGATCCACGAGCTGGGGCACAGTGTCGTGGCGATGCACTATCGAATCCCGGTGGAATCGATCACGCTGTTCGTTTTTGGCGGAGTGGCGCAGATCGGGCGCGAGCCGGAAAGGGCTCGGCAGGAATTCAACATCGCTATCGCGGGTCCACTCACGAGTCTGCTCCTGGCCGGAATGTTCTTCGCACTGACGAAGTCATTTCCGTACGACGAAATGGTCGGAGCGCTGGCGTTGTGGCTTGCGGGAACAAACGCGATCCTGGCTGTGTTCAACCTCGTGCCGGGGTTTCCGCTCGATGGTGGTCGTGTCCTCCGCGCGATCATCTGGGGCGTAACCAAGAACTTCATCCGCGCGACGCGCATTGCAGGTACGAGCGGCAAGATCATCGCCTACGGGATGATCCTCGTTGGTGCGGTGCGTGCTTTGAGCGGCGAATGGTTCTCCGGCCTATGGCTGGCGTTCATCGGATGGTTTCTCTTGACGGCGGCGCAGGAGAGCGTGGCGCAAATCACGGTGCGCGAGGCGCTGGTTGGATTGCGGGCGGCGGACGTGATGAGCCACGAGGTACCCACCATCCCCCGTAACCTGACACTGGAAGAGTATGGAGCCGACGTGCTGCGGAGCGGGCGGCGGTGCCACCTGGTGTTGAGCGACGGGCGGCTGCTGGGGATGATGAACGTGCAGGCGCTCAACGCGGTGCAGCGCGAAGAGTGGCCGACCACCTCGGTGCAGGCCGTGATGATCCCGCGGGAGAAGATTCTCTGGGCCACGCCGCAGGAGCCGCTGCTCGGGCTGCTCGAGCGGCTGGTGGCGGCGGACGTAAACCAGATGCCGGTGGTGTCCGAGCCCGGAGATGGCTCCGGCGGCGCGAACATCCTGGGAATGGTCACGCGGGATTCCATCCTGCGTGTGATTCAGACCCACGGAGAGCTGGGCCACTTGCCCCGCTAGCAGCCGCCTGTATCCGCTTCACCTGCTCACCAGACCCATCATGTGCTCGGGATAGCGCTCGCCGCTGGCGGCACCGGCGGGAGCGGTCTGCGCGATGCGGCGGAGATCGTCCGCAGTGAGCGTAACCTCGGCTGCGACGGCGTTTTCTTCCAGGCGAGCGCGTTTTTTCGTGCCCGGAATGGGAATGATGTCCTCGCCCTGGGCGAGCAGCCAGGCGAGGGCGAGCTGGCCGGGCGTGATTCCCTTCTGTTTCGCGATGCCGGTAATGCGGCCCACGAGCGCAAGATTCCGGCGGAGGTTCTCGCCCTGGAACCGCGGTGTCGAGCGGCGATAGTCATCGTGAGCGAGGTCCTCGAGACGTTTGATCTCTCCCGTCAAGAAGCCGCGGCCGAGCGGGCTATAGGCGACAAAGGCGATGCCCAGCTCGCGGACCGTGGGGAGGACTTCCGGCTCGGGATCGCGAGTCCAGAGAGAGTATTCCGATTGCAGCGCGGCGATGGGATGAACCGCGTGAGCGCGGCGGATGGTGGCGGGCGCGGCTTCGGACAGGCCAAGGTGGCGGACCTTGCCCGCGCGGACAAGACCAGCCATGGCGCCGACGGTTTCTTCTATGGGCACGTCGGGATCGACGCGATGCTGGTAGTAGAGGTCAATCACGTCCACACCGAGGCGGCGGAGGCTCGCGTCGCAAGCGGAGCGGACGTATTCGGGACGGCCATCGACACCGCGCATCGCGGGATCGCTGCCGCGGACGATGCCGAATTTCGTGGCAAGAAAGACCTTATCGCGGCGACCGCGAATGGCGCGGCCCACGAGTTCTTCATTGAGGTGGGGACCGTAAATATCGGCGGTATCGAGGAAGTTGATGCCCAGCTCGATGGCGCGGTGGATGGTGGCGATGGATTCGGCATCATCGCGGGCGCCGTAGAACTCGGACATGCCCATGCAGCCGAGTCCCAGGGCGGGAACCAGCGGGCCGTCCTTGCCAAGATGGCGTTGTTGCATGATGTTTCTCCTCAGGTGAACTCACCGGTGAGATGCGTCGCGCGAAAGCGCCGGTACGCGAAGGACGAAAAGGAGACTGCACAGTCTTCCCATGGTGAGGGGTAGCGCCAGGCTGTGGAAAAGCACCCCCACCCCCCCATCTTTTTTGTAACTGCGGATTCTAAAGGGGTTTAAGTCTAGTGTTTCAGAACTGCGGATTCTAAAGGGGTTCCAGGCGCGTTTTTCGGATCTGCGGATTCTAAAGAGGTTAGCGAATATGAGGCGACTTGTCACAGGTTATGATAGCACATAATTAACTGCATGTCAATAGTTACGTTAGAGGCATTCGAACAGATTGTGCAAAACCCGAAGGACCAGGGGGCATCCCAGCAAGGTCAATCCTTTGATTTCAGAAACTCGTCCATGGCTTTTCTGAAGGCGCGGATATGCTCCGGGGTGCTGCCGCAACAGGCGCCAATGATGTTCGCTCCCGCCTCCAGCAGCGGCACCACACCTTTCACCATATGATCCGGCGTGTCGTCATAGACCACTTGCGTGTCAACCAGCTTCGGTTGTCCGGCGTTGGGCACGGCCATCAGCGGCAAGTTGGTCACGCGTTTGTATCGCTCGACGGTTTTTCGCGTCCGCTCCATATTCATTCCGGTACCGCAGTTCAGACCGACAATATCCGCACCGTGCTCCTGCATGAACTCCGCGGCCCGTTCAGGCTCGACGCCCATCATGGTGCGGACCGCCGCGCCATCGCGCGCCGCATTGTAAGTCATCGACCCGATGATGCAGCGCGCGCCCGCTTCCTTGGCCGCGCGGATGCCCAGGAGCAGTTCCTCAAGGGACGCTTGCGTCTCGACGATAATCGCGTCGGCGCCCGCATCCACCAAAATCTTGGCCTGCTCGTTGAAGGCGCCGCGCACCTCCGATTCGGAAACATCGCCGTAGGGTTCCAGCAGACCGCCGAAAGGTCCGATGTCGCCGATAACGTATCCGTCCCGGCCGTGGAAAGCTTCGCGCACGATCTCCACCGCGGCCCTATTGATCTCGGCGACCTTATCCCCTTGGGAATGACGGTCGAGCATGAGACGTGAACCGCCGAAGGTGTTCGTCAGGATGCAGTCTGAACCGGCCTCCGCGTAACGGCGCTGGATGGCCAGCACTTTTTCGGGATGCGTCAGATTCCATGCCTCGCCGCACTGGCCATGCTCGAGCCCGGCCAGGATCAGTTGCGTGCCCATGGCCCCGTCGCCGAGAAGCGGGCGTTCCCTTGCCAAGTCTTGTAAGAGTTTCTTCATGGTGTTCGAGCGTCCTCGCCGATTTTTTGCCACACAAACGAGCAGCGAATTGCTTTGAAAACCAAATCCTACTCCCATGGCCACATCACGAGCGACGGGACGCACAGTATACGCGCAGCGCGCGAAACCGGCCATCTTCGATCGATTACCGCAAGATGGGCGGTGTTGTCTGCGACGTCTTCGGCTGGCAGGCGACGAAAAACGTCCCGGGGACAAGCCCGATCTCTCCAATTCCTTGATGCTGTCGCTGGACTTTAGGTAGACTTACTCTTCCGCGCCCGTAGCTCAACTGGATAGAGCATTAGTCTTCGGAACTAAGGGTTGGGGGTTCGAATCCCTCCGGGCGCGCCATTCCCCATGCAGTTTGTTCACGACAACTTCCACGATTACCCTTTTTCTGATTTCGAACTCAGCGTTCACGGTGGGCCAGACCGGATGACGGGCAATTTCACTTGTCCGGTTAGCGCGTTAATCATGCACTACTAGTGAATCTCCTGGGCCGTTGCGCTACACGTCACTGATATTACGAGCCAAACCATGGTTGGGAACTTGTTCAGAGGATTTCAGTTGGTGCATGCAGTCCTACTACTGATTAGCGCAGTGGGGTTCTTCATCTCTTGGGCACGCACACGATTCTGGCTTCCCAAATTCGCCCCAGGGCGGCGAAAGTTGGCGAAATGCCGGGTCTCTCTTGGGTAGTATTCCGTTTCGGACGGAGAGTGGGCTTACGTCAGCCTGCTAGGTATAATGGTCGTCTGATAAGAAGTCACATTCACAGGAGTTGCACACCCATGTCTGGTTTCCGCCCTCGTCTGGTGAGCAGTTCCCTCGGACTCCTGGCCGGCCTCGCGCTCGTTCTCCCGTTGCTCGCCCAGGACACCGCTCAGCCTGCCTACTTGAATTCGGAGTTGCCGCTGGAACAGCGCGTTGACGACCTCATCGGCCGCATGACGCTGGAAGAGAAAGTCTCGCAGATGCGGGATCACGCAACCGCCATCCCGCGGCTTGGCGTTCCGAAGTACGACTGGTGGAACGAGGGCCTGCATGGTGTCGCTTTTGCCGGCTACGCGA
>JBEKUY010000012.1:0-94812 GCA_049514555.1 Candidatus Acidiferrales bacterium
TCGCGTAGCCGGCAAAAGCGACACCATGCAGGCCCTCGTTCCACCAGTCGTACTTCGGAACGCCAAGCCGCGGGATGGCGGTTGCGTGATCCCGCATCTGCGAGACTTTCTCTTCCAGCGTCATGCGCGAGACAAGGTCGTCAACTCGTTCCGCAATCGGCAGCGAGGGATTGCGAAATGGTGCGTCCGCCAGAACAGGGGAAGAGTCATTGGAAGAGGAAGGCGGCGGCTGACTGGCCGTTGGCGCTTGTGCGAAGGCCAGAGTCGCGGCAAAAGAGCTTGCGAGAACAACCTCAAGCAGAATCCTTTTCACTTTGTCTCCTTTGAATTAAGGCAGTCGCCTTGCATACCACGTTGGCACGCCGCACACTCGTCCTGCCCACTTGTGGAAGCGAACGGTCATTCGGGAAGGGTGAGCGATTCAGTAATCGCTGTCCGCGTGAGATGGTACACCGCTTTCGTTGCACTCGGGGAGCAAAGACTGAGCTTGCAGCCTCCTTCCTAGTGCCCGGCAGGACTAAGCGTCACCTACTATGAACGAACCAGAACTCACCTATCGCTAGGAAAGGACACGCCTGTCAGCCGATCGGTTCAACAAGTTGGGAAGGGCAGGATCGTTGAAATCCCGCACGTGGGCGGCTTGCACCATCGGTACGAACGGGTCGCGGCCTGATCAGGCTGTCGGGATTCCGTCCATGCCAAGTCTTAAAGGTTAGCCCGGCTGCCGTTCACCACGTTCCGGGTGACACTCAACACAATGTCGCACAAATCCCAGCGAAACCCGAGTCTCGGAAAAACAACTTCCTGCTGATTCCACAAGCGGATCGAGTTTTTGGTAGAGACAACTACGAGAAATCTGGCTGCCAGGCGGTCGTAACAGGGAATGGACATTCCCTGTTCATTCCCTCTTCGCCCCCTGTTCCGATTTGCTTCGAAGAGCCAGTTTCGCCGCTAACTTACTCTTCGATGGAGGCTTATCTCTGCAGTCTACGACGGCGACCGCTATATTCCCTGTATTTTTCCCTGTTAGCAGGGAATTGGCGGCAGAGAAAAGTTCGCGCGCGACTGGCTCCTCCGCCAGTTTCAAATAACCAAGCGAAAATCAATGACTTCGGAAAGCCCCCGGAGTCTTGTTACTGCGACTGTTACTTTCCTCCCGGAAGTCCCGCCGCTGCTCACTGCCGAAAGAATCGAGTGCTCTGAGTGCCGCAAGACACGCAGTGCGGGACTACCTAGCTACAAGGATAGCCTTCAAGCCAAAGCAGCGAGTTTTCTGCGACGTCGAATGGGAGCAGTCAGACCGGCGCCCCGCCGCGGTGTGGGCGGCAAGATCCCCGAAAGTCTCCTAGAGGGCTCTAAGAGCGCCTCTTAGAAGGCTTTCAACGCTTTAAAGTCTTAAGGGATTGAAGTGGTAATGGTTTTGAGGTTTGAGGGGTTTAAGGGTTGGGGGGTTAAGGCGCATAAGCGCCGATGGTTTTATGCCTTTAGGCGTTTACGGGCAGGCATGGACCCCATCGGTGCCATCGCACCTGGAAGACGAACCTTCCAACCACCTGCCAGGGAAACCAGGTTGGGAGTTGGGGCAAAAAACCGACTACTGAGTGCTATCAGAGAACGCAGTAAGCAGTGGAATGGATCTAGAAACGGAGGACGGATATCATGTGGAGCCCCCCAAGCCTGTTGCACCCCGAAGTGATCGAGACCCTGGAGCAAGCGGACTTCCCGCCCGAGTACATCGAGTTCCTCGGCTGGCTGTCCGGCAACGCGTTCGCGCTGAACAATTCCAGGAATCCCGCCAAAGCGGCGCACACCCTGCTCGCCAAGGAGAAGAACGTGGTCATGCTGGAGAAATTCTTCAAGCGGAAGAAGGAGAGCGTCAAGCCCGCCAAGCCCGCCAGCCATGCTTCCGCCGACGAGGCGCTGGATCGTTTCCGCGAGTGGAAGGACGAGACCTTCCCCGAGTGGGAGCCGCGCAACCATGAGCAAGACGCCTTGGACAATGAGTGACAAGAAGCCGATCACTGTCACCGCGGAGCACCAAGCCTACGGAGTCGTCGAGTTCACCCTGCTCGCCAAGGACGCCAAGGGCGCCTTCGACACCTGGAAGCAGCTCGTGGCCTACCCCCGGTAGTGGATGGTCATGCACAACTCCGGGAAGGACACGGATACGGGCGGGAACGGCGGCGGGGCTGTTCGCCACACCGACGATTGCGAAGGCCGCTATTCAGACGGCCATGCGTGCTCGGTGCACCGCGGGATCGTTGGCGAGTGCGCCTGCGCCTGCCACGGCCAGAAGCCCGAACCCGCTCCTGCCCGCAAGTTCGTAGCGGCGGACGATTGACATGAAGCCTGAGCTCTGAAGCAAGGCCACTCAAGAGAACTGCGCGGTGCGAGCCTTACCGGCGGAGATTGCAAGTGCCGAAAAGAGTGGGCAAGGGGCCTCCCATAATCCAAGGCCCTCCTCGTGATAAAGTGAAATATCTTGTCTCGAATTCTTGAGAGGGCCATGGACGGATTAGCGATTGTTACGGAAGGTCTCTCGCGCCATTTTGGCGAGCTGGTCGCGGTGGACCGGATTGACTTGCGTGTGGAGGCCGGACAGTTTTTCGGCTTCCTCGGGCCGAACGGCGCTGGGAAATCCACGACCATCAAGATGCTGACGGGCTTGCTCGCTCCCACCAGCGGCCGCATGCAACTGCTCGGGATGGACCTCGATCTGCATCCCCTCGCGGTAAAACGCCAGATCGGTGTCGTTCCCGAGGGCATGGGGTTGTTCGACCGCCTGACTGGGGCGGAGTACCTGCACTTTGTCGGGCAAATGTACGGACTGGACGCGGCCACAACGGCGCAACGAGCCGCCGAACTCCTCGACTTCATGCAGCTAGCGGACCGCCCCAAATCGCTGATCGCCGATTACTCTCACGGCATGCAAAAGAAGCTGGCCCTGGCCGCGGCCGTTATCCACACGCCGAAGATTCTTTTTCTCGACGAGCCGTTCGAGGGAGTGGACGCGCTGGCTGCGGGTGCGCTGAAGGCCCTGCTCGCCAGGATGACCGAGCGCGGAGTCACGATATTCCTTACCTCGCACGTCCTCGAAATCGTCGAGCGCCTCTGCAGCCACGTCGCCATCATCCATAAGGGCCGGCTGGTCGCACAAGGTTCCCTCGAAGAGCTGCGCGCCGGTGTACCTGCCGCTGAGGGGGCGAAACTCACCCTTGAAGAAATCTTTGTTTCGATCGTCGGCGAGGAGGGCGCCGTGCGGCCTTCACTCGAGGAGCTTTCGTGGCTGATGTAGTCCATCCGCTCGGTATCGGCCAGCAGATCGGCCTGATTGCGCGCCTGCGCTGGCGGATCTTCCGCAACGCGATTCGCCAGCGCGGAGCGAAGCTGGAGCTGCTCGGGCTGATTCTGAGCAGCCTGTTCGGCGCGTTCTTCGCCCTGGGAATCGCATTTGGGCTTGGCGCCGGCACGTACGCCATGGTCTCCTCGCGGCATTATGGTTTTCTGGCCCTCCTTTTCTGGGCCGTGTTCGTCTGCTGGCAGGTTCTGCCCATTTTCTTCGCCGGCTTTTCAACTCAATTTGATTTTCGCAACCTCCTACGGTTTCCGCTGAGCCCCTCGGCGTTCTATACCATCAGTCTGGCGTACGGTCTCGCCGACCCTATGGCCGTGAGTGCCGTCGCCTGGCTCGCGGCAATCGCTATCGGCGCGAGCCTTGCCCGGGCGGAGCTGCTTCCGGCGATGCTGCTCGCTTGTGGCCTCTTCGCAATAATGAATGCCTTGCTCGAGCGCCTCATCGGCTCGTGGCTGGCGCGGCTGCTGGCGCGCCGCCGGACCAGGGAAATCCTGATCGCCATCTTTATTCTCTTGATGGTTTCGCTGCAGTTCAGCGGAATGTTGTTAGAGCGCTGGGGAAGGACGCTGGCGCCGGAGCTTGCGCGCATCCGGCCGATTCTTCAGGCGCTCCCGCCGGCTTTCGCGGGGCAGGCTATCGCTTCCGCCGCCAACGGCTCCTACGCCGGGTATGCCCTGGGCCTCGCCGGCGTCACCGCCTATGGCCTTCTGTTCGGCGTGCTCCTCTGGCAAAGGCTCAGGGCGCAATACCGCGGCGAAGACTTGAGTGAAACTTCCACTCCCGCGACACAGAGGAAAGAGCGGGCCGTTGTCTCACCCGAAACCACGGCGTTTCTTCCCCCGACCATCTCCGCAGTGGTCATGAAGGAAATCCGATACCTCAGGCGGAACAGCATCCTCCTCGTCAACCTCGCGATCCCCCTTGTGTTGGTGCTCGTGTTTTCCAGCCGGGGGATGCATTTCCATTCCTCGGGAGGGCGGGGAGGGATGCCGCTTTCGCGCGATTGGCTCTTCCCGGCGGCCATGGGCTATGTCCTGCTGCTCATGATGGGACCTGCCTATAACTGCTTCGGCTACGACGGGCGCGGAATCCAGACCCTGTTCGCGGCCCCGATCCGTTTCCGCGACGTACTCCTCGGTAAGAACTTCGTTCTATCGCTGGCTCTCTTCGTCGAGGCGGTTCTCACTGCGGCCCTGCTAACGCTTCGGAGCGGCTTGCCGCGCTTGCCTGTGCTGGCCGGCACCGGCGCAGCGCTCGTCTTCGCGACCCTCGGCCAACTCGTCATCGCCAACTGGTCCTCGCTCCAATTTCCCCGCAAACTCGAGTTCGGCTCCATGCGCAACCAGCGCGCCTCGGGGATGGGGGTTCTGCTCGCATTGGGAGTTCAGATCGTTTTGCTGGCAGCCTGCACAGGGATCTTCCTGCTCGGCGGGTGGCTCGGCAATCCGTGGATTCCATCAGGCATCTTCGCGGTTCTCGCGGTGGCGGCGGGCAGCGGCTACGTGGCCTCGCTCGATCCTCTGTCGGCACTGGCTGAAAAGAATCGCGAACGTTTGTTGGAGAAACTCTGGCGGTAGTGGAATTGTCAGAAAGCTGAGGCGACTTCTCCTCCTCACTTCGCGCGAATCAGATCCGCGTACCGCGCCGCGATCGCCTTCCATGAGAAGAACTGTTCGGCAGCTTGGCGGCTGCGGCTTGCGAGCACCGCTCGCAGCCCATCATCGGTCAGCACTTGTTCCAGGGCGTGGGCGAGCGCTTCTCGATTCCCCAGAGGCGCCAGGAGCACACCCGCGTCCGTAATGGGAGCCGCCGTCTCGGCCCCTTCATACGCCACGACCGGCAACCCGCAGGCAATCCCGGCAATTGCGCTGCCCCGCCGCGAGGAAATGTGGTCACGAACGAATAAGAGCGCGTCTGCGGCTTCGAGGGTGCGCGCGACCTCTTGTTCCGGCAGCACGCCCCTGACTTCGAGCGCGACACGCGACCGATCAATCGCTGTCTCCAGCAGCATCCGCGCGTCTTCGGCCCCTCTGCCAAATACAACCAGCCGCAGCCCGGAAACCCGCGCCGCCGCCCGGTTTACCGCCAGAGCAATGTCCGCGACCTCGCGCGGAGCATGTTCGCCGCCCGTCACGCCGAAGACCGCCACCGTCAGTGGTGCGCCGGCATCGCGCTCACTTACAGCAGCGCCAGACCGTGCGGGAAGATTCGCGCCAACAGGTAAAAACACTGGCACGGGCGAGGGCGGCGGCTGCCAAGTGAGTCTTTCCAGCGGCACGGTGAGCACAACGCCATCGGCAAGCGCCCACGCGGAACGCATCACTCGCGTCTGCCACGCGCGCCGCGCGCGATCGATGAGCCGCGCTCCAGTGTACGGCTTGGCATCATGGAAGACGAGGACGCAGCGCGCGCCTGCCGCGCGAAGAACGCGCAGCAGGCCGGGGAACCGCGTCGGAAAGCCCCGCTCCGACCAAGCGAGCGCCGTGTACTGTACCAGGATGACGCGTCCCGCCCACGCGGGCGCGTGCCGGCGCAGGTCGGCCAGCGCCGCGCGCCAACCCGTGCGCGCCCACGGCACGCGCGCGAGCTCAAGGTTGATGCCGAGGGGTGCGAGTCCGCGGGCCAGCCAGGTGCAGTACTCTTCGACAGCGTCGGTCGGCTCGTCTCGCCGGCCAAGCAAGGCTACACAGGCTTCGGTCATCGTTTCATTTCTCGCCCAGGGTCCAATGGGCGCTTGGTGGTTTGAGGATTGCGCGCAGGAGTCACGCTACTTCTCGACCAGAAAATCGCCAATCACGAGCGCATCCATGCCCGAGCTGAAGAATGTGCGCAGCGCATCGGTCGGCGTGTTGACGATGGCTTCGCCGCGAAGGTTGAAGGAGGTGTTCATCACCACGGGAACGCCCGTCCTTTTCTCGAATTCGTCGAGCAGCCGCCAGTACAGCGGATTCACACTCTGCTCCACCGTCTGCGGCCGCGCGCTGCCATCCACGTGCGTCACCGCGGGTATGACGCCGCGCTTTTCCGGCCGCACCTGCGCGGTCAGAATCATGAAGGGTGAATCCGCGGCGCTTTCGAGATACTCGCCGGCTGCTTCCTTTTTGAGCGAAGGGGCGAACGGCCGCCACCACTCGCGGAATTTCACGGCGTTATTGACCTTCGCATTCATCTCCGGATCGCGCGGATCGGCCAGAATCGAGCGGCTGCCGAGCGCCCGCGGGCCAAACTCCATCCGCCCCTGGAACCACCCGAGAATTTGCCCTTGAGCGAGGAACTCGCCCGCGGTTTTTGCCGGGTCGTCGAGCTTCTTGTGACGCAGCTTGTAAGTCCGCAGAGTCGTTTCGATTTCGGCGTTGGTGTACTCGGGTCCGAAGTAAGCATGGCGCATGGGCATTTGCGGGAGGTGGCCGCCCCGGTCAAGGTAGGGGGCGAGCGCTGCGCCGAGCGCTACGCCGTCATCCGAAGCCGCCGGCTGAACGAAAATCTGCTCTACCAGGCCGGACGTCAGGATTTTCCCATTCGCTTTCGAGTTCAGCGCAACTCCGCCTGCCAGGCAAACGTTCTTACAGCGTGTCTTCTCGATCGCCAAGCGCACCACGTTCATCATTGCGGTTTCGCAGGAGTCCTGCACCGCGTAGGCGATGTTCCTGTGCCGGTCGTCAATATCACTTTCGGGAACGCGTCGAGGTCCGAGCAAGTCCTCGATAGCGGAGAGGTCGTCAGGGCTCCTGCCGAGCAACTTCCGCGCCGCGATCCGGTACGGCGCGTCATCGGGAACGATCAACGAATGCAAATCGACGCCCGATTCGCCGTACGGGGCAAGCCCCATAACCTTCCACTCGTCGCTATAGCGCTGGAAGCCGAGATAGCCGGTGAACTCGGCGTAGAACAGACCAAGCGAGTTTGGCCAAGGAATCGTCAGAACGTGCTCCAGACGGCCGTCACTCCCGTGCCAGATCGACGTGGCCTCCCACGCGCCGCGCCCATCCATGATGACGACCGCCGCCTCGCGAAAGCCGGAATAAGCATATGCGCTGATGGCATGCGCGAAGTGATGGTCCACGAAGCGCATGCGCACCCGTGGAACGCCGAACTGGCGCTCGAATTCGCGCATTCCGCCGCGGCGCCGCCACATGTATAGGCCCTGCACTGCCGCGCTGACAACGTAGTGATAGCTGGCCGGATGACGCCCCGTGAGGAAACACTTGGCGTCGTGGGCCCAGGTCGCGCGCGGAGCCTGCCAGCCGAAGCACACTTCATCCACCTGCTCGGCGCGCACCTTGGCAAAGCGTAGGCACGCCTCGATGGCAAGGCGGGGGAAGCGCGCATCGTGTTTCACGCGGCTCAATCGCTCCTCCGCCACGGCGAACAGCAGCTCGCCGTCGCGCACGATGCACGCCGAGGAATCGTGCATCTCCGAATAGTTGATTCCAAGTGTCAGCATCAATCAGTCCTGAACCACGCTACCCGTTTCAGCAGCGTTCGCGCGCGGCGCGTCCACCGTCTCACCCACGCTCTCGCCAGAAGAGCCGCGCCACTGATTGTCTCCCGAATCCCCCGCCCGGCGATATGCTGGAATTGTGCCGCCGCGCAATCAAGCAAGTCATGACCCGCAAAGAAGTCCAGATACATCAGCCTCACACGAACCTCAGGCCAGGACCGAGCCGGCGCGATTTTTCGGTTCCCAGCCTCTTCGAGTCGCCGTAGAAGCTGCTCGACGCGGCAATCGTAGGTGTGTTCCCGCAAGGCTTTCTCCCGGCCGGCATTGGCGATCCGGGTGCGCTCATCCTCGTTTTGGAGAAAGTGCCGGACGAGAGGAATGATCTCGCTCTCATGCCGGTAGGCGGCGAAGTGCACGCCCTCCTCGAAACCCAGCGCGGTAAGCTCGGTTGGAGCAGACGTCAGAAGAAGCGCGCCAGAAGCAAGCACTTCGAACACGCGGAGATTGCATTCGTGCGGAGCGTCGTCACGGCCTATGTTCACGACCACGCGAGAGCGGCGATAGACACCGGCAACCTCCTCAAGCGTGTAGGAGCGCGACCAGTCGTTTGTGTGAAAAGAAGAAACCAGCCGGGGAAACCATTCGGCACGCCGACGATATAGCGAGCCGGAGGTTCTGCCGACCCAGCCAATTTCGTATTCGCGAGTGAGTTCCGGCCCTGCGAAGAATTCGCCCCGAGCGGCTTGCGGCAAGAGAAAAGCGCCCGGGTGGCCGGCCTGCTGGAAGATTTTATCGAATCCTGGATGGGACACCGCTACGTGATCGAAGAGCGAAGACCAGCGAATGCGCCTGTGCGTAAAAGCGTGCGTATCAACTTGGAAACACACCGTGGGAATCTCGGAGCGTTCCAAACCCAGGGGAAGAACAGGGTGCCCCGATTCAAAATGGAGGACGCAAGACGGACGTTCCGGGCAGAGGCGCAAGAAGTCCTCCAATTGTGCGTCAGGAGGAACATCATCACCGGCGCAGAAGAACTCGATGCCCTGCCGCCGAAAGGCCGCCGCGTAACCCGGAATGAGCATCCAGTGATATCTTTCGAGGCAAAGGCAGAGAACGGTCGTGGGCCTTGCGCTCACGGTTCAGGTCTACGTTCGAAAACGGGCCCGGCCATTGTGGGCTCACCCACAATCGTGCGCAGTTTGGCCAGGTTCTTGTCCGAGTACCATTGCCGCAGGCGGTAGAAGAAGCGCGGCGGCACCATAAGCGTTAGCCCAAGTACCAGGGCCTTGAACGCGCGATAGCCAAGAGTCGCTCCGCTGTAACCATAACGATAGCCTGCGCGCTCGACGCGATACGTTTGCCACGGTCTTCCGCCGTCCAGCGACAATCTGATGCGCTCGGCATCCACCCAGATGGGCTCGGTCAGCGTGGCGATGACGTCTTCGCTCACGCCCAGCTCGCGGAGCTTCGGCGGAAAGCGGCGGAGCAATGCCGCAAGCACGGCGCCCTTGCGCCGAGCCTTGGCTTCGTCCTGTTTAGAAAACTGGTAGAGGTTCCCGCCATGCAAACGGTAATAGAAGAGCGGTTCGCCGAGCACCACTACCGGGGCCAACGCGGGGGCTAGTGTGAACATCCACTCGTCCGCCTCAATCACCAACTCTTCGGGGAACGGCAGGATGCGATCGAGAAGTGCCCTTCGAATGGTGATCTTGCTCGTTCCCAAGCACCAGCGCAAGTGCGTGAACAGGCGCGCAGTCGCGGGGTCTTTTAACTCGATGCGGTAGGTTTTGTCCGCTACGACCACTCCCAGCGGGCGGCCGTCCGGATAGAACTCGTACTGACCGTGCCCCACCGCGCCCAATTCAGGATGTGCCTCGAATTGCGCGAGCGCCAATTTGAGCTTCTCCGGAGCCCACCAATCGTCGCCGTCGAGAAACGCGACAAACTCGCCGCGGCATTCGGGGATCCCGGCGTTGAAGGCCGAAGCCTGTCCTCCGTTTGCTTTGCGCAGCAGGCGCACGCGCGGCTCGAACTTGCGGACGATGTCCGGCGTGCGATCGGTCGAGCCGTCGTCCACGACGATAATTTCGCGCTCGGCCGCAGGAAAATCCTGCTCCAACACGCTCACGATCGCCTGCTCGATGAACTGTTCGTGGTTATACGTGTCAATCAGTACGCTGATGAATTGTTTTGCCAAGATTTTCCCTTACGGCGACACCTTCTCGCAACCTGCACATCGTTCACGATTCATTCCCAGCCATCCGCTGCGCGCGCTGGGCTTCGATCATCTCTTCCAGGATTGCGCCGAGGTTGCGGGTAATTTTCCAGGCCGGGTAATGGCTCTTGAACTTATTGAGGTTCGAGATGTAACAGATGTGGTCGCCCTTGCGCGCCTCGGCCACGTAACGCCAGTTCAATTTGCGGCCTGTCATCTGCCCGATGGTTTCGATGGCTTCGAGCACAGAGATACTGTTGTCGCGGCCGCCGCCGAGGTTGTAAACCTCTCCGGGGCGGGGGTTGGCGGCGAATTCCTCGATGGCGCGGACAACGTCGTGGCTGTGAATATTGTCGCGCACCTGCTTGCCCTGGTAGCCGAAAACGGAGTATGCGCCGCGAGTCAGCGTGACCTTCACGAGATAAGAAAGGAACCCGTGGAGCTCGACGGCCGAATGCGAAGGACCGGTGAGGCAGCCGCCGCGGAAGATGCCCACGTTCATCTTGAAATAGCGGCCGTACTCCTGCGCGACTAGATCGGCAGCCGCTTTGGATGCGCCGAAAAGCGAGTGCAGCGTCCGGTCGATCCGGCAAGTCTCGTCCACGCCGTCGAAATCCTCGGGTCGGGCATAATCGTAGCGGGTGGCCAGCTCCTTGAGCGGAATCTCATTGGGGGCATCGCCATAGACCTTGTTCGTGCTGAGAAAAACGAAGACAGCCTCCGGGCAGTGCTGGCGGGTGGCTTCGAGCAGGTTAACGGTGCCGAGCGCGTTCACCTCGAAGTCCACGAGCGGAATTTCGCGGGCCTTGTCGTGGGAAGGCTGTGCGGCGCAATGAACGATCAGGTCGAAGCGGTGCGCGCGGAAAAGGTCCTCGATCCCGCCGCGGTCGCGGATGTCCAGATCGGCGTGCGTGAAGTTCCTTGTGACGCCCTTCAGCCGCGCGAGATTCCACGAGGTATCGCCGGCCGGCCCGAAAAAGACCCGGCGCATGTTGTTGTCCACGCCGATGACGTGATGCCCCTGCCGGTCGAAATGCTCGACCGCTTGGGAGCCGATCAGCCCGCTGCTACCGGTGACCAAAATGGTCCGCGTCTTCATGAACACCTCGCCAAGACACTCTTCCCGGCCGGAATATATTGCGAGCGGGGTTCCACTCCACTCTCCCTGGCCGGGATCGGGAAGCGATCAGAGCCGGCGCCACGGTTCACTTGCGGCCTCCAGTCGTGTTGCAGCTCGACGCATTCGGCCCTGCCGCTGGGGCACGGCGTTTGCGTAGGCCCAAGCGAGAACGAATGGGCCGGGTGGCATCGAGCATCGAAAACCATGCCCGGTAAGCGATTCCGGCGGCCGTCTTCCGACCAACGACCAAGTAATGACGATAGTTCTTTCGCAGCATGCGTGGAAGGAGCCGGTGAGTTGCGTTTTCAATCGTGTAAAAATGTCTACCGTTCCCGAGCAGCGCGTAGTTCTGCTGGGCTTCATCGCCCTCCCATACTCCAGCAGCTCCATCGGGATGATAAGAGTAATCGTGGTTCTGATGAACGGCCAGAACGACTGCGGAAGCGTCAACGACGGCCACGCCCGACGACCGCGCGTACCAGACCAGCCAATTGTCCCAGCCGGGGCGCCCGGTGAGGAATGGCGGAATCTGGCCGAGGTACAGGCCCTTGGAAAAGACGAAATAATCAATCCATTGCGGCGGACGCTGGAAGTTTGCCTGCAAAGCACGGGCGCGGATATCCGCTTCCCAATCCGGTCGCGAGAAATCAATCGGGGCAGTAATCTCGGTATCCCAGCGCCGGCCGATCATCAAAAAATCCTTGCGCCAGGAACGAACCCTCTCCACAGCGGCACGGAAATCGGAGAGCAGGAGAATGTCGCAATTCACGTAGCAGAGCAGGTTGTGCCGCGCGGATCGCTGGGCGCTATCGAAGAATGATCGCAGGTACTTAGTTCCGCGCGCGTTGCGTTCTACCTCGGGCTCATGACGGATCCGGAGTTCCCGCGCCGCATCAGCGGTCCCTTCATCGTCGCCGAAGAGGAAGATTTCCACCTCCGGATGGATGCGCTTCCAGCTCTCCAACGCGTTGCGCTGGATGATGGCGCTGTGGCCCCGGAAGGGTTTCGCGGTAGTGAAAAACGTCAGCATAGACAGCGGCTGCTAATTGGACGCCAGCATCCTTTCGTATAGTTCAACATAGCGCTTTGCCTGGATCTTGAGAGCGTATTCCTCCACCGCAACCTGGCGGCAATTCGTGCGCATCGCGGCGCGGCGCTCCGAATCGGTCAGCAACCGGCGAACTGCTTCGCCCAGCACGGCAGTGTCTCCAGCAGGCACAAGAATCCCCGTCATTCCATCCCGGATTATGTCCGGCACGCCGCCCACGTTGAAAGCCACGACCGGAACCCCGCAGGCCGAGGATTCGAGAATCGTATTTGGCAGATTGTCTTGCAGTGTCGGACACACAAACACGTCTGCTGCGTTGTAGGCGAGAGACATCAGGCGCTCGTCGCGGATGTGGCCGAGTGAAGTGTGCGGAACCGGCACATCCAACACGTCCGGTACGCGGCTGACGGTGACTAGCAAGACGTCGGCACGATCTTTCAACGCCTCAAGCGCCTGAACGAGGAGTCTCATGCCCTTGCGCCGGGCACCGAGCACGTCCGCGACGCAAAGAACGATCAGCTTAGTCGGCGGCAAGCCAAGCACATCTCGAGCAAAACTCCGGTCCCGGGGCGCAAACGCCTGCAGATTCAAACCATTCGGAATCACGGAAACCGGGACATCGCTGAAGAGCACGCTCTGCTTTGCTTCTGCCGCCAGCCAGCGGCTGGGCGCCACCAGGTGCAGGCGGCCGGCAGGTATCTTGCGATAGGCGGCTTGCTTGCGCAGCCAGATCTTCGTGGAGACATCGGTCTCCGCGCCTGATCCGAGCTGCGGACAGTTGCCGCAACGATGGCGATAGCGTGCGCAGCCCTCGTCGAAGTGGCAGCCGCCCGTGAACGGATTCATGTCGTGCAGAGTCCAGACCACCGGGGCGCGGCGGGTGATGGCCGGCAGCACTGCTCGGTAATCCATGAATCCGGCGACCCAATGCAAATGATAGACTTCGGCGCCGGGCAACTGCCGGACAACGTCAAAGCCATACTCAGTGCGGTCGTCGCTGAACATATCCCTCCCCGCGGGCTGGCCTTCAACGCTCCCTCCAAATGTCCGTTGGAGAAACTCCCGGCGCAGGCTGCGGAAAATGCGGCCGGGCAGATCCGTCCTCGGAGCAAAGGCCACCACGTTCGGATCAACAGAGCGCCTGCATTCCACGAACATCCGGGAATCGTGGCCGAGGTCACGCAGGCCTTCGTGCAGGCGGTAAGCAGCGCGCGCCGCACCGCCTTGGGAATCAAACGTATTGATGTGCACCACCCTCACGGTTTGACCGCTTCCATATACAACGAGTCAGGCTTGTAAACTGAGCCGTCAGGTTCGGTATCGAGATGAAAGCCCGCCCAGCCGGGGATGCGGCTTTCTGCAGCTCCAACGACTTCCGCACCGGCGAACCCAACCCCCTCCAGCGACCTTGCCAGTGAGTAACGGTCGTACATCCAGCGATGAACCTCGCCGGACAATCGAAATCGGCCGAGGTCATAAGCGCGCAGTCGGCCGCGGCCCAGAGCCAGGCGCGCGATCTGCCGTAAAACGAAGCTAGGCAACGCGGAGAATGATCTGCGTGCCGGGGACGATGCGGGCGGCGCTGTCATCCTGCGGAGTTCTCCCCCGAGGCGAGCCGCGACAAACCCCGCCTCCGGGAGCGGATCGCGGCGCACATAGGCCAGCATCTCTCCGCCCGAGGTCTCGCGCACGGTCTGGTCATACATTTCGAGGAGCATCCATTCATAACGTGCCCGCCATGCGGGATCGCCGGTGAGCGATCCTTCCAAAGCCTCCAGGTAGAGGCGCGCGATACGTTCAAGGTCCGGCACGGCTACGCGAATCGTACCTCCGCTGCGTAACACGCGATGGCACTGCTTGAGCAGGCGTAATCCCTCGGCGCGGTGGAAATGCTCTAGAACATGAGAGTGATACACAACATCGAAGAAGCCGTCGGCAAACGGCAACTCATCCCGAAGATCCCAGCGGCGAACCGCAGGGCCGGCCAGATGCAGGTCCAGGTTCACCCAATCCGGGTGAAATCGTTCACCGCAGCCCAGATTCAGAAAGCGCAGGTTGTCCACGCCAATGACGCGATGGCCCTGCCGGTCGAAGTGCTCGACCGCTTCGGAGCCGATCAGTCCGCTGCTACCCGTAACCAGAACGTTCATCGAACACCCTCTAAGCAGTTTTCAGATACACACCGCAACAGTTCACACTTTTTGCCCTGATTGGCGCATGGCCTTCGACCGCAACCCAAGTACGTGGCGGACCGGCCGGGTGACGTCGAGCGCGAGCATCCAAAAACGCTTCGCGTGGCGTCTCACGGCGGTCCCGTAGCGTTTCCTGTTGGGTTTTAGCCCGTCGGGCCATAGCACCTCGGTGGCGTCGGCAACGTCGCACATATGGCCCCATCCCCCGGCCAGCCGCAAATTCCGCTTGGCTTCTTCGCCTTCCCAGACTCCCCGCTCGCCCTGGGGATGGTAGTTATAGTCGTGATTCTGATGCACGGCCATGGCGACAGGAGAAATATCCACAACGGGCAGTTTGGAACGCAGCGCTTTCCAAATCAGCCAGTTGTCCCAGTACACCCGGCCAATGACAAACGGGGGCAGATCCGGGCCATACGCGCCGCGAGAAAAGACGAAGTAATCAATCCAGCCACGGGCTAGCCGGTAGCCCTCATGCAAGACGAGGGCGCGGAGATTTTCCTCCCAATCCGGCTGGTCGAACACCAACGGCGAGGTGATATCCACGTTCCAGCGGTTGCCGACCATCAGGAAGCGGGGATGCGCCGCCTCAACCTGTTCGAGAGCGCGACGGAGACTCGACATCAGGATAATGTCGCAATTGACGTAGCAGAGCGTATCGTGTCGCGCGATCTGTTGGGCACGCGAGAACATGTAGTCGAGGTACTTCATTCCCGATTCGTGGCGTTCCACGTGGAACTCGTGCCTCAAACCAAGCTCCTTGCACACCTCCGCCGCGCCTTCGTCGTCGCCAAACAGAATGACCTCGACGTCCGGATCCAGCAGCGTCCAGCTCTTCAGCGCGTTGCGCTGGATCACGGCGCTGTGGCCCTGGAAGGGTTTCGCGGTCGTGAAAAACGTCAGCATCTAGTATCTGCGCTCCCTAGCTTCTGGCGTAATGCAGCTACTTCGCCCGTGGAGTGGGCTTGAGCCATCCGTCAGACGGCATGATGAGCCCCTAATTTCTCACGCTGCGTTGATTGCCGGCGCTGGAGCAACGTCCGCGCCGCCTCGTGAACGGCATCCACGGACACGCCGAGGATGCAATGCGGTTCATACCAGTTACAGGCGCTACTGCACGGCTCAGAAGGCTTCTCCGGCTGCAACGCCAGGTATTCCGCGGTCCAGGGGTGAAATCTGACCGGAGAATTCGGGTGGCTCTGTCCGGCGCCGACGGGGTGACAGGAAATCTCCACCACCGCGGCGCCCGCAGCCGCGGCCAGGTGCATCGGGCCGCTGTCATTCGCGACCATCAACTGCGCGTGCTCCAGGAGGGCGGCGGTCTGGCGGAGCGTCGTCTCGCCGGCGAAACTGAATGCTGCGGCCCCGAGCTTCTGCTGAAGCCGGAACGCCAATTCGCGGTCCTCAGGTCCACCCACGATCAGCAGGCGCGCCCCCAATTCCTGTACCAGGAAGCGGCCCACCTCAATAAAGCGGCCGAGCGGCCATAGCCGCTTCGGGTGGCCCGCGCCAGGAGCGATGCCGATGAGCAGATCCCCGCCGGTCACTCCCCGGGAAGCCAGCGCCGCCCGCGCCGCCTCGCGGTCCTCCTCACTGAGCCACAATTCCAGATGATCGTCGGTAACCATTCCACCCACTTCGCGGAGAAAGTCCAGGTTGCGCTCAACTTCGTGTTTCGGAGCGTGGGCGAAGAGCGTCCGAGTGAAGAGGCTATCGAGATCCCGGTTCATCCGCTGCTTCATCGGCGAAACATTCTCAGAATATCCAATGCGGCAGGGGGCGCCGCTGAAGTAAGCGACGAACGCCGAGTGATAGTCGTCCACATCCCAACGCGGCAGGAGTGCGAGGTCGAACCGGCGGGGCCACAGATGTACGCGGGCCAGACGGAGAGCGCGAAAGTGCAGCCCCAGCAGTCCTGTGCGTCCGGGGTACTGCGGGTCAAACGTGAGCACTGCATTCACGTGTGGGCACAGCTCCATGAGATTCACGAACCGGGGATCGACCACCAGCGTGATCCACGTAACGGGATTCGACCGGCGCAGCTCGCGCAGAAAGGGACTCATCAGGACCAGATCGCCAATCGCGTCGAGCCGCACTACGAGAATACTGCGCGCATCTCCCACGGCAAGATCAGAGGCTCGCGCGTGACGGTCCGCGCGAAGAAACGGCCCTACAAGAATCCTGGTGATCTTCGGCGCAGTGAGTTTCCGCGAGACGGCGAGGATGCCTCGGACGATAGCTCGGCGCGACGCGCCCGCGGAGGCCAATATGAACCCGTCTTTCAAGCCTGTTTCCTCGCGCAAACCCAAAAGCTGAACATCGCATCGGGGCCATCGTCAAAAGCAGCCACCGAACAACCAAGCTGGGCCAAGCTCGACTTGATGATCTGAGGTGTGGGAGTCCATTTGTGCCCCGTTCCGACAAACGGTGAGCCAATCTCCCAAATGCCGCACTCCGGGTGTGGGAGGTACAGAAATACAATTCCGCCACGCTTCAGCTTCGATACCCACTCGCGCAGCAGTTCCTCCCAATTCTCATTGTGTTCCAAACAGTGAGAGCTAAAGACATAGTCCAGCGAACCGTCAGTGATCTCGGAGATTGTTTTGGTGGCGCCGGGCCCTCTCCAAATATCGACCGGAATCGACCCCGGGAGCGGCCACAGTCCGGCTCCGACGTCCACGCCCGTTCCCTGACAGAACTTAAGCGCCTCACGGAAAATGGCGTGGCACGCCCCTCCAACAGTAAGGTAATCGGGGTAAAACCTTCCCCGGTACTCCCAGCCGCCTGGGCGTCGCCGGACGTCAGGATGTTGGAGTAGGGGCCGATAGACCCCAAACAAATCGGGACAATCTGGAAGGTTCTCCAACGGTTTCGTTCTCAGTCTATGCACGGCTGCCCTTAGCATCTGTATCGGATGGGAGAAACACTTCCGTACAAAGCGATACTGCGGCCAGGTTTCGGATGAGGCTGCGCTCTTAGTCATCGCCTTCATAGCGCATTGGCCAAATTAGTTTGAGGGACTACGCGAAATTGTTTATCCATTGGTTTGTCGGTTTTGTGCGACAGTCTGACCGGCAGGGGCATCCGCGCGTTTTCCTAAGACACAGACCTGGCCGAGAGTTCCAATGGCATCCTCAAGGGCAACGAGCTCAAGATTAGCGAGCTGCGTGAGTCTTCGGATACTCATGTCGGTATAGAGGTACAGGTGTTCTACGCCGTCGAAAAAATCGCGCCTCGTTTTGAATGGATCTGCATAGTCGCGGCGCTCTACCGGAGTTTGAACGATGGCTACCCCGTCGGGAGCAAGCGCATCGGCGATTCCTTTCCAGAAGGCCAGCGGTTCCGGGGTATGCTCGGCAACATCAAAAGCAAGGAGTAAATCGCACGGTGGCAACTGGACGCCAGGAAAGATGCCCTCCCGAACTTCAACCTTGGCATTCTGGCGAATCCAGTCCGCTACAGACGCATCCGCCTCAACACCCACACATCTGTACCCAGACCGCGTTAGCTCGGAGAGAAGAATGCCGGGTGCGCACCCGACTTCGACTACGCTTCCAGAGCTGGGCCCATAACGCCTTATCAACTCTAACCAATACTCTAGTCGGCCATCAGCTCGATAAACCTCGGCTCGCTTCTCGATCGGAGGTACACCCATCACCTTTTGACGCAGACGCCAGTAGTTTTCGAGGGAGTAGAATCCCTTCAAAGATTCCGGGGTGGGCGGACGAAGATTGACATAGCACCCGCATTCCAGGCACACGCCGTATTGCGGGTTGATCGCCAGCGGTTTGAGTGAGCCACCGCACCAGCACCGCGTGATATCGCGTCTTGGGATTTTCGAGACGGCACGGTCGCTCAGGCTCCTGTAAATAGAGGTCTCAGCGCGTCGATATAGGCTTGTTGCACTTTTGAAAGGATGCAGAATATGCCGAAGCTTTATCATGATTATGAGTTGTCGCGCGTCTCTGCGATTGAAAAGTCCCGCTGCTGGATTTGCCACTTTAGTGCAGGGCAAATCACTCCTGGCCAACGCTCCGGGTACCTGCCACTCACGCCTCCGGTCTGCTCAACAAAGAAACTGACCACACCCTCTTCGTAGAAGAGCGGTTCGACAAATGGTATGTCGGCTGAAACTGTCACCCAATACGGACCCTCATTCAGGAAGTTACCGGGGATCTCACAGCGACTCGTGTAAACGCCCGGAGGCCGCGGAACCCCATCCCAAGCGTCATCTAGGCTGTCCGCCGACGTGAAAGCAATTGTTCCATCAGACGTCTGTAGGCGGAGAGCAGTCCGCACGTGAGTGAGTTTCTTGAGCACACAATATTCGATCTCAATCCAAAAGCTCTGTCGAATATCTACCCTATTCGCGGCCTCGTTGTTTGGTCCTATCACACGCACAGCTCGCAACTGCATCTTGTCGTTCCCTGGGACCCGATCTGCGCCGTCCCAGCGACGTTCGCCAGTCTCCACTGCTCCCGTCGAGACGTAGGCGGCAACGACGTCCTCCACGCGCCCCTCCAGCTTGGTCTTGCCCTCGTCCAGCCAGATCGCAGCCTGACAGAGTCGCGTGACCGCACCTAGGTTGTGGCTCACAAAGACAACCGTCCGACCCGACCGTGCTACGTCGCCCATTTTACCCAGGCATTTCTTTTGGAAGGCGATGTCGCCGACGGCGAGGACTTCATCTACGAGCAGGATTTCCGGCTCGAGGTGCGCGGCGACGGCAAAGGCCAGGCGGACGAACATGCCGCTGGAATAATGCTTTACCGGGGTATCGATGAATTTCTCGATCTCGGCGAAGGCCACGATTTCGTCGAATTTGCGCTCGATTTCGCGCTTCTTCATGCCCAGGATCGCGCCGCTCAGGAAAGTATTCTCGCGGCCGGTCAGCTCAGGATGAAAACCGGTGCCGACTTCGAGCAGGCTGCCGACGTGGCCGTGAACCTCGGCCCAGCCGGTGGTCGGGCGGGTGATGCGCGAGAGAATCTTCAGCAGGGTGGTTTTCCCCGCGCCGTTGCGCCCGATCAGGCCCAGGACCTCGCCTTCCCGTACTTCAAAGTTGACGTCGCGGAGCGCCCAAAAAGTCTCCCGCGGCGCGTGCTGGAAAAACTTCCAGGGAGCGAGCAACGCCTGGGCAAGCTTGTCGCGCAGCGCACTGTAACGTTCGCGCTCGCCGATGCGGTAGCGCTTGCCGATTCCCTCTGCGCGGATGACGACGTCACTCATCGGAAGACCGTTTGAACGTTGACCTCATATTGGCCTACCACCATTTTTCATACCATGTCCGCAACGGTTCCTTCCATGCGCTGGAAGAAAAGCCATCCGCCGAGCAGAACCACGAAGACCATCGCGGTCGAGGCCAGGAGCAAAGCCCCGGGCGGCTGGCCGTGGCCCGTCAGCGCCCAGCGAAATCCTTCAATCACGCCCGCCATCGGATTCAGGCCGTACAGCCAGCGCCAGCGCGCGGGAATGAGCGTGCTCGGATAGGCCACCGGCGAAGCCAGCATCCAGAACTGCACGAGGAAGGGCACCACGTAGCGCACGTCGCGGTAGAGCGCGTTCAGCGCCGCGAACCACAGCCCGACCCCAAGCGCCGTCAGTATCGCCAAGAGCAGCAGCGCAGGCAGCCAGAGCGCCGCGAGCCCCGGCCGGATGCCGTATGCCAATATCAGCGCGATCAGCACGACGAAACCGATGGCAAAATCCACCAGTCCGCCGAGCACCGCAGAAATCGGCAGCACCAGCCGCGGGAAGTACACTTTGGTGATCATCTGCTGGCTCGAAACCACGATATTCGTCGCGGCCTGCAGCGCCCCGGAGAAGAACGTCCAGGGCAACACCGCGGCGAAGTAGAAAACCAGCGGAGGTATCCCCGCCGGAGCCAGCTTGGCCAATTTCCCAAAAAAGAGCACGAAGACCGCCGTGGTCAGCAGCGGCTGCAGGACGACCCAGGCCACGCCGATAACCGTCTGCTTGTAACGCACTTTGACGTCCCGCCAGACGAAGAAGTACAGCAGCTCGCGGTAGGCCCAGACCTCGCCGAGGCGCAGCTCGAGCCACTTGCTTGGCGGCGTGATCCTGAGCACAGGCCGTGGCGCACCCTGCGTGGGCAGAGCGGCGGCGGCAAGCTCAGGCGCTGTCGAAATGGAGTGCAATTCCCCCAAACTGGTCCTTCGCGAGATCCCGCGTCTCGTCCCCGAATAAGATTATCAGAGAAGGGGCCGCACCGAGGAAGCGGCTGTCCCCAGAGCGGCAACATCCCTCATTTGATTCACGGCAAAACGCTCGTGGCCGTGCTCGCCTACTGGGCGTCCGCCGGGTTGGCCTTCAACTGCTTCAGGTCCCTCTCCTCGATGGTCTGCATCAGCGCGCCGCGGTGGAACAGGTAGTCCCGGAAACGTACCCCGACCCTCCGGGGCACTTGCTGGAACTGGTTTCGCGCCATTTCGCTCCAGGAAATCGGCCCGCGGACGGGGATCAGGTGCATGCCCCACTGGAACATAAAGCCGAGGTTCCACGCGATGAACAGCGCAAGAATGACGCTTGCGCACGCCAGCGCCGCTCGCTCTCGCGCAAAGAGTCTGCCGAAGCTTTCGAGCGTCATCGCCAGTCCGAGAACGAACAGCGGCGTCAGCGACACGAAGAACCGGTTCCCGTAGGACGACAAGCCGTCCCAGTTCGGATAGGCCGCCACAACGTAATAGAACGCCAGCGCGCTCGCGACCAGCGGGCCGCCGACCCTCGGCTTCTTCTTCCAGAGGAGAACCATGCCCGCCAGCGCAAACAGCAGAATGGGCGTCCAGCTCAACAGGCCGTGGTCAGACGAAAACAGGACGTCCCACAACGCGGGCCGGGTCCAGCCCCACTCCCTGAGCGGAATGTAGCCGCTCTCGAACGGGTGGCCGTAGATCATCAGCCGAGTGACCCACGTCGGGAGAAGCGCCACCCCGATTGCGGCGATGAAGAGCGCATGGCGCAGTGCGAGCTGCCGCGCCGGCGTCGAAGCAACGGGAGATCCCCGCCAGCTCCGCAGATATCCCCCGAAGCCCTCGATTCCGGGCACGAGCAGGAATGCGGCGTTCAGGTAATACACGTTGATCATCAGGCCCGCGCTCAGCCCGAGCAGGAGCCACTGGGCGAGGGTTCGGCCTTCGCGCGTGCGATGCCAATACCAGATAAACAGCGCGCACGCGAACGCGGAGTGCGCGTGCGACCACGACGGATTGAAGTACGCGTACACGGGAAATGACGATGCCCACCAAACACCCAACGTCCCGAGCAGCGCCCAGCGCTCGGCGACGTACTCCCGCGCCACTCGGAATGACAGCCACAGCCCCAGAAAGCCGTAGAACGCCGTGGCCAGGGCCATGGCCAGACGATAGGGCGTCGAGTAGCCGTCCGCCGCCACCGTCGACCCCAGCCCGCGAGCCATCAAGACGCCGCTGTGTGCCAGCAGCAGGAAGGGGCTCCACAGAATCGCGGGACCGACGCTGAAATGGTTATCCAAGCGTCCTGTGGGCGTGTAAAACTGCTGCCGCACCTCGCCGCTTTCAGCCACGTGGCTATCGCGGAAGCTTGGATTCGCGGCGCGGTAGTCCTTTTCGAACCGGAGGTTGTGGTCAATCAGCAAGGCTCGAACGTACGAGTAGTACCCCACGCCATCGCCGCGCACCCAGGGATTCATGAGCGGGAGGCTCAGCAGGAAGACAAGCAGAAGAATGTGTTCGCAGCCGAAGCGGCGGCGCGCGCCGGTGCCTTGAAGGGTGTGACTCATTTTTGCGCCCCGTAGGTTATCAGCTTTCACAGGTGCTTTGCTTTGACGCGCTGCGGGGGAAGGGGCAGCGCGGGGCCGGTTCATCAAACGGCGCTGGGTGCCACGGCGCGCGAACGCGCCTCGCCCGCCCGTTTCGAACGGAAGTACTCCGCCACACGGTCAATGATTTCCGCGAGCGATGTCTTGGGGCGGAAACCAGTGAGCCCGTAAAGTTTTTCAATCGCCGGAACGCGGCGCAGCATGTCTTCAAACCCGGGTTCGTAGGCCTGATCGTAAGGAATATAGGTAATCGGCGATGAGCTGCCCGTCCGTTCCTTCACACGCTTCGCCAGCTCCTCGATGGTGACCTCTTCCGTGTTGCCGATATTCACGACCTCGCCCACAGCCTTGTCGGTTGCCATCAGCCTCGTAAGCGCCTCCACAGTGTCCCGCACGTCACAGAAGCAACGCGACTGCTTCCCCGAGCCGTAAACCGTCATCGGCGCGTTATCGAGCGCCTGCTGGACAAAATTCGGCAGCACCATACCGTACCGCCCGGTTTGACGCGGGCCCACCGTGTTGAACAGCCTCGCTACGATCACCGGCAGTTTCTTCTCTTTCCAGTATGAAAGCGCCAGGAATTCATCGAGCGCCTTGGACGCCGCGTAGCTCCACCGGCCCTTCGTGGTCGGTCCGAGCACCAGGTCAGCATCCTCGTGAAACGGCACATGGGTATTCTTGCCGTAGACTTCGGAGGTCGAGGCCGTCACGACGAGCTTTCGCTTCTTGCAGGCGGCCTCAAGCACGAGCTGGGTTCCGTTTACGTTCGTCTCAATGGTGCGCACCGGGCTTTCCACAATCAAGCGCACGCCCACCGCCGCAGCCAAGTGCACCACCACGTCGGCTTCGTCCACCAGCTCCGCCAACAATTGCCGGTTCTCGATGGAATCCAGGAAGTATTGCAGATGCTCGAACTGCTTCAGATGCCGGATGTTGTCCATGCTGCCGGTCGAGAGGTTGTCGAGGAGAACGACCTGATTCCCTCGATTCAACAGAAGTTCCGCCAGATGCGATCCGATGAAACCGGCGCCTCCGGTGATCAGAAAACGCACACTGCCTCCTTGCCCTCAGAGAGTCTCCGTGTCTTCTTCGTGGGCATCGGCAGTCGGCACCGGAGCGGGACCGTTGTCCATGGGCTGGTCGGCCGATTTCTCTTGCCCGTAGCCACCATACGAATAGGGATAGTAGCGGTAAGAATAATAGTAATCCGGAGCGCTGGAATCCACGGCATTTAGGACGACGCCCAGGAGGCGGCAATTCACGCTCTTCAGCAGGTCGTGCGTGCGCGTAAACGCCTGCTTGGGCGTTTCGCCGCTGCGGACCACCAGCAGCACCCCGTCCGCCTGCACCGAGAGAATCACTGCATCCGTGGCCGCCATGATCGGCGGCGTGTCAATCACGATGAACTTAAACCTCGTGCGCAGCTCGGCGATGGCCTTCGCCACACGGTCGGAAGAAAGCAGGTCGGCCGGATTCGGCGGCAGCGGCCCGGTGGGGATCGCGGCGAGGTTACTGATCACCGGATGCGGGATGGTGACCAGCTCAAGGCTCGAGACGCCCGCCAGGTACGAACTCAGTCCCGCGTATTTTCCGTCACCCAGGCTCAGCACCCGGCCCACGCCGGGCTTGCGCAGATCCGCGTCAATCAGCAGTGTGCGGTCGCCGAGTTGCGCCAGGGTCACCGCGAGATTTGCGGCTGCGGTGGTCTTGCCCTCCTGCGGCAGCGCGCTCGTGACCAGAATGACCTGCGGCGGGTGATCGGCCTGGGAAAGCAGCAGGGACGTGCGCAGCGCCCGGAACGCCTCCGACATCTGCGATTTCGGTTGATGGTGCGAAACCAACTCCATCCGCGCCTCGTGCCCGTTCGCTCCCGCCGGCTTCAGCAGTCGGTGGTGCCGCCCGGTGCCGTTTGTCGTCGTAAACATGGGCACGACCGCCAGAGAGGGCAGCCGCGCCAGGGTTTCAATGTCGTCCGGTGTCTTCACCGTGTTGTCCATGTACTCGCGCAACAGCGCCAGGCCTACGCCCCCCATCAAGCCCACCAAAAACGCCAGGGCGAGGTTGTGGGACTTCGAGGGCCGCGTCGGGGTCGTTGGCACCATGGCCGGATCCACAACCCGGATATTTGACGACCGCAACCCTGCCGAGATGCTCGCTTCCTTCAGTTTCGTGAGCAGACCCTCGTAGAGCTGCTTGTTAGCCTCCGCCTCACGCTTCAGGATGTTGTACTGTACCAGCCGCTCGGCCATCTCGTTCGCTTCGATCTTCTGCTTATCGAGCGCTTGCGACAGCAACAGTTCGTGCTGGCGCGCCCCTCGGTAATCGTTCTCGATGCGATTGGCGATGTTCTTCTTTTCCTGGCCCACCAACTGGTCGAGTTCCTTCATCTGGCCTTGGAGCCGCTGCACCTTCGGGAAATTCGGTCCGTATTGGTTCAGTGCTTCGTTGTACTGGGCATCGACATCGTTCCTCTTTTGGAGCAGGCCCTGCAGCATGGCGTTGTCGCGGACTTCCGGAACGGCCTCGAGGCTTCCGGATTGCCCCATCTGATAGATCGCCTCTTTCGTCATCCGGTTGCTTTGCGCGTCGGTCAGCTCCTTGTTCAGGTCGGAGAGCCGCTGGGTCGTAATGTTCTGCTTTTCGTCCACCGCCCAGATCTGGTTCTGTCGCTCGTAAGCAAGGCGAGCATCTTCTGACTTCTCCACCTTGATCTTTAATTCATTGAGTTGATTGGCCAGCCACGAGGAAGCCTGCGTCGTGGCCTCGTACCGGCTGCGGAAGTTCTGCTCGATATAGTTCTCGATGTGCGTGTTGACGACACGCGCAGCCAGTTGCGGGTCGGTCGACTCAAAGCTCACATCCAAGAGCCGGCTGTTTGGCACGCGCTTCACACTCAGGCTTCCCAAGAACGCGCCCAGCTCCGGCGGACGCTTCTGGCCCGCCATGCCTCCTGCGGCGGGTCCTTCGGAGGAAGCATTCTCCGCGAATTCCGATTGCCCGAAGAGACCGACGCTTCGGATCGTTTGGACCGCCAGTGTCTCGCTTTGCAGAATCTTCGACTGTGTCTCGATGTAGTTCTCAAGGTCGATATACACCTCATAGGGGTCGGTGCCTTGAAATGGCAGGATATTCGAGTTCTCCCGATCGATCTCGATCCGCGCTGTCGCCAGAAAAACCGGCTGCATTCGGAACGTGGCGATCGTAACAATCGTCACGACGGTCAGCAGGAATGCCAAAATCAGCCACTGGTGCTTCCGCAGGATGAGCAGGTAGTCGTAGAGGTGTGGCTCCCGAGGTGTAAGGTCCCAAACTGGCAGGTGATGACCTGGCACAGGCCTGGCTTCGATGGTCCGGATCGAACCGTTCTCACGTGGCACGATCTTGTTCGCTTCGTCCATAGCTTCCTTATCGGCCCATGCGGAAGATGACGGCGGCGGTGCCAACCCCCAGAGCGATTTCGGTGGCCCTGATTAATGCCTGTTTGCCCCCGCTCTCCGGCACAAACAGGATGTCACTTGGATGCAGGGCCACGTCCTCGGTTTTCCGCTGCAGGATCTTTTTCAAGTCCACCGGCGTCTGCTGTTGCTGCCCCGCTGCGTCTTTGCGCAAAATCACGGCCTTGTCCCCACGTGCGGTGCGCCCCAGCCCGCCGGCCAGCGAAAGCAGCTTCAAGGTGCTCATCTGCTCACGGTCGTTCGAGAGCACGAAACCCCCCGGCCGGCCAACCGCTCCGATCACGTACACAACCCCCGCGCGCGGCACGATCACGACGTCGCCGCCCTCGAGCGGAATGTTGTATTTCGGATCACCGCTCTCGAGCAGATCGTTCAGGTTGATGCTGATCGACACGGCCTCATCGGAAAGGTCCGGTGGCTGCGGATCATCCTGTGGAACCGGCTTTCTTACTGCATCCGGCTGCCCGGGCTTGGCATTCTCCCCCGGGGCCCCCGCCACAGATGGAACCGCTGAGTCCGGTGAGGGCTTTGCCGCCGCGCTTGCTGCACTGCCGGGGGCAGACAGTCCGGCGGCATCGAGATCCGCCGTCGCGCCCGGCGCGCCACGACGGACGTTCACTATGCTCCCCGCGTCATTCGCGATTCCACCGGCCTCGCTAAGCACCTCGAGCAAGGTCACCGGGCGAATGGCCTGGTAGACGAGCGGGTGGCCCACTGCGCCGATCACCGTGATGGGCTTACTCCTCTTCTCTTTGACCGTCACGCTGACCTGCGGGTGCGTGACCAGGCCATTCGCTTCCAGAATCTCGGCGATCTTCTGTTCGAGCTGCACCTCCGTGAGACCGGTCACATGCAGCCGCACGGGGAGCAGCGGCAGGGCAATCGTGCCCGCTGCGCTTACGCGCACCTCTCGCGAAAGTTCTGCAACGTCAAACACCTCCACGGCAAGAAGGTCACCGCTGCCGATGACATAGTCTCGCTGTACCCTCTGTGCCATTATCGACAGCTGGCGGATACGTTCGTTGGTCTGCTGGGCGGTTTCGACGGTTCCTTGGGAGAATGCCGGCGACGACAGCGTCAGCGCCGAAGACAGGACGGCGCAGGTCAGACACCATGCCCGCGCACCCAGTCGAACTGGCGGCATCGGATAGATAACCCCGTCTTTCATTATACAGAGACAGGGACACAGTCAATCGGGAATTCCCACGGTAGCAACCTTAGGGTGGACCGCAGGCCCGCGCCGGTTTCGCGAGGCCACCGAAGCCGTAGCCAGCGTTGCCGAAAGGAGAAAGAGCAGGGCATTCGACGGAATGTGCAGGTTGAAATCGACAAAGCTGTGCGCGAGGATCCCCCCGCAGGCCACGAGCCCGGCCATGTTCATGACCGCGCCCAGAGTGTTCCCCGGCTGGCGCATGTCATGGACCGCTCGTTTGACCAGAACGATCAAGAACCACGTGCAGCACAGGCCGCCTGCGATGCCGGTGTCGGCGAGCACCTCCAAGTAGTCGTTGTGCGCGTGATTCACAATCTTGCCGTCGTAAAGGGTTTCGTACTTCGGGAAAACCGTCTGCAGGGTTCCCAGCCCCGTTCCCAGCAATGGATGGTCCAAGAAGATGTGCCAGGTGTCCTTGGCCATCGAGACCCTCTTGTTGTGTGTCACCTCGAGGGCCTCCAACGATGAAAATCGCTCGAGGGCACGCCCCACTCCCAGCCAAGCCACGAATCCACCCGCCAAAAGCAAAACCAGTCCCCCAGCTAGGAGTGGAGCCCTCTTGCCTCGCCGCACCCAAGCCATGACCCCAATGAGAGCGAGCTCGACAAGGAGGCTGACAATGCCCCCGCGCGAGGCCGACATAAACAGCGCCCCGATGGGCAGAAGACAGAATAGCGCCACGAGCATCCACCGGTCCCGCCTCACCTTTCCGAGCACCAGTGGCACCAGCCCCGCTGGAATGACCAGTTCCGCGAATCCCGCAAAGTGGTTCCGGTTCACATACGGCCCAAAGGGGATTCCCCCATAGCGCATTTCTCGCAACCAATAGAGTTTCCCGTTGAAAGTGAGGTGCTGCAGGATGCCGAACACGGACACGACAAAGCCAAGCACCATCAGGAACCAGATGAACCCCCGCCAGTCCTCCAACGTTTGGTACGCCTGGCCGGCGAGGAACACCAGGATCAGCCACGCGCTCAGCCGTAAGAGTTCGATCCGCGTATCGAATGGCGACGCTGTCAGCCGGACTGCCAACTGAAGCGCCGCCACGCCCACAAATGCGGCCAGCGCTGGAAGAAGTGGCGGGACGCGCAGCAGTGGCCCTTTCCGCCAGAAAGCGCTCACCGCCCATACAACAAGCAACGCCGCTGCGCCTGTCTCGATCACCGCTGAGGCCCAGGCCTCCACTGCGCCGTGCGCTGCCACTGCGAAAACGACCAATGCGCAGATGCCGATGCGAATCGCTTTCATCGGATCTTGCCCGCTGATCTCAGCGGCGCGAGCGTGACGTCGTCCACCCACGCGGTTCCGCGCAGCTTATTGTCGAGCTTCGTGGTAGGTATTCGCCGGATGCACAGCACGACCAGATGAGTCTCGGGGCCGGTCGTGAACGTCAATTCCAATTGCGTCCACGGCTCTGTTCCGACCACCTCGGATGTCAGGCGGCCGCTTTTCCCAGGGTCCTTGGGGTCATAGACGAGCAGCCGCATGCCGTTGTCGGTCGAAATGTCGTCTGTGCGGATCCAGCCTGTGAGGTGATACGTCATCCGCGGTTCGACGGCCACGTATTGAGAGACGTTGCTGAAGTCGAAGTTTTCTTTGCCGTCGAAACGAATTCGCAGCGCCCGCGCTCCGGAATGTTTGTTCTGCGCGTCGAAATCGATCTGAATGCCCGGATGCTGCCGCAAGCGCCAGGCAAAGCCGCCTCCAAGCGCGTCGGTTTCAAAGCCCCCGTCCCACACGAGCGAGTGCGAAGCCTCAGGGGGCTCCTGAACTCCAGCCAGGGTCCGCGCTTGTTCCCAGACTGCGAGCGCCTCCTTCGTTCGGCCTGCGTTTATCAGTAGGTCCAGGAGCGAAAAGGACTCCTTGAGCGGTACCCCGGATGCGCTGGCCAGCACGCGCTGCCAGGCGGCGATCGCCGCGTCACTATTGCCTTCGTCCACGAAGAACTTCATGGCCGCGAGATAGGTCTCGCTTCTTGGCGGAAGAACCTGGCCAAGAATGCCATCCACATCGGGATCCGCCCGCCAGCACCGGGAAATTGCGGCTAAAGCCAGCGACGGCTGTCCCTCAATGGCGCGCCGGAACTCAACGTAAGCGGCCGCGTTCTTGCCTTGCCGCAGCAGGAAATTTGCTTGGCGCCACGCCACCTCCGGCGAGACCGGATAGGCGTTCCGCGCCCCGCGATAGGCGTTCTGCGCGTCTTCGTCACGGCCCTGGTCCTCGTAGGCTTGAGCGAGATCGAGCCACGTGCTGGCAGACCGTGGATCGAGCGAGATTGCATGGCGATAGGAGGAAACCGCCCGCGTCAGGTTTTGCTGATCGAAGTTGTATTGCCAATACCGCCCCAACAGGTACCAGAGCCTGGGATTCTCCGGCTCCAACCGGACCGCGTGTCCGAACCCCCTTGGCGTCTCCTGAGCCATGAAATGCTCGGCGCGGGCGTTGCGAATGCTGAAGTAAGCCAGCAGAAGAGCGACGAGAACGGAGAGAGCCAGCGCAGTCCATCGCGCCGGAATGGCGGCCAGAGAGAACCTCATGCAGCGTTACTTTGCGACGAATCGGGCCCCAGCGCAAGGCCTAACCGCAGCCGGGCGGCAAAGCCTTCGTCCACATTGGTGATGTTCGTCTTGCGCGCCGGAGCGGGCCCTACTTCCCGGCCGCGAAGGGCATGGGATCGTCGCCGTTCGAACCGCGCCCGCGCCGCCGCGTTTCGATGCGCAGCCGCTTGATTTTCTGGTTGAGGGTGGAGAGCGGAATCTGGAATTGCTCGGCCGCCTCGGTCTGGTTCCACCCGGTGCGCTCGAGCATGTCCGAAATGATGCGCCGTTCCACCTCGTCCATGATCTGAAAGAGCGTAGGCCGGGGATTATCCGCCGCGGTACGCGCCCCTGGTTCCCCCGGCAACGGCGGCATGAATTCGGAGAGCTGCAGCCGCACTCCCCGGACGATCTCCTTGGTGCGGATACTCTCCGGGAGTAAGTCCACGTCCATGCGTTCCTGGGTGGAAAGCACTACCGCGCGCTCGACCACGTTCTCGAGTTCCCGCACGTTTCCCGGCCAGTCGTAATCCATGAGGAGCTTCATCGCTCCCTGGCCGAACAACCGCGGCGGCTTGCCATTCTCCGTGCAATAGCGCTCGAGAAAGTGGGCCAGCAGCAGCGGAATGTCCTCTCGGCGATCCCGTAGCGGCGGAAGCTGCAGGTGAATCACGTTCAAGCGGTGAAACAGGTCCTCGCGGAAGCGCCCTTCCCGCACCAGACTGAGCAGGTCCACGTTCGAGGCCGCCAGGATGCGCACGTCCACTTTGATCTGTTCGGTGCCGCCCAGCCGCATGAACTCCCGTTCCTGGATGACGCGCAGCAGCTTTGCCTGGGTTTCCGGGCTGACCGTGGAGATTTCGTCGAAAAAGATGGTGCCCTGGTCCGCCACCTCGAACAGGCCCTTCTTCGACGCCACCGCGCTGGTGAACGCGCCCCGCACGTGCCCGAAGAGCTGCGATTCCAGAAGGTCCACCGGGATCGACCCTGTGTTCACCGGCACAAAGGCCTTGTCGGCCCGCGGCGAAGCCGAATGAATCGCCTTGGCGATGAGTTCCTTGCCGGTTCCACTTTCCCCGGTGATCAGCACGGTCGAGCGGGAGGCCGCCACCTGGGTCACCAGGTCAAGCAGCGCGAGCATCTTCTCGCCCTTGCCCACAATGTTCGGGAAATTGAAGCGCTGCTTCAGCGCCCGCTTGAGCTGCAGGTTCTCATCGCGCAGTTGACGCGCCTCGACGGCTTGCGCCACCTGCGCGAGAAGCTCATCGTTCGACCACGGTTTGGTGATGTAATCTTGCGCGCCGCTCTTGAACGCTGCCCGCGCCATGTCAATCGAACCGAAGGCGGTAATCAGGACGACGCACAGTTGCGGATCGCGCCTCCGGATCTCCTTGAGCATGTCGATCCCGTTCCGGTCGGGCAGGCTGACGTCCAGCAACAGCAAATCGAAAGGTTTCTCCTCCAGCCGGGCGAGCCCCGATTCGCCCGTCCCGGCGGTGGTAACCCCGTATCCCTCCGAGCTCAGCAGAAGGTCGAGGCCTTCCCTGATTTCGGACTCGTCGTCAACGACCAGGATCGAGCCTTTAGGCATGAACCGACTTCCTCGCGACCGGAAATTCCAGGTGGAAGGATGTGCCTTTACCTGGCGCGGAACGGACGTCGATCTTCCCCGCATGTTCTTTGATGATCCCGTAACTCACCGAGAGGCCGAGGCCCGTGCCGGTTCCGACGCTCTTGGTGGTGAAAAAGGGATCAAAAATCCGGTGAATGTAATCGCGCGGGATGCCCAGGCCCGTGTCGGTAATCTCAATCGTCACCGAGCCGTTCTGCGCTCCGGTGCGCACCTCGAGCATTCCACCCATCGGCATGGCATCGCGCGCGTTCAGAAACAAATTGAGGAACACCTGCTGCAGCCGGTTGGCCGACCCGCGCACCGGAGGAACCTTCTCACCGAGGTGCTTCACGACTTCGACGTGCGCGGACCGCAGCGGGTGGGCCACGAGCGACAGCGTGTCTTCCACCACGCGGTTCACGTCCACGTCACTGAGCTCTGCGGCGCCCGTGCGCGAGAAGTTCAGCAGATTGTTCACGATCTCGCTGGCTCGAAACGTTTGCTTCACGATCTTCTCGATCAGAGTGTGTCGCGGATCATCGCCCGGCAATTGGCGCGCCAACATCTGTATGTAGTTCGAAATCACCGCCAGCGGCGTGTTTACCTCGTGCGCGACCCCGGCGGCCAGCAGGCCCAGCGAAGTGAGCTTTTCGGTTTGCACCATCTGCTCTTCGGTGCGCTCGCGCTGAGTGACGTCGTCGAACAGGATCAACCGCCCAATCCGCTCGCCCGACTTGCTCACCAGCGGCGTAATCGAGACGTTCACGACCATCGTCCGCCCGTTGTGCTCCAGACGGTGCTTGTAAATCCCGGTGACCTGCTCGGGACCTTCGCGCGCCGCGATTTCCGCCACCAGCGCCGCCGGCAGCACATCGCTTAGCTTCCGTCCCACCGCTTCCTGGCGCGAAACCCCGATCAGGTCCTCGAGCCGCGTATTCCAGGAGTCCACGATGCCGTCGAGATCCACTGCGAGGACGCCTACGTGCAGCGATTCGACGATGTTCTCGCTGAAGTCTTTCAGCCGCTCGATCTCCAGCGCCTTCTGCTCGAGCGAGGTGTAGAGTTGCGCGTTATCCATGGCCACGGCCATGTAACCCGCGATCGTTTGGATCAGCTCGACGTCGTCGCTGGAGAGGAAGTCGCCGTCCACGGTCTTTCCAAGCCCGATCACCGCTACCGTGTGCTCGCGAATCCGGCAGGGAACGAAATAATTCAGATCCAGTTGTTCGAGTGTCCGCCGCACCGATTCCGAAACGCCCGTGGCCGCGCGCGCGGATTCAAAGAAGAGCGGACCTCGCGCGAAGTCTTCGCGGGTCCCGTCAAGAAAACTCAAGTCGAGCGGCTCCGTCAGCCGCACGCCCATCGAACGCGCCAGACGCACGTGCCCTGCCTCGCTCGGGTCTTCCACGAACACGGCCAACCGGTCCACCAGCAGCGTTTGCGAGATCCGGTCCATCACCGAGCCCAGCATCGGATCCAGGCGCACCTCGTTCGTCAGTGTGCTGCCGAACTCGATCAGCGTGCGCCGGTAGTCCAGGCGGTCGCGATAGAAGAAACGATCGAGTCGTGCCTGCGTCCAGTCGCGAAACGGCTGAAATAGAAACGCGGCTACCGCGATGGCGATCATCCCGCCCGCCAGACCCATGGGCCAAGCCGCGTGGAAGAGCAGCCAAGCCAGACCGACAAACGCAAAGTAAACGGCCCCGACGCCTGCCGTCGCCGCCGTGTAGGCCAGCCCGCGCTTAAAAATGATGTCCACGTCCATCAGCCGGTAACGGATGATGGCGTAGCCCAGGCACAGCGGGATGAGCACCAGGCTCATCGCCGAAAACTTCATCCACGTTTGCAGTTCCGCGTCAAAAACGAAGGGCGCCACGTAGAACAACGCGAATGGCAGGGTTCCGGCAAACGTTCCCAGGGCCAGCCACTTGAGCTGCTGCCGCAATACGCCCCATTGCGCCCTGTGGTAACTTCGGAAGAACACCAGCCCGGCTGCCAGGAAATACAGCACCAGGTAGGTCGACTCGAGTTTGGCAAGTAACACCCGCGCCGGCAGTGTGGGGACGAACCCGAGTGCGTTCATCGCCACGCTCACGTGCACGAAAAGCAGCAGGACCGGAAACGCATACACTGCGACCAGCTTGGCCACTGACCGCACCGCGGTCGCCGCCCGTTCCGGAAACACCAGCGCGAAGTGCAGCAGCAGGGCCGGGGCCAGGAGTCCGGCCACGATGTTCGACCAGTAAACTTCCAGGTCGAAAGCATCCAGTTTCTCGGTGTAGTGGAACGAGTACAGCACAAACGACACCAAGCAGAAGACGTAGAAGTGCACCGCCCGCGGCGCGTTCCATCTCTTCACGAATATGAAAAGACCGATGAAGAGATACAGCAGGCCGACAACGCGCAAGTAGTTTTCGGTAGGAGGTTTTTCCGTCGGCGCCGTGACCAGCAGCGTTTCGATCTCTTCGCCGCCACGGCCCAACCGATAGCGCGCCTGCGTCCACAGGCCTAGCCGCCAAACCCTCTCCCTCACCCCGCGCGCGCTCTTGATCGGTGTGCCGTTGATGGCCACCAAACGGTCACCAGTCTTGATTCCCGCGGCGGCCGCCGGCGAATTCCCCGCCACATGCCACGCCACCACCCCGTGAGGCGTGTCCAGCCAGGAAACCCCGTCGTCCGGTGTCTCGAATGACCGCCGCTGCTGGAAATTCAGAATGGCAAAGACCACCGCCGCAACAGTGGCCAGTATCAGCGCGACAGCTCCCAACCGAACATGAAGGTTTTGTCTCATTCCCCCGTGCCGCAGGACACAGCCCTTCTGCTGAAGTTGAGCAAATCAGCTTCCAATGAATCGGATTTGGTCGCCCATCTATGTCTTGATTTCATACACACTTGCACGTCCGAGCGACAGGGATTGAACGGCAATTCCATTAAACGGAAGTATTTCTATGGATTCTGGTAGTCGCTGGCACTCTAAAACTGCAAGCTGACTCCACCTCGAATCGACCGCAGGGCGGGGACAAGAACGAAATTCCCATCGCGGTTGGCCATCTCCAAATATCCTTGTGCAAACAAGTTTTCGCATTCTGCTAGGGCCTCCCAACGGCCCGGGCCGAATTTCGGGAGAGGTTGGCGCACTTGAAGTGAGAAGTATGGGTCCAATTGGTACAGGGAGTCGCCAAAACCATCCAGCCGTGAGACTGCCGGGCCGCCAATCCATTTGTATCCGGCCACCAGGCGCGTGCGCGTCCTGGGGACGCGCGCGGAAACACTCGCTCCTAGAGAATTGAAGTACCGTGTTTCGAGCCCATCCCGCAAGTCGCCATCGAGTGAACCGCTCGGTGTCAATGCGCCTGCATACGCATAGACCGCGGCCACCTCGAGGCCATCGCTCAGTTTCTCCCGCACCGCAGCGCGAGCGCCCCAGGAGTTCGAGGAACCGCCGTCATAGGCGAATCCGCCTGAGATGGCGTCCTGGAAAAAATCGGGGTGATTCGCGATCCCTCGCCCAAAGACAGCCGAATGATGACTGTCGTCGTGCATGGCCGCGAACTGCAGCGTTGTTGTGCGCCTGCCGCCGATGCGCCGCTCCATCGAAATTTCCTCGTGCCGGCCATCGGCGAGGAGCGGATGCCCGCCGCGCCAGAGCAAAACCGGGAATGCGTCAAGCTGGTCGAGCGCCGCCCGCAACGTTGCGCCCGCCTCGGGCCTCACCTCGCCGCCTTCACTCATCGGATCTGCCGTTTCCGCGGTGAAAATAAGCGCCGCGCTCCATCCGCCATCCAAGCGCACGTTCAGCACGGCTCGCGGACGCACTGAAGTCGCCGCCGAATTGAGGCTGACGAGCACGTATTCGCCGCCGTACTGCAGCGAAACCCGATCTCCCAGACCAAGGGCGCCGCCCTGTTCGATGCGCAAGCCGCGGAACGTCGGCCCCGCGGATCCGAGCTTCGCTTGTCGCAGCACCAGCGAAGTATGCGGGCCGGCTTCAAATGATCCAGTCGGCAACCATACCGTCGCCAGTCCTGCCGCGGGCGCCCCTTCATAGCCCACTTGCCCCGCGATCAGCAGCCGGTCCATCCCCCACAACTCCTGATCGTAGGCGAAGGCCGTGCCGGCGTCTCCGGAGATGTTCGAAACCGAACCGGATCGCCGGGTGCCTGTTGTCAGCTCCAGGCGCGCATGCGGATTCGCGCTCGCACGCTCCTTCGGTCCGCGGTGGCTCTGGCCGCTCTCCGTCCATTGCAGCACCGGGCGCATCGCCGCGGCCGAGCGTAATACCCATTTCCAGTCTTCGCCATCTGTCGAAGGAGTGGGCTGCTGGCGCAACCGGTCGAGCGAGGTGAACAACGATTCGAGTTCCACACGCACGAGCGTCGTCAGATTGGCGCTCACTTGCACGTGCCGCTCAAAGCCCGGAAGGAAACCAGCCAAGGTGACCCGCACGGTGTAGAGACCGGGCAGCAAAGGACTGCTGGCGAACACGCCGCTCGTGTTGGTCAGCATCTCCACCGCATTCGAATTCACCGTATTCTCGGGGAGGAGTCGCACACTCGCGCCCATCTGCGGAATCCCCGTGAGATCCAGCACAACCCCGGTCAGCTTCCCCAGGGACGCCTTTGTCTGCGAGCGAGGCCGCGGAACTCCCCATGCGCCCGTCCAGAACAGCAAGATCGCCGCTCCCAGGACCAGTGAGCCTGAGAACACTCTCCGGAGCTGCCTTCTCTTCACTGCTCCTACCTCCCGGTCGCCGAATTCACCGCCGCCTTTACCTCCGGCGCAGCCTTGACCGTGAATTCCGAACTCCGCGATATGGTCTGGTTTGTGACTTGGTCCGTGGCCTTGATCTCGATGCTGTACTTTCCCGGGCTCAGCGTGTCCAACGGGAGCAACCGCTCAATCGTAATCTGGTCGCCCGTCTGCTTCAAGTCCGTCGTGGTCTCTTTGAGGTTGAACATTGAATCGTTCCCCCTCTTGACGACGTATTCGACCACGGCGTTCGACTTGTGCAGTTTCTCGTCGATCTTCAGGTTGTAAATCTGCAGGTAGATTCCCATCTTGTCGCTGGTCGTGAATTCTTGATTCAACCGCGGGCGCACCTTCATCGCCCCCAGAACAAATTGCCCGCTTCCCCCGACCTGCGTTGCGGGCAACCGCTCGATCTGGTCCGCCAAGATGAGAGTGCTTGCCTGAATCGTATCTTCGTCGAACTTAGGCACCGCGAGGCGCGTGTTCACCACTCCCACGTTCCCGCTCTGCACATCTTTCAGAACGAGATCCAGCCGGTATAGCCCCGGACGCAGCGGAACGGTCTTCTGATAAATGGACGCTTGTTTCATCTCTCGCTGGAACAGCGAAGCCGGGAAGTCACGCTTCACTACGTCTTCCACGGTCTGCACCACGCGTCCGGTCATGGTGCTCACCCGTGCAAAAACGTTAACCGAGCCGGAATACACGCCCTCTTTGTTCTGATAGGAAATCTCGCTGTTCGGAATTTGCACCGTCACCGGAACGAGGATCGTATCGTTCGTCACTTTCAAGAAATCCGTCCGGTAGGTGAATTTCAGTTGGTCCCGCACGATCCGCGACGTCACCAACGCCTCCAAATCCTTGTATTTGACCGGCGGCGGCGCTTGAACCTTGTAGAACTGCTCGAGCTGCTCGAACTCCTTGGCCTGGTACGAATCGGCCCCGCCCGAGGGTGTGGGCAGCGTGTTGATACCGGCTCGGTTATAGCGATCCGCTTTACTCGCCATCCCCAACGCTTCGAGAGTCCCCAAACCGGCGTTCGGAACGTGCGCCAAAGCATCCTTCTCCCCGGGATCCATGGTCAGGTGATACTCGCCCGATTGAGTCGGATCCACGAATTCCAGCTCAACATTTTCGCCAATATCCTCCATGTGTCTATAGCGCCACACTTCCCACGGATAGGTTTCTGTCGAGCCGCCACCTTGGTTTTCCGGACGATCCCAGTTTCCTCCCGTAGGATGCGACTCGATTTCGTCCGGCTTGCCCCACATGATGTAGATTCTGCCCCGATCCGTTCTCCACCCTGGCGCCCCCGAAGCAAAGTGCTCGTTGGCGTAGGCAATCCGCCGGTAGTGTTCTTCCTTGAACGAATTCGTCTGTTCATCCGGATTCGGGTTACGCCGCAGCCAGAATTGCTCGATAAACTGTTCGCGCTCTTCGTTCGTAGAGAGCTGAAGAAACGCTTTCCGCTCGTCGGGCGTAATGATGTAAAGGACATCCTCACTAAGCCATGTCTTATATGCCTCGCCAAGCTCGGCGAATGCCTTCTTGGAACGCTTCTTCTGTTCCTTTTGGGAAAGTTGGGGCTGCGCAGGGGCTGTACTCCCCTCCTGCTGCGCAAATACCGGCGAATTGAGGACAATGGCTGAGAAAAGAAGAACGACACCAAGACGGGCCCATTCTCGCATGGAGACACCTCTACGTCTGGAACGCCCGGATTCTATCCCCCGGGGGATGACGCGTCAACCGCTGAATGTCCTTACACACCTAAAACTTGCCCTTCTGGACAGTATTAGAAGTCGTTCTGGGCCAACGGGTTGCCCATTCATCTCCCCGGCGGTAACCATCTGGGATGCCTGCCCTGACGGACAGGAAAAATGGCGCGAGAGAATCGCGCCGGCGAGCCCACGGCCTACTGCACGCGGTGCGTCATGTTGTCGCAGCCGATCAGGGAATCGAAGATGGCCAACACATGGCGGCGGTATTCGATCATGCGCACGAACACGTCCCTGAGCCCCGGCTCGCGTTCTGCCTCGCGGTGCCACTTGGCCAACACGTTCGGCGGCACTTCGATGTCCCGCCGCAGTTCCTCAGCAGGATGCCCGCGCAGGAACAATCCGTAGAAGATCGCGGCTTCGCGCTTCGGAAAGTCGAAGTCGCGCTCGGCCTCGGGAACCACGACTTGTGCCGCTGTGGCCATGGGTAAAAAGGCAGTTTACAGAAACGACTCACGGCGTCAAGTGGTACCCTCGTACCGCCGACTCCACCTGGATACTGGCAAGCCCGCGTTGTTTGATAGAATTGAAGCCCTGTGCAAACCACTCTCCGACAGAATGGTGAACTCATGAACTCGTCCCATCTTCGTCCGAACTTGTTTTTCGCTGCGGGTCTCGCATGCGCCTTAACGCTTCTGCTGGCATCTCTCTGTGCCGCCCAAGAGTCCGGCTCCTCGAAGGAGCCGAATCTCCCCAGCCAGATCCCGAGCCTCGACCTCACCGCGCTGGATCGCACTGCGGACCCGTGCGTTGATTTCTACCAATTCTCGTGTGGTGGCTGGATGAAGAACAACCCGATCCCTCCGGACCAGGCGACCTGGGGCCGCTTCAATGAATTGGCGGAACGCAACCGCGCCATTCTGCACGGCATCCTGGAGAAAGCCGCCGAGGCCACAAATCGCACGCCCAACGAACAGAAGACCGGCGACTACTACGCCTCGTGCATGGACGAGCAGGCCATCAATCGAAAGGGCGTGGCGGTATTGCAGCCCGAGTTTGAGCGCATCGCTTCTCTCGATAGCAAGGCTGCTCTTCCCGGACTGACCGCCCATCTCCATCAAGAAGGAATCAGCGCCTTCTTTGAGTTCGGTTCGGAACCTGATTTCAAAAACGCCAAGGAAGTCATCGCGGACGCGGACCAAGCCGGCCTTTCTCTCCCCGACCGCGACTACTACCTGAAGGATGATCCTAGCTCGGTCGCGCTGCGCAAGGCCTACGTCGAGCATGTCGCCAACATGTTCAAGCTCCTCGGCGATGCCTCGGAGAAAGCCGCCGCTGAAGCCAATGCGGTCTTGGCCATCGAGACGGCTCTGGCCAAGGGATCGATGGATCGCGTCTCCCGCCGCGACCCCGCGAAGGTCTATCATAAAATGTCGGCCACGGAATGGCAGGCCCTCGCGCCTTCCTTCTCCCTGCCTCGTTATCTTGCCGACATGGGCGTGCCGCAGGTCGCCAGTCTGAATGTTGACGTCCCCGATTTCTTCAAGGTGCTCGACGCCGAACTTCAGGGCGCCAGCTTGAACGACCTCAAGACCTATCTGCGTTGGCACGTCGTGCATTCCCAGGCGCAGTTCCTGCCTGTCCCCTTCGTCAATGAGAACTTCAACTTCTTTGGCAAGACGCTCACCGGCGCGAAGGAATTGCGTCCGCGCTGGAAGCGCTGCGTCGCGGCCGTTGATGGCGATCTGGGCGAAGCCCTCGGTCAGGTTTACGTCGAGAAGTATTTCCCTCCGGAAGCCAAGGCCAGAACCCTGAAAATGGTCCAGGCGCTCGAAGCGGCCCTGCGCCAAGACATCACCGGCCTCCCCTGGATGACCGAGGCCACCAAGAAGCAAGCGCTCATCAAGCTGGACGCCATCCAGAACAAGATCGGCTATCCCGATCGCTGGCGGGATTACAGTACGCTCGAAGTTGTTCGCGGCGACGCCCTCGGCAATTCTCTTCGCGCCAATGCATTCGAGGTCCGCCGCCAGCTCAACAAGATCGGCAAGCCGGTTGATAAACAGGAATGGGGAATGACTCCGCCCACCGTGAACGCCTACTACAACCCCCTTGAAAACAACATCAACTTCCCCGCCGGGATCCTCCAGCCGCCTTTCTATGATTTCAAGGCGGACGACGCGTTGAACTTCGGCGGCATCGGCGCCGTCATCGGCCACGAGATGACCCACGGCTTCGACGATCAGGGCCGCCAGTTCGGCGCCGATGGCAATATGAACGACTGGTGGACCGCCGAAGACGCCAAGGCCTTCGAGCAACGCGCCCAATGCCTCGTGGACGAGTACGGCGGTTTCACCGCCGTCGCGGACGTGAAGTTGAATGGCAAGCTCACGCTCGGCGAGAATACCGCCGACAACGGGGGTGTGCGTATCGCGTACATGGCTTTGCTGGCGACGCTCGCGAATGAAACCAACCCGCCGCAGAAGATTGATGGCTTCACGCCGGAACAGCGCTTCTTCCTCAGTGTTGGACAAGTCGACTGCACGAATCTGACGGACCAGGTCGCTCGCTTGCGCGCCATGACCGACCCGCATTCACCCGGCAAATACCGCGTCAACGGCGTCGTCCGCAACATGCCCGAGTTCCAGAAGGCTTGGAGCTGCAAGGTCGGCCAGCCCATGACCCCCGAGCCGGCGAAGGCTTGTAGGGTGTGGTAGTACTAGATTTTACGATCTTAAACAAATTGTTGGGTGCACTGGCAACTCTTAGACTTTGCCTTGGGTTTTCTCCGTCATCCCGCCTGTCCTGAGCGTAGTCGAAGGGAGCGAGCGTAGCGACGAGGGATCTCTCTTCGTTCGTCCGCTCGCCTTGGGTCATGTAGAGGCCGCCTTTAGGCGGGCATCTTGCCTCTCTCCGTCATCCGTCTGCCCTGTAGCCCAGGTCTTTAGACCTGGGGCTTCTAGGGACCAAGGATCTCTTTTCGTTCGTCCGCCCGCCTTCGCTTATGTAGAGGCCGCCTTTACGCAGGCCGCTTCGCCTCGCTCCGTCATCCGTCTGCCCTGTAGCCCAGGTCTTTAGACCTGAGCCTGTTCTCATTTTCGCCTGCCCGCTCGCCTCGGGTTATGTAGAGGCCGCCTTTAGGCGGGCATCTTGCCTCTCTCCGTCATCCGTCTGCCCTGTAGCCCAGGTCTTTAGACCTGGGGCTTCTAGGGACCAAGGATCTCTTTTCGTTCGTCCGCCCGCCTTCGCTTATGTAGAGGCCGCCTTTAGGCGGGCATCTTGCCTCTTTCCGTCATCCGTCTGCCCTGTAGCTCAGGTCTTTCGCGGTTTGTGCGTCCCGACTGCTTTCGTCGGGAAGACCTGAGGCTGTGCCCTCCTCGCATTCCGCCGCCCCTCTTCGTCTTTCTCCGTCATTTGTCTGCCCTGTAGCTCAGGTCTTTAGACCTGGAGCTTCTAGGGACTAAGGATCTCTTTTCGTTCGTCCGCCCGCCTTCGCTTATGTAGAGGCCGCCTTTAGGCGGGCATCTTGCCTGTCTCTGTCATCCCGCAGCCATGTAGCCGCGGTCTTCAGACCGCGGGCTTTGTTTCTGGCCGCTGCCTTCCGCGCTTGACGTTTACCCCAACTTTTGGACCTTTCAACGTAGTCCTGCCCCGTCTCAAAAGCCAAATCTGTTTTCTGGGGGTTTCTGCTGCCGATTGTTTTCCATTAGCCACCAGCCACTCGCTTGTCCCGAGCGCCGCCGAGGGGCCACTAGCCACTTTCTTCCAACGTTCTCTCCCCGCCTCTCTTCCCCCCAACCTTTCAACGTTCCAACCTTCTAACTTTCCGACGTTCTGTACTGCTCCCGGCATCGCCTGCCGCCAAAGCCCCCCGGACCTTCACGACACGCCGACGCAACGCCTTTCTTCTCTAGGGGGTCGGAGCTTCAGCTCCGACATAAGAGCTCGCCAACCTAAGTTCCTCCACCTTGCCGCGCGCAGCGCCATCTTCTGCGTCGATGCGCTGACTCACCCGCACCGACCTCTTCTCGATCGCAGATCCCGACCCCGTCGGCACCGCAGATCCCGGCCCGGCCGGGAAACCAGAAGCCGCTCGGGCTAAGGGCGACTCCTAGCGGAGCCGCCCGCTGTCCGCTCTTCGCCTGTTAAGTACACATTCCACATTCAAGTTAGCGGCCGTAGAGCTCCACCGGCGGCCAGTTACATCCCGCTGATCATGGAGGATAGATAAGAGATCCGCCCTGACGTTTCATCCAGCGGTCGAAACATTCATCGAATTGGGCTCTTCCAATCGCATTGATGCCAAAGACATTAGAACTCAACTGACGTAGGCTATTGAGAAGAACCATGGCTCCCGGTCTACGTGCAAAAATGTCGAGGAATGCCTGGGTGACTGAACATCTCGTCTCGGGAACCACCGGCTCCCTATAGAGCCTTATCGTAAACTCAAGATAAATTCTGAACAGGCGCTGCAGGTCTGCGGCCGGGTCGGAAAATATCTTCACGATCTGCGCCGCTGGACGTCTCGCAGGCGACCATGAAGCCAATCTCATCGCGGCAAGTACAGAGGAGCTGTCGAACAGTGTTGTCGCAAATTCCATTCCGACGAGGTTCGCTGCCGCTTCACTATACTCCTCGGGCGTCAGCAATCCCGCATCCGTCAGAGCTCCCAAAACCAGCTGCGTCCAAGCTCGGCGAGATCCGAACTCCTGCGCTGAGAACTGAGCTTGGACCAGATCATCCGTCCAGAGGACATAGTTCGGATCAGAAGCCAGTATCATGCACTCGGCGCCATAAGGACCAAAGAACTTTTCGATTATCTCCCGTTTGTCCGGTTGAACTGCTGCCAACCCTGGTCCGCTCCGCAATTCTGTTGCTTGCTCAATAAAGCGAACAAACTCCTTGTCTTTCAGGTTCTGCTGCTCCTTCTGCTCGGTCGTTTCTTCATAGAACATATGTTTTCCGTCTTTGTACACCAGTGTGCCCCCCGGAGCAGAGGAGATTCGGGCCTTCAAAAGCATCTCCTCCAGGGTGACCCAAGTGCGCTCCGAAATGATGAAATGGAACTTCGTTGACGACAGAATCTTCTCCAAACCGAGAAGGCGTAGAGTCGCCAGCGCAGTAATGTCAACTATTACTGCTTTCGCTGTTTCAAGAGCCCGAAGTGCTTGCCCACGCTCTTCGGAGCTTCCAAGGCAGCACTTAATCTGTTGTCCCTCTTCGTAGGCGAGGCCCATTAGCGCTAGATATGCATTCTGACCAAAGCTAGCCCCGAACCAATGTAGCGAGGCTGGGTGGTTGTTGTAGTCCTCGCGAGCCCTAGCTACCGCGGCCGCACGCCTCTCCGCTGATGCGAGGATGACTTCAATGCCTTTTCGCGGGTCTTCGCCTTCAGTTTGCTCTACTCGGATAGACTCGACAGAGCTGGCTGGTCCAAACCGTACCTGCATCTCTCCCATCGAGTCTTGATACCGCCTGACGTATTTCGGCAAAATCTGCATAATCCTGGCACTGCGGTCTTGCATGCTCCCTTTAGCAATTACGGCTGTGTCGCCCACTTTCTTCCCGATCAGTTCAACAGCAAGAGATGATCTCAACGAGATCTCCTCGAAGTCGCCGCTGGGCTTATCCGTGTCCTCCAGTACCACCCACGTGGTGTTCCCCTGCAGGACTTCCTGGTAGCACACCGCAGCGTCGGGCCCCACGACCTCGAGCACAGCTGGAATGTCTGGTGCAGATGAGCCTGGCATCATGCTGAGGATGAGCGCCTCGTGAGCCTCTATTTCGTTAAAGTGCGCGCGCAAGAACCGATAGGCATAGTCGACTGCCGCGTCGGGATGTCCTCCGTACTTCATCACCTGCACAGCTGGCACGGCGTACTCGATCGGAAGCTCATCCACTGAAGGAAGATCTTCCGGTTCGCCCTGCACCAGCTCCGCCCTATTAAGGCGCAGCCCGATCAACGAAAGCCGCAGCTTAGCCAACTTGTTGTCTCGGTTTTGTGCAATGAAGTCTTGCAGGCGTTGGATAGCACAATCGATTTTGTACTTCTCCAGATAAGGAACCTCGAACTCAAGGAGACGCCAGGTGTTCACCCCCCTTGCATGCAGCCGATGGCAGGTTTCCATCACGAGGTCGTCTCTGTGTAGTCTTGCAACGCAGTCGAGCAAATGACCGGAATCAAAAGCGGGAGCTTCTCGGTCGAACAAATCCTGCCAAATAGGTAGGGCTTCGGCCGGCCTCCCTATGAGCATCAGCAGGCGCGCCAAATACTCTTTCATGTCCGCATTCGCGTTTGTTGCAAGCAGAGACTGAGCTTCTAAGGCATGCCGCTCGGCCTCTTGCACGTGGCCTTGGTAATGGGCGAGGTATCCTCGGACTGTATTCAGAACAACAGCATCGAGAAAGGCCGAGACTTTGCTGAGATATGTCTCAGCACCTTTCCAGTCTTTCTTCTTGGCGAAACACTGGATGGCCTGGCTGACGGTTGCAGGCCGAAGTTCAGAAGGGATGTCCGGAAGAGAGATCTGAAGAAGAACGTTGATCGCATCATCTAGATCACCTTCTCGCCCTCGATTTTGGAGTGCCCGTGCGTACCCGAACGCGATGTCGGGACGTGGACTGAGCCGGTACGCCTTTTTGAACATGCCTAAGCCATCCTCCGTTCGACCGCAGGCCAAGCGGACTTGAGCAATGGCAAGCATCACCCCCAAATCTTCTGAATTCAGTCTTTCTGCATTCTCCGCGTCCGAAACCGCATCATCTTTCTTGTTCAGGAGCAGTCGAATGTCCACACGGACGACAAGTGCAACTGTCTGTGTTTGCTCATCCTTTTCTTTGCGGGCCAAATCTACCGCCGTCGAGCAAGCCTCCTCAGCTTCCAGCAAGGTCGGTTCCTGCGAGACACTCTTGGCGCCGAACCCCAACTGAACATGAAGCGCCTTGCCGACACTGATCTGTGCCAGAACCAGTTGTGGTTGAGACCACTTCGGAGCAGACTTGCTGGCAGACGTCGCGTATTTGAATGCGTCGTCAAAAGCGAACTCGGCTAGTGCCTTGCGCGCCAACGCAATGCACACTTCCGGGTCACTCCGAAGAACGGAGTTAATTTCAGATTCCGCCGCATTGAAGGATTTGTTTTTGGGAGCCGAATTCAACCATAACGCGGCGAGACGCGATGATCCGGGATATTCCTTGCGAAGGAGCTCGGCCTTTACGTGACAAGAACTCAAATCACCTACCAAGAAGTATGCGAAGACCTCATTTATTTTCCCTTGCTCATCTTCCGGTTGCAATTGAGCTGCTTTAAGGAAGAATTGTGCGGCCGCCTCTGGCTTGCCAAGCCCAAGCGCAGCGGCCCCATGGTTCGATAGCACGCGAAACCTCTGACGCGGACTAAGTTTCTCCCCTTGATTACGTTGAATACGATTCAAGAGAAAGGTAGCGAGCTGGAATTCTCGTTTTATGATGTAATCTCGTGCCTCATTTATTTGGGAATCGACCGCATCACCCTCACTTCCTGACGTCAGCGATTGCACTCCATCTTTGATCGCGAGAAGTTGCACCTCCATTCTCGTCGCTCGTTCAGGTGCGATCCCGCCGTAAAATTGTTCTTGCACCTTGGAATACTGCTGCAATAAAGAGCAGACACGTTCCCAGGTCAGCAATTCAACTTCAAAAAGACCAGCTGCTTTGTGGGACTGGTTGATTTCCCGCACCTTCATCTGAGCCAGAGTAGAGACTTTCGCTGTCGTCAAAATGGCGTACTTTCCAAGAGGCAGGGTGAATTGCTTTGCCTTATCAACCTCACCTTGAATCTCACTCGGAGGGAGACTCTTGTGCTCCTCTTTGAGTTTGCACTGAGCTGCATAGATCGGCGTCTCGCCACCCACGTCCAAAATGTCTATCCCGTACTGACGTTCTCCCCGCTTGCCAAAGATCTCTAGTCCAGGACGAGACCAATAACGGCGCAGCACCTGAAGACACATCTGCTCGAAAGCATCGGGGTCAGTGGGAATGGCAAACCTCTGCGAGATTGGAGACATAGGTACCTCTTGTTGCAGGAGTATGATGTGGACCCAATCGCAAGACTATCATCAGTGGGCCGCTGGCGCAGACGTTAGCCGCTGAGACGAGTTTGGGTGCCGCACCCTTCGATCTCAAGGGTGCGGGTTTAGAGTCAAACTTCATCAAAGACGTACGCCGGATTGAGGAAGTCGCCATTCGAATCCCTCGCCGACCTCGAAAAACCTGTTGATAACTACAGCATAACTATTGACATGCGCCAACAAACGTGCTACAATGGCTTGTGAAAAGTTGGCTTTTATCACGCCTTGCGCATCCGACCAGGATGCGCATCCTGAGCGAGCTCCGCGAGTCGAAGGGCAGCCCCGCTAACTCCCCTAGAATCAACACTTACAAAAAATGCGCCTGCAACCCATCCAGAATCAACACATACGAAATCACTAGACTTAATGTCCTTTGGAATCAACACTGACGAAAAAAGGCCGGTGTCCCCCTCCCTTTTTGGGGTCCGCCGGCTCTCTGCTTAGTTACTTTTCCGTCCGCCTTTCACTCTTCAACATTTCAACGTTTCAACGTTCAAACGTGCAAACGCTCTCTGGGACCTTCCCACGTTCAAACGTTTCAACGCCTCCTCTTGACCTGTGGCCCTCCAGGCGAGACTATCGGTGCATCCGCAGGAATTCGCTGCAACCGGCGTGTGTCCGGGCGCGTCTCATATAGTGGATGGAGCGGTCCCCGAAAGGGGGGCTTATGAAGTCCAAAGTCCTCGCATTTTCCTTTCTGTTCGCACTGGCATTCGCGCTTCCTAAGACGGTCCTCGCCGATGATTACAGTCACGTGCGGATTGTCCGCCTGAGCCTCGCGCAGGGAGACGTGCGTTTCTCGCGCCCCGCCGGCGACAATGGCGCCGAAGGGCAGAGCCCTGCTTGGGAAACCGCCGTAGCCAATCTGCCCATCCGTGAAGGCTACGTCCTGGTGACGGGCGATGGCCGGGCTGCCGTTGAGTTCGAGCATGGCGCCTCCGCCTACCTCGCCGAGAACACCACCCTCGAGTTTGTCCAGTTGGGCCTTTCCAATAGTGCTCTCATCACTCATCTCAAGCTGGATCAGGGCACGGCTACTTTCTACGCCCAGCCGGGGCAAACTGACGAATTCACCGTCCAGGCGCCAAGTCTTTCTGTTTCCCTGGGCGACAAGGGCAGCTTCCGCTTGGACGTCACGGCCGATGGCTCTTGGGTCAGCGTTTTGAAGGGTCACGTCCAAGTCCTCTCGGATGCCGGCTCCCAGGACGTCGCGAGGGGCCAGATGCTCGTCCTTCACACCGGGGAAACCTCGGCCTCGTTTGAGAGCGTTCCGCCTGAAGATGATTTTGATAAATGGGTTGCCCGACGCGAAGAGACGGTCAGAACGGCTACGACCACTGCCCTCCAATACGCGAATTCTCCTTCTTACACAACTGGTTTTGCCGATCTTTCCATGTATGGGGCATGGTCTCCTTACGCGGGTTTCGGTTCCTGTTGGCAACCGTATGGCGCCGGACTTGGTTGGGCTCCGTTTTCTTCCGGCATCTGGATGTACGACGCTTCCTTCGGGGGTTGGAACTGGGTCAGCAGTGAACCTTGGGGTTGGCTGCCTTACCACTTTGGTGGCTGGCTCTACGGAGGGAACGGCTGGTGCTGGGCTCCCAGTGGATTCGGCTGGACCGGCATTGCCCCTTGGCGGCCCATCACCGGCGTTTGGGTGCGTGGTCCTGGCCCTGGCCGCCGCCGTCCTCCGATCGGAATTGTACCGGTGCACCCGCTTGATCGCCCCGGCCTTGCTCCGCGAAATGCAGGCAAAGGCATCATCGTACTTGGCGACAGGCGCACCGGCGGACCTGTCGGCACGACAGTCCACCACTTCGATCCTGGCGATAACCCCCAGGTGATTAGCGGGCCACCGCGCAACTTTCTCCGCGAAGGACTCTCCCCGGCGCCTGCGCCGCCCGTCTCGCGAACGTTTGTTTCTACCGGCAGCGGGAATGCTCGCCCCGCTTCCGGCGCACCTTCCGCCAATCCTGGACCAGGCATCATCTACGACCAGCGCGAACGCACGTACGTCAACGCCAATCCGCCTCGCACGCCTGCGCCGGTCAACCGCACTGACGCCGTGAATTCCCCTGGTTCAGAGCCAGGCAATCAGACTGGCAGTGCCGTAAGACCGGTTGTCGTCAGTGGGCCTGAGCGCCCCGTGCACATGCAGAACGGAGTGCCGTCGTCCGCCGCGACACAGCATCCATCGGCGTCGCGGACTTCGCCGAGCACCTCCGCGCCACGCGGGTCCGGACGCAGCAGCGCTGGGTCAAGCTCCGGCCGCAGCAGCGGTGGGAGTAGTGGTGGCGGGTCGAGTTCCGGCCGCGGTAGTGGTGGGAGTGGCGGCGGCTGGGGTGGGGGCGCAAGCTCTGGTGGTGGTGGCCGCGCCGGTGGCGGGGGTTCAAGCTCTGGTGGTGGCGGGGGTTCAGGCTCCGGCCGCGGCGGTGGCGGGGGCTCAAGCTCTGGTGGTGGCGGCGGAGGTCGGCCGCGCTGATCTGGATGAAGCGCCTTTCGTGTGTTGTCTCGGCGCAGCCGAAAACCGCACTTCCGGCGTTGCCTGGCAAAAAATCGATCCCTCAGCTTGTGTGGATGCTCGGCAAACTTTCAACTGAAGATCATCCCGGCGTACCCGACCACGGCTTCGCGGTCGCCTGAAACATCTGCAGAGGTCGCGTACCGCACCAGTTCCGCGTGGCGGCCGCCCAGGTGCCGCAACGCCGTGAGCATGGCCACCGCCGGCCCCAGCCCGCACATCGAGATTTCTTCTCTCATGCAAGTATCGAACAATCCGCGCGCGTCGAGCGCCAGCAACCGCTCGATCGCCCGCTGGTCCTTGCGCCGCGTTGTGGCGTCGTCTTCGTAGTGATTCATGTCCGAGCTGGCGATGATGAGCGCTTGGTCCTCTTCCTCGGCCAACACTTCGGCCACCGCCTCCCCGATCGTCACCAGATCATCGAAGCGCAACGTCCCGAGGACAATCGGCGCGAAACGGAACCCCGCCACGAGGACCTGTAGGAACGGAATCTGCACCTCGAGCGAATGCTCGCCCCGGTGCGCCTCCTCATCCTCCCGCAGCAGCGGGCACCGCGCCCGCAACCGTTCCGCCAGATTCGCGTCCACGGGCGCATCTCCCAGGGGGGTGCGCCAGGCGCCGCTCGAAAGAATGGCAATCGGCTGGCCCCGCGGAAAATGGCGCACCCCCAAGATCACTGCGCGCTTCGGCAGCTCAATCGCGGAATAGACCGCTCCGGCCACCGGGCCGGAATAGATGTACCCGGCGTGCGGCACCAGACACGCCCGCACCTTTTTCTGGGGAGTATGCTCAGCCGGTTTCAGGCAAGTGCGGATCAGAGACGTGAGTTCAGTGGAATCGGAAGGATAAAAGCGTCCGGCAACAGCGGGCAAGCGGAGCACAGTGCACCTCCGCGGCTAGAACTTCACAGGTTTTGACGGCTTCCCTTTGATTTGGTACGCCACCCCGGTTGTCGCGTTGTAGCGGACGGTCACTCTGTCGCCATACTGGTAGCCGCCATTGTCGATCACGTGCTGCATCGCGTTAGCCAGTGGCGGCGAAAGCGTGAACGAGCGCACTAACATCACGTTTTCACGCCCGCGGACAGTAATCTCGGCCCGGTTGGCGTGCATGACCGTGCCTTTGAATTCCTTCAGCGAATCCTTGGGTTTGACTTGCTTGACGATTACGGGCATGGTCGCATCGATCACATCCGACGCCACCGCCGCCGCGGCCGGCGCCGAAACTTGCGCCGAGGCGGGCGCCGCAGCAAACAAAAGAGCCGCGGCCAAACCGGGCAGGAGCGCCAGGGTTGCAACAGTCGTAACGTGGGTGAGTCGTTTCACTCGGAATCGTCCACAGCAATCCGCAGTGACTTCAAAAAGCGCAGGTCCTGCGGCGTCATCGTAAGCCTCGGAGCCGTCCTTTTCTCTTCTTCGAACGATTCCTGATCCACCTGGATTCGCAGCGATTCGAGGAACCGGCGATCCAGTGGCGTCATTTCTGCCGGCACGTCGCCTTCCGCGGCGGGTTCGCGCCGCGCCAGACCGATCGTCGCATCCAGCTTCAGCACGATGTCGTACCCGTGCGCGCGCACCTCGGAAATTGCTCCTGTAATCCGCTCGGAGTCGGAAACCGTGTCGTTGATAGCGTGCCCAAGTTCACGCAAAAGATTCTTCAGGTGATCGTCGAGTTGCAAGGCGGCTCTCCTGGAACTTCTCTTGCATTGTAGGATGCGCTATCCCAGGAAACAAGTATAGGTTTGCGACGGAGTTGTCCAACCGGTTTACAGGCTCGCTGCTTCTGTTCGTTTCCGGCTGCTCTTCGGGTGCGGCCCGGTTTGCGCTAAGATGCCTGCATGGCCGAAGGAGCAGGCCGTAAGACTTTGGCTGCCGCGGCGCCGGGGAGCTTCCGGCGCTTCTGGCGAGCGGTGCGCCAGGTTTTCCATGAGATCGTCGGTGCGATCTTTGCGGTCTTGGCGCTGGCCTGGCTCAACGCCGCCCTGCGCGCCAGCCGCCGCGACGTGGCTCGCTGGCTCATCGCCACGGCCCTGGCCGTCGCGGTGGTGATGATCGTTTTCTCGTGGACGTCGTTCCGCAACGCTCGCCGATTGCGCTGAGCGAGCTTCACATTTCGAGTTTCGGGATCCTGTGACCGAGCGAAAACAGACAAGCCCCGGCACTGCCGAACGCAAGCCGCGCTTCGCCACGCTTTCCGGCCTGCCCCTTGAGCGCGTGTACGCTCCCGACGATCTCCAGGGCCGTGACCCGGAGGAAACCCTCGGTTATCCCGGCCAGTTTCCATTCACCCGCGGCATTTATCCCACGATGTACCGCGGCCGCTTCTGGACCATGCGCCAGTATGCCGGTTTCGGCGATGCTGCCGAGTCCAACCGCCGCTTCCGCTATCTGCTCAGCCAGGGACAGACCGGCCTGTCGGTCGCTTTCGACCTGCCCACACAGATCGGACTCGATTCCGATCATCCACTGGCGTGCGGCGAAGTGGGCAAGGTCGGCGTGGCCATCGATTCACTGGAAGACATGCAGGCGCTCTTTGAGGCCATCCCGCTCGAAAAAGTTTCCACCTCGATGACCATCAACTCCACCGCGGCGATCCTTCTCTGCCTCTACGTCGCCGTCGCCAAGCAGCAGGGCGCCGACCTCAGCAAACTCTCCGGCACCGTGCAGAATGACATTCTCAAGGAATACATCGCTCGCGGTACTTACATCTATCCTGTGCGCCCCGCCATGCGCATCGTCACCGACCTTTTCGCTTACTGCCGCGCCGAGCTTCCCCGTTGGAACACCATCTCCATCTCCGGCTACCACATCCGCGAAGCGGGCTCGACCGCCGTGCAAGAGGTGGCCTTCACCCTTGCCGACGCCATCGCCTACGTGCAAGCCGCGCTCGACGCCGGGCTCGCCGTGGACGAATTCGCGCCGCAGCTTTCTTTCTTCTTCAACGCGCACAGCGATCTGCTCGAAGAGGTCGCCAAGTTCCGCGCCGCGCGCCGCTTGTGGGCGCGCATCATGCGCGAGCGCTTCCACGCGCGCGATTCGCGCTCGCTGCTGCTTCGCTTCCACGCGCAGACCGCCGGCTCTTCGCTCACCGCGCAGCAGCCTGAAAACAACATCGTGCGCGTGGCCATCCAAGCGCTCGCCGCCGTTCTCGGCGGCTGCCAGTCGCTCCACACCAACAGTCTCGATGAAGCCCTCGCTCTTCCCACCGAGGATTCCGCGCTCCTCGCCCTGCGCACTCAACAGATCATCGCCAACGAAACCGGCGTCGCGAACACCGTCGATCCCGTTGCCGGTTCCTACGCCGTCGAGCACCTTACGGATGAAATCGAAACGAGCGCGCGCGAATATATCGAGAAAATCGACGCGCTCGGCGGGGTGCTTCGCGCCATCGAGAGCGGTTTCATCCAGGGCGAGATTCAGAAAGCAGCCTACGAGCATCAGCGGGCCGTCGAACGCGGCGAGCATGTCGTCGTCGGCGTGAACCGCTACGTGGCCGACGACGAAAAGCCCATCCCTACCCTGCGCATCGATCCCGAGATCGAACGCACGCAGGTCGCGCGATTGAATGCCCTGCGCGCGCGCCGCGACTCCGCGCAGGTCCAAGCCGCGCTCGCCGAACTCACCCGCCGCGCCGCAACCACCGAGAACCTGCTCCCCGCCATTCTCACCGCCGTCGAAGCCCGCGCCACCGTCGGCGAAATCTCCGACGCCCTGCGCGCCGTCTTCGGCGAATACCGCGAATCCGTCGTGATCTGACGCTTCCCGAATAGTCGTGGCGCAGCATGCTGCGCCACCACGATTGCGCACTGTAGTATTCTTCTCGCGAGATTCGCTCATGAAGCTCATCCTCGCTTCCGCATCGCCACGCCGGGCGCAGATTCTGCGCGGCGCGGGCCTTTCTTTCGAAGCGGTTCCGTCCGACGTGGACGAAGATCCGCTCGACGGTGAGTCGCCGGAACATTGCGTGCGCCGCCTCGCGCAGCAGAAGGCTCGGTTGGCCGCTGTGCGCGCCGCCGGGCCGGCGATCATCGTTGGCGCGGATACGGTTGTCGTAGCCGACGGCAAGATCCTCGGCAAGCCATGCTCCGCAGAGGATGCGCGGGACATGCTCCGGCTTCTCTCTGGGAAAACGCACACCGTTTACACCGGCCTCGTTCTCATCCGCCTCCCGGACGGAGCCAGCCGGACGGACATCGAGGCCACGCAGGTCACCTTCGACCTGATGTCAGCGGAAGAAATCTCGGCTTACGTCGCTTCCGGAGAGCCTTTTGACAAGGCGGGGGCCTACGGCATCCAGGGCAGGGGCGGCCGGTACATCTCACGCATCGAAGGCTGCTACTTCAATGTAGTCGGTCTTCCCCTGGCGCGCCTCTATCGCCACCTCATTGACCTCGGCTGGAAGCCCGGCCCGGAGCCGGTGCATGATAGTGATTGAACAGGAGAACCTGTGAACGGCGCGGCAGCATCGAACACGAAGGCCTGCGGATCGTGCGGAAAGCAATTTTTCTGTGGAGCGTCCCAAGAAAAATGCTGGTGCAGTGAAATCAAGCTGAGTCGCGCGGCGCAAGAGAAACAACGATCGCAGTTTCAAGACTGCCTGTGCCCGGAATGTTTGCAGCGCGCCGCGCGCGATTCGGCGGCACCCTAGGCTCGTGTGCTACGCCGGTCCGCCGCTGCGGCTTCTCCGCCACTCCACGAGCGGCCAAGCCACGAGCAAAGCCGCCGTCACCACTATGGCGATGCCGTTTCCCCGGTAGAAGGCATTCGGCTGAACCAGGAGTTCGCTCGCCGCACCACTGAGGCTCGCCAGCGCCGCCACCAAGAAATACCCAAGCATGTTGAACCGCACGAGCCACCGCGTGGCCCACCAGACGGCGCCGAGCAAGACGCCCTCGGCGATCAATTGTCTTGCGAAGTCGGCTCCGTTACCCCAATCGCTCACGAGCGCCAGCGCCGTCAAGAGGAAGAGTCCAATGCGCATCCAGCGAGCGCGCACCCGCGAGGCCACGAACGCCGCGGCCAGCACGATGATGCCTGTGAATACAAGACCCCAGAGGACGCTGCCGCCGATCGCCTGTGCGGCGGGCACGTACGCGGAGAAATCCTGACCGATTGCGGCGTCGAGCGTGCGATGCGGAGTGTTCCACGATCTCCCCAGCAAGTACGTCAGCCGCCCAAGTCCCGCAAGCGCCGCGGTGCCGCCGATGCCGATCAAGAGCGCATCGCGATAGTATGCCGCCGGCATGCCCTTCCAAGCCGGAAGGCGGTCTTCTCCGAAAGCCGGCGCGCCATAGAACCAGGTGAGTCCGAAGAGCAGAAGCAGAACAGCGAAGTAGAAACCTGCACCGAAGAGAACGCCGATAGCGATTCCTCCAAACATAAATTTCAGCGGAATCGCAGTGTCATAGGATGCGAGAAACATGGGCAGGCGGTTCCCGAGCGCGAAGACGGCCAAAAAACAAGCGGCACCCCAGGGCGCCCAGCGTGCAAAACGTCTCCAGGGAATGGATGCGGCTGCCGGCGAGCGCAGCTTCACCAGGAACAAGATCAGCGCAATGAGTCCCAAGGCGGCGAAGAAGGAATAGCGTCCCACCAGATGCAGCGTGCGCGAAAGCGTCTGCTCCTCCCGCTTGCGGCTCCATTCATCCGGAATCTTGATGTAGGTGCGATAGTTCGTCACCTCATCTCCGAGAACCTGTACTTCCATACGCGCGTAGGCATGGTCGGCCGAATCGCCGGTGGCCGTGGCGTTCTCCGGCAAATCGAGCGGGTGGGTCTTCTCCCACGTCAGCGTGTAATCCACGCGCGCGGGCCGCTTTTCCGAATTCGCCTCGACCAGCTTCCATGCGGCAAGCTCGATCTTTTTCACATCGTGCAAATACGCTTCGGCATGCGCCTGGGCTTGTTCTTTTGTCATTGTCGCGCCGGGCGTGGCCTCGGCCAGCGTGTGGTGCAGGGAATGAAGGGCGCCATCTGGTTTGAGAATGACGGCGTATTCTTCTTTCTCACTGTCGCGGAAATAGCGCACCCGCCAGAGCGCTCCCGGGATCTCGTCCGTGTAGATTCGGTTCACCCGGGCGATGCCGATGCGCTCTCGAAGGAATTCATTGGCCTCGCCGTCCATCCGGTCCACCAGGGTGGTCGCCGTGCGATAGTTTTCCGGGCGAAGGCCGCGCTGGCGGAGGATGCTATTTGCGGCCGCGTGCGCCTCGCGCGCATTCACATGCAGGCGCAGATAATCGCCCAGCCGTTCCGGCTTCACGCCAAAGAGCAACGCCGCGCCCAAGATTCCACACCCGATCAGGAAACCAAGCTTGCCTGTACTGAGGGTCTCGTACCGCCTGGAGCCGGCCGCCGCAGCATCTCCAGGGACAGCTTGCCGCACCGTTGCTTCGGGGATCGGGTGGGCCCGGTTTTCGAGCGATTCATCGGTCTCAAATCTTCCCCGCGCCAAATAGGAAATGCCCGAAACCGCGAGAGGAACGAGCGCGGCCGCTCCCACGATCGCGCCGGAAACGCGGAAGTAGAGGCTTTCCGATCGCAGCAGCAGGAGTCCTAGCAGCGAAGCGTCCACCGTGTAATGCCAGATCAGCGTGGCAACGATGCCCCAGCGGAGCATCACGATGCCGGCGACGATGCCGATGATCCCAACTTCAATTCCCCGGATGTACCCCGGCTCCTGCGGGTAGGCGCTGTGCAGAAAGCTCCAGGCAAATGCCGGCAGGATCACCGCCAGAATGCGCGAGCGCGTCACCCGCGCGAGGAAGGGAATGGCGAAGAGGCGGAACAGAAATTCTTCGCTGGTGGACGCGAGCATCCCAATGGCTATGCCCGAGATCCAAGGGAAAGACGTGCTCACCAGGTTCGAGTAGTTCAGGTCCTGCGGCGCCCAGACCCCGAACCGGCTGCCGACGAGGTAGAAGGCCACGACGAATCCGATGTGCGCCGCCGCGAGCGACAAACCCACGACCGAAGAGCTAAAGAACTCCTTCGTCCGGATTCCTTTCGAGGTGAACGCCTTCCCCAGCCGCAGACGGTCCGGCTGCGACGCACGGTAGAGCGCTTCACCCGCCGGCAGGACGAGCGAAACCATCAATGCCGAACCCAGCGCGAACAGCGCGGCAAAAACGAGGCTGCGCGCGACAAAGCTGCCGTAAGACGAGTTCGTGTCGTAGCCGGAGCGCGCGATCGGCCACTCGTTGATCTGCATGAGCAGGAGCAACGCGGCCACAAAGATACCCAGCTTCAGCGCGCCGCTCCAACCCACTTGCCCGCGCCGCGTCAGCGTAAAGCCCAGCCACAGCGCCGCGCCGAACAGCAGCGCGTAGGGAATAATGGCCACCTGGTTGTAAAAGATGTTGGTGGAGCGCAGGCGCTTGTAGCTGTCCTGCCACGCTTCCGGCACCTTGAGGAATTCTTCCACGCTTCCGACACGCTCGCCCTGAACGGTTACGTGCAGCCGATAAGGCGCGTCCTTGGCGCGGAATCCGCGTTTCTCCCAGGCAAACGTCCAGTCGAGGCGCTTCGGGCGTTCGACCGAACTGGCTTCTTCCGGGAGGAAGTTCCAGTTGGACAAGCCCGCCCCGTATTGCGCGCGCAGAAAACCTTCCGCTTTACTGAGAGCCGCGGCACGCTCCAGCTTCGGCCCGGCGCGCGATTCTTCAATCTTGTGCTCGTAGCCGGTGATGCTGCCGCCGGGGCTCACGCGCACGCGAAACTCTTCTTCCTGCTGCGGGCGGAAGAAGCGTACGTCCCAATACCACACGCTCACTTCGCGGGCCATCAACTGGTTCGCTTGCTTCAGCCCCAGCTCGCGCTCCATGTACGTCTTGGCGTCGTCGTCCACATTGAAGACGATCGTGGACTGGTACCCGCTCACATCGTTGCCGGCAGTCGCGAGAAACGCGCGCGCTCGCGCCACGGCTTCGGTTCGCGAAACACGAAAATCCACCGAAGCCTCCGGAAATGCCGAGAAATAGAATTTGAAAGCGAAGAGCGCCCCGGCGATTCCCAGGACGATCCAGAACAACAAGCCGCGCAGGTCTTTTCCCGTCAGGCGATCGCCGGTCACTCGTGCCTCCCCGTCTTGCCGATGCCCATGAGCCCGTTCACTTTATCTGTACGTCTCCGTTGCGCGCAAGTGTCCCGGTGGCCCCGGCGCGGTCTTCCGCACGCGGGCTTCACACTGCGGCAACGGGATTGTTTTCGCTCCTCGCGCACCCCTGGGCGCGGGAGGGTGGTATAAAAGCCCTCGATGGCCTTCCTACTCACTGACGACGTGCGCCACTTGAAAGGCGTGGGTCCGCAGCGCGCCGCGACGCTGGCCGAGCGCGGCATCCGCACGATCGAAGACCTGCTGGCCTATCTGCCGTTCCGCTACGAAGACCGCATACGCTTTTCCACCATCCGCGAAATCCAGCCCGGCGGCGTTTACACCATCCGAGCGCGGGTCGCGAGCGGCGGCACACTCCGCTACATGCGCGGGCGCGATGCGATCTATCACTTGCTCGTGCAGGATGCCACCGGGTCGTTCCACTGCAAGTTCTTTCACGGGAGCTACCTCGAAGGACGGCTCAAGCCCGGTCAGGAACTGGTGCTGCACGGCAAGGCCGAAATCGACCGTTACCGGCCGGCGCGTATCGAAATGGTGAATCCGCAGATCGAGCCGCTCGGCGGCGAGGCCGAGGATTCGACCGAGGTCGGGCGCATCGTACCCATCTACGAAGCCATCGGCAATTTCGGCTCGCGCGCCATCCGCCGCGCCATGTATCAGGCACTCGCCAATCTCCCGACGCAAATGCCCGATCATCTGCCGGCGGGGCTGCTCGTGCGGCTCGGATATCCCTCGCGCCGCGAAGCAATCATCCGCACGCACTTCCCGCCGCCGGAGGAAAACCTCGAGGCGCTCAACGCCTTTCGTTCGCCCGCGCAGGAGCGCCTGATCTTCGAAGAATTTTTTCTTTATCAACTCAGCCTGGCCCTCGGCCGGCGCGCCGCCCGCCGCGAGAACGCCATCGCTTTTCGCCTGCGCGAGGACCGCGTGCGCGAAGCGCTGAAGCGCATTCTGCCCTTCAAACCCACCGGAGCGCAGAAGCGCGCCCTCGCGGAAATCGCCGCCGACCTGGAGAAGCCTGCGCCCATGAACCGGCTTCTCCAGGGAGACGTCGGCAGCGGCAAGACGATTGTCGCGCTCGAGACCGCCGTGATCGCCATCGAAAACGGCTGCCAGGCCGCGCTGATGGCGCCGACGGAAATTCTGGCCGTGCAACATTTCCTGGCCGCCGGGCGTATTCTCGCGCCGGGCGGATATCGGGCCGAGTTGCTTATCAGCGGCTTGAAGCCATCCGAGAAGACCGCCGCGCGCGAACGCATCCGCAGCGGCGAAGCGCAGCTCGTGATCGGCACGCACGCGCTCATCGAAGAGGACGTCGAATTCGCGCGCCTGGGCCTCGCGGTGATCGACGAACAGCATCGCTTCGGCGTCCTGCAGCGCAAGAGGCTGATGGACAAAGCCGCCTCGCGCGGCCACGCGCCTCACGTCCTGGTCATGACGGCCACGCCCATTCCCCGGACCCTTTCGCTCACGCTCTACGGCGACTTGGACGTTTCCGTGCTCGACGAACTGCCTCCCGGCCGCACGCCCATCGAGACGCGCGTCACCTCCGAGCCGCATCTCGGCGGCGTGTGGGAATTTCTTCGCGGCGAAGTGGCGCGCGGCCGTCAGGGTTACGTGGTTTACCCGGTCATCGAGGAATCGAAGCAGGAGCTTAAGGCAGCCATCGTCGAATACGAGCGCCTCTCGAAGGATATGTTCCCGAAGATGCGGCTGGGCCTGTTGCACGGCCGGCTTTCGAGCAGCGAAAAAGAAGACGTGATGGAGCGCTTCCGCCGCGGGGACGTGCAGATCCTCGTGGCCACCACCGTCGTCGAAGTCGGCGTGGACGTGCCCAACGCCACCGTCATGGTCATCGAGCACGCCGAGCGCTTCGGCCTGGCACAATTGCACCAGCTTCGCGGCCGCATCGGACGCGGCGCCGAGAAATCGCATTGCATCCTCGTGGCGCCGCCGCGCATGACCGATGAAGCGCGCCGACGCCTGGACACGATGGCGCGCACGTCGGACGGTTTTGAAATCGCGGAAATCGATCTCGAGCTTCGCGGGCCCGGAGAATTCTTCGGCACGCGGCAGCATGGGGAGCTTGGTTTCCAGGTGGCCAACCCCCTGCGCGACCGCCAACTCCTGGAGCTCGCGCGGCGCGAGGCGTTCGCCCTCGCGGAAGACGCCTCTCAGGCCGAGGCGCTGCGCCAAGTCCTCGGCCAGTTGCCCGCGCACTGGCAGCGCCGCTATCATCTGGCGCAGGTGGGTTGAACCGTGCGCATCGTCGCCGGAAAATATCGCAGCCGGGTGCTCAGAAGTCTCCGCAGCCGGGAACTGCGCCCGACGAGCGATCGGCTCCGCGAAACCCTCTTCGACATTCTGGGCGCGTCCGTCGAGGGAAGCGTCTTCGTGGACGTATACGCCGGCACGGGCGCGGTCGGCATCGAGGCCCTGAGCCGCGGCGCGGCGGAAGTCACCTTCATCGAAAAACATCCCGCGGCGGCCACGCTGATCCGCAGGAATCTGGAATCGCTGCGTGTGGAATCGGGCGCCATGATTCTGGCGATGGACGCGGTGCGCGGGCTCGACCAGTTTGCCCACCGCCGCTTTGGAGACCGGTTGCAGGCGGATTTCGTTTTTCTCGATCCGCCGTATGCCGCCGAAGAAGAGTACGCGCGCTCTCTCGGCTATCTCGACGAATCAAGGCTCCTGGCGCCCAGCGGCCTCATCATCACCGAGCACCGGAGCAGTTTCGAGCTGCCCGAGCGCCTCACGCAAATCGAGCGCGCGCGCGTGGTCGAGCAGGGCGACGCCGCCCTGAGTTTTTACCGCTTGGCCCGCGCGGCATGACGCCGCGCCCGACGAAGCGGGAAGCAGGGCAGTTCACTGCTTCTTCTGGAACAAACCCTTCAGCGTATCCGCGAGCGACGGCTTTTGCTGCGGTGAAGTCGTCTGATTCGGCGCGGACGAATCAAACTTCGGTATGGCCTTCCCGGGCCGAATCTTTATGTCGGAAAATGTTCCCCCAACCGAGAACGGGACCGTGGCCTTCGTGATGGTTCTCCCCGTTGCATTTCCCAGCAGCCCGGTCAGCGCGCCCACGGCCATTTCTTGGGCCCCGCCGCCCGCGCCGGGCACAAGGGTGGCTTGGCCCTGATAGCCAACGGTCCCATCGAAGCCGAACGATCCGTTCAAGTCCATCGTGCCCACCGGCGAGTCCATGTGTATCTGTTTGCTCGCGACACGCCCCCCGGCGATCACGAGGTCTCCCTGAATCACCTTGAAGGGCGTCGAGGAACTGCCCGCGCTCCCCGCCAGCTTTCCCATGAACACCAGCGCGCCGGGCAAATTGAATCCCGGCAATTGACCGTCGCGCACGGCAAAATTTCCTTTGCCCGTGAGGGTATCGAGCAGGCGCGAACCGGCCGACCCATAAACGTTTTCCAATTTCAAATCGCCCGTGCCGGTGATCTTTCCCTTCAAGGACGGATCGGTGGACACCAGCTTGCCCACATCAATGTTGTTCAGCTCCAGATTCGCCGAGAAGCGCAGCGGCGTTTGCCTGCGGTCGGCGCGCGCGGAAACCTGCACCGTGCCTCCGTACAGGTCCATGTGCGCCGGGAATGCCTCCATCCGGTCGGTATAGAGGCGCACTTCGACGACGGCATTGTTGGCCGTATAGGATTCGAACTTGATTCGCTCCGCGGTGATTTTGCCGCGCGCCAACAATACGCTTTCGCCCATCGAGGCAGCCGAAGCTGCCGCCGACTCGCCTCCCGTTCCCTTTCCGCTGAGGAGCTTAGACAGAGCGTCCAGATCGAGCTGCGGGGTGGAGACGTCGAATTCGACCACCGGCTTGGAGAGATCGGCCACCGTCACCGCGGCTTTCACGTCGAGCGCCTTGCCGACCATCATGCGAAGATCGGCCTGGGCGCGGCCTTGCGACATCGTGAACTTCCCGCTGCGCACCTCGAGGGGTTCGGCGAGCGACGTACTCTCGATGCGCACTCCCTTGAAATCGGCGTCGCCCTCGAGTTGTTTCATCAAGGATTCGTCAAAGGTCACTTGGCGCGCGACGACGTTCAATCCGCGCACCGACGTGCCCGGCTGGATTCGCCCGTGAACGACGTCGCCGAGCACCACTTCCGCGTCCGTCAGCGAGATTTTTCCGATCTCCTGGAGCGAAAACGAGCTGCCGCCTCCGGACGGTTTGGCGGGTTGAGGTGCCCCTGCGCGCCCGCCCGCGTCCGGCCCGGAGAAGTCAAAGTTCGTCCGTCCTCCCGGCGCGCTCAACAGCGTGAGCTTCGGCTTCACGAACTCGAGCGAGGTGATCTCGATCTGGCGATGAAGCAGCGGCCCCAGCGCCAAGCTCCCGCGCAACTTATCGACGTGGACCAGCTCCCCATCGGGAAATCCGGCAGGATTGCCGAGCCCCACGCCATCCACGGTGAAGCCCACGGTGGGCAGAATCCGCGCGTGGATCGCACCGAGCGTGAGTTTGCGGCCGGTCTGCTGTTCGACGGCGGCGGCAATCGTCGGCCGGTAGCGGTCCACATCCAGGAAGCGGGGCAAGACCAACCCGGCAACGACGACCACCGCGACGACGATCATGAGCACGAGCGCCCAGCGCGGCAGTCTTTTCTGTGCACGGGTGGAAGAACTCTTTGTCATGGAAGCTCCTGGCGACGCTTGTGCAGCCCGCTATCCTGACAGAAGGCCGCAGGTACGGGCAAGCACGCTGCGCGCAGTGACTCGTGACGCGTCTTCGTTGAAGCTATGGCGGGCAAGTTCGCGACTCGTGACGAGTGGAACGAGTGAGAACGGACCGAAGGAATCAAACACTTTCGAACGCCCCAAACAAAGGAACCCCCAGGCGCAAGACCGGCGCCCGGGACACCCGTCCTCTTTCTTCTCAGGCAGTTTCTGCTGCCACTCCCTCTTTCTTTGCTAGATCAAAAGTATTTGGAGAAACCTTCGTAAACTGGTCCGCACGCCGAATAAGGGCTACTGCCACTGTATTTGTGGGATTCTTCGCAATTACAGCGTGTCCATTCCCTGTGAGCTTAGCCACAATATCTTTGACGTGCATTGGTTTTCCTGCGGCTTGCAAAATTTCGACCACTTGTGTTGCAAGAGCCGCTCCTTTGGTGCGACGGCGAGGAATCACCATAATGCCAGGAAGTGCTTGCTGCTCGGATGCGGGGCTTTTCTTACCGCACAGCTTCCGAGTGGCTGCAATGTATTCACGGAGAGATTGGGCGCGTTCGAGAATTTCCTTTAACTCACTCTCGGCCGACGCTAAATGAGCTTTAAGGTCTGTCTTACTCAGCTTGTTTGTAGGCTTGGTTCTCATAATGCTGTAACGATACGCTTGCAGCGTTATCGTGTCAAGTGGTTTTATTTACAGTGTACGCCCTGTACGGTACAGTGGTACAATGCCTGCCGTGGTAGGGAGTCAAATCTGAGAAAGGAGGGATAAAAATGCCATTTCCGCAAAGAGAGTACGCGTTCGACATTGCCACGCTGAATACAGTCAACGAAGTCGGGGCGGTATACGGTTTGTTCAGATCAGACCGCTACCGCCCCGGCTACTACGCTTGCCTGTATGTGGGGATAACCGACAATCTGAGGCGACGGTTGTTTGAGCACTACAACAACCCTCCGATTGCAGGCGTCACCCACTTCTTTGTCGAAGTCATCGGCACTGAACGACAAAGAAAGCTGCGTGAGCAAGAGCTAATCGCGGAATTCAACCCGCTCGGCAACAGAACACGCGGGGGCTGACGTTCCGTCGAATCTTCCAGTCAACCGATCAAAGTAGAACCGTTGGGAGCCGACGCATAAAACCGAGTACCGCTGACTAGTAAACAAGTAGACGGTCTCATCGGTTTCCGGGTCTACAAACTCAAATTCCTTCAACCTGGCTGGTGCTCCAATCCTGTCGAGGCACCAGCCAGTTGCATCTGCAAGGATGTCTGTGAGCCGCAACCATGCGAGTTTGGAGCGGCTCTGAACGAAAACCTGTGGGTAGCTTGGCACGGCAGAGATTAAACCACAGTTGTCAAGGGTATGATGATTTCGCGGCGATTTTGGTTTCACTTGAGTGAACCCCCTTCAGCCGCCTCAAGCCAAATGACCGCATGACCGCTGGCCGGGTTCGAGTCGGGAACTTACCCAACTGCCCTTCCTCGATCGTCACTGCGGCAGTAATGCGGGGGCGGCGCGGTTAGGTCGCGCCGGCGCGTGGGAGGAGGAGGCCGCCAGCGAGAAAGAGAAGCGTCGCGATGGCGAGGGCGATCGTGCCAATGAACACGCCGAGGAAATGGTACAGGAGCACGGTGTCAGAAGCCGGAATCAAGGTGCAGAGGAGGACGAGAGGCTTGGCCTGCGAGGTTCGGCTGACGGCGATAAAGATGGCGCTGAGCACGATCAGGTGGAAGGAGAACATCAGCCAGAACGCCTTGAACGCATGGACCAGCATCAGTTCCGCGCCACTCTTTTCGATGGCCGCACCGAGCTTGAAGTAACCGGAGCCGTGGAACAGAGCGCTCAAGAACAGGACGACGCTGCCTGCAACGATCAACCAACGAGCGATCTTCATGATGCCTCCTGCGTGATTGATGGGGCAGAAGATACCTCAAGAACGGACAGGAATGCCAGCAAAGAGCGTTTGAACGCTCGCACGGTGAAGCGATGGAACGTTAGCAGGCGAAAAAGGCTCACAGTAGGGGATGCGCGAGAGGAGCACAGCCACAAGAACCGAGCCAAAATGGCTGCCGCACCTCGCCTCTGCCAAGAGATGCGGGATTCATGAAGGCCCGCGGCTCGTGGTAGCATCCGATATGCTACTTCGCAAAGCGATTCTCACGGCTTGCGCGGGGGCGCTCGTTTCTCTCCCCTGCGCGGCGCAAACTCCCGCTTCTCAACCGGCTCAATCTTCATACCGCGACCGCATCATGCATTTGGTGTATCCCCCGGCGGGCGCGTGGACTCCCGAACAGATCGCGACGATGACCCGTCTGCGCGACGCCGCGATGGAAGACCCTTACGCCCTCGCGGAGCTGCGGCACCTCACGGACAACATCGGTCCGCGCATCAGCGGCTCGCCGCAGGCGCAACAAGCGGTGGAATACGTTGCGGCGGAGATGCGCAAGCTGGGCGCCGAGGTTTCTCTGGAAAAGACCGTGGTTCCGCACTGGGTACGCGGAGTCGAAACCGGAGAGTTGATGGCCTGGCCCGGTGGAGCGCCGGGAACGACGCAAAAGATCGTGCTCACGGCGCTCGGCGGCAGCGCAGCCACTCCGCCCGATGGCTTGCAGGCCGAAGTGCTCGTGGTCAACTCCTTCGACGAGCTGAAGCAATTGCCGGCCGACGCCGCAAAGGGCAAGATCCTGCTCTTCAACGAACACTTCGACAAGCGACTCGCCGCCCAAGGGAACGGCGGTGCTGCGTACGGGAAAGCCGTGATTTACCGCGGAGCGGGCCCGACGGTCGCCGCATCGGCCGGCGCGGTGGCGGTGCTGGTCCGTTCAGTGGGCGGCGCGGATTATCGTTTGCCGCATACGGGCACGACGATTACGAGCCCGGAAGAGCGGCAGATTCCGGCAGCAGCCGTCACCGCGGAAGACGCCGATCTTCTCGCCAACCTCACCCAGCAAGGCCCGGTGCGCATGCGCCTCACGCTGACGCCGCAGACGCTGCCTCCGGTCAAGAGCTACAACGTCATCGCGGATTGGAAGGGCAGCGAACATCCCGAGCAGGTCGTGGTCGTTTCCGGGCATCTCGATTCGTGGGATCTCGGCACCGGGGCCATCGACGACGGTGCGGGCGTGGTCGTCTCCATGCAAGCCATCCACTTGCTCTCCCGTCTCGGCGTGCACCCCAAGCGCACGATCCGCTTCGTCGCGTGGATGGACGAAGAGCAGGGCGCGGAAGGCGCGCAAACCTACGCCACCGAACACGCCGGGGACATTCAAAATCACGTCGCGGCGTTGGAGTCCGACCTCGGCGCAGGCCATCCCAGCGGGATCACCTACGTCGGCAAGCCGGGGTTGGAGGAGTGGCTGCGCCCGGTTGCGCGCGTCCTGGAAGCCATAGGCGCCAGCACGCTCGCGCGGGGTGATGAAGCCGGCGCGGATGTCAGTTTTCTAAACGGAAAGGGCGTTCCTGGATTCACGCCGACGCAGGATAATCGCTTCTACTTCGACTACCACCACACCGCCGCCGACACCTTCGACAAGGTTATTCCGCGGGAACTCAATGAAAACGCCGCGGTCATGACGGTTCTGGCCTACGCCCTGGCCGATTCCGCGAACCCGGCTCCCCGCTGATCGGTCCTGGAGTGCGGCGGCTGGAGAGGTGTCTCGTTGACAGGCAGCCGTTTCCAACGCGCTATAATCTTAGGTTCCGATGGCTTCGCAAGGGACCGGCAGAGCGTTCGACCCACTCGGGCTGTCTGAGCCGTCCAAAGTGGAGCTACGCCCCCTGGGAGGGGTGGGCCCACAACTGGACGTGTCCTGGGGCAGTTTCCACCAGGGAATCGGAAGCAGCCTGGCTGCTGTCTTTGGCAGGCCGCTTTTTTCGCGCAAACTCCGCCAAGCGGATTTCTTTCGCGATTGCTGGATCGACCGCCGGATGCCCCGCCGGGCGATTGTCGCCGCCGCGCTCTGGCACATCGCGTTTGTCGTGTTTCCTCACCCGAACTTTCCGGCCCGGCCGAGGCCGGCGATCCCAGACCCACAGTGGCAGCTCACCTGGTCCGGCTCGATCAACGATCTGCCGCCGCTCAATTTGCCGGGGCGCATGAAGAAGCCGCGTCCTCGGGGCGAGCCTTCCAAGCCACTGCCGCCGAAGGGCGCCGACGCGTTTCATCCGCGGCAAACGATTATCAGCGATCCAATTCGTCCGACGCATCCGCGCCAGACGCTCATCAATCCCGCCGCTCCGCCTGAGCCTCCCAAGCTCCTGCCGATCTTGCCGAACATCGTGCAGCTGACTCAGGATCTCCAGCCCGCGCGGCCACGTCTGCAGATCAGCCGCGAAGCGCTGGCCAAGTTGCGTCCGCGCCTGAAGAGCAGGCGGCAAGCCACGGAGGTCGCCGCTCCCGATCTCCCCAAGCTCGATCCTCATGTGGCTGACGTCAACATCGCTGCGTCGCCGAATGCTCCAGCGCGGCCGAAGTTGGAGCTGAACGCCGGCAGCGCGCCGCGCTTCGGGCCACGCGCCCAGCGGGGCGACGCGAGCGCACCCGAACTCGCGCCAGCAGTTGGCGCGCCCGGCTCGGCGCCATCCACGCTCATCGCGCTATCCGCATCGCCGGCTCCCCCGGCGCCGGTGGTTCAAGTGCCGCAGGGCAATCTCTCCGCGCGCATCTCCATCTCACCCGAAGGGACTCGCCCTGGCGCGCTCGGTAATTTGCCCGACGGCGCGCTGGGAAGTGAGGGCGGCACGACCGTCGGGGCAGGAAACGGCATCGCTTTGGCAAACGCTCCCAGCGTGAGCATCAGCGGAGGCAATCCCTCTGCCGCGTCCAACATGTCGGGTCTAAGCAGCGTTCATCCGCTCATCGGGCTCCCTCGCGCGATGCTGGGGCGTCCCGTGCCTGGCAGGCCGTCACCGGATGCTCCGGACGCGGACCGCAAATCGACGGCTGAAATTGCGCTCATGCACCCCGGCGCCCGCCCGGAGGAAGCCTTTGGCCCGAGGCGCGTTTACACCCTGCATGTGAATACGCCCAACCTGAACAGCGCGAGCGGAAGCTGGATTCTGAATTTCGTCGAGCTGCGGGGAGATCCGAGCGTGCGGCCTCTTGCCGGGGAGCTGAGCGGCCCGGTTCCATTGCGCAAGGTGGACCCGAAGTATCCTCCGGCGCTGGTGAGCGAGAAAGTGGAAGGGGAAGTCGTGCTCTACGCGGTCATTCGCAAAGACGGTTCCGTGGACAGCATCCAGTTGATCCATGGAATCGACGCGCAGCTCGACAATAACGCCATGCAAGCGCTCTCGAAGTGGAAGTTCCGTCCGGCAGAACACCAGGGCGTTCCAGTGGAGCTGGAAGCCATCGTGCACATTCCGTTCCGAGCGGTCGCGCGGCCTTACTGAATGGCGCGCACCTTGGCGCGAAAACCCTACAGCGTCACTTCCGCAATCAGCCTGTCGATATCGCGCTCGGTGTTGTAGAGGTGGGGCGCCACGCGCAGGCCGCCCTCGCGCAGGCTGACGATAACGTTTGCTTGGCGCAAACGCTCGTAGAGCGCCGCTGATTTCTCCGCGGTGCGAGCCGCGAAGCATGCGAACGGCCCGCGGCGCTCGGGCTCGCGCGGGCTGGCCACCACGCAGCGGTCCCGCGGCATCCGTTCGTACAAAAGTTCGATCAGCCGCTGGTTGTGGGCGAGAACCGTCTCCGGCCCCATGCGGAGCACAAACTCGAGCGACGCATCCAGCGCGGACAGGTTGATGAAACTGGCCGTCTCCGGCGCATCCCAGCGCGGGGCGCCCGGCGCGGCGCGCACCTGCTCGACCGAAAAAGCGTGGAATTTCTCCGCACCTTCGAGCGCCATCCAGAAGAATGGACCCACCGGCATGGTTTCGATGAGGTTGGCGCGCACCCAGAAAAAGCCGGTGCCATACGGTCCGAGAAGCCATTTGTAGCCTGCGGCGACGATGAAGTCTGCGCCGATGGCCGTCACATCCATGGGAACCGCGCCAACGCACTGGCTCGCGTCGAGCAGAAGCAGCGCGTGCTGGGAGTGACAGGCCGCGGCGACGCGCGCCGCGTCGAGCAGCGATCCGTCGTCGTGCCGCACCAGGGCGGCCGAAACCAGGCGCGTTTTCGGCCCGATGGCGACGATGAAGTCGTCCGCCGTGAGGAAACGGCCGCGCGGCGCAATCACCCGCACGCTCAAGCGGCCACGCGCTTCGAGCGGCTTCCAGGTCGTGAACTGCGCCGGGAAATCGCCCCGCGCCACGAGCACCTCATCGCCGGGGCGCCATTCCATGCTGTTCGCGACCGCCAAGAGGCCGCCCGACGCGCCGGTGGTGACGGCGATTTCGCCGGGCTGCGCGCCGATCAGTTTCGCCACCGAAGCGCGGATCTTGTTGGGCAGCTCGAAGTACGCGGTGTCCGGCATGAGATGGGGGAACTTTTTCCATTCGAGCGCGGCATGTGCCGCGCGATGAGAAACCTTGGGCATCGGCCCTTGCGCGGACACATTGAAATAGGCGGCGTCCTGGAACTCGAACCACTCGTTCGGCCAATCCGTGCTCATGGCGTAGTCCTGAAGGGATGATTCTCTCCGGGAAGGCGGGCGAGGACAAGTTTCCGCGATGGAGGAGCGAGAGCCGAAATGGCCGCCCATCAGAAGTGAGCGCGCAGATCGCGGAATCGCGGGAGGATCACCAGCTTGCCGGAGCCGCTGATGACCGCCTCCTGCTCCAACTCCCAGGTGCTCTGATGAGGAATATAGATGGCGTTGAGCCCCATCTTCATGGCCGGATTGATGTCGCTGCGCGGGCTATTGCCCACCATCCAGCCCTGCGACTTCACAACCTTATGCTTGTTCACCAAGGTGCCGTACGTCGCCGCGTCCTTTTCCAACACAATCTCGATGGCCTCGAAGAATCCCTGCAAACCGGAGCGCTCCACTTTTGCGGCTTGCTCCGCCGCTTCGCCTTTGGTGAAGAGGATCAGGCGATGCCGTTCGGTCAGGTAGGCCAGCGTCTCCGGCACGCCGTCGAGGATTTTCGGCGGCGTGCGCTCGAGCTCGACCAGCCGGTCGTGGATCTGCGCCAGGATTTCGCGCCGCGCCATGCTCCCGGCGAGCTTCAGATAGGTCTCCTCGAGCGAGCGGCCGAAGCTGCGCACGCCGTAACCGTATTGCCGGATATTCCGCCGCTCGGTTTCGTTCAGGATTCGCCGGACGTACTCGCGCGCGTACCCGGCGGGCTCGACGAGGCTGATGAAGTCCTCGATCAGCTTCTCGAAAAAGACGTTGTTCTCCCAGAGCGTATCGTCGGCATCAATCAGAAGCGTGTGACGTTTCATGTGCGATCGTGAGCTGCGGTCCTCCGCCTCGCGCCCTGTCGCGGCCGGTGAATCAGCGCGAGGCTTGCGAGCGGTCCGGCGCCCGGCAAGGCCGCGGCCGCCCGCCACCCGGGCAATCGGTCTTCCTCTTTCTAGGACGCTGCCTTGCGTTGTCCGACCGCGAGCCTCTCCAAGATGCTCTGCGCGACTCGTTGGATCTCGCCGAATCGCGTGAGGTAGTCCTGAAATTCGCGGTTCAACTCCTGGGCCTGATCGGGTGCGAGCCGCGTGCGAAGAATCATGTCGCGCAGCCGCACGGGATGGGGCAGTAGGGCGTCTTCCTTGAGTTCTTCGAGCGCCGTATTCGGATCGTAATGATACATGCTTCCCCCCGCGAGCCGCAGAGATTCAGCCCGCAGAGGTATTGTAACCGGAGTTTAATCTAGGGAAAGGCGTGGTTTGATCTTGGGGGAGGCAGTCACGGCGTAGTGGGGAGGAAGTCGTACTTGTCAATCCGCGCAGCGACGCCGCACTGCCGGCCGTTTTCCTCGACCCGCACGATCTGCCCGCGGCAACGGATTTGGACGTCGCCGGTGAGGGTCACCTGTTTGGGCAAGGTGAGAATGAACTCGATCTGGCCGCCGAGCTGGAAATCCGCTGCGGCGGTGAAATACAGGCCCCGGAAACTGACATCGCGGGTTTCCGCCTTGAATTCCGATTCTTCGGGGCCGCGAGGCAGTACACGAAGTGGCAAAGCGATTGTGTAGCGCCGGGCCCGCCGCCGTTCGGCCTCTGTTGTCATTCGGCCCCTGTCCGAATCCCGCTATTCGCCAAGAAACTAACACTGCCGGGGCCAAACTGCAATTGAAAAGGGCGGTGAGCGGAGATTTCTGGAAGGTAGCGCGGCGCAGGAGTATTATTTAAGTTACTCCCCGTGGGCGGTGGTGGGAAGCGCGCTTTGGCCATGGAGAGGCGGCGTCATCACCGAGTACAGCTGGCCCTGCCCATCCGGCTCCGCTGGCCGGGGCCGTTCGGGCAAGTCGTCGAGGTGCGCGAGATCCTGAATGTATCGAGGGGGGGCGCGCTCGTCGAATCGAATCACGCGCACGCGCCCGGCGCTTCGCTTTGGGTGGCATTTCCCTTCGATCGGGCTTTTCCCAATTCTTCGGAATTGCCCGCGCGTGTCGTGTGGATGGCTCCCGATGAAGGGGAAACTCGTGTCGCCATCGAGTTTGGCGCGACACGCAGCCTCGCCGCTGCCGCTGGCAATGGCCCGCGCGCGGGGAACGAGCATCGTTCCAGCCCTCGCAGGGGCCTGTCCATTCCGGTGCGGGTCCGTCTCAGCGATCTGCCTTGGCATGAAGACGCCATGACCCTGGACATCTCCGTCGATGGCCTGAGCTTCCTTTCCACGCGCCTCTATGAACCGGGCAATCGCGTCTACGTCTCGCTGATGAACCGGCCGTTCCCCTCGCCCTGGGCTGCGGAGCCCGAAGTACTTGCTCTGGTCACGCGAGTGGAACCGCTCGCGGATTCGAACCAGGTTGCCATCGGGCTGTGCCGGCTTTCGTGAAGCGGCCGTCACTGCCGGAGCAGACGCGGCGCGGACCGCGATTCCGCCCTTGTGCGATACACTCTGCCGTACGCTGCCGACCGAATCCAACATGACCGAACACGAGCACCATGCGCTTTATCTCAAGGGTCCTGCCGGCCGGCTGGAAGCCATTCTGTGGAGGCCGCAAGCCGAAGCGCATCCGCCACTCGCAGCGGTCGTCTGCCATCCACATCCGCTCTACGGCGGCACCATGCACAACAAGGTCGTCTACTGCGCGGCAAAAACGCTCGAGGCCTTCGGCCTTCCCGTCCTACGCTTCAATTTTCGCGGTGCGGGGAGGAGCGCCGGCGTGCACGACAAAGGCCGCGGCGAACTCGATGACGTTCGCGCGGCGATCGGCTTCCTGGCCGGAGAATTTCCAGGTCTGCCGATTCTTGTGGCGGGATTCAGTTTCGGCTGCTGTGTTGGGTTGCGCGTGGGCTGCGAAGACGAACGAGTGGCCGAGCTTGTCGGACTGGGAGCCCCGGTGAACGGCGCAGATTTTTCTTTTCTGGTGCGCTGCGACAAACCGAAGTTGTTCCTTCAGGGTGAAAAGGACCCGTACGGGGCTCCCGCCAAGATCGATTCCCTGGTGAAGTCACTCCCGGGCGAGAATCGTCTCGAGATCGTGAAGGGGGCCGATCATTTCTTCGCCGGCAAGCTCGGCGAGGTCGGCGTCGCCCTCTCCGCTTGGCTGACTGCCCGCCACTCGGAACATCGCGGCTAGCCGCGGCTTAGGTTACTCCTCGTACGTGAGGACTGTGTTTCAGCAGCGGCAGGCGCCTCTCAGCTCCGTGCCCTCTGTGTCTCAGCGGCTAATCCTTCCCGCGGGTGAAGAGCTTGGCGAACTGATCGACGGTGGCCGGCGGCACTCCCACGAGCTTGGCGTTGGCGCGCACATGTTCCACGTGAGACATTCCCACGAGCGCAGTGGTGATTCCCGGCGCCGAGCGCGCAAACTGCAGGGCGCTTTCGGCATCGGTCGCGAGGCCAAACGCTTCGCGCACGAACCCGGGGAGATTCCGCGCCACCTGACCTTGCAATAGCGCAGCGCTGCCAATGAGCGAGATGCCCAACTCCCCGGCGGTTTCCATCATAGTTCTCAGTTGTCCCGCCATGGGCTGGTTCCCGAGCGTCAGCGCCTCGGTCATCGCCAGGTTGAAGGGAAGCTGCACGAAGCGGAACCGGTGCTTCTCACCCGCGATCTCGCTCGCGAGCGCGACAAACTCCGATAGCTCCATGTGCACGGGCGATTCGCACGGCTGGCGGAATCCATTCCAGGTGGCCATGCCGTAGAACCGGATCTTCCCGGCGCGCGCGGCGCCTTCGAGCCATTCGAATGCGGCGCGCACGCGCGCCAGAAAATCCTTGCGCGGCATTTCGCCGAGTTGCGTCTCAGGATTGTGGAGGTAATAGACGTCCACGCAATCGACGCCCAGGTTTTGCAGGCTGCGTTCGAGCTGATTTTCGAGGTAACGCGGCGTCATGGCGTGGCAGCCCGCGGCGATATCGGCGGCGCGCAGCACGCCGGCCTGGATGTATTCGCGGAAGATATATTCATTCGGGTCAACGGGCATGGCGCCGTCCGGCGTGAGGTAGCCGCCCTTGGTGCAGATCAGCAGCTCTTCGCGGGCAAACCCCTTCGGAGCCAGACGCTTCAGCGCGTCGCCAATGCTTCGCTCGCTGCGCTGGAAGCGGTAGTTGATCGCCGTGTCGATCACATTGATCCCGGCTTGGACCGCAGCCTCGACGGAGTCCGCGTAGGCCCCGTCGGTCTGCGGGTCTTGGTCGCCCAGGTACGTGCCGATCCCGATCGAAGAAAGAACGAGCCCTTGGGCTTCGCGGAAATGTTCCGCGGCGGCCCGCCCGGCAAATCTTTCGGCATATCGTCTGGTCGCTTCCGTGGTGGCGTGAGCGGTCATGGATGCTCTTCGCTTCGAGCTTGAGCTGGATTCGTTCCCGGCACGTCGCCGCTTCCTTGCGGGGCGAGAAGACGGGAGCAGCCTCGCAGGATACGCCGGTAAGGCCAGTCCTGTTCGTTTCGCCCCCGCACAGCGGAGCGAAAGAAAATCTCGCCCTCGCGGGGGCTGCTGTAGTACCAGCGCGCGAGCAGCGCCAAATGCTCGCCGAGATCTGCCTTCACTTCCCCGGTGAATGCCGCCAACTGCTCGCGCAGAATCTCTTCCACCGAGCGTGGCTGGCTGGCCAGCTCGGCGAAGCGCAGAAAAAACGGCTCGGCCAGACGCCCCGCGCGCACGGCGAATACCGCGATCGCCTGTGGCTCCGCCGCGCGCTGCAAAATGACGGCGTCCAGCTCCTCGATCCGCCGCGCGAGCTCCGGCAATCCGCGGAGGACCTCGCTCACCTTCTCCAGGCGCTTGTGCAGCGCCGCGGCGCGCTCGAAATCGAGCGCTTCGCTGGCCCGCTCGCGTTCCTTCTCGATATCATCGGCGAGCGAGCCGCCGCGCGAATCCAGCGAGCCCGTCAGCCGCGCCACCTCGGCGCCGTACTCCTCTTTCGTGCATCCGGCGAAGCACGGCGCCAGGCACATTTTCATCTCGGAATAAATGCAGCCGGGGAACGCCGGATCGCGCCGGATCTTGATCCGGCAACGCCGCGTCTTGAAGAAGTCGAGAAACTTTTCGGCGAAAGCATCGGCGGCGCGCCGCGACGCAAAGGGACCGTAGCAGGCGCCGCCCACGGGCCTGCCGGTGGCCTCGTCGGTGCGAATCCGCCGCGTGACGTAGCAGCGCGGATAGGCGTTCTTCAGATTGACCTTCAGGACCGCCGGCGGACGCAGCCGCAACAAGTCGCGATACCGCCGGGGAAACATTCGCTTGGCCTGCTGGTAGGCCACGAAGCTCTGCTCGAATTTCGAGCCGGTCAGGCGGTAGCGCACCCGCTGCGCCAGTTCGCGCAGGTTCAGCCGCCTCGAGGACGGATCGGGGGGCCGGAGCAATCGTTCCAGTCGACGGCGCAGGTCCGCGGTGCGGCCCAGCAGCGGCTCCGCGCCCTCCGCACGCAACTCGAGCGCGAAGACGGCCGGGCGCGGCGGCAACGCGGTGAAGAACTCGTCATCGCGCGAGGGATTGAAATCGAGTCCGCAATCAAGTTCCAGCACGTTGTGAGAATACTACGGGAGGGAAGCGGCTGGTGACGAGTGACTCATGACTCGTGACGAGCGAAAAACCCATCCGCCTTTCACCGGTTGCCGCCTACGGATGGAGGGACTTCAGCGCCCAGGAAGAGATGACCAGCCGCTGGATTTCGCTCGTACCTTCGTAGATTTCGGTGACGCGCGCGTCGCGGTACATCCGCTCGACCGGATACTCACGGCTGTAGCCGTAGCCGCCGTGGATCTGTATGGCCTTGTGCGTCACTCGAGTGGCCATCTCGCTCGAGAAGAGCTTGGCCATCGAAGCCTCCATGCTGAACCGCGCGCCCGTGTCCTGCTTCCACGCCGCCCGGCGCACGAGCAGGCGCGCCGCATCGATCTCCATGGCCATGTCCGCGAGCATGAAGCGAATCGCTTGGAACTCGGCGATGGGCTGCCCGAAGGCGACTCGCTGCTTGGAATACTTGAGCGCTTCTTCGTACGCCCCTTGCGCAATCCCGAGCGCTTGCGCTCCGATACCGACGCGCCCGCCATCGAGCATCGAGAGCGCAATCTTGTAACCCTCGCCTTCTGCGCCCAGACGATTGGCCACCGGGACTTCGCAATCGGCAAAGGAGAGCTCGACGCACGCCGTCGCGTGAATTCCCAGTTTCTTTTCTTCCTTGCCGACCTTGAACCCCGGCGCGCCTCGCTCGATCACCAGCGCCGAGATGCCCTTCTCGGCCTTCTCCGGGTCGGTTTTGACGTACACGATGGCTGCATCGGCCACACCGCCATTGGTGATCCACGCCTTCGTGCCGTTGACGATATAGACGTCGCCCTTGCGCACAGCCCGCGTCTCGATGGCTGCGGCGTTCGAGCCCGCCTGCGGCTCGGTCAGCGCGTAGCAGCCGATCTTTTCGCCCCGGGCGAAGGGCGTCAGGAGTCTTTTCTTTTGCTCTTCGGTTCCGAAGCGGTGGAGAGAACCACAGTAGAGCGAATTCTGGACCGACAGGATCACGCCGGTGGAGGCGCAGCAACGCGAGATCTCTTCGATCACGATGGAATAAGCGACGTGGTCAAAGCCGGCACCGCCCTCCGACTCCGGCAGGGCGACCCCCGTGAGGCCCAGGTCGGCGGCTTTCTTGAAGGTTTCGTGGGGGAAGCGGCCCGTTTCATCGATCTCGCGCGCCAGCGGTTTTACTTCGGCCTCGGCGAACTCGCGGACCGTGCGTTGAAGCAACTCCTGTTCTTCCGTCAGTTCCAGGTTCACCGTTGCTCACCTCGAAACTGTCCCGGCGGGGAAGCGGCGCAAGGCTCAAGCCAGAGCGACCCGCAACTTCTCGTACGTCGTGCGCAGATCTTCGGGCTCCACCCGCGTTTCCGCGGTGACCGTCATGAAGTTCGTGTCGCCAAACCACCGCGGCAGCACGTGCAAGTGCAAGTGACCCTGCACGCCCGCGCCCGCCGCGCGTCCCAGGTTCATGCCCAGGTTCATGCCGTCGGGCCGGTAAACCGAGTTCAGCGCCGCCTCCATCCGCCCCGCCAGCTCCATCATCTCGCGCAAGGTTTCGGCGTCGCAGCTCGCCAGTTCGCGCACGTGCGCGTAGGGCACGATCATCACGTGGCCTGAAGTGTAGGGATAGCGATTGAGGATGATGAAGTTTTTCACGCCGCGCAGGATGATGAGTGTCTCGCCATCGTTCCGGCGCGCCAGGGCGTCGCAAAAAATGCACTCAGGCTTCTCACCGCCCGAAACTTCAGTCATGTACTTGTAGCGCCAGGGTGTCCAAAGATAGTCCACGGGTTGCGGCCGGGTTCAGCCTTGCGGCGGCCGGTCCGCGGCCGGCGCTGGAGACGCGACTTCGGCCGCTCCGGAGTTATTGACGAAGTCTTTCAGCTCTTTGCTGGGCTTGAAGAAGGGAATCTTCTTCGGCGGCACTTCCACCTTGGCGCCGGTCTTGGGATTGCGCCCGACGCGGCCGCGGCGCTGCCGCGTTCGAAAGCTGCCGAAACCGCGAATCTCGATCTTGTCGCCGCTCTGCAGAGCGTGGATGATGCGCTCAAATACGGTTTCGACAACGGTCTCCGACTCCTTGCGCGGCAATTCCGTGACGCGCAGCACCTCTTCGATCAAGTCGGCTTTGGTCATTGTGGAGTTCTTGGTCATGTTCCGTCCGCCTCGTTCAATTGTGAGAATCGGCCCGCCTGGTCCCGAAGCGCGATTGGCGGGAGAAAACCCGCCCGCGATGGGCTTTCCTTATCACTAATGTGGCCCGGAGGTAAAATGAAATTTCTTGCGGCCCCCGACGCGTTCCACCCCCGCGCCGGAACCCGCCCCCTACAGGGACTCGCGCTTGGACAGAATCGCGTCCCCGATCGTGGCCGTCGCCGACGATTTCGTGGCGCGGTACTGTTCGATCTCGCGGCGCTCCGCCTGCCGCACCGCCGCGCGATAACTGAGCCCAATGCGCCGCTGCTCGTGATTGATCTTGATGATTTTGAACTCGTATTCCTTTCCCACTTCGAGCAACCCGGTGATTTTGGCCGGCGCGCTGCCCCGACCGAAGCGCCCGCCGGTGCCGTCTTCACGGCGGCGCCGTTCCTCGATCTCGGTGTTGTGGCAGAGGCCCTCGATGTTATCGCCCAGTTCCACGAATGCACCGAAGGTGGCAATCCGCGAGACCTTGCCCTTCACCACCTGTCCGACCTTGTGGCTCTTGAACCAGTCGCCCCAGATGTCGTTCACCTGTTTGATGCCCAGCGAGACGCGCCGGTTCTCGCCATCGATCCGGAGCACCTTGGCGGTGACCGTATCACCCTTCTTGAAGTGCTCGTGGGGATTCTTGATTCGCCCGGTCCAGCTCACGTCGCTCACGTGGACCAGCCCGTCGAAGCCGTCCTCGATCTCGACGAACACACCGAAGTCGGCGATATTTCTCACCTTGCCGGTCACTACTGACCCGATCGGATACTTCTCCGCCACCTGCATCCACGGATCGGGCAGCGCCTGCTTCATTCCCAGGGACACCCGCCGGTCGCTCGGCTTGATATCCAGGATCATCACGTCCACTTCATCGCCCACCCTCACCACCTTCGATGGGTGCTGCAGCTTCTTCGCCCAGCTCATCTCGGTGATGTGCACCAGGCCTTCGATGCCAGCCTCGAGCTCGACAAAGCAACCATAGTCCACGATGCCGGCAATTTTCCCCTTCACTTTGCTTCCCGCGGGATACTTTTGACCGGCCGTCTCCCAGGGATCTTTCTGCAACTGCTTCAGTCCCAAGGAGACACGCTGCTTCTCCTTGTCGAACTTCAAGATCTGGACGTCGATCTCCTCTTCCGGCTTGACCACTTCGGAGGGATGCTTCACGCGTCCCCAACTCAGGTCGGTGACGTGCAAGAGTCCGTCGAGCCCGCCGAGGTCCACGAAAGCGCCGTAGTCGGTGACATTCTTCACGCGCCCGCGGACCACCTGCCCTTCGGAGAGTTGGTCGAGCAGCGCGGCACGCTGGGCATGCAGCCCCTCTTCGAGCAGCGCCCGGCGGCTCACGACGACGTTTCCACGGCGGCGGTTCAGCTTCGTGATCCGGCACTCGATCTCTTGTCCCACCAGGTTGTCGAGATTGGCCGTGGGCCGCAGGTCGAATTGCGAACCCGGCAGGAAGGCGCGCACGCCGATGTCCACGACGAGACCGCCCTTGATGCGATCCACGATCTTCGCCGTGATGGTTTCCTTCGCTTTGTACGCAGCCTCAATCTTTTCCCAGGCCCTCCGCCGAAGCACGCGAAGGTACGACACAATGACGTAGCCGTCCTTCCTCTCTCCGGTGCGCTGCACCTCGATGGTCGCCTCGGGATCGGGCTTCGGCAGTTCCGTCTCGGTGAACTCTGCCGCTGGAATCAACGCCTCGGTCTTCAGCCCGAGGTCCACCACCACGCCTTGGTCGGTGTATGCGACGACCTTGACGTTGAGTATCTCGTCCTGCGCCGGCGCTTCCTGGGGCTCGCTGTACTGGTCGATGAGCTGGCTCAGTTCCGCCGCGGCAGCCGTCTCCTCGGGCGTCTGGCCCTCCGGCGCTTCATCAGCGGCCTCCTGGCTTGGAGGTGGCGCTCCAGCCGCAGCCGTGTCCCCGGGCGTTTCGCCCTCGGGGGGTGCGGCATCCGCGGCGGCCTCTTGGGCTACTGGCGGCGCTTCCGCGGGGGCCGGAGCAGGAACCGTCTCTGCCGCTTGTGGAGAGGCGGACTCTGCAGATGGATAAGTCGCGGGTCGGTTCTGTTCTTGGGTCGAATCAGGGTCCTGTGCCGGTACTGCGGCAGCCGAGTCCAGCTGCTGGCTGAGGTTGTCGTGGTCGTCAAACATGGTTGATGGCCTCCCAAATACTCCCGTCACACGTCAAAAAAGTTCCTTGCGGACTCCTACCCGGGTCTTGTGCAAGGAAGGAAGTGCTACGGCCCTCGTTAAGCTGTAACGCGTGCATGATACCCGCCCAAATCCCGTGTTGTCAATGAATCGGGCAGGGCCGAGACACACCGTCCTTATTGACTAGGATGCCGCCACCGTGCCAATTGGAGGCCTGGTTTCTAGGGGGGGTCGGACGACTGGTTTCAGACGCGCGCTCGGCCCGCCTGACGCACTTCGCGGCGGAAATCCGGCGCGAATACTTCCACCGTGCGGCACATTTCATAGAGGCGGGAGCGCGTGCGCGTTCCGATGCGGTCCGCCAGGGTCTCTTCGCGGACAACGACCAGCCGCCCCGAAGGATCCTTGGGCGGCTCCTTCTTCTCGCGGGGTTCGTCCAAGTAGTTGGTGGTGATGATCGTGCACCGGCGATGGCTGAGATCGCGCGAGGCATCCGCGTATCGCGTGTTGAGGATGAATCCGATGATGTCGCGGACCCAGTCGGAAGGCTTGATGACACCGAGATCGTCCATGACCAGCACTTCCGCGGCAAGGACGGGATCGAGGATGCTCATTTCCGTCGCTTGGCTGGAGCTGTTGTAGCTGTCTTGAATCTCTCTCAGTAGTTTTCCGTATTCGCAGAAGAAGCCGGTGTGGCCGCGCTTGATTAGTTCTTTTAGCGCGGCGACGGCGAGGTGAGTCTTGCCGACGCCCGATCGCCCCATGAGGAGCAATCCCGCGTCGCTGCCCCCGGGGTAGTCGCGCACAAAGCCCTGAGCGAGGAGTTTGGCTTGTTTCAAGGAGCGCACCGCCTCGGGGGTGTAGCTCCCGTCAGCCAGTTCGGTCTCGAAGTTCTCGAAGTCGCAATGCTCGTAACGGCGGGGAATCCGCGCGCGAGCCATCTGCTGTCCGGCGCGCTCGCCGGCCACGCAATCGCACGCCACGGCAAACACACCGGGCCGGCCCGGCGCGGATCCCGGCTTATCGGCGGAGACCAGCTTCCACCCGGTGCCTTTGCAGAAGGGGCATGTCTCGATCGCCATGACGACAGCATAGGCACACGCAGGGTCCGCGGCAAGCCCGCCGGGCTGTGGAAGGTTCGCGCAGGTGTGGGAAAGCGGAAGGCGAGGCGCACACGCCGCGCTCAAGTGCAGCGCGGTCGAGTCCGGTCCTGGGTCCCGTTCATTTCGCCAGCGCATTGGCCGCGTTCGCGGCCAAGATGAAAGTGGTCACGGTGTCGACCACGTATTCATTCTCGTACCACAGGAACGGCCAAGCGTCCTTGAGTTCCGGGAAGTCCGGCTGAATGATCACGACACCCGGGATCATGCCGCCGGGAATGAAGGAGTAGTCGGCCCGGTTGTTGCCATAGGCGATCAGTTTGGATTGAGTGCCCACCGAGCACACATAGGAAACGTTCGATACCGGGTGCGTCCCGAGCACATAATCGAAGCCGCGCAGCGTGTACTCCGGTCCCACGATCTCCGGAAACGCTTGATGAAAAAAGTACATTTGAACGGAGAATCCGGCGGCAGCTCCCGCGCCGCCCCAGGTGCCGGCAAGGATTGGAACGCCATAGGGGTTTTTGGACAAGGCCTCGTCCAATTTTGGCTTGTAGGCGCGAAGCGCGGAGGCAAGGCCATCCTTGTACTCCTGATCCATGAATGGCAGAGCGCGCACGGCGACCCAACCCAAGAAGGGGAATCGCTCCGCGATCGCCGGCAACAGTTCCTTTAGGCGTTTTCGATAAATCTCACCACCGTTTGTCGCGATCAAGAGTTCGACGGCAGCCCTGGCTTCCCCGTCGGCGAGTTCGCCGCCGGTCATATTGAACGATTTGAAAAGGACAGGAGGGCGCTTGTGTTCGTCGTCCCACACACGCACGGCCGTCTGGAGGCATTCCGCGCTCAGGCTGTCGTTAAACCCGCGCAGCACGCGACTCGCCGCGGCGAGAGAGGAGATGGCGAGATAGTCCAAGGGCGTAGCTTTGTTCGTGAAAGCCCAGCGATCGTCGGGCAGACCGGAATACACACCGTCCGTCTCCAAGAGGCCCAGGCGCGGTGAATAGATGCGGTTGTCAGTTTTCGAGGCGGCGTCTCCCAGGTGGGTGTATTCCTCGAGCGTGGGCTCGATGATGCCCGGGAAGGCGTGGCCTACAGCCTTGTATTGGCCAAGAATAGCGAGCACCCCATGCTCGACCTGCTGCACGGCATCGGGGATGCCGTCCGGCTTGCGAATCTGGACGAAGCGGGCTTTTTCGTCCACCGTAGTCTCGTCCCAATCGACTTGGAAATACTCCTTCGCCAGCACGAGATCGGTGATGGCGTGCGCCTGGGTTTGGGTGCGAATGTCAAAATCTCCCGCATCGTACCAGCCGCCACGGTCGAGACCTGGGATATGCTCGCCCGGCGCGAACGGCGAATCGGTGGAGGGTCCCATCGCGTAGCCGTCGAAGTGAACGTGATTTGGGGGCGCTTGCCTCGCGTCATCGAGATGGGAAGCGCCGTGCCAGATGCGATAGCCCTCACGCACTTTGACGTGATCCATCTGCACCGCCAAATACGTATCGAGCGAGGGTTGCCACACGCCCCAGCGGTACACGTCCTTGGCGATCCGGAAGGGCTCGGTCGTGCGACCGGCGTACTCGATGGCGTAAATGCCCGGTTCGTGAACGGAGGAGAAATCGAAATGGGCGTACTGATATCGCATCCACTTGCCCCAGGGCTTTATCTCACCGCGGAATACCTCGCTATATCTGCCTTCCGGTGTGACCCGAAGGACGCGGGCGGTCTTGGGCGCTTGGTAGAGCGGGTCGAGTTCCAGCACGGCGACTTTCGTGCGCTCCGGCGTGTATCCGACCTGGTTGTAGGCCACCACAGGTGGGCGGACCCATCCCGGCACCAAATTGGGACGAATGTGCCAGACGACTGCGTTTTCGGTGCGGTCTGACGGGATCAAGGTGCGAACGACAAACCATCCGTTCTGCGCCTTGTTTCGGCCGTCGAACAGCATCAAGGGACCGGAATCAGACGCGATCGTGACGCGGGTCAAGGGATCCTCGGGCGCCAGCACGATCCGCTGGCCGGTGGCCAGGGGGAGCGGCTGCACGGTTCCACTTTCGTCTCTCTGCATGGGGCCGTTGGGGTGCCGCGGGAACATGCCGAACCCCGTGTCCAGCATGAAGGATTTGCCGAAATAGGCGGTAGGCAGGAATTCCAGGTTGAATCCCGCCTTGCCAACGAGCGAGCTTGGGAGCGGCTGGTCGAGGTGCACGGACACGCGGAAACCATCCGCTTCGGGAAGAACCTCGATGCGATAGCTCAGGCCGCGGTCGGGGTACGCGCAGAAAGCAGTCAGCTGATTGTCGGATGGGGCGCGCTTCCTCTCCTTGAAATGAGGAATCGGATCCCACTGCTCGGGCGTGGGAGACAGGCGCACATCGCCATTCGTAGCAATCCGCTCGCCATGCAGGATGATCTCGAGCCCACTCATCTTTTCGTCGCCGAAGACGCCGTGATAAGGGTTGTGAAACAGCAGCACGCTGAGGCCTTGCGCCTCGAAGTAATCCCGATCGTTCAATCGAATGTCGGAGCCATACAGCGGAGACAAGCAAAACAGCAAGACCGCAACCGCGCGAAGTTTGATAATGGGAGTTCTCCTCATCGCAGACCATCGCCGGAAGCAACTTGGGATCGACCCCAAGAACTGCGCTGCCGGCATCGGCTATCTTACTGCTTAAATTGTCGCGAGGGATGTGGCGCCCTGGGGCACTGCTTGAATCAGACGTCCCGGCCGGACGCGCGAGTGGCGCGCGGCGGCGTCAACCGCACGATGGCATTGCGCGGGGCCTTCTCGACCGTCTGTTTGGCTACCTCCGCCAGTTCACCCTGGACGAAATGCACGAACTCCTCCATCTGCTTCTCCATCTCCATCATCTTCTCCCGCATATTCAAGATGATGTCGACACCCGCGAGGTTCACGCCCATGTCCCGCGCCAGGGTCAAGATCACCTCGAGCCGCTCGAGGTCCCGGTCGGTGTAGAGCCGCGTGTTCCCCTGCGAACGCGAGGGCTTGAGCAGCCCGACGCGCTCGTAGAGCCGCAGCGTCTGCGGGTGCAGCTTGTAGAGCTCGGCCACCGCGCTGATCATGTAGCCGGCCTTGGCTCGTTTTTTTCCTCGTGGCGACATATTGGTTGGCGCTCCGCTAAACGCCTGCCTTCGCGAACAAATCCTTCCGCGGGTCTTCGGGCGCCACGCTCTCGAGCTCGTGCATGAGGTTGCGCACGCGCTCGTCAGTCGGTTTCGGCACCACCACCTGAATCTCCACGTACTGATCGCCGCGCTTGCCGCTTCGCGCGCTGGCCACGCCCTTTTCGCGCAGGCGCAGCGTGCGCCCACTATTGGTTCCCGGAGGGATGCGCACGATCGCGCGCCCGTCCACCGTAGGCACTTCAATTTTCGCGCCGAGTGTGGCCTCACTCACGGTCACCGGCACTGCGGTGTAGATATCGTCTCCGCGCCGTTCGAAGAAGGGATGCGGTTTCACCTCGACGAGCAGGTACAGGTCGCCAGGGGGGGCGCCGAGCGTTCCGGCATTGCCCTTGCCCGGTACTCGCACGCGGGCGCCCAAATGCACCCCGGCAGGGATGCGCACGTCGGTGGTTTCCGTGCGCCGCAGGCGCCCCTCGCCGTGGCAGGTGCGGCACATCGTCCGGACGTGTCCGGTTCCGCCACAGCGCGTGCAGTTCACCTGGAACCGCATGCGCCCGCTGGTCTGCTGTACCGTGCCGGTTCCACCGCATGCCGTGCACGTCTGCGGATTGCCTACGGCACCGGTCCCCTGGCAATCGCGGCAGCTTTCCAGGCGCGCGATGGAGATCTTCTTCACCACGCCGCGGACCGCCTCCCAGAAACCAATCTCGATCTGGTATTCGAGGTCACTGCCGGACTCGCGCTCGGGCTCGCCCGCGCCGCGCCCGCCGCGGAAAACCTGCCCGAACAGGTCGCGGAAGCTCATGCCGCCCATTCCGCCGAAGTCGAATCCGCCGAAATCGAAGTGGGCGCTCTCCGGACCGGCGCCCGGCTGCGGCCCGGCCTGAAAATTATCCGAGTAGAATCCCATCTGATCGTACATTTGCCGCTTTTTCGAATCGGAGAGGACATCGTAGGCTTCCTGAATCTGCTTGAACTTTTCTTCGGAGGATTTGTCGCCCGGATTCAAGTCGGGATGATACTTGCGCGCCAGCTTGCGGAAGGACGTGCGGATGTCTTTGGCGCTCGCCTTCCGCGATACGCCCAGCAGTTCGTAATAATCGGTTTTGGCCGTGGCTGGCATTCGCGTCACTCGTTCTCAGTCATCAGTAGTAAAGGCCGCTTCTCCCCAGCACCCCGGTGGAACGGGAAACGGACGAATTCTTCACAGTTTCGTCCATCGCGCGTTCCATCCGGCCATTTCCGCCTGTTCCCGCGCCAGTTCTTCGCGGCGCTTTTGCCGTTCTTCGTTGCGCGCGCCGATCGAGGCTTCCTTCTGGTTTGCTCGCTCGATCCATTTGTCGATCAGGCCGATCCGCTGTTCGACAAGCATCGCATCGGAGCGGAACCTCAGCGTCGGTCCGATTATCTCCACCGAACGTGGCGGGAAGTCCGGCGGCGGCGCCTGTTGCGCGTCGTAGAAGAGGCGCTTCCAGTCCGCCGTGGGCACTTCATTGAGCGGCACCTGCACCAGAAAAAAGTTCTCGCGGAGCTTCTGCGCCGCCTGCGGCGGGCCCGTGCGCTTCACCCCTTCGGTTGCGCTCACCAGCTCTCCTGTTTTTGCATGTAGGGGTGCAATCCCGTGCGGCGGGCACCCCGGCGCTGACCCCTGCGCGTTCAGTTCGGCTTCTTCGTTTCGTCTACGTCCACGTACTCGGCGTCAATCACATCGCCCTGACCTTTGCCGCCGGACGGCTTTTCGCCACCGCCGCCGCTCGTTCCTGTTCCTGCACCGCCCTGGCCCGTCGAGCCTGCCGCTGCGGTCGAGCGATAGAGTTCCTCGGCTACTTTGTGCAAGGAGCGCTCGAGGTTTTCGCTGGCCGACCGAAGTCGTGCCACGCCACCTTCATTCATGGCCTTCTTCGCGTCATCGATCGCTTCTTCGACGTGTTTGACATCGGCCTCGGCAAGTTTTTCACGATTCTCGCGGATGGTTTTCTCCGCCTGGTACACAATCCCGTCCAGCCGGTTCCGCGCTTCCACTTCTTCCATCCGCCTGCGGTCGTCCTCGGCGTGCGATTCCGCCTCGACCCGCATCTTCTCGGCTTCGTCCTTCGTCAAACCAGTCGAAGCCGTGATGGTGATCTTCTGCTCCTTGTTCGTGGCCTTGTCCTTTGCGCTCACGTTCAAAATGCCGTTAGCATCGATGTCGAACGTGACCTCGATTTGCGGAATTCCCCGAGGCGCGGGCGGAATGCCGTCGAGCTTGAAGGTTCCGAGCGACCGGTTGTCCTTCGCGAACTTCCGTTCGCCTTGCAGAACGTGAATCTCCACGCCCGGCTGGTTGTCCGAAGCCGTCGAATAGGTCTCCACTTTGCGGGTCGGGATGGTCGTGTTGCGCGGAATTTGTACGGTCATTACGCCGCCGAGCGTCTCGACGCCAAGCGAAAGCGGCGTCACGTCGAGCAGCAGAATGTCCTTCACTTCGCCAGCCAGCACCGCGCCTTGAATCGCCGCTCCCACGGCCACGACCTCGTCCGGGTTCACACCCTTGTGCAGCTCTTTTCCGCCGAAGAACGTGCTCACCAGCGACTGCACCTTGGGAATACGAGTTGATCCGCCGACGAGCACGACCTCTTGGATATCGTTCGGCGACATCTTTGAGTCTTCCAACGCTCGCTTCACGGGCCCCATGGATCTTTCCAGCAGGTCATTCATCAACTGTTCCAGACGGATGCGGGTCAGCTTCTGCTGCATGTGGATCGGTCCGCTTGGACCAGCGGTGATGAACGGCAGGTTGATCTCCGTCTCCATCATCTGGGAAAGCTCGATCTTGGCCTTTTCCGCGGCTTCCTTCAGGCGCTGCAGGGCCATCTTGTCTTTGCCCAAATCGATTCCATGCTCTTTTTTGAACTCATCGATGAGCCAGTCAACGATCCGCTGATCCACGTCATCGCCGCCCAGGTGCGTATCTCCATTCGTGGACTTCACCTCGACCACGCCACTGCCTACTTCCAGCACGGAGATGTCGAAGGTTCCGCCGCCGAGATCGTATACCGCAATTGTCTCGTCGCTCTTCTTGTCAAGCCCGTAAGCCAAGGCGGCCGCCGTCGGTTCATTGATGATGCGCAGCACCTCTAAACCCGCAATTTCTCCGGCCTGCTTCGTGGCTTGCCGCTGCGCGTCGTTGAAATACGCCGGCACGGTGATGACCGCCTTGATGACTTTCTCTCCAAGGAAGTCCTCTGCGGCGTTCTTCAGCTTGGTCAAGATCATGGCGGAAACTTCCGGCGGGCTGTACACCTTCCCCGCGATCTCCACACGCGCATCGTCGTGTGCGCCCTTAACAACTTTGTAGGGCACCCGCTTCATTTCCTCAGCGACTTCGTCGTAGCGGCGGCCCATGAAGCGCTTAATCGAATAGACGGTGTTCTCCGGGTTGGTGACCGCCTGCCGCTTGGCCACCTGTCCCACCAACCGCTCCCCGTTCTTGGTGATGGCCACGACCGAGGGTGTCGTGCGCGTGCCCTCCTGATTGGGGATCACCACCGGCTCGCCTCCCTGCAGAACGGCCACTACCGAGTTGGTGGTTCCGAGATCAATCCCAATAATCTTCGTCATTGTTGCCATTCCTCCCGGTTGCTCGCCTTCCCCGTGATTGGCAATCAGGGGGTCTTGTTCGCCCAGACAGATCGATCGGAGCCGGGCACAACGAGCATTCTGACTATGACTCCAGAGCGATTATATGCATTGAGTGTCTCGTTGTCAAGTTCAATCTAATTCATCTAACACATGTATTTACAATATGGTGCAGGACATAATGCTGCCGTAGATCACTATTCCGAAGGACTCTCTGTGCGATCATGGGCGGCAAACACTCTTGTTTGACAGGGCATCTTACTGCAAAGAGCTTTAAAGGTCGTTCACCGAAAGCAGACACAAATTTGTATGGGAGCTGCTCCTTGAAGGTAAAGCCGGGTTACAATGCCGCTTCTTTGAATCTGCGTCTCTGCCTTGGAGGAGAAGAGTGAAATCGCTGAAACTCGCGGCTGCGGTGGTTGTGGCTTTTGCATTTGTGAGCACCCCTTTGCCGGCGGCGCGCAAGGCCGGGCAGCCAAAGGCGGGGAATGCCAAAGCCCAAGGTTCCAAGCCCACAGCGCCGGAGCCCCCGCCAGTCAAAGCGTTTGGCGCAAAGGGCGCCCCCATCACGATCGAGATCTTCAGCGACTTTGAGTGTCCGTCCTGCCGTACGTATTACGAAGGCGTTTGGCGCAGACTGATGGAGAACTACGTAGACACGGGAAAGGTTTATCTCATCCATCGCGACATGCCGCTTCCGATGCACGCCTCCTCGCGCTTGGCCGCACAATACGCCGACGCGGCGGCGCGCATCGGCAAATTTGAGAAGGTCGAGGAGGTGCTCTTCTCGAAGCAAGACGTCTGGGGGCAGAGCGGCGACGTAGACGGCACTGTCGCTTCGGTACTGACACCGGCAGAAATGGCCAAAGTCCGGCAACTCGTCAAGGGAGGTCAGCTCGGTGCCGCCATCGAGAGAGATCTTGCCCTCGGACAGACTTACCGCATCAATCAGACTCCCACGACCATCATCACCTGTAAGGGCCAGACGTACCCGGTGGTGGGCGCGGTGAGCTATTCAATTCTTCGCCAGTTCCTCGACCAGCTACTCAGCCAGAAGTGAAACGGAGCCACGATGATGCAATCCAGCCCTTTCAGTTTCCGCCGTATCGTCATCCTGCTCGGCAGGCTGATTCTTGGCGGCATCTTCATTTATGCCGGTTATTCGAAGTTGTTTTTCCCCACGATGGTTCCGCACTGGCCTGTCGGAATTGGACTTTCGTACTTCGCCCTGCAGGTGGATTCCTACCAATTGCTGGCGCCGTGGGCGGTCAACTTCGTCGCTCATACATTGCCATTTGCCGAAATAGCTCTCGGGCTCCTCTTGATCATCGGCTGGCAGCTCCGCATTTGGGCCACGCTCGTGAGCCTGATCATGATCGGTTTCTTTGCGGTGGTTGTGCGGAGTTACGCTCTCCACTTGGAGATCAATTGCGGCTGTTTTGCCAAGCCCGAGCCTCTCGACATCTGGACAGTGATTCGCGATGGTCTTCTCGGCGCGTTGGCACTCGTGATGACGATCTTCGCGTATATCGAAGCACGCAGGCCGCACCCCTGGTCCGCTGCGGAGAAGCGGTAGCTCAACCTCGCAACCGCCATCTCCTCGGTTCGGATGGCCTCCTTACGGACGGGTTCTGCGAAACGGCTCTTTCTCCGCCCTCGTCTGCGTTAGAATCAACGACTGAATGCTGAGCCTCCCGCCGATCACGCTGCGTCTTCGTGGCTGGAAACTCATCGACCGCGTCGCGCTGGCGTTTCTCCTTTGTTGCTCGATCATACTGGGCGCGGGTCTCGGCCTGCTGTTCGTTTACGCCAGCGACCTCCCGGAGATTCGCGCTCTGGAGACGTACCGCCCGGACGTGGTCACCGAAATCTACGCGGACGACGGCCAGCTCGTCGGAACCTTTGCCTTGCAGCGGCGCACCCTGATGACCTACGAGCAGTGCCCTCGCGTGCTCTATAACGCGGTTCTGGCGATCGAGGACCAACACTTTCAGGACCATTGGGGCATTGATTTTCCGCGCGTTTTCGGCGCCGCCTTTCGCAACTTGATCAAGCGCCGCATCACGGGAGGCGCTAGCACGATCACCATGCAGCTCGCCGGCAACCTCTTTCTTGACCGGACCGATCGCAGCTTCCGCCGCAAGATACAAGAGTCCCTCCTGGCCCTGCAAATCGAGCGGCGCTACACCAAACCCCAGATCTTCACCATGTACGCCAATCAGGTGTACTTGGCCCACGGCAACTACGGCTTCGCCGCCGCTTCCGAGTTTTATTTCGGCAAGCCGGTCACCGATTTGAAGCTGCCCGAAGCAGCACTGCTGGCCGGCATGGTCAATGGGCCGAAGTACTCGCCGCTCGTCCGGCCCGATCTGGCCCTCGAGCGGCGCAATCTGGTGCTCCGCCGCATGGCCGAGGAAGGGAAGATCACTCCGGCCGAAGCCGACGCCGTCCGGAAAACTCCGCTCGGCCTGCATGTGCAGTATCCGCGCAACGATCTTGCGCCTTATTTCTTCGAGGAAATCCGCAAGTATCTCGAAGCCACCTACGGCACCGAAGCGGTCCATGAGCGCGGCCTTCGCGTTTACACCACGCTCGATATAAACATGCAGCGCACCGCCAATCGCGCCGCTGCGGACGGCCTCCATACTTACGATCGGCGCCACGGCTGGCGTGGCGGCCTGCCGAACATCCTCCGCGACAATCTCGGCAAGCTGGACACCTACGAAGACGAGGATTGGCGCCACCCGATCGAAAAGGGCGATTACGTCACCGCGCTCGTCACTGCGGTTGACGAGCGCACCGCTGTGCTCAAGGTCGGCCCCCACCGCGCCATCCTCACAGCCTCGGACTTCGCCTGGACCGGCCGGCGCCGGCCCACCGAACTTCTCAAGGTGGGCGATCTCGCCCAAGTCTCCATCCAGGACCTGAGGGATGGCACGGCCCGCGTTCAGCTCGAGCAATTGCCCGCCGCCCAGACTGCACTGGTCGCCATTGACAACCCCACCGGCGAGGTGAGGGCCATGGTCGGCGGCTACAGCTTCGAGGAATCGAAGTTCAATCGAGCCACGCAGGCGCTTCGCCAGGTTGGCAGCTCGTTCAAGATCTATGTCTATTCGGCGGCCATCGAGAAAGGCTCGAGCCCGTTCGACACCATCCTCGATGCCCCCTTCACAACCGTCAGCGGCGGCCAGGCATACACACCGCACAACTACGACGAAAAGTTCGAAGGCATGATCACTCTTCGCCGCGCACTGGCCGGCTCCCGAAACGTCCCCGCCGTCAAGCTCACGGAAAAAATCGGCATCAACAGTGTGGTGGACATGGCGAAACGCTTCGGCATTACCACTCCTCTGCCTCCCTACCTTCCGCTCGCCCTTGGCGCCGCGGACATGAAGCTTCTCGAGCACACCGCGGCCTTCACCGTGTTCCCGGACGAAGGCATCCGCATTGATCCCTACATGATCCGCCGCGTGACCACTTACGAGGGCGCGCTGCTCGAAGAGGCCCATCCCGAAGTCCACGACGTGATCTCACCGGACGTCGCCCACACGATGACGGCGATGCTCGAAGAGGTCGTTCAATTTGGCACGGGCGTAGCCGCCAAGGGACTCGGCCGGCCCTCGGCGGGGAAGACCGGCACGACGCAAGATTATACCGACGCCTGGTACGTTGGATTCACGCCCCAGCTCACCACCGGCGTGTGGGTCGGCTTCGACGACAAGCAAATCTCTCTGGGGAAGAAAGAAACTGGCGCCCGCGCCGCGTTGCCCATCTGGCTTGAGTTCATGCAGTCGGCAATGGGGGGGATGCCGGTGGAAGACTTCGCTGGGGTCGAGCCTCTGGAGAAAGTCGCCGGCGAACAGCACATCCAGGTGGACACGCCGGACACGGCTCCGACCGAGGATGCCCCGGCGGATGAAGCCGCCAAACCCGCTGTCCCGGAGACACCTCCCCGTTAGCCAACCATCGCCGCCCGCCTACCTGCGAAACGGATCCCACCCCCGAGGAACGATCGGGCGCGTCCTGTTCCCATCCTCAACAAGAAGCATGCCTGTGGCGCGCGTGATCTCACCGATCTTCGTCAGCGACACGCCGCGATACTCCCGTGGCACGAGGTGGGCCAGGCGCCACGGCACGGTGAAGAGAAGCTCATAATCATCGCCGCCATCGAGCGCCAGCGCCAGGAGGTCAAATCGCCGCCCGCTTCCCAGGTCCGGCACCCGTGGCAACGGCAGCTTGTCCGCATAGACCCGGGCGCCAGCGTCACTAGCCTCACAAAGGTGGCCTAGATCCGTGGAGAGCCCGTCGGAAACATCGATCATGGCCGTCGCCAGCCGTCTCTTCGAGAGCCATTGGCCCAGTTCGATCCTCGGTTCCGGGTAGAGGTGCTTGCGAAGCAACCGGCGAATCCCTGGAACTTGCGTCCACCTCCCGGGAAGCAACTCCATGCCAAGCTGCGCCTCACCTAGCCTTCCGCTCACCCAGATGAGATCTCCCGGTCGGGCCCCCGAACGCAAAACAGCCTCGCCACGCCTCACCTCCCCGATCACGGTGATGCTGACGAGGATTTGCCGATGCCGACTCGTATCGCCGCCTGCCAGCTCGAGGCCCAGACGCCGCGCCGCCCGCCGCAGGCCGCTAAGGAAACCGTCCAACCAGCGACCCGCGCAAGAGGGGGGCAGGGCCAAACTGAGAAGAAAACAGCGCGGCGCCCCGCCCATGGCCGCAATGTCGCTCGTCGCCCGCGCCAGACACTTCCAACCGACTGCTTCCGCCGGATGCCTCTCTCTGAGGAAGTGCATTCCTTCGAGGAACCAATCGCACGTCAGGATGGTCTCGTGTTCCGGCAAGGGGGTGAGCAACGCCGCATCATCTCCCATGCCGATCCTGAGCTTCTTACTCCGCCCAGGGCTCCCCATCCGCCGAAATGCTTTCTCAATACTTTCAACGAGTTCGTCTTCCTGCATCCGTCCCCTCTCCACGATTCGCGGGCCCCCTGCAGGGATTCCTTGCCCGCATTGAATCATAAGCCTGTCTGGGAGCCCGTTCATCTCGACCTGTGACCAGCCTGCCCATTCGTACAGTTAACAGCTACCCACAGACAGGTACGAAATAACGATTGACGCGGCTCTCTACAGAATTTAGTATCTCACCAGTTTCAATTCAGGATTCGCGGTTCAGACGGAGCAGTACTTGAAATTCGCAGGGGCGCCGGTTCAGGGTGCAAGCCGGCATGTGAGCCTCTAGACCGGCGCGACCAATCAATCCGAGGACCTATGAAGGGTAAGAGCTACACCTTCTTTATTGCCTCGAACATGCCCGGGAAGTTCCGGAAACTTCGTGTGCCCGCGTACGCCCTCCATGCCATCGCCATTCTCGCCGTGATTGGCGGCATCACGACAGCAGCCGCTGTCGGCTCCTACACGCGCATGCTCTGGAAGGTCGGCAATTACAACGCTTTGCGCCACGAGCGAGATACCCTGAAGGGGCAGTACCAGGAGCTGCAGACGACGGTCAAGGACACGAATCAGCGCCTCGATTCTCTCCAGTCGCTCGCCACTGAAGTCGCCATGACCTACGGCGTTCTTCGCTTCCGCCCGGCGCCCTTCCAAGTAACCGACCTCCCACAAAGCCCGGAAGCCGAATTCGAGAACACGGTAGAACAGTACAATTTCCTGCAGAAGAACGCGGCTGCGATCGCCATCTCGAATGGGGGGCTGCGGCTGATTCCCGCGAGTTTCGCAGACAGCAGCTATACACCTTCCTTTTGGCCCGTCATGGGGCGCATCACCGGAAGTTTTGGGGAGCGGCTCGACCCGTTCAGTGGTGAAGGCGCTTTCCACACGGGCGTGGACATCTCCGCCCAATACGGTGAACCGATTCATGCCACCGCCGATGGCATCGTGACCATCGCTGATACCCATTCCGGATATGGCCGCCTCGTGGTGGTAGATCACGGCTTCGGCATCACCTCCTGGTACGCTCATCTGTCCGCCTTTGCCGCTGTCGTTGGATCGCGCGTGAAGCGCGGCCAGGTGGTCGGCTATGCGGGTCTCAGCGGACGTTCAACGGGCCCGCACGTTCATTTTGAGGTCCGCTTGAACAATGCCCCGGTCAATCCCATGCGGTACCTCCGCCACTCTTCCCAGGGCGACTAGTTTTAGACCTATCCATCTGTGAGTTTTACCTCTCATCTCGGCGCAGCGACCTCGGCGCGCGCTCTATGCTGGCAGAGGAGAATGCTCTCTCTCGGCGCCTTGGTGCTTGCCTTGGCAGGAACTGCTGTGGCGCAGGGACAACCGGCTCCCCAGCCGGCGAGAGAAGCGTCCGCACAAGAAAAGCCTACGCGGCCGGCATCCGCTCCCATCCACATCGCCTGGGTGGGTGACATCGTCCTGGAAGTTCCCTGGCGCCCATCGGCGGTTTCTCCGCGAGCGCTTTTTGACGGCGTACGGGAACGCCTGCTGAGTTCCGATCTGGTGATCGGCAATCTAGAGTCCCCGCTTACCGATTGGACGGAGCAGACTCCTTACAAAAACAAGGCCGACGTAGAGGCCGGTCGCGACGTCATCTTCCGGGTGGCTTCGCCCGAGGCCGCCCGGGCGCTTTTCGATGGTGGAATCCGGGTCGTTAGCCTGGCCAACAATCACACTGCGGATTACGCTGAGCCCGGCCTTCTAGACACGATTCAGCGTTTGCGAAATGCAGGGGTACTCTACGCGGGCGCCGGGGAGAACCTCGCCGCGGCTGAGGCGCCGCGCGTCGCCGAGATCAAAGGGTGGCGGATCGGGATTATCTGCTTCAGCGATGTGGTGCCGAAATACTCCTGGGCCGAGGTGAACCGTCCGGGCATCGCCACGGCCAAAGAGTCGGAGCGCCTTGTCCAAGCAGTGGCCCGCGCCCGCCCGACGGTAGACCTTCTCATCGTCGTGCTCCACTGGGGCGTGCAGTTCGATCGCACTCCTTCCCCACGGCAGGAGTTTCTGGCCCAGGGAGCGCAGCGCGCCGGGGCAGACTTGGTCCTGGGCGCGCATCCTCACGTGTTGCAGGGCGTAGGGTGCCTCGGCCGAGTGCCGATTGTTTATTCAGCGGGGAATTTCGTCTTTCCTACCATGAGTCTGCCCACCCGGCGGACGGCAATCTTCGAATTTGAGTTCTCCGGCAAAGGCAAGCTTGCGGTGCGCGTGGTTCCCGTCATCATTGACGACCGCGGAGCGCCTCAGCTCGCCGATGATGAACCCCGGAATGAGATCCTCACTGAAATGGGCCAGCTTTCCTTGCCTTTGGGGTTGCAGCTCGAGGGGGATTCGGGAAGCTGCGGCGAAGCGCCGGGGTCAGCGCCGGTTTCGAGTGGCGGCAATCTCGAGCTTCACTGATTCGGGGCGTCGCGCCCAAGATCAGTTCGGCGCGGAGCGGCTGAGCTGGCGCGCCGCTTCCAGGGCTCGCGAGGTCACTGGAAACACGATGCGCACCGCTTTCGTTTCTCCGCGGTCAATCCGTGAAACCTCCACACTCTTCAGCATCTCATCCAGGGCCGCGAGCGTATCGGCGTCCAGTTGCCGCCGCGTTTTTGGATTAGCCAGCATCATCCCTGCGAGCGTCGCCAGTGCGCTCACTTCGTCGGAGAGTTTTCGCGCGCTGTCCTCGTTCGCGCATTCCGCCTCGGCGACAACGAGCAATGAGTCCCCTTGGGGACGTAAAGCAACCGTTCCCCAGCGCAGGCTTTCGGAGAGCGCCGCGAGTTGCTCGAAACGTAGTCCGCCGGCCGGCTGTCCGGCGAGCGCCGCGCCATCGGGCACGCCGAGCTGGCTCACCGCGAACACTGGCGACCCGGCGAGCCGCCGGAATCGTTCTCGCCACGGCGCGTTTGCGGGATTGTCCCTCGGCGGGATGAGATAGGCTGCGAAGGCGCTCAGATCTTGCCCGTCGGTCAGCGCAATCCTGTTGGGGCTCAAGAATGCAATCGTCACCCATTTCGCGCTGCCGTCGATCGAAGTGCGAAACGTCTCCCGGCCGCCGACCATTTCGCGTTTTCCGGACTTCACGGCATAGGCTACGATCTTGTCTTGGTCGAAGTGCCCGTCAGCCACGGCAAGCACAACCCGGTCGCGGCCTTGACCCATCACGGCGAGTGCGACGCGATTCAAGTCGCGCGCGTAGTCGAATCCTGTCTCCCTTACAAACTCGGCGTAATCACGATCCGTCCCCGGCGACGGCGCCAGTGCCAACAGTTCGGCGAGGAAACGCGAATCCCGCAACGCCCCCAGGTCTGCGTACGCTACGGTGTTTGCCTCGGGCGGCATGAAGCTGAGCAATTCAGGCCGGGCTCCCTGGTAACGGCCTCTCCAGGAGAAGTAGCCGAGAGCAACGGCCGCCAGGAGCAATCCGGCACCGAAACCGATCGACCATTTTGTCCGCCGTCCCATGAAATCCTCGCCCAGCCTAAATCAGGCCGCCTTCGGAGCCATTCTGACACCCTGCAAGCGTCCTTGCCTAAGCCTTCTTCTGCACGTTCACAGATCCCGCGCGACTGCAGCTACCGGGCTGCGTGGCTGTGATAAGATATCGAGGTAGTCCGAGGCGGAGCCGCCTCGTTCCCCGGGCCCGGATTTTCCACAGGACTGGCCCTTGATTTGCTGAGTGCCTTTTTACCATGTTGCAAGAGTCATGCCGTTTCTGGTATTCTCTATAGGTTTGAGCGGCGCTGGCGTAGCTCAGCTGGTAGAGCATCTGATTTGTAATCAGAGGGTCGGGGGTTCAATTCCCTCCGCCAGCTCTGCCAGTAAATTGTGCGGGAACGAGGCGGAGCAAATCCTCGAACGAAAACCAAACGGGCTGGTGTCTTTTGACGCAAGCCCGGCTCGTATTCTGGTGTGCCCTGCGCGATGGAGCATAGGAAGTTTTTTGAAAGCGTCAATTGACCTCGGGCGTTTTGGGCGAAGGTCCGGTTTTGCATTGGGGATAAGCGGCCGTTTTGTGGGACATCGAGGCAATGCCCCGGTCGGTGTTTCAGGGGACGTCGATATTGCGTCCTGGAGGTTTTTTTCGGGACGTGAGTTTTGCGTCCCGATGGTTTGTATCGGGACGGGTGGGTGAGTGGTTAAAACCAGCAGACTGTAAATCTGCCGCTCCTTGCGGGCTACGGAGGTTCGAATCCTCCCCCGTCCACCACGTGCTTGCTGAGGGGAATGGGCTCCCAGGGCAATCGGGCTGAACGTTTTGAGTAGGCCACTTGAACTGCTGCGCAGGATGCGCTGCCGGCAGTTCGAGATTGCAGGAAAGGGAACAAGATCGGGGCAGGGATTCGAGCCTGGGTAGCTCAGTTGGTAGAGCGCGTCCTTGGTAAGGACGAGGTCACCGGTTCAATCCCGGTCCCAGGCTCCAGGTTCTCCTGAGTCCCGCGCTGCGGGATGAAGGGGTTTGTGCAGGGCGAGCGGGGGTAACTCAATGGTAGAGTCTCGCTCTTCCAAGGCGATGGTTGCGGGTTCAAATCCCGTCCCCCGCTCCAAACATACGAAGGCCGGGGGCAGATCGACGATACCCAATTGAGGGTGAAGCGATGGCGAAGGAAAAATTTGAGCGGAGCAAGCCGCACGTCAACATCGGAACGATCGGGCACATCGATCACGGCAAGACGACGCTGACGGCGGCGATCACGAAGATTTTGGCGAAGACGAACCCGA
>JBEKUY010000013.1:0-67398 GCA_049514555.1 Candidatus Acidiferrales bacterium
CGCAAAACTTCACGCTGACGATCGGCCAGGCCCCCGCAATCACCAGCGCCGCCAGCACCACGTTCACGGTGGGCCAGGCAGGAACCTTCACGGTGACCACGACGGGCTTCCCACTTCCGGCACTGACAGAGACGGGCGCGCTGCCGACCGGGGTCACGTTCGTGGACAACGGAAACGGCACCGCCACGCTGGCCGGAACCCCGGCGGCGTTGACGGGCAAGACATACTCGCTCAGCATCAAAGCGCACAACGTAATAGGCACGGACGCCACGCAGACCTTCACGCTAACGGTGGACCAAGCCCCGGCAATCACCAGCGGCACCAGCGCCACGTTTACGGTGGGCGCGGCGGGATCGTTCACGGTGACAGCGACAGGCGTTCCGACAGCGTCCCTCACGGAGTCCGGGGCGCTGCCGGCCGGAGTCACGTTCGTGGACAATGGGAACAACTCGGGGACACTGAGCGGGACCGCAGGGGCTACGGGGACTTTCCCCATCACGTTCACAGCCAGCAATGGCGTAGGCACGAATGCCACGCAAAACTTCACGCTGACGATCGGCCAGGCCCCCGCAATCACCAGCGCCGCCAGCACCACGTTCACGGTGGGCCAGGCAGGAACCTTCACGGTGACCACGACGGGCTTCCCACTTCCGGCACTGACGGAGACGGGCGCGCTGCCGACCGGGGTCACGTTCGTGGACAACGGAAACGGCACCGCCACGCTGGCCGGAACCCCGGCGGCGTTGACGGGCGGGACATACTCGCTTTCCATCAAAGCGCACAACGGGATAGGCACAGATGCGACGCAAACCTTCACGCTGACGGTGGACCAAGTCGCAGCGATCACCAGCGCCGCTAGCACCACGTTCACGGTGGGCCAGGCAGGAACCTTCACGGTGACCACGACGGGCACGCCGAAGCCGTCCATCACGGAGACGGGCGCGCTGCCGACCGGAGTCACGCTGGTGGACAACGGAAACGGCACCGCCGCGCTGAGCGGCACACCCGGAGCAGGCACTGCGGGCAGTTACCCGATCACGCTCACTGCACACAACGGGGTGGGCACGGATGCCACGCAAATCTTCACATTAACCGTGAACACGGCTCCGGTGATCACCAGCGCCAACAGCACCACTTTTACGGTGGGCCAGGCAGGAACCTTCACGGTGACCACGACGGGCACACCGACGCCGACCATCACGGAGACGGGCGTGCTGCCGACCGGAGTCACGTTGGTGGACAACGGAAACGGCACGGCCACACTGGCCGGTACCCCGGGGCCAGGGACGAGCGGGACGTTCCAGATCACCATCAAAGCGCACAACGGGATAGGCACGGACGCCACGCAAACCTTCACCTTGACGGTCAACCAAGCCCCGGCGATCACCAGCGCCAACAGCATCACGTTTACCGTGGGCACGGCGGGGTCGTTCACGGTGACCACGACGGGCACACCGACGCCCTCCATTGCGGAGTCCGGCACGCTGCCCAGCACCGTGACCTTCACGGACAATGGGAACGGCACGGGGACGCTGAGCGGGACCCCGGGATCGGCGGATGCCGGGTCGTACCCCATCACGTTCACAGCCAGCAACGGCGTGGGGAGCAACGCAACGCAAGACTTCACGCTGACGATTACTATTCCGTTGCTGGTCATCTCGCCGGCGAGCGGTGCGTTGCCCTCCGGGACGGTGAACACCGCCTATAGCACGACAATATCAGCGACAGGTGGTGTCTCGCCCTACACGTTTACGTTGGATGGCAGTTCCAACCCGCTTCCGCCGGGCCTGGGCCCCATTACGAGCGCAGGAGTGATTTCCGGCACGCCCACGACAGCAGGAACCTACCCCGGCATCATCGTGGACGTGACGGACTCCGAAACATCTCCGGTGACGAAGAAGGCGACGTACTCGATCACCGTCAACGCGGCGTCGGCGGCCTGCGGCTCGGGCCATGAGTCAGTTCTTAGCGGGAACTATGCGTTTATGCTGCAAGGCTGGGACGCCAACGGCGCCGTGGCCAGAGGCGGCACGTTCTTCGCCGACGGAACCGGACATCTGACGGGAACGGGAGGCGTGGAAGACATCAACCGCGCCGGGAACTCCAGCGGCACCGGCCGCAGTGTGAGCAATCCTGCCATCAACGCAGCAAGCAGTTCGTACTCGGTTGGCGCCGATAACCGCGGCTGCCTGACACTCGCGAGTACCGGAGGCTTCACCACGCAGTTCCGGTTCGCCCTCGGCGGGATCAGCGGCGGCGTCGCCAGCACTGGCCGGATGATCGAGTTCGACGACACGACCGGCACCGGCACACGCGTCAGCGGGCCAATCCGCCAGCAAACTTCTTCTGCATTCACAACCGCCAGCATCAGCGGCCATTACACTTTCGGACTATCGGGGGTGGACGAGTCCGGTACCCGGCAGGCATCCGCGGGATACATCCTATTCGGCGGATCGGGCACCATCACCGGAGGAAACTACGATGCCGACGATAATGGCTCACTGGACACCAACCAGCCCTTCACCCCGGGTACTTCTTACAACGTGGCGAATAACGGCCGGGGGACGATGGCGGTAACCACCATCCACGGCACCTCCAACATGATTTTCTACGTGATTAACAACGCGGACGTGTTGCTCATGAGCGGGGACGCCATCAATGTGAGTCCGCTGCAAAGCGGCGAGGGGGTGAAGGCTACCATCACGACCTTCTCGAACTCATCGCTCAGCGGCACCGCGGTGTTCTACATCACGGACTTGGACAACAGCTCTTCTCCCCCCGCTACTGAGGTGCAGCTTGGGCTTGCCAGCGCCACTAGCGGCACAGTCACGGTCAAAATATACGATAAGGACGGCAGCGCCGCCCTCACCTCTCAAACGATGACTCTTACGTACTCGGTTGCTTCCAATGGCCGCGTGACACTGACCGGAGGAGGCGGAGGGAATCCAGTCTTCTACCTCAGCGGGCAGAACCAGAGCTTCTTCGTCGGCACGGACAATGGTGCCACTTCTGGGACGATGGAAAACCAAACCAGCACATCGTCATTCACCGCCGGTACGTTCTTTGGCGGTACTGTCAACCCCGCGACCAACCAAGGTGGCGAAACTATCGTTGCCGGCACAGCAGACGGGGCGGGGAACGTCACTGGAACCGATGACAACTCGAACGGCAGCGGTCTCACTGCGAATGAAACCTTCACGGGTACCTACTCGTTCATCTCAGACGGCACAGGCACCCTCAGCGTCACCTCAAGCAGTGGCGGGGACACTCTCACCACGATTATGATCTCTCCGACGAAATTCGTGGGGATCAGCCAGACGGAGAACCACCCCAGGGTAATGATCTTCCAAAGGTAGGGATAACCGACTCCAAACCAATTCGACCAGGGCCGGAGCGAAAGCTCCGGCCCTCTTTTTTGATGGCGAAGGCCTTGCGCTTGAAGGGCTGAACGCCGTAGCCGAAGAAGGCAACCTCGGGGGCGACGGGAGAAGCCCCGGGTCTGAAGACCCGGGCTACATAGGACGGACTATTCGTATTCCTTGAGGGTATTGGCCATTTCGTGGAGGCGCTGGTCGGCGAGGGCGTAGATGGTGCCGGGTTCGAATTTTCCAGCGGAATCGCGGGCGCCGGCCTTGGCGCCGGTGAGGATTTCGACGCCTTCTTCGACCTTGGCCACGGGGAAAATGTGGAATTTCCCCGTGGCGACGGCTTCGATCACGTCTTCGCGCAGCATGAGGTCTTCGACGTTCTCCGCGGGCATGATCACACCTTGCGTTCCCGTCCATCCCTTGACGCGGCACACGTCGTAGAAGCCCTCGATCTTTTCGTTCACGCCGCCGATGGGCTGAATGTCTCCCTGCTGGTTCACCGAACCGGTGACGGCCACGTCCTGCCGCAGGGGCACGCCGGAAAGCGCGGAAAGCAGGGCGTACACCTCGGTCGAACTGGCGCTATCGCCGTCCACGCCCGAATAGGACTGCTCGAAGCACAGGCTGGCCGCGAGCGACAGCGGCTTATCCTGCGCGAACCGGCTGCGCAGATAGCCCGCGATGATGTGCATGCCCTTGTCGTGGAAGCGGCCGCTCAGGTTCGATTCGCGCTCGATGTTGATGAGGCCAGCCTTGCCGAGCGCCGCCGTCGCGGTAATGCGCACGGGCTTGCCGAAGACGTAGCCGCCGATCTCATGGACGCTGAGGCCGTTCACCTGGCCGACGCGCGCACCCGCGACGTCGATGAGCAGCGTGCCTTCTTCGATCATTTCCCGGATGCGGGTCTCGTAGAGGTTGTGCCGCGCCACTTTGGAATCGAGCGCCAGCCGAACGTGCCGCGCGCTCACCGGCGATTCACCCGCCTCGCCGGCGGCGTAACAGGCCTCGCGGGCCAGGTCGGCGATGTCCACGAACCGCGTGGTGACCTTGTTCCGCCGGCCCGCCAGCCGCACGCCGTATTCCAGCATCGCGGCAACGGCGGTGCGGTCAAAGGGGCACAAACCTTCCCCGTCGCTCAGTTTGCGCAGCCGCCCGGCGTATTGCGCGATGACCTCGTCCTGCATGGGCATCTCTTCGTCGAACTCGGCGCGCACCTTGAAGATCTTGCGGAAGTCTCCTTCATACTCGTAGAGCAGCTCGTAGAGCTCGCGGTCGCCGATCAGGATGATTTTGGTGTTGATCTCGATGGGTTCCGGTTTGATGGCCGTGGTCCCAAACGGGAAAAGAACGTCGATGGGCTGGATTTCGAGCCGGCCGTGATTGAGGGTGCGCTTGAGGGCGCGCCACAGGCCCGGCTCGGGCAGCGCTTCGAGCGCGTACATGATCAGGAAGCCGCCGTCGGCGCGCAGGATGGAACCGGCGCGCAAGTCCATGAAGTCGCTCGACCAGCCGCCGCGCGCGTCGTAGGTACGCTGGATCGTGCCAAAGACGTTCGCGTAGGTCGGGGTGGTTTCAAAGATCACCGGCGAATTGTCGTGCTCGTTGTGCGCGAGGAGGACGTTCACCCCGTACACGCGGAAGGGATCCCGCTCCGGCCCGCCGGGCTTGCTCAGGCCGTCCGGCGAAGGCTCTTCCTGCTCGCTCTCTCCTTCGTGCTCCTTGAACGGATCGAGGTTGTCGAGCACGTGGTGCCGCACCTCTTCGAGGTATTCGGCGACATTCTGGCCGGGATATTTCTCCTTCAACTCCTCGATGACCCCGTCCACCAGCACCGAAGCCGCTTCCTGCTCGAGGTAGCTCAGCTCGCTGGCCAGCTCGCGCGAGAGGGTCAGCGTTTTTCGATAAACGACCGTGAACTCCTGGCGGAATTGCTCGTACTTCCGCTCGATCCCTTCCGCCACCGGGCCCTCGAGTTTGCCCTCGTGGACCATTTTCGGGATGTCTTCGATCGGAACCATCTGCCCTTCGAGCACCGGGAAAATCTCCGGCAGCGCCACCGCTCCCACCTGCATGTGTCCCAGGGCGAATTGCTCGCGCGCGATCCGCCGGGTGAAATCGTCCATCAGCTCCTTCTCTCGCGCGGTGAACCGCTCGACGATGCGGGTCTTCTGGTGCTGGAACGGCTCGCCCTCGAATACCTGCGGAATGCGCCGCCGCAGGAAATCAATGCCCGCCTGCACATCCTTCTTGAACGCGTTGGCCTGGCCGCGGGGCAGCGCCAGCAGCCGAGGGCGGTCCGGAAACTTGAAATTGTTCACGTAGCAGCGGTCGAGCGAAGGTTTCGTTTCCGGCTGAAGCTCCTCAATCATCTTGGCGATGGTGCCGCCGCGGCTGGTCCCGGCGAGCCCGCAGACGAACACGTTGTAACCCTGCGCCGCCAGCTCCACGCCCATCTTCAGCGCGCGCAGCGCGCGCTCCTGGCCGATGAAACCTTCCGAGGGCTCCACCTCCGCCGTCGTCTCAAATGGGAGCCGCGCCGGATCGCACCGCCAGCGCAGCTTCTCCGGGGGTAGTTCGGCGTGGCCCGAAGCGGGTTTGGTCGTTGTCGTCATCTGGGGCGGGTACTCTAACACAGGCGCTGTCCGCCAGTACCCCCAGGAGGGGAAGATTGTGACTCAGCCGTCAGCCGGCTGGTTCGCACTGTGGGCATAGACGTCCAAGATGCCGGCCACGGTGGCCACGACGATGGGGCCCAGCACGATTCCCAGCAGGCCGAAGACGCGTACGCCCCCGAAAACGCTGATGAACACCAACAGCCCGCTCAATTGCGTGCGCCCGCGGAGCAGGATGGGCCGAAGGATGTTGTCCGCCGCGCCCACCACCGCGACACAAATCATTGCGAGGATGAGGGCCTTGCCCCAGTGTCCCGTCCATCCCAGCCAGAGCGCCGCGGGCACCCACACCAGCGCCGTCCCTACCACGGGCACCAGCGAGAAGAACGCCATCGCTACTCCCCAGAAGAACGGCGTCGGCAATCCGACGATGGTGAATGCCAAGCCGCCCAGCGTCCCCTGTATCCCGGCCACGACCATCGTCACGAGAACGCTCCCCACGATTAGGTCGCGCGACTCGTCCAGGACGCGCTGCTGGTGCACCGGCTCGAACGGCAGCAGGTTCCGCAACGTTTTCACCAGCCGCTTCGAATCCCGAAAGAAGTAGACCATGGCGAGGAGCACGACGCAGAAATCGAAGACGAATGCGGCCACGTTTCGCAGGAAGGGCCCTACCTGCAGCGCCAGGAACGCCCCTAAACGTTCCGCGCCTTGCCGCAAGAGGGTGGGGAGATCGTAGCCGAAAGAAGTGTGAACGTGCTGTTGAAGCCAGTCCGAGAGCCGCGTGAGCGGTGTGACCTGGTTTTCCATCATGGCGCGTTGCACCACGGCCGTGGCCGAAAGCGCTTCGCGAATGAAGAGAGAAAGCAGCGCGAGCGCCGGCACGATCAGGAGTATCGTGACCACCAGCGCCGCGGCCAGCGCCGCCTGCGTCGGCGTCATGCGCCTCGAGAGCCGTTCATATAACGGGTGGAAGAACACCACGAGCACGCCGGCCCACGCCAGCGGGACCAGAAACGGCTCAAATACACGGAAGATCAGGTAGCCGAGCAACAACAGGATGCCGTAGGAAAGGACCGCCGTTAAACGGTCAACAGTTGTCGGCGAGCTTTCCGAAGCAGGCATCATGTTCAGGTTATAATCGCGGAGCTATGGGCCGCCGCGCAACCCGCGTCTTGCCGGATCCCACCGCAGCGGAGACCAGGGCCAGCCTGCTCCGTGGCTATCAAATCCGGCTCCTCGTTGTCCTCGTCTTCATCAATCTGGTCAATTTTGCCGATCGCCAGGCGGTTCCGCCGCTCATTCCCCTTATCCGTGACGAATTCGGTCTGACGAGCACGCAGATCAGCTATCTCCAAGTCGTCCTTCAGGCCGTCCTCGCGTCGCTCAGCCTGCCCTTCGGCTTCCTTGCCGATCGCTTCAGCCGCACCCGGATCATTGCCATCGGCGTGGTCATTTGGAGCGCCGCTACCTTGCTGACGGCCCATGCGCATGTGTTCGCCACGCTGCTCCTGGCGCGCGGGCTCGTGGGGGTGGGCGAAGCAGCATACGCTCCTGCTGCACAGTCCATGATCTCCGGCGCTTTTTCTCCCGCCAGCCGCGCACGCGCCCAGTCGGTCTTTGCCATGGGCATGCTGGCCGGCGGCACGCTCGGCCAGGCGCTCGGTGGAATCGTAGGCCAACAGTTCGGCTGGCGCGCCGCATTCTACGTGATCGGCGTGCCCGGCTTGCTGCTGTCGCTCCTGATTCTGACGGTGTCGGAGCCGCCGCGCCCCCCGAAGGCCGAAACCGTGCCGCTCGGGAGGCTACTGCGCGTGCGGGCGTTTGTCACCCTGATTGTGAGCGGGGTCATGGTCACGTTCGCGAGCGTCGCCTTTCTCACGTGGGGCACCGACTTCGTCGTGCGCTACAAGGACTTCAGCCTGCGCGAAGCCGGCGTGTCCTTGGGGCCGACGCTGCTGGTCTCCGCCTTGCTGGGCGTGCTCACCGGGGGCACGCTCGCCGACGCCCTGCAGAAGCGCTTCGCCTTCGGAAGAATGCTCACGGTTGCCTGCGGCTTCTTGCTGGCCGCGCCGCTCGTGCTCTGGGCCATCTCCACGGAGGAAAAGCTCACCGTGGTCATCGCGTTCTTCACCGCCGGCTACTTCATGTCGTGGTATCACGGGCCGGTGACCGCCGTGATCCACGACCTCATGCCGCCGCGGGCTCACGCCTCTTCCGTGGGCGTCTATATGTTTGTCACACAGTTACTCGGCGGAGTCCTCGGGCCTTATGTCGTCGGCCGCATCGACGACATGGCCACCCTGGTCCTGGGCCTGCAGGTGGCCGTCGGCGTCATGGTTGCTGGAGCGCTGCTGATGTTTCTGGTCATGTATTTCATCCAGCGGGACGGCATGCCCGATCCCGGCCTCGCCGCCTTGTCCGGCCAATCCGAGCTCTGAAGGCACTTCTTTCGAAATGCCCGGTGCTATACTGGGTTTGGAGTTCCTTCCATGGACGAGACCCCCTGCAAGCACACCCGCACCCGCCTCATCGCCAAAGACAGCGACGCCGAGTACGTGGAATGCCTCGATTGTGGAATGATTCTTGAAGCCGAAGAGCGCAAGGACGGCGCTGAATTCAACGAGTCGCTTTCCGACGCCTGACCCGTCAGCCCGGCGCAGCGTTCCGACTCAGCGGATTCCCAGCGTATCGATCAAGCGCAGAACGTCCTCGTGGAAGACGTCGTAGAGCGGACGCTCGTCTTCCTCCTCCAGCCGCTCGCGCAAATACTCGGCGGCCACGTAGCTGGCCTCGCGGTCAGTGAGGTCCCGGCCGGTGCGCTGCTGGAACTCCACAAACGCCGGGTGGGCCAACCCGATCACAACACGTTTCCCATCCACGAAGAATTTCGTGTCGATGGTATCGCTGTGCCGTGTGGCGATGCCGTTCCACAGGTGCGAGAAACGGCACTGGTAGGTTCTGTCCGTCAGCCTCGACGCCACAGCAAACGCGCCGATGAACTCGCTCATCGCTCCCGCGTTCGCCAGAACCGGCCGGCTGGTCACCTCTTCACTCCTGTCGTGCGACTACTTCACCACTGTGTCCGGGGTCTCCGCCTGCGCATAGCTATGGACCGCCGCCGCGACGCCCGTACCCGCCGCTGCGTGGTAGCCCTGGCCGAGCAGCACCTTTTCCAAGATCTCCAGAAACCGCAGAACGTGCGGACGCTGGCTCGAATGGCCCAGTAACCCGACCCGCCAAATCTTGTTTTTCATCAGGCCCAAGCCACCCGAGATTTCTATGTTGAATTCCTGGAGCAGTCGCCCACGTACCTTGGCGTCATCGACGCCCTCCGGGACCTTCACCGCTGTCACCGTCGGCAGCCGTTCGGCTGGGTTCTTGACCAGCAGTTCGAGCCCCATGGCCTCCAGTCCTGCAATCAGTGCTTGCTGGTTTTGGCGATGGCGCACCCAGCGCGCTTCGAGACCTTCTTCGAGCACGATCCGCAGAGCCTCGTGTAGCGCGTAAATCAGCATGATCGGTGGCGTGTGGTGATACAGCCGGTCCTTGCCCCAGTAGTCCATGGCGGCGCGCAGATCGAAGTACCAGCTCAGCACTTTCGTCTTCCGCGCGCGGATGGCTTCTTCCGCCCGTGTGCTCACGGTGATCGGAGCCAGCCCGGGGGGCGCGCTGAGCGCTTTTTGCGAGGCGCTGAAGCAGATGTCGATCCTCTCGCGGTCGACATCGAGGGGAACCGCGCTGAGCGTCGCCACCGTATCCACGACGAGCAGGGCCCCCAACTCATCAGCGACCTTGCGAAACCCGTCGATGTCCTGGATCACGCCGGAAGAAGTCTCACCATGCGTCAGCGCAACGATCTTGATCTTCTTGCCTTTGCCCGCGCGGCGCACGTCATCGGGATCAACCGTCTTCCCGTAGGGCACCTCAAGCCGCGTCACCTTGGCGGGGGTCCGCTCGGCAATGACCGCGATGCGGTCCGAAAACATGCCGTTCACACAAATGAGCGCCTCGTCCCCTTCTTCGAGCGGGTTCACGACTGACGCTTCGATGCCTCCCGATCCCGAAGACGAGATCGGGTACGTGATCCGGTTCTGCGTCTGGAATACCGCGCGGAGCAGAGCCTGCACTTCGGTCATGGCCGTCGCGAACCACGGGTCCATGTGGCTGACCAGAGACTTTGCGATCGCGTGGTACACCCTCGGATCCATCGAAGAGGGACCCGAAGTAAGCAACAGCTGCTTCGGAGGAGCCAGTTCGCCTATCGTCGTCATCGCCGTGCGTCCCAAACCACCTGGATACCTTCCCTTAACCCGGACATTTGCAGATTCCTTCTGTTTCGCCGGGACTTGTGAAACTGGAATATGGACCAGAAGAACCTCGGCAGATTACCAGTGTCGCTTATCCTCACGGCTCGCGCAACCACCAATATGGTTTCTGGCAGTTCAGTATACTCCGCCCCAGAACTGCCGCTGTAAGAGCACCAACCGATGCGCCGACCTCTAAGCATGCGGATATGGTATCTTCGCATCCTCATTGCGAGCCTCGTGCTGCGATAGAATCGAGAAAAGAGACTGAATGGCCGAACGAACTGTACTCGTTGGCTTGATCCCGCAAGCCGTTCTCCTCGACACCGGAGACCAGGTCTGCTGGCTTTCCGACGCCGGCCGGCTGCGCATCGAATTCGATCCCAACCGCTGCCCGTTCTCCTCCAACGTTTACGAAGCGCCCGCGGAAACGCGCTTGCTCACTGGGCCGCCGCGCCCGGGCTCGAAACCGGGCTCCTACAAGTACCGCCTTTGGCTCAATGATCAGCTTGTCGGAAACGGAGAGGTGATTCTCCGAGATAAGTGAGCGTGCCCGGAGAAAGACTCAGTCGCCAGCGAGCACCGCGCGCGGCGTCTCAAGCGATTCAGCCAATCCCCGGCGCACCGGTCCAAGCATGAACGCGGGTACCACGCGCTCCGGCGGCAGCGACAGGGTGGACGATTTGCGCGGAAACTCCGCCCGGTAATCGATCTTCAGCCCCGCGTCCCGCAACAGCTCCGCCGCGAAACCGGGATCGTCCGAGCGGTCTACACCCCAGAACCACAGCTTGTCCTCATGTTTCTGAAGATACTGCAGTTCCTGCTCCAGTTTCTTCATCGCCCGGTCAAACGAGGACGCCAGGAAGAACACCGAGAGCGTCCAAGCATGCCTCGGAAAGTGGGCGCGAATTCGCACGCAATACTTCCCAGCCTGGTTGCGTTCCAGGCTGCAACGATAGTCATTACGAACGCCGGAGTTCTTCGGTGCCATGGATGCCTCAACCGTCGGGACCTATCGACCAGCCGCGCCCCTGCAAACGCCGCCTTCAGAGAAGCGGGGGGTGCAATCAGACTCTGGGGCAGACGGGTGGTTCACTTCTGAAGGCCCTCACGGGGAACTACGCCGACAACCAGATATGGTAGCGAAGACAGTGCTGGATAGCAATAGATCGCCAGGTATCACGCTAACATGCTTATTATGAATAAGTTATGCATTATCCGCCCAGGCCGCCGAAGAAGTTCTTGATGACATTTGGTTTCAACTGCAGCTTCCCCTCCTGCCTCAGCCGATCCTCCAGCGCGGACTGGAAAGCCTCAAAGGCCAGGGAGCGCTTTTCTTGCAGAACTCTGTCCCGCAATTCCTTGCTCTGATTCGGTAGGTCCTCCAGCTTGGGTTCCTGCTTCTCGATCACCCGGTACACCAGCCAGTTAGCCCCCACACTCACCGGCGGCGAGTTCTGCCCCACGGCCAGCCGGAAAGCGGGGGAGAGTTGTTTGGAATTCGCCGCGCCAGTAATGTTGCCATCGCGCGCAAAGCTGTCGCTGGTCTTGGCCTCAAGTCCCAAGGCTTTCGCGGCGGAGTGGATGTTCTCGCCAGCCTGAAGCCGCTTAGCGAGTTCCTGGGCCTTCGAGCGGGCAAGTTGGGCGGCGTTGTCCCGCTTCCAATCTTCGAGGACTTGGTCGCGCACCTCAGCAAAAGCCCCTTGGTGGGCGCCTTGAATTTCCTTGACCGAGAGCACCACGTAGCCACGATCGGTGCGGATCGGCATACTCAGCTCGCCGGCGCGCAATTGGAAAATCGTATCTTTCAGTTCCTGGGAGTTTCCCAGTTCGAGGACGGCATCGGTTGCCGCCACCGGCCGTGTCTCAGCCACGCTGAGGTTGAACTGTTTCGCCAGGCTGTCGAGCGAGCCCCGGCTGGACTTCCGCACCGCTGCAGCAATCTTGTCCGACTCGTCCGAAGCCTGCCGGTCCACTTCCTGCAGGATCAGCGGCCCGCGGATCGAGTCCTTCACCTCTTCGAACGGCTTGGTGTGGGCGTTTTCGCGATCGAGCACCTTGATGATGTGGAAGCCATACTGCGTTCGCACCAGGTCCGAGATTCCATTCTTGGGCAACCCAAAAGCGGCCTTCTCGAACTCGGGCACCGTCTGCTGATGTACGATCCACCCGAGATCACCGCCTTTTGGCTGGGTTCCTGTGTCCTCGGAGTACTGCTTCGCCAGATCCTCGAAATTGGCGCCCTTCTTGGCCTTCTTCAAAACCTCTTCGGCCTTCTTCTGAATCTCCGCCACTTCTGCGTCGGTCTTGCCGATGGTCTTGAAGAGGATGTGCTCGACGTGGACCCGGTCTTGCACCTGGTATTGGGCAATGTGCTGTTGATAGATGGCGCGCAGCTCGCTGTCGCTCACCTGCACGTGCTGCCGGAGTTCGTTGAGATCGAGCAGCGCATACCGCACGACGCGCCGCTCCGGCACCATATACCGGCTCCTGTTTTTCTCGTAGTGGGCCGACAGCTCTGCCTCGCCGGGGTTCAGCTTGGCCTCGAGGTCCTCCGGCTTGATGAGCACGTAGTCCAGCTTCACCTTCTCATTGCGCCGTTGAAACTCCTCCAGAATCTCCTCGGGTTTGGCGCTGATGCCATCGGTGACCAGCCGGCGGAATTTTTCCTCCAGCAGACCCTGCCGGATCAACTCTTCGAATTCCCCCACGCCCATCTCGAAACGGGTTCGCACCTCGGCCGAATAGCGATCCATGCCCACGAAGGCGCCGTCGCTGTACACCGTCGGAAGGATCTGCCGGATGCGCTCGGCGCGCTCCTCATCGGACACGGTAATCCCCAGCCGCTTGGCCTCGTATTCCAGCTCTTTCTCAAAGACGAGCTGCAGCAGGATCTGCTGGGCGTAAAACCCCTCGAGCGCCTTCGGCACCTGATTGCGCTTCTGAATCTTCTGCAGTTGATCGCGCACATCCGTGACCGTCACGACCTGGTCGCCCACTTGCGCTACGGTGTCGGGAGAGCTGCCCGTGCCCGTGCCCTGCGGCACCAGGTAGAGCAGCATTCCTACTGCGAGCACACCAACGACAAGCCCGAGCACGATCCGCACCATCACTTTTTTGTTGCCGAACACTTCAGTTGTTCTCCTCAATCGCCCGCACGCGCCGGTCGCAGATCTTTAACGAAAGAGCGGGGATTTCGACGAAGCCGGATTCCCCTTGTTACGGCGCACACTTCGCGCCTTTTTGCCGGTGCGCGAGTTTCCTGGGCTCGTCAATCCACACATTATAGGAGACGCTGGCCAAAAGCCACAAATGGATTCCGGACACGGGCGGCGGTGGTTTCCATCGTACGTCACGCGCCGCTATTGGCTGTTTGTCTACGGCCCACGTGCACGGTTGGACGCCTCCAAATCGCTGTGTTAGATTGCAGGATTGGCGCTTCATCCGCGTCTGCAACTGTGAGCGATCAGATGCAACCCGATCCTAGCAGGCCGAAAATCAGGCGCTTCGAGGTGTATTGGACCACGGTCACTTACAAGACTGTGATCATCTACGCGCTGCTGATCCTGACTGTCGTCTTGGGCGCCCTTTACCTGGTCATGCCCGGTTGGTTCTCCTCCACGATCCGCCACGTTACGGACTCCGCGGGCGGTGGCGACGCCGAGAGCGTCCCGCTGACGCAGACCCAGGCGCGCTTCGTGAACCTCGATGGCAGGGTGCAGGTGAAAAGGGTCAATTCGGTTCAGTGGGTGGACGCGGACTATCGCGCCACGCTCGACAAGGGCGACCTGATCCAGACTGGTTCGGACGGCGCCGCACGCGTCAGTTTCGCCGATGGCACCACGTACACCGTCAAGCCCGATTCGCTCGTCACCGTCGAAGAGAATTCCATGGGCCGCGATCGTCCGACCAGTGTCGCCGTGCGCATTAGCACCGGCGCCGTGGACCTCACCACGCCGAATTGGTCCTCGCCGGACTCAAAGGCGGCGGTCTCGGTCGAGGACGCGACCGCATCGGTCCATCAGAACAGCCGCGCGTCGGTCAAGAGCGATCCTGCAAAGAACGAACATGAGATCACGGTCTCCGCCGGCGGGGCCGATGTGCAACGCGGTGAAGAGCACGTCGAGCTGACGCAGTGGGAAAAGGCCAGTTTCGCGTCCGGTGGCCCGGTCACCAAGTCCAACGTCCTCGCGCCGCCCGAGCTTTCCGAGCCGCTGAATCTCCAGCCGCTGATTGTGCCCGATCCCAGGACGGCCGCGTTGCACTTTGAGTGGAAGCCCGTGGCGGAAGCGCAGTTTTACACGCTACGCGTCAGCACGACCGCCATGTTCGCGAAGATGCTCGTCGAACGGAAGGTAACAGGAACGAATGCCGACGTCACTGGGCTCGACGCGGGAGACTACTTCTGGAACGTCACGGCCACCGACGCCAAGAAGAGGATTAGCGACCCCAGCGACAGTTTCAAGTTCACCCTGGTCGCCCAAGGCAAGACACAGGAGATGTTGCTGGAAGTGGAAGGCACCCAAATGCACGGGCGTGTCGCCGAAATTATCGGCCGCACGGAACCCGGCGCCGCGCTCATCATTAACGGCCAGCCGGTGGCGAATCTCGCCCCCGACGGCCGCTTCCGTCATTTCACCGAGCCGCTCCAGCCCGGCAGCCAGACCATTGTGATTACGGGACAGAATCGCCGGGGAGGCACGGCGATTCAGCGTGTGCCCATCGTCGTGCCGAAGTAGATACCGAAGCGCAGGCGCCTCCGCATCGGTCGAACGCCAGCGGGCTGTGGGACCTGCTGGCTCGCGGTGTAGACTCTCCCGCAGGGGACTGAGGGGACATGTTCAAGAACGGATTCAACTTGCGGTCGGTCTTTAGCCTGTTTTCTTCAGACTTGGCGATTGACCTGGGAACCGCAAATACACTCGTCTATTCGAGAGGCAAGGGCATCGTCGTCAACGAGCCCTCCATCGTCGCGATCAATAAGAACACCGGAGAGGTAGTGGCCGTCGGCCGCGAAGCCAAAGACATGCTTGGCCGCACGCCCGGAAACGTGGTGGCCATCAAACCGATGAAGGACGGCGTGATCGCCGACTTCAAGGTCACTGAGAAGATGCTGACGCACTTCATCCAGAAGGCGCACAACCGCCGCGTTCTTGTCCATCCTCGAATCGTCATCGGGGTGCCGAGCGAGATCACGCCGGTCGAGAAGCGCGCGGTGCAGGACTCCGCCTACCGCGCCCGCGCCAGCGAGGTGTACCTCGTCGAGCAAGCCATGGCCGCCGCCATCGGGGCCGGGCTGCCGATCGAAGAGGCCTCCGGCAACATGGTCGTGGACATCGGCGGCGGCACCACCGACATCGCCGTCATCTCCATGAGCGGTATCGTCTATTCGCGATCGGTCCGCGTCGCCGGCAACGAGATGGACGAGGCCGTCATGCAATACCTCAAGCGCAAGTACAACCTCCTGGTCGGTGAGCGCACTGCGGAACAGATCAAGATGGAGATTGGCTCGGCCTACCCGCTCGACAAACCGCTCACCATGGAAGTAAAAGGGCGCAACCTCATCGAAGGCGTCCCTCGCACCGTGACTATTGACGACAGCGAAATCCGCGAAGCCCTCTCGGAATGCGTCGCCACCATCGTGAATGCGATTCGCGTGGCGCTCGAGCGCACGCCGCCCGAGCTCTCCGCCGACATCAGCGACCGTGGCATCGTCCTCACCGGCGGCGGCGCGCTCCTGAAGAACCTCGACAAGCGCATCCGCGAGGAAACCGGGCTGCCCGTTTCCATCGCTGACGACCCGCTCGCTTCGGTCGTTCTTGGCACCGGCAAGATGCTCAGTGATTTCCACCTGCTCCGGCAGGTGAGTATTGATTAGGCAGCCGAGCTTGCGCCTGGGCGTCGTTCGACGCTTTCGCTGTCACCGGCCGCTGGTCGCGAGTTGCCGGTTCCAAGCCACTCGGTACTGGCCGCTCACCGCCGGCCGCTGGCGGCTGATGATTGGTCTCTGAAAAATGATCGCCATCCCCTCCCGCCACCGCTCGCTGGTTCTCCTGGCCACGATTCTTGCGGGCCAGGTCTTTCTGCTCGCGATACAAATCCGCCGCGAGCCACAGGGGCGCCTGATTCGTGTCTGGACGATCTCGCTCATCTCGCCGTTTGAGCGCGCGGGTGCCTGGGGCGTGACGCATGTCCGCGGCGCCTGGAGGCACTACATCGCGCTCCGCGGCGAACGCCGTGAAAACGAGCAGCTCCGCCAGGAGGTGGAGACGCTGAAGCTCCGCGTCCAACAACTCGAAGGCCGCGCTGCCGAGGTCGATCGCCTCTCAACTCTTCTCGCTTTCCGCCAAGCGCACGCCGAAACCCCGCTTCTCGCCGCCCGCGTGATTGGTGCGGGCGTCGACCCCACCAGCCAGCTCATCTACATCGATCGCGGTGCGCGCGACGGCGTCCGCCGCAACATGGGCGTCATTACTCCTGATGGCGCCGTCGGCAAAGTCATCGAAGTCTTCCGCGATACGGCCCAGGTGCTCCTGATCACCGACAAGGAAAGCGGCGTCGGCGCGATGCTGTCCGACTCACGCGTTCAGGCGCCCGTCGGCGGAACCGGCGAGCCCCTCCTGGTCATGAAGTACATCAGCAGCGAGGAAAAGGTCGCCGTGGGCGCGCGCGTGGTCACCTCCGGCATGGATCGCATCTTTCCCGCCGGCATTCCCGTGGGGTACGTCACCGAGGCCAAGCCGGGATACCCTTTCGAGCAAGTACGCGTGAAACCCGCCGCGCAACTCGACCGGCTTGAAGCCGTGTTTGTCCTGCTCACGCTCCAACCGCTGGAGACAAAGACGGAAGCCGCCGGGCCATCGCCCACTTCCGCTGCGCCAGCTTCATCTGCTGCCGCGCCCTCTCCATCCGACCGTCCGGCACAAAGTGGACCCTCTCCCGCGCGCGCTGGCGTCACGCCTCCGCCGAAGAGTCCGGCTCCGGGAGCGCCGCGATGATGGGCTCGGCCGAATTTCGTTATCGAGCTGAGACGCACATCGAGGTGCACAAGTTCTATTCCGGCGCCATCACCGTCGTGACCGTCTTCGCGCTCGTCTTGCAGGCTCTCCTGCCCGTGTACTTCCGCCGCGCCGAGCTCCTCGAACTCCCGCTCCTCGTCACCATCTATTTCGGCATCAGCCGGCGCAATCCTTCCACCGGATTGCTCCTTGGAATGATCATCGGCATCCTACAGGACAGCCTTAGTCATAAGCCCTTGGGCCTCAACGGCATCGCCAAAACGCTGATCGGCTATCTTGCCTCTTCGATCGGGGGCCGCATTGACACCGAGCATCCGGTCAGCCGCTTCGCTCTCACGGTCGTCTTTTTTGGAGTGCAGCAGGCCGTGATCGTGCTGGTCCGGCGGGTTCTACTCGCTCAGCCTGAACGTCTCTTCAGCATGCATTTGCTCATCGCCGCCGCCGTCAACGGGGTCATCGCCGTCGCCCTCTTTGCGCTCCTCGACCGCCTCCGCAAACCACCGTAGGACCGATGGAACCGGACTTCGTTCCAGTACGGCAGCCAAGCTACTGCGGTTTATTCAAGGGGAGAAGAATGTGCGGCGAAGGCAGCCGCCCCCAGTCACCGGGTGCGATCATTCCCCCTGTCGGTAGTCTTTGTTGAGTCGTTCCCTCGGACATTCCGCCCTGAGGCGGATACCTCTATGCAGAAAACGCTTTCGCACCAAGGAAGCGCGCGGCGGAGCCGAGCTCTTCCTCAATGCGCAGCAGTTGGTTGTACTTGGCGATGCGGTCGGTGCGCGAGGCCGAGCCGGTCTTGATTTGCCCGGTGCCCATGGCCACGGTGAAATCGGCGATGAACGTGTCTTCGGTTTCGCCGGAACGGTGTGAAACGACCGAGCGATAACCGGCCTTGCGGGCCATCTCGATCGCCTCAATGGTTTCCGTAACGGTGCCGATCTGATTCAGCTTGATGAGGATGGCATTGGCGATACCTTCCTTAATGCCACGGGCGAAAATCTCGGTATTCGTGACGAAGATATCGTCGCCAACCAGTTGGATCTTCTTCCCGGTCTTTCCGGTGAGCAGCTTCCAGCCGGACCAATCGTCCTCGGCCATGCCGTCTTCGATGGACACGATGGGGTATTTGGCGGCCCACCCAGCCCAATAAGAAGCCATCTCCTCAGAGGAGTGTGCGGACTTGTCCGATTTCTTGAAAATATATTTGCCGCTGGCCTTATCGTAGAACTCGCTCGCTGCGGGATCGATCGCAATCGCCACCTGCGCGCCGGGCTTATAGCCAGCCGCGGAAATGGCTTCCAGCACGACCTGTATCGCCTCTTCATTGGACTTGCAGTTGGGAGCGAAACCGCCTTCATCACCGACTGCCGTCGAATAGCCGCGCTTCTTGAGCGCACCTTTCAGCGCATGAAAAACCTCGACGCCCCAGCGCAGCGCTTCGGAAAAACTCGGCGCGCCCACGGGCATAACCATGAACTCCTGGAAGTCCACGGAATTATCGGCGTGGGCGCCGCCATTGAGGATGTTCATCATGGGAACAGGGAGCGTGGTGCCGGGACGGCCCGAAGAGGCGTCGCCGGAATAGCGCGCCAAGTACTTGTAGAGCGGCAAGCGCTGGGCGGCCGCGGCGGCGCGTGCGGCGGCCATAGAGACGGCCAGAAGCGCGTTGGCGCCGAGGCGGCTTTTGGTGGGCGTGCCGTCGAGCTCGATCATGCGCCGGTCGAGCGCTTGCTGGTCGGCGGCGTCGAGGCCGGTGACGGCCTTGGCCAGCTCTCCGTTGACGTTGCCGACAGCCTTTAAAACGCCCTTGCCGAGAAAGCGCGACTTGTCGCCGTCGCGCAACTCGAGGGCTTCGTGCTCGCCGGTGGATGCTCCGGACGGCACCGCAGCGCGGCCGAGGGCTCCTCCTTCGAGGACCACATCGGCTTCCACAGTAGGATTGCCGCGTGAATCGAGAATCTGGCGGCCATGAACGCGAACGATCTTGGTAGACATAGGTTTTCTCCTGGAAAAAACAAGCCGGTTATTGTAACGGAAGTGAGCGCCGCCTGGCGAGCGCCATCTGCGCTATTCGTATCGAAGCGCAGCTATGGGGTCCGCGCGCATCGCCCGCCGGGCGGGAATATAGCAGGCCAAGAGCGCCACGCTGGCAACCACGATCACCACGGTCGCGACGGTAAGAGGATCGTACGCGCTGACACCAAAGAGCAGGTTGCCGATCAAGCGGCCTGCAAATAATGCCGCAACCGTCCCCACCGCCATGCCCACGATAACCGGCGCCATGCCCTGACGAAGAACCATGCGGCGCAAATCCTGCAGCTCTGCGCCGAGCGCCATGCGAATGCCCAATTCCTGCCTCCGTTGGGCAACGGAGTATCCCACTACGCCGAAGATGCCCAATGACGCGAGCAATAACGAGGAAAAAGCGAACGATAGCGCCAGGAACATCGGGAGACGGCGATCGTCAGCCGATTGCGACACAATTTGCGTCATCGGGAGCAGGGACGTCACGGGGACGTCCGCGTCAATTCTGTGGATCAACTCGCGCACTGGAGCGGCATAGCTCGTGGGGTCGCTCGACGTGCGAAGAACAATTGCAGCGGCTGACGGGACAGAAATTGCGTTGAACCATTCCGGAACGTAGACCATCATCAAAGGAGGCTCATCCAACCGCACGGTACGGATGTCGCCGACAACCCCGATGACGTCGCTCGGAACATCTCCGGCCCATTGCGTGAGGCAGATTTGGCCGATGGGGTCCTTGCCGGGCCAGAAGCGGTCCGCGACGCTTTGCGAAACGACGACGATTTTTCGCCCGTAGTCCGCGGGTCCGAAAATCCTGCCTTTCAGCAACGGTATGCCCATAGCCGAAAAATAGTCCGGGCTAACAGGGCGATAGTTTGCCACCGGTATTTCAGCGTGCGCTTGCCGCTCGCCCGGAAGGCTGATTCCTGTCACGCTACCCTCACCTCCAAGTGGAGGAATGCTGGTCCAGCCGGTAGCGCGCAAGCCGGGGAGCGATTGAATGCCCGCTAGCACTCTGTCGTAGAAGGCTAAGCGATTGGCCGGTTGCGAATAACTCTGCGGAGGCAAGGTGACCCTCGCGATAAGGACATTTTGAACGGCGAACCCTCCGTTCACACGCAGAAGCTTCCCCAGGCTGGCCGTCAAAAGTCCCGCAAGAATCAAAAGCAGCGTGGTCAATCCCACCTCGAAGCCGACCAGACCCTGGCGAAGGCGGCGCACCCGGCAGTTCTCCGTCGCGGCGGTGCTGCCGGATTTGAGTACGCCAAGAGGCTGTGCGCGCGCCACGCCCCACGCGGGCAATATGCCGAAAAGGGCCCCCGTTGCCACAGAAACGATCAGAGCGAAGACAAAAACGCGCACGTCCATCTGCACTTCTTCGAGGCGAGGAATGCTTATTTGCGCCATCTGCTTGAACCAATGCACCGCGACGCTGGCGATCCCCACCCCTAGCGCGCCACCGGTGATGCTGAGCAACAGGGTCTCGGTGAGCATCTGGCGAAGGATGCGCCCGCGCGTCGCGCCTAGCGTCGTGCGAATCGCGGCCTCGCGGATGCGGGCGGGAACGCGCGCGAGCAGCAGACCGGCCAGGTTGGCGCACACGATCAACAAGACAGCGCCCACCGCAGCCAAGAGGAAGATCAGCCCGCGGCGCGCCGGGCCGATAACCTCAGCTTCCAGCGGCTGCAGCGTGGCCTGGAGGTCCACTCCTTCATTTGCCTGTTTGGCGATTTGCGCCTGAACTACGTTCAGTTCCGCGAGCGCTTTCTCCGGGGTCATGCGCGGTTTGAGGCGTGCCACTGCGGCGAAATCGAATTCGCCGATCAGACCCTGCTCGCAGAACTTGGGACCGTTCAAGGGCTGGAAGAAAGCGATGTCAGCCGTGTTGATAGCGCCTCCCAAAGCAGGTGGAAATCGAAATGACGGCGGCAGAATGCCGATGATTTCGTGGGCCACCCCATCGAGCATGATGCTTTTCCCGACTGCCGACCAATCGCTGCGGAAGCGGTCGCGCCAGAACGCGTCCGTGATGAGGACGACATTGCCGCGCCCGGGCTCGTTCTCTTCGGCACGAAACGTCCTGCCGAGCGCGGGCCTCGCTCCGAGAACATCGAGAATGTTGGCCGAGGCGCGCACGCCGTGGATGACTTCGGGCTCACCCACGCCAGTCAGATCAGCGGAAGATCTTTCGGCAATAGCCACGTCCGCAAACGAATGAACTTCCTTCTGCCAGATGCGGAAATCAGGCAGGTTCGCTTGCAGTGTCGGATAGAATTTCGCGAGCTGCGGCACAATTTCGCGCACCAAATAGAGCTGCTGCGGTTCAGCATATGCCAGAGGGCGGAGTAGCGCGCTGTTCACGACCGAAAAGATGGCGGTGTTGGCGCCAATACCAAGGGCGAGGGTCAAGACCGCGACCGTGGTGAACCCTGGCGATTTGCGCAACATGCGAAACGAGTAGCGCAGGTCTTGACGCAGCGTTTCCATGAAGCGCGAGCCGAGGGCTTCGCGGCACTCCTCCGTGAATCGTTGGTAGCCGCCGAACTCAATGCGCGCGCGGCGCTCCGCCTCGCCGCGGGGAAGTCCGGATCGCTCGAGATCATCCGCACGGCTCTCGACGTGTGAGCGAAGCTCTTCCTCCATCTCGCTTTCCACTCGAGAGCGATGAAACAAGGCTGACGCAAGAGGACGAAGCCCGGCCCAGAAGTTCACACTTCCTCCGGCTGCGTGCCAAGAACGGAAGCGATCGCAGCGACGAGGCGGTTCCAACCATCGGCCTCCTGCCTCAAACGCTTGCGGCCCGTCGAGGTCAGTTCGTAGAACTTGGCGCGGCGATTGTTCTCGGACGTGCCCCAGGCTGATTTGAGGAGCCCCCCGCGCACCAGACGATACAAAGCGGGGTAGAGCGCGCCCTGTTCGATGAGCAACGTTCCACCGGAAATCTGTTCGATACGCAGAAGAATGCCGTAGCCGTGCAACGGGCCGAGGGAAGCCGCCTTCAGAATGAGGAGATCGAGAGTGCCGGGAAGGATCTGGGCTGGGGTAGTCATGCACCCTCCTAAGACAGTTAGGAGACTAACACTCTTTCTCCTAAATCGTCAAGGAGAGCGGCGCGCCGGACTACTCCGGCTCCTCGATCATGGATTCCTGGCGGACGACAACCACGATGCCCGACTCGGTGACGTGGAAGCGGCGGCGGTCGGCTTCGAGGTCGTAGCCGATTTCGGAGTGCTCGGGCAGGCTGACGTGGCGGTCGATGATGGCGTTGCGAATGCGCGAGTAGCGCCCGATGTTCACGTGGTTGTAGAGGATGGAATTCTGGACGTCACAATAGCTGTTGACGCGCACATCGTAGCCCAGGACGGAGTGCACGACTCGGCCGCCGGAAATGATGGAGCCGCTGGCGACGATGGAATCGAGCGCCACGCCCATGCGGTCGGGATCGGCAAAGACGAATTTCACCGGGGGGTACTGGTGCTGCCACGTGCGCAACGGCCAGTCCTTATCGTAGAGGTTGAAGACCGGCGAGACCGAAACCAGATCCATATTGGCTTCGTAATACGCGTCGATGGTGCCGACGTCGCGCCAGTAATGCGCGCCGGGCTTGTTTTCGTCCACGAAGTTGTGCGCGAAGACGCGGTGCTTGTGGATGATCCGCGGGATGACGTCCTTGCCGAAGTCGTGCCGGGAGCGCGGGTCCTCGGCGTCCGCGATAAGGATTGGTATGAGCAGGTCGGTATTGAAGATATACACGCCCATGGAGGCGTTGACCATCTTTGGATTGTGACGGGAGGGCTTGGGTTTTTCGGGCTTTTCGTCGAAGCCGGTGATGCGCCAGTGCTCATCGGCTTCCATGACGCCGAGCTGGCTGGCGGCGTCCTCCGGGTCGACCTCGATAGTCGCGACGGTAGCGTCCGCGCCAGAGTCCACGTGCTGCTGGAGCATTTTCTGGTAATTCATCTTGTAGATCTGGTCGCCGGAAAGGATCAGGACGTACTTTGAGCGCTCGCTGCCGATCGAGTAGATGTTTTGATAGACGGCGTCGGCAGTGCCCTGGTACCAATGCTGCGAAACCCGCATCTGCGGCGGAAGCAGTTCGATGAAGTCGCCGAGCCCCGCGATGGGCGACCAGCCCTGCCGCACATGACGGTTGAGGCTCAGCGCCTTGTACTGGGTTAGGACGAACACCCGGCGGAGATCGCTATTGATGCAGTTCGAGAGGGTGACGTCGATGATGCGGTACAGCCCTCCGAACGGCACCGCCGGCTTAGCCCGGTCGCGCGTCAACGGCCATAGCCGCTCGCCCTGGCCACCGGCCAGCAGGACGCCGATCGCATCTCGCATAAGCGACATTCAGGGGCCCCCGCTCCTCCGAATCAGCGCCGTCATTCTACCAACAATGGCGCTGGGGTGGAGGGCAAAGCAGACGCCACGGCCTCCCGAGCTACGCTGCCCGTCTTCACTGCGTTCCCCCCTTCCCCTAGGGGCTCCGAGGCCCGCACGGGCGCGGCGCGGAAAGATTCCTTGACTTTGCCGCCCGGCAATCGTTAGATGAGCCTGCTTATTCCATGCCATAATACGCTGCACGGGGTGTAACCCTGTGTGGTCTCATTGAAAAGAACGGGGGTGAAGTTTAAGTGGCGGAAATTAACATCCAGGAAGGTGAATCCCTGGAAAATGCGCTGCGCCGATTCAAGCGCAAGGTACAGCAGGAAGACATCATAAAAGAAATCAAGAAGCACAGCTATTACATGAAGCCCGGGGAGAAGCGCCGGGCGAAAGAAGCGCTTTCGCGGAAGCGACTGCGCAAGAAGCAGCGCCGTGAACAAGACTGAGCGCTGCCGATGGTGTTGCACTTCCGCGATTTAGGCCCCTATCAGGCGGAAACCGCGAGGTTTCCTAAGCAACGTCGTGCCCGCAGGACTGTGGGAGCCGTGCCCATTGCTTGGAGTGGGATGGTTCGCCTAACTGGAGGGACTCGGGCCAGACGGCTGTTTGTTCCGTTCCAGGACCGGGCCAGGGGAGCAGTGCATGGAGTACCACGATAAGGTACTGAAATGCGCAGAGTGCGGCGCCGAATTCGTTTTCACCGCCGGCGAACAAATGTTCTTCGCCGACAAGGGCTTCAAAAACGAACCGAAACGCTGCAAGAACTGCAAGGCCAAGCGCGCCGAAGGCGGCGGCTCGGCAGGGCCGCGTGCAGAGACGCGCACGGTTTGCTCGCAGTGCGGTAAAGAGACGACAGTGCCGTTTCGGCCGACGCAGGGGCGCCCGGTGTTTTGCCGGGAGTGCTTCCAGCAGCGGCGGGCAATGGGTACACCGGCGGTCTGATCGCCGCAGCCCCTTCGCCGAGACCTACCAGGCATTCTCGCAAGCGATGGCTGCTCGTCCTCATGGGAGGGCCAGGGGCAGCGGCCGCGCTGGCGAAATTCTTCGTTTGCTTCCTCCTTAGTCAGTTTTTGCAACAATTCCGGCTTGAGGAATTTGGCCGCGATCTGGAGCGGCACGTGCACCTCGAAAATAACGTGCTCTTCCCGCGCGCCATCGAGCTCGAAGCACGGCATTCCGGCACGAACGCCTGAGCGCGCGGCCGCATCTTTCGATTCGTCCTGAGAATCCGGCGGGGCCGGATTGCGTTTGCGTCAAGCGGGCTGAGTTCGAATCCGTACTTGCGTGGTTGTATAGTTAGAGCCGACCAGGAGCTTACGCATGGAAACTCTTTCTGAGGGCAGCACATTCCGGCGGTACAAGAAACTCTGGATCGCGCTAGGGCTGGTGCTGGTCGTGTCGTTCGCAGTGTTGGGCGGGGTGGGCTTCCAGGTGATTCGAAGCGCGCCGCCGATTCCGGCTCAGGTGGTGACGCCCGACGGAATCGTTCTGTTTGGCCACGACGATATTGTGAACGGCCAAAACGTCTGGCAGTCCATTGGTGGACAGGAAGTCGGGACGATCTGGGGCCATGGTGCATACGTTGCGCCGGACTGGTCCGCGGACTGGCTGCACCGCGAGGCCGTTTTCATTCTCGACCGATGGGCGCGCGCCGCCGGCGCTGAAAACTATACGGCGCTCACCGTCGAGCAGCAGGCGGCCCTTCGGGCGCGGCTCCAAGCCGACATGCGCACGAATAGGTATGATCCCCAGCGCGACCGCATCGTCGTCACTCCCGAACGAGCGGCAGCTTTTGCAGCGCTCTCCGGTTACTACGCCGACGTCTTTTCCCGCGGCCGCCCGGAATACGCGATTCCGCGCGGTGCGCTGAGCGATCCGCAAAAACAGCGCGAGATGGCGGCCTTCTTCTGGTGGACCGCATGGGCCGCCGCAACAAATCGTCCGGGCCGCGCGGTCACCTACACCGAGAATTGGCCGCATGAGCCGCTCGTCGGGAACCGCCCCACCGGCGGTACGGTTGTTTGGAGCGTGTTCAGCTTTGTCTTCCTGCTTGCCGGCATCGGCGGCATGGCGTGGTACTTCGGTTCGCAGGACCGCGAGCCATTGCCCGCGCAACTTCCGAAGCGCGATCCCCTGCTCGGCTTCCAGCCCACGCCTTCGCAACGCGCGACGATGAAATATTTCTTCGTCGTCGCCGCGCTCATCGTCGTTCAGGTCGGCCTCGGAGCGATCACCGCGCATTATGGTGTGGAAGGCTCCGGCTTCTACGGCATTCCTCTCGACCGCACTCTGCCTTATGCGGTCACGCGGACCTGGCACCTGCAAATCGGCCTCTTTTGGATTGCCACTTCGTGGCTGGCCACCGGCCTCTACGTCGCTCCCGCTGTCGGAGGCGCCGAGCCCAAGGGCCAGCGCCTCGGCGTGAACTTTCTCTTCCTCGCGTTGCTTGCCGTCGTGGTTGGCTCGCTCGCGGGCGAGTGGATGAGCATCGAGCACAAGCTGGGGAACAATTGGTTCTGGTTCGGCACGCAGGGTTACGAATACGTCGATCTCGGCAGGTTCTGGCAGCTCTTGCTCTTTGTCGGGCTGGTCTTCTGGCTCTGGCTGATGTGGCGCGCGCTTCGTCCGGCGCTGGCCCGCAAAGACGAATCGCATTCGCTCCTGTGGCTCTTCGTGATCGCGAGCATCGCGATTCCGCTCTTTTACGGCGCGGGCTTGATGTACGGCCAGCGGAGCAATCTGGTGAGCGCCGAGTACTGGCGCTGGTGGGTCGTCCATCTCTGGGTCGAAGGATTCTTCGAGGTCTTCGCCACCGTGGTCATCGCGTTCCTCTTTACGCGGCTGAAGCTGCTCTCCGTGAACACGGCTACCAAGGCGGTGCTCTTCTCTACCGTGGTGTTTCTCTCCGGAGGGATCATCGGCACGTTCCACCATCTCTATTTTTCCGGGACGCCCAACATCGTCCTGGCGCTGGGCGCCACGTTCAGCGCCCTGGAAGTGGTGCCGCTCGTTCTGATCGGCTTTGAAGCCTGGGAGAATATCCGCCTCGTCCGTGTGAGAGATCACGGGGCCTTCTGGGTAGCCGCCTACAAGTGGCCCATCTATTACTTCGTGGCCGTGGCCTTCTGGAACTTTGTCGGCGCGGGACTCTTCGGATTCTTGATCAACCCACCCATCGCCCTCTACTACATGCAAGGACTCAACACCACCGCCGTCCACGCCCACACCGCTCTTTTCGGCGTGTACGGCATGCTGGGAATCGGGCTGATGCTTTTCTGCTTGCGCGCGCTCCGGCCGGGCAAGGCATGGAAGAACGGGCCGTTGGCCTTTTCCTTCTGGGCCATCAACATTGGCCTGCTGCTCATGGTCGTGCTCAGCCTCCTGCCTATCGGACTGATGCAAGCGTGGGCTTCCGTCGAGTACGGCACGTGGTACGCGCGTTCGGCCGAATTCATGCAGACCGGTTTGGTGAGTCATCTTCGATGGATGCGCATCATCGGCGACTCGATTTTCGCCATTGGCATCCTCGTCCTTGGCTGGTTCATCCTCGGACTCGTTACCGGCCACTCCTTCGATCGGCGCGCCACACTCGAGGAGGGCGAGTGGCAAGTCCACCCGGCCTCAGCCGCTCCACCGGGCCGCGCATCCGACTGAGCAATCTCCGATCGCAACCAAAATCCTCGCTTACATCCCTTTGCATCGCTTCAGCATCCGTTAACGCGTAGCTCACCGGGCGAGTTCAAGGTACGATCGGAAGCCTATGGTGGTGAGCGAGGGAGACCATGAATAGAAAAACCACGACGATTCTCCTCACTGGCGGATTCTTGGCTGCCGCTTATGCCTTTTCTCCCGCTTCCCTGCGAGGCCAAGCGTCTCCGGGACCTCTGCCTCCGGCTGAGCCACAGCCGCGGACGCAAGCCCCCGACCAACCGAAATCGCAGCCGCAGCCGCAGCTCACGCCGGAACAATTGCGGAAGCTCGCTGGCTCCTGGAAGCTAAATCGCGATGAGAGTGACGACGCGCACAAGAAGATGCAGGATGCCAGGGGCAGCAGCGGAAGCGGCAGCGGAGGTGGCCGTGGAGGAGGTCCCTACGGTGGCGGACGGCGCGGGGGCGGCGGTTATCCCGGCGGCGGCTACCCCGGTGGAGGTGGTTATCCCGGTGGCGGCGGTTATCCAGGCGGCGGTGGCGGAGGGGGTCCCTATGGAGGGCGCGGAGGTGGCATGGGAGGCGGACAAAGCGATGAAGATCGCCAGCGGATGCAGGAATTGCTCAACCCCGCGGATTCGCTGGCCATCGCCCAGAAGGATGCGGAGATCGACCTGACCGACGACCAAGCTCGCAAGCGTGTCTTCTACACTGACGGACGGAAACTGCAGAAGTCCAAGGACGAGAAGTACCAGGAAGTCGCGGCGCACTGGGAAGGAAGCCGTCTCCTCTCAGAGGAGAAAGGACCCCACGGCGGGAAGGTCATGCGCTCGCTTGAATTGGCTCCTGACGGCCAGCAGCTATACGAGACACTCTACATTGAAACCGCCCGATCGAGCGCGGAAGTGAGCATCCGCTACGTCTACGACGTCGTTCACGAAAGCAAAAAGTAACTCTTGATTTGTCGAAGACTGGGCGCCGTAGACTGATGGGTTCGCGACGGGTTTCGGGAGAGTTTCATCGGTCTGTTTTTCAATGACATCCTCACGGAGCAAATCCATGCGCAAAGAACACCGCTATCTGGCCGTGCTGGTACTTGCACTTCTTCTTCCATCTCTCAGTCAGGCGCAAACGACAATGCAAAAACAGAGCATCCTTCTTGATTCGGGCTGGGAATTTCGGCAGCTCAACGAAGGCGCAAACAGTTCGGCTTGGCGGCCCGCCCAGGTTCCTGGCGACGTCCACTTGGACCTGCTCCGCAACAAACTGATCCCCGATCCTTATTATCGCGACAATGAAGCCAAGCTGCAGTGGATCGAAGAAGCGGACTGGGAGTATCGCACCGCGATTCAAGCCACGCCCGAATTGCTGAACCACAAAAATATTGAGCTGGTCTTCGAGGGTTTGGACGCCTATGCCGACGTCTATCTGAACGACAAGCCCGTGCTGACTACGGAAAATATGTTCCGCGAATGGCGCGTGGACGTGATGCCCTATCTGCAGCCGGGCCTCAACCAGCTTCGAATCGTGTTCCCGTCGCCGATCAAGACCGCCGTGAAAATCGCATCGACCGACAAATGGCGCGAGCAGACGCACACCGCGGAGAAAACCTACATCCGCAAGGCGGCTTTCGAGTATGGATGGGATTGGGGGCCGCGGTTTGTCACCAGCGGCATCTGGCGCCCCGCCCAGCTCGAAGCCTGGGACGCGGCCAGAATCTCCAACGTGCACATCGCCCAGCGCGACGTGACGCCGGCAGTGGCGCACCTCACCGCCCAAGTCGAAGTGACCGCCACTGAAAACGCCGCCGCGAAATTGACGTTGGACTTTATGCACGCGGGTAAGAAGGCGGAACTCTCACAAAATGTCGAACTTCACCCCGGGATCAACCACGTTGATCTCCCCGTGGAGATCGCCAAGCCCGAGCTGTGGTATCCGGCCGGCTACGGCGCGCAGCCCATCTATCAATTCAACGCCCAATTGACCATCGGCAATCGCGCGGAAGACCGGGCGTCGGCGCGGACCGGCTTGCGCTCGATCGTCCTGCGCCGGGAGCTCGATCAGTGGGGCCGCTCTTTCGAATTCGTCATCAACGGGATTCCGGTATTCGCCAAGGGCGCGGACGTGATTCCCTTCGACAGTTTTCCCAACCGCGTCACCACCGAACAGTATCGCCGCGTTCTACAATCCGCGCGCGACGCGAACATGAATATCATTCGCCACTGGGGCGGCGGGTATTACGAGACCGACGAGTTCTACAATCTCTGCGACGAGCTCGGCATCATGATTTGGCAGGACTTCATGTTCGGCAACGATTGGCAGCCCGGAACCTATCCCTTCAAACAGAATGTGGAGAAAGAGGCCGAATACCAGGTCCGGCGCTTGCGAGACCATCCCAGCATCGTGCTCTGGTGCGGCAACAACGAAACCGAGGAAGCATTCGGTTGGGGCGGGCGGGACCAACTCAGCCCCGAAGCTCGTTTGAAGATGTGGGAGGACTATCTCACCGTTTTCAGCGGAATTCTTACGCGCACCGTGAACCGCCTGATCCCCGAAACTCCGTACTGGCCGAGTTCGCCTAGCGCGGATTATGAGGAGCTTTCGCCGAACTTTCAGTCGGGCGATTTTCACGATTGGAGCGTTTGGCACGGCAACGTCGCTTTTAGCGAGTACGAGAAGCACTTCCCGCGCTTCATGACCGAATACGGGTTTCAATCGTTTCCTGAAATGCGCACCGTCGAGGCCTTCACGATTCCGGAAGATCGCGGGAGCATCTTCACCCCGGTCATGCTGGCCCATCAGAAGAATAACCGGGGCAATGCGATCATCCACGAATACATGCTCCGATACTATTCCGAGCCGCGCGATTTCCCGTCGTTCCTGTATGCCAGCCAGGTGCTCCAGGCAGAAGGCATCAAGATCGGCGCGGAGCACTTGCGACGAATTCGCCCGCGCGCAATGGGGTCCATTTTCTGGCAGCTCAACGATTGCTGGCCGGTGGCTTCCTGGTCGAGCATCGATTATTACGGGCGGTGGAAGGCGCTGCATTACTACGCGCGGCGCTTCTATAGTCCGCTGCTCGTTTCGCCGCACGTGGAGAACGGCGATTTCACCGTCTACGTGGTGTCAGACAAGACTGCGCCGACCGACGCGCAACTCCGCGTGCGATTGATGACCTTGGACGGGAAAACGCTGAGCGACAATACGCAGAACATCCAGGTTCCGGCGCTCTCCAGCAAGAGTTACGTTCAGCGGCCGCTGGCCGAGTTTGTGAACGCGAATGGCGCCGATGCGGCCAAGATATTCGCCGTCACAGACCTGGCCGTCGATGGCAAACAGGTTTCAAGCAACCTGTTGTACTTTGTGCCGGCCAGCGAAGTTTACTTGCCCCAGGCGCAGATCAGCACCCAACTCACGAAGGTTGGCGATGGGTACCGTCTGCATCTTTCCTCCAGCGTGCTTGCGCGCAGTGTGTACGTGTCGTCCGGAGACTTGGACGCGGCGGTGTCCGACAACTATTCCGATTTGATTCCGGGCCAACCGGTGGACATTGCCATCACGAGCGGCGCACCTCTGGAACAGTTGCGGGGGAAGCTGAAGGTCATGTCGCTGGTGGACGCCTTCGCGCCCCCAGGCACGTCCGCAGCGTCAGAGACAAAATAGGCGAGGGTCCGGCTGAATTCGCAAGGCAAACGCCGGCCGCGAAAGCCAAGCGCTACACGCAGGGTCAACCCTTCATCTGCTCGGTGAGATAAATCGGCAGGGTGAGCTGGTCGATCAGGGAGAGCTGGGTCTCGAGGTAGTCCACGTGCTCTTCCTCGTCCTTCAGAATTTCTTTGAGGAAGTCCGCGGTGGCGTTGTCGCCAACCTTGCGGCAGACCTCGATGGCTCTGTTGTACGCGATGACGGCGCCTTTTTCGAGTGTGAGATCGTTCTTGAGCTGCTGAGGGACGTCTTTGCCGATGGTGATCTTCCCGAACCGGTCCATTCTCGGCACGCCCTCGAGGAACAGGATCCGCTCCATGATCGCTTCGGCGTGTTTCATTTCGCCGACGGATTGCTTCTTGGTTAGGCCGGAGAGCCGCCTGTAGCCCCAGTTCTCGCACATTTCGGCGTGGAGCATGTACTGGTTGATCGCACTTAGCTCTTCCTTGAGCATTTCAGAAAGCACTTCGAGAACTTCCGGCTTGCCTTTCATCGCGTCTCCCCTCCTTGTGCAGCAGCGACAGTATAAGTCAGGTGGACGGGATTCAAGAAGCCGGCAGGCCGTCTGCGGTATTCACTGCAAACCAACACCGCACCCCACCGAAACGTGCAACCTTCTCTTGCGCGGCCCGGCGCCCCCACCAACCAACACGTACAAAATGGCTTACGCAGTCGCAACTTCAGTCCCAGTACCGTGTTCCATCAGCATAGGGTTGGCAAGTGCGAGTGGCACCTTCGAGGTAGTCACAAGAGAGGAAATCGGCAATGAGACTCATACGGTGGTTTGGTTCCCTTTGGTTCCTGTTGTTGGCTGTGGCACTCGTCGGTTGCGGCGCCGGTGGCGGCGGAACATCGAACAATCCGCCTGCTCCACAAGACGGCAGCGTGAACATGATGTTGAGCGACGCCTCCTCCGAGGATTGGGCGACCGTCGGCGTCAAGGTGCTGAGCATCTCGCTCATTCCGCAGGATGGCGGCGCGCCGGTCGTGGCCTACACCGCGCCCACTCCGGCTCCAACGATCAATCTAGTCCAGCTCGATCAACTCGCTGAAGTCTTGGGCAACATGACGATCCCTGCCGGCACCTATACGGCGGCCTCTCTGACCATCAGCGGCAATCCGGGAGATGTGCTTTTGACCGTCGCGGCCAATCCGGAATCCGGTTTCCCCGTGGCTGCCGGCACCGCGATTTCCCAAAACCAGATTCAGATTCAAGGCACCAAGGGCAGCGCCGGCAGTCTGACGGCGACGGTGAAGGTCAACTTCGACTCTCCGCTCGTGATCACGGCCAACCAGAGTAATGCGTTGGATTTGGAATTTGACCTGTCGCATCCGGCCTTCATCGTCGAGCACGTTCCTCTGAGTGGCTCGCCGGTCTGGGCGGTGAACTTCAGAGGCCCGCTTCGCCACCATCACATCTGGAATCTCGCCGACTTCCTTTTGCGGCACCTCTATGGGACCGTGACTGCGGTGTCTTCGGACAATACTTCGATCACGGTGAACAAAGACTATCCCGTCTGTCCGCCCACAAATCCCGAGACGGCCATCGCTTCCCAGCAGAGCCTCAAGATCCTGGCCGACGCCGCCAATGGAACGATTTTCTACGACGTGGATGCCAAGACTTCGGCCGTCATCAAAGATTTCTCCACCGTGGCTTCCACGCTCGACGGCAAGTTCGTCCGCGTGGCCGCTCGCTATCAATCGGACGGCTCGCTGGTGGCGGTGCGTATGTGGGCCAGCACCAGCTTTAACAAAGTCTGGCTGAGTCCGGAAGGCCACGTCCTCCATGTGAATGCTTCGTCCACGCCTGCTAGCATCACCGTTCAGAACGAGCTCGGCGTCCCCGTCGTCGTGGACGTCGATGCCAACACGCAGTTCTACTTCCGCACGCCCGCGAGCGCACTCGCCGATGCAACTCCCATTGGGACAGGAGCCGGTTTCCTGGCCAATCTGGTCCGCGGCTTCAAGGTGCACGTGAGCGCTGCGGATCCGCTGGCCAGTCCTTTGGTGGCCCAGGTGGTGGACATCGAAATCGCCAGGTTTGACGGAACTATCTCCGCGCCAAACAATGTCGGCTTCACCTACAACCGGAATTTCTTCACCGCCAGCGACAATTACTCCAAAACCCTGGACTACATCTCCAGCACGACGCCGAACGGCAAGGATGCCAACGGCAATTCGGTCACCGGCTTCAAGTGGTGGAACTTCACTTTCCCCACCTTGGCTGACACCGGAGCCAACGCGATTCCCGACTTCGTCTCGGCCACTAGCGGTTCGGTGAACTTCGGCGGCACCGTGGGTGCGATGTCTGCCTGGGGAGAAACCTACGCCCTTTGGAATGACCCCTCGAAGCCGAACGACTGGTCCGCGCCATGGACGGTTCTCGCGCCTACTCCGGTGCCGTTGGGCGCAGTGTCCTCTCCGTGGGTTCAGGGCAGCAACGGCGGCACCTTCGGCATGAAGGTGCAGCCGGCCGGCAACGCGGTCACCGTGGACGTGAACGACACGTCCGGCTCTGCCACGCTCGTCTACCAGGTAGACATGACGGGCGGTATCATCACGGTGAGCGCCGTGGACATCACTACCTCGGCCGGCTTGAACTCACTTATCAACAATCTGGTTACCGGCACACCGGTGAAGGTTTTCGGCGTGCCCCAATCAGACGGCACGATCAAAGCCTACGTGCTGGTCTATTTCACGGGCATACTACCGGCGGCGGCGTAAACTCGCCGCGCAATTGCTTTTTCCAGCCGCCGCCCCCTCTGGGGGCGGCGGCTTCCTTTTTGATCACCACGCCGAGCGCGCGGATCCCCCATGCACACATGGATTCTCCCCTTGAAAATGCCGAGAACTACGCAAACACAAAGAGTTAGCTCCGTTTCGGGAATCTCTGCGTCGTGTGATACGGATTTTGGAATCGGGATTCACATTCCTGAATACGCGAATTCGATCCGATTGCATTTAAAAACAAATTGACACAACAAATATCGCGAATCTGCCATCTAGATCGGTTGGGCTGCTAGAATTCGGCGGTTGCTCACCAGGGGCAGAGCTCTCTGTTCTTGGTCTGTTTGGTACATTCATACATTCCACATTGGGGGGGAAGATGAAGTTGCTTGTTTGGTCCTTGAAGTTCGTATTCGTTCTTTGCTTCACGCTGTCTCTGATTCCAACCGTAGCACTGGCGCAACATTACACACAGACGAACCTGGTCTCCGACCTTGCCAACATGGCTCCGGTGACCGATCCCAATCTGAAGAATCCCTGGGGGTTGACCCGCAGTTCTGGAAGTCCCTGGTGGGTGGGGAACAACAACTCGGGAACTTCCACGCTCTACAACGGCACGGGCGCGATCATCCCAATCAACGGCAACGGGATTGTAACCATCCCGCCGCCGAACAGCTCCCCAGCAGGCACTCAAGCTACTCCAACAGGGGTCGTCTTCAATGGCAGCCCAGATTTTGTTCTTCCGAACGGCAAGCCGGCGGCATTCATCTTTGCCACAGAGGATGGGACTATCTCTGGGTGGAATGGCGGGCCCGCTGCCGTCCTGGTAGTGGACAAATCTGATAACGGTTCAGCGAACGGAGCCGTGTACAAAGGCGCCACCAGCGGCGACGTGAATGGAACCCGTTTCCTTTACGTTACGAATTTCCGTAGCGGGCGGGTGGAGGTGTACGACACGAGTTTCAAACGGGTGAGGCTGGATGAAGACGCATTTGATGACGATTTCATTCCGCGCGGTTTTGCCCCCTTCAACGTGCAAAACATCGGCGGAAGCTTATTTGTCACGTATGCGAAGCAGGATGCGGCGAGGCACGATGACGTGGCTGGGGATGGCCTGGGTTTTGTGGACATCTTCACCACTTCGGGGAGGCTGATCTCGCGCCTGCAGCATGGTCCTTGGCTCAATTCTCCCTGGGGCGTCGTCTGGACCCCTCGCGATTTCGGGGAGTTCAGCAATTCCATACTCGTGGGGAATTTCGGCAGCGGACGGATTGCCGCCTTCAACGGCTTCACGGGCAAATTCATCGGCTTCGTGAAGAATCCTGACGATTCTCTCTTAACCATTGATGGCTTGTGGTCGCTCACCTTCGGCAATGGCGCCACGGCGGGGCCGTCCACCACGCTGTACTTCACCGCTGGTCTCAACGGCGAACAGGACGGCCTGTTCGGCACACTGACTCCAGTGGCAGCCGAACAAGATGGAGATGAAGAGTAGCGCTGCTGGACCGGCGGTACCGTCCTACGGTGCGAAGTAAGAGGAGACGGCAGAGGCCAATTGGCCTCTGCCGTTTTCTTTTGTAGCAGCTCGTTCGGACAGCGCGCCGAGGAGATCTCTGGAGCAGGAGCAATGGGTACGATGTGAACCATTGGCAGCTCAGGGATTCGCGGAAACGGCTTCGGCAATCTCGCGTTTTCTCGCTGCCTGCCAGAGCCCGATGTACGGCTGCAACTCCTGCATCATTTTCTCGAATTGCACGAGATTCAAGGATTGGGCGCCATCGCTGAATGCTTTCTCCGGCGCGGGATGCACCTCGACGATCAAGCCATCGGCTCCGATGGCCACACCAGCACGGCAGAGCGCGGGCACCAGACTGCGTTTGCCCGTGGCATGGCTCGGATCCAGGATCACCGGCAGGTGCGTCAATTCATTCAAGGCGGGAATCGACGAGATGTCGCAGGTGTTGCGAGTCACGGTCTCGAAAGTGCGAATGCCCCGTTCGCAGAGGAGGACCTCGGAGTTGCCGTGAGCAACAACGTATTCAGCCGACATGAGAAGCTCTCGCACGGTGCAGCTCATTCCCCGCTTCAGCAACACCGGGCGGCCGCACTTCCCGAGCGCCTTGAGGAGAACGAAATTTTGCATGTTGCGGGCGCCGACCTGAAGGATGTCGGCGTGCTCGGCGATCAGGGCGACGTCGCGGTCGCTCATGACCTCAGTGACGATCGCGAGCCCGGTGGCGCGTTTAGCCTTCTGCAGAAGCTTGAGCCCTTCGATTTCGAGCCCTTGAAACTCATAGGGTGAGGTCCGGGGCTTGAATGCACCGCCGCGGAGAATCTTGGCGCCGGCGCGGGCGACGCCCTCGGCGGCGCGCATGATCTGGTCCTCGGATTCCACCGAACAGGGACCCGCCATGACCACGAATTCGCTGCCGCCGATGACCGTGCCGTCCACGCGAATCTGCGTCCGGGCGGCATGGAACTCCTTGCTGACGAATTTGTAGGGCGCGGAAATGCGGACGACGTTTTCCACCTGCGGCATGGCTTCGATCGATTCCATGCAGGCGGTAACGTCTCCCAGGCCCACAACGCCGATAACCACCCGCTCTTCGCCCTCGATGGAATGGACCTTGTAGCCAAAGGCCTGAACCTGGCTACAGACTTCGTCGATCTCCTGCCGGGTGGCATGGAGCTTCATCGAAATGATCATCGCTTGTCCTCTTCACATGCTGCGGAAAGACTGCCCCATAGAATACTTCGGTTTCGTCGATTTCGCCTCCCCCGTCCCGTAGCCGCGGGATAGAAAGCAGCGCGGCCGGCCGCGCGCGTGTATAATCGCGGCCACTCGGGAACCGGCGCGAGAATCCCCGACGTTCCATCGCAACGATCGCAGGAGACTTCTATGTCCAAGTCACGGCTACTGCTCAAGTTGGGTGCTTACTGCAATTTCGGCATCGCTCTTCTCCACCTGATGTTCATTGTGGCCAGGGAGAAGGAACTCCGCTATTTCGGCGCGCCCATTTGGGTGCTTGACCTGCACCGGGAAAGGCGCGGCGCATTTGTGCTTCTTCTCATCGGCATGGCGTGCGTCTTCGTCCTTGTTGCACTGTATGCGCTCTCCGGCGCAGGGTCGATTCGGCGTTTGCCGCTCTTGCGCACCTGCTTGGTGGTGATTGGCGCAATCTTCGCTCTGCGCGGCCTGCTGGTCATCGCAGAGGTGATTATTATCGTACGGCGGTACAGCGGCGACTATCTGCAATACGTGCATTTTCCGGTCATGTCGCTATTCGCGCTGTGTGTTGGGTTTTTCTATCTGGCGGGCGCGGCCGGCAACTGGAGCAGCCTAAAGCCGGTCCGGGAATAGGGATTGACCCGGCCTTCCTTGCGCGTCAGCTGCTGATCTCTCCACGGCTGGGTCGCGCGGCGTACCGGGCGCGAGGGCGGATCATGGCCTTTTCTCGAATTCCAGCGCGATCATCTTCTTGGAATCGAGAACATCCCGCGACGAGGAACGTACCAGCGCGAAGCCATGCTCTCTGAATTCGTGCGCGACGTCCGATTGTGACAACAGGTGCGGGTGCACCGCTTGGAACACACTCATGGAGCCGACGATCGGCCGATCCATCGTTAGGGCACTCGCCAGACCGGCAGGGTTCTCCTGGAGCACCACGAAAACCCTTTCCGACGAGAGGCGGCACAACGTCGCGACGGCCTTGCGCCAATCCACATGCTCCAATACCAGGATGGCGACCACCAGCGCGTAGCCGGAGCACAGTTGGCTGTTCTCCACGTCATCGAGAACCGTATCGAACTTCAGTTCGCGCTCGCTACCGATTCTGGATCTCAGGCGAGCGAGGAACTCGAGATTAATGTCGGCAAAGGTTGTTCGGAAGGGCCGCAAAACAGCGGGGGACACATAATCAAGTAGCTGACCGGTGCCGGCTCCCACGAACAAGATGGAAGCGCCCGGGGATGGCGGATGGCTTTCGAAGAGCTCGGCGACCAGCTCAGCGTTTGCCTGCGCTTGGCCAACAGCGGCCATGTGAGCATCGAGGTCCTCGGACTTGATCAGTTTCGTCCAAGCATGGCGTAACCGCTCATCCATACGGGAAAACCTCTAAAGGAGAAGGATTGCCAGCGCCCCGTCGCGCTGCGGGGAAATGGTACGACAGGAGTGCCGCGCAATCTACCTGCCAACCAGCTTTGCTTCCACCGGCATTTGCAGAACTTCGCGCAGCTTCCGGAGAAGCGTCACCCGCGAAAACGGCTTGGGCAGCAGATTCGATCCTGAGTCCAACAGCCCGCGATCACTGCCGAAACGGCCGGCGTACCCAGACATGTAGAGCACTTTCATGTCAGGCTGCGATTCCGCGAGAGTTGCGGCGAGAATCGGGCCGCTCATTTGCGGCATGACGACATCCGTCAGCAGCAAGTGAATCGGCTTTCCATATTGCCGAGCGACCTCACATGCGTGAACACCATTCGTTCCCTCGAGGACGGTGTAGTTGCCTTCCTCAAGGAAACAGCGGATGAGCGTCCGGAGCGATTCTTCGTCCTCCACGAGCAAGACGGTCTCCGACCGGCCGAGGTCCGGGGAGGGCAGCTCGGCGGGCGGAATTCGCTGGGCCGGCCGATCGACGAGCGGGAGATAGATTTTGAATTGAGTCCCATATCCCGGTTCGCTGTAGGGCCAAATGTAGCCGCCGCTTTGCTTCACGATTCCATAAACTGTCGAGAGCCCGAGGCCGGTGCCCTTGCCAGGTTCTTTGGTGGTGAAAAAGGGCTCGAAGATATGGGCCTTGGTTTCCTGGTCCATTCCCACGCCGGTGTCGGCGATGCTGAGGAGCACGTAGCGGCCCGGAACGGAGGGGGGATGATGGAGGGCATAGTCCTCGTCCAATTCGACGGTGCTGGTCTCGATGATAAATTTACCGCCATCCGGCATGGCGTCGCGCGCATTCACCGCCAAATTCATGATGATTTGCTCGACCTGTCCGGGGTCTGCTCTCACAGAACCGAGGTCCGGGTCCAGTTTGGTTTGGAACTCGATATCCTCGCCGATGAGACGCCGGAGCATTTTCTCGGTATCGGTCACGATGGAGTTGAGATTCAGGATTCTGGGCTCCAAAACCTGCTGACGGCTGAATGCCAGCAATTGGCGAGTGAGCGATGCCGCGCGATTGCCGGCTCTCTTGATTTCGTCAATCTGCCTGTGCGCCTGAGGATCGAGCTCCGGACGCATCAGAAGGACGTCGCTATAACCGATAATCACGCTCAGCAGATTGCTGAAATCGTGGGCCACGCCACCGGCGAGCCGTCCAACCGATTCCATCTTCTGCGCTTGACTAAGCTGCTGGGCCAACTGCTTCCTCTCGGTGACGTCTTGCATGATGGCGACGAACCGGGTGATCTCGCCCCTCTCATTGCGCACCGGGGTGATGGTCTGCTCGCCGGTGTACAGGGCGCTGTCCTTGCGGCGATTGATAACCTCGCCGTGCCAGACCCGCCCGGCCAAGATCGTCTTCCACATCTGCTCGAAGAAGGACTTCGGGTGCTTGCCGGAATTGAGGAGGCGGAACGTCTTTCCGACCGCATCCTTGGAGGAATAACCAGTCAGGGCAGTGAAAGCCGGATTGACCCAGAGGATGGTGCCCGATCGGTCGGTGATGACGACCGCGTTGGCGGCAATTTCCAGGGCGACGGCCTGAAGCCGCAATTGAGCCTCCGCCTGCTTGCTGCTGGTGATATCAAGAGCGATGTCCATCGCCCCGCGAATCTCGCCGTCGGCATTCCGCAAGGGGGCCAGTGAAACGATGGCGTCGAATGTCGAGCCGTCCTTCCTTCGGGCTCGCACCTCCCGGCTGGACACACTTTCTCCGAGAAACACGGAGGCGCGGAGGTCGCCGTACATCTTGCGCTTGTCTTCGGGGACCACGGGAAGCGGCTGGCCCAGCAACTCCTGCTCGCTCCACCCGAAGATGCGCTCCGCCGCGGGGTTCCACAACGTGACCTTCCCGGCGCGGTCGACGCACACAATCCCCGCGGGAGAAGCATCCACCAGCGCTTCCAGGAACTGATTGGACTCTCTCAAGGCGTCCTCGGCGCTCTTGTGGTTCGTAACATCGCGGCTGATCCCCATGATACCGACGACCTGGCCGCGCTTGTCTCGCAAGGGAACTTTGGACGTGGACAGCCACTTCGCGTTGGCTTCAGAGTCCACCACGGCTTCGATCTTGCCGACCAAGGCCTTTCCAGATTGAATGATGGCTTGCTCATCAGCGAAGAAGGTGGTGGCAAGCTCCTTGGCGTAGAAATCGAAATCGGTCTTCCCGAGCAGATCTTCGGGGGTTCTGGCTCCGACGAGGTCGGCGAGTGCGCGGTTGGCCACAACAAAGCGGCCCGAAGCGTCCTTCACATAGATGTAGTCCGGCATGTTGTCGATCAGCGTTCGCAGGAGCTCACGCTCCGCTTGAAACGCGTCTTCGGCCCGCTTGCGCTCGGTAATGTCGTTTGCGACGACCAATCTCGCGCGGCGGCCCTGCCATTCAAAGTCATGCGCTGCAATCTCGACGTTAATCAGCGTCCCATCTTTTCTCAGGTGTCTCCATTGGCCGGTTGTTTTCAATCCCGTGTTGCGAAAACGAGTTTCCGGCAGGAGAGCGTGTATATCCTCAGGCGGGCGAATATCCTGCAAGGTCATCCGCAAGAATTCGTCCCGTGAGTAGCCGTATTTCACGATCGCTGCTTGGTTGACGGCCAGGAATGCGAGGGTTTCAAGATCAAACACCCACATGGGTAGCGGGTTGTTTTCAAACAGCAATTCGAGGTGAGCGCTTTCGGCCATAAACGGTCACAGCGGATCACACTACAGTATCGGGAAGGGGGGACGGGGGCGAACTCCGTGCTGCAGCACGGAACACGAAACCGACAGCAAGTGTAGTATGTCGGTGCGTTCGGGGTAACTAGACGATTGACACGCGCTTCATAAGAGTAACACCGCGCCGCTTGCGGCCGCATTTGCGTGGAAAATCATGATTGGTTCCGCCCCCGCCTCTTCTGCAAGAGTGTGATTCGGTGGCAGGTTGCCGCTAGCTTATCGTGGCTGTTTGGTTTATCCTTCGCGGACGGAAACAGGCTTCCCTCAAGCGATGCTCTTCAAAGCGCTCAGCGCGGCGGTGTACGGCATCGACGCTTATCTCGTCGAGGTCGAAGTGGACGTCGGCTCGGCGAAGATGGGCGAGTTCATGGTGGTGGGCTTGCCGGACGTGGCGGTGAAGGAAAGCCGCGAGCGGATCAAATCGGCGCTTAAGAATTGCGGCTTCGATTTTCCCGCGCCGCATGGCGTGACCGTCAACTTAGCTCCGGCCGACGTGCGCAAGGAAGGTTCGGCGTTCGACTTGCCGATGGCGCTGGGGATTCTCGGGTGCATGGGCACATTCTTCGGGAAATCGCTCGACTCATTTCTATTTTTGGGGGAGCTGTCGCTCGACGGTGGAGTGCGATCGGTGCGCGGCACGCTTTCGGCGGCGTTGACGGCGAGAGAGCGCGGGATCAAGTCGCTCGTCGTGCCGGAGGCGAACGCGCGCGAGGGGGCGGTGGTCGAGGGAGTGAACGTCTTTGCGGTGCGTTCGCTGCCGCAGGCAGTGGACCTGGTGAATTCGCCGGAGACGTTCCAGCCGGTGCAGGTGGATGCGCGGGCGATGCTGGCGGAGGCGTCGCAGTACACGGTGGATCTGCGCGACGTGCGCGGACAGCATGCGGCCAAGCGCGCCCTCGAAGTGGCGTGCGCGGGGAGCCACAACATTTTGTTTCTCGGGCCTCCCGGCGCGGGCAAGACAATGCTGGCGAAGCGCATTCCCACAATCCTGCCGCCGATGTCGCTCGAAGAAGCGATCGAAACAACGCGCATCCACAGCGTCGCGGGAGTTCTCGAAGACAGGCGCGGGCTTGTGGGGACCCGGCCATTCCGCTCGCCACACCACACGATCAGCGACGCGGGACTGATCGGGGGAGGAGCTGTGCCGCGGCCGGGGGAAGTCTCGCTCGGACACAACGGAGTCGTGTTCCTCGACGAGTTGCCGGAATTCGAGCGGAATGTTTTGGAGGTGATGCGCCAGCCGCTCGAAGACGGATCGGTGACGATTGCGCGGGCGGCGATTTCGGTGACCTTTCCCTCGCGGTTCATGTTGGCGGCGGCGATGAACCCGTGCCCCTGCGGGTTCTTCGGCGATGGGACGCGGGAGTGCCACTGTACGCCGGCGCAGATCCAGCGATACGTTTCGAAGATTTCCGGGCCGCTGCTTGACCGGATCGACATTCACATCGAAGTGCCGGCGGTGAAATACAAAGAACTGCGCGGAGAATCGACGGCAGAAGACTCGGCGTCGGTGCGAGCGCGAGTGATGAAGGCGCGGCAGAGGCAAGTCGAACGCTTCTCCGGCGAGAAGCACCTGTACGCCAACGCACAGATGCCACCAAAGATGATTCGCAAATACTGCGCGATTTCCGCCGAGGGCGAAAAACTGCTCGAGAGTGCGATCACGCGACTGGGACTTTCCGCACGCGCGCACGACCGAATCCTGAAAGTGGCGCGGACCATTGCCGATCTGGACGGCGGGGAGGGAATCGAATCGCGCCACCTGAGCGAGGCCGTTCAATACCGCTCTCTCGACCGCACATATTGGGCGTAGGAGTTCTTCCGGCGCGGGCGTCGAACGCTCTGACATTTGCGAATCAAGTTCCCCGGCGACGTGAGTTTGCGGATCGGGTGTGCGGCTGCCGCCGTTCTATTGACAGGCAAGTCAGCGTGGCGGTATTGTCGCGGGCTATAAGCTGTCCAGGTCGGCAAATCTAGTCATGGTCCGGGTCCCTTCCTCGAACTGTGGTGCGTGCCTTCAGCTGCAGGCGGCATCCTTCCGACGTGTGTTCCTGTTCACTTCCAGAGGAAGCCCAAGGAGGTGTGGTGTGTTGGCACGGAATCGTGTGGTGCGCTTTGCGCTGTTGGCGTTTTGCATGGCTGGAATCTATGTTCTCTCGGCGCGGGCGGATGAGTGGCAGCCGATCTCTCCCGACGAGTTGAAGATGACGAGCGAGCCGCTGGCTCCGGGCGCGCCAGCGATCATTCTCTACCGGCAAGTGGACCGAGATGACAACACGAACAACGAGGTGGTATACGAGCGGATCAAGATTCTGACTGAGGAGGGACGCAAGTACGCGGATGTGGAGATCCCATTCGTCAAAGAGAGCATGGGGATCCGTACCATCCAGGCACGCACGATCCGCCCGGATGGCAGTGTAATCAGGTTTGAGGGCAAGGCGTTCGAAAAAACGATCGTGAAAGCCAGGGGGGTGCGGTATCTAGCGAAGACCTTCACCCTCCCGGACGTGCAAGTGGGCGGCATCATCGAGTATCGCTACGTAAAGGATTGGGACCAGTCAAAACTGTTCAACTCTCATTGGGTTCTGAGCGAGGATCTCTTCACCAAACACGCGCAGTTCAGCCTTCGGCCTTACGAGCGCGAAGCGTTGCGCTGGACTTGGAAAGGCCTGCCTCCGGGCGCACCGGGACCGCAGCAAGGCTCTGGGGGACGGATCCGCCTCGATTTGAGGAATGTCGCGGCATTTCAGGAAGAAGACTACGCGCCGCCCGAAAACGAGCTGAAAGCCCACGTGGATTTCATCTACACGAACAACACCGAGAAGGACGTCGACAAGTTCTGGAAGCAAGAGGGAAAACTCCTCTTCAATGAGATCGACACCTTCGTGAACAAGCGCAAGGCAATGGAACAAGCGGTTGGGGGGATCGTCAGCGCCAGCGATACGCCCGACGTCAAGTTGCGGAAGATCTATGCACGGGTGCAGCAACTCCGCAACACGAGCTATGAGAAGCAGAAAACCGAGCAAGAAGCGAAACGCGACAAGTTGAAGGACATCTACAACATCGAGGATATTTGGAAACGCGGGTACGGCGACAGCGTTACCCTTACCTGGCTGTTTCTCGGCCTTGCGCGAGCGGCGGGATTCGAGGCGTGGCCTGTGCTGGTTCCGGAGCGAAGCGAGTACTTCTTCGATCGCCGGGCGCTGAATGCCGGTCAGCTCACTGGAAACGTCGTCCTCGTGAAACTGAATGGACAGGACCTATACCTCGATCCGGGATCGAAGTACATCCCGTTCGGGCTGCTCCCTTGGCCGGAAACCGTTGTGGCCGGCCTGCGGGTTGAGAAGGATGGCGGCACCTGGGTGCAGACTTCATTGCCACCGAGTTCCGCCTCCCGGGTCGAGTGCAACGCTGCACTCAAGCTGGACGATACCGGCACGCTCGAGGGCAAGCTGACGGTGACTTATACCGGGCTGGAAGCTTCTTGGCGAAGGCAGGAGGAGCGGCACGAAGACGCCGCCGACCGGAAGAAATTTCTTGAGGACGAAATAAGAGGATGGGTTCCTGCGTCGATCGAGGTGGAGCTAAAGAACCAACCGGAGTGGGAGCCATCCTCGAATGCGCTTGTTGCGGATTTTGATTTGAAAGTGCCGGGATGGGTCGCCGGGGCTGGGCGGCGCGGGCTGATGCCGGTTGGGCTGTTCAGCGGATCGGAAAAGCGCGTCTTCGACCATGCCACCCGCGTTCAGGACGTCTACTTTCAGTTTCCGAGTGAAAAGGAAGATGACATTACCATCGAGTTGCCCCTCGCCTGGCAGGTCGGCACATTGCCCCAAGGCGAAAACATCGATGCGCCATTCTGCGGGTACAAGATGGAAGTGGAAAACAAGAACGGGGCGCTACACCTGACACGCCGCTTCGCCATGCATGGCATCTGGCAAGACAAGAGGAACTACGGATTGCTGCGCGACTTCTATCAAACAGTGAGGAGCGGCGATGAAGTACAGATCGTTTTGCAGCCCGGCTCCGGGGCCGCGGCAAATTAGGAACGTCGCCCGGCGGGGCCGTCAAGCCGCGTTGTTCGCGCTGCTGGCAGTGGTGCTCGCACTCTGTCAAGCGCCACGCGCGGCCGCCGGCGATGCGCCTGGCTGGATGCACGCAGTGGTCAACGTGCCGCTGCCTGCACACGACGAGAAAACAGACGCAGTGTCGCTGTATTCGGAAGATGTCCTGACCGTTCAGCCGAATGGGAAAATCAAGAGCCTGTCACGGCGCGCCTACAAGATCCTCCGGCCGGGTGGCCGCAACTACGGCACGGATCTCGAAAACTTCGATTCCGAAACGCGGATTACCAGTTTCCACGGGTGGTGCATTCCCACGCAAGGGAAGGACTACGAGGTAAAGGAGAAAGACGCACTCGAAACGTCACTCTTTGGCGTGGCCAATGGCGAGCTGGTCAGCGACCTGCGCACGAAGATCTTGCGGATACCTGCGTCCGATCCCGGCAACATCGTTGGATATGAGGTTGAACATGAAGACAGACCGTACGTCCTCCAGGACGAGTGGGTGTTCCAAGAGGCCGTGCCGGTCCGGGAAACTCACTACACACTGCAGCTTCCGCCAGGCTGGGAGTACAAAGCGGTCTGGCTGAACCATGCGGAGGTTGCACCTACGTCGCAGGGCGGAAATCAATGGCAGTGGCAATTGAGTGACATTCCTGCCGTCAAGCATGAAGATTCCATGCCGCCCTGGCGCGCAGTGGCCGGAGAGCTTGTTATCCGGCTGTTTCCGCCGGCGGGTGCTTCGCAAGGTAAATCCTTCGCGAACTGGCACGATATGGGTTCCTGGTACGGCGATCTTTGGAAAAACCGGTATGAACCATCTCCAGAGATCAAGAGTAAAGTCGCAGAGTTGACTGCATCGATTTCGACTCCGGTCGAGAAAATGCGCCTGCTCGCCCGTTTCACTCAGCGTGATATCCGGTATGTAGCAATTGAATTGGGCATCGGGGGATGGCAGCCGCATTCCGCAGCCGATGTTTTCGCCCACCGATACGGCGACTGCAAGGACAAGAGCGCATTGCTCGCCACCATGCTTCGGGAGATGGGAATCGAATCGTATCATGTCGCGATCAATACGGATCGTGGCGCCGTTACGCCGGACGTGCCACCGCACCTGGGCATGTTTGACCACGCGATTCTGGCGATCCGGTTGCCGGAGGGGATCACCGATCCTACGCTGATGGCTGTCAGGCAACACGACAAGCTCGGCCGGCTTTTGTTCTTCGATCCGACTGATGACTTGACACCTTTCGGACAGCTCCCTGGATACCTACAGAGCAGCTACGGCCTGTTGGTGACGCCGGACGGTGGTGAATTGCTCGAGTTACCGCGTTTGCCGCCGGCGATGAATGGAGTCGAACGCACGGCCCACCTCGCGTTGAGTTCCTCGGGAACACTGAGCGGGAACGTGCAGGAAGTGCGCCTGGGCGCCAGCGCTGCGTGGCAGCGCGATGCCTTGCGCAGCGCCAGCACCGAGACCGACAAGATCAAACCGGTCGAGACGCTCCTGGCGAGCTCCCTGGCGTTCTTTCGTTTGACCGAGGCATCGGTGGGAAACCGCGAGCAGATCGATAAGCCCTTCATTTTCAATTACTCGATGGTCGCGGAAAACTACGCAAAGACGGCCGGCAATCTACTCCTGGTGCGTCCTCGGGTGATCGGGATCGAGTCGAGCAGCCTCCTGGAAACCAAGGAACTACGCAAATATCCGGTGGTTTTCGAGGGACCGCAGCGCGATACCAATACTTACGAGATCACGCTGCCGCCGGGCTACGAGGTGGATGACCTGCCGCTGCCAATCAACGCGGATTATAGCTTTGCGAGTTACCGGAGTAAGACGGAGGTCAACGGCAACGTCCTGCGCTACACGCGCACGTTCGAAGTGAAAGAGCTCGTCGTTCCCGTCAAGCAGATGGACGAGCTGAAGAAACTCTACCGCATCATCGCGGGCGATGAGCGCAACGTGGCTGTGCTGAAGCCCGCTGGCGTGAAGTAGGGATTCAAATCGCACGGGCCGTCAAGGGCGCCTGGGCCAGCGGCTTCCCTTGCCGCGGGCAAAGATAGACGAGCGCCGAAGGCGGTGTGATGCTCGCGAGACGCATCCGCAGAGCGCGCGGCGCCAAGGCGTGCAACTCTTGCAACAACCGAACCGCCTCTTCATGGGTCAGCGTGCGGCGGTAGAGGTCGCCGCCGCGCGCGTGTGAGTAGCCGGCGTAGACAAGCGGAGCGACTCGGGCGGGTTGGAGAATGGCCCATGCGCTGCGCTTCCGCCGGAAACGCTTCCGATCCGCCTCGGCACGCGTCATCTCGAACCGGCGGGAGGCGGTTCCGCCACCGGTCTCGAGAGAGAGAGCGGCGCACTCTTCCACGCGAAACGGGCGAGAAGGATCGTCGTCCGGAAACGTGGCCAGCAGCGTAGTTAGTTCTTGCTCGTCGGACTCGAAGCCGGCCCACCAGTACCGATAGCCGTTGTAAGCCACTGTGCCGGCGCGAAGGATCTGCCGGACACGCGCAGTGTCTTTACCCGTTACGCGAATCACCATGTCGGCCAGTTCGCGGACGCGGAAGGACTGCTGGACCACCGGACGCAGGGAAACGTAGCCGGCTTCTTCTTCGGTATAGCGGATCGGGACGGTTTGCGGAAAGGCCATGTGTAAAGCATAGCGCCGCCCGGGCACGCCCGGAGACAAATGCGCGGCAATCGTCCGGATCAGCCGGCTTTCAAAAGCCGCTCGCGAACGCGGTCGCTCAGGGCCTTACCGTCCACCCATTTTCCTTCCAGCGCGGCTTTGGCAGCCTTCACCACTGCCCCCATCTGCTTGGGGGAGTTTGCGCCCGTTTCGGCGATGGCGCGGGATACCGCCTCGTCCATTTCTGCATCGGTCGGCGCAGCAGGCAGGTAAGATTCGATGATGGCGAGTTCCTTCGTCTCTTTCTCGGCTAGATCCAGGCGGCCGCCACGAGTGAATTGCTCGATGGACTCGCGCCGCTGCTTCACGAGCGTTTGCAGAACCTGCAGCTCTTCGGCCGTTTCCAGGGGACGGATTTTCTCAATTTCCTTGTTCTTCAAGGCCGACTTCACCATGCGCAGGACGCTCAGGCGCAATTCGTCCTTGGTCTTCATGGCCGCGGTCAATTCTTTCTGGATCTGTTCGATGAAGCTCATGCTTTTCTCCGCGTGCAGCGACTATAGCACAGGCGGCGCAGTGGTCAGCAGGCACGGGCTGACCGACGTGCAGGGCGGACCGCCGCTTACTAATCGGAGCATACTTGAGGGCTGAGACCGCCAATACATGGTTGTTGATCTCTGCGACGGTTGCCGCTTGGTCTGGATTCAGGCGCGCGCAGAAAATACTCGACAATTTCAGGTGGCGAGAGGAATTCTCACCTCGCTTTTACTTCCGAGCAGTTAATCGCAGGCCGACCGGCTGGGGCGCCGATCCCTGTGAGCGCCGCTAAAAGCTAAACGAGAGTTGTAGATACACCAGCCGGCTCGCCGAGGTCGAAGAGAATGCTCCGCCAAAGAGCGCGTTCGATTTGCCGAAGAAAAGAGGCGGTTGAAGAGGTCCTGGGGTGTTGGCCGCAGGCGGATTCAGAACACCGGATGGAAGAGCGAGGTTTTCATAGTTGAAGATGTTGCGCGCGTTGATGCCGAGGGTCACGTTGTAGCGCCGGTTCGTGCCGCTTGAACCTCCAAACCCGCCTCCTTGAATCCCGAAACCACCGCGGCTGCCTCCACCACCTCCGCCACGTCCACCGCCGGGCCTCCCGCCGCCAGGGCCGCCGCCCTGACTGCCTCCTGGGTGCGAACTCTCCTTGCCGAATCCCCATGTCTTGCTCACCCGAAGATTCAAGCTGAAGTGGGCTGGCCCCGTCAGCGAATTGATGGGAACGATGGTCTCGCCGGGCTGGGGAAGGGTGTCGAAAGATCCGAACTTCGTGACCACCACATCCGCCGGATTCGAAAGTGGGCCCGCGAGTGCCGGGCGCTGATTGAATTGCGAGCTGCCGATCAAGTCCCGGCTGATGGTGATGCTGTACGGCGCGCCGGAAGAAGCAAGCAGAAAGGGGTAAAGCGAAATACCGCGCCACAGATTGACGGAACCACCCACGAACACGCGCTGCCGGATGTCGAACGATGCCCGTCCGTAATCTTCCAGCAGGTTGAACGGATTCGAAGGGAAACTCGTTGGGCCGGCCGTGTCGCTCTTCGCGTAATTCAGAACGTAATAGCCGCGCAGAGAAATCCGCGATCCCGCGTGGTAATTGACCTGTACGAACATCTGGTTCTGCCGGTAGATCGCTTCGGATTGAAACTCGTACACGTTCCCAATGTTGCCGAGTGGGTAGCCCGGATTCGACGGAAAAGTCCCGGGCAGCGGCGCGTTGATGTTGTTGCTCAGCAATTGATCGAACCCACGCGAGTTGAGATAGGACACCGAGAGGCTCGTGCTCTTCGATACCTGGCGCTCCAGAGTGACGGCTGTCTGCAGTACGCCGGGGGCGTGGAGTCGCGGCTGGATCTGATAGGTGGTCGGCAGAATCGGCACGCTCGGGCAACTTGCCTGGATCGTCTGCTGAATCTGAGCAAACGTCAGAGTGCTCTGGCTGAACAAACAGGGCGAGGCGATCACGAATTGCTCTTGGTTGAGCCCGTTCAACCGCTCGGCCTGAAGCACCAGATTCTCCGTGAAGCGATCGTAGAAAAGCCCCGAGCCCGCGCGCAACACTGTCTTCGGCGCCGTTTTCGCGCGGCCAATCCCCCACGCGATCGCCACGCGCGGCGCCCAATCCGCGTGGTCGGGAATATCGGTTTGCTGTTCGAGACGCAAGCCGCCGCTGACAGTGATATTCGGGCGCACCCGCCAGTCGTCCTGCACGTACCACCCAGAATCGAAGAAGGAAACGCGCGTGGTCGATAGGCCCGTCACCGGATTGACCGCGGCGATTGGCGCGGTGATGGTCAATTGAGTCGGTCCGCCGCCTTCCGCCTGAATCTGCGAAAAAGGGAGTCCCGCTGCCTGGCCTTCCACGGTGGTCTGATAGGCCCCGATCGAGGAAAAGCTATAGGCGCCATTGAAAGCCGCGTTCGAGTTGTTCGTGTCGACGGTTTGGCGCAACCGCACGCCGAACTTCACCGTGTGCTTGCCCCGTACCCATTGCGTGTAATTCTGGAGTTCGTAGTGATTCGCGTCGTCCAGCATGTTCTGTCCGATGTTCCCGCCTCCGGTGAACGATCCGAACACGTTGACCGTCGGCTGCGGGTTCAGCGCAACCTGGTTGCTCGAGCCGCGCAAGTATTGGAAATGCGTTTCGTTGACGACGCTCGTACCGAACACTTGCGTGTCGGTTACCTGTGCGGTCTGTTCCGTGCTGAAAACGTTATAGGCCTGCGTGGGAAGCGCAAAGGCGGATGAGAATCCCAGGTTTTCTTGATTGTCGCGGTAATACTGATACCGAACGCTCAGCGTGTTGTTTTTGCTCACCTGGTAATCGAGCCGGGGGCCCAGATTGAGGCGCGTGCGCGGCTGCGGCACCGAACTGGTGAATGGGATCGGGTTGAAATTGGGGTCCAGAGTCTGCGCGTCGATCACCGCCACGTCATTGATGTCGCGATATTGCCCGCCGAAAAAGAACGACGCTTTCTTGCCGAGCGGTCCGCCCACACTCCCGTTGAACATCGTTGAGTCGTAGGAAGGCTCCGTGCCGTGTGCAAACGGGTTTTGGGAGTTGAACGCGGAGTCGTTCCCCTGTACCTGCACGTTGCCGTGCCACTGGTCGGTTCCCGGCTTGGTGAAAACCTCGATCCGGCCATAGCCGAGCTTGTCATACTCCGAGGAAAACGGGTTCTGATTGATGCGAATTTCGCGGATCGCCGATTTCGGAGGCAGCTGCCCGGCGGTAAATCCATCAATGTAGATCTGGCCCCCATTGGGTCCGGCCGAAGGTCCCGCGAGCGCCTCCAAATCGCTCTGCAATTCATCGGGGTCGTCGGAAAGCGCCTTGAGGTCTTCCTGCTTCAGGACGATTGCTCCGACGTTGTTTTCGGGATTGACATCCACGGTGGGCGACTCCGCTTCCACGACAACTTTCTGCTGCTGCTCCTCGATCGCGAGCTTCACGTCGAGCTTTTGCGCCTGATCTGCCGCGATCGTCACTTCGTTCGCTTCGAAGATCGCAAAGCCTTTGGCACGCACCTGCACGTCGTACGTTCCGGCAGCCAGATTCTTGAACTCGTAGACACCGTCCCGATTTGAAGTGCCGGTCGTCAATTCACCGCTCGCCGATTTGACCAGCACCGACGCGCCCGGCACCGCTCCGCCCGAAGGATCCGTGACTTGGCCACGAAGCGTGCCCGTGGAGGATTGCGCCCAAGACCGAACCGGAAAAATCAGCGCGGCAAACAACAGCGGCAGAAACCAGCACTTTGTATAAAGGACCTGAAATGACATTCCATCTCCTGGAAAATAGGAAAGCCTGCGAAGACCTCTCGTTTTATGGGTTGGCGTCGGCTCCTGCCTCGGCGCTTCCGCCTCCCAGAGCCCACGGCGAAAGCGTCATCGCCTGCGTTCCTTGCGGCGAAACCGTCAGGATAGGCTCCACGCCGGCGAGCAACGTGATCGCGGTCACTTGGCCGGAAGCGCCCCCTTCGGTAGAAACGATCATCACGGCGTCGCCTTTCTGCAAATCGGCGAGCGCTGCCCGCGGCATGCGGTTCAGAACTTGCTGAAGATCGGGACCTCCACCCGGGCGCGGCCCTCCGGCGCCGCCCGAATTCGGCGCTGCAGGTGCTTGCGCCTGGCCAGCCGCAGCGGCGTTGCCGCCTGGCGTTCCGGCCGCTTCGCCCGCCGCCGCTTTCAGCCGCATCGCAATCCGTTGCGCCATCTCCGGCGGCAATTTGCGGACCTGCGATTCAGCCGAAATCTTCACCACCGTGGACTGTTTCCTAATTGCGTCCATCACCGTGACGGTGTTTCGAGCGACATCGATCGACGAAATCGTTCCGGCAATATTTCGAAACGAGCCGTTGACAATTTCTTCCGCCGCAAAGCCCTTCCCGTTGGCGCTGCGGCTTCCGCGGGCGCGGAGCTGGTCGCCGGGCCGGATCGCGTCGAGTGTGCTGGGCTTCGCGTCGTCGAATTTCACCGAGTCAGGCGCGTACCGGCGAATGACCGTGTCTTTCGTGGTGTGCACGGCCACGTTCGTCGCCGTCGCACCCAAGCCAATGCTGATCGTGACGATTCCCGCCGCCGGATCGACCGCGCTCACCAGCCCGCCGATCCCGCGCCACTGCCAGTCTTCCCGCTCATGCTGCTGCTTGGCCTCGAGGTCCACGTGCTTCATGGCGATGACGCCCGCGGCCGTGAACGTCTTCCCGTCGGCCGATGGCTGTCCGCGTACCAGAATGCGGTCGCCCACCTGAAGGTCCTTGAACGGCAACACGGTCGCGCCCTTCAGGTCCTTCTGCCCCGGCTCGACGCGCACGATCCGCGTGGTCTCCTCTACGACGACGTCGATCTCTCCGCCCACATCTGTCGTCAGCCTGATTGTGTCGCCCTTGATCGCCTTGATCGTGCCAAGCTGGCGCGCTGGAGCCTGCGCCGCCTGTATTGTTGGCGCCTGCGAGAAAGCCGGAACGCTCCCGGCGATTGCACCCTCGGGCAGAATTGCGAAGGCCACGAGCGCAGTCACTGCAAGCAGGCAAGAAGCTCTTTTCGAGATTTCGCTCGGCATGCTCCCTGACCTCCTCCGACGCTTTGAAATCATACGGCTCGCGCTGCGGAGAACGTTCTCCGCTTCACTTGGGTCACGATACACATTAGACGTACCAGATGCACCGTTCCGTTGCGTCGTTCTTCTGGGGGACAGCAGCTAGAAAGCGCTGCTCGGGCTTTCAGGCAGTCCACCGCGTCGATTCCCAACGCGGAAGAAAGAGAGTCAGACGAACGGTTTGTCAGGCGCCGGGGCGATGCGAGGGAGCCCGAGCTTGGTAGCGGTTGTCCCTACCAGGAACTCCGTTTTCACTGAACTGGTTGAAGTTAGGCAGCCGTCGCTGTAGCTTTTCGGCGATACGGTCACGATCATTCCCGCGCTGTTCTCTTCAGCTTGGCAAGCCTCTCGAACTCGAACAGCGCTTCAAGCTGAGATTCTTGCCCTTGACATCAGCTCTTGGTTCTCCAACGCTCCAGCCGTGGCCATCGGCTGCGTTTGAGTTGCGCTGATCGATTCCTATAGGTATGGCTCTCACGATTGTGGACCGGCTGGCGATCGGCATTGGTCATCGTCAAGCCCGAGACTGCCATCGCCTGGCATCGAAATGGATTCCGACTGTACTGGAAGTGGAAGAGTCGCCATCCGTTGGGCCGACCCTGCATATCGCGCGAGGTTGTCGGTCTAATCCGCAAAATGAGCCTAGCCAATCCCCGCTCGATGATCCGTATTCAGGCGACAGCGGCAGCTTGTGGTATCGCGCGGTGCAACAGCGCGGACAACAAGAGCATAATTGCGGCGGCGGCCACGACGAACAAGAAGCCCGCACGAAGACTTCCCAGACGCACGGAAGCCGCCCCGACCAGCCACGGTAGGATGGCTCCCCCGCAATAGGCAGCAGCGAATGGGAGCGCGCGCAGACCCGCGGACGATTCGTCCACCGAGTGTGACACCCAGGCGAGGAGCGTGGGGAAGATTGCAGAACAGCCGAACCCGGCGATGGCAATCGCCAAGGCCAGGATAGCCGTCTGGCGCGCAACCAGGAGAATCAGTGAGCTGCAGAGCACGAGCGACATACACGAGAAAATGACGCGCTTTTCCGAGACGCGCCGCAAGAGCGCGGTAGCAGAGGCGCGGCCGATGAACATCGTCCCCCAAAAGAAGGAAGGCATCAGCGCGACAGTGGTCGCCGGCGCCTTCGCGATCTCGCTGGCAAACGATGCTGCCCATCCGCCGAAGGAACTTTCCGCGCCAACTTCTAGGAAGAAGAGTGCGCCAAAGCAGCCCAGCACGAGTACGAGCGAACGCGATGCGCGCGGTCGTTCCATTTTTGTGGAAGGCGTATCCCCCAAGGGGACGGAAGGGCGTCGAAGACTCACAAAAAGGACTGCAAGGAAAACGAGCGTCGCACCAAAGAGCAGAAAAAAGAGGTTCAGGTTGTGCAGACGTTCGGCGAAGGCAACGAGGAACGGGCAACCCACAGCTCCAAATCCCCAGGTGAAGTTCAACAGGTTGAGCCGTCCGGCCCGCTCGACGGGGCTCTCCATCGCAATCGCCAGATTGCTGGCTGGGGTCACCAAGCCGTTCGCGAAGCCGGCGGCGAAGATGCCGAGCTGCGCCATGCGCAATTCGGGGCTCCTGAGCAGAATCATTCCCGTTCCCATCAGGGCGTAACCTATCGCGAGCGGGAACCGATAGCTGTAGCGCCGTGGGAGGAGACTGAATGCTCCGACGCCCAAGAGCGCTCCCGTAAACTGCGCCGCAAAGAAGAGGCCGGCCTGGGAACCGTTGAGAGACCAACGCGCAGTCAGCACCGGCAAGATGGGACCGAGGAGAACGGTGAAAGCGCCAGCCGCCACGAAACCGGCGAAGACCGCGCGGCGGAAGGCAGTGACATTCGCGGGGAGCGCTTCGCTCACGCTAGAAGACTCAAATTCCCGGCCAAGCGTTTCAAGCACACCGTAGGACCGGAGAGTTCCGAACGCAAGTCAGGAGCCGGAGTTGCTGTCACTCGTGGCATGAGCGCGTGCCGGTAGTCTCACACATGAAAGTTGAGCGGGCAAGCGCCGCCCCAGCTCTTCGGCTTCGCGGGAAGAGGGCCTGCACTGCCCGCTGCGGACAATACTGCTGATTGAAACGACCGGTGCTCGGGAGAAAATTCATCGCCCCAGCGAGCCACCAGATTAAGATACGCTTTGGTATTGCCATGGAACGGAGCCAACTTCAGAAGCTCGACGATTGCCGGTGGCTCGTGCCGCGCTCGACGCGCGCCGGCATGCGCACCGACGCGCTCATTTACGCCGACGAAACACTGCTCGCGCAAATCCTGAACGATCTCTCCATCGAGCAAGCCATTAACGTCGCGCACCTTCCGGGCATTGTGGGGCGCTCGCTAGCCATGCCCGATATGCACCAGGGCTACGGCTTTCCCATCGGTGGCGTAGCAGCCACGCGCCTCGCCGACGGCGTGGTTTCCCCCGGCGGGGTGGGCTTCGATATCAACTGCGGCGTGCGCCTGCTGGCCAGCAATCTCGATCGCGGCGCGGTCCTGCCGAAGCTGCGTGAACTGGTCAACCAGCTTTTCCGAGACGTGCCGTCGGGCACCGGCTCGGAGGGCACAGTCCCCTGCACCTGGCAGGAATTGATGGATGTGCTGGCGCGCGGAGCCGCTGCGGTGGTCGAGCGCGGCTTCGGCGAACCCGCCGACCTCGAATTCTGCGAGGAATCCGGCGCGATGCGCGGCGCCGATCCCGACGCCGTTTCCGACCGTGCCCGCCAGCGCGGGCGCACCCAGCTCGGCACGCTGGGCAGCGGCAATCACTTTCTCGAAGTGCAGTACGTGGAAAAGATCTTCGAGCCGGAGGTGGCCGATTGCTTCGGCTTGCATCGGGACCAGGTGGTCGTGCTCATCCATTGCGGTTCGCGCGGCCTGGGACACCAGGTCTGCACCGATTTCCTCAAGACCATGAACGAGGCCATGCGGCGCTACAACATTTCTCTGCCCGATCGCCAGCTTGCCTGCGTTCCCTCGCAGTCTCCGGAGGGGCAGCGCTATCTCGGCGCCATGGCCGCGGCGGCGAATTTTGCCTGGGCCAATCGCCAGGTCATCAGCCACTTCACGCGGCAAGCCTTCCGCCGCGTCCTCGGTGAAGAAACGAAACTGCGCGTCGTTTACGACGTGGCCCACAACATCGCCAAGAGCGAGCGCCACCGCGCTGGTTCGACCACGGAAGACGTCCTTGTCCACCGCAAGGGCGCCACGCGCTCTTTTCCAGCCGGCTCGATCTTCATTCCTCCGGCGTATCGCGGGGTGGGACAGCCCGTTCTGATCCCCGGTTCGATGGGCACGGCCAGTTACGTCCTGGTCGGCAACGAACGCGCCATGGAGGAGACCTTCGGCACCGTCTGCCACGGCGCTGGGCGCGCGATGTCTCGCACCGCTGCCAAGCGCGGCCGCGACGCCCGCGTGGAAACGAAGAAGCTCGAGGACAGGGGGATCATTCTCCGGTCCCAAACCCGCGACGGCATCCTCGAAGAAATCCCCGAGGCCTACAAAGACATCGACGCCGTCATCGAAGTGGTGCACCGCGCCGGCTTGGCGCGCAAAGTGGCGCGACTTCGCCCCATGGGGGTCATCAAAGGATAGTGTTTGCGGAGCGGGAGCCTGTCTGGGGGATCAGCTTCAGTCCATGCGCATGTCGAGTCGCGCCGCCGCATCTCCACACCAAGCCTGAGCCATGCGCTGCTGTGCCATGCGAAGGGAGCGGCCTGCGAACCAGGACGTTGTATCGTGGCTTAGCCTTTGCCGAGTCGGATCAGCTTCGCTTCGGTAACGGCGCCAATCCCGCGAATCGGCTCGACAATCGAATCAGGCACTACGCCATCCAGCCGCACCACCGCGACTGCTTCCGAGCCGGCCATCGCTTCGCGGCGGCCCAGCGAAAAGCTGGCAATGTTCACGCCATGCTTGGCGAGCACGGTGCCGACCTGCCCGATAACACCGGGCTCATCACGGTTGCGGAGATAGAGGATGGTGCCGTCGAGCGGGGCCTCGAGCCCGATGCCGTCGATGCTCAGTATGCGCGGCGCCATGCCGTGCACGACCGTGGCCTCGGCCGAAAATGAGAGTTCTTTGCCCCCGCCGGCATCGGTCAGAGCGGTTACCTCGAGCGTATTGGGGAAGCCGGACTCGCGGCGCTGCGTGCGCTCGTCCACCGTCAGGCCACGCGATGCCGCCAGGGCCGTCGCATTCACGAGATTGACCGTGTCCGCCAGGACGCCATTCAGCAGGCCGGCCAGCACGGCGCTGCGCAGGAGGTGGGTGCCGGCCTCGGCGGTTTCGCCCGCGTAGGTAATGCGGACGCTCGAAGCGCGCGCCGCCGTGGCTTGAGAGACGAACGACCCGAGCCGTTCGGCCAGAACCAGGTACGGGCGCACGCGCCGGTACTGCTCGGGGGAAATCGCCGGCAGGTTCACGGCGTTGCGGATGACGCCTTCGGTCAGGTACTCGCGCACCTGCTGTGCGATCTGCGTGCCCACTTCTTCCTGCGCCTCTGCCGTGGCTCCGGCCACGTGGGGCGTCACAACCACGCCCGGCATTCCCACGAGCGCCGTATTCTTCGTGGGCTCCTCGGCAAACACGTCCAGAGCCACGCCGGCCAGTTGGCCGCTCTGCAAGGCTTCGGCCAAGGCCGCTTCGTCAATCAGTTCGCCGCGCGCCGCGTTCACCAAGCGTGCGCCGCGCTTCATCAGCTTCAGCGTCGTGGCGTTGATCAGATTCTGCGTGGCCGGGTTCAGCGCCGAGTGCAGCGTGACGTAATCGCTTTGCGCCAGCAGGTCGTTCAAGGGTACGAGCTCGGCCTGCATCTCTCGCACCGCCGGTTCGCTGATGTAGGGGTCGAATACCAGCACACGCATCTCAAACGCGCGGGCCCGCCGCGCCACTTCGGTGCCGATGCGCCCGAATCCCACGACTCCCAGGGTCTTCCCGCGCAGCTCGGACTGCGCCGCCGAGGATTTTTCCCAGCGGCCGGCGTGCAGCGCCGCGTCCAGCCGCGGCACCTGCCGCGCCAACGCCAGCAGAAGCGCGAAGGTGTGCTCGGCCACGCTGACGGCGTTGCCACCCGGCGTGTTCATGACCAAGACACCGCGGCGTGTGGCGGCGTCGAGGTCCACGTTGTCCACGCCCGAGCCGGCGCGGCCCACCACGCGCAACTTGGGCGCCTGCTCGAGGAGCGCCGCGGTCACCTTCGTTGCGCTGCGTACCAGCAGCGCGTCGGCATCGGCCACTTCACGCACCAAAGCGTCCTTGGCCGGCTGGACGACGTTCCAACCCGTTTCGCGCAGGAGTTGAACCCCACGCTCGCTGATTTTGTCTGCGACGACGATCTTCATAAAAGCGCACTAGAGTAAAGGTTGGGTCGAACACTGTCAAGAGCCAGCCCGTGCTGGCCCGTGCCTGCACGTCGGCGCCTGCGCCAAACATCCCCCGGCGCCACCTGAAACATTCAGTAGACGGTGCGTACGGGTTCGCCATTCCACGGTGGGCCGCGTGACTTTCATACGGCGTCATTGCTAAACGACGAGAGCAGAGCCGCCACATGACCTATACGCCCTGAATTCAAGCTGCCTGTAGCGGTGTCGAGTTCACCTGGGCGCTTTGGGTCGTCGCAACCGTGACTACCAAGGGAGCAGCGGCATAAGAATCCAGCTTGATGCTGCTGGGACTAATCGTGCAGCTTGCCCAGGAAGGGTTCCGGAACAGGTGAACGAAGCCTTTCAAACAAAGCGACTTCGAATCGGAAGAGACCTTCTGCGGAAAGCCAATCAACGTCTCGGTCCGCCGACTCATTCTCAGTCCCACTTAGTCCCAACCACCAGCGGATTCGAGCAAGTCATTCTTCCGTGCACCTCATCACAAGCTGTTGCGACCATTTGGATTAGCAATCAGAGGGAGAATTCACGGGATCACTTGATTGCCTGGTTTCGAACCTAGCAGTTGCGCACGAAGGCGGTCCAACGTAAACTACTTCAGGGTACGGAGTGAGGTTCGGGGCGTGGCTCAGCCTGGTTAGAGCGCCTGGTTCGGGACCAGGAGGTCGGTGGTTCAAATCCACTCGCCCCGACCAATTCTAATAAATCCAACAACTTACAGACGACAAAAAAGCAAACGACCTCCTGGTAAGCCACCAACGGCCAAAACAGGAGGTGGATACTCTAATGGCCCGCGAATCTGTCAGTTGGAAACAGGTCGCTTGCTCGCCAATTGTCAGAACTTGTCTAACAACCTCGGATCCGTCTCTGCAAGAACAAAGCTGAGGCTCTTCCATTTGGGAAGCGGAGCATTTTCGCGTGCCGCGACCGCTCCCCCTTTTCGTACTGCGCCTGATGACCGTTGTGGACGCCGCAATCTGTGGCGGAAACGCCAGTGCGGCAGTCGAACCGATAGCGAATGCTAACGAAGAAGGAATTCGCGGATGTCCCCTGGCGCGGTGTTCATTCTCAATTCGGTTGCGCTGTTCTTGTTCCCCTGGAAGAGTGTCCAAAAATCGTATCGGCCTCGCCCGATGCAACTTGAATTGCTGCTCTCGTTGTCTTCCCACTCGTTGCGCGGTCCAATGGGTCGTATCTCCGAGGCGGTTTTTGGGGTGTTTCGTCAGTTCCTCTGTGGCTCTGCTCTGCGGGTACTTTTTGCGTTCGCAGGCTCGGGATAGCTCGCCGGATGCTTTTCGGCTTTGCCGCGCCGGTCGTCGTCATCGTCCCCGCGGACATGCTTGTTCTTGAGGGAGAGCGACGGGGGATAGGGTCTGTTGTGCATCATCCCTTTCCAGAGGATGCGATTGTAGACCAGAGGATCGACACGGTCGGCGTCGGAGAAATCCAGGCCCTTGGTGACACGCGCCCAATAGGCGGCGTTGTGCGTAGACTTCGGGATTTTCATGCCAACGGGAGGAGCAGGCAGGGGAAGTTGCGTAGCGTAGAGATAAGCGGAAGGCGAAGCGGTGAAGCTCCAACTCTGGGGCGTTGTAGTGAAGATGTCGGTCATTGGGTGGCCGAGAGCATCGTTCAGGTTCAAGAACTGCTTCAATCCCAAAACCTCTTCCATCGTGCGGATGAAATCGATGGTGTTGTACGAGGTGGAGACCACCGAGCCTTGCCTCACGTAGGCACCCGCCACAAACGCAATGGTGCGATGAGAATCCACATGGTCCGCGCCATCCTGCGCATCATCTTCCACCACGAAAATCAGCGTGTTCTGCGCATAGATGCTGTTCGCGATCTTCTGGACCACCAGCCCTACGGCATAGTCGTTGTCCGCTTGCATCAGCTCGGGCGTGTTCACCAGGTCGCTTGCGGTAGCGAAGTTCCCGGTGTGATCGTGCATCAGTCGAAGCAGGGTCAGCGACGGAAGCCCGCCGCTTGCGTAGTTGGTGTCGAACTCCCGCTCCCACTCTTTGAAACGGTAATAATCCGGAAGGTTGTTATCGAACCCGCGGTAGTACGGATCTGTGTACGGAGTAAGAGCCACGTTGGTCGGGTACGCGACCACTGTATTTGTTGCGGCCGGATCATGGATCACCGGAATGGAATAAGCCGCTGATCCATAGCGGGTGGTATCAATGAAAAAGCCGTAGTTCCTGACGGTGAGACCCGCGCGTAGCGCACCATTCCACAAATAGCCGGTGTTGATCTCGTCATTCGGGCCGTCCGGCGCGCCGACGTCGGTCTGGCCCGGCACAACATCCGGATCGTTTGGCACAAGCGGATTCGCGGCAAGTCGCTGGGCGAGGGTCGGGATTCCTACGTCTATATTGCGATTCGCTCCCTCGGCTTCCAAGGCGAGCGCGCGATAGGCGTAAGAAAGCGGGTATTCGTGTTGGATGATGTCGGGGCATTGCGCGGAGGTACTCCACGACCATCCGTCGTAGCTGACCTCCGAGGTGGCGAAGAAATGGTCGAGCGTGACAAATGTGCGCGCCAAATTGTGCAGGTTGGGGGTAATCGCCTGACCCCACTGCACCAGGGTGGGATCCTGTGCGCCTATAGGCACGCCGTTCGTGTCTACCAGATCACCCAGCACCTGATCGTAGGTCCGGTTTTCCTTCAGGATGTAGATGACATGCTGCACTCCCTTACGCACGGCCGCCATGATCTGCGCGTCGCTGGAGCTTTCCGTGGTGGAGAAACGGTTGTTTTGGTCGACCTGCGAGGTGAGCGACTGCAGTTGTTCGGCGGTGGGAATTGGGAAGCTCTGCAGCCCTGCCTTGGTGCGCTCCGGATTGTACTGATTCGTGGGGAAGCAATCCGGCACAAAGGAGGTCGGACCATAGCCGTAGCACCAATCAGGATTCGGGCCCGTCGGCGATTTGGCATTTGCAACGTACATCCATGTGCCAGCAGCGTTGGTGCTCACCGAGTTGGGATACCACCCTGTCGGTATCAGACCGATGACAGAGTCGCCGGAGTTGGTTCCCGTGAGCTGAACCACCGCAACATCGTTCAAGTTTCCATTGGTGACATAGAGTTGCGTTTCGTCGGGTGAGAGCGCGAGGCTGTTGGTATTCGAGCCGGTGTAGATGGGGTTGGAGATCGCGCCGTTCGAGTCCGAATAGTAGAACGAGGAAGGCAAGAGCCCCGCGGGTGCGAGCACGGGGATGGTTTCGATCACTGTGTTTACGGTCATGTAGTGGGTGGGATCCGGATTGATATCGATTACGTCCACGGTGTCGCTCTGATCTTCGGTGACATACAAAAGAGTCTGCGCTTTGTTCAGGACCATTTTGTTGGGCTGGCCCTTGACGTGAATGCGCGCAGTGACTTGGAACGGTTGATTATTTGAGGAACTGAGCGGGACGACGTCGATTTCGCGGTCACGAATGCTCGATACGTAAGCGACCGCGTTGGGTTCGCTGCCGGCAATAACTACCCAGAACGGATATTCGCCTCCAGGCACTCCTGGCGCTGCCGCCGACGAGACCAGGCTCTTGCCGGGGCGCAGGTCCAGGTTGGTCACCTGCGAGTTGTTTCCCGACACATCCTTCAGCGACCAGTTCCCGTATCCCCCGGTCAGAATCGAAAGCGAATCGTTGTAGTAGTTCGCCACCACCATGGTCTGCCCGGTTTGTGAAAGAGCAATGCCCGCCGCACAGGGGTAAACACCCAAGCCAACGCCGCTTGTCCCATGTCCCAGCGTTAGCTGCGGCAGGTCCTCCGCCCAAAGTTGTGTCCTCGAGTTATAGGAGAAGATGTGCACATCGTCCTGGCTGCAACCGCTTACGTAAAAATGCGCCGCCGTGCCGTTGCTGGTTGGATCCCACGCAATGCCGAAATAAGTCACGGGCACATCCAGAACTTGCTTCTTGATTGGAGCGCCGCTCGAAATGTCGTATACGAACACGTATTCGTTGGAATCCGGCAGGTTGAACGAACTGAGTGAATCGCTGCCTTCCGTGAACACTCGGTTGTACCCACTGGTCAGAACCAACAGCGTGTTGCCATCTGGACTTACCGCGGTCGTGGCGGCATGCGTAGCTAGCCACGCCGGATTGTCAGCGAGGTCGGGGTTGAGTTGCTGGAATTGCGATCCGGACGGTGCGAGCGGAGTAATCGTTTGGTCCATGTTGGGGATGAACTGGGACCACGGCGCCACAGCGTCCACCGTGATGCTCACCTTTGCCACAGCATTGCCGGTCCCGCTCAATGCGGTAACCGTGTACGTCTCGGTTGACGTCACCGCCGACGGGGTTCCGCTGATCGTTCCCAAGCTGCTATCCAGACTCAGGCCCGCTGGCAATGCCGGGCTCACCGTATAAGGGCCCGCCACCCCATTGCTCAGCTGCAGTGGCGTAATTGCTTGGCCTACGGTGTACACCGCTGTGCTGGGCACGTACGTCAATGTCCCTGCCAGACTATCGACAGTGATTGTCACTGTCGCCGTAGTGCTCCCAAACGCATTGCTCGCCGTTATTGTGTAAGAGGAAGCTGCTGCCGCCGCTGTCGGAGTCCCGGTGATCACGCCAGTCGTCGGGTTCAGCGTCAGCCCCGACGGAAGGCTTGGGCTCACGGAGTACGACGTCGCCTGACCGCCGGTGTTGCTCGGGGTGTTTCCCTGAATCGCTTCATTCGCGGTGTAAACGGCGGGGTTGTTGCTGTAAGTCAGATTGGACGGCGCGGCGTTGGCGACGGTGATCGTCAGTGCCGTGTTGGTGCTGCCGCCCGAGTTGTAGGCCGTAACAGTGTAGCTCGTCTGTGGGGTGGCGACTGTCGGTGTTCCGCCGATCACTCCCGTGGTGCTGTCCAGGTTAAGACCCCAAGGAAGCGTGGGAATCACAGTGTACGACGTCGCAGCCCCACCCGTGCTCGTTGGCGTGTTTGCCGTGATGGGCGCGCCCACGCTGTAGACAGCAGGATTCGTCGAGTACGCCAGGCCAGCAGGAGCGGCGGCGTTCACCGTTATGGAAAGCGTTGCGTTTACGCTGCCCGCTGCGTTCGATGCGGTCACGATATAGTTTTTCGCGGAGCTCACTTGCGTCGGCGTTCCGCTGATCACGCCCGTGCTGGTGCTGAGGCCCAATCCCGCCGGAAGACTTGGATTCACGCTGTAGGAGCTCACCGCACCGCCGCTGCTGGTTGGGCTGTTCGCGGTGATGGGTGTTCCCACTAGGTACACTGCCGCAGGCGTGCTGTACGTCAGCCCCGACGGTGGCTGAGGCGTGGGTGTCGGGACTGGGGTGCTGCCCCCACCACACCCGCAAATCGAAAGAAACACCGCCATCAGAAGGGCCCACGTCCATTGTGTTGATGGCATCAAGTACTCCAGTTGGTTTGATATCGCCGCCGTGTCGTTGCGCGGTCGTCCGCCATGCTGGAGCGACGCAACCGTTTCCCGGTCGCTCGGCAGATTGGCGTATGAAGCCTCAGCGCGCCTGACGCCCTGAAAAACGCGAGCAGATTGTGAGCCAAAGCCAAGAAAAAATGCCAACCAGACCGTGCGCACGGGCTGGACCTTGCGCGTTGCGCCAACTGAAAGCGGTCCGCAGATTTACCGACACGCGCACAGGGAATCTCTGTCAATGAACCTGAGAGCGCCTTCGGCCGCAGCGCTCGTTGCCGCCACAAGTGCGCATCTTCGTTTCATCTCGGGACACTAGGCCCATTCCGGAAAATTCTTGCTTCGAGATCGGTTGAAGGTTGCAGAGTCCCATGCGGCGGGCCGCGCCGCAGGTCGCTAATCCGCGCATGTTTACGTTATCCAACCGGAACCGTCAAACCTGCACATTTGTATCAGCGGCGCCCAAACTTGGACCTGGAATTGCCCGCGAAAGCAGTGTGGGGACGCGTCGTTTATTTCAATCCGGCTCCTCAGGCCGGTTGCCATTTTTTGAGGTGCGGCTGCTCCGGATCCCCTCCAAGGAAGAGAGTTTATGGCCAAGATTTCGCGGTGCTTCTGGTTACTTTTAGCGATGTCTAGCGTTTTGCCGATGTTGGGATGCGGCGATTCGAACACTCCCGGTCCGGCTCCCGCTTCGAGCGTCTATCAAGTGGTGACCGTCTCGGACCTTCACTTCAATCCGTTTTACGATCCATCGTTGTATTCTTCCCTTGGAGCCGCCGATGCAAGCCAGTGGGCCGGCATTTTTCAGACCTCAAAGGTAACATCTCCTACGGGAGGCGGAACGGATACGAACTATCCTTTGTTGATGCTCACACTGGCGGATATGAAGCAGCACATGGGCGCCAGTCCGGTGGTTCTTTTCACCGGCGATTTGCTCGGGCACTACATACCGGAGAGCTTTTGCGACGCGTACTATAACCTGAATCCGCCCTCGACCTGCGCTACCAATCCCGACCCAACGGTCGGCGCGGCGATGCAGCAGTTCATCGACAAAACGTTTGCCTTTGTGGCCGCGCAGATCCGGGCGGCAGTGGGCAACGCGCCGGTGCTCTACGTGCCGGGGAATATCGATACATACCAGGTGACGGGGATGGGACCGGACAACAACTTTCTGACGAACAACGCGTCCACCGTTTACAACCAGCTTTTGAACGGCAGCGTGGACGAACAGACGTTCCTGAGCACGTTCACCAGCGACGGGTACTATTCGGCACAGCCCCTGGGATCACACTTGCTCGTAATCGGCTTGAATACCAATTCGTTTGTGTTAGGAGCGCCAAGCAGCACCCAGGCTGCCACGGAAATCGGATGGCTGGATGTGCAGCTCGCCTCTGCAGAGGCTTCCGGACAGAAGGTGTGGATCTTGATGCATGTGCCGCCGGGCGCAAATTCCCAGGGCATGGCGGGCGATACGCCGGGGCAGCTTGACGGAAGCAACGTCTCCATGAATTGGGACCCGGGTTTCCAGGCGTGGTTCATGCAGACGTTGACGCAGCACGCGAGCGTTGTCACCCTGATGCTCGCCGGACATACGCACATGGACGAATTCCGCATCCTGCCGTCTGGCAATGTTCTGGAGCAGCTGCCGGGCATCAGTCCGTGTTTTGGGAACAACCCTGCCTATAAAGTCTTGACGATTACCCAAGACACGTTTCTGCCCACGGATTACGAATCGTTCGACTACGACCTGTCGGCCACGCCGATGCCGGCGCAGTTCAATAGCCTCTATAAGCTCTCTTCCACTTACGGCGCGCAGGGTACGCTCAACTATTCGTTGCAACATTTATATCCGCAGTTGGTGAGCAGCGAAAGCCAGCGCAACACCTACACCTACTACTACGCTTCCGGAAGCACCAGCACGAATCCAGGGACGAAAGCTCCGTGGAATCCCATCAACACCGGCAACTGGCCGATCTTTTCCTGCACTATCAGCCAAATGGGCGAGCCGGATTATATCGCCTGTGTGAACACCTACTGAGGCACAAACCGAGGGGTACACCATTCTGTTCCGGGATGTCGTGCATCGGACATGCAACATCCCGGATCGTTTTTGTACCCAGTTGACGGGACCTCGATACTTGCAAAGCAGTTGCTCTTACCAAGACTGACGCCTAGTCACGCGGTTCCGCAATGCCAAGAAAAACTCCATACGAGCACAGTTAGAACTACTTGTCCAACTTGTCTAACAGAGAGCGGCCCGAAAGACCGTAACTGACGCCAGGACAGCGACATAGAGTTGAGTGTTCCCTGGTTCGGGACCAGGAGGACGGTGGTTCAAATCCACTCACCCCGACCATTTCCTTTTGAACCAACAAGTTACGTGCGCACGAAACCGCGAGGAGTGTCTGGTCCGAAACTTGGCACTCGTTTTTCGAATCGTTTGGACCCGAGCCGTCTTGCGCCTATGAGTTCATTGGCTTACAGCAGGAACTTCCCTTCAGCATGAGTCCGGTCGCTCAGAAAGTAGGTACAAGATCGGCCTTTCGGGCACATTCCGATTGCCGCCCATAGTCACTTCATCAACTGGGCCGGAAATAGCGGTAGACGTGCATGACGCTTGTGGCGAGGTCCGCAAGCAGTCTGGCTCTCTGCTCCGCCGTGATCGGTCGGGAACACAGCTTCGGGTCGGGGTCGGGCTCGTGCGCGAGAATCAGGATGGGCACAAGACTTCCACTGTATTGTTCGTCATCCATGAACCGTTTCCAGTGCTCCCGCCGCAGAGACATGCCCCGCAGGAATCCTTTCGCCCAATCGTTTCCGTGCGCCGTGCCAGCTTCACCTTTGAGCAGGAACGGGACGCAGACCTTCCCTGCGCAGAGAGTCCCCGCAATCGTGTTCCAATGGCGCATGATCAAGTCGGTGATGTCCTGGGCCTCCTCGAAATCTCGGAAGCACGGCTCGCCACCGTAAATGCGGGGTGAGTACTCGCTCGGCGGTACGCTTTCTGGGTCACAGATGAGTGCGGTGAAGAAGCCGTCCAGCTCTTCCAGATTCATGGCCCGGCGATGCTCGCCTTTGCCGAGGAAGCCGCCAAGTCGCTCGAATTCGGCGTCAGTCAGTGGCTTGAGATTCGCAACGGGACGCATCGAAGGTCTCCGCGTTGACAGGCCAACAAGGAATTGACAGGGGATGATCTGATCATGGCCTTGCGGCGTCTGGGCATGGCTGAACTGCCCGTCGGCAGTGTTGAGCTCATGGCGAGATCACTCCTACGGTTTTTCCCTTGGCTTCCGTAGGCAGAGGCGGAAAGACCGCCTCTCTGGCTTGATCAGAACCTTCTCTTCGCGCGCCAGCCAACCAATGGCCCATTCAAAGGTGGGCGTTCTCCCTTTCACTTCCTTCTTGAGTTGCCCCAACGACAACTCGCCCTTACTGTTGAGAGCCTCCCAGATGAGCCCCGCGGTGGTGCCAATTTGCTGTTGCATGGCATCTCTCCTTGTGCTCGGACGAACATACGATTGGGAAAACATCTGCCTTGCATCTCATGCAGGGACCCGAAACCAACTGCCAAACCTATCGTTGAGGCAAATCCTCCATCAAATCGGCATGCGGCAACCAGTCTACTCGAGTCAGGCGTTCCACCATGACGAGGGTGCCGGTCCAACAGATGAACTCCACTGACTGGGACCGCGGCCAGCGCTAGGTTGTCGTTATATCAACGAGCCGGCACGCCACCGCGCTTGGCTTCTTCAGGCCGAGATCGAACGTTCGCACTGGGAGCCGGTGGGCCGCGTTTCGGTTGTCTCGTGTGTCTCGCCATGTGGTCCTCCCTTTCTTGTCTCGGTTGTTGACTTGCCGCCCGGTCTGACGGCTCGATATCGGTACCCAGCTCTGCCAGCAGCCCTGCCGAGGGCTGCGCCTTTCTCATCCGCAGGACCAGCGGGAGCACCGCCCTGTCGTTGTGCCGCGCACTCATCCAAGGATCCTCAGTCCGTCATTACCGTGGCGCCCACGTTCATCCCCGGACGCAGGATGGCCTTGTCCGCCGGAATCGGGTCCAGCACGATTTTCACGGGAATGCGTTGCACCACCTTGACGTAATTTCCCGTGGCATTTTCC
>JBEKUY010000014.1:0-61153 GCA_049514555.1 Candidatus Acidiferrales bacterium
TGGGCCAGGATTTCGCCCTTACTCGCGAGCGCATCCGCCAGATCGAAGCCGAGGCGCTGCGAAAACTGCGCCATCCATCTCGCTCGCGCCGGTTCCGGATCTTTCTCGAAAGCGCTTTCTGAGAAATATCTAAATTGCCGCACCGGCCGCGAGGGTTGAGTGCTCTGCAAGGAAAGAAACGGAGAATAATCCATTGCTGAGGCGCCAAGCCTGCAGCGAGACACCGGCAGGGTGCTGAAGAATTTCTTGGCGCTGATATCATTCCAGAAGGTGAGCAGCGGGAATTCGGCAGTCGTTCTGAAAACACGATGAATACGGCCAAGCCATCCGTCAGCATTTTTCGCGACCCGGAAGAACCCATCCGCGCCGAGCTCTTCGGGGTGGAACGCTTCGAGCAGCACGCAGAGAGTCTTGCCGCCGCGCAGATCGTCACCAGTGATTCGGGACCTGGCCGGCCGCTCCTTCCGCGCGTCCTGGAGAACGGCCGCGTGCTGCTGGAGTCCTACCAGGCCATTGCCCGGGCGATTCAGAAGGAGCATGCGATTACCCCCGCAGCCGAATGGCTGGTCGATAACTTCTACATCGTTGATGAACAGCTCCGCGAGATCCGTGACGACTTGCCACCCGGCTTCTATCGGAAACTGCCCAAACTTGCCTCCGGTCACTTGCAGGGCTATCCGCGCGTTTTCGGAGTGGCGTGGGCGTTCGTGGCACACACGGACAGCCGATTCGACCCGGAAGTGCTGCGCCGCTTTGTGACGGCCTACCAGCGCGTGCAACCGCTCACCATCGGTGAGCTGTGGGCCGTGGCCATCACGCTGCGTATCGTGCTGGTGGAAAATCTGCGCAGGCTAGCAGAACGGATTGTGAGCAGTCGCGCCGCGTGCGAGGAAGCCGACCGGCTGGCCGACAGCCTGTTGGGTACAGGCGGCCAGTCTCTGGTGGCCCCAGCGGCAGTCCTCCGCCGCTTTGAGAAGACGCCTTTGGCGAGGGCGTTTGCCGTACAGCTCGTCCAGCGCTTGCGCGACCTGGATCCAAAGGTGCGCCCCATCTTGGTTTGGCTCGATGAGCGCCTGGCCGCGCAGGGGACTACCGCCGACGAAATTGTCCACGCCGAGCACCAGCAGCAGGGAGCCATGAGCGTCACCGTGCGCAACGTCATCACCAGCATGCGCTTGACGTCTGCATTTGATTGGCAGGAATTCTTTGAGAGCGTCAGCCTAGTGGACGAAATTCTGCGCCATGGCAGCAACTTCGCCGAGATGGATTTTGCCACGCGAGACCGCTACCGCCATGCTATCGAGGATCTCTCGCGGGGCTCGGGCTACTCGGAAATTGAAGTAGCGAAACGCGCCGCACGTCGCGCCAGGCGGGCGCCCGTGGAGCCGCGCGGCGGCGTACAGCCAGACGAGGACCGGCAAACGGAGCCTGGCTATTACCTCATCTCGCGGGGACGTCTGGCCTTTGAGCGCGACCTCGGTTTTCGCGTCTCCTGGAAGCGCTGGCTGCTTCGTTTGTATGTACGAGCCGCGGTACCCGGCTACCTGGGAACCATCGGTGTAGTGACAGCCATGATTCTCGCGCTACCGCTACTGCATGCCAGCGAAGCGGGGGTCACCGCGAAAGGGCTTGTGCTGCTCGGTCTTCTTGCCGCAGTGCCTGCTTCGGACCTGGCCATCGCACTCATCAATCGCGCAGTGATGCATGTGCTCGGACCGCGAACCCTGCCGCGGCTGGAGTTGCGCAGCGGCGTGCCGGAACATTTGCGAACGATCGTGGTCGTGCCCACGCTGCTCGTCAGACAGCATGAAATCGAAGAGCAGGTGGAGCGGCTGGAGGTTCACTATCTGGCGAATTCGGATGGGGACCTGCGTTTCGCACTGCTCTCGGACTGGGCGGACGCGCCGAGCGAAAACCTCCCCGGTGACGACGAACTGCTGGCCACCGCGGTTGACGGCGTCGCTCGCTTGAACAAGCGCCACGGCCCGGCGCCCGGCGGCGGTGAGCGCTTCTTGCTCTTCCATCGCAGGCGTCTCTGGAACGAGCGCGAGCGCAAATGGATGGGGTGGGAGCGCAAGCGAGGGAAGCTGCATGAGCTGAACCAGCTTCTGCGCGGCTCGTCGAACACCACGTTTATACCCACGGGCGGGCATCCCCCGGAAGCCGTACCGGGTGTTCGCTACGTCATCACGCTCGATGGAGACACGCGCCTGCCGCGAGGCGCTGCTGCCCGTTTAGTCGGCACCATGGCGCATCCTCTCAACCGGCCGAGGTTCAGCGCGCGTGCCGGGCGCGTCGTCGAAGGCTACGCGGTGGTGCAACCGCGCATCACGCCTTCGCTGCCCACCGAGCATGAGGGCTCGCTGTTCCAAAGAATCTCCTCCGGCCCGAGCGGGATCGATCCCTATGCGTCGGCGGTTTCCGATGTCTATCAGGATTTATTCCGAGAAGGTTCGTACACCGGCAAGGGAATTTACGACATCGATGCATTTGAGGCGGCCTTAGCGGGCAAGGTGCAGGACAACGCGCTGCTGAGCCACGATCTCCTTGAAGGTATCTTCGCCCGCGCCGCACTGGCCACAGACATTGAGCTGTTTGACGAATTTCCCTCGCACTATGAGGCCGCGGCCGCCCGGCAGCATCGCTGGGCGCGCGGAGACTGGCAACTTCTGCCCTGGGTCTTTGGGCGCGTCCGAGTGGCCTCGGAGAAACGCCGTCCTGTCGTCATTCCCGCGATTGGCCGTTGGAAAATGCTCGACAACTTGCGCCGCACCCTGTCGGCGCCCGCCGCGTTTCTCACATTGGTTGTTGGGTGGCTGCTGCCATCGGTGTCTCCTTGGGTGTGGACCGGATTTATCCTGGTAACGATCGCGATTCCCGCGCTGCTGCCTTTCCTCATCGGACTGAAGCCGCACCGCCGCGGAATTTCCAAGCGCAGCCATTTTCGCGCTGCGCTTACCGACCTGGCGCTCGGCGCAGCGCAGATCGGCTCGACGGTGACCTTCCTTGCTTACCAGATGTGGCTGATGGCAGACGCGATTCTGCGCACCCTCGGCCGTCTGTTCATCACGCGGAGGAATTTGCTGGAGTGGGTGACCGCAGCACACGCCCGGTCTGCGGTCGATTTGAAGATTTCCAGCATGTACAAGCGCATGGCCGGCGGCATTCTGCTCGCCGGAGCGGCGTTTGCGGTTTTGGCCTACGGGCGGGGCCGGGCTTGGGCCGTTGCTGCCCCGTTCCTCCTTCTCTGGTTTGCGGCTCCTGCCGTCGCGCGCTGGATCAGCCTGCCTCCACGGCTTCTCGGAGCGGAGCCGGTATCGCCGGCCGATGTGCAAACTCTCCGTTTGACCGCGCGCCGGACCTGGCGCTTCTTCGAGGCGTTTGTTGCCCCCACGGACCACTCGCTGCCTCCCGATAATTTTCAGGAAGAGCCCAAGCCCATCGTGGCCCACCGAACTTCGCCCACCGATATCGGGCTCTATCTTCTCTCCACGCTTGTCGCGCGCGATTTCGGATGGCTGGGCGCGCTCGAGACGGTTGAGCGCCTCGAAACTACGCTCGAGACGATGAGCCGCCTCGAGCTGTTTCGCGGCCACTTCTACAACTGGTACGATACGCGCGATCTTCATCCGCTCGAGCCCAAGTATGTTTCTTCCGTGGACAGCGGAAATCTCGCCGGACATCTGCTGGCTCTGGCCAACGGTTGCCGCGAGCTGATTCAGAAATCGTCCGTCGGAGCGCACCTGCCCGCCGGAATGGAAGACAGCATCCGGCTGTTGCGCGAAGCGCTCGACGACATTGCGGATACGCGGCGTACCCACATCGTCACGCGGAAGCAGCTCAGCAACGCCATCGACACGCTGGCTGCCTCTCTGGACCCGCTGCCGGTCGATGCCGCGGACTGGGCGGCGCGTTTTGTCGAGCTAAGGGCGCACGCCTGCACCGTGGCTGATATTGCGCAAACCCTGACGCAGGAGCGCGGGGACCCTCCCGATTCCGAGTTGCGCGCCTGGGCCGATGCCGCCAGAGCCTGCGTCGAAAGCCACGCCCGAGACGTGGAAATCTTGATTCCGTGGGCGCGCCTGGACCCGGAAGAGATTGTGGTTATGGCCGGACGTCCTCCGGAGAAGGCGCCCGAGTGGGTGGCGATCGAGCCGTTCTTCCGTTCCATTCCGGCGCTGGCGGACGCTCCGGAACGCTTCGAGGCGGCTCTCCGTGAACTGGCCGCGCTGCGCGCACGCCTGCTCGATAATTCTCCGGCAAACCGGGAGACGCTCGAGCGGATCGATACGCTGGCCCGGGCCATCGAGCATTCGGCCCGGGATGCCGCCGCGCTCATTCGCCGCTTTTCGGCGGTCACCCAGACGGCGGAGGATATGTTTCGCGGGGTGGATTTCCGCTTTCTGTTTGACAATACGCGCAAGCTTTTTTCCATCGGCTACCGGGTCTCGGACGGTAGTCTCGATCCCAACTGTTACGACCTGCTCGCTTCGGAGGCGCGCCTCGCAAGTTTCATTGCCATCGCTAAGGGCGACGTTTCGTCGTCGCACTGGTTTCGACTAGGCCGCGGGCTCACACCCGTGGGCCGTGGCTCCGCGCTCATCTCCTGGTCGGGCTCGATGTTTGAGTACCTGATGCCGGCGCTGGTGATGCGTTCCCCTGCGGGCAGTCTGCTGGACCAGACGTACCACCTCGTCGTGCGCCGGCAAATTACCTACGGAGCGGAACGCCGCGTGCCCTGGGGAGTCTCGGAGTCGGCTTACAATGCGCGCGATCTCAACCTCACGTACCAATATTCCAGCTTTGGTGTGCCCGGGCTGGGGCTCAAGCGCGGCCTGAGCGATGACGTCGTCATCGCGCCGTATGCCACTGCGCTCGCGGCCATGATCGATCCTGCCGCAGCCACCCTAAACTTCGCGCGACTCGCCCAGGCCGGCGGCAGAGGAGCTTTCGGTTTTTACGAAGCGCTCGATTACACCAGCACGCGGTTGCCCGAAGGCAAAGACGTCGCCGTCGTGCGCACCTACTTCGCACACCATCAGGGGATGTCATTGGTGGCCTTCGCCAACGTCTTAAACGATGGCGCGATGCGGGCCCGCTTCCATGCCGAGCCCATTGTGCAGGCCACCCAACTGTTGCTACAGGAACGAACGCCGCGCGACGTGCTTGTCGCACGGCCGCGCGCGGAAGAAGTTTCCGCGGCGGCGCAGGTCCGCGAACTCATTCCGCCGGTGCTACGCCGGTTCACCACGCCGCATGATGTGACTCCGCGGACGCATCTGCTTTCCAACGGACGGTACGCCGTAATGCTTACCGCGGCGGGCTCGGGCTATAGCCGCTGGCGCGATATTGCCGTTACGCGGTGGCGCGAGGATGTCACGCGGGACTGCTGGGGCACGTACGTTTTTCTTCGGGACACGGAGACCGGCCACGTTTGGTCGGCGGGTTATCAGCCCAGCGGCATCGATCCGGACTCTTACGAGGCTTCCTTCTACGAAGACCGTGCCGAGATTATCCGGCGCGACGGCGCACTGACCACCACGCTCGAGGTCGTCGTGTCGTCCGAGGACGATGCTGAAGTGCGGCGCGTCTCCATCACCAACCTGGGAGCACACACGCGCGAAATCGAGGTCACCTCGTATGCCGAGCTTTGCCTTGCTTCGCAGGCAGCCGATGTGACGCACGCGGCGTTTTCAAATTTGTTTGTGCAGACGGAATTCGTGCCCGCTGTCGGCGCGCTGCTGGCAACGCGCCGCAGGCAATCCGATAAAGACACGGCCGTGTGGGCCGCGCATGTGGTCGTTGTGGAAGGCGAAACCGTCGGCGACGCGCAATTCGAGACGGATCGCGCGCGGTTCCTCGGACGCGGGCACCATGTCCGCAATCCCGTATCGGTGATCGACGGCAGACCACTCTCGAATACCGTCGGCTCCGTACTGGACCCGGTGATGAGCCTGCGGCGCACGGTGCGCATCCCGCCGGGCGCCACAATCCGCATCACTTTTTCAACGATCGTCACTCCGGCCCGCGAGCAGGCGCTGGATCTGGCCGACAAGTACCGCGACGCGAGAACCTTTGAGCGCACTCTAACGTTGGCCTGGACGCAGGCGCAAGTACAACTGTACCACCTGGGTATCGGTCCCGACGAAGCTCACTTGTTCCAAAGACTCGCCAATGCCGTGCTCTATTCCGACGCTTCGCTGCGGCCATCTCCCGATGTGCTCAACCGCAGCACACTGGAGCGTTCCGCGCTGTGGGCCCACGGAATCTCCGGTGATCTGCCCATCGTGCTGGCGCGCATCGACGAACCGGAAGATGTCGAGATCATCCGGCAATTGCTGCGCGCGCATGAATACTGGCGGATGAAGCAGTTGTCCGCCGACGTGGTCATTCTGAATGAGAAGCCGTCGTCCTATGCGCAGGAACTACAGGACTCCCTGGAAGCGCTCGTGCGCGGCAGCCAGCTGCGGCTCTCTCCGGATACAGGCAGCGTGCGCGGCAATATTTTCCTCCTGCGGGCAGACTTGGTCTCTGCGCAGGAGCGTGCGCTACTGCAAACGGCCGCGCGGGCGGTGCTCCTCAGCCGGCGCGGCACTTTGTTCGAGCAGGTCACTCGGTCGCGCCGCACGGAAGCTGGGGTACCCCCCGTCTCGCGACCGCTGCGCCCGGGCAAACCTCTGGACGTACCGCTGCCTCTGCCGGATCTCGAATTTTTCAACGGCCTTGGCGGCTTCGCTGAAAATGGCCGCGAATATGTGACCGTTCTTGAGGAAGGATTGCACACGCCTGCGCCGTGGATCAACGTCATTGCGAATCCATCGTTTGGCTTCCTCGTGTCGGAATCAGGCTCCGGCCACACCTGGTCGCTCAACAGCCGCGAAAATCAGCTTACGCCGTGGTCCAACGATCCCGTCACCGACCCGCCTGGAGAAGCCATCTACATCCGCGACGAAAGCACGGGTGAGGTTTGGAGCCCCACAGCGCTGCCCGTCCGCGATGAAACTGCTTCGTATGTGGCGCGCCACGGCCAGGGCTACAGCCGCTTCCAGCATGGCGCGCACGGCATCCTGCTTGAGCTGCTGCAATTCGTGCCCTCTGAAGACCCGATAAAGATCTCTCGGCTCACCCTGCAGAACCATTCCGAACGCTCCCGTCGTCTCTCTGTGACCGCTTATGCCGAGTGGGTGCTGGGCAGCTCGCGCAGCGCTTCGGCGCCTTACATCATTACGGAGGTCGATTCGCAGACGGGAGCGCTCTTTGCCCGGAGCGCGTGGGGCGGCGAGTTCGGCGGGCGCATCGCCTTTGCGGATCTTGCCGGCCGGCAGATTTCGTGCACGGGCGACCGCACAGAGTTTTTGGGCCGCAATGGCACGCCCGAACGTCCCGCGGCGCTTGAGCGAGGCGGTCCCCTTTCCGGAAGGGTGGGCGCGGGTCTCGATCCATGCGCCGCTCTGCAAACCTCGCTTGAGTTGCGCCCCGGCGCGCGCGCGGAAATTGTGTTCTTCCTGGGCCAGATGGAAAGCAGGGAACAAGTGCGCGAGTTACTCGGCCGCTATCGCGCTGCAGACCTGGACGGAATCCTGCGTGACGTCACCGCCCGGTGGGACGACGTGCTTGGTGCCGTACAGATCACCACACCCGAGCCGGCCATGGATGCGCTGCTGAATCGCTGGCTGCTCTACCAGACGCTGGCGTGCCACTTCTGGGCGCGCGCGGGGTTATATCAGGCAAGCGGCGCGTACGGCTTCCGCGACCAGCTCCAGGATGTGATGGCCCTCAGCGTCGCGAAACGAGAACTTGCGCGGGAGCATCTGCTGCGCGCGGCCGCGCGCCAGTTCACCGAGGGTGACGTCCAGCACTGGTGGCATCCGCCCTCGGGACGAGGCGTGCGCACCCGCATCTCCGACGACCTTCTCTGGCTGCCGTACACCGTCATCCACTTCATCGAAGTCACCGGCGACAGGACCGTGCTGGAGGAAGTCGTACCCTTCTTGGAAGGCAACGCACTGGCCGAGGGACAGATCGAATTGTACTTCCAGCCGCGTGTGTCAGAGACTCGCGCGACGCTATTCGAACACTGCGCGCGTGCGCTGGACCGCAGCCTCTTCGTCGGCAGCCACGGCCTCCCGCTGATGGGCACGGGCGACTGGAATGACGGCATGAACCGCGTCGGCCCGCTAGGCAAGGGAGAAAGCGTCTGGCTAGGCTGGTTTCTGCACACGATTCTCTGGGAGTTTGCCAAAGTTGCGGATGCGCGCGGCGACCACAAGCGCGCGGAGACTTGGCGGCTTCACGTCAGCGCGCTAAAAGCGGCGCTCGAGCGGGAAGCTTGGGACGGCGAATGGTACCGCCGCGCCTACTTTGATGACGGCACGCCGCTCGGCTCCGCCACAGGCGCGGAGTGCCGCATTGACTCCATCGCTCAGTCATGGGGCATCATCAGCGGCGCCGCAGAACCGGGCCGCGGGGCGCGCGCCATGTCTGCCGTCGAGCAGCACCTGGTGCGCCGACCGGAGGGCCTGATTCTGCTCTTCACGCCGCCTTTTGACCGCACGCCGCTTGACCCCGGCTACATTAAAGGTTACGTGCCCGGCATCCGTGAGAACGGCGGACAATACACGCATGCTGCCGTGTGGACGGTTCTGGCCTTCGCGGCGCTCGGCGACGGCGATAAGGCCGGCGAGCTGTTCCGGATGCTGAACCCAATCAATCGCACTACCACGCGGGCAAGCGTGCAGCGTTACAAAGTCGAGCCCTACGCGGTCGCGGGCGACGTTTATGCCGAGCCTCCACACGTCGGGCGCGGCGGATGGACCTGGTACACCGGGTCGGCGGGCTGGCTCTATCGCGCCGGCATGGAGTGGATTCTCGGTTTCCGCGTGCGCGGCATGACGCTCTGCATCGATCCCTGCATCCCGCGCAATTGGCCCAGCTACTCGGTCAGCTTTCGTTATCACTCGGCAAGCTACAAGATCACGGTGGAAAATCCGTCGAGCGTTACCCGTGGCGTCGCTGTGACTGAATTGGACGGCAAGCTGCTGGCTGGCTCCGCAAATATTCCACTCGCCGACGATGGCGCTGTGCATGAGATCCGCATCGTGCTGGGTTGAGCATGGCGCGCCGTGGAGGAGTGCCTCCAACTTGTGCTCGTATATCGAGATAGCGGCCCCAGCGACGAAGCGATAAACAGGCTGGCCGTCAGTCAGGTCCCACTGTGTGTAGAATCGCCCAGGAAATTTAACAGGCTCTGTGCGTGAGAAGAAGACCCCGGAACCAGGGTGGCACCCCGATGAGCACTGGCCGCTGCCTGCGTCGGGCGTTCTTGATCTTGCTTGCGGCTGCCAGCAACAGATCCGCCGGACATGGAGAGCATTAAGATTCCCCGCTTTCACGACCGTCCATCTTTCGCCTTCCGCGGCCCGTCGCCGTCCCCTTCCCCAACTCCCATCTCCTGCTAGGAGATACAAGGAAGGTTCAATAAAAACTGCCAGTGTGCCCAAAGAAATTGACTCACTAGAGGGGTTCAGGCGATTGGTCTAGGTACAAGTTATGGACAACTAGGAGAGGGGAACAATGCTCCTTGTCCCGTAAGCGACGCCAGATAAAGCGGTTATGGGATTGATCCACATAGTTCGGGCCCAGGAGGTCGGTGGTTCAAATCCACTCGCCCCGACCAAGTTTACCCTCCCGATTCAGCAAGTTACGCTGCGAATTCTTACTTCCGCGGAAGCCTTTCTGGGCACTAAGGAGTCGGTCTTTCCAATCCACTTGTGCCGACCACGCTCCCTCCTCCTGAATTCACGACCTGACGCTGCGGATTCTACTTTAGTGCGACTTCTTTTCTAGAGACAGTACGGAGAAGATCCATCTTGGGGGCGAGCACTCCAAGCTTCAAATCAAACGAGCGTCACTTCGATGTGGGACCTGCCACCCGTAGAAGTGAGGTCCCACGCATGCTCCCGAAGTCCGCTGCGGGGACTCGAACGCCATTCCTTACCGTTTTTGGATCGCGCGTTCGATGTTATCTTTGTGTTGGCTGGCGACCACAAGGCCAGCGTCGTACATGAACTTCTCAGAATGTGTAACTGCTGTTGCCAATATCCGGTCGAGCTGGTTCAACCTGGGAGCGGAAATGTTCTTTGGCCGGCCGATGATTTCGTTGAAACTCGCTGTCAGCCAAGTCTCTTCAGCGAGAATCAACCATGTTAGAAGAGGGCCAGTTTTAGTGCTTCGTCAAAACTGACTCGTTGGAACTCATACTCGTGGACGTTCTCAAAGAGCTTTTTAAACAGCATTTCCACTCACCGGCCGAGCGGGTGCAGCCGCTGCAGGGGCTGCTCGGCGGCTCGGGGCGCAAGATCATCCGGCTGGCCAGCGAAAAAGTCAGCGCGATTGGCATTCTGTATGACGTACGCGAAGAGAACGTCGCTTTCCTCGACTTTTCCAGGCATTTTCGCCGGCACGGTCTGCCGGTGCCGGAAATCTATGCTGACGATTTGGACCATGGCGGTTATCTCGAAGAGGACCTGGGCGACACGACTCTTTTTGAGTTTCTCTCGACAAATCGCGCCGGCGAGAACATTGCTCCCCAAGCGGTCGAAGCCTATCGCAAAGTCGTGGCCGTGTTGCCGCGCTTTCAGATCGAAGCCGGCCGCGATTTGAATTACAAAGTATGCTATCCGCGAGCCAGCTTCGATCGCCAGTCCATCGCGTGGGATTTGAACTATTTCAAGTATTACTTTCTCAGGCTCGCCGGCATTCCCTTCAACGAACAAGCGCTGGAACACGATTTTAGCCGCTTGACCAAGTTCTTGCTGAGCGCCGGCCGTGATTACTTTCTCTATCGGGATTTTCAATCGCGCAACATCATGTTGCGCGACGGCGATCCGTATTTCTTGGACTATCAAGGCGGCCGCAAAGGCGCGCTGCAATACGATATCGCTTCTCTTTTGTACGATGCCAAGGCCGATCTGCCGCCCGAGCTGCGTCAGGAATTGCTTGAGTACTATCTCGAGGGGCTTGCCCGTTTCATCGATCTTGAGCGCGATCTGTTCATGCAGCACTACTATGCCTACGTTTACGTCCGCATCATGCAGGCCTTGGGCGCTTACGGCTTCCGCGGCCTTTATGAGCGCAAACCTCATTTTCTGCAAAGCGTGCCGTACGCGCTGAACAATGTGCGTTGGCTTCTTGACCACGTCATGTTACCCATCGCGTTGCCGACGCTGATGGACGCGTTGAAGAGCATGGTGGCCTCGGAGAAATTCCAGAGCCCGACTTCCGAATCGGAGAATGTGACGGTGCGGATTTTCAGTTTTTCATACCGGCGGGGCCTGCCGAAAGACGATGCCGGGCACGGCGGCGGATTCGTCTTCGATGGACGCAGCATCCCGAATCCCGGACGCGAAGAGCGCTTCAGCAGCCTCACGGGCAAAGACGCGCCGGTGATCGAGTATCTCAACCAACAGGAGAGCGTGCATCAGTTCCTCGCCAGCGTTGTTTCGCTGGTGGATGCCAGCGTGAGCGACTATCAGCGTCGCGGCTTTAAGAGCTTGATGGTGTCGTTCGGCTGCACCGGAGGCCAGCATCGTTCGGTTTACTTTGCAGAACAATTGGCGAGACATTTGCGCGGCCAGAGCGGGGTGGAAGTCGTGGTGCGGCATCTTGAGTTGGAGAACTTGGGCAAATGAAGGCGATGATCTTGGCCGCCGGCCTCGGTACGCGCTTGCGGCCACTCACCGACAGCCGCCCCAAGGCGCTGGTGGAAATCGCCGGCCGCACTCTATTGGAGATCACGCTATCCCGCTTGCGCGCCTTCGGGATTCGCGAGGTGATCGTCAACGTGCACCACTTCGCCGATATGATTCTCGAATATCTAAAAACGAACGATGACTTCGGCATGCGTATTGAAGTCTCTCGCGAGGAGGTCTTGCTCGACACCGGCGGCGGCCTGAAAAAGGCCGCCTATTTCTTCCTTGGGGATTCCAGCGGTCTTGATGAGCCGTTCGTTCTGCACAACGTCGATGTCATCAGCACGATTGATCTCCGGCGCATGGTGCAATTTCATACCGAACATCAGGCGCTCGCCACACTGGCGGTGCAAGACCGGGAGACCTCTCGATACCTGCTCTTCGACGAGCAGCTTCAGCTTTGCGGCCGGCGATCCAGACGCGATCAGAAAACTGAAATTGTTCGGCCTTCACAGCAATTGCAAGCCCTGGCTTTCTCCGGCATCCACGTTATCTCTCCCCGTCTCTTTGCGTTGATGACGGAAGAGGGCGCTTTCTCGATCATCACGTTCTATCTGCGTCTCGCTGCCCAGAGAGAAAAAATCCTCGCCTTCCGGGCCGATGAATATTCTTGGAGTGATCTCGGAAGGCCGGACAATGTGATGCAAGCCGCCCAGGATTTGAAGCAAAAAGGTCTTCTATAGGGACCTCAACGCGCCGTGGCCATTATCGATCCCCAATCATGGCGGAATCGCCTCGATCACGACCAAGCGACTACTTCTTGACGCGACTCTCCTAGGCCGTCAATTCCCAGCTCGACCACGTCGCCAGCCTTTAGATAGCGCGGCGGCTTCATTCCCAAGGCGACTCCGGCCGGCGTCCCCGTGCTGATGACGTCCCCGGGGAGCAACGTCATGAACTGGCTGATGTAGCTCACGAGCGTCGGAACGTCGAAGACCATGTTCGCGGTGCTGCTTCGCTGCCGGAATTCTCCGTTTACCTTCAACCACATGCTCAGGCCACTGGGGTTCGGCACATCCTCTTTTGTTGCGAGAAACGGCCCGAGCGGCGCAAACGTGTCCGCGCTCTTGCCCTTCACCCACTGGCCGCCGCGCTCGAGCTGAAAACTCCGTTCGGAGTAATCATTATGGAGCGCGTAGCCGGCCACGTAGTCGAAGGCGTGTTCTCGCGTTATGTAGCTGGCTCTCCTCCCCACGATCACGGCAATCTCCACTTCCCAATCCAGTTTCGTGGCGCCTCGCGGGATGATCACCGCATCGTTGGGACCGACCAGCGACGTGGTTGACTTGAAGAAGAGGACCGGCTCCTTCGGGAGCTCCGCCCCAGTCTCCGCGGCATGGTCCCGGTAATTGAGTCCAATGCAGACGATCTTGCTCGGCCGGCGGATGGGGGGCCCCCAGCGGTCCGAAGCCGGGACATGAGGCGCGCCGGAGCCGTTCCGTTCGACCCAGTGCTGCAGCGCCGCGAGTCCGTCGCTTTCAAAGAAAGCTTCGTCGTAGTCCGAGCCGAACCCAGACGCATCGAGGCGCGCGCCATCCCTGAGAAGGACGCCCGGCTTTTCTCTTCCCGGCTCGCCGAATCGAATCAGCTTCATCCCGCAAATCCTCCGTGGCCGCCAATTCTTCTCCACAAAACGACGGACATCCTTGACAGTATAAGGGCAAACAAGTCTGTCGGCGCTGTCTCGGCTTGGCCTGCGGCTGTGAACGTCCCCGGCGGCACTGCCACAAGCAAGGCTAGGCGAAAAGTGGCGGCTGATGGAGAGGATTTTCGAGCGTGAAAACTGGCACGCCGCAGCCAACTTGCGCTGCCTTTTCGCCCATGCGAGAATTGCCGAGGAGTATTCACAGAAGCAGTGGCGATATCGTCTAAAGGTTAGGACGGAGCCCTCTCAAGGCTCAAATCCGGGTTCGAGTCCCGGTATCGCTACCAACCGTGCAGGCTCTTCCGCGACTTCCTGAGTGGTTTGGCTGCTTCTTCTAACTGGTTCTTCGCCAGCTTGGCATGTCCCCCCTCGAGCAGCGTATGGCCCACCAAGTTGTGGAATCGAACCCGTTCCCCCCGCCGCGCCGTTCGCCCGGCGCTCAAGCGTGAGGATGGGATTTATCGTAAACATCCATGAGCTGCCGGATCGAGACGTGGGTGTACTTTTGCGTGGTCGTGAGGGATTGGTGGCCGAGAAGCTCCTGGATGGCGCGCAGGTCGGCGCCGTCGGCCAGCAGATGCGTGGCGAAGGCGTGGCGTAGCGAGTGCGGGTGGAGGTCCCAGTTGATGTTCACCAAGCGCACGTACTTTTTTACGATGCGGCCAACCGAGCGCTGGTTCAAGCGGCGGCCCGCGTAATTCAGAAAGACTGCCTCGACATCACAGCGGCGGCCCTGGGACTCCGTGTGGCGGAGAAGGGCCTCGCGGACGGGCCAGTAAGCCCGCAAAGCCTCTTCGGCCTTCGAGCCGTAGGGGACGATGCGCTCCTTGTTGCCTTTTCCGCAGACGCGGAGGATGCGTTCCTTCTGGTCCACGTCGGCGAGGTTGAGGCCGGTGAGCTCGCTCACGCGCAGACCGGAGGCGTAGAGAATCTCGAGAAGGGCGCGGTCGCGGCTCAGGAAGAGATGGGATTCCTCTTTGCGGGCGCGGCGCGGGCTCGCTGCTTTCGAGCCGTGCGAACTTGACGGGCTGGCGCCCGGCGGCAAGGCCTTCGCCACGGAGCGCGGCGTCATTCTCGCAAGCTGATCGAGGAACCCATTCATCTCCTCAGCGGAGAGTACCGACGGGATGCGCTTGGGGAGTTTCGGGGTGGCCACGAGGCGCGCGGGATTCTCCTGCAGCAATCCTTCGCGAACACAGTACTTGAAGAACGAGCGGAGGGCAGCCAGCTTGCGCGCGATGGAACTTTTCTCGAGGCCCTGGTCGTGAAGGTAGCCGATGAATTCGCGCACCACATGGTGACTGATCTCGGTGATCGGCGGTGCGGCCAAGCCGGGCGGGGTCAAATAGGTGATGAACTGCTCGAGGTCTCTGCCGTAATTCAGGATGGTGTGGGGCGAGGAGTTGCGCACCGAGCGCATGTAGGCAAGATAATTGGCGATGGCGGCTTTCATCGGAGCCAGCAGAAGAACCCGTGTTTCACGCCCACGCGCCGATGATAGCCGCGGACCCGGGCCAAATGCCAGCGATGCGTCATCGCCGGAGCCGGGCGGGCGAGTCAGAGGTCACACTTTGATCCCTGCACCTTCGGCAACTTCCGCAGGGTGCGGAGCGTGGACCTCGACCTCCCAACCGCATCCCTCCTTGAGACAGGCGCGGACGGTGCCGGTCTTCCTGCGTTTCTCCACAATGAAAGCCGCACCGCATTTCGGGCAAGCCTCAGCAATCGGCGCATGCGGTGTCGTGAAATCGCACTCCGGGTAGCGCGAGCAACCGTAGAAGGTGCGTCGCCGGCCGCGAGCCCCGGCGGCGCCGCGGCGAACCAGTTCGCCGGTCTCGCACTTGGGGCAGTGGATGCCCAGGGTCACCGGGCGCGTGTACTTGCATTTGGGATACGCGGAGCAGCCGATGAACTCGCCGTAACGGCCGTGCCTTTTCACGAGACCGGAGCCGCAGTCCGGGCATTTCTCATCGAGAGGCTCGTCGGGCCGGTGCGCCTTGCGGGTGCCGGTCACCAGGCGGCGCGTGGTCTTGCAGTCCGGATAGCCCGTACAGGCGAGGAACGGACCGAAGCGGCCCCGCTTGATGGTCATTTCCTTGCCGCAGTTCTCGCAATACTCGGCGGCGCTTTCGCTCTCGACTTCCTCGCCGCCGACCTCGGGCGAAAGGTCGCGCGTGAAATCGCACTCCGGGTAGCGCGAACAACCGAGGAAGAAGCCGTGGCGGCTGATGCGCTCGAGAAGTTCTCCCTGGCCGCACTTCTCGCATTTCTGGCCGGTGGGGATGCCCGCCTTGTAGGACTGCATCTCCCCTTCGGCCTTGTCGAGGTCCTCTTCGAACTTTTCCCAGAACTCTTTGACGGACTGGCGCCAGGGGAGCTTCCCCTCCTCGATCTCGTCGAGTTCGTCTTCGAGGCGCGCGGTGAAATTGATGTCAAAAATATCCTGGAAGCCTTTCACGAGCAGATCGCTGACCTTCTCGCCGAGCATGGTGGGGGTGAAGCGGCCCTGGTCCTTGTTCACGTACTCGCGCTCGACAATGGTGGAAATAATCGTGGCGTAGGTGGAGGGACGGCCAATGCCTTTCTCCTCCAGTTCCTTGACGAGTGTGGCTTCCGTGTAGCGCGGAGGAGGCTCGGTGAAGTGCTGGTCGGGCCTGACCTTCTCGAGGCGCAAGGTCTGGCCTTCGCTGACGCGCGGAAGCGAGCGGCCTTCGCCCTCGGCGTCGTTGTCCTTTTCATCGTCCAGGCGGTCCGCGACGGATTCCGGAAGCTGATAGACGCGCAGATAACCGTCGAATTTCTGGACCGAACCGGTGGCGCGAAAGACGTAATCGCCCGCGTTGATATCGATCGTGGTCTGGTCGAAGACCGCGGGCAGCATCTGCGAAGCCACGAAACGCTGCCAGATGAGCTGGTACAGTTTGAAGACGTCGTCGTCCAGATAGGAGCGCACGTCTTCCGGAGCGCGGCTGACGTCGGTGGGCCGCACGGCCTCGTGAGCTTCCTGCGCGTCCTTCTTGGACCGATAGAAGTTGGGCTTCTCCGGCAAGTATTCGGCGCCAAAACGGGAGGGGATGAACTCGCGGACCTGCGCGAGGGCGTCATTCGAAACGCGCACCGAGTCCGTGCGCATGTAGGTGATCAGCGCGACCGAACCCTCCTGGCCGAGTTCCACGCCTTCATAAAGACGCTGGGCCAGCGCCATGGTGCGTTTGGCGGTGAAGCGCAGGCGGTTGTAGCCGGCCTGTTGAAGCTTCGATGTCGTGAAGGGCGGCGGGGGATACCGCTTCTTTTCCTTCTGCGTGACCGAGGCGACCTGCCACTTGGCGCGTTCGACCGCGGCCACGATGCGCTCGGCCTCAGCCTGATTGGGAACCTCGAGGTCTTCGCCCGCGAACTTGAAGAGCGCGGCCTCGAAGAAAGGCGGCGCGCCGGAATCGAGCAGCGCGTGGATGGTCCAGTATTCGCGCGGAACGAACGCGCGAATCTCTTGCTCGCGCTCCACGATGATGCGCAGCGCCACGGTTTGGACTCGCCCGGCGGAGAGGCCGCGGCGCACCTTGTCCCACAGCAGCGGCGAGATTTTGTACCCGACCAGGCGGTCGAGAACGCGCCGCGCCTGCTGCGCGTCCACGAGGTTCGTGTCAATGTGGCCGGGCTTCTCGAAGGCCGCGCGGATGGCCTTCTGCGTGATTTCGTTGAAGGTGACCCGGAAGATCTTCTTCGGATCCACCGCGCGGACTTCAACGGCCTTGGCCTTCTTCTTCCCCGGTTCCTTCTTACCCTGACGATCGGCTTCGGAGGCCTCTTTCGCGTCGTCTTCAGCCACGACAAACCGTCCCGGCTTCGAAAGGACCTGGGCCAAGTGAGCGCAAATGGCTTCCCCCTCGCGGTCCGGGTCGCCGGCGAGGTATACGGCGGGCGCGGAGCTGGCGGCCGCCCTCAAGTCTTGTATGATTCTTCTCTTCCCCGGGATGATCTCGAGTTTGGGATCAAAGATATTGCTGTCATTGACGGAGCGCGGCTTGGCGGCTTTCTTGCGGCTCTTTTCCGCGTTGCTGCCTTTGCGCTTGCGGTTGCCGTCTTCCTCACCGGGCAGAAGAATCCCGAGCGTCTTCTTGGGGAGATCCATCACGTGGCCGAGTGACGCTTTGACGGAGTAGTCGCGTCCCAGATACTTGTTGATGGTTTTCGCCTTTGCGGGCGATTCGACAATAACGAGCGAGCGTGCCATGGTGCTTATTTAAACCCGGTGTCGGTTGCAGGAAGGGCTGGAGGTGTCCCCTGTGTCTTTTCCGCTACCTCGGACCGATCAGAACAAAACCTTTACGAATTGCTTCCCCGGCAACTGCCGAACGATTCCTTTCATCTCCAGATCAAACAGGGTAGCCAGAACTTCGGAAGAGTTCAAGCCGGAGCGCTCGACCAGGTGATCAACATGCTTGGGCTCGTCCGCGCTCAGGAGGGCGTAGATCGCCCGGGCGCTGCCGGAGAGCGAGGCCTCCACGAGCGAGGCGCGCTGGTCCGCCGCAGGCGATTCCACCGGCACGAGTTCCGCCCGGACCGGCGTGGGCAGCTCTTCGATCACGTCCTCCCAAGAGGTCACCAGCTTGGCCCCCTGCTTTATCAATTGATTCGGGGCGAAGCTAACAGGTTGCGTGACGTTTCCCGGCACGCCGTAGACTTCGCGCCCGAACTCCATCGCCAGGCGCGCGGTGATGAGCGAACCGGAATACTGCGCCCCTTCGACCACCACGACCCCAAGAGGCAGCCCGGCCACGATGCGGTTGCGCACCGGAAAATTCTCCGGGGCGGGATGCGTCCCCAGGGGGAACTCGCTGATGAGCGCACCGCAGTGCTCCACGTCTTCGAAGAGCTTCTTGTTCTCCTTTGGGTAAACGACGTCGATCCCGGTGCCGAGAACACCGATGCATCTGCCTCCGGACGCCGAGCAGGCTCCCTTGTGGGCCATGCCGTCCACCCCGCGGGCCATGCCGCTGACCACCACGAGCCCGTGTGCGGCGAGGTCGCGTCCCAGCCGCTCGGCCATCTGACTGCCGTAATACGTGGGGCGCCGAGTGCCGACGATTCCGATGGCGTGACGGTTGAGCACGGCAGGATCGCCACGAACGTAAAGCAGGACCGGAGGATCGTAGATTTCGAGCAATGTCCGCGGGTAAGCAGGCTCCGACCAATTGACGAGCCCGCAGCCGAGCTTTCTGACGCCGGCGAGTTCCTTCTCGGCCCGGCGAAACGCCTCTTTATGAAAAACGGCTTGGGCCACCGCCGCGGGGAGGTCGCAGGCTTCCAGCTCGGTGAGCGAGGCGGAGAAAACTGCCTCAGGCGTGCCGAACCGCTTGCGAAGGCGTGCGGATAGGCGGGAAGCGAGCCCCGGCGTGAGCCCGAGCGCGAGCCATGGGAGGGAAGCGTCCAACTCCATCGCGCGGCGAGCCTACGCGGCAAGTAACTTCGCTGTCAAGTGCCCCGCGCGGAATCAGCCGACTACTATGGAGCCTCTGCAAAGAGCTTGCGACACCGAACAGGCACGGCGGGGCGAGTCCGCCGCCCAGGGGTTCTTCAGGTTACCTTCCGGGGGCATCGCGAGTTGGGGCCTGTGCTATCCTTTTCTGTCCTTTCCCACACGAAATGACCAAGCTGCGCGTTTCCGTCGTCGAGTATCTAAACACGGCGCCACTCGTGTGGGGATTCACCCACGGCCCGCTTGCCGGGCGGTACGATCTGTCGTTCACGGTGCCCTCGCTGTGCGCAGAAGCGCTGCGCGCGGGCGCGGCGGACGTGGCCATCATCCCCTCAATCGAGTTCCAGCGGATGGACGGCATAGTCGGGCTGCCCGGCATGGCCATCGCCTCGAAGGACCGCGTGCGCAGCCTGCTGGTCCTGGCCAAACGGCCGATTGCGCAAGTGCGCCGCATCGCGCTCGACCGCAGCTCGCGGAGCACGCAGGCGCTGGTGCGCATCCTGTGCGCCGAGCGGTGGAAGATCTCTCCCGAGTTCATCGAGTCCGCGCCCGACCCCGAAGCTATGCTTCACGATGCGGACGCGGCGCTGGTGATCGGCGATCCGGCGCTGCGGATCTCGCTCTCCATCGAAGCCCCCGCGCGCGCCGGCCAAGCCGGGGAGCTGATCTGCAGCGCCCCCGACGCGGGCCTTCGAGCAGCCGTCGCGGAGACGCTTCACGTGTACGACGTCGCGGGCGAGTGGCGGCGTCTGACCTCTCTGCCAGCGGTGATGGCGTTTTGGGCGGCGCGGCGCGACGTGGCCACGCCCCAGGTCGTGGCGGATTTCGTTGCTTCGCGGGATTACGGCCTCGCGAGGATTGCCGAGATTGGCCGGGAGGCATCGCGGGAGTTGGCGCTGCCTGCGGCGGCGCTGGAGGCGTACCTCGGCGCGAACATCGATTTCTCGATGGACGAACAGAACTGCCGCGGGCTGGAGCGCTTCTTCGCGCGATGCGCGGCGTTGGGGCTCATCACGCCGGCGAAGCCAATCGAGTGGGCTCCCGTGTCGGTCAGCGTTCGCGCTGCGAAGTGAGGGGAAACACCGCGGCGCTCGGCCGCGCTACAATTGGTTGATCCATGCGAATGACGATAGAAGCAGCGCTCGAACTGTTCCAGTCGGACGATCTGCTGGGGATCGGGATGGCCGCGCACCAGCTGCGTAGAAAGAAGAACGATCCGCGCATCGTGACGTACCAGATCGACCGGAACATCAATTATACGAACTTTTGCACCGAGTACTGCTCCTTCTGCGCCTTTTACCGGCCGCTCGGCTCCCGCGAGGGCTACATCCTGCCATTCGAAACCATCTGCCAGAAGATCGACGAGATGGTCGAACTCGGCGGAACGGGAATCCTGCTCCAGGGCGGCCTCCATCCCGATTTGAAGATTGATTATTACGAGACGCTGCTGCGCTCGCTCAAGGAGCGCTATCCGCGCGTGCACCTGCACTGCTTCTCCGCGCCCGAGATTTTATGCATCGCCGAAGTCAGCCATCTGAGCCTGCGCGATGCGATCGCGAAGCTGATGGATGCGGGTCTCGGCTCCATCCCCGGCGGCGGCGCGGAGATTCTGGACGACGAGGTCCGGCGCCGCATCTCGCGGCTGAAGTGCACCAGCGATGAATGGGAAGAGGTGCACCGTACCGCGCACGCGCTCGGCCTGCGCACCACGGCGACGATGATGTTTGGTTGCGGCGAGGAGTTCCGCCACCGCGTGAATCACCTCGAGCGATTGCGGCGGATACAGGAAGACACCGGCGGGTTCACCGCGTTTATTCCCTGGATGTTCGCGGCGGAAAACACGGCGCTCGGCAGGAAGGTGCAGGAGACCACCGCGGCCGATTATCTGAAGACGCTGGCCATCAGCCGCCTGTACCTCGATAACATTGACCATATCCAGTCGAGCTGGCTGACGCCGGGGATCAAGATCTGCCAGATTGGCCTGCAGTTCGGCGCCGACGACGTGGGCAGCATTCTGATCGAGGAAAACGTGGTGTACGCCGCCGGCGTGCGCAACCGTACCAATGAATCCGAGCTCCGGCGTATCATTTCCGAAGCCGGATTCATTCCCGCGCAGCGCGACACCCTCTACCGCTCCTACGCGCTAAAGTAATTCTCAAACCGATAGAACGGCAGGCCAAAGCCGCGCCGCCAAGCTACTCGGCGGTGCGAGGTGCGTGGATCGTCAATTCCACTTCCGCGCCATCGGGAAGATCGAGCGGCAGGATGGGGTGAAGCGCGCCGTGGCGGTAGCGGGCGCGAACCCGCGTTTCCGCCCCCGGGTTTCGCGCCTGGCTCTTCGCAGTCCCGCGGCTCCCGCTTGGTCCTGTCTCATCCAGCGCTTGATTGGCCAGCTCATCGGCTTCCAGATTCGATTCGCGCGGCACGTAGGCGATCTCGAAGGCGTCGAGGGCGCGCGACATTTTGCGCGCGCGCTCGAAAAGAGGGAGGAGGTTGTGGTTCTTGACCTTGTAGAGACCGCGCATCTGATTCACGAGCAGCAAGGAGTCGCTTTCGATTCGCAGTGCGCGAATGCCGTGCGCCGCCGCGTAATCCAGCGCGGCGATCAGCGCGTAGTACTCGGCGGTGTTATTCGTGGCGCGGCCGATGGACTTGCGGAGCTCGGCGGCCACAGTTCCGTCGGGCGCGCGCACGATGACCCCGTAGGAGGCCGGGCCGGGATTGCCTCGCGCAGCTCCATCGATGTTCGCGGCGTAGAAAACCTCGCGCCGCGGCAAAGGTGAGTCGTGATTCGCGAACAGGTGAGCCGCGTGCGGCGGAGCGCGGCGCTTGCTCATGGCTGCGGTTCCGCCGCAGCGGAGGCGGCGCCGGCATCCTCGGCGGCGGGACGCGGCTCGATAACGTAAAGGATGCGCCCGCACGCCTCGCAGAGGATCACTTCGTTGCTCTCGGCGCGCCGCAGTTCCTGGTAGAGATGCGGGAGAACGCGCATGCCGCATCCATAGCACTGTTCCTCGCGTGCTGCGACGAGCCCCACGCCGCGATTGCGCCGGGCGATGCGCGTGTAAAGGTCGCGAATGTCTTCGGGGATGGGAGCGATGGCGCGCTCGCGCTCAGCCTCTGCGGCTTCCAGCTCCTTCTGCGCGGCGGACTGTTCGGTTTCGACCTGGCGGCGTTCGGTCTGGACCGACGCCTCGGCTTCCTTGAGGCCGGCTTCCGCACCCTTGATGCGGCGCTCGAATTCCTCGCCGGCCACCATCTGGTCGAGGAGGCGGTCTTCGGCGCGGACCACTTCCGCTTCGGCGTTGGCAATTTCGTGAAGCAGGGCCTTGTAGGCTTCGTTGGTCTTGACGGCAGCGCTTTGATCGCGATATTTCCGCGCGCGCTCTTTCCACTGTTCGACGTCAAGCTCGAACTTCTTACGCTCTTTCAGCGTGTTGATATGCGCGTCCTTTGAGGCGGCGAGCTGCTTGCTGGCGGTCTCGAGGCGGGCGCTGGCTTCCTTGAGGCGACGGGGGAATTCCTCGAGAGTCGCGCGCAGCCCGGCAATTCGTAGGTCGATGCCCTGAACTTCGAGCAGAGGCTTGATTGCAGGGTGCATCGGCGGAAATTCTAGCACATGCGGCGACGCGGCAGGCGGAATGCGGCCGCGAATCAAGCGAACAAGACCAACGGCTGGCCCGAAGGCCAGCCGTTGTGATCGCACCAGCGTTCCTCGCGTTCCAGCGGACCGCGCCCGGAGTTAGCTCGAAGCGCGAAGGTCGCGGCGGATGAGCAGCGCGTCAATAAAATAGCCGACGCCGACGGCCAGAGGAATGGCTCCGAAAGACGCCGCTACCCAGGCGTCCGGCTCGACCCGCGCGATTAGGCCAAACGTCAGCATGTAGCCCACCGCTCCGGCGACGAGCAGGATGCCCGAGCGCCGGGAGCGCGCGGCCTGGGAAAGCTCGGGCTCGAGCGGCACCGCCACACCTCGGGCGATGCACGCAAGCCTCTCTTCCGTGCGCAGCTTGCGCACGCGATAGAAGGTGTACATCAATGCTCCGGGGACGCTGAAAATCAACAGAACCGCCACAAAACCGATCATCTCTCCGCTCATGGACTCGCTCCTCCTGCCGGGGTTCGTGCTCCCTGGGCCGGCACCGTCTTGGAATCTCTGTCACTCAAAGGTACGCAAAGTGGGTGGGAGATGTTCCCGAAGCGCGACTGCACAATGTCGGTCCGAAACGCCTGCCGGAACGATCCTCACCGCAGCGGACGGGTGTATATTCAGAGCCGCCCAGGCCCCCAAAATGGAGAGCCTAGTGAGATCCCGCCAATTCAAGAACTGCCTGGACAGGGAGGTTTGAATGGCAGTGCACCCGAATATCGCATATGTTGTCAACCTTGTAATCGCTGTTGGCCTTGCTTTTGGGCTGTATTCAATGCTGCGGCAGAGTCTGCGTGCTCTTCTTGATCGCGTCGTCAGACTACCTGCGGGAACGCAGTTCTACTTGCGAGGTTTGCTGCTCACATTCCTACTTCTCGCACTTTCGAACGCGGTTGGCAACCAGTTGGACTTGAAACCCAACGCGCATTTCATGGAATACGTTTGGGCGATTGCAGGTAATCTCGCTCATTTCTTCGAGAACGTCGTTGCAGGATTGCTGGCTTACATTGCCATGGTCACAATTTTGGTGGCGGTTCTGAAGGTCAAGAATGACTGACGAGCGTTTTCTGATCGTTTCCTACGTATTGGGGGGACTTGCGTCACTGGGCCTAGCCATTATGGCGTGTGCCTGGCTGCGGCGCTCGTTTGGGCAGATCGCAGAAGCGCTCCCTCACGGCGAACATGCCCGCATCCTCAAGCGCGCGTTCCCAGTCGGAACGATTCTGTACGCCCTTGCAGGGTTCCTATCCGTCAGCTACATGGCCGGCGGATGCGAGAAGGAACGCACCTACCAGAAGATCATCGCCGACCACGGCTACCTGTTGGCCAAGAATCACGAGCAGATTGCGAAGGTGTGCGACTCACTGACTGTAGCTGTGTTCCTCTGGGGAATTGTCGTGTTGCTTGTGCTGGTCGTGATTCGCCGGGCGCGCTAATCAGACCGGTGAATCTCGAGGGTCGAGTCCAGCGTCATGGTGGGATAACTCACGCCGGTCACGCCCGCAGGCGGGCGACCGGGGTGTCGCGCGGTGACGGTGAAATCTGAGCCGCTGCAATCGACGGCATAGGCGTAACCCTCGCGTCCGGGGCGCGTAAACGCCAGAGCCCCGGTCGATACCAGTTCCTCGAGAGACCCGCAGCGCCCGTTCTGAACAATGTAGACCCGCTCGGCTTGGCCAATTGCCAGGAGGTCACTCTGCACGCCGGTTAGGCTGATGGCTTGCGTAGGAGCAGTGCCGGGTGCGGCCGTGGGCAATCGGCGCACGTAGACGTAGTAGATTCCGCCGATGATCAGCGCGGCAACCAGGACGGAGGCAAATGCACGCATGACCTGATTCTGGCCGCGCGCGGCGCGAGGCGCAAGGCTTCCGGCGGGGAGCGTGCGGTACGAAACACGGGGTGCTGCCAGCAGTCGAGGGGCGCCGGGAGTGGAATTCGAGCTTGGCAAGCTCGGAGAAGGCCCCCCAGGAAAGCGACGGGCGACGCCGCGCAGTGCTGCGGCATCCAACCATATTTGAGCTAAGACGAGAAATCAGCGGGCAGGAAACTCCATACATCGCCTGTGTTTGTGCATCAGGTGCCGGTGGCGTAAACTGAATGGTTTGATGAGCGTTTCTCTTCTCCATCGAGGATCCCTTTGAAACACATGCATCTTCTGACTAATGCAAGATTCCCGCGCCTGGGATTGACGGCGCTGCTGGCCCTGGCGCTCGGGGGCTCGTTGTCGCGCCCGGTGCAGGCAGGGGGCGACGCGGCCGCCGGACCGGACGCGGAGAAGCAAGCCAAGAAATCTCCGTTGATTGACGCCATGCAGGCCGAGCTCGACCGCTCCATCAAGGCCTTCGGCACTCTTGATCCGCCCGCCTACTACATCGGGTACACGGTTACGGACACTCAGCGAGCTGAGGTCTCCGGGTCGAACGGGGCGCTCCTCTCGAGCAGCGAAGGCCGCATACGCTGGCTCGAAGTGGAAGTGCGGGCCGGAAGCTACGAACTCGACAACACCCGAAAGGTGGACGAGCGGGCGCCGGGATACACCAGCCCGGGCACCACCGCGCCGGTGGACGACGATCCGCAGGTCTTGCGGCGGGACATCTGGCTCGAAACCAACCGCCAATACCGCAACGCCGCAGAAGCTCTCATTAAGATCAAGGCCAAAAAGGAAGTCAACGTGGAAACCGCGGAGGCGTGGGCGCCCGATTTTTCGCGCGAACAGCCTCACGTATGGTTCGGGCCGCGCGTGGCCTTCTCGCTCGACCGCAAGCCCTGGGAAGACAGAGTGCGGAGATACACGCGTTACTTCCGGGATTCCGCCGCGATCATCAATTCCATCGTCACCTTCTCGGCCTTGGCGCAGAACGATTACCAGGTCACGAGCGAAGGAACGCAGCTTCAGTACGGCCAGGTGCGCTACCGCCTGGAACTTGTCATCCAGGGCAAGGCCCCGGACGGGATGGACATCAACCGGTACTACAACTTCGACTGGGTGAACCCGGGCGACGCGCCCAGCGACCAGGATGTCCTGGCGCAGCAGAAAATCATGCGCAAAGAGCTCGAGGGCTTGGTGGCCGCGCCGTTGATTGAACCCACCGCCGGACCGGCGATGCTCACCGGGCGGGCGGCGGCAGTGTTCTTCCACGAGGTGTTCGGCCATCGTGCCGAAGGCCACCGCCAGAAGGATATCTCCGAGGGGCAGACGTTCGCGCGCAAGGTGGGCGAGCACATCATGTCGGATTTTCTGACCATCTATGACGACCCGACCATGAAGCAACTGGGGAAGACGGACCTTCTGGGCTATTACCCCTACGACGACGAGGGGGAGCCGGGGCAGCGAGTGGCCTTGGTGGACCACGGCGTCTTGAAGAACTTCGAGATGTCGCGGTCGCCGCTGGTGGGCTTCGAGCACTCGAACGGGCACGGGCGGCGCCAGCTCGGCTACGCGCCGGTTTCGCGCCAGGGGAACCTGATTGTGGAGAGCAGCAAGAAGCTGACGAACGCGCAACTCCGGGCCAAGCTGATCGGACTGCTCAAGGAGCAGGGGAAACCATTCGGCCTGCTGATTGACGACATTGCCGGAGGATTCACCTTCACCGGGCGGGGCCAGCCCCAAGCGTTTCAGGTACTGCCGCTCGTCGTGTACAAAGTTTACGCAGACGGACGGCCCGACGAATTGGTGCGAGGAGTGGATATCGTGGGCACGCCCCTGGTTTCCCTGACGAAGATCGTGGCCACGGGCGACACGCCGGAAGTGTTCAATGGGTATTGCGGCGCGGAATCGGGTTCGGTGCCGGTAGCCGCCGCGGCGCCCGCGATTCTGATCTCCGAACTCGAGATTCAGAAGAAGCAGACGTCCACCGATAAGCCGCCGATCCTGCCGCCGCCCGCGCACGATCCGGTGAAAACGGGAGGCCAGCGATGAGGAGCGCGATGATTCGGAATTTGCTGGCTCTCTTGGTCGCGGCAGCGGCGTCGGGAACGGCGTGGAGCGCGCCCCAAAGTTCCGCCGAAGATCGGGATCACACGCTGCAAGCCATGCGGGATGAGATGGCGCGGTCGAAGACACGCCTCGAACTGAAATTTCCGGAGACGGACCAGCCCGCGCGCCCGTATTACATCGAATATCGGTTGCTGGACCTGGATGTCAGAACGATCGTCGCCGAATTCGGCGCGCTCGTGTCGAGCAATACCGGCCGGAACCGCTTCATGAGCGTGGAAGCGCGCGTCGGAGACTACAAGTTCGACAGTTCGAATTTCGTCAGCGACGACAGCTTCCGCGGCTTCATCGGCTCAACGGGCTCGGTGGGCATCGATCGGGATTACGACTCGCTGCGCCAGGATTTGTGGATCGCCACCGACCAGGCATTCAAAGAGGCGGTCGAAGCCTACTCGCGCAAGCAGGCCTATCTGAACAGTCTGGCGCGGCCCACCAACATTGATGACTTGTCCAAGGAAGCGCCGGTCGTGCTCGTCGAGCCGCGCATCGAGCCCGATTGGACCTCACGCAACTGGGAGCAGGAGGCCCGGGACGCCTCCGCCGCCCTGCGCGCGTTTCCCGAGATTCAGAGCTCCCGGGTGACCTACTACCTCATTTACGCGACCGAATATCTGATGACCAGCGAAGGGACGGAAATTCGCACCAGCCGCAGCCTTGCTGCCATCGAGGCCGGGCTCGTCACCCAGGCGGGCGACGGAATGCCCCTCGACCATTTCTACGCCAAGTATGCGGCGCGGCCGGCGGACTTGCCGGGGCCGGACGAAATCAAAAAGGGCTTGAACGTTTCGGCAACGGAACTGATGGCCATGCGCGCTTCTCTGCCGGCTCAGGACTACACCGGGCCGGTGCTGTTCGAGGCGCGCGCCGCGGGCTCGCTGCTGGCGCAGGTTCTGGGACCGTCGCTCAATGGCTCGCGGCCCCCCGTGTCTCTGATGCCGGTATACGAACAGATCATGACCTCGATGGGCGGACGAAGCGATTGGGTAGGCCGCATTGGAGCGAGGGTTCTGCCGCAGAGCGTGACTCTGGTGGATGATCCCGCAGCGAAGGACTTCAAGGGCCAGCCGCTGCTGGGCGGCTACGAAGTGGACAGCGAGGGAGTGAAAGAGCAGCGCGTCACCCTCGTCGAGAATGGCGTTCTGAAAAACCTGCTGATGTCGCGCCGGCCGGGCCCTGATTTCGACCACTCGAACGGCCATGCGCGCGCTGGTTTTCTGAGCGACGCGCAACCCGCCATGAGCAACCTGCTGTTCACCTCGAGCGACACCGTGTCGAAAGAAGAGTTGAGGAAGCGATTCCTCGACAAGTGCCGCGAAGAAAAGCTGCCGTGGTGCCTGGTCGTGCGCGAGATGGACAACCCGGCGATCGGCCTGTTGCGGCAGGACGACTTTTCGGAAATGATCGCGGGGCTGGCTTCCGGGGCGGCGACTGGCGACCGGCTGCCGCTGCTGGTTTATCGGGTGTTTCCGGAGGATGGGCGTGAAGAGATCGTGCGTGGCGCTCGGGTTGCCGGCCTGAACGTGCGGGCGCTGCGAAACATTGCCGGCATCGGAGACGACCCGGCCGCGTTCACCTACATGGAGAGCCAGGCGGCAGGATTCACCGGTACGGCCCTGGGGGCTTTCGGCTCCGCTCAAGGAGGCGGCATCCCGGCGACGGTCGTGGCGCCATCGCTCCTGTTCGACGAGCTCGAAGTCCGCGGAGCGCGAGGCGAGCCCAAGCGTCTGCCCCTGCTCCCCGCGCCGGAGCTCACTGCACGCAATTAGCAGCCGCGCCGAAATCTGTTCCCGAGGAGCGCGCGCAAGTTTGGCCTGAAGGCCGGGTTTGAGGACGGCCTTCCCCTGGAATCTTCCGTCATTCCTACTGCTTCACGTCCGCGAGAAGGTCCTCGTTGTCATTGATACTGAAACGGTCGAATGAAGCGGGCACAACCACGTCAAAGGGCGTGACCGCTTGGCTCGCGGTGATGAATCCCAGACGCGTCACCTTCTGGCCCTGGTGGGCATAAACAGCGACGATATCCTTCCATGTGTCCGGCACCCCTGAGCGCGCGAGTTGCCCACTGAATTTGATCTTTCCGTCGGGCGCTGGCTCCGTCACGTAGCTGAACCCATAGGTCGGAATGCCAGTGCCATAGACGTACTGGCTGAAGAACCAACCCATTTTGTGATTGCCGTCGAGGTCCATGGCGCGGGTCATGTGCTTTTCGACGATAGCCTTGAAGTCCTCGGTCGAAGCGGGCTTGTTGTCGAAGCTCTTGCAGTAGTCCTGCATCAAGTCCTTGAACAAATGGTCGGGGTCGGGGTTGCGCGAATCGTAAAGCATCATGCGCAACATGTATAAGACGTACGCACCCTTGGAATAAATGAGGTTTTGATAGGAACTGCCGTCGGTTTCGGAAGATCCGATGCGCTCGCCCAACCAGATCGGACCGAGGGAATCAATCTTATGGGAATATCTATCGCCGACCTCCAGGTGCTCTTTCTCCTTGCGCAAACGGACCAGGGCTTCCTTCCAACTCTGGCGATACTGCACGTAGAGGATCCCGGAAAACTCGGCAAATCCTTCGGAGAGCCACTGGTCGTGATAGCTCTTCCAGCCCACGCGGTGGCCCCACCACTGATGGGAGCTTTCGTGTGCGCGGAAGGCATCGGTGTATTCCACTTGCTGTCTAACTCCGAGTGCATTTAACTGCGTGGGATCGAGAAACGTAAACCACCCAAGATAGAGGAGACCCGGCCAGCCCTGGCCGTAGCTGCCAATGATATTGGTCACGGCGAGCTGCTTGTAAGGATAGGGGCCGTAAAAGGCCTGGAAGACCCGCAAGGCGTTCCCGGTTTCGACTCCCACTGTCTTGGCAAGAGCCGCTGCGGACAAGTTCCCAATGGCGGCGGTTCTTACGGATCGGGGGGAACCAGGGCTAATCGAACCATTCCAAAGGTCGTCGAGTGGGTTATCGAAGACGCGCTGAATGGCCACGAGAAGGTCGTCCGGCTGGCGGTTGGCATACACCTGGATGTCAATATCGCCGACCTTCTCCGCATAGAGCTTGTAGTCGCCATAGGCGAAACCGGCAGCCGCTAGGGGAATGTCACTTTTCCAGGAAGTCACAATGGCATTGTTATCCGTGGCCTCGCTGACCTTATGTCCGGTGGCCACCAACGAGAACTTCTTGGGGCTGTGAAAAGTCATCTCGAAATTCGAGCGGAATGCAAAGTCGCCCGTGCCCGTGCGAGACCTCGCCATCGCCGGATACCAGCCGGTGCTTTCGCAGAAGTAGTTCCCTTCTCCAACTTTGCGGATGGCGCGCTTGCCCGCGTAATGGAATTCGAGCTTCTGGGCCGCACCGGTTTCGGTCGGAGACGCAAGGACGACGACGATGTAGTCGCCATAAGACTGGTATCGGTCTTTCTTCTCTTGCGCCTGGTAGAATTCGAGGGCATGACCCTGCGCATCCTTGACCGAATCTACACGCAGATTCGAGTCCAGGTCGAAGAGCAGAACTCGCTCGCCGGAGAAGCGCGGTTGGACGCTGGCGCGTGCGGTGGCGCTCAGCTCTGCGCCGGCAGTCACCGCGGCATCAATCTGGTAGCCCGGAACCAGGTAGTCCAACCGCGCGCCGGGGTCCGCATAAGCTTGGCGTGGATCACGCCCGTTGGCCGGGAAGCTCATCCAAGTATCGAAGATTCTCACCGGCGTGATTTGCACCCAGCGCCCGACGGAGATCTCCTCCTGCTCCATGGCGTCATCGAAGACTTCGACCCAGTCCTTCTCCTTGGTGTGGAGATCCGCCAGAAAATAGCTGATGCGCTTGTGATCTCCCGAAAGGACCGACTTGAAGAGCCGGGGAAGTTGTGCAGCGCCGAGGTTCTCGCGTTCCTGCTGGCGTTTGGCGTACAGATCGTCTCCCGCCCCTCCACCCGTCCACTTCACCTGCTTGCCCACTTCATCCAGAAAGCCGTCAGTGAAGCTGAACGTAGCCTCCGTGAACGTCATGTCTAGTTTGTCTTGCTTTGTGAACAAACGGAGCTGCTGTGCCTCGATTGGATTGGGAGGCTCTGCCCGCAAACGGCCTTCCCCGCGAAACACGGCGCCGAAGACAACGCCGTTCGCCGGCTGGGCAAACTGGATCGTGCCGCTCTTGAGCGTGATGTGAATGCGGTCACGGACAATCTCCACATTCTCAGTGGTCGCTGATTTTGTGGGGTCCATCGCAGGAGATTGCAGCGCGTTCCACACCGCCGTCGCATCAGCCGGCGCGCCAGCCGTCTGCGCGTAAAGCGCAGGAACCGCCACGACGAAGACACACAAACACATGACCTGGACATATCTCATGGCTGAAGCTCCTTGTGCGCCACACGGTACTCTCCGGGCACTTATCGCGCAAGGCCTTGTCTCCCTTGGGGTTCCTGGCTCGAGAAGGGGAAAAGCGCCAAGACGAACAGGCCTGCCAGCACCGTCCCAACTGTTCTTGCCGATGTCTCCATGGACATCAGCCGCGGCCATCCGCTCCTTGTTTCCGGGCTGGAACGGCACTAGGCTATCCCCGTGAATTGGGCCATCGCTGCACGCGGGGAAAGGCAGGAGAAGAAGCGCGCGGCGCTTTTGTCGGTGGTGTCAGCGGCGGTATTGGTCTCGCTGAAAGTATTCCTGGCACTGACCACCGGAAGCCTCGGCGTGCTTTCGGAGGCGCTGCACTCGGGCCTCGACCTGATCGCCGCCGTGATCACGAGCCTCTCCATCCGGGTTGCCGACGAGCCGGCGGATGAGAATCATCCCTACGGGCACGGAAAGTTTGAGAATTTCTCCGCCTTCGTCGAAACCGGACTGCTGCTCCTGACGGCGCTCTACATTATCTGGGAAGCATTCCAGCGGTTGCTTTTCCACGGCGTGCACCTTCACCCTGGTCTCGGCGCCTTGGCCATCCTGCTGGTCGGGCTGGGGATCGACCTGACGCGCGCTCGAGCGCTCCAGCGCGTCGCGCGCAAGTATCGCAGCGAGGCGCTCGAAGCGGACGCGCTGCATTTCTCAACCGACGTATGGAGCACAACGGTGGTGATTGCCGGCATCGCGGCGGTCTGGGCGGGCGAGCGTTGGGGCGCGCCCTGGATGCGCTACGCGGACCCGTTGGCGGCGCTCGTGGTGGCTGGGTTCATCATCTGGGTTGGAGGCCGGCTCGGGCGAAGGACGATCGACGCTCTTGTGGACACCGCCCCCGTGGGCGTACAGCGGCGCATCACCGCGGCGGTTCAAGGCATCGACGGCGTGTTGCGCGCGGATCGGGTGCGGGTGAGGCGCGCGGGGAACCGCCACTTTGTGGACGTCACCATCAGCCTGGCGCGGACCGCGAGCCTCGAGCAGGCTCACGCCTTGAGTGACGCCGTCGAGCGCCGCGTCGCTGAGATCGTGCCTGCCGACGTCATGGTGCACATGGAGCCGCGGGCCCCCACCGGCGAGCATCTCTTCGAGGCCATCCGCGCGGCGGCGCAGCGCCGAGGACTCGAGATTCACGACCTCTGGGCGCAGCAGATGGACAGCCGGCTACTCGTCGATCTGCACCTCGAGGTGGACGAGCGGTTGAGCCTGCGCGAGGCGCACCGGCATGCCAATGAGCTCGAGGCAGAAATCCGCAGCCTGGCCGAGCTCGGCGCCGAAGTGAATATTCATATCGAGCCGCAGGGCAAGCGGATTCCGGCGATGGAAGGTGCAAACAGGGAGATGGAACTGCTTTCCCACGCCGTGCAGGAGTTCATCAACGGTTTACCGGCGGAGCCTCGCGAGCTCGTGGATTGTCACGACGTTCGTGTGCGTGAGGTCGAACACCGCGTCGTGGTCTCCTGCCATTGCGCCATGGACGGAAGTCTGCCGATTACCCGGGTGCATGACGTGATGGCATCGCTGGAAGATCGCGTCAAAGAGAAGTTCCCGCGGGTTTCACGCCTCACCATTCATCCCGAGCCCGTGGAAGAGCGCTAGGAAAGGAAGAGCTGAGCATTCAGCGGCGATAGCGGGCCAGCGGTCGGGCATAAGGATACCGGACGGCGAACAACTGGGCCCCCAAGGCCATGAGCATGGGAAAACAAATCACGGTGTAGCGCGGCTCGGTCGTTTCGAGTGTGGTGAGGAAGACCGTGCGCACAAGAAGGAACAGCACGATCAAGATAACGGCAGCGCCAACCTTGCCGCGATGCTTCGCCCCGGCGCCCCACAGGCGCCACGCGCCAAACAGACCCAGGGCAACATAGAAGATGTTCAAGAAAAGGAAGCCTGCGGTGACGGTTTGGTCCGTGCGATCCTCATCCCACTGCTTGGCAAGAGGAAAGACGTTTCCGGAAAATGGCAGAAGCTCGATGCGCGGCGTGAACCACATGGTCGCGACGCGGCCGAGAGGCACCCCAATATAGGTGCGGAGAGGATGCCGGGCGGCGCGTTCGCGGGCAATTTCCGCGAAGCCATCGTCCTCCTCCTTGGTGAGGCTAAGCGTTTCGTTGTAGTTGTTGAGCAGGGCGGCCACGTGCGCTCGTTCCTCGGGCGAATCAAAGGCGGACGGCGAAACATCCTCGATGGGAATGGGCTCGCCGTCGACCCTCCAGGTCACAAGGTAGACGTCCCGAAAGCGCACCAGCCACGTTTTCTCCCAGGCCATGAAGCCATACGGAACGACTTCGCCGGGCAGTTGCGAGTAGCGTGGCGTGAGCGGCTGGAGTTCGTGGAGCGAGCCCCAATTGCGGCCCGCCCACGGCGCCAGCGGCAGAAGAATCGCGGCGCTCAGCAGGGCTATGCAGCCGAGGATGCGAACTGGACTCTTCCTCCAAAAGAATACCAGGACGGCTATGGCCACGAAACCAAGAAGCAGAGTTTCGGGCCGGAACAGCGTACCCATGCCGATGAGCAGGCCCCCCAACAACCAGCGAAAAGTGCCCGGATTCGACGAACCGTCCTCATTCCACCGGCGCACGAGGATGACTCCTGGGACCAGGGCGCACAGCGCCGCGGTCGTGAAAAAGGCCGCCCAGATCTCCGTGAGCGGCACGGCCACGTAGTTGGCCAGGAAGGGACAGGTCGCCGCGAGCCACAGCGCGGCGCTCGACACGCGCGAACGTTGTGTCTCCGGCGCCAAGCTGGAAGCGAGAAGCGCGGCCAAGACGCAAGTGAGCAGGTCCATGGCCGCTTGCGCCAGCATGACCAGGGGCCGTGCCGCCTCGCCGGCGTGCCCCGTCAGCCAATAGATGAACGCGAGAAAGGCGGGGTAACCGGGCATGCGTATGTCCACGGGGATCAGCCGGCCGTCCACCCACAGGCCGTAGGTGCCGTGCCGCAGCCAGTTCATGGCGATGTTCTCGTAGATGGGCGTGTCGCCTGAGCTCGCCGGATAGCGCAGCAGGAAGAAAAGCCGGAGCGCGAGTCCGGCGAGCAAAGCGCATAGGAGATGCCAGCGAAAGCTCCTCATGGGTAGGTCGGATTCTACACGAAGAAAGCGCAATTCACTCGCGCAGAAGGATTGACACCCACGCCCGCTACCAGTAGCTTGAAGGGAAACAATGAAGGAACGCAGCCCCATTTTCTTCGACGCGGAGCGGCGCCGATGGCGTCGGACCCGGCTCGTGCTTGAGATCAGCGGGGTGGTGCTGACCCTGCTCCTCGCCTATTTTTTCTTCAACATGCTGATCAGCGTTGAGCTGCCCGGCACCCTGCTGCCGGACCTGCGGCCGACGTATCACGCTGTGCCCGCACGCCCGCGGGCGCATCCGGTCACCGTTCGGAGCGCCCCGAAGGCTCGTCTGGCAAGGATCGGAAAGGTCCCGGAAACATACGATCCAACCCGGGCGGCCTTCTATGTGAGTTGGGACCCGACGAGCCTGGCCTCTCTCAAGCATCACTATAAGGACCTGGACGTCTTGATGCCGGAACAGCTTCACGCGGTCACTTCGGACGGCGCGCTCACGGTCGTGGATTACGAGAAGGGTCAGCGAAAACTTCAGGTGACGCCCCAGTCGGCCGTGGCCATCCTGGAAACCGACAAACTCCACAGGTGGCTAAATGCCATAAGGACCGCCAACGAGAAGGGCCTCCCCGCAATGCGGGGCCTCGTGAACAATTACGACGGCACCACCTGGCGTATCCAGGAGTTGGCCGAGGCGCTCGCAAGCTCGCCGGCGCGGAAGCGCCTGGCGGATGGCTTGGTGGATTTTGCTCTGCTTGCGCATGAGGAAGGCATCGTGGTGGATTTCGAGGAAGTGCCTGAGTCGAGCCAGAAGCACTTCCGGGAGTTCGCCGCCGAGTTGGGGAAACGGATGCGCGCAAAGGGCCTGAAGCTGTCGATCGCGCTGCCGGCGCGCGACGAGATCTACGACTACGCTTATTTTGCGGCCCAATGCGACTCCATCATCGTGATGAACTACGACCAGCACTGGCAAACCTCGCCTCCCGGGCCCATTGCAGCCCAGGACTGGTTCGTGGAGAACATCAACCAGCTCGTGCGCCAGGTGCCCCCGTCCAAGGTGATCATGGGGATTGCGAATTACGCCTACGATTGGCACGAATCCTCAAAGAAGCCGAGGGAACCGGCAGAATCAATGAGCGTGCAGGATGCGCTCCTGCGGGCCAAGGAATCGGAGGCGCAGGTCGAGTTCGATTCCGATTCGCTCAATCCTCATTATTCCTACTATGACGAGCACAATGTGGTGCACCAGGTCTGGTTGCTCGATGCGGTGACTGCATACAACGAGCTGCGTGCCAGCGAACGGGCCGGTGTGCAGGGGACGGCGCTGTGGCGGCTGGGCTGGACCGACTCTTCACTCTGGCCGATCTGGGACACCCTCCATCCCGACGATGCCACCCGGGCGAAAATCGAAGACGTGCCACCGGGGCCGGACCTGATTCTGGAAGGGGATGGAGACATCTGGCGGATCGCGGACACGCCGAAGAACGGCCGGCGAACGTTCCAGTACGATCCTGTGTCGAACCTCATCGTCCAGGAGAACTACACGGCGCTCCCGCTTTCCTGGGACATCGATCAGCTGGGGGCCGTGCCCAAGGAAATCGCCCTCAGCTTTGACGACGGTCCCGATCCCCGCTGGACGCCGAGGATCCTCGACGTCCTGCGCAACAAGAAGGCCCCAGCCACGTTTTTCGTGATCGGAGAAGAGGCCAACCGGTTTACGTCGCTGCTGCGACGCGAGTACGCGGAGGGCCATGAGATCGGCAACCACACCTATACGCATCAGCGGTTCGACAACATGCCACACGGGGCCTTGCGTATCGAACTCAACCTGACGCAGCGGTTTTTCGAGAGCGCGCTCGGCGTGAAGAGCATCCTGTTCCGGCCGCCCTATGGTATCGACCACCAACCTGAGTATGCGGAAGAGATCGAGGACCTTCCGATCCCGCAGGAGATGGGCTACATCCTCATCGGTGCGCGGATCGACCCGCACGACTGGCAGCAAACTCCGGGTTTGCAGGTGACGGCCAGTGAGATCGTCGCCGGCGTCCTGGAGCAGGCGGCCAAGGGGAATATTGTCCTACTGCACGACGGCGGAGGAGACCGCGCGAATACCGTGGCCGCGCTGCCGCAGATCATCGATGAGCTGCGCAACCACGGCTATCAGCTCGTCCTGGTGTCCGATCTCATCGGAAAAACACGCGCCGACGTCATGATGCCGCTTTCGCCGAACGAACGCCTGGTGGCCCGCGCCGACGGTTTTATCTTCGGGCTCTACCACTGGTTGCGGGTTGGCATGGGAACGGTCTTCCTGATCGGGATTATTCTGGTCAGCGGCCGCGCGTTGGTCATCGGGCTGCTCGCGCTGGTCGAAAAGCTTCGCCCAGACCACGCCGCTCTTTCCGACCCCGTCCCGTCGGTGAGCATCCTGGTCCCCGCGTACAACGAGGAACACGTCATCTTGGAGACGGTCCGTGCGGCGCTGGCCTCGGACTATCCGGACCTCCGTGTGATCGTCGTGGACGACGGCTCGGCCGACCTCACCGGGCAGATCCTCGATCGCCACTTCGGAAGCTACCCGCGCGTGAAAATCATCCACCAGGAGAATCGCGGAAAGTCGGCCGCGCTGAACCGCGCGCTGGCCGAGGCCACCTCGGACGTCGTGGTAACGATCGACGCTGACACGGAAGTCGAGCCGGATGCAGTCCGCAAATTCGCTCGCCACTTCTCCGATCCCACCGTCGGAGCCGTGGCCGGAAATGTGAAAGTTGGCAACCGGTCGCGTTGGCTGACCCGCTGGCAGGCCCTTGAATACATCACCAGCCAAAACTTGGAAAAGCGCGCCTTTGACCTGCTGAACTGCATTACCGTGGTTCCCGGCGCCCTCGGAGCGTGGCGCCGCGATACCGTCCAGGCGCTCGGTGGATTCACCATGGATACGGTGGCCGAAGATGCGGACCTGACGATTGCCATCCGGCGTTCCGGCTTCCGCATCGGCTACGACGAAGAGGCCGTGGCCTGGACCGAAGCGCCGGAGACGCTTTCCGCGCTCATTCGCCAGCGATTCCGGTGGACCTTCGGAACCCTCCAATCGGTGTGGAAGCATCGCGACACGCTTTTCCGCCCGAAGCACGGGACCCTCGGGTGGATCGCGCTCCCCAACGTTTTCATCTTTCAGTTTTTTCTCCCGCTGATTTCTCCGGTGATCGACCTGATGTTCCTCGGATCGTTCCTGCTCTGGGGCTTGGCGCAATTCAAGATCCTGCTGCTGCCGCAGCTCTGGACCACTGCGGACCTCGAGCGCTCCCTGCTCTTCTTTCTCGGATTCATGCTGATCGACGTGCTGACCTGCGCCGTAGCCTTCCTGCTCGAGAAGCACGAGGACTGGACCCTGCTCGTTCCCGTGCTGCTGCAGCGCTTCTACTACCGGCAGATGATGTACGTGGTGATCTTCCGGTCGTTCATGGGCGCGGTGCAGGGACGCGCGGTGGGCTGGCGGGGTGTCGAGCCCGACGTGCCCGCCTCGGTGGCCCACGCCTGACTGCGGCCTTCTCGGCGCTCCCCCAGCTCGCTTGATCTTTCCGCTGGCGGAGTTAGAATAAGTGTCGCCTTCGGGGGGAGGAGATCATGGCCGTTCAATTTGTCCTCAATGGTAAGTCAACCACCGTGGACGTCAGTCCGGACATGCCGCTGCTCTGGGTGCTGCGCGATACCCTGGGCTTGACGGGCACGAAGTTCGGCTGCGGCATGGCGCTCTGCGGCGCCTGCACCGTGCACATCGACGGCGAGGCCACCCGTTCCTGCGTCACGCCCATTTCCGAGGTTGCCGGAAAGCGCGTCACCACGATCGAGGGCCTTTCCAAAGACAGCAGCCATCCCGTGCAGCGTGCTTGGATCGCAGAAGACGTTCCCCAGTGCGGCTACTGCCAGCCGGGACAGATTATGTCTGCCGCCGCTCTGCTGGCGAAAACTCCTCATCCCACCGACGCCCAGATCGACGAAGCCATGAGCGGCAACATCTGCCGCTGCGGCACCTACCAGCGCATTCGCAAAGCCATCCACCGCGCCGCCGGCGCCTCCGCCGGCGCTGCCCGCCCGGCTGCCTAACCCAATCCAAATCATCGGAGACGGCCATGAAAAATGACCTGATGTTCGACCGCCGAGATTTCCTCAAGACGGGAGCTGCCGGAGGCGCCGCGCTGGTGATCGGGTTCTATTTGCCGGTCAACGGCCTCGCCCGCGACGAACAGGAAGAAAAATCGGTGAATCCGTTCAACGCCTGGGTGCGCATCGGTCAGGACGACCGGGTCACTCTCATCCTGGCGAAATCGGAGATGGGCCAGGGCGTGATGACGGCCTTGCCGATGATCCTGGCCGACGAGCTCGAACTCGACTGGAAAAACGTGAAGGTCGAGCAGGCCCCGACCAACCCGGCAATTTACGACCACGGAACCGGCGGCTCGACGAGCGTCCGCACCTCCTGGCTGCCGCTACGCCGAGCCGGTGCCGCAGCGCGCACGATGCTCATCGCTGCCGCGGCAAACGAGTGGAACGTCAATCCCAATACCTGCAAAGCCGCTCATGGCGCCGTGATTCACGGCGCGCGCGAGCGCACTCTGCGTTACGGCGAACTGGTCGAGGCCGCGAGCAAGCTGCCGGTGCCGAATCTGAACACGGTCGTGCTCAAGAATTCCGACAATTTCTCGCTGGTCGGACACGACACGCCGCGCGTGGATACCCCCGAAAAAGTGGATGGAACCGCGATCTTCGGCATTGACGCCAGGCCCCCGGGCCTGCTCTACGCCGTTGTCGAGCGCTGCCCCGTGTTCGGCGGCAAGGTTGCCAAGTTCGACGCGGCGAAAGCCAAGGCCGTCCCTGGCGTCCGTGAAGTGTTGGCCATCGACCGCGTCGGCCCCGGCGCGTTCACCGAAGGCGGTGTGGCCGTGGTCGCCGATTCCTCGTGGGCCGCCATGCAAGGCCGGCGTGCTCTCGCCGTTGATTGGGACTTCGGCCCTCATGCCAAGGACTCGAGCGAATCGTTGCGCAATCAGATGCTGGCGCTTGCCGCGAAGCCCGGCTCGGTCGTGCGCAACGACGGTGACGCCGATGCCGCCCTGGCCGCCGCCTCGAAAAAGATCGAGGCCGCGTACGAGCTTCCCTTCCAGCCCCACGCCACCATGGAGCCCATGAACTGCACCGTGCACGTCCGCCCGGACGGCGCCGAGGCTTGGGTGCCCACTCAAACGCCGCAATGGGCGCTCGATGTCATTGCCACGATCAGCGGGCTGAAAAAGGAATCCATCCAGGTGCACACCACTTTGATGGGCGGCGGATTCGGCCGCCGCGCCCAAGCCGATTTCGTCGCCGAAGCGGCCCAAGTCTCCAAGGCCCTCGGCAAGCCGGTCATGGTGCTCTGGACCCGCGAAGACGACATGCAGCACGATTTCTACCGCCCCGCTTCCTATCACCGCATGTGGGGCGCGCTGGATTCGGCCGGCAATCTCGCCGCGTGGAAGCATTTTCAGACGTCCACTTCCATTAGTGCCATGTGGGGCCCCCCGGGCGGCAAGCCGGAGAACGGTGAATTCGGCACGGCGGCTTTCATCCCGTACCAAACGCCGAATTACCGCCTCGAGTACGCGCTCGCCCAATCGGGCGTCCCCCGCGCGTGGTGGCGCTCGGTCGAAAATTCGAGCGTCGCCCTTGTCGTGGAAAGCTTCGTGGACGAGTTGGCCGCCGCGGCCGGCAAAGATCCGGTTGAGTTTCGCCTGCAATTGATTGGGAGCGCGCGGAAGATTCCCGACTTCACCTCGCCGAATGGCGCTCCGCAGGACACCGCGCGCCTGAAGAACGTCCTGACGCTGGCCGCGAGCAAAGCTGGCTGGGGCAAGCCGTTGCCGAAGAGCGTTGGCCGGGGCATCGCCGCCTATTTTTGCTTCGACTCCTACGCCGCTGTGGTCGCGGAAGTGGCCGCGAGCAAGGACGTGCTGCGCGTCAACCGCGTCGTCTATGCGGTTGACGTCGGCCGGGTGGTCAATCCGCAGGGAGTGAAGGCGCAGCTCGAGAGCGCGTTGGTTTACGGTCTCTCGGCGGCGCTCAAGGGCGCCATCACCATCGATCGAGGCCGCGTCGAGCAGGGCAACTTCAACGACTACGACGTGCCGCGCATCAACGAAATGCCCGTGACCGAAGTTCACTTGGTCGAGAGCACCGAGAGCCCTACCGGCATCGGTGAGCCGGGGCTGCCGGTTGTGGCGCCCGCGGTCTGCAATGCCATTTTCGCCGCCACCGGCAAGCGTCTCCGCCTCCTCCCCATCCGCGCCGGAGACCTCGCCTAGCGGCACGCGCTGCATTCGATTTGTTTTTTCGCCCGCGCTCGCTTATGTAGAGGCCGCCTTTAGGCGGGCATGTTGTTAGCGTCTGCCCCATTTTTGGCGCGAGCCAAAGTGGGGCTTTTCGCAAGAGCGTCTCCCGGTCTCTTTTTGTTCCTCCCCAACGGCTGGGAGGTCGTCCAATCGGTAGGGCATCAGACTCAGGGTTTTGTCCTGTCCCACGCCCGCACTGATATTTCAATGACTTATCTGTGGTTAGTTGTCCTGATTTGGTGGTGCTGCTGCTATCTTCTGTGGAAATTTCAGTGGGAATCCCCTGGTCATTCGACCAGGCAAACGGTCGTAGGACCCAACTTCTTATCAACCCCTGCTCGAAGGGTCAGTCCCTGTGACTGTCCTTCAATTGTCCCTAAAGACAATTGCGCATTCCAAGAGTAAACCTCTACATTAGGCACGAAATGGAAAGTGCCGAAGAGCGTTGGAAAGCTCGTCGGCACTGACCAAATCCCTGTGGCGCATGTAGCTCAACCACAGAGCGTTCCGTCGGTATCGGAAAGGTTAAGGGTCCAAACCCCTTCATGCGCCCCAAATCTTATGATAGTTAGAAATCAATGACAACTTGACCCGACGTACAGATTCAGGGCAAGAGCAGCCTTCGTTTTTTCTTTGCCCGCAGGTCGAGCAGTCCACTTCTCTTTGATGTCCTGCAAGATCGAGTGCCTTCTACTTTTCCTTAGAACCATCCTTGGAAGTTTGACGCTTAGACCAGTCGAGGAGTTCCTGCTCATTGTCCACCCGTTCTCGATACAGCCAAATCGTCGGCTTGTCCTTAGCATCGGACACTTGCGTCTGAACCCACGTCTTCCCTGTTTGCGTGTCGAGAAGGAAGGTGTCTGCGCGGACGTTCGGGTTGAAAACAATTTGATATCGGCCGACTGGCGGGGCATTCACGATCACCTGCTTGCCCGTAGTCACTACCTTCTGATCAACTATCCAGCTTATGAGAGCTTCTTCATAATCATCGTATGTCTTGAATGCACTGGGGTCCGGTCTGACGCTTGCCGCAGCCTGCGTCTTCTTCGGTACGGCTTGGCCCATCAAGAAGCGCGCCACTCCCACCGAGAGGACGGCCACCGCAGCCCATATGACAATCCGATTCTTTGACATTCTCACCTCGCAGGCGGTGCGTAGCCGCTCTCGCGGCTCGGCCTCGGAACGCCCGACTGGACTAGCTGAAAGTGGATCGCTCCCAATCGCTCCGCGATCTCCAGCAGCGCCCATTATATGCTCAGGAACGTGCCACTGTCTTAGCCGGGTGCCGTGCCCCTGCGCAGCCGCGCCAAGGTGCGGGTTCTCACTTTCTGCCCGGATGGAACCGCCCTGTTTTCTTTAATTTGCCGCATTCTCATTCGAATACCTCTGACGCCACTATTGACATGTAGTTAATCATGTGCTATCATAGGCTGTGAAAGGTTGGCCTTTAACACGCCTTGCGCATCCGACCAGGATGCGCATCCTGAGCGAGCTCCGCGAGTCGAAGGGCAGCCCTACGCCCCCTTCCAAACGTTCCAACGTTTTAACGTTCCAACGTCCAACGTCTGCTCGTATCCCCTTTAGAATGCGCAGATCCATAAAACGCGCCTGTAACCCCTTTGGAATGCGCGGTGGCTGCTACCTCGCTCCAAAAACCAAGTCTGTTCTCTCTCGCCTTTCTGCGGAGACGGGCGGGCCTGCCCTGCGTAGCCTTGGCGTAGGAGCGTCGCTTGCATCTAACCCCTTTATAATGCGCAGATCCGAAAAACGCGCCTGTAACCCCTTTATAATGCGCAGTTCCAAAACATTGGACTTAAACCGGGATTATGTACTTGACACAAAATCAGGCCCATGCTAATCTTTCTTCATGCTTCGCTTCGACTCGCCAGCGACTTTCTTGATGTGCTTGACCACCTTCGGGTGGAATAAGTGCTTCATCAACTCATCGCTGGTCATGCGGCGCGGATGCTTTTTCTTTTTCATGGTGGCCCGATGAACACTCCTAATATCAATCTCGCTCAACTGATAGAGCAATTCGGAACCGACGAAAGGTGCCGCAAGGCGCTAGAGCAATTGCGCTGGAAGAAAGGCGCAGAGTGCCCGCGCTGCCAGTCATCGGCAACCAAGATTGCGAACCGCTTTCAGTACGACTGCGATTCATGCCACTACCAGTTTAGCGTAACCGCTGGGACAATCTTCCACGATTCTCACCTGTCGCTGTGGAAATGGTTTATCGCCACCGCGCTTCTTTGTGAATCGAAAAAAGGAATGTCGGCTTGCCAGATTCAACGCACGGTCGGAGTCAGCTACAAAACGGCTTGGTACCTCTGCCATCGCATCCGGGCCGCGATGATGGAAGTCGCTCCCGAAAAACTCGGCGGCACGGTTGAGATTGATGAGACCTACGTGGGTGGCAAGAAGCGCCGATGGCGTCCGGGCAGTGACAAACAAGTGGTCATCGGCATTCGCCAGCGGAATGGAGACCTGCGTCTTATCCATGCTGAGGACGCCCGATCTGAGACCGTCCGCGAGATCATTAAGGCCAATGTGGGCGGGCACGTCGAAGTCATTATGACGGACGAATCGGCCATCTATCCGTGGGCGCTGGATAAGATTCAGAAGAAAAAGCACCGGACGATTTGCCACACAAAACAGTATGCAGCGGGCGATGTTCACACAAACACTGTAGAATCGGCCTTCTCGCTGCTCAAGCGCGGCATCGTGGGAACGTGGCATAAAGTCTCTGCGAAGCATCTCCCGGCCTACCTTGATGAGATGTGCTTCCGCTTCAACAACCGCAAGAATCCGTATCTATTCCGCGATACGGTCATCAAGCTAATCGAGACGCCGAACCTTGAATACAAAGACCTCACTGCGAAGTTGCAGGACGTGGCGTAGGCTTCGATGTGGCATCGTCGGTACGGAGCAAAGCCAATCTGATCGCCTCACGTGCCAGCATCATCGAACTGTCGATCTCATCGAGATAAGCAACAAATGAGTCTTCCGTGAGACTGTTAGTGATAGGGATTGCCTTGGTTACGATAACCCCCTTAATGGGTCCGCCCACCAGCAGGAAACCCATTTTGCTTCTTGCCATTTCGATGTTTACTTCATCCGTGAAACGCTCTAGCTGAGGTGGAGACAATTTCTCCAAAATGGCTTCGTGTTCAGGCGAAATTGGCATAATACCCTGAAACTGAAGGTATCTATCTCGCTGGACAGGTCTGCCCACGAGAACTGCTCTCCCGCTAGGAAGAGCAATAGCATAGAGAAAAGAGAACTTATCGTCTGTCTGTTTCTGGATTCCCAGTGAGAAGTTGTCAGCCCACATCTTTACGTTTGACTCGATATTCTCAGGTGTTGTTTGGGGTTTCTGTCTTGAGAGCATCGGACGGCCCATTAGGGCAAACATAATCATCGCGATGAAAGCACTTCCCGCCAACCCGTAAAGAATGGGGCTCGTCCACACCCAATCTGACTTCTTCCTTTTCAGGAGGGCAAGCATGATGCCTCCCAGGGGAACAAGCACCCACTTGAACAATCCGGCCGCAAACAATTCTTGCCATAGCCAATCCCACATCTCCGTCCTCCCAACTTAATGCGGGAGTTAAGCTTTTTACTTTCCCGCAAAGTTAGGCGCATTGTACCACCTTTTTGCGTGAGGTATACAATCCCGCTTAAACCCCTTTAGAATCCGCAGATCCGAAAAAAGACCGGGGGGGGAGGGGGGTAGTGCTACCTCGTCCCAAAAGCCAAATAGTACTGCCTCGCCTCAAAAGCCAGATGTGTTCTCTTGCGTTTTTCAACCTGCAAACCTTCCAGCGTTCAAACGTTTCATCGCCTACGGCTCCACTACCTCGTCCCAAAAGCCAAGCGTCTTCTCCTGCGCTTTTCAACCTGCAAACCTTCCAACGTTCAAACGTTTCAACGCCTACGGCTCCACTTCCTCGTCCCAAGGGTCAAGTGCGTTTTCTTGCGCTTTTCAACGTTTCAACCTGCAAACGTTCAAACGTGTCAACGCCTTCTGGCCTTTGCCCGCTGACTTTGGTACGCTCAGACGAGCAAGCATCAGGGCTGCATCCCGAATCTTGGGAGCGGCACCGGAGGCATCCATGACTTCTCTTCCCGATGCGGGCAACGGGAAAGTGACCGTGCCCGACATTCTCAGTCGTAAATCTCTCCTCGCGGTAGGTTCCGCCGATACACCCAGGCGCATCACCTGTATCGCGGCGTACGACTATCCCACTGCGCGCCTCCTGGACGAAGCGGGCGTGGACATCCTGCTCGTGGGCGATTCGCTGGGCATGGTTGTGCTCGGCTACGAGAGCACTCTGCCGGTGACCATCGAGGAGATGCTGCATCACACGCGGGCGGTGCGCCGCGGCGCCCAACGCGCGCTCGTCACCGCGGACATGCCGTTCGGCAGCTACCACGTCGATCTGGGCGAAGCGCTGCGCAACGCCGTGCGCTTCGTGAAAGAGGCCGGCGCGGAGGCCGTCAAGGTCGAGGGCGGCGAGCGCCGCATCGAGCTGATCGCGCGCCTCGTCGAGATCGAGATTCCGGTGATGGGGCATATCGGCTTGACGCCGCAATCGCTCAACGCCCTGGGCGGCTATCGCGTGCAGGGAAAAACGCCCGCCACCGCGGAGCAATTGTTGCGCGACGCCCGCGCCGTGGAAGCCGCGGGAGCGTTCGCCGTGGTGCTTGAAGCCATGCCCCGCGAACTCGCCGCGGACATCACCCGCGAGCTGAGCATTCCCACGATCGGCATCGGCGCGGGACCGGATTGCGACGGCCAAGTGCTCGTCCTGCACGACATGCTGGGACTCACCTTCCGCCCGCAACCGAAATTCGCGCGGCGCTACGCCGATCTGGGCAAGGAGATTTCGCGCGCCGCGCAGGAGTTTTGCGCCGACGTGCGCAGCGGCCGCTTCCCTTCGGACGAAGAGTCTTATCATGCGCGGCTCCCGCTGCAGGATCACGTCCTGACGCGTAAGCCGAATTGAAGCGCTGGACGCTTATTGAAAGGTGATCGCGATGACGCCTGAAGAAATTCGCACGCTGTACGACTTCAATTCCTGGGCCAACCACCGCACGCTCGAGGCCTGCGCGCAGCTTACGCCGCAGCAGTTTCTGCGCGACATACGCTCGAGCTTCCGCTCCGTGCGCGACACGTTGGCGCACATCCTGGAGGCCGAGCGCATATGGCTCCAGCGCTTTGAGGGTCGCTCAGCGAGCGTGCCCGTGCTGCTCGACGCGGCGCAGTTCGCGGACCTCAAGAGCTTGCGAACACGCTGGGCCCGGACCGAAGCAGGGCTCGCCCGCTTCCTGCGCGGATTGACGCAGGCGGACCTGGATCGCGTGATCGAGTACAAGACCACGAAGGGCGTGCTTTGCCGCGAGCCGTTGTGGCAGCCGCTCCTTCATCTCGTCAATCACGGAACCTATCACCGCGGACAGATCACCACGCTCCTGAGGCAGTTGGGCGCCCAGCCGGCCGTGCTCGACATGATCAACTTCTTCCGCGAACGCAATGCCGCAGCCGGGGCGGCTGTCGCGTGAACTTCTCCTGAACCGGATCGCAAATTGGAAATCATTCACACCATCGAATGGATGAAGCAGGCGGCCCGCCTGGCGCGCGTTGAAGGGCGGCTCATCGGGCTCGTCCCCACGATGGGCGCGCTGCACGAGGGCCATCTCTCGCTGGTCCGCGCGGCGCGGAAGTCCGCCACGGGGGCCGGGCTGGTGGTCGTTTCCATTTTCGTGAACCCCAAGCAGTTTGGTCCGCAAGAGGATTTCTCCGAGTATCCGCGCGCGTTCGAGGCCGACAAGGAGAAGCTTGCGGCGCTTGGCGTGGACGTTGTTTTCGCGCCCAGCGCGGCGGAAATGTATCCGGATGGATTTCGCACCTCTATCCACGTGGAAGACTTGAGCGTGCGGCTGGAGGGGCGTTCGCGCCCCGGACATTTTGCCGGGGTGACCACCGTGGTGCTCAAGCTGCTCGAAATCGTGCAGCCGCAGTTCGCCTTTTTCGGGCGCAAGGACGCGCAGCAGGCGCGCATCCTCCGCCAAATGGCCGCGGATTTGAATTTGGACGCGGAGATCGTCGTCTGCCCGATCGTGCGCGAACCGGACGGGCTGGCGCTCTCTTCGCGGAACGCTTATTTGAAGCCGGAGGAGCGGCGCGCGGCGACGGCGCTCTTCCGCGCGCTCGATGCGGCGCGGCGCGAGATCGAAGCGGGAGAAACCGACGCGCTGCGATTGCAGACCACCCTGCGCCGCGTTCTCGAGGCGGAGCCGCTCGCGAAAACCGATTACGCCGGAATCGCGGACGCGGAAACATTCGAGCCGGTCACGCGCTTGCACCGAACGGCCCTGGCCCTGCTTGCCGTCCACATCGGCTCGACGCGCCTGATTGACAATATGCTGATCGAGCCGGGGAAGGATGGAGACGGTGACTTTCGTGCCAGCCTCTGAGAGATGCGCGTGGACTAAAAGTCGTGCATTGGGGATCGACGCGCGAACGCGCGCCTATTTCTTCGCCAAGCCGCTGATGACTTCGAGCACGTCCCCTGCGTGTCCCTTCGCTTTGACGTTGTCCCAGATGTACTCGATGCGCCCGTCCGGTCCCACCAGGTACGAGCTGCGCACGATTCCCAGCGCCGTCTTCCCGAGGAATCTCTTCATGCGGCGCGCGCCGAATCCCTCGATGGCTTGGAAGTCGGGATCGCTCAGCAGGGAGAAGTTGAGCTTCTGCTTGGCCTTGAAGCCGGCCTGCCCTTTCACGGAGTCGGCGCTGACGCCGAGAATGACGGTGTCCTGCTTATCGAACTTCGGGCGGAGATCGCGGAATTCGCAGGCTTCCACGGTGCAGCCGGGCGTATTTGCCTTGGGATAGAAATAGACGAGCACGCGCTTGCCGCGAAAAACGGCGAGTGAAACTTCCTTGCCCTCCTCGGTTTGAAGACGAAAATCCGGAGCCTGATCCCCTACGTTGAGCATGAAAAGCCTCCCCCCACGCGCAATCAGGACAGCAACCGCCGCAGCGTTTCGTTGACGAGCTGAGGATCGGCCTGGCCGCGCGTGGCGCGCATCACCTGGCCGACGAAAAACTTGAAGACGCCTGGATTGCCGGCGCGGAATTTCGCGACGTTCTCCGGATTCTTCGCGATGACTTCGCGGCAAGCTCGCTCGATGGCGCTCGAATCGCTGATCTGAGAAAAGCCTTCGGCGGCGATGATCTCGGCGGCGCCGCGGCCGGTGTCAAACATGGTGGTGAACACTTTTTTGGCGACGGCGCCGGTCACCTTGCCGGACTCGACGGTCTTGAGCAATTCGGCGAAGGCTTCGGGCTTCACCGGACTCTCGGCGATTTCTTTGCCGGCCTCGTTGAGCCGGCCCAGAAGCTCGTTCTGGAGCCAGTTGGCGGCGGTCTTCGCAGGAGCGCCGGCGCGGACGGCGGCTTCGTAGTAATCGGCGAGGGCGCGCGTGGCGGTGAGAACCTCGGCGTCGTAAGATGTGACGCGGTATTCGGCGGCGAACCGGGTGCGTTTGGATTCCGGCAGCTCGGGCATGGAGCGGGCGATTTCCTCGCGCCAAGAATCGCTGATGTGCACGGGCAAAAGGTCCGGGTCGGGGAAATAGCGATAGTCGTGAGCGCGCTCTTTCGAGCGCATGGATTCGGAGCGTCCGGCGGCATGGTTCCACAGGCGCGTTTCTTGAACGAGCTGGCCGCCGCTTTCGAGCACGCCGACGTGGCGCTCGATTTCGTATTCGAGCGCGTGCTGGAGGTAGCGGAAGGAATTGAGGTTTTTCACCTCGACCTTGGTGCCGAATTCCGCCGAGCCGCGCGGGCGCACGCTGACGTTCGCGTCGCAGCGGAGCGAGCCTTCCTCCATGTTGCAGTCGCTCACTTCGGTGTAGAGCATCACCTGCTTGAGGGCGGTGAGATAGGCGTAGGCTTCGGCGGGAGCGCGCAGGTCGGGCTCGGAGACGATTTCGATGAGCGGAGTGCCGCAGCGGTTGTAATCCACGTAGGACTTTTCCGCGGACTCGGAGAAACCCTCGTGGAGGTTCTTGGCGGCGTCGTCTTCGAGATGCAAGCGGGTAATGCCGATGCGCTTGCGCGCGCCGTCCAGCTCGATTTCGAGCCAGCCGCCGATGGCCAGCGGCAATTCGTACATGGAAATTTGATAGCCCTTGGGCAGGTCGGGATAAAAGTAGTTCTTGCGCGCGAACCGCGAACGTTCCTGGATCGTGCAATGGATGGCGAGCGCGGCCTTCACGGCCATTTCGAGGGCGCGCCGGTTGGTCACGGGGAGCGTGCCCGGCAAACCGAGACAGACGGGACAGACGTTGGTGTTCGGCGGATCGCCAAAGCGCGTCGAGCAGGCGCAGAAAAGTTTCGAGTTCGTCAGGAGCTGGACGTGCACCTCGAGCCCGATGACGGGTTCATACCGCGCGAGAACGTCGGGTGACACGCGCGTTGCTTCTGGAGCGGTCTTAGCCATGGCGTTGAGCGGAAATTATAGCATTCCGAGCGGGCTGGGCGCGGCGGACGGTGGTCCTTCTACGGTGGTCCAGCGCTACAATGAGCCGTAGAGGCTCTTGCAGCTTGCTTGCCGACAGTCATCCTCGACCAAGAACAAGCGTTCTTATCCACGATTCGACCTTGCGGGCATCTCTATAGTCGAGTCGGTATGCATCCTGCCGGATCCAATCTATCGCGTCTTTCGTCAGGCGACTAGTAGTGACAATTACACCTTTCGTTGCACGCTGCTTATCGACTACAGCGGATAGTTCACGCACCTCGCCAAGGCGGACCGCCCGCGTTGGGCCATAGCGTTTCGCCTGCCACACAGCTCTGATCGGGCCGAGGACCAAGTCCTCCTTGACTGTTACCACGTCGATCCCGCCGTCTCTGGACGGCCGAGTGACAGTCACGGACCAACCTTCGGCTTCGAGGAGAGCGCCGAGTACTTCTTCGAACTTCCTCCACGGCATTTCGGAGAGGAGACGGCCCGCTTGCAGAAAATCAACTGCTAGCAGGAGAGCGGCCGGCGCGGTCGCAAGCCACCCCGGCTGGCTGGACTCCGTCGGGCGCCACAGGTTGGATTCGGTCGGTTGCCGCTCGACAATCAGGTTCCGCCACGGCTGGTCTGCGCTCAGCCAGCTGTGATTCTGGGCCCAGTCGGCAACGTTCCGGCGGAACTTTTGAAGCCAAGTGTCAGAGGCGCGGGCCGTCTTGGAATCGAACCCGAGGAAGCCCGGATCAATCAACTGTTCTTGCGTCTCTTCGTCCAGTAGCACGTTGCTTGTGATGAACTCGTCGATCTCATCGTCCGTCGGGGGCCCGGTAGGCCGATCATATGATGCCCCTTCCAAGGCTGCGCGAGAACCCCGGTGCATTTCGATGGAGTCGGTGATTGCCGTCTCGATGATGTTCCTGAGGTCCTGAGCTGTTACTTTACGCACCGCCATCGGATGACCTGCCTAGGAGTGGCTCTTAGCCTCATCGCGGAAAGAGATCACAGCGAACGTTGTGTTGTCCGCCGACGTGCAGACTAACGAGGCATTCCTTTGCATCGAACGGTTACAGGGCTACTTCTTGCGCTCATGCGCAAACTCAGCCTCCAACAGAGATCCGATGAACCAGCTATACGTTGAGGGGAGGAGCCAAAGGACAATGGCCAGAGCCGCCCAGATCGGTCGTGAAACTGAGCAAAGAACGAACGCCAACGCAAACTCTAGGGCCAGGATGGAGAAGGCGTTGCCGTGTTCGCGAAGGTGGCGGTATGACTCGACATACTGGGAGACCCATGGCGCGTCGCTCGCACGCGCCGTTGCGAGATCCCGATAGAACGAACTGATAGTCTTGAGCCGGTACAGATGTGCTGTGACAATCATCGCCACCTGAACGCCGACGATCACAAGGAACACAAGCAAGCCGAGAAACTGATAACTCCACCACCTAATCCATAGATTCCATACGAGGACAAGGTGCACCAGAACAATTGCGGCTGTCGTGAAAAGCCAGAAAACCCATCTAAACCGCAATGGATTGAGACCGAGGTGCGCTCGAGTCGTATGCAGCAGTAGCATTGGTGCACTCGCGATATAGCAATAAGCGAAGCCGAGGACAGCGAGCCCAGTCGCCACAATCCCCAGATTCCCAAAGGTGTTGATTGCCGGAAGGTTATAGCCAGATAAGGGTGAGCCCGGAAATCTTGTAATAAAGACGATTGCGACTGCACCCACAGCAGTACCGACGAAATAGCGTAGAAGATAGTACTCCCACTAGCGATTTGCTTTCTCGGGCTTTTGAGTTTCAGCCATACTTCCCGCAACGCCTCCTCATGCGGCCGTCGTGTCGACCGGGAGTTTGTCTCGGATCGGCTCAAGGATCTGTGCCAAAACTACTGGTTGAGCCTGGGCCCAGATGTTGGCAAAGGCCGCCGCGACTGTGGATTCAGGAATCAGACCTAGTCTCTCCCCAACCTGGGCAAAGAGAAGATGTGTGTCCATGTTGGTTACACGTACCTCATCGCACACTTGCCGCACGCGGTCAGCATTTTCGAACCGCTGCAACAACGCAACGGCGAGCTTGCCTCCGAAACCATCCCATGCTGCGAGGACCTCGTCGAAAACGTAGGACTCCGGGGACTCGCCAGGCAGGCGGTAGACGTGATCCGTGGCGGACGACTCTTGTCTTGAGTCCCCATCGATGAAGCAGGCCGACGGCACCTTTATCGAAGGGTCTTGGTTGTGGCGCAGGTTGACAGCGACAGCGGCTCCGTCACCTTCCATGGCATGGACTTCAACGTGGTCGAGCGCAAGTCCACCGTGCTGACGGAGAACCGCTTCCATCCACACCTTCGCAAAAGAATCTTCTGCGAAGATGACGAGCTGCGCCTCAATCTGGCCGGTGATGGCTCGAAGCGATTGAATGTCGAGCTTGCCCTGGAATATTCTGTCCTGAGTAGCCACCCAGATTGCCTTCGACGGCAAGGGTTTGAGCGCGTCATTGGAGTGAGTAGTAAAGATCGCCTGGATTCTTTTTCTTTCCGCGGCTTCGATCAGGTATTCGACCATTCGTGCTGTGGCAACGGGATGCAATCCGTTCTCGATTTCCTCTATCAAGACGAGAGTCTGCTCTTCGGCGAGTTCGATCTGGGACACCATATGGATGATGCTCGATTCTCCCGCGCCAAAATGGAACTCGGAGTACCCATACCCTTTCTTCGTCTTGCCCGTGAGTAGAACGACACGGCCAGCGTGATCAACACGGAGTCTCTTGAACCCGGTGACGTCCTTCCCCAAAATTCGGGACACTGCTTGGCGCACCATCGCTGAGAGTTCCTCTATCTCGTTGTCGGGAACCGCGAAAGTGCTTGAAGCGCAGCGTCTAAGTTCGTTCCGCTCGTTCGCAGGGACCGTCCGCGCTACCCCGAATATTAGGACTGGTCGATTCAGAGGATCGCGCTTCCATCGCAGGTTCTTGAAGCTCGCGGTACGCCGTACAGCATCCTTCCTATTCAGGTCGCGGTCGATAACGTCGTACTCGATAGACCAATCCTGCATAGTCTCATCGTACTTCCCGCTCTTGGAAAAGAATCGCTTTGGCGCAACGCTCTTGTACGCGCATGCCGCAGCGCCCAGTATGGTCGTCTTCCCTCCTCCGTTGGGGCCGATCAAAGCCGTGACTGGAAAATCAAATGAGACGGGTTCGTTAGTAAATCCTCGAACATGCTTGAGCGTCAGTTTCGGGAGGTATCGGCTGTAGCTTCGATTCGCGGCTTTCTCGAGAAGGGCGTTTATTGTGCTATCACGGATCTCGCTCTTGAACATTGGCACCTCAAGTGGATCCCGGAGATCGTATCACTGGACGGATACCATGAGAGCGGAGAATTGGGGTGATCCGTGGTCCGTATGAGCCTTGTCTATGCTGACCTGGATAAAACCGCTCACGGCCCGCATGGGGCGAAACCAGTGCAGGTGAGGCACGGTGGCAACTGCGTACACTGGGCGGACATTCATCATGTGTCGCAGTTTGCGTACACAGTCTTACATGAGTCGACGACGCAAAACCGCCTCTGCTCACGAAGAGACGCCTGCAGCGCGTTGTCAGACGCACCGTGCCGCTGCCCGCTGGGCGTCGAGCTCCATGGGAGCGTTTGCGTAACCGAACTGAATGAGTTCCGGGATGTAGACGGAGAGGTAGGCCTTGATTGAAGGGTACTGCTCGTATTGGGCTACGTGGCGAAGCTCGTGCGCCAGAAGCTGCGAATCGCGGTCGGAGTCTTGCCTCACGAAGATGCCTGAACCAAGAGTCAGACCGGCGGTGTCGGGACCGAGAAACTGGAGCTGCGCGCAGGCCGCTTGCAGAGCTGGCTCAGTTGGTGCCGGTATGGAAGGCACAACTAAGACGCGCACAAGCGCGGGCCGTTGCACGCCAACAAGCCGGGCGAACTTGAGCGCGGGCTCAGAGAGCGTGCAGCCCGTGCGGAGAATGAGCGCGGACTGCTCCTCGGCCCAGGAGCAGGCGAGCGGCATGAGGCGGGGCAGTTCGGCTATTAGATCCATTTGTCCTTTGCGGCCCACCTTCTGTTTGTGCCGACGCAGACAAAACCTGTTCCGGTCCGCATGAGACGAAGTCAGCGCGGGCGAGCGGTCGTGGTCACTGCGTATACTGTAGAGACGTTTATCATGCTTGGCAATCTGCGTCCACAATCTCATGCGGATCGGTTGGTTCGTATGATTCCCCGGCTCTTCGCTGGGGCGAGCCTGCCGAGAAGAAGCGTGCCGCAAAGGGCGCGAAAAAGGGGCAGTACAAGAGGGATTCCGCGGGGCGACTATGTCGCCCCGCGGAATGGTCAGGGTCAACTTCCGCGGCGAAACGTGTACTTCATGCCCAGGCGGAAGTCGCGGCCGAGGGCGGGGTAGCCGAGGGCTTCCTGATACTGCTTGTTGAATAGATTAGTGACGCGACCGTAGAGCGAAAGGCCGCGGCGTAAGTCGTAGCTGGTGGCGACGTCGAAGCGGGCGTAGCCGGGAATATCGAATTGAGCCGGATCGACGAAATTGCTGTCGGTCCGGCAGCCGCTGAAGTAACCGACGAGGTTCCAGTTCATACGGCGAAAGGCTGCGTTCACGACGATCGAGCCGGAATTGACGGGACGGCGGAGCAGGTGGTTGCCGACGGCCAGAGCCGGATCGGCAAACGGGTTCAGCGATTCCAAGACGCGCGTGTCGTCGTAGGAGTAGTGGGCTGAAATGGCCAGCCAGCGCAGAGGGCGAGCCTCGGCGGAGAAGTTCGCGCCGCGCGCGCGGGAGAGATCGGTATTGAAATACGCGCCGGTGCCGAACGAGCAAGCGGAAGTGATGGGGCCGAACGCCAAGCTCACGACATCGTAGAAGCGATTGGCGAAATAGCTGGCGGAAAGGCGCAGCCGGCCGGAAGCCAATAGCTGTTCCAGGCCGGCGTTGAAGGTGCGGCTGCGCTCCGGCAAAAGCGAAGGATTCCCCGGGAAGCAGGGGTCCGTGCCGAACGACTGATCCATGCCGGGTTCCTTGATGCCCTCACCGTAGGAGCCGCGGAGGCGAGTGTCTCCCCAGAACTTCCGGCCGTATCGAAGAACGAAAGCAACTCCGGCGCGGGGCACGACCCGGGTGCCGAAGTTCGCGTTCGCTTCGGCGCGCGCCCCGGCGCTCAGGACGATTCTTGAATGCGGCTGCCAGCGCGCGTCCAGAAAACCGGCCTGGTTGTTGCGCCGGGCATGCTGGCCGCTCAGAAGGCTCGGGAATCCGTTCTCCACTTCGTAGAAATAGCCTGCCGTGGCGCTCACCTGTGGAGAGAAATATGTGGATTGCGCTTGCAGCCCGGCGCGGTTGAATACGTCGGTCGAGGTGAAAACCCCCGGATCATCGTTCACGTCGTGAGTGCGGGATTCAGTGGCCATCAATTGATGTTCCCAGTGGGAACCGGTGTGAAAGTCCCAATTGAGATTGCCGGAAAACACTTTCAGAGAGTCGCTCTGGACGTCGTTTGGCGGCAGGAGAAGCGTGGGGCCGGGAATTCCAGCCTCGCTCGAGGCGCTGCGCATCGTGAGCCGAAGCTGGTCGGTATCGCTGAAGCGCCAGCCGAAGTTGCCGGAGAGATTGCGATTCAAGAAGTCGTCATTCGGCCCCTGGCCGGAGGTTTCGAGATACGACGCGGCAGCGGAATAGTCGAATCGGCCGAGGAGGCCGCTCAGTTGCGCGCCGCCGCGCCCGCTGGAGAAGCCGCCGCCTTCGCCGAAGACCGAAAGTTCGGGAGTGGCCGTATCGCCGCGGTGGGTGAAAACCTGAATGACGCCGGAAACGGCGTCGGAGCCGTAGAGAGCGCTTTCGGCTCCGTGGACGATTTCGACTTTGTCGATATTGTCGAGGGTGAAGTCGGAGAAATTGAAAGCTCCGCCGGGCTCGTTCACCGGGGTGCCGTCGACGAGGACCTTGGTGAAATTCGAGTTGCCGCCGTCAAGAAACAGCGTGGCCAGGCCGCCCTCGCGGCTGGTTCGGGCCAGGCTGATGCCCGGCTGAGTGGCGAGCAAGTCCGGAAGCGAAACGGCTTGGCGCTGGTCAAGCTCTGCGCGGGAGAGGATGGTCACCGGCGCGGGGGAGCGATCGGCGTCGAGTGGCTCGGCTTGAGCGGTAACGACAACACTCGAAGAAAGCGGCTCGAGCTCGAGGCGAACGTCGAAGGATTTCGATTCGCCGGGGGCAAGAGCGAGCGTGTACTCACGCGCGGCAAAAGATGTGCGTGAGATGCGCAGACGGTAGCGGCCGGGAGGCAAAGCGAACGAATAGCGGCCATCGGCGCCGCTGACGGCACGAAGAATTTCGGGCGAAGCGGCGTCGAGCGATTCGGCGGCGAGCTGCGCCCCGGAAACGGCCGCGCCGCTCGGGTCGGTGAGCGTGCCGGACAGCGTGGCGCCGACAACCTGGGACTGCGCGGGAAAAGAACTGCAAACGAACCAGAAAAGCAGAACGGCAAAAGCGCGGCGAATGGCGGAGTCCATGATTCCTCCTCTCCCTCTCGCGCGGGAGTTGAAGGTTGTCCTGCCGGACGAGATCGTTTTCGGCCTTGCAGGATGCGGACTTCGCCGGTCTCCTGGCTTGGCGGTAACCGTGACGCGCGGCCTTCCCGCTGCCGCGCCCGAATGAGCGGCAGGCAGCAGTGGCTCGCGCGGTGGAATCACCGCCTTACAGTCGCGCGGCGGCGACGGCATCATCACGTGCGACCCCGATGCAAGATCGGGGTCCACGCACCGTCTTCCCGTGCACGAAGTCCGCGGTTGGTGGAACGCAGCGAAGAGGCGGGGCATCCGGCCGCCGCACACTCGCCGCGGTTAGGTTTCGAGAATGCGCCTGCGCAACACAATTTTCAGGCGCGCCAAACAGCAAGAACTATTTGCCAAGCACGCTCACGCGAGGGCGGCCCGCAGGTCCCATCTCGACCGTAAGCGGTGTCTCAAACACCTGCTCGAGCAATTCGCGATGATATACCGCGCCGGGCGGCCCGACGCGCAGGCACTTTCCGCGCTGCAGGAGAACCACCTGATCGGCGTACTCCGCGGCAAGATTGAGTTCATGCGTGACCACGACCACGGTATAGCGGTTTTCCACCGCGAGGCGGCGGAGATTCTCGAGCAAGCCAACTTGCGCGCCGATATCGAGGTGGAGAGTGGGCTCGTCCAAGAGCAGCAAGAGCGGCTGCTGAGCCAGCGCGCGCGCCAGAATGACGCGCTGCTTCTCGCCTCCGGAAATCTGGTCCATCCAGCGAGGGGCGAGGTGTCCGGCGGCGACTTGATCGAGCGCGTTACCGGCGATGGCCACGTCCTGCTCGGATTCAAAGCGCAGCGAACGGCCGTAGGGATGACGGCCCTGAAGGACAAACTCCCACGCACGACAGGGAAAGAGCAGTTGGCTCTCCTGCTGGACGACGGCGATGCGCTGGGCACGCGTTCGGGGATCGAGGCCGATGGTCTCGAAACCGTCGAGAAGGACGCGGCCGGAGAGCGGCGCGAGCGTGCCGGCAATGAGCTTCAGGAGCGTGGACTTGCCGCTGGCGTTGGGTCCGAGGATGGCCACGATCTCGCCTTGGCGGGCGTGGAAACTGGTGGCTTCCAAAGTGAACAGCGGAGCCTGGCTGCCGCCGGCCGCGTAAGCGTAACTGGCTTGCTCGACACTCAAGCGCGCTTCGGCGCCGGAGCGAGCCACTTCGCTCGGTGAGCGAAGGGACGGCGCCATGGCCGCGGCGACGTGCGAGTGGCCCGATGGACTCAAGTCAGCCTCCGGCGGAGAAGATAGATGAAGAGCGGCGCGCCGGCCATGGCGGTCATGGCGCCGACGGGCAGCTCCGTGGGCGCGACGACCGTGCGCGCAAGAGTATCCGCGACGACGACGGCAATGGCTCCGCCGAGCGCGGCAGTCGGTAAGAGCAAACGATAGTCCGACCCGAAAATGAGGCGCATCACGTGCGGCACCAGCAATCCCACGTAACCGATTGCGCCGCTGACGGACACGGCCAGGCCGGTAAGCAGCGACGCAGCCACGTAGACGATCAGACGGACGCGCGTGATGTCCACGCCGAGATGGATGGCTTCCTGCTCGCCCGCGAGAAGGAGATTGAGATCGGAGGCGGTCGTATAGATGGCCCCGGCGGCAACGATAAAGCCGAGGGCCAACAGCCAGCGGAAACTCGCGGGAAGCGGAGTCGAAAGCTCGCCCATGAGCCAGAAGGCCATGCCGCGGAGGTCGCGGCCGGGCAGCGTGGTCATCAAGAACATGATCACGGCGGAAAGAAACGATGCGGAGATAATGCCGGCGAGGAGAAGCGTTCCGCTCTCAATCTGCCCCTCGCGGCGACCGAGAAAGTAGACCGCGGCGATGGTGAGAAGCGCGCCCAGGAACGCGCCCAGCGGCGTCAGGAGAGCGGCGGCAAAGGAAGAGACATTCAAGTGAGGCGCGACGATGATCGCCAGAATCGCGCCGAGGGCCGAGCCGCTCGAAACACCGAGGACGTAGGGATCCGCCAAGGGATTGCGCAGCAGGGCCTGGAAGCTGGCGCCGGCGACGGAGAGAGATGCGCCGACAAAAATGCCCAGAAGGATTCGCGGCAGGCGAATATCGAAGACGATCATGCCGTAGTCGCTGGAAAGCTCGCTGCTGCGGCCGAGCGCTACGCGGATGAGATCGCGGCCCAGACCGTACATGGATACGGGCACGGCGCCAAGCTTCAGCGCGACGAGGACGACGAGAAAGAGAAGCACCGCGAGGATGCCGCAGTGCCACAAGAGGCGTTGGAGGGTTAGTGGGCGCATGCGGCACACTCTACCAGGAGATGCGGCTTGGCGTCGAAGCCGGAAGCGGCAGGCGGCGCGGCGCGTTTTTCTTCAGCGGGTGGAGACGGAACGAAGGCTTCCGGATGCAATTGGCGGGCAAGTTGTTCGATGGCAAATATCAGGCGCGGCGCGGGCCGATTGACGGCGTCGCTGATGACGGCGAAGCGGCGGTTGCGCGCGGCCTCGAGACCGCGCCAGCCGGGTAGCTCCGCCAGGGCGTCGAGGTTTCGCGCCACGGATTCCGAGTGCGAGCTGGCGAACACGAGTACTTCAGGCTGCAAGCGGAAGGCTTCTTCGAGACTGATCTGCGGCCAGTCCCGGGAAGACTCCACCACGGACTCGGCCCCGGCCCAGCGGAGAGCGTCGGCGATAAAGGTGTCGCGGCCGACGGAAATGAGAGGCTCGGCCCATACAACGAAGAGCACGCGCTTGGGAGGGACACCGTTCAGACGCCGTTTAAGGTCGGCAAGGCGCGCGCGCAAATCGGCGGCGAGCGCAACCCCGGCGTCGTGCGCGCCGATGACTTCAGCGAGCCGAGAGGTCGAGGCGATCACGTCATCGACGGTGTGCGGATCGGTCACGTAAGTGGGGATGCCAAGCTGCTCGAGGGCCACGACGGTTTCGCGGCGATTGAGGCCTTTGGTCGCCAGGACGATGTCGGGATGGAGCGCGACGATCTGCTCGATATTCGGGTTAATGGCGCCACCCACCTTGGGCTTGGCGAGAGCTTCCAGGGGGTAGTCGCAATAATCCGTGTCGCCGACCAGATGATTCCCGGCGTCCAGAGCGAAAACGGTCTCGGTCAGACTGGGAGCCAGGGAAACAATTCGCCGGACAGGCTGCCGCACAAGCACTTTGCGTCCGGTTTCGTCGGTAAACTCTGCGACTGCGGCTTGGGGAGGAGCTTGTGGAGCTACAGTTGCGTCGGCGGCCGCCGTGGCGCCTTGCGAACGGACGTGCGCTGCGAGAAGGCATAGGCAGACACAGGTCTGCCGAAGCGCGGCGCCACGCGCGTCTTTTCGGGTTTTGGGGAGCGATGACAACGCGTTTCCTCCCTCAAGAGCCAACAAAAAGGCCCCACGAGATTCCATGGGGCTGCGTGCCCTGCCCTCTCTCGCGGAGGGCTCAAGCATCCACGGCTCGGGAGGGTATCCTGACTGACGGCGTCGAGCTGCCGATCACAGTGGCGGGACCGCGGCCGATTCTCACGGCCTTTCCCACTTCCCGTGCCTGCAAATTGAAAAGAAAGTGTATGACGCGCTGCGCGTGGAGTCAATCTGCGCGCGAAAGCCCGCGCTCCTCAAAACCGGAAGGTCATACCCAGGGTGGGATTGAAGCGCTCCAGATAGTTGTGAACCGTTCCCGTATAGCAGAATCCAAACTCGTCGCAGATGGTGCCGAGATTCGAACTGCCGTAGGTGGGCATCCAGCGCAAATCACCACGGAAACCCACATGCCGCGACAGCTCATATTTGACGCCACCGCCGAGATTGAATGCGAGCGCGGTGCGGTTCGGATTGCCGCCGCTATTGGAATCGTGGGTGAAGCCGATGCCCCCGCCGATGTACGGCCGCAGTTTGTGTCCGCTGCCGCGGAGAAGGAAAATCCCGCCGAACTGAAACTGATCGATCTGCGTGTTGAACGCCTTGACGTACTGCGGCGTGACGATGGTATGTTCGCTGTAGGAGGTGGGATTGTGGGCCCAAAGGAATTCCGCCCGCATGTTCTCGCTTATGGAATAATCCAGAAAAGTTCCAAAACTCACGTTGGCGTTCGCGCGGAGGGCATCCACGCTAACTGAGTCTTGAACCGGATACGAGCCTCTCGTCTCAAAACCGACAAACGGCGTGATTTCAAAACGATTCGCCTGTGCAGAGAGCGTCCCCGCACACAAGAAGAAAGCCAATGCGGGCCACGCTGTTCGAATCTTCATGGTGCTCCCCCAGAGATTGTGCCTGCCCGTCAAGTCCACACAAAAGATTAGAACCCGGAAAGCAGCGGGATGTTGCATGGGGAAACCAACATCCTGGTTCACGGAAGTCCGGCTGGCAGCGGCTTTCCCTGCCGCGAACGATCGTCCACCCGCACCTGACGGTTGCCGAGGTCAGCGATTCTTCCAGTTCGGCTTGCGCTTTTCGACGAGCGCGCGCAGCCCTTCCTGCGAATCCTCGAGGCGATACAGCTCGTTGAGAAAGATGTCCATGGAGTTCTTAAGACCGTCACGGAGGGACAAACCCATGCCTCCGATCACGGCCCGCTTGGCCATGCTCAGAACCGGCCCGGAATGCGAGGAAATGCGCGCGATCAGTTCGCTGACGGTCTTCTCGAGCTGCGCCTCCGGCACGAGGCGATTGATGAGTCCGAGTTCCAGGGCGCGCTCGGCGGTGACGGCCTCGCCCATCAGAACCAGCTCGAGCGCGATCTTGGGTCCCACCAAGTAGGGAAGAATCGTCGAAGCCAGCGGAGGAAAGACCCCGATGGTGATTTCCGGCTGGGCGAACCGAGCGCGGGGCGTGGCCACGACAAAATCGCCAAACGCGGCGAGCTCGGCGCCGCCGCCAATCGCCGGACCGTTCACGACACACAGAACCGGCTTGGCGACGTCAAGCATGGCCGTGAAGGCAGCATGAAATGCGTCGAGCATCTGGAAGACGCGCTGCGAGGTGTATTCGCCGATATCAATGCCGCCGCAGTAGACTTTGCAGGAAGAGTCGAGAACCAGGAGCTTGATTTCATCGTGGCCGGCAAGCCATTCGATGCCATCGGCGATTTCGCGAAGCATGGTTTCATTGAGGAGATTGTGCTCCGGGCGGTCGAGGGTCAAGCGAGCGGCGGGGCCGTCCAGACGCAACCGGATGTGCGTGAAGTCCCGCGGCGAACGAAGCGGCTTGCGGGTTGAGAACTCGTCAGCGTTCGTGGTGTCTGGCATTGGTCTTCCTCCTCATATCGTCGCGACGGCCGTTATCCCGCCGAGGCAACCCGGGACGCAAATCGTGGCGAGGCCGTGGAGGACCCCGCGGCAGGCGCGTGGCATCCTGGTACTTGGCCGGAACCTAAGCGATTCGGCCAACAACCACCCTAGAAATCTGACACAGAAACCACCGATACACATCGAGTCAATGAAGAGCTGGTGTCCCATCTTGAATCCCCGTGGCTCTTCGGCGAGATGGACGCGCGGCCCGCAAATTTTCTGCTGCAGACGACAACTATGCCCACTTCGTGAAAAGGGATTTCTTTCTCAACCGAAGGTGATCGCGCGAAGTGAGGAGCGGCGGCTCCCAATGACTCGAGGAAACAGAGACGCTGTCGCCGAAAGCCGAGTCAGTTGCTAGGGATGGTCGGGGCTTTCGAGGACTTCGTCGACGGCGATGCCGGTCACCGCGCCCACCGTCCCGAAAAACAAAAATAGAAACGCGCGGCGACGTCGTCCCGACTTCTTCGGCTGTTGC
>JBEKUY010000015.1:0-60217 GCA_049514555.1 Candidatus Acidiferrales bacterium
CATCATTTTGCGTAAACGGGTCACAGGAGTCTCCTTTCTCCGTGACCCACACTACGTCAGCTACCCCACACCTTTCCGCTCGCCCCACGCGTAGCGTCCGCCGCGCCAGCGGCTTAGTCCTTGTCGGGTAAACGGACATGTGGCCCCCACTGCCCACAAACGGAGTTCTAGGAAGCCCAGATCGGTTCTGAACGGATGGTCGCCCACTCGGAAGCTACTCCCCGGCACCTTACTCTCCTCCTCTTTTGTCGGCCAGCTTCGCAGACTGGCTGGTCTTATCGGAAAACATGGGGATCGAAACTGAGCCATTACCGCGAAAGGTGAACGTGCCCGAGAAAGTTTTGGGTGGGCCGTGGCGGGGTTGGTTTGGTAGAATGGTGGGAAATTCATTGCGGGCAGCTTTGCGCCGCGCAAGTCAGCCGGGAAACAACTTGCAGGCTGCTGGGGCGTGGTCCAACCGGTAGGACACCACACTGTTAATGTGGATGGTGAAGGTTCGAATCCTTCCGCCCCAGCCAAATCTTCCGAGAATGCAGGGTTTGCGAGTCTCCCCGGGAATCTCAGCCCTTCGCCGTGGGGAGGCCGGCGTCCAGCCAGCCCTTCCAGCCGCCGTCCATGGACTCCACGTTCGTATAGCCCATCTTCTGAAGATTGTCGCCGGCGAGCGCCGAGCGAAACCCTCCGCCGCAATAGAGAATGAGCTTGGCGCTGTGGTCCGGAACGCGCTGCTCGATGTCGCGCTCGATCACACCCTTGCCCAGGTGCACCGCGCCGGGCAGATGGCCGTTGGCCCATTCGCTGTCTTCGCGCACATCCACCAGGACGAGTTTTTCGCCGGCGTCCATGCGGCGCTTCACGTCCGCAACGTTTGTTTCCTTCACGCGAGACTTCGCATCATTGACCAGTTTCAAGAATTGGGGCGCATGAGCCATGGTGCTCCTCTCGGTACGAAGAATAGATTAAGAAGTTCGAGGATAGCACAAGCCGCTGTGAGATTCCGCCTGGGACTCCAGGGCCGCGGATCACCGCATGCTCGACCCCGGCCGCTCTCCCCGCCGTCAGGGGAGAATCGCGGCGCTGCTGCTACTGCTCGGGAGCGCCTTCCTTGGGAGGAGCCTGGGCCGGCGAAGGCGCGCCGGACTCTTTCTTGGCGAACGATCGCACCAGGTTGACGAGGTTCCAGCGTTCTCCCGGCTTTAGCCGGTCCCCCTCGCCGGTCATTTTCCCTTTGCCTTTGGTAATGACGAAGAAGAGTTCGCCGTCCGTCTTGCCGGCAATCGAGGCCGCGTCGCGCCAGTCGTGCAAGGGAAGGTTCATCGTCACCGCGAGTTCGCCTTTGCCGTCGCCATTCGCACCGTGACACATGGCGCAGTCGAAGCGATACACGCGCCGCGCCTGAGCGAGTCCTTCCGGCGTGAGCTTCACGGGATTGTGGCGCTGCGCATCCTCGGGAGGGATTTTGGCCTCCTCGGCCGGCGCCTGCTGCTCTTTCGGCTTTTCCTGGGGCTGGTTTTGCTGGCCAAGAGAAACAGCGCCGCCGGCGAGAACGAGCCCCGTCAGGGCCAAAAGTGCCTTTCTCATCTCCGCCTCCTTGGCCAACCGGTGCGGTCGTAAGGAGCGGCCGCCGCTCGGCGCGTATTCTACTCCTCTCCTCGTGTTCGAGGGGCAAGGAAACGCGCCGGGCCTTTTTCAGAGTGGAACCAGCGCAAGACACGGCGTGGTCCTCACCGCGCGGATGAATGAGCCGCCTGTCTTCGAGTGTATGGAGCGGTCTTCACTCGATGTCGCGCCAGTTGGGCCCGGATTTGACGTCCACGACGAGTGGAACATCGAGCGCATGCACGTCTTCCATTTCGTGCCGCACCAGGGCCCGGATTTTCTCCATTTCGCCGCGCGGAACCTCAAAGAGAAGCTCGTCGTGCACCTGGAGAATCATTTTCGTCTCGAACTTCTCTTCCGCGAGGCGGCGGTCAATGGCAATCATGGCGAGCTTGATGAGGTCGGCGGCGGTGCCCTGCAGCGGCGTGTTCAGGGCGGTGCGCTCGGCGAAATTGCGCAGGTTCGCTTGGGAGGATTGGATCTCGGGGATGGGACGGATGCGGCCGAAGAGCGTTTTCGTAAAGCCGCGCCGACGGGTTTCTTCGAGCGTGCGGTCGAGGTATTCCTTCACGCCGCGGTAGCGCTCGAAATAGGCCTGGATGAAGCGCGCCGCCTCTTTCTGCTCGATGCCCAACTGCTGGGCCAGTCCGAAGGGCGAAAGCCCGTAGATGATGCCGAAGTTGATGACCTTGGCGGCTCGGCGATGCTCGGGGGTTTGCGCGAGCGGGCCCACGCCGAAAACCTCTTGCGCCGTGCGCGCGTGGACGTCCTCGCCCCTGCGGAAGGCTTCCACGAGAACGGCATCGCGCGAGAAGTGCGCCAGGATGCGCAGCTCGATTTGCGAATAGTCTGCGGAAAGAAGCAGCTTGCCGTCATCGGCGACGAACGCGGCGCGAATCTGCCGGCCCAGTTCGGTGCGCACCGGGATATTTTGCAGATTGGGCTCGGAGGAACTGAGGCGGCCGGTGGCGGTGCCGGTCTGGCTGAGCGAGGAATGCAAGCGGCCGGAGTCCGGGTGAATCAACCTGGGCAAGGCGTCCACGTAAGTGGATTTGAGCTTGGCGATTTCGCGGTATTCGATGACCTTGCGCGGCAGTTCGTGGACCAGGCCCAGCTCTTCGAGAATTTCGGCGGCGGTGGAGCGAACCTTGCCGCGCCCGCGCCGCGATGGCGCTTCGAGGCCGAGCTTATCGAAGAGGATTTCGGCGAGCTGCTGGGGCGAGTTGACGTTGAATTCGGCGCCGGCGAGCTTCCAAATCTCGCGCTCGAGCCGGCGAACTTCCCCTTCCATCGAACGCGACATCTCTTCGAGAGCTTTGGGGTCCACGCGCACGCCCGCGCGCTCCATCTCCGCGAGGACGGGCGCGAGCGGCAAGTCGATTTTCTCGAATACGCCGGCCAGGTCCTGCGCTTCGACCTCACGCCGGAGAACCGGGGCGAGCCGCTGGAGAAAATCGGCGTGTTCGCCCGGCTGACCGGCCGGAACGATATTCAAATGGCGAAGGACAACATCGGCGAAGACGTGATTCGCCGTCGTGGGACGCAGAAGATAGGAATACAGCTCGGTAGCGTGCCGAATCCCGGCGACCGGGCCGGCGAGCAAATGAAAAACCTTCGGGTCGTGCACGATCTTGGGGCTCGCGGGATCGGCCAGACGCCCGGCCAGAACGCGCATCACGTCGCCCTTGGCGTCGAGCCAGACCGCGCGCCCCGAGCCGGCTTGCCGTGAAAGTTCGATCGAGGCGATCTTCGAGCCGTAGCCCTCCGCCTCGCGCTCGCTCGGGTGGAGATTCAGCCAAAGCGCGAGCGGAGTCTCTCGCGGAATCTCCTCAAGCCACGCGCGCAGATCTTCCGCCGACGCGAGTTGCGCGTAATCGCTCTTCTCGGCTGCGGCGCCCGCGGGAGCAGGCGCGCCGGCCGCGCCACCGAGCTCCTTGAGCAGAGAAGTGAAGCCAAGCTCGCGATAGAGCGCGGCCAGCGCAGCCGGATCGGGTTCGCGGCGCTCGAGCGCGGGCAGATCGAGTTCGAGCGGAACGTCGGTGGCGATCGTCGCGAGCTGTTTCGAAAGCAGGACTTGATCGCGCTGCTGCTGCAGCGCTTCGCGATAGCGCTTGTTGGCCACTTCGGCAGCGTGGTCGAGCGCGCTTTCCACGCTGCCGAATTTTTGGATGAGCTCGGTGGCGCCCTTTTCGCCGATGCCCTTGGCGCCGGGAATATTGTCGATCGAATCGCCCATCAGCGCCATCAGGTCGATGACCTTCGCCGCCGGGACGCCGAGCAATTCCTGCACCTTGGCTTCGTCCACAATCGTGTCGCCCTTGGCTCCGCCGGAGCCCGTGCGAAGAATGCGAATGCCTTCGCCCACAAGCTGCATCATGTCTTTGTCGTTCGTGACCAGGTAAACGTCCAGATGCTTGCGCGCAGCTTGGCGGGCGAACGCGCCGATGAGGTCGTCCGCCTCATAGCCGTCGAGTTCGAGGATCGGAAGGCGCATGGCCTCGCAGAGCCGCCGCACGAACGGGAGCTGCAGAACGAGATCGTCGGGCATGGGCGGCCGCTGCGCTTTGTATTGCTCGAAGAGCTTGTCGCGAAACGTCGGCGCCTTGGTATCGAACACAATGCCGAGGTAATCCGGCTGATAGTCCTTGATCAAACGGCGAAGGATGCTGGCGAAGACGTAAGGCACCTTCGTAGGCAGGCCCGAGGGGCTGCGCAATCGCTCCATGGGAGCGAAGAAGGCGCGATAGACGTGCCCCATCGCGTCCACGAGGAAGAGTTTCTTAGCAGCCGCAGGCATGCGCGCGAGTATAGCAAAGGCGTGACTCGTGATTCGTGCCTGTGATTCGGGGGCGCTTTGGGGGAGAGTTGGGGTTGGTGCGCCAGGTTGCTGGAAAGTCGTCAGAACATCCAATCTCGCCAGCGGTCGATTGATAGCGGAGGGGAGGTTTATGATCAGCTATCTCTGGCTCACTGTGGCTTCCAAAGCGCGCAGGGTGGTCCCGGGATGACAAAAGTCAGCTCTGCCGGGGCGAAGCCGTCTGCAACGTTGATTCGTTGTACTGGCCTGGATTCGCGCGACTCGATCACTTTGCCAGCGTCACAATCGACCTTCGCTTGGGCGTCATATTCAAAGCCCTTCGGTAATGTGAACTCTCCCTTTCCGTTGTCCACTTGCGGGGCCACGTCCCCAATCACGGCTTGCCGTGGGTAGCTAATATTATGGAATAAGAGATTGCTTCGTTCGGGTCGCGTGCCGTCCGGCCACACGATGGTCACGCTGATCGTCGCGACCTCAAGTTTGTGCAACCGGAGCGTATCAAGATTGGTACGCAAAGATGCTGTTACTATTACCCGGCTAGCGGCCGTTTCGTCCGCCACTCCGGGATAGTAGCCAGTAGCAAACGGATGATCCACGTCAGGTGCGCCATCCCTATGCACGGCCAAGAAATACTCGCCCGGCTCGAGCTGATTGAAATTGTATTTTCCTTGCTCATCCGTCCACTCGTGCCTCGTTGCGTACCATCTCGCATCTCCTGTCTTGTAAGCGGGAACGAACTCCACTTCGATGCCACGCAGTGGCTTGTCGCTCTCATCCGCCACAGTTCCGTGCACGCACCCACTCCCGGGATCGGCAACGCATGAGTCTCGATTGACAATCGCAGTCGGAGCCTTGTCAAACACGGCAATCGCTACGACGTACAAGACGATGACCGAAGTGCCCACTGAGAACTTCAGGTATTGGGGGCGCTTGTCCGTTAGAGGCGGAAACCTCCCTTGGATAAGTCGTGCTGCCGCTGTCAGGGCACCGCCAGCCAGAAGGACGCACCAAAGCACTGGGCCAGCGGTCCGGAGCAGGAGAATGGAATGAACCGCGGGAAGTCCATGACCGTATTCTCTCCACCACTGGAGTTCATTCAGGATGCTACGGGTGCCGCCATACAGCAGTGTCAGCGCCACAGCAACAAGAACTCCTGCGATTAGCTTTGTGTGTCGATAGTGTCGGCGGCCAAGAACACCGAAGTCGATCCGAGTTCCGATCCACCACCACCAGAACAGGATCAACGGCAACAAGAAAAGGTGCCGCATTGGAAGGGTTTGCAGGTGGTGCAGAAAGAAAAGAGGTTCCGCGAGCACGTATGCAGGTGCGTTGACTGCGAATAGAAAAAGGTAGGATGCTTGATACGGCCAGATCGGGGCGCCGGTATCCCAGGCCATCCCCATAGATTCAATCACGCGCTCGTTGTGGAAATCCCAGATCATCAGCGCGACGGCAAGGCAGCCGAAGGCAATTGGCAGTACTAGTCGAAAGCGAATGCTTCGCATATAGACTTAGACACCGCTAAAGCTCTTCCCGGATCAGATTCGTAGCACACCTTGAAAGCCGTTGGGAACAGCCCTTTTCGCCGGACAGTCAAGGTGGTACGCCGTGAAGAAGCGTCACACGATGCCGAGGGGCTTGCCGACTTCGGCGAGGAGATCGGCGGCACGCGTGAGTTCAGCGCGCTTGTGCGTGGCCGTGACAATCGCGCGCAGACGCGCCTTGCCCTCCGCCACCGTTGGGAACCCGACCGCGGGCGCGTACACTCCCGCGTCGAAGAGCTTGCGCGAGAACTCGAAGGCCTTGGCGGCATCGCCCACGTGAATCGGAACGATAGGCGTCTCGCTGCCTTCAAAACGAAATCCGCGCTTCTTCAGCTCGCGTTTGAAGAATTTCGTGTTGGCCCAGAGCTTCTTGATCAGCCTCTCGCCTTCCGGCGAATCGAGAAGCGCGAAGGCGGCCTGGCAGGTGGCCACCACCGAGGGAGGATGGCCGGTGGAAAAAAGGAACGGCCGCGCGCGAAGATAGAGAAACTCGATCAGGTCGCGCGAGCCGCAGACGTAGCCGCCCATGGCGCCGACGGCTTTGCTGAGCGTGCCCACCTGGATGTGCACGCGGCCGTGGCAGCCGAGGTGGTCCACGGTGCCGCGTCCGCCGCGACCGAGCACGCCCGAGGCGTGCGCGTCGTCCACCATCATGATGCAATTGTATTTTTCGGCCAGGGCGCAAAGCTCGCGCAGCGGAGCGATATCGCCGTTCATGGAGAAGACGCCGTCGCTGATGAGCAGCTTGCGGCCCTGCCACTCCGCGGTTTCCTTCAAGAGGCGCTCGCAATCTTCCAGGTCCTTGTGCTTGAAGACGCGGATGGCGGCGCGAGAGAGCCGGCAGCCGTCGATGATCGAAGCGTGATTCAGCTCGTCGGAAACGATCAGGTCTTCCTTGCCGAGGATGGCGGCGACGACGCCGGCATTGGCCGTGAATCCCGATTGGAAGACGACGCAGGCTTCGGTGTTCTTGAACTTGGCGATTTGCGCTTCGAGCTCGGCGTGCACGCTCATGGTGCCGGCGATGGTGCGGACCGCGCCCGCGCCCACGCCGTACTTCCGCGTGGCTTCGATCGCGGCTTTGCGCAGAGCCTTATGCGTGGTGAGGCCGAGATAGTTGTTGGACGCCAGGTTGATCACTTCCTTGCCGTCGAACGTGCAGACGGGCTTCTGCTCGCTCTCGAGGACGCGCAAGCGCGGCGCCAAGCCCTTCGCTCGCAGGTCACTGAGCTGCTCGGTCAGAAAAAGTAAAGGATTCTGCGGAGTCATTTGCGTTCCTGTTCCCCCTCGGAGTTCCTTGCCCCTCAGCGCGGGAGGCCGTTCGGATAGAGCAGCACCTTGCCCGCGAGGCCGTTCTGCAACAGAGAAAAGGCCTCCTCGAAGCGCTCGAGCGGGCGGCGTTCGCCGAACAGCGGATCGAGATGCAAGCGTCCGGCCTTGATGAGCGCGGTCGTCTGCACCCAAGTCTCGAACATGCGGCGCCCATAGATGCCGTGAACGGTGGCCCCCTTGAAGATCACGTCGTTCACCAAGTCGAGCGTCACCGGGTCGGCGGGAATACCGAGCAGCGACGCGCGGCCTCCGGGACGCAGCGCGCGGAAACCCTGCTGGATCGCGGAGGCGTTACCGGAAACTTCCAGCAACACGTCCGCTCCGGCGCCATCCGTTTCCGATTGGATGCGCGCGACGGCGTCTTCGGACGCGGGATCGAGCGCCACGTCCGCTCCCATCTTGACCGCCATGGCGCGCCGCTGCGCGTTCACTTCCGTGGCGAATATGGTCGAGCTGCCGCAGGCCTTGGCGACGGCAATGGCCATCAAGCCGATGGGGCCGCAGCCGGTCACGAGGACCGTTTGCCCTGCAATGGGACCCGCCAAGACCGTGTGCACCGCGTTGCCTAGCGGATCGAGAATCGCGGCGTAGTTTTCGGGAATGGCCGGATCGAGCCGCCAGATGTTTTGCGCCGGGATGCGCACGAATTCAGCGAAGGCGCCGTCCTGGTCAATTCCGATGATGCGCAGGTTCTGGCAAACGTGCGGCTGTCCGGCGCGGCACGGGCGGCAGTGCCCGCAGTTGACGTGCATTTCGGCGCTGACGAATTCGCCGGGCGCGACGGAGGAAACCTCTTGGCCCACGCGCTCGACCGTTCCGCAGAACTCGTGGCCGAGAGTGACCGGAGGCTGGATGCGGTTCTGCGACCAGCGGTCCCAGCCGTAGATGTGCAAGTCCGTCCCGCAGACCGAGGCGGATCTGACGCGCACGAGGACTTCAGTCGGGCCAAGAACAGGGATGGAAACGGATGCCAGCTCGAGTCCGCGGGCCGGGCGCAGCTTGCGCAGGGCCTTCATCGTGGCTAGCATGAACGAGGCTCCGAACGGGTGCGCAAGGTCTCGATGTTAGCACACGCCGCCCCCAGCGTCGCAGCGCGGCCCACGATACGCCGCGGTGGCCGTCAGCCGTTTACCGCAACAGGGCCGAGGCGCACCAGAGTATCGGCGCCTGGCCGTGGAGATCACCCGTCTTGCGCGCCCGCTGGAGATAATAGCTGAGGTCATTCTTCTTGCCGGTTCCTTCGCAGACATTCCTGATATCGGCATCGGGGTCTAGATAGCCGACCAGGCCCAGCCAGGCTTTGCGCGCGGCCCGGCCATACGTCTTCCTGTCCAGCCAGCCGTTCTTCACTCCCGTGATCATCGCAAACGTGAACATTGCCGAAGAGGAGGTCTCGGGCCAGGCTTCCGGGCGATCGACTAGCTGGCGCCACACGCCATCCTTGCCCTGGAATTTCAATAGCGATTTCATCATCTTTCGATAACCGTTCATAATCCGCGCGCGCTTGGGGTGATTCTCGGGGAGCGAACGCAGCAGCTCGGCCATTCCCGCCGCCACCCAGCCGTTGCCGCGGCCCCAGAAGAACGGGGCATCGGGAGCGTGGTAGAAGAGTCCATTCGGCTGTTGTAGCTTGTCGAGGTAGGCCTCCATCTCCAGCGCTGCGCGGTCGATATACTTGGCGTCCCCTGTCGCGCGGTAGGCTTGGACCTGCAAAATGGTGATCATGAACATGTCATCGATCCAGAATCGGGTTTCACCGCTCAACCCGTCTGGCATGGGTGTATCCCACTGATGGTCTGCGATCAATTTGCCGAGCTCCAGGGAGCGGGGCTCTTTGGTCTCAATGTAAATCTCCAGGGGGACAGAACCGAGGACGGAATAGTCCACATGCCGGCTCTCGAGAACAATGGTGGATAGCTCGGGCGTCATTTCCGCATCGAAACGCCGGATGAGCCGGGACGAGAGATCCTTATCACGAGTCAGTTGCGCGAAGGTCAAGGCGCCGTACCAGGCACAGATTGCCGGATAAACGGCAGTCGTTCCGCTCAGCCGCGCGCTCGACGCGAATCGCTCGGCCACGCGTTGGCCGACTTCCGCCGGAGAATCTCCCGCGGGCCACTTGGTAAATTCCTTCTGTTGCGCGATGCACGGTGGAACGGCCGTTGCGATCATGAGGCCGATTGCCAGCGGTAGCACCCCAAGGAACCCCGGTCTGGTTCTGACGGTCATAAAAACCTCCCGTGAACGGGAGTATAGACCACGAGGCTGGCGTGCTGCGCACACTCATCGAGCGGGTAGCTTCGGAAGCTGACCCGGCACTTCGAACTCGCTCAACTTGCATTGCGGCCCCTTCGGCTGCGATTATCGTCGCGAACTCTAGATCCGGAGGCCCGATCATGCGCAAGCGTCTGCTTCTTCTCGCCGCCGTCGCCGGCATCTCCACGAGCCTGTTCGCCCAGAAGCCCGCCTGGCAGCTCGCGCCCGGCCACATCACTCTACCCATCTGGCCGCACGGGGCGCCCGGCGCCCAGCCCAATCCGGGCCCGGAGATCGACACCACGACTGCCAAGGACAACCTCATCGCCGGCAAGCCGCTCATCCGTCTCGGCAACGTCTCCACACCGACCCTCACCCTCTACACGCCCCAGGGCAAGAACACCGGCGCCGCCGTGGTCGTCTTTCCCGGAGGCGGTTATCGCATCCTGGCCATCGACCTCGAAGGCACCGAGGTGTGTGACTGGCTCAACTCCGCCGGCATCACCTGCGTCCTGCTCAAATACCGCGTGCCCGACTCCGGGCCCTATCCCAAGTCCTCTGCCGCCCTCCAGGATGCCCAGCGCGCGCTCGGCATCGTCCGTTCCCACGCGACCGAGTGGCACATCGACCCGCAGCGCGTCGGCGTCCTCGGCTTCTCCGCCGGAGCGCACCTGGCCGCCGCCCTCAGCACCCACTTCGAACAACGTCTCTACGATCCGATCGATGCGGCTGACCAGCTCGACTGCCGCCCCGACTTCGCCGTGATCGTCTATCCCGGTTACCTCGCCCTCGAAGAGCGGAACTTCATGCCCAACCCCGATATCCACGTGACCGACATGACCCCGCCCTCCTTCATCGTCCAGGCCGAGGACGATCCGGTGCATGTCGAAAACTCCACCGTCTACTTTCTCGCCCTCAAGAACGCCAAGGTCCCCGCCGAAATGCACATCTACGCGCAAGGCGGACACGGCTACGGTCTCCGCCGCACCGCGCTCCCTGTCACTACCTGGCCCCAGAGTGTAGAGGCCTGGCTTCACACCATCCGGATCCTGCCGCCCTCCGTTCCCTGACCCGGCAGCGCGGATTCGGCAGCGCTGTCGAATCCGTGCTGCCCCGTTTCGAGCATCCCGGAACGAGACCTCGAAGGGTTTTGTGCGTTCACTTCCGAGGAAAGCCCATTTGATCCAAGCGATAGCTTCCGATTAGACCGTCATCCAGACACAATCGCCAAGGTGACCAGGTGACCACATCTCCGTCTAACGGACCGATCGTTCAGGCTGGGTCTGGACACTGCGGACTGCGGACTCCTGAAGCCGAGCCTGCTGTGCAGTGCCAAAGGTTTATGAAACAGTGATAGGCTTTAAGGCCGATCCATGAGGAATCAAACTGGCTTCCGCATCTCGGCAGGGATGGTTCTACTGGTCGTACTGGCATTGGTCGGCACCTCATGCGCCCAAGAATCGCCAGCTCCGAATCCGTCCATCCAACCTGCGCCTTCGCAGCAGAAAGCCATAAACAGTATGGCGACACCCTGCGTGCAGCCGCCGCCACTCGTAAGCCTGCAGGACTACGACGGGCCGTTGAAGAAGACCGTTGGATTGTTTGCCCGGGAGTTAGAACGCAAGGCGGTGCACCCACCCCATTACAAGCCCGGCGTGGCGCTTTGCTCTCTAGGGCTAAAAGACAAATTCTTTCTGTTCGTCCACGATTCATTTGATCCTGTGACATTTCTGACGTCCGGTTTCAACGCGGGAGTCGATCAGGCGGAAAACGATGACCCCACCTTCGGGCAGGGCGCCGCTGGATATGGCAAGAGGTTTGGCGCCGGCTTTGCCGATCAAGCCTCGTTGAAGTTCTTCAAAGACTTTGCATATCCCTCGATATTTGATGAGGACCCCCGTTATTACCGCCTCATCCACGGCAGCGGCGGGAAGCGCTTCCTCCATGCGATCAAGCACTCATTTCTGGCACACCGCGACAATGGCAATCTTATGTTCAATTATTCGGAATGGCTGGGGACGGCGAGCGCGGTCACGTTGAGCAACGTCTATCATCCAGGCAACCGACGCGGCTTCGCGCCGACAGCGCGATCGGTAGGGTACAACATTCTTACCGACATGGGTTTCAACATGCTCCGCGAATTCTGGCCGGAGATCTCCCGCAAATTCGAGCTGCCCTTCCGTGCCGAACCCGTGCCGGAAGACCTCGAATCGAATCCTGCCAGCAAGTAACCTCCTACCGCGATATGGGTTCCAAAAGGCCCCGGTCAAGAAGAAAACCTCAACCGAGTGACGGCGTGGATGTGCGAAGTTCTACCGGAACAAGGGCGTCCTTTCGTCCTCGATCGTCGGCGCCTCGTTCGCGCTCTTGCTTGTCGTGCTTCGGCAAATTCGTGATGCACCCCGGCCGATTGAAATGTTGTTGTGCCACTGTCATTCTGGTGTCGCAGCCGCCGGATCAATTCTTAATTGTCTTCTTCAAAACGTAGTCGAAGAACCTTTGCGCGGTAATGTTAGGGGAAGTCCACTCTGCACGAATCGTCGTCTTTTTCTCCACTCTTCTAAGAGCAGAAAGAAGTGTGCGATTTAGTTCCTTCGCATTGGTTCCTTCCATCACAGCTTCGAGAATGAATTCGTCACCCACTCTTCTGGTGCAGCCCTTCGGAACCAATCTCTCAAGAGCATGCTGGATGGCCCGAGCATTTGAGCTGCTGATTTGGGCTTTAAGCCTAAACTTTCTGTTCAACTTCGATCGCCTCTCCATCTCTCTTTCATTCGGATTTGCCTTCACAGCAAGGATGTCCTTCACCGGCAGCTAATCGCGGACTCCGATCATGAGCCCGGCAGGTCCGGTCAGGCTCACTCGGCGCACATCAGAGAAGCCCGCATCCCGCAACCAACTCGCGTATTCCGGCTCACTATAGCTGCTGCCCGCTCGCGTCCCCACCAGCATATTCAGGGAGAACAGAGCGGCAGCACGGGGAGCGGTCTTGCTTGGTTCCAGAATAAAGTCCTGCGCGACCACCCGCCCCCTGGGAGCAAGTGCGTCGTAGGCGCGTTGGAATAGCCCGCGGTTCTCTTGGGGAGAAAACATATGACAGATCGCGGAGGCCAGAATCAGGTCGTAATTCTCTCCCAGCGGATCGCGCAGCATGTCGCCGACCCGAGTGGTGATGCGGTCAGCAAGCCTGGCTTCCCGGATGTTTTCTTGAGCGAGAGGAACGACATCGCCCAGGTCCAGAATTTCTGCCTTCAGCCCGGGTATGGCGCGCGCGAAAGCAATGGAATACGCTCCCGACCCGCCGCCCAGATCCAACATACGTTTGATTCCGCTAGTCCCTATCGCCTTTACCACCGCGCCGGCCCGCTCCTTGGCATTGCGGTCCATGGCTGCAATAAAAGCTGCCACCCAGTTGTCTTCGCGACTGCGGGCCTCGACCGAGGTCCCGGCGCGCACGCATTCCGTCAATGTGGACCAACGATGCCACAGGTGAGCGGTGTGCATAAGGCCACCGCGAGCGTTGTCGCGCGAGCCCTTCGAGAAGAAGCGGGCGCTCGCAGGAGTGTTGAAGAACGTGCCGTCTCTCTTGTCGAGCAGCTTCAGACTGACCAGCGCGTTCAGCAGCATCTCCGTTGCTCGTGAGTCCGCGTGAATTTTCTGCGCCACGAGCTCGGCGGAAGCGCCACTCGCAACGGCCGTGAACGCGTCGAGTTCGAGCCCGGTGAGCACCGCCCGGCTGGGCATGAAACCCCGAATCATCTCGTTAAGTTCTTCGGGAAGGACGCCGGCTTCATCTCTGGCCCTAACCATGGCCCGATAATGTTCGCGGTGCTCTGTGGCCTCCGATTTCATCGCCTGCGAATCGCTCCACGCCAGACGCGATACCACCCTGCCGCACCGTAAGTGGGAATCCACGATCTCCGGAACATCTTCCTCCTTGACCTTGTGATACCAGACACCCTCGGGATAGGTGATCATGATTGGTCCGTCATCACACAAGCCGAGGCAACCGCACGTCGTCAACTGCACTTCGTTGTCCAGCCCTTGGGCGCCTAATTCGCGCTCCAGGGCCTGCAAAACCCGCAGCGATCCGTTATTGGGGCACGACGTAATTCCTTCCGGTTTCTCCTGCGTGCAGACGAATACGTGGTGGCGAAACGGCTCCATTGGCATCCTCCTGCGGTCTGGGTAACAAGGCTGGGCGCATTCGAGGAGCGGCTTGCTCGAACCCAGGCCCACTACGAGATAGCCTGACGTTCTATTAGGACACGGCCTCATCCGCCGTGACTCAGGTCACAGACTCTTGACGGGAATTCCCATTTTGCTTTCCCAGCTGCCCGGAAATATACACTTGGCTGCCTCCTCAGGCAATGCTGCCACCCACTTTGCGGCGCAAAACCAGACAACTGGCATATCATGACTCTACTTCTCCGGTTTGTGCCTTCTAGCTCCATCTCAACGCCTGGCCGGGACTGTCCTAGGGTTGAACGTTGGTCACACCTTCCTCGGCGGGCTTCGGGAAATGCTTCTCGTACCAGGCGATGGAACGGTCGATAGCGTCGATCTGATGTTTGACCTCGGAAAGGCCATGCCCTTCTCGCGGATAGCGGAGAAAAACCGTATCGACGCCGACGTCCTTGAGCGCCACGAAAAACTGCTCCGCTTCGGCGATTGGCACATCGCTGTCGTTCTCGCCGTGGATGATGAGCGTGGGCGTATGCGCGGCGGCAACATGCTTTAGTGCGGAGCGTTCCCACGCGACGTCCATCAGATTTCCCTGGTGCAGGAATTGCCCAAACTCCATCTCCTCGTATTGGTTGTAGTAGGTCATGTAGTTGTAGCTGACGAGATTCGAGATGCCTGCCGTGGGAATCGCTGCCTTAAACTCATTGGTCTGTGTGATGAGCCAATCGGTGAGCTGGCCGCCGTAGCTGACCCCTTCAATCCCCATGCGCTCTCGGTCAATCCACAAATAGCGCCGCGCTGCCGCGCTGACACCGTAAAGAACGTCCTGGCCTTCATTGCCGTTCTGGTCGCCGAAGACAGCATCGGCGAACTTCTGGCCATAACCCGTAGAGCCGCGATAGTTCACGTTAAGCACCGCGTAACCGTGTGCGGCGTAGGCCTGGTTCTTGAAGTTGAAGCCAGGACCATTTTGTCCGTGGGGTCCACCATGAATCACCACGATAAGCGGATGCTTGGATGTGGCGGTCATGCCGATGGGTTTGGTGAGAAAGGCCTCCACCTCGAATCGATTGTCGTTGCTGACGAAAGTAAAGGGTTCGACCTCCGCGATGGCCTTTCCCGCGAGAACTTCCTTGTTGAGGTCCGTGAGCTTGCGCGGCGCGGCGGCGCCGGATTTGTAGTAAAGCTGCGGCGCGTCACGCGGCGTCGTGAAAGCGTAAGCGATCGCTCCGTTCTTGCTGACCGACCAGCCGCCAACGCCACCGGTGTCCTGGATGACGTATTCGGGCTGTCCACCGGAGATGGGCAAGCGTACGAGATAGTCGTTGCCGCTTTGCTGCAAGGTGAAATAGACAGCGCTGCCGTTGGGGGCCCATTGGGGTGCACCTTGGCGATTGTCAATGACACTGCCGATTTCGCGGCGATTGCTACCGTCGGCGTTCATGAGCCAGATGTGCGTGTCTTCCATCGTGGTTTCACGGTCCGTGAGGCCGCGGCGAGTACCGCGATAGACAATCATTTTGCCGTCCGGTGACCACAGCGGATCGTATTCGCAGTATTCGGTGGCGGTTAAGCGGTGGATACTGTTGTCGGCGAGTTGCAGAGTGAATAGGTCGTAGTTAAAGAACTCATCCTGATTCGGCTCGCGGTTGGAAGCGAAAACCAGTTGCTTGCCGTCGGGCGACCAATCAATGGAATGCTCGTCGTAATTGCCCTGGGTGAGCTGGCGCACCTGTTTTGAAGCGATGTCCACAACGAAGATATGCAAGCGCTGATTGTCATTGAAACGCGTTAGCCCTTCGCCCGCGTCAGGCTTATAGAGGTAGCGCGTGATGATTACGGGATCGCTGCTGGATTCGGCGGCGCCTTCACCCGGTGTCGAAGAGACAAAGGCGATCCGCTTGCCATCTGGCGACCACGCAGCTTCGTTACCCGTCCCTGGCAGCGGAGAATTGGTGCCCGCAAGCGCGGCTAGAAATGTTGAATCGCTGCCGTCTGTACGCGCTATAAAAAGGCCATGCTTCTCACCATCAGCACCGTGGAACGCGATCCACTTGCTATCGCCGGACCACAGTGGACCGCCGGCGGGCTTGTCGCCGCCGAGGCGGACACTCTTCTCCGTGACGAGATCCATCACCCAGAGTTGGCCGTAAGGACGGCCGGGGCGATCTCGCATCGTAATCGTATAGGCGATGTAGTGGCCGTCGGGCGAGAGCGCCACGCTACCGATCGAGCGCAGGCGAGAGAGATCGCCACTGGCAAGACCTTGAGAGTTGATGGGCGTTGCGATGACTGCCTGAAGCGTCGCAAAAAGCAAGCAGACAGAAATACAGGACACCATGGCGCTCGAACGGTGATGCATGGATTTCCTCCAACTCCGAGCATGTGCTAAGCGGGCGGCGACATACTAGGTCCGCGCTCGGGGTCCGGTCAACCAGTTGCGAGCAGTGTGCCACTGGGATGCCAACGAAACTCATGTGGGTGCGCTGGCGGTTCGACCCTGACGCAATGATTTCAATTATCCGGTTGGCGCGTTAATCAGGCACTTAGGTGAGCGTTTAATCATAGCCACTTCGAAGTGAGCATGGGGCTGCAAAGTCCCGGCTATCCGCCTTGCCGATGCTTGCGGCGCGAGTGCCAAAGCTCAAGGCCGAGGGCCTTGAGAAAGTCACGTCCCCAAATGCCAATGAGCAGGGCGGCGCCGAAAAGGATCACGGCGTCAAGGCTAGCTAGGTCTCGCCGGGTCCAATAGACTCCCTCCTGGACGTTTAGCCAGAGCGCGAACTCATCCAGGGTGAGAGCGGCGGCCACACCGTAGAGCAAGGACATCAAACGGCTCGCCAAGAGAGACGACGACTTGGCTCCAGTGCCCACTTCGATCAACCAGCAAAACCCCACCGCCAGCAGAAGCAGAATCCCCCAGACCAGATGATGGATATGCGTCCCGCCAATGTAGACGTAGTGAAAAGGGCCGACGCTGCGGTAAGCGGCGTAAGCCATCGAGCGCGCCACCGCAAACGTGACGAAGAATCCGATAGCCGCCAGGAGAAGCCGGCGTTTCGGCCGATCGCGGACATGCAGGTGAAAAAGTTCGCCGACTTTCTGATTGTGAAGGAGCAAAAGGACGGCGGCCACAATCATAAGAACTGACAAACCGAGCAGCCAGGTCTTGGCCAGCATGATCGCGCCTACCCCTTGCCCCGAACGGTACTTTGAACTTGGGCCGGACTCGGGAAGTATATATTTCGATGGAGCGAAGTCCCATCGATTTCCCTTCGACTTGGCGGGTAGCCGCGTGGCTCTGCCGCGGCGATGCGGCGTAGTAACTGTGTTGGCTGCCTTTGTACCGCGCCACGAAGTCCGTGCCGCGCCCACCGATCGCTACGCTGTCTGATCCACGGGGACGGCTTTGAAAGGGACTTGTCCGGTAAGTGCGTTAACCAGGAGTTGAAGGGGCCGACAATTCGCCACGCGAGACGTTAGACCCAGGGTCGAGAATCGTTGCGCAGTCTTGCCATGTCCTTGGTCGGCGCACTCCCGAAGAAGCGGCTGTATTCTCTACTGAACTGCGAAGCGCTTAAATAGCCCACGCGCTGACCTGCAGTACCCGCATCCATCATCGCGGACAACATGAGACGCCTCGCCTCTTGAAGACGCAGCACCTTTTGATAGTGCACCGGGCTCATCGAAGTGACGGACTTAAAGTGCTCGTGGAACGAGGAGACACTCATGTGCACCAGCCCGGCCAGCTCTTCGACCTTCATGGGTTGGGAGAAATTGGCGCGTAGCCAAGAAATCGCCTTCGCAACTCGGTGCAGGCTGGACTCGGCAAAGCCCATTTGAGCTATGCGAACACCAATAGGGCTGCGTAGTAACCGGATCAAAATCTCATCCACTACAAGTGGAGCGAGTAGTTCCGCATCACCGGGCTGCGCTAGACACTCCATCAATCTCGTTGCGGCGTTGACGGTGCTCAAGTCGACCGGGGTGACGTAAACGGCGCTCCGCTCTTGAACGGGAGGCACACCGCGGGGATACACCTTCAAAACGAGTTCGGCAACCTTGTGCGGGTCGAGCTCCAGCCTTAGAGCGAGGTAAGGCTCGGAATAGCTGGCCTGCGTGATTTGGGCAGCAACGGGTAGAGCAACGGAGAACACAATCATACGCGACGCATCGTACTCGTAGACCTCCTGCCCCACGATGACGGTCTTCGTTCCTTGCGCGACGATGCACAAAGAGGGCAACCGGATGGCATGCACACATTCCGTATTGGTTCGCGAAGAGCGACTGGCCTGCAAACCAGGGATGCGCAGCTCAAAACTTCCGTCGTGCGGAGCATAGGCCGCAATCAAACGCGCCAACTTAGCCATGTCTGGCTCGTTCAGTCGCGCAAGCCTGTCTGCCGGCGGCGGAGTTGCATTTTTGCCGCTGATCCTCACGCCTTCGAGAATACCTCTTTTGCAATCATGATCGCCCTCATTGCGTTGGGCCAACCCGAATAAAACGCCAGATGCGTGATCACCTCGATCAACTCCTCCTTCGTGAGCCCATTTTCCAAAGCCTTAGCGAGGTGAAATCGCAACTGATCCGGACGATTCATAGCAATCAGCGCCGCCACCGTTGCGAGACTACGGTCGCGCTTTGATAGCTCTCGCCGCTCCCAGACATCACCAAAGAGTACGCGGTCAGTCAAATCAACCAGCTTGGGCGCGAAGTCACCAATCATCTTCTCGGCTGCTGAAGGCTCTTTACTCATGCTCATTCCCTCTTGCGCTCAGTGAACTTGTTGCCGCTCAGCGACCCGTCATTTTCTCCAGGGCTTCGGGGTATCGCGCCCCTTCCACCTTGATCTTTGACGAGGCGCTTTCGACCTCACGCAGATCGTCGGACGTAAGTTCGATAGAGGCTGCTCCGATGTTCTCCTCCAGGCGCGTCGGCTTCGTGGTGCCGGGGATGGGAACAATCCATGGCTTCTGGGCAAGCAGCCATGCAAGCGCTATCTGCGCAGGTGTCGCCTTCTTCCGTTCTGCGATCTTGCGAAGCAGATCAACCAACACCTGATTCGCTTTCCGAGCCTCCGGCGTAAAGCGAGGAACGATGTTGCGGAAGTCGGAACTGTCGAACGTGGTGTTCTCGTCGATCTTCCCCGTCAGGAAGCCCTTCCCCAAGGGGCTGTAGGGAACGAAGCCGATTCCGAGTTCCTCGAGAGTGGGCAGCACTTCTGCCTCGGGCCCTCTCGTCCACAGCGAGTATTCACTCTGGACCGCAGTAACCGGCTGGACCGCGTGTGCGCGACGAATCGTCTTAGCTGCTGCTTCAGAAAGGCCAAAGTGCTTCACCTTACCTTCCCGGATCAGGTCCTTCACCGCTCCCGCCACGTCTTCTATCGGTACCTCGAGGTCAACACGGTGCTGATAGAGCAGATCGATGGCATCGACCCTGAGTCGCTTGAGACAAGCTTCAGCGACCTCCTTGATGTGCTCTGGCCGACTGTCCAGCCCGGCCTGTTTGCCGGTGTTCGGATCAAGTTTGAACCCGAACTTGGTGGCGATCACCACTCTTCCACGGAACGGAGAGAGAGCTTCGCCCACCAGTTCTTCGTTTGTGAACGGACCGTAGACTTCGGCCGTATCGAAGAATGTGATGCCGCGCTCGACGGCTGACCTTATGAGAGAGATCATCTCCTTCTTGTCTGCAGGCGGACCATAGCCAAAGCTCATTCCCATGCAGCCTAATCCGAGAGCCGAAACTTCCAGCTTGCTTTTTCCAAGTTTGCGCTTCTGCATTCTTTCTCCTCGAGAATTGTTGAACGCTGAAGGTCGAATCGCTTCGTGCCGTTTCTCAGCGATAGTTACAAATGCTTGGATCAACAATGAAGAGTGTAGTCTGCTTACGCTTCGGGCGCTTGCCTATTCCGCCAGAGTATTTGCCCGATCCTCCGAGACTGCTGCGCGACTGGATGCAAACCAATGACTGACAAACTGACTCCCGGTAAGTCGGGTAACCGGACATGTGGCCCTTACAGTCCACAAACGGGGTTTTGTCCCCCAACCGGACTTCGGGGCCATTTCGGAAACTTCTACGAGTCGGCATTTGACCCGGCCCAATCCTTCCCTTTTCAGGTATTGAGCCAATCGAATTCCGTCGGGTGTCGAAGTCTATGGACCGAGTTAGAAGGGGGACTTTGGCTTTCGTTGTTTGAGAATGACCTGGTCGAGCTGGCTCTTGAGGTGCGTCAGGTGGTCGGCGTGTTCTTTTCTGATGGCCACTGGAACGGCCGCCAGAAGCCGTATCCCCACTTGGGGATTTCGTTCCCACATTTCAAAGGACAAAACCTCCGTCAAGAACCTACCCTTGGTTTGATCCATCAGATTGGCCCATTTCTTCAAGTCGGAGTCCCGCAAGGTGTCTATGTCCCTTGCTGATAGTTGTTGTGCCAAGTTCCGCAGCCTTTCCTCTTCGTTACGAAATAAATCACGGATGAATGTGAACATTCGATCTCCTTCACGTGGTTCGTTGAGCCCGACGTTCGATGAACCGGCTGGCGTGGCTTGATCGCGCCAGTCCAGACCTGTCCCCCATTCTTGGTCCAGTCACAATGTAACACTCGATGTCGCCAAACGGCCATCGGGGAAGTTGACAAGCCAGCGGACCGGCACCACTCGGACGTGCTACGCCCGAACCGGAAAGCGACCCACTGCCCGCTCGCACAAAAAGTGACGAGCCGGGCGGATTCCTCGGATAGAATCTCGTGCGGCGGCAGCCTAGGGAAGCCCGGACGGGAGGAAAGGTTGAGCGTCGCAGCGCGTCTGCGGGAGATTCGTGAAGGTTTCGAGACGCCCTTCTGGGTCGCGAACGTCAGCGAGCTCTTCGAGCGGCTTTCTTACTACGCCGCGTTCGCTTCGCTCGCGAACTACTTGCACGAAACGTTGGCGTTTCCGACCGAGCGTGCCGCCGACCTCGCCGGGTTGTTCGGCGGGCTGGTGTGGTTCCTGGCGGCGTTTGGCGGTGCTCTCGCCGACCGGCTGGGCTTCCGCCGCTCGCTTTCGCTGGCCTACCTGATCCTGAGCGGGGCCTACTTCACGCTCGGGTCGCTCGGCGCACCGTGGCTCGCGCCGGTGCGCGGAGCGGTGCCGCTCGTGGGTCTGGTCACGTTCGTCCTGATGCTGCCCGCGCTCGGCATTGCCTTGGTGAAACCTTGCGTTGTGGGCACCACGGCGCGCGCTTCCCGCGAAAACGTCCGCTCTATCGGCTATTCCATCTACTACACGCTGGTGAACATCGGCGGCGCAACCGGGCCCCTGCTTGCTTCAGTTGTCCATAAGCATCTCCGCGTCGAAAACGTGTTTCGTCTCGCCGCCCTCAACGTCTTCGTGATGTTTTTCGCCGTGCTTCTTTTCTTCCGTGAACCGCGCCGCTCGGGCGAGGTGCAGACGCCCAGCCTGTGGCACACTCTCCGGCATTTCTCGCAAGTCCTGACGAACCCGAAGTTCATGCTTTTCCTGCTCATCTTCTCCGGCTACTGGATTGTGTTCTGGCAGCAATTCATCACCCTGCCGCTGTACATTCACGCTTACATCAACCCGAACGCGAACACCGAATGGGTTCTGGCCGTGGACCCGCTCACGGTCATCTCGCTGCAGATTGTAGTGGCTTACCTGACAAAGAAGATTCCTTCGTTCCGAGCGATTACGCTCGGGACGCTGATCAGCGCGCTGGCGTGGCTCATTGTGGCCGGCCGGCCTACGGTCGGGGGCGCTGTGAGCGCCCTGATCGTGGTGGCGCTCGGCGAAATGCTGCAGTCTCCGCGCTATTACGAATACATATCGCGCCTCGCCCCTCCCGGCCAACAGGGCACGTACATGGGCTTTGCATTTCTTCCCATCGGCATTGGCTCGCTTCTGGCAGGACGGATCGGCGGCCGCCTCCTGCATCATTACGGCGAAGTGCTGCACCAGCCGCAACGTTTTTGGTGGGCCATCACCGGCATCGGCGCGCTGACCGCGCTGCTCCTGTGGATCTACGACCGCGCGGTCAAACCGGGCGCGCCGCGTGAGCCGTGATCTGCAAATTGCAATTCATCCGCGCCAGAATCGTAGTCCTTCGAAAAACGCAATCACGCGCGCCAAACTCACCGGCCTGGAAATTTCTTGTGGGACGCGACAGAATAGAATGTGCGTGCGTATTGGCCACGGAGTGAGGCAAGAGATGAAAATCATGGGAAGCTATTTTGTCGGCATTCTGGTGTTGCTGGGGCTCGCGGCGGCCTTAGCGGCTCAACAAGCGCCCGCAAAGAATCAATCGGGAGAAAAACCGGGGCCGGCCCCGGCTGCGGAAGTGAAGCGCGGAAAGGCCCTTTTTGACATGCACTGCTCGGTGTGTCACTACCCCGCCAGCACGGCGAAGAAGATCGGCCCCGGCCTGAAGGGCATCACCAAGCGTGGCATCTCCGAAATTGCCGGAAAGCCATCGGACGATGCGTCCCTGCGAGGCTGGATTGAGAAGGGCGGCAAAAACATGCCGGGATTCAAGGCCGTGTTGTCGAATCAACAAGTCAGCGATTTGATTTCCTACTTGAAGACGCTGTAATCCTCAGCCGAAAAAAGAGTCTCCAGGCGCCGAAAGAAGCCGCTTCCGCGCCTGGAGACAAGTTCATCTCGTTTGGCGACGCAACCACGATGAGCGCCCGATTGCGGGGCTCTCACCATCAACGTTCCCGCCGCGTGCTTGCCCAGTCGCCCGGGACGAGCGCTACTTCAGGACCGCGTCTTTAAAGGCCTTCGCGGGCCGCAGCCGCACGACGGTCTTGGCCTTGATCTGAATCTGTTCGCCGGTCTGCGGATTCCGGCCCAAGCGCGCCTTGCGGTGCGCCTTCACCGCGCGGCCGAGATTCGGAATCACGAATTTGCCCGCGCCGCCCTTCAACTCCTTCACCGCGAGCTTGAACAGCTCTTCGAAGAAAGCCGCCGCGGTTTTCTTCGGGGTGCCGAGTTTGTCGGCGAGGTGTGCCACAACTTTGGTCTTGCTCAACGGTTTTGCCATTGCAGTTGTTCCGCCTCCTCAGCGTGTGGTTGAAAATGTCGCGCGGTCTTCGACGCCAGCGATCCTGAACGCGCGTCGCGCACACTATAGCCAACGCGCTTTCACAAGGCAAGGGGAAAACCGCTAAAAAGCCAGAAAACATGCGGCTTCTGGAAGATTTGGGTTCCGCGCGGGGATTCCCCTGGTGAGGAGGCCGCCCTTTGCTGTGGTATGCTCGAAACGTACTTCTCATGGGGGGAAGACTCATGGGCAATGTGCCGAATTGGAAGAGTCTCGAAGTGCGCCTCGCCAAGCCTTTGAGCCTCGCCCGGCGCCCGGTGGCCGTGGCGTTTCTGGACCGGGAGCCTTCGGGCGTCGAGAAATTCACCGGAACCGAGCCGGCCGGCTGCAGCTTCTGGCGCTTGGCGGCGGAGGGCCGCGTGTTTTACACGGTGCCGGGGGACCATTTCAATTGCGCCGTGGGAAGCTACACCCACAATATCCCGCTGGCGCCCGAGCGGCAGCATGAAACCGAGCAGACGCTCAAGATGATGTTCGAACTCGGCTACGTCCGCCCGGAAGAAGTGCCGCAGATTCCGCGGCTTGAGAAGACTCCCGCCGCCGTGGCCTACGCGCCGCTCGGAGATACTCCTGTAGCCCCTGACGTGGTGCTGTTCGCGGCCAATCCAGCCACTGCGATGCTGCTCCACGAAGCCGCCTTGCGCGCGGGCAAGAGCAGCGGCGTTCCGGCCCTGGGGCGGCCGACCTGCATGGCCCTCCCCGCCGCAATGAAGCATGGCGCGATGCTCAGCCTCGGCTGCATGGGCAACCGGCTCTACACCCGCCTTGGTGAAGATGAAATGTACTTCGTCGCTCGCGGCACGGATCTGGAGGCCATCGCCGAAGCACTGGAAGCCATCGTCCGGGCAAATGTGGCCCTCGCGGACTACGCCCGCAGCCGCCAGGCGCAACTGTCCACCCTGTAGGCTGGCGAGCGCCAAGCGGCACGGCCTCACGGCAATAAACTTAAAGCGCCGCCAAATCCTCGTAGAAGTAGGCGACGGCCTTGATCCCGCCGAAGTAATTTTCGAGCGCGATGTGCTCGTCCGGTGCGTGGGCGTTTTCGTCGGGCAGGCCGAAGCCGAGCAGTACGCAGGGGATCTTGAACGTGTCGTGCATCTGCGTGACGAACGGAATCGATCCGCCTTCGCGGATGAACACGGCTTTCTTTCCGAAGCCTTTTTCCAGCGCGCCGATGGCCGTCTTGAAGATCGGATGATTGTAAGACGCCGCCCAGGGCTTGCCGGTGCTCAGCACCTCGAACTTGCACGTGACGCTCTTCGGCAGCAGCTTGCGGACGTGCCTTTCGACGAGCCGCGCGATTTTCCCCGTGTCCTGCTTCGGCACCAGCCGCGTCGAAAACTTCGCATACGCCTTCGCTGGAATCACGGTCTTCGCGCCTTCGCCGATGTACCCTCCCCAGATGCCGTTCAGCTCGAGCGTCGGCCGGCACCACAGCTGCTCCGCGATCGAAAACCCCGCCTCGCCGCAAAGATCCGGCGCGCCGACCGTTTTCCTGAACTCCTTGTCCTTCCACGGCAGCGCGCGCAGCGCCTTGCGTTCGGCGCTCGACAGCTTGAATACGTCGTCGTAGAAGCCGGGCACGGTCACGCGGAATTTCTTGTCGTGCAGCTTGGCGAAGAGCTCGCAGAGAATCGTGAGTGGATTCGGCACCGCTCCGCCAAACACTCCCGAATGCAGGTCCTGCGCCGGGCCGGCGATTTCGATCTGGTAATAATTGAGCCCGCGCAGCGCGTAGGTGATGGACGGCACGCCGCGCGCGAGCATCGACGTGTCCGAAACCACCAGCGCGTCCGCCTGCAAACGCTTCTTGTTCTCCTGGACGAATTTCCAGAGGCTGACGCTGCCCACTTCCTCCTCACCCTCGATGACCACTTTGACGTTGACCGGCAGACGGCCATTCACTTGCCGCAACGATTCGAGCGCCTTCAGGTGGATGTGCACCTGGCCCTTGTCATCGGCAGTGCCGCGGCCGTAGAGATTGCCGTCGCGAATCGCCGGCTCGAACGCGGGCGACGTCCAGAGGTCCAGAGGCTCGGCCGGTTGCACGTCGTAGTGCCCGTAAAAAAGGATGGTGGGCTTGCCGGGTGCTTCGAGCGATTCGCCATAGACGAGCGGATGCATCTCCGTGGGAACGATCTCGACCTTGTCGATGCCGGCGCCGCGCAGCTGCTCGGCCACCCAGCGAGCGGCGCGCTCGATGTCGCGCTTGTTTTCCGTCGTGGCGCTGACGCTGGGAATCCGCAAAAACTCAAACAACTCGTTCAAGTGAGCATCGCGTTTGTCGTCGATATAACCGGAGAGGTCCATTGCTCCTCCATGGGGAGAAAACGTCACGCCGGGCGCAGTTCCTTGCGCGGAGTCGTGCCGGGCGGTGGCAGCGCACCCGGCCCCAGGTCTTGGATTCTACGATTCCCCTTGCGCTGCGGCAAGCGCACCGAAGCACCTGTCCGAAAGCGCGGTTGCGCCGAGGACACACGGCGCAAGGGCCGCAATTGACGCGGCCCCGCGCGGGCTTAACATGGCGGCATGGATACGACGGCCAACAAGACGCGCCGGCGCAGCGAGCGCGTTTTCCTCCGCGTCCCGCTGCAAGCCGCCGGCAAGGCCAAAGACGGGCGCAAGTTCCACGAAACCTGCGAGACCGTGGTCGTAAATTCCCACGGCGCTCTCGTTTATTTGCAGCATGATGTGGAGGCTGGCGCGATCCTGGTGCTCACCAACCGCGCCATTCAGGAAGATCAGGAATGCCGCGTCGTCTATTTGGGCGATGCGAGTGACCACGGCCAGCGCGTCGGCGTCGAGTTCCTCACCCCAGCGCCGCACTTCTGGGGCCTCGACTTCGAGCCCCGCCTCGACTCCGGCCCTGCCCTCTGAAATTCGCCCTCACCCCGGTGCCCGACCCTGCGCCCAACCGATCCAAACAATCGTAGCTTCCCAGAACCGGACTTCTGGCCCCCAATACGACCAATGAGGATTCTCTAGATGAGGTCTGATGCTGGTTATGCGTGCTCGCCTTCTTGACCGCAGTTCCTGGCAAGCGTAGCCTAGCGCGCGGTGCCTCTGTTTCCGCCCTCGCAACCGAAGGAGGATGCCCATGGTCCCTCTCACGGCACTTTGGCTGCCGGTCCTACTGTCAGCCGTCATCGTCTTCCTCGCCAGCTCCATCATGCACATGCTGCTCCCCTACCACCGCGGCGATTACCAGCAGCTTCCCGATGAGGATAAGCTCCTGGCCGCGCTGCGCGCCCCCGGCCTGAAGCGGGGTCTCTATGTTTTTCCTTTTTGCACCCACAAGGAAATGAAGTCGCCCGCCATGGTGGCAAAATACAAGCAAGGACCAGTCGGCATGATGACCGTGTTTCCTAGCGGTCCACCGGTTATGCCGAAGTTCTTGGGGATGTGGTTCGCCTATTGCCTCATTATCGCCTTCTTCGTCGCGTACCTCACGGGGCGCACGGTTGCGCCCGGCGCGCACTATCTGGCCGTATTTCGCGTCGCCGGGACCGCGGCGTTCCTCGGCTACGGCCTGGGACAGCTAAGCAACGGCATCTGGAAGGGGCAGACGTGGAGCGTGACCATCAAAGAAGTCATCGATGGACTCGTCTACGGCTTGCTGACGGCTGGCACCTTTGGGTGGCTTTGGCCGCGCTAGCACTCTAAGCAAGTTCCCGCCGACAACCTGCCGATACTTGCCGCGGGGTAGCTCGCGTCATTAAGTTCTTCGGACAAACTAGTGCGCCTCGACGCGGAGCGGTTGCGAGGAGGGCACAGCGAGGGCGCGCGGCAATTGACGCGGCGTACACATGGCATGAGTATAACGGCATGATCTCGACCACGTATTCCATTGGGCGGCGCAGCTCGCGGATGTTTCACAGCATGCCGCTTCTGGCAGCGGGCAAGACCAGGGACGGGCGCCGATTCCGCGAAACGTGCGAGACCATCGTCATCAGCGCGCACGGTGCGCTGATCTGCCTGCAGCACGAAGTGACGCTGGGAGCGATTCTGGTGCTGGCGAACCCGGAAACAATGGAAGAGCAGGAGTGCCGGGTCATGTACCTGGGCGAAATGGGCGAACAAGGTCAGCGCGTGGGCGTGGAGTTTCTGACACCGGCGCCGCGGTTCTGGGGCGTCGATTTCGAGGCGCTCCGCATAGCAGGCTGGTCGCCTGCAGATACGGTGCACTAACTTAGAATCCGCAGTTCTGCCAATTTTTGCAGGCGCGACGGGCGACTCGTGTCTGCCCGCGGTCTACGCGGCATCGCGCTCGCATCCGCGACCTGCAAAGATCCGCACCTTTTCAGCAAACTGTTATGAGTTGGAATCGGCCTTGATATTCACCGGCTGAATGAAGGGCATCATCGAGCGCAGCTTCGCGCCCAGCGTTTCCAAGAGTTGGTCCTGCTCGCGCTTGCGGATGGCGTTGAATTCGGGACGCCCCGCTTCATTTTCGGCGATCCACTTGCGCGCGTAGGTTCCGTTGCGGATCTCCTCGAGGAGCTTCTTCATCTCCTTGCGCGTCTCGGCGGTGATGAGGCGCGGGCCGCCGGTGTAATCGCCGTGCTCGGCCGTGTCGCTGACGGAATAGCGCATGTAGTTGAGGCCGCCGCGGTAGATGAGGTCCACGATCAGCTTGAGCTCGTGGAGGCACTCGAAGTAAGCGATTTCCGGCTGGTAACCCGCCTCGACCAGCGTCTCGAAGCCGGCCTTGATGAGGGCGCTCACACCGCCGCAAAGCACGGCCTGCTCGCCGAACAGATCGGTCTCGGTTTCCTCGGCGAAGGTGGTTTCGATGACGCCGGCGCGGGTGGCGCCGAGGGCCTTGGCGTAAGAAAGCGCCAGCGCCTTGGCGTGGCCGGTGGCGTCGCGCTCGACGGCGAGAAGAGCGGGCGTGCCTCCGCCTTCCTGGAAGACTTCGCGGACGCGGTGCCCGGGCGCTTTGGGCGCGATCATGGTGACGTCCACGCCCGCGGGCGGCTTGATGGTGCCGAAACGAATGTTGAAACCGTGCGCGAACATGAGCATCTTGCCCGGCTTCAGGTGCGGCGCGATATCCTTTTGGTAGATAGCCGGCTGCGCCGTATCGGGCACGAGGATCATGATGACGTCGGCCCTCTCGGCGGCTTGGGCGGCGGTCAGCGCGGTGAAACCTGCCTTCTCCGCTCGCTCCTTGCCCGCGGGGAAGGCCTCGGCGACGCACACGTCGACGCCGCTGTCGCGGAGGTTCTGGGCGTGCGCGTGTCCCTGCGAGCCAAAACCGATGATGGCGACCTTCTTCTTGCGAATCAGCGATAGATCTGCGGAATTGTCGTAGTAGATGTTAGCCATACCATTCTCCTCTTCAGGTCAAATTGGTCCGTGCCGCGCTGCTTCGAGGACGGCGCGCGGCGACAGCTAAACCGAACCTGCAAGATCGTCGTTTTCTTCGAGCAGCGCGTCGCCGGCATCCGCCGCGACGGTGCCGGAAGGCTTCGCGCCGCGCACCATGGCCACGCGTCCGGTGCGGACCATTTCGAGCACGCCGTAAGGCCGCAGCACCTCGAGCAAACTCTCGTTCTTATCCTCGCTGCCGGTGGTCTCGATGATGAGCGAGTCAGGCGAAACGTCCACCACGCGGGCGCGGAAGGCGTGGACCAGTTGGAACAGGTGCGTGCGCGAGGCTTCATCGGCGGTGACGCGGATGAGCGCGAGGTCGCGCTGCACGACGGGCTGCGCGGTGATGTTTCTCACGCGCAAAACGTTGACCAGCTTGTACAGGTTGGCTTCGAGGCGGTGCGCGCCGCCTTCGTCGGTGTCCACGACGATGGTCATGCGCGAGACGCCGGGCTTTTCCGTGTGGCCGACGGTGAGCGATTCGATGTTGTAGGCGCGGCGGCGAAAGAGGGAGGCGACACGGTTCAGCACGCCGGGCTTATCTTCCACGTAAACAACGAACGTTCTTAACATATCAGACATCCTCCGCCGTCTCGACGATGGGGCTTGGGCGGCGAATCATGGCGTGCAAATCGGCGCCGGCGGGCACCATCGGGAACACGGAATCTTCCTTTTCGACCTTGAAATCGATGAGCATCGTGCCGGAGTGTTCGCGCGCGGCGCGGATCGCGGGCACGACTTCGGCGCGGGTTTGGACACGCGCGCTGCGCAAGCCGAAGGCTTCGGCCAGGCGCACGAAATCGGGATTGACGAGCGGCGTGGCGGAGTAGCGCTTGTCATAGAAAAACTCCTGCCACTGGCGGACCATGCCGAGATAGCCATTGTTGATGACGGCGATTTTGATGTTCAGTTTTTCCTGGTGGATGGTGGCCATCTCCGCCATGGTCATCTGGAAACCGCCGTCGCCGACGACGACCCAGACTTCCTTTTCGGGCTGGGCGAATTTGGCGCCGATGGCCGCGGGCAGCGCGAAGCCCATGGTGCCCAGACCGCCGGAGGTGATGAGCGAGCGAGGCGTATCGTGTTTGTAATACTGCGCTTCCCACATCTGGTGCTGGCCCACATCGGTGACCACGATGGCCTCGCCGCGGGTTTCCCGCCACAGATCGTGAATGGCGTGCGCGGCGTAGAGATGCCCGTCATCCGGCAGATTCTGGATATCGCGCACCGCAGAATCGCCCTTCAGCTCGGCGATGTGGCCGAGCCATTCGGCGCGGTCGCCGCGCTCGATGCCGCTGAGGAGCTGCTCGACCACCGCACCCACGTCTCCGATGAGCGCAATGTCCACCGGAACGTTCTTGCTGATTTCCGCGCGATCGATTTCGACGTGGATTTTCTTGGCGTTCACCGCATAGTTTTTCAAGTTGCCGGTGACGCGGTCGTCAAAACGCATGCCGAGCGCGATGAGCAGGTCGGCTTCCTGGATGGCGCAGTTCACCCAGGCCTCGCCGTGCATGCCCATCATACCGAGGTTCAACGGGTGCGCGGCCGGAATGGCGCCGAGGCCGAGAAGCGTGAGCGCCACGGGGATGCCTGCCTTTTCGGCGAAATCACGGACGACCTGAGATGCGCCGGAAAGGATGATGCCGTGTCCGGCGAGGATCACCGGACGGCGCGCGCGGTTGATCAGCTCGAGGGCCCGCCGGCAATCGGCGGGATCACACGAGGAGGGACCCGGCCGGTGAGGCAGCCGGGGCGCGGCGGCATCCCAATCGAACTCGCAGGAGGCTTGTTGAGCGTCCTTGGTGATGTCCACGAGGACCGGACCCGGCCGCCCGCTCTTGGCGATCAGGAAGGCGGAGCGCAGCGCGGGCGCCACGTCTTCGGCGCGGGTGACGAGCGTATTGTGTTTGGTGATCGGCAGGGTGATGCCGGTGATGTCCACCTCCTGAAACGCGTCGGAACCGATGAGCTTGCTGCCGACCTGGCCGGTGATGCAGACGATCGGTGAGGAGTCGAGCATCGCCGTGGCGATGCCAGTGACCAGGTTGGTGGCGCCGGGGCCCGACGTGGCCATGGCCACACCCACTCCGCCACCGGCGCGGGCATAACCATCGGCCATGTGCGCCGCGCCCTGTTCGTGGCGCACCAGGACGTGGTGAACCGGGTAGTTCCAGAGCGCGTCGTAAGCAGGAAGAATCGCGCCGCCCGGATAGCCGAAGACGTGCTTCACGCCCTCGTGCAACAGGGTTTCCCAGATGATTTGTCCGCCGGTCTTCTTTGCCATTTGAGTCATCGCAGCGCTCCGATTGCCGTTTGGTGTTTATTCAAGGACTGCCCCTTGCGACGCGGAAGAAACGTTGCGCGCGTAGCGGCCCATCACGCCTCCGCTGTAACGCGGCTTGGGAGGTTGCCAGGAAGCCAACCGCGATTGGATTTCGGCGTCGCTGAGCTCGACGCGAAGCTGGCGGCCAGGAATATCGAAAACGATGGTGTCGCCATCGCGCAGGGCAGCGATCGGTCCGCGGCGCGCGGCTTCGGGAGCGACGTGGCCGGCCATGAGGCCGTGCGTGCCTCCGGAGAAGCGCCCGTCAGTCAGAAGAGCGACGGATTCGCCGAGACCCGCGCCGACGATGGCCGCGGTAACTCCCAGCATCTCGCGCATGCCGGGACCGCCGCGCGGACCTTCGTACCGGATGACGACCACGTCGCCGGAGCGAATCTTGCCAGCCTGGACGGCGGCGAAGGCGTCTTCTTCACTTTCAAAAACGCGGGCCGGGCCGCGATGCTCGAGGCGGTTGTATCCAGCAATTTTCACGACGCAGCCTTCGGACGCGAGGTTTCCCTTCAAAATAACGAGTCCGCCGTTGGGCTTGAGCGGCGCGCTGAGCGGGCGGACCACCTGCTGTCCCGGCGTTTCGCGCGCGGCATCGGCTTCGGCACCGATCGTGCGGCCGGTCACGGTCGCGCAATCCGCGTGGAGTAAGCCAGCATCCTTGAGCCGCTTGGCGACGAGTGCCGGGCCGCCGGCTCGATGGAGGTCGGTGGCGACAAAACGGCCGCCGGGTTTCAGGTCGCCAATCAGCGGAGTCCGAGCGCTGATGGGATCGAAATCATCAATCTGGAGAGGGAGACCGGCTTCGCGTGCGATCGCCAGAAGGTGCAGGACTGAGTTCGTCGAACCGCCGGTAGCGGCCACGCTGGCAATCGCATTTTCCAGGGCTTTGCGGGTAATGATGTCACGCGGCTTGACGCCACGGCGAAGAAGATCCATGACGAGGGCGCCGGCGTGGCGCGACGCGTTGTCCTTCTCGGAATCGGTCGCGGGAACGCTGGAGTCACCGATGGGGGCAATCCCCAAGAATTCGCAGGCCAGAGCCATGGTGTTGGCGGTGAACTGTCCGCCGCAGGCGCCGGCACCGGGACAGGCGCTATTTTCGAGCGCGAGGAAATCGGCGTCGCTCATCGAGCCGCGAGCGTGGGCACCGACCGCTTCGAACACGTCGACAATCGTGACGTCGCGATTCTGGAAATGGCCGGGGGCGATGGAGCCGCCGTAGAGGACGAGGCCGGGAATGTTGAGGCGGGCGAGCGCCATGACGCCGCCGGGGATGGTCTTGTCGCAACCGACCAAAACGACGAGGGCGTCGAAGAGATTGCCGCGGGCGACAAGCTCAATCGAATCAGCAATGACTTCGCGGCTGATGAGCGAGGCGCGCATGCCTTCCGATCCCATGGTAATGCCGTCGGAGATGGAAACGGTGTTGAACTCGAGCGGTGTGCCGCCGGCGGCGCGAATGCCCGCTTTGACGTGCTCGGCGATATGGCGCAGATGGTAGTTGCATGGCCCGATTTCGATCCAGGTGTTGGCGACGCCCACGAGCGGGCGACGCAAATCCTCATCGGTGAAGCCGACGCCTTTGAGCATGGCGCGGGCAGGGGCCCGGCTGGGTCCTTCGGTCAGTCCGGTACTGTGCCACTTCAAGGGTTGTGTCATGAGTTAGCTCCTCGGGTCATCCCGTCAACGGGCCGTTCATGCGTCCGCAAATGCGAAGGGCCATCATCCCCGCTGGATGATGGCCCTTGAAACTACCCAAACTCGAAAGGGTCACATCATCCGCTGGCGCCTCCTACAGCGACGCGAACCGGCACTACTACGGGCACGAGAATCTGCACGGGCCGAACGGGCTGCCATGTCCGTTCCGCCGAAGCGGAGGAAAATGGAGAAACACGCAGTTCTCTTCGGCGCGCCAGCATGAGGCCATCTTTTTTAGCGGGGTGGCGGCTAGTGCGTCAAGCTAATAATTCTAGCACTTTGTATAAGGTATTGTTATGGGGGAGGAACGCCCAGGCAGAGGCGGAGCAGGCCGGGATGGGAGCTCATCTACCGCGGCAGGATGGTTGGGATGGCGAATCGATGACACGCAGCCGGAGATCGCCCTGAGAACATCCTCCGTCCCGACTCTTTTGGACTGATTACTTCGCTACGCAGGCGATCGGCCTCGCACCGGCGGAGGCGCCGTCCTCGCTTGCCGAAGAGCACTAGAAGCGAAGTTGGCCTGGCTCGATGCCCATCTTGCGCGCCTGATCTTCCAGGTCGTCGATCTGCGCCTGCACCTTCTTGCGCTTCGCTTCGAGCTGGCCAATTTGATCCCCAATCGAAATGGTACTGCAGCAGCGCTGTCGCACAATCCCTTCTGAAGGGGCGGTGTTCTCGGCCTTGAAATCGCGCAAATGGCCGAGCTCCTTGTCGATCGCTTTTCGTTGGCTATAGAGCTGCATCAATTGGCTCCGGAAATAGTCAGCCGCACGGGCAGCGCTCTGGCCGCGGTTGCCGGGCGCGTTGTTTGAGTTTCTTTTCGCGGCGGAGTTCGCAGGCTCGCCGACCACCGACACCTGGGCGGAGATGCCGTCGAGGTCGTCATTCGTCCAGACCTTCTTCGGCTTCTTCTCGGGCGCCGGGGCCTGGGCCTGCTTCGCCGAAGCCGCCGCTGTGTCGGCTTGATCCGCATTCAACGATGACGATGGGGCAGTGTTTGGCGATTGCGCCAGTGCGGGAAGCGCGATCAACACTGCAGAAAGCACGAGAGGGGCGCCAGAAGGGGCGCGCATCACAGGGCCTCCGGTCTTCCCGCTATTCTAGGTCAGACTCTTCAGGGATCGGAATGGCCCGCGCTCAAATTGCTCAATTCGCCACGTACGATCTGGATCGCTTCCTTGGGCGGGCCGACTCGGCGGTAGCCGGTCGCAACCGTCTTCTCATGCACGGCAGTGGCGAAGAAGAACTTTCGCCCGTCAAAATCATATTGAATCAGGACCGGCAGCCAGACACCCGGGGCAACTTCCGCCTGTTCCATGACGAAATGCCCGCCCTTGTAAACCTTGGCCACGATTCCGCCGCCGAAAGTGATGTCTTCGAGCAGTTCAGCTTCAAAACGCGCCAATTGGCCAGTGGCTTCATCGATCCACATGATGCCGCGCGCCTTCGGCAGGATGGCGGTTAAGCGCGAAGCGGACTTGTAGGCAGGGTTGGGATCAAGGCGAATCATCGCGACGGTCCGGCCATTGCGCGATTCCCGTCCCAGCCAGGCAAGGGTGAAGGCGTCGCGGGTGGCGTCGAGGAGATCGGCGCGCTCCTTTTTGTGTTTGTCGAGCTTGGCATACGCTTCGCGTTGCCGGGGTCCGTCGCCGGCGGAAAAGGCGAGCGACTCCTCGAGGTGACGGAGTTCACGCTCGTAGGCGGTGGGGGCCGGGGGCTGGCCGTCTGAGCCGAATGGAATGTGGTCTACTCCAGTGCCCGCCGGGAAAACACGGAAGACTCGGACCGAGGATGGCGAGGGATCGCCGGCGTTCTTGCGCTGCTCGACGCGCTCGATGCGCTCGTAAACATAAAGGGCCTGATCGTTGAGGTGTTGATTTTCAAGGACGCGGTCCGCAAGCCGGCGCAGCTCCGCGGGGGACGGAGGATCAGGCCGGGCCGTCTGGGAAACACAGAGGGAGGCCGGGAGCACGGCGAGCGCCGTGCTGAGAAGGCAGATTTTGCATACCCCGCGCATGGAAGTGAACAAACGCGGCTCCCGATCTCCATTTTATCGGATTCTTGCTCCAAAGATGGCGTTGTTTGCCAGCATGGAGGGTAGCGGGCGGCGGCGTAGGGCACCTCGGTTGCCCCGGAGGGCGGAGAGGAGAGGCGTCCCCCGCAACAAAAGGGCCGCGGAGACGTATATAGTGATGAGGGGCTTCCGGCCCCATAGAGCTGACTTGTGTCCGAACACGGAATCGTTATCCCCTTGAAGGACGATCTGCGCGCGCAGATGAAGAGGGAGTCGCTCGCGACGCGCGTGAAGCGATCGGCGGTGGCCTTTGGCGAGACATTGCGTCTGGCCCTCGATGCGCTCTGGGCGCATAAGCTGCGCAGCCTGCTGACGTTGATCGGCGTGATTCTGGCGGTGACCACGCTGGTGGCGGTGATGAGCGTCTTGGCAGGGCTGAACGGTTACATCGCCGATAAGGTGGCCAACCTCGGGGCCAATGCGTACGTGATCGACCGCTTCGGGATCATCACCAGCCAAGACGAATGGGAAAAGGCACAGAAGAGGCCGGTGATTACGCTCGAGGAATACCTGCGTTTGCGCGACATGATGCAGACGATCGACCGCATCGCCGCGATCGAGGTGACGACACAGGATCTGCGCTCGGGCAACACGTTGATGGAAGACGTGACGTTGGTGGGCGCGACGGCGAATTACACGGAAGTGCGAAATGTCGATCTGGCCGTCGGGCGGGTGCTGACCGACGCGGATGATTCGCACCGCGCGCCGGTGTGTTTCATCGGGGCGGATGTGGCGCAGAAGTTTTTCGCGAACGTGGACCCCATCGGCAAAACGTTGCGCGCGGGAACGCATACGTACGAGGTCGTAGGCGTCGCCCAGGCGGTCGGCACCGTCTTCGGGCAGTCGCAAGACAACTACATCCTGATTCCGCTGGGCACTTACCGGAAGGAATGGCACACGGTTTGGGGATCGCTGATGCTCTTCGCGCAGGCGCACAACGCCGAATTGATCGACACTTCGGAGGACGAGGCGCGAATGTATCTGCGGGCGTGGAGGCACGAGGCGTATTCGGCGCCGGACAGCTTCGGGATTCTGGGGTCGGCGTCGATCACCGATTTGTGGAACCAACTGACCGGGAATCTTTTCCAGCTCGCGGTCGCGCTAACGGCGATCTTCTTGGTCGTCGGCGGGATCGTAATCATGAACATCATGTTGGCGAGCGTGACGGAGCGGACGCGCGAAATTGGGCTGCGGCGTTCGCTGGGAGCGAGGCGGAAACATATCGTCATGCAATTCATGACCGAATCGGCGGTTCTTGCCGCAGTCGGCGGCATGATCGGGATCGGCCTGGCACTGGTGGCTGCAGCGATCGGGCGCGCGGTGACGCCGATTCCCATCCGGACGCCGGTGAACGCCGTGATTATCGCGCTGGTGCTATCGACCAGCGTGGGGCTTTTCTTCGGCATCTATCCGGCGACGCGAGCGGCGAGGCTCGATCCCATCGAAGCGCTGCGCGCGGAAGGCTGAGAACACGCCATGGCACAAGCGTACAAAGAGAACCTGCGGCAAGCGTTGGACACGCTGCGGTCACACAAGATGCGAAGCCTGTTGACGGTGCTAGGGGTAGTGCTGGGCGTGGGCGTGATTATGCTGGTGGCGGCGCTAGTGACCGGGTTCGACGAGCAGGTAACGAACGCCATCTCTCAGTTCGGCACGGATTCGGCGTTCGTTTCGCGGTTCGATCAGGGATTCCACATCGGGCGAAGGCCGAAGGAAGAACGCGAACGGAAGCCCTTGACGCTGGAGGATGCCGCGGCCATCCAGGAGAGCGGCACCGCGGTGAAGGACGTGACCGTGTGGATTGCGTGGTGGGAACAGCCGCACAGCGTGCGCACGAAAGCGGGGACCGTCTCGGCGATTGATTTTCGCGGGGTGCAGCCGAACTTCGCCGACGTGTATGCCAACGCGACGCTGCGCGACGGCCGGTTCATTAGCGAGCCCGAAGACATGCACCGGGAGAAGGTGGTGGTGCTGGGCGAGAGCGTGGGGCCGGTGCTCTTCCCGAATGGATCGCCGGTGGGACAAGAAGTGCTGATCGACGGCTCGGCATTTCAAGTGATCGGAGTGCTGGAAAAACCGAAGGGTGGATTCGGGACCAACGATGAGGATCGGCGAGTGCTGATTCCTTACAACACCTTCCGCAAGGTGTATCCGGCAGCCTATGAGAATTCGCTTCGCGTGCAGGCAAAGCCAAAAATGATCGATCAGATGGTGGACGAGGTGCGCGAGGTGTTGCGCCGGCGCCGGAACGTGAAATACAGCGCACCGGACAATTTCTCGATTCGCACGGCCGATCAGATGGTCGAGCAATTCCACCAGCTCGTGGGCATGATCGCGCTGGCGATTGTGGTGCTGAGCTCGATCGGGCTGTTGATCGGCGGCGTGGGCGTGATGAACATCATGCTTGTCAGCGTGACGGAACGGACCCGCGAGATCGGGATTCGAAAAGCCATCGGCGCCCGGCAGAGCGACATTACCTGGCAGTTTTTGCTCGAGGCCATGACGCTTACCGGCATGGGCGGGATCATCGCGCTCATTTTCGTCAACGGACTAGTGTTGCTGATTCGCGCGACAACCACGTGGCGCGCTGCCGTGCCGATCTGGGCGATCGTAGCCGGGATCAGCGTCAGTATCATGATTGGGCTGGTCTTCGGCGTGTGGCCGGCGATGAAGGCCGCGAAGCTGGATCCGGTGGAAGCACTCCGTTACGAATAAACCTGTCTTCGCGATTCTTTGAGCGCCGCCTCAGCGGGACGGAGGGTCGGCTCTTGTTCCGTTCCGAAATTGAGCGAAGGCAGGATCCGTGGCGAATAGCTGGGGGAACTGCGCGACGTACTTGGCCATGCTCGGGTGCCAAAACAAATGGAAATGAAACGCGTGCATTTCCGCGAGCGCCTGATCCGGCGTCCATCCTTGCTGGGAAATTCGATAGACCGCCATCATCACGCTGGTGCGATCACTGCCGTAACGGCAATGCACGAATATTTTCTGGGTCGGATTCGCACGGAGCAATTCGAGAAACTTCACCACTGAGTCTGGCTGAGGGGGATGCCAGCCGCTCAGTGGGATGTCGACGTAGCGCATCCCGAGGGCTGCCACTTCTTCGCGTTCGTTTCTGCTTTCGCCCCGAGTCTCGAGGTTGATGACCAGCGACACACCAAGTTTTCTCAGTTCGGAAAGGCCCGTGGCATTGGGTTGGGCCCCACGGTAGAGGAACTCGTTCACTCTGCCGGCGTTCGGCACGCCCGGAATGTCGAGTTTCTGCGCTGCCGGAGGCGCAATGGTTGCGGCGGTCGAAGTGGCCGCCACGCCCTGGGCGACAGCGGGCGGCGGAATGAGGAGCGCGGTAGCGAGCAGAACACAAATCCACAGAGCGCCGGAAATCCACAGCCGTTTTGTGGCGGATGGCATCTTCATTCATCACCAACAGGACTATGCTAGGACCCTAAGGGATTTCCGTCAATGCAGGCTTGGCGGCGCCAATTCGGAGCTTGGGGGATTGCGGTCCGCGCGCAAAGGTACCACTACGAATAGACGCTAGTTCCAAAAAGTTACCACATTTTGCGCTCTTTTCTCTTGACATGGGTTTCGCAACTGCGGATACTGCGCTTCCAGATTCGGCGGACCGTGGAAGCGCCAGGCCGGCCTTCGGGGAAGCTGGTCGGCCAGTTAGGAAGCCACGAAGCCGAGCCGAGTTTTCGCAAAACAAGCCGAGCGCGAAGTCCAGGCTCCGCGCCCGATGTGGCAGCAGGCGCGTGAGCTTCGCCGGGAGGCCGCCAGAAAGAACGGCTCCCCGGCCGGGTTTTTCTTTTTGCGCCATTTTGTTTTGCTCTCTGCGCTCCGATCGAATCGAGCCGCGCGGTGGTTATTGGGCGACGCGGCGGCTCCCACCCCCGACGGTGGGAGTAAACTTGAAGGGTTCCTCCGTGCCTCGAGGGAACCCAGGGCATGGGGGACGAAACGTGGCAACGACAAAACCGGCAATGAGCGGGAAACAGATGGACACGGCAGTCAATCTCCCAATTGCAGGAGCCCGTACGGGGCTCGACTTCAAGCGGAAATTCACGGATGGCAAGGTAGCACCGTTTGACGCCGTCGAGTGGGAGCTGCGCACCGCACTGATAAGCAATGATAAGGGCCAAACGATTTTCCGGCAGGAGAACGTCGAGGTGCCCAAGAGTTGGTCGCAGACGGCCACCAACATCGTTGCCAGCAAGTATTTCCACGGGAAACCCGGGACGCGCGAACGCGAGAATTCGGTGCGGCAGCTCATCAGCCGCGTCGCGAATACGATCGTGCGCTGGGGCGAGGAGGGCGGCTATTTTGCGTCGCCGCAGTCGCGCGACATCTTCCGCGATGAGCTGACCCACCTGCTCGTGCAGCAGAAGATGAGCTTCAACTCACCGGTGTGGTTCAACCTAGGAGTGCAGCCCAGACCGCAGTGTTCGGCATGCTTCATCAATTCGGTCCACGACAATATGGAATCCATCATGGACCTGGCGAAGACCGAGGGAATGCTTTTCAAGTGGGGCTCGGGCACGGGAACGAATTTTTCCTCGCTGCGGGGGAGCCACGAACCCGTCTCGGGGGGCGGAGTTGCTTCGGGTCCGGTCAGCTTCATGAAGGGCTTTGACGCCTTTGCCGGTGTGATCAAGAGCGGGGGCAAGACCCGCCGCGCCGCGAAGATGGTCATCCTCAACGTCGATCACCCGGACATCCTCGATTTCATCAACTGCAAGCACAAGGAAGAGCGGAAGGCCTACGCGCTGATCGACAAAGGCTACGACGCCGCGATCGACGGGGAGGCGTACTCGTCCGTGTTCTTCCAGAACGCCAACCACTCCGTGCGCGTGAGCGACGAATTCATGCGCGCGGTCGAAGAAGACCGCGACTGGTGGACCCGAAACGTCACCGACGGCCAGCCCGTCGAAAAGCACGGCGCACGGGAATTGATGCGGCACATGGCGGACTCGGCCTGGCACTGCGGCGATCCGGGCATGCAGTACGATACGACGATTAATCGCTGGCACACCTGCAAGAACACAGCCCGCATCAATGCCTCGAATCCCTGCTCGGAGTATATGTTCCTCGACGACACGGCCTGCAACCTGGCCTCGCTCAATTTGATGAAGTTCCTCGGACCGAACAGCCAGTTTGACGCGGACGCTTTTCGCCATGCAGTGGACGTGACCATCACCGCGCAGGAAATCCTGGTGGACCGGGCGAGCTATCCGACCGCCAAGATCGCGCAAAATTCGCATGATTTCCGCCCGCTGGGCCTGGGCTACGCAAACCTTGGCGCGCTGCTGATGTCGCTCGCGCTGCCCTACGACTCCGACGGAGGCCGCGACATGGCCGGCGCGATTACGGCACTGATGTGCGGCGAGGCCTACGCCCAATCGGCCCGGGTCGCCGAACGCATGGGGCCTTTCCCGGGCTACGCGGTCAACCGCGAGCCGATGCTGGACGTGATTCGCATGCACCGCGAATCCGTGCGAGCGATTCATTCGGAGACGGTCCAACCACAGCTCATGCTCGCTGCCCAGCAGGCCTGGAACCAAGCGCTCGAACTCGGAGAGAAGCACGGCTACAAGAACTCGCAGGTGACAGTGCTGGCTCCCACCGGCACCATCGGCTTCATGATGGACTGCGACACCACCGGCATCGAACCCGACCTGGCATTGGTCAAGCACAAGAAGCTCGTCGGCGGCGGGGTGATCAAGATTGTGAATAACACGGTGCCGCAGGCGATGATGCGGCTCGGATACACGCCGGAGCAGACCAGCGAGATCGTGACCTACATCGACGAGCACGCCACCATCGAGGGCGCACCTGGACTGAAGGCCGAGCATCTGCCGGTGTTTGACTGCTCGCTGGCTCCAGCGGGAGGCGGGCGTTCCATCACCTGGCGGGGTCACCTGCGGATGATGGCCGCGGCGCAGCCTTTTCTTTCCGGCGCGATCAGCAAGACGATCAACATGCCCGAGGAATCTACGGTCGAAGACATCATGCAGGCTTACACCGAGTCCTGGAAGCTGGGGCTCAAGGCGGTAGCCATCTACCGCGACAATAGCAAGTGCTCCCAGCCGCTCTCCGCCGCCAGCGGGCAGAAGAAGGATGGCGAGAAGGCCTCGGCAATGCCCGAACAGCGCGAACTTTTCGCCCGGCAGCAGCGCGAAAAGCTGCCCCCCGAGCGGCGCTCCATCACCCATAAGTTCACTGTCGGCGGCCACGACGGCTATATCACCGTCGGCATGTACGACGACGGCCGCCCCGGGGAGATCTTCATCAAGATGTCGAAAGAGGGCTCGACGATTTCGGGCGTGATGGACGGTTTGGCACTGGCGCTTTCGATCGGCTTGCAGTACGGAGTGCCGCTCAAGGCGTTCGTTGACAAGCTGATGAACACGCGCTTTGAGCCTTCGGGTTTCACGCAAACAGCCAACATCCGCCTGGTCACCTCCGTGCTCGACTACATCGCCCGCTGGTTGGGAGGCAAATTCATCTCCTCCGAGTACCTGAAACTAAACGGCGCATCGGGTAGCGAGGCGGCCCACTCCGGTTCTCATGCCCACGGGTCCGTTCCCGCGGCGGGGCCGCGAATCCTCGAGATGCCGTCGAGCCGGCCGAGCGAAGAGTACGACAGCGCGCCGACCTGCTCTGAATGCGGCATGCTGATGGTGCCAAATGGCTCGTGCTACAAATGCGAGAATTGCGGCAGTACGTCAGGCTGCAGCTAGGCGGAGTCCCTCCGTGAGCAGCGTCGGCAGTCCCGCGGGTGCGGCGGCCCAAGCGGCCGCGCCGGCGCCGCTGCCGAAAGTGCATGGCTTCCTGCACATTGCTCGACACGGCGGCGGGCCTATTTCCACCTATCTGGTCACCTACCACCGGCTCGACCGGGATGGCGGGCTACCGCGGCCTGTGGCGGTCGAAGGAGCGCAGGCGCTAATTGAGCTGCTGGAGCGAATCGGCGTGGACTTCGGGCGTGGCGAGGTGCGCGGTGCGCTGGAGGACGTCTTGCGATTCGGCTCAGCCAATATCCCCGACCTCTGGCTCAGCGATGAAGAGATGATCGAGAAGGGGCTCGTTCAAGTTTGATCTGAAGTTGCAGTCAAGAGACGGCCGAAGCGCTAGCGCTTCGGCCGTTCTGCATTGTTGCGAGGGACGCGCGGGAAACCGGGCCGTCCGCCGGGGTGCACCGCGATGGCTCGCAGCGCCAGTTGTCTAGCGCGGCCGCAGAAATGGCCGGTAGCTGGAGAGCGGGCGGGGGCGCAAGCGAAAGCGCGGTCCAAGCGGCGGCGGAACACCACGAAGCAACTCGCCACAATTGCTGCAGCGCTCGGGACCGCCCACTCCGACGCGGAGCCAGTGACCTCGAGCTTCACAGATGGGATTGATGCACTGCGCCGTCCAACCGGGCAAATACTGCACAATTCCCCCTGGCAAACATCGGCGAACGGGGCGAATTCTGCGGGAACAGTCTTGTGGTGTCAAGCTGAAAAGGTACTAAGTATAGGGGTCGCGTTGCTTTTCCACAGCCCCGTGCTTCTCCACTCTGACGGATGTAACAGTGAAAGATTCAGGCTGGCGCGGAGCGCGACCACTGGGGAGATGCGGCCGGCTTCTCCTGAGGCTTTTGCGCTGTGGGCCGCTACTTCAGCTTGGCTTCGAGCGAGGCGACCCTTTCCTTGAGCCGGTCCACTTCTTGCTTCTTGTCTGCGATCTGTCCCTGGAGATCGTCCAGGTGGGCTCTGCCCTTCTTGTCCGACTGGAAATCGGGGTTGGTGTAGAACTGCTCTCGTTGGAGATCGAAATCACGCTGCGCGAGGTCCAAATCCTTTTGCGCGTCAGCGAGCTGCCGCTTCGCCTCGTTCAGCTCCGCCTGTTGCTTGGCGGTCTCTCGCGGCTTCTCGGCAGGGGGCGCCACGGTGCCCTCCGTTGACGAGGGCGCCGGGCCTTCGTTCAGTTCCCTTGGTGTGGTTTGCTCGCCGGCCGAAGCCCCCTTTGCAGAAGAGGACTGCGCACTCGCGGGCGGCGCATTCAGATTGTCGTTCGTCCAGACCTTTTGAGTCTTCGCGGCTTCTTTCTTCTTTTCCCGGGCCTTGCGGGCCGCCTCAGCAACCGAATCGCTCGGTTCGGTTTGTGATTGGGCCTGGATCGTGACAACCGGGCAAAAGAGCAGCGCAGCCGCTACCAGGCTGAAGTACCGGAATCTCGGTGCAAAACGCCACATTGGCTGCCTCATGAACAACCCTTGTCTCATGCTAGCCCCGCGCCGACGCCCTGGCAACAGCCTAACCGGGGCTTCGCTCAAACGATAAACCCGTCGGCCCGACGCTCAAGAGAGGAGAACCCTCGTTTTTGAGCTGTTTTCCTTTACAATCCTGTGCATGCTCAGGATCCTATTCTTGCTGATTGCCGGGATGTCCGCCGCAACCGCCGCGCGAGCCCAGCAGCCCGGTGAAGCGCCGGCGGCTCCTCCGGTTCGGATTGCGGCACCGGCCGCGGTCCACAAGGATGGGCGCGCAAGTGTCCATCCCTTTTGGGATCACAAGAACCTGTGGTTGTTCGCCGGCGTGGGCGCCTCGCGCGGGCTCGACTATTCCTCCACGCTGAACCTGCGCCGACGGGGAGACCACGAAATCTTGTTGACCGATGCCATGGTGGACAATCACCCGCTCTTCGCAGGCATCGAAGCCGCCGGGACAGCGGTTTCCATCGGGGCAGCGTACTTGTTCCACCGCAGCGGGCACCACAAGATCGAGCGGTGGGTCTCCATCGTTCATATTGGCGTGGCCACCGGCGGGGCGATCCGTAACTATTCGCTGAAGACCGCGCACCCTCTCCCGCCTCCCGCTCCCTAGCCGAGTTTTTGCACTTTCCTGCGGCACACACGTAAGGCAGCCCTTTGGCCGCAAATCCAGACTGCCGTGTGGCTATCGCCCGGCTTCACGATCGGTCGATCGGGTGGATCTTCGTGTTGGCGCGAGCCGAACATCGTCAAAAAATGAAGAGAGTCGCCTTGGTCAGCGGCGGCGGCGCGCATGCCGCCGGGCAAACGCGGCCACCTTATTGCGATTCCCACAAAGGTTCATCATGCACCAGCGGCGGCGCCCGTTACGAGAAGTGTCATAGAAGAGCACCCCGCAACTGGGATTCGCGCACCTTCGAAGCGGCGCATCGGCTCCTTCCGCAATAATCTCGGCGGCTGAACGAGCGATGGCGGCCAAAAGCCACTCAATCGCTTCTTCCCGGGCGTGGAATTTCAGTCCCCACTCTCCGTCTTCCCAAACCAGCTCGTCATGTCCTTCCGTGATGGCAAGCACGTCGTTGATCGGCTCCACCATGGCTTCTCCGATCGGGGTTCCGGCGATCCGCGCCTCCAGAGAAGAACGAATAGCCACGCGAAGCCGCAGAGCCTTCTCCACAAGGGCGGGCAGGGCTTGCGGAGCGGAGTGCTTCCACGCCAAGAGATCGACTGCTCTCTCCGGGCTGATGACCTTAGCCTCGGCGAGGAACTCGACCAGTCCCTCCCAGTCACGCAGCGCAGCGTCCGGGCCTATTGGAGAGTACACAGAGTTGACAAAGTCGACGGCGAGCCGGCCACCGACGTTCAGAAACCGGCTGCGCTCGTCTGGGCGTGGCCGGGCCTTCTTGTTTGCCTGTTTCATGGGATGTGGCGAACAGCCATAACCTCTTTCCGGCATGTGGGAGGTTAGCACACTCGGGCGGTTTTGTCGCCGTCACTCCCAGGGGGCGACATGAGCGCGTGGAAACCACTCACTCCTTCCCTGGCGGGTTTACCATCTAGCATCTCTGCGGGTGTGCCGCTAGAATCTCCTTGATCGTTCTGGCAGCGCTTACGGAGCAAGCCACGTGAATCCTGACTCACCGAAGCCCGGGGAGATCTTCACGCCGCAGAAGTCACGGCCGGATCTTCTGACGCGTGTGTTTTTCAACTCGCAAGAGCTGCGCGCAGGCTGGCGGCTCATTCTCTATCTGTTGGTGGTCGTGATCCTGGCGGTGTTGCTTGGCCAGGTGGTAACCCAGCTATGGAAGAGTTTCTCCCCGGGCCTCACGCCTGGTTATGTTTTCGTGGGTGACCTCGTAGGAATCGGCGCGGTGTTCGGCGGCGCGTTGGTGATGTCGTTCATCGAGAGCCGAGCACCCGGGGTATATGGCCTGCCGTTGAGATTCGCACCACTGAGAAGGTTTCTTCAAGGAGTGCTATGGGGGTTAGCCGAGGCTGCGGTTCTCGTCGCGCTGATCTCTGCATGGGGCGGATACTCTTTCGGCGGCTTCGTCGTGCAGGGTGGAGCGGTTGTGCGCTGGGGTGTCCTCTGGGCGGTGGTGTTTCTGGCCGTGGGACTGTTTGAGGAGTTTGGGTATCGAGGTTATCTGCAGTTCACGCTCTCTTCGGGCATAGGCTTCTGGCCGGCAGCAGTTCTTCTTTCCGCGATCTTCGGCGGGCGCCACTTGAGCAATCCCGGGGAAGGCTGGGTGGGAGCATCGGGCGCAGGACTGATCGGGCTCTTCTATTGCTTGACTTTGCGTCGCACCGGAAGCCTCTGGTTTGCCGTGGGCGCGCATGCGGCGTTCGATTGGGGCGAGACGTTCCTGTTTTCGGTTCCGAACAGCGGCCTCGTGGCCAACCAAGGGCATCTATCCAATGCCACGTTGCACGGCCCTGCGTGGCTCACGGGCGGGACCGTGGGCCCCGAGGGCAGCGTCTTCTGTTTCCTCACGACCGGACTCATGTCCGTCGTGTTTTCCTGGGTTTATCCGGCCAAGCGGCTGGAAGGCCAACCTGCCCCGCCCAGCGACGCCACCGCTCACTGAACGAGGCCGGAAACAAATACAAGGCGGACACCCTGCGCGTCGAGCTGCGGCAAGACTTCGCGGAGCGCCTCCAGCGTAGCCGGGTGAGGATGACCAATGGCGATCGCAGAGCCGGTACGGCGAGCATCGCGGATGGCGCGCTCGAGCTGCTCGCGAACGGCTCCGGTTTCCGCTACATCATCGAGGAACGGCGTGCTGCGGTAAGCGGTGCGCACGCCCGCGCGGCGCGCTGCGTCGTATGCCACGGTGGCGGTCGTCGTGCGGCTGTCGATGAAGAACAGGCGCCGCTGCTGAAGAATGGGCATCAGCTCGGACATGAGGGCAAAATCGGCCGTGGCCCGCGAACCCTGGTGATTGTTGACCCCGACGGCGTGGGGAACACTGTTCAGCATTTCATCGACGAGCGTGGCCACGTTTCCCGATGCCATGCCCAGGCGAAGCTCGGCGGTTTCCGCGCGCTCCTCACCAACCGATTCCATCGGGAGGTGAAGAAGGACCTCATATCCGTGGCTCGCGGCCTCTTCAGCAATCTCGCTCGAGTGCGCCATGTTCGGCAGGATCGATATGGTCAGCGGGCGGTGCAGCGCGAAAACCGAATCGGCTGCTTCCCGCTCGCTGCCCATATCGTCCAGGATGATGGCCAGGCGCGCCGCTGCTCCGGTGGAACGCGCCGCGGAAGCAGCTTCGCCAACGGGGATGGCCGTAATGATGTGGATCGACTGCGTGGCTAGGCCGCTGCGACGATACTCAAAACGGGTGACGGTCTCGCTCCCAGCCAGAGGGTCGTGCGTCAGGCCGCGCGCAGTAGCGACGCGGTCCAATGATTGGATGAGCTTAGCCAGCGCCGCTCGGGCGGCCTGCTCTGAAGCCACAGCGCGGATGGTGACGTAGAGATGATCGGTTCTGGCCGAATGTGACGCGTCCGTATCGAGTCTGGAGCGAACGTCACTTCCGGGAGGGACGGCGCCGGCGGCAGCACGCGCCAAATCCCGCGTAATGGCGTGCACTTCTGCCGGCGTGGGGGCCGCTTCCCGCTTCTTGCAGCCGACAAAGATAAGACACACGAGAAGCGCGGCTCGGGTGAGCCGCTCTACGCGGCGAATCCTGGAAAGTGAGCTGGATCTGGAAAGTGGCAGAAGAAGCGCGCGGCGCACCACAGAATGCTACGACGCCTTTGGCGCCGGCGCCTTCAGCAGTTCGATGGCCTTGCGAAGGACCGGGTCGTCCGCAGAAAGCGGGCGAGGCGCTGAAGGGGTTTCTTCCGTTTGCGGTAACGGTGCGGCGCTGTCATCAACGGCGTCGGAATCGTTCTCAGCAGCCTCGCGGACGACAACGGTCGGCGCAACGCCTTCCTCAAGAATGGACTTCTCGTTGCCGTTCGCAAAGTAATTCGCCACGGTCAGGATAATGGCCCCACCGTCGTCCAGTGGGATCAGTTTCTGCTCGGAGGCCAGGCCGAAAGTTCTCTCGCCGACCACGTCGCCCCGCTTGTTCGCGGCAATGGCGGCGGCCAGGATCTCAGCCGCGCCCGAGGTCGTGGGAGAAATGAGCATGGACACAGGCCCCTTCCACACGACCTTGCTGGGATCCGCGGAAATCGTCTGGCTTGCCACCGTCTGCCCGCGCACCGTCGCAATCGTGCCGGAGGCAAGGAACATCCGGGCGATGGCCACGCCTTCGCTGATATCGCCGCGGCCGCAATCGCGCACGTCTAGGACGATCTTGTGGATTCCTTGATGTTCTGCCTGAGAGAGCCGCTCGCGAACTTCTTGGGCGCGCCCCGCTTCAAGCGAAGGCAGGCGCAGGGCGAGGATATCCGCGTCAATTTTCTCAGCGATGATCTTCTGCGGAACCAACTGGGCCCGGACCAGATCGACATCCTGCGGCTCGATCCGGCTGCGGCGCACGACAGAAACCTTGACGCTCGTTCCAGGATCCCCCAGCAACAGATTCATGGCTTGGCCAACCGACATGTCCCGCGTCGTGAATCCCGCAATTGCCTCCAGGATATCTCCACTGCGGATATTGGCCTTCTCGGCGGAACTGTCCGGCAGCACGGAGACGACAACGATGTAGCCGTACCGTTTACTGAGCGTCATTCCCGTGTCGCCCGGCTTGCCGCTCTGAATCTTCTGCCTGTATTCCGTGTACTCGCGAGGCGTCAGGTAGCTCGACTGCGGGTCGAGCGATTCGAGCAGCCCGTGGAGCGCCCCAGCCGTGACCATCGGTACGTTCGGCTCGTCAACGTAGTCCTGCTGGATCTTCTGCAGGACCTCGCCATACACGATGAGCGAGCGGTAGGCCTTCTCGTCGCTGGTCTTCCCCAGGACGTGACCCAAACCCACATAACCCAAAACCAAGAATGAAAGACTGAGAATCCCGATCTTCAGAAGGCGGTTCATTTCATTCTACCCGCTTGTCCCCTGCGCAGTATGAGTACCCCTTCATTATAGCATCGCGGCCCGCAGAAACTCCTCCCGCATAGCCCAGAATTCAGACGTCGTTTGACAGCCGCAGGCCCTGAAGCGACTCTCAGCAACCGACACGACTCGAATGGAAGGTGGCCGCGGCAAACCCGCTCTAACTCTGTTGGCTGCGGGGGTTGCGGGAATCGGGGTGAACGGATCGCATGCAGAGACACGCGCGTGGGGGCGGTTTGTTGCAGTTTTACCACACCGGCTGGACTCATGGGCCGAAAGCAGATTGCAAGTCGTTTTGTTTCAGTGGGAAAATAGAGGCTTGTCCGGTTGCAGGCGTGCATTAAGAGAATAAGAGAATCGGGCACGATGAGTTTTCAGACCACAATTCAGCGGGGCGTCGAAGCTGCTGGAATAGGGCTGCACACCGGCGTGCCCTCCCGCTTGCGGCTTACCCCTGCGCCTCCCGACACCGGCATCGTGTTTCGCCGCACCGACCTCGATAGTTTTCAGATCGAAGCGAATGGCCGCAACGTCGCGCGGGTCAGCTACGCGACCAGCCTGATGAAACAAGGCGTCCTGCTTTCCACGACGGAGCACGTCCTGGCCGCGCTCTATTCGTGCGGGATCGACAATGTGTATGTGGACGTGGACGCAATCGAGGCTCCCATTCTGGACGGCTCCGCCGAGCCCTTCGTCAAACTCCTCGATCAAGCGGGCACGAAAAGGGTGCGGCGGAAGAGACGTTATCTGAGAGTCGTCAAGCCTTTGGAGGTGGCCGAGGGAGACCGGCGCATCGGCATCTATCCGGCGGATGAATTCCGCGTGCGCTGTTTTGTGGATTATCCGCATCCGCTGGTCGGACAGCAGGAAATCGAGCTGCTGGTGAATGGCGATACGTTCCGGCAACTGCTGGCGCGCGCGCGCACGTTCTGTTTCTTCCGGGACATCGAGCCCCTGCGCGGCATGGGCCTCATCCGCGGCGGCTCGCTCGAGAATGCCATCGTGCTTACCGACGAAGGCGTTATGAACGGCCCGTTACGTTTCCGGGATGAATTCGGGCGCCACAAGGCTCTCGATTTGATCGGCGACCTGGCGCTGGTGGGACTGCCGCTTCTGGCGCGTGTCGAAGCGTACAAGGCGGGCCATGCGCTTCACACGCAGCTCGTGAGCAAGCTGCTTGCGAACCCTTCGCTGTGGACCGTCACGACGGAAGATCCGGCAGCGATAAGCACTACTGAAGGAATCGCGGCGTCGGATGTCATGACGCCCGCCTCCGCCGCGGATTGATCGCTCTTACCCCTTGGCACTCCTTACCGAGCCTCACTCAAGCGGCGGACTTTCGCCTGAAGCTGACTTGTTCATTTCCCAGCGGATGACCATTGTTTGGTCGATGAAGAAGTGCCGGGTGCCGGTAGAATTGGGCACAATCGGGTCGGCCGACGCACCATAGGCAGTGACCGGGGCGGCGACTCGGTTCCCCTCGGTCTTCACGGGCGAGTAACCAAACACATAACCGCTTTCCCGCCCGCTGGCCAGGGTAACGTCAATCAAGCCGGCCGCATCGGCCGAAGGCGAATCAGACGGACCGAGATTTGCGAGCGCCCTCGGGTATCCGCCATACTGCGCCTTGTAGGTTTCGCATGCAGTAGCGAGAACTCGCAACGAAACGGTGGCGGAGGCCTCGTTGGCCGCCATCCTGGCGCGCAGGAGATTGGGAATCGCGATGGCGGCTATGATCATGATCGGGATGACAGAACTACCCATATAGCCGAGGATCAGCCCGGCGAGCGCCATGCCCGATCCACGCAGGCGGCCGGCGCTGCGGCGGATCTCCGAGCGCGAGATGTGCCCGAGAATGACGGCCGCGACTGCGGTCGGCAGGAAAAAGAAGAAAATCCCGCAGACGAGGCTGCCTATGGCTTTGCCGCTGGTTCCTTCTTCTGTTACCGGCGCAGCGGGCTGGAGACTGACTGTTTGGTCGAGGTCTGCGCCACAGGAGCAGCAAAATCGCACGCCGTCGGCGTTGAGTTCCGCGCAAAGAGGGCAGGGCTTCACAGGCAAACACCTCCGTCGAGAATCTTGGTGTATTACTATTATTGATTGACAGAGAGGTCAAGGCGCTTTCGCTCAAGCTTGCCGTGTTGAAGAGCGAGCCTTGCTTGCGATTGTCAAAACCGGGGTTGAGAGGCGACAATAGACGACCTATGGCTGGTACTGACTTTGTGGTGGTGATTCTGGCGGCGGGAAAAGGCACGCGGCTGAAGTCGAGCATCGCGAAGGTGCTGCACCGCGCGGGCGGACACACGTTGATCGAGCACGCCGCGCGGGCATGCCAGTCGCTGCGCGCGCAAAAGACGATCGTCGTCGTAGGCCATCAATCCGATCAAGTTGCCGCGGTGCTGGAACCGTTTGGCGCAGAGACCGTCTTGCAGCAACCCCAACGCGGCACAGGCCACGCCATGTTGGTGGCGCGGCGCGCCATCGGCGGGCGGGCGAGGTTCGCCTTGGTGCTGCCCGGCGATGCGCCCCTGGTCCGCAGCGAGACGCTGCGCGCGCTTCTCGAATCGCACCGCGCAGGGAACGCGGCAGGGACGATTCTGACCGCGCTCGTGGAGAACCCCTCAGGCTACGGACGCATCGTGCGCCGCTCGGGGACTGCGGTGGCGGCGGTGGTTGAAGAATCACAATTGACTGAGGAGCATCGCGCGACCAACGAAATTAATTCGGGCATCTACTGCTTCACGCTGAACGCGCTCTGGCCGGCGCTCGCACAGGTAAAACCGAACAACGCGCACCGCGAGCTCTACCTGACCGATGCCATCGCGCGCATGGCTGGAAAGGGCCAGACCGTCCTCGCTCAGGTAGCCGCTGATGCCCAGGAAGTCCTTGGCTGCAACACCCGCGCCGAACTTGCCGAGGCCGACCGCGTCTTGCGCGAGCGCAAGCGCGCCGCGCTCATGGACGCGGGCGTGACCATTCAATTGCCGGAAACCGTGCTCATCGACCCGGACGTGATCATCGGCGAAGACAGCGCGATCGAGCCGTGCGTGCAACTCCTGGGAAAAACGAAGATCGGCGAGCGGTGCACCATCCGCACCGGGAGCGTGCTGAGCGACGTCACCCTGGGGAACGACGTGACCGTGGAACCGCACTGCGTGGCCGCGTCCAGCAGGCTCGATGACGCCGTGGTCATCGGCCCGTTCACGCGGCTGCGGCCCGGAAATCATGTGAAAGCCGGGGCGCACCTGGGCAACTTTGTGGAGGTGAAGAAGAGCGTGATCGGCGAAGGCACGAAGGCCATGCATCTCAGCTACCTCGGCGACGCCAGGATCGGAGCGAAGTCCAATATCGGCGCGGGAACCATCACGTGCAACTACGACGGCTTCCACAAGTACCCCACGACGATCGGGAAACGCTCCTTCATCGGCAGCGACTCGACCCTTGTGGCGCCGGTGCGCGTCGGCGATGGCGCTTACGTTGCCGCCGGCTCGACGATCACTGAGAATGTCCCGGCGGACGCGCTCGGCATCGCCCGCGGACGTCAAACGAACAAGCCCGGATGGGCCGCGGCAAAACGCCGCGAGATGGCCGCTGCGGAGAAAAAGCCCGCAAAGTCACGGCGGCCGAAGGCAAAGCCGAAAGCGCGCTCGCGCAATTCCCGTCCTCGCAAGCGCCGCCGCTGAGGCTGCGCGCTGGCCTTCGTTTCGGGATCGAAGCGATTGCTCCTTCCGGCTCGCCGATCCGTTCTCGTTGCCATTGAACGTTCCGTGCGCAGGTGGTATCGTCCGCGTTACCTGCAACGAGAGGGGTGTTCCCGTGGGCAATTGGGTGAACTGGTTTCTCCTGATCGGCGGCGCCGTCTTCATCATTGTCGAGCTGTCGCTCGGCGCTTTCACCGGATTCGATCTCGCGCTCATCGGCGCTTCGCTTCTTACCGGCGGCGCGCTGGGTCTGGTGTTCTCCTCGGCTCATGTCGGGCTGATCGCCGCGGCGGCGCTGGCATTCATTTACCTGGCGTTTTTGCGCCGCTGGATGCGCAAGCGGCTCACCGTCAAGGACCACGCCAGCAATGTGGACGCGGTGGTCGGCAAGATCGGCGTGGTCACCGTGCGCATCGCCGCGCACGAACCCGGCCAGATCAAGGTCGGCGACGAAGTCTGGCGCGCCGAGCTGGCGCGCGCCGACGAGGCCGCGCGGAATCCCGGCGAGAAAGTCACGGTGGAATCGGTTGAGGGCGTCACTCTGAAAGTGAGGTAAGCGATGCAACCGGACAGTTTCTATCTGGTCGTTTTGTTGGTCGTCGGGCTGATTCTGGCGCTGACGGCGCTGGCGAAGGGCGCGCGCATCATCGAGCAGTACGAAAAAGGCCTGATCATGCGGCTGGGCAAATACCGCTCGATGGTCAGCTCGGGGCTGACGATCATCGTGCCGTTCGTGGACGATTTGATTCGCGTGGACATGCGCGAGCGGGTGATCCAAGTGGCTCCGCAGAAGCTGATCACCAAAGACAACGTGACCGTCGAAGTGGACGCGGTCGTGTATTACAAAGTGGTGGACCCGATGAAGTCGCAGTTCGAAATCCAGAACTTCGATTACGCCTGCACCACGCTCGCGCAAACCAACCTGCGCAACCTGATCGGCGACCGCACGCTCGATGAAACGCTCGTGGCGCGCGATATGATCAACACGAACCTCCGCCAGGTGCTCGACGAAGCCACGAATGCCTGGGGCGTGAAGGTGACCCGCGTCGAAGTGCAGAAGATCGAGCCGCCCCGCGACATCACCGACGCAATGTCCCGTCAGATGAAGGCCGAGCGCGACAAGCGCGCCGCCATTCTCGACGCCGAGGGCGTCAAGCAGAGCCAGATTCTCCAGGCCGAGGGCACCAAGCAGTCGGAGATTCTCAGGGCCGAAGGCGACGCCCAGGCGCGTGTTACGCGCGCGAACGCCGAGGCGGAAGCGATCCGGCTGGTTTCAACTGCGGCGGAAACGTATTTCAAGGAGCGCGCCGAGATGATGCGCCGCCTTGAAGTCCTGAACAATACGCTCGCGCAGAATACGAAGTACATCGTGCCGTCGAACGCCGGCTTGGTGAATGTGCTTGGGCTCGACGGAATGACTCAGCCAGCAGCGAAGACGGGCGCGCCGACTACTGCGGCAGATATGATGTCGCCAAAGCGGTAAGTGGGTTTTCAGGCGGGGCTGTCCGGAAGCCTTGGGGCGCGTATTTCGGAGACAAGAGCCATGAACAAGCGTCATTCTGGCGAAACAGAACCTGACTTCGTTACGATCCGTGTGTTTGCGGATGAACCCGAAGCAAATCTTGCGAAATCGGCGTTGCAGGCGGCCGGCATCGATTGCATGTTTAAGCGTGACGATTGTGGCGGCGTGCACCCGGCCATGTCCTGGGCACGCGGGATCAAGCTGGTCGTTAGAGCTGAGGATGTGAGGTCGGCTACAAGAGTCTTGCCCAAGCAAGCCTAGGATTCACGGTGAGCCGCTAGGCCGGCATCTTTGCCGCGTGGCTATGATAGAATTTAGAGTGCTGTCCAAGCCACGCGGAGTCTCCAGGTCATGAAATTTGGAGTGGTCGTATTCCCCGGGTCGAATTGCGACCACGACGCGTTTTACGCCATCGGCAATGTCCTAAAGAAACCCGTTGAATTCATCTGGCACCAGTCGCAAGACCTGGCCGGCTGCGACGCCATCATTCTTCCCGGCGGCTTTTCCTACGGCGACTATCTGCGCACCGGAGCGATCGCGCGCTTTTCGCCGGTGATGAAGTCGGTCGAGAAATTCGCGCGGTCGGGGGGACTCGTTCTCGGCGTCTGCAACGGGTTCCAGATCCTGCTCGAAGCCGGACTTCTGCCCGGCGCGATGATCCGCAACGCCGGCCTGCGCTTCATCTGCCGCCACGTGTACATTCGCGTGGAACAAACGGATACGCCGTTCACCTGCGCCGCCAAGCCCGGGCAGATTCTGCGCATTCCCATCGCGCACGGCGACGGAAACTACACCTGCGATGAGGCCACGCTGGCCGAGCTCGAGCGCAATCGCCAGATCGTCTTTCGCTATACGACGCCCGACGGGCGCGACGATGCCGCGGGCAATCCCAACGGCTCGACCGCCAACATCGCCGGAATCTGCAATCGCGAGCGCAACGTAGCCGGGCTGATGCCGCATCCGGAGCGCGCGGCGGAATTGGCAGTGGGCTCAGCGGACGGTCTCGTGATTTTGCGCTCGATGGTCGAGGCGCTCGCGAGCGCGGCGAAGGCAATTGCGTAGCGTATGGGTAGCGCCGCCGTCCCTGGTGGTGATTCTTTCAAGGTAGCGGCAAGGCGCCGCAACACGGTCAAGCAGGGGAGATGGCGACAGCTAGCACCGACATCAAGGTCACGCCGCAAATCGCCGCCGAGCACGGGCTGACGCCGGAGGAATACGCGCGCGTCCAGAAAATCCTCGGGCGCAACCCAAATATCACCGAGCTGGGCATCTTCAGCGTGATGTGGAGCGAACACTGCTCCTACAAATCGAGCAAGGTGCACCTGAAGCGCCTGCCCACGCGCAGCGAGCGCGTGGTGCAGGGCCCGGGAGAAAACGCCGGCGTGGTGGACATCGGCGACGGCCTCGTGGCCGCGTTCAAGATCGAATCGCACAACCATCCCAGCTTCGTCGAGCCGTTCCAGGGCGCAACCACCGGCGTCGGCGGCATCCTGCGCGATATCTTCACCATGGGCGCGCGACCGATCGCCGTGCTCGATTCGCTGCGCTTCGGCCCGATCGCGCCGGAGCCCCGACAGGTCGGGGCGGGGCCGGGCGTGAGCGCGGAAGAGGCTGCGCGCAATCGGCGCATCCTCGATGGCGTGGTGCGCGGCATCGCGAACTACGGCAACTGCTTCGGCGTGCCCACGGTCGGCGGCGAAGTGGGCTTCGAGCCTTGCTATTCCGCGAACCCGCTCGTGAACGCGCTGGCATTGGGCATCGCCAAGCGCGAGGAGCTTTTCTTCGCCAAGGCGCGCGGCGTGGGCAATCCGGTGATTTACGTGGGCTCGAAGACCGGCAAGGACGGCATCCACGGGGCTTCGCTGCTGGCATCCGCGGAATTCACCGAGGAATCGCAGCAGAAGCGGCCCAACGTGCAGGTCGGCGACCCGTTCCTCGAGAAACTGCTGCTCGAAGCGTGCCTCGAAGCGATGCAGACCGGCGCGGTCGTGGCCATTCAGGATATGGGCGCGGCTGGACTTACTTGCTCGACTTGCGAGATGGCCTCGCGCGGCGCCACCGGCATCGAAATCGATCTCGCCCGCGTGCCGCAGCGCGAAACCGGCATGTCGCCTTACGAAATCATGCTCAGCGAGTCGCAGGAGCGCATGCTGCTCGTGGCCGAAAAAGGCCGCGAGCGCGAGGTGCAGGACGTCTTCGCGAAGTGGGGACTGGATGCGGTCGTCATTGGCCAGGTGACCGAGGGCGGGATGCTTCGCGTGCTCGATCGCGGCAAGGTCGCGGCCGAAATTCCCGCGCATCCGCTGGCCGAAGAAGGCCCGGTCTATCGCCGGCCGCTCGCGCCGCCCACGGAGCCACCCGCGAAAGGCGCGCCGCTTTATCGCTTTGTGTCCGAAGGCGCCGACCTGACCGAGAGTTTTCGCAAGCTGCTCGCCGCACCGGCGATTGCTTCGAAGCGCTGGATCATCGAGCAGTACGACCACATGGTGCGGACGAACACGCTGGCGGTGCCGGGCGCGGGAGACGCCGCCGTCGTACGGGTGAAGGGCACGAAGCGCGCGCTGGCGCTCTCGACCGACGGCAACGGCCGCTGGAGCTGGCTTCATCCGCGACTGGGCGCAATGCATGCCGTCGCGGAAGCGGCGCGCAACGTGGCGTGCAGCGGCGCGCGGCCCATCGCGGCCACCAATTGCCTGAATTTCGGCAGCCCGGAAAAGCCCGAGGTGATGTGGCAGTTCAGCGAAACGATTGACGGCATGGCCGAAGCTTGCACCGCGCTGGGGACGCCGATCACTGGCGGGAACGTCAGCTTCTACAATGAGACGCTCGGCAAGTCCATCTACCCCACGCCGGTGATCGGCATCCTCGGCCTGATCGAGGACGCCGAGCAAACGCTGAAGATGGCGTTCGGCAAAGAGGGCGATGAGATCGTGCTGCTGGATGGCGCGGAGGCCGGTCCGGGCGGGGCCAGCGCCACCGCTACGGAATTTTCTTCATCTGAATATGCCAAGGTCATCGCAGGCGTGGTCGCGGGGGCGCCGCCGGGGATTGACCTGGCTGCCGAGAAACGCCTGCAGGATTGCCTCGTGGCGCTCGCGGCTGCCGGCGCGGTCCGCTCGGCGCACGACGTGAGCGATGGCGGCCTCGCGGTCACGCTGGCCGAGTGCTGCTTCGTCTCCGGCGGTCTTTCCGCCGCGGTGCAGCTCCATGGGGATGGGCCGGCCGAGTCCATTTTGTTCGGCGAGCGCGGCGCGCGCGCGGTAGTATCCACGCCGAACGCTTCGCTTGCCCGCACGCTCGAATGTGCGCGACAATACAAAGTTGGGGCGCGAGCGATCGGCAGGGTCACGACCGACGGTTCATTCCGCATCGAGCTAAACGGCAGTACGGTGATCCGCGATCGTGTCGCCGCTCTGCGGGATTGCTGGGAGCATTCGCTCGAGCGGGCTCTGAAGAAGTGAAGCTAGGGAGGACGCGGCCATTCGCGAAGGCGCAATACAGTTGACCGACGATCACTTTCACGACGAGTGCGGCGTGTTCGGCGTGTTCGGCCACGCCGAGGCGTCGAAGGTCGCGTACCTCGGCCTCTACGGGCTGCAGCATCGCGGCCAGGAATCCGCGGGCATCATCTCGAGCGACGGGCTGAATCTGTACATGCACAAGGCCATGGGCGAAGTGGAGGAGATTTTCCGCTCCACGGTCTTGGACCGGCTGCCCGGCGCCGCCGCCATCGGCCACACGCGCTATTCGACGGCCGGCGATACTTCGCTGGCGAATGCCCAGCCCATCCTGATCGACTGCAACAAAGGCAAGCTGGCGCTCGGACACAACGGGAATTTGACCAACGCGCTGGAATGGCGCCGCAAGCTCGAGCATCGCGGCTCGATTTTCCAGACCACGAGCGATACCGAAGTGATCGTGCACCTGGTGGCGCGCTCGGCGGCGCGCAATCTCTCCACGGCCATCGCCGATGCGCTGAACCAAGTGGAAGGCGCGTACTCGCTGCTGGTGCTGACGCCCGAGGAGCTTTTTGCGATTCGCGATCCGCGCGGTTTCCGCCCGCTCGTTCTCGGCCAACTGGGAGACTCCTGGCTCGTGGCTTCGGAGACCTGCGCCTTCGATTTGCTCGGCGCCACCTACGTGCGCGAGATCGAGCCCGGCGAGATGCTGCGGATTTCGCGCTCCGGTCTGGAGTCCATCCAATTTGCGCCGGCGAAACCTCACCAGCAATGCATTTTCGAGCATGTCTATTTCGCGCGCCCGGACAGCGTGGTCTTCGGCCGCTCGGTCAACCGCAGCCGGGAGGCGCTGGGGCGGCTGCTGGCGCACGAGCATCCGGTTGTGGCGGACATGGTGGTTCCGGTGCCCGACTCGGGCGTACCCGCGGCCATCGGCTTCGCCATGGAGTCGGGGATTCCGTTTCGCATGGGGCTCATCCGCAACCACTACATCGGCCGGACGTTCATCGAGCCCTCGCAGGCCATTCGCAATTTCGGCGTCAAACTGAAGCTCAATCCGGTGCGCCAGCTCCTGGCCGGCCAGCGCGTCGTCCTGGTGGACGACTCGATCGTGCGCGGCACCACCAGCCGCAAGATCGTGCGCATGGTGCGCGAGGCGGGCGCCCGCGAAGTGCATATGCGCATCTCCTGCCCGCCCACGATCTCGCCCTGCTATTACGGCGTGGATACGCCCACGCGCGAAGAGTTGATCGCTTCCTCGCACTCGCCCGAGGAAATCTGCAAGTACCTGGAAGCCGATTCGCTCGGCTATCTATCGCTGGAGAACATGAAAAAGGCCGTGGGAGATGACGACGGCACATTCTGTACTTCCTGTTACACCGGGGTGTATCCGACGGGCCTGGTGCAGCTCGAAGTGAATCACCGGGAGGCAAACGGGCGGCAGGCGCACGACCAGGCCCCGGTCGAGGTGCACCGTGAAGGCTGAAAACGCGGCGCGCGCTCGCAAGAAGGCTCCGGCCGGGAATCGCGTTCAGCACGAGATCGTTGGCTGGCTCTGGGTGGCGCTGGCGTTTTTTTTCATCAACGGGACGCTGGTCCAGGCGCGCGTGATTCCTTCAGGATCGATGGAGCGGACGCTGCTCATCGGCGACCACCTCATCATGAGCCGCTTCGGCTACGACGCGGGGATCCCCTTCACGCACTGGCACGTGCCACTCTGGCGGAATCCGCATTTTGGACAGATTGTGATCTTTCGCCCGCCGGCCGATCCGGAGGGGTCCGACCTCGTCAAGCGCGTCATCGGCATGCCGGGAGACCGGCTCAGGATTGTGAACCAGCAGGTTTTCGTGAACGGGAAGCCGCTGAACGAACCGTACGCGGTGCGCGGTCCCGCTGTGGGGCGTGACTCCATCGGGGATAATTTCCCGTCGCCGGCCGGCCCGGCGCTTTCCTACGGCATGACACCCGAATGGGCGGAACGGTTGCCGAACTACGTTCGAGGCGGCGAGCTGATCGTGCCTGCGGGAGAGTACTTCATGATGGGCGACAACCGGAACGATTCCTACGACAGCCGCTTCTGGGGATTTGTGCCCCGGTCGTCCATCATCGGCACGCCAGTCATCATATACATGTCCATTAGCGGGCCGGAGGAGGCCTGGCAGGGACAGATTGGCGGGCGCCTCTACGCGTATGCCAATGCGCTCATTCATCCGCGGTTGGTGCGCTGGGGGCGAATCTTCTCGACGTTTTGAGCGGCGCGAACGGCGGCACCGCCGTTCGCCCGGCCGACCATATGTTCTTCGGGCCCCGTTTTTGTTCGTGAAAATCGAGCCGCAGGTCACAGCGTTCCCATGAAATACGCCGACGCAGGAGTGAACATCGCCGTCGCCGACGAGGCCAAGCGCAGGATTCGCCACTTGGCGAGCCGCACATTTTCGGCCGCCGTTCTCGGGGGCATCGGCGGCTTCGGCGGGCTCTTCGCGCTCGACCGGAAGCGATGGAAAGAGCCGGTGCTCGTGTCGAGCGCCGACGGCGTGGGCACGAAGCTGAAGGTGGCCATGGCCATGGGAGTGCACTCGACCGTGGGCGCCGACCTCGTCAATCACTGCGTGAACGACATTCTGGTCCAAGGCGCCGAGCCGCTCTTCTTCCTCGACTATTTGGCGATGGCCAAGCTCGACGCGCTGGTGGTCGAGCAACTGGTAGAGGGCATGAGCTTCGCGTGCCGCAAGGCCGGCTGCGCGCTCATCGGCGGCGAAACCGCGGAAATGCCCGGTTTCTACGCGCCCGGCGAGTACGATCTCGCGGGATTCATCGTCGGCGCGGTCGAACGCAAGAAGATGCTGACGGGGAAGAGCGTGAAACCGGGCGACGTCCTGCTCGCGCTGCCCTCCGCGGGTCTGCATACCAACGGTTATTCGCTCGCGCGCAAGCTGGTCTTCGAGGTTGCCCGGCTCAAGCCGGACACGTACGTCGCCGACGTCGGCAACAAAATTGGCGCGGAGCTGCTGAAGCCGCATCTCTGCTACGCCCCGGCGCTCAGAAATGTGCTCAAGCAGGGTTGGATCTCCGCGCTCGCGCACATCACCGGCGGCGGCATTCCGGGGAATCTTCCGCGCGTGCTTCCCTCGGGAACGCAGGCTTCGATCGACCTTTCTTCGTGGCCGATCCCGGCGATCTTTCGTTACCTGGCGAAACTCGGGGGTATCGAGCGCGACGAGCTTCTGCAATCGTTCAACATGGGCGTGGGAATGATCGTGATCGTGCCGCCGCCTAACGTGAAGGGCGTCGAAAATGAATTCAAGCGGCGCCGCGCCAAGTTCTATCGCATCGGCCGCATCGAGCGTCAGGAACAGGGCAAACCCCGCGTGGCCTATTCCGGCGCGCTGGGGCTGTAAAGCAGACAGGGGAGGCGTTCTTGCCTGTCGCTTTGCTAGCGGCTCCGCTTGCGGCGGCGGCTCCAATACCACCACTGGTACTGCTCGGCGGGCAGGCGCAGGTTGCGCGCCTGAGCTACTGCCGCCGTGAATACATCAAGCACGCAAATGTCCTGCCGCGTCCCCGTCACCCGGCACAGCTTGTCATAGAGCCGCTTCGGCTCTTGCTTCGCGAGCCGCTCAACGCTCCGAACGCCGAGTAGGTCAAAACCCCGCAGCATTGCCGGTCCGACGGAGATGAGGTTTTCCAGGCGGCGGGCTTTCTTTATTGTTCGCTTTACGTTCGCCTTGGGCATAACCGCACTCTACCCCACCCCACGCGCAACCGCAAGGGTATCCCCTTCTGCCTGACGCCCACTTTCCCTCCAGGCCAACAGGCTAGTTTCCGGTAAGCCGACCAGGACTAAGCCGCTGGCGCGGCGGACGCTACGCGTGGGGCGAGCGGAAAGGTGTGGGGTAGCTGACGTAGTGTGGGTCACGGAGAAAGGAGACTCCTGTGACCCGTTTACGCAAAATGA
>JBEKUY010000016.1:0-35017 GCA_049514555.1 Candidatus Acidiferrales bacterium
TGGGCCAGGATTTCGCCCTTACTCGCGAGCGCATCCGCCAGATCGAAGCCGAGGCGCTGCGAAAACTGCGCCATCCATCTCGCTCGCGCCGGTTCCGGATCTTTCTCGAAAGCGCTTTCTGAGAAATGCCTGATATCGGGCGGGTGATTCCCTTCAGAAACTGAACCGTCGAATCAGTGGCTTGCGGTAGTGACAGCAGGTGGGTTTTTGGGAAGCGCGCAACAGCACGTTGCGCTGGAAGTGACCAATTGCTGAAGAAGCAGAACAACGGCGGCGGGGAACAAACTAAGAGACTCGTTTGCAGGATGGAGAAGGATAAAGGGGCCGTGAGAATCCTGCTTTACAACCCGGACAACGGCGTGACACGCAATTTCATGCCGCATCTTTGGATGTTTCTGCTCCAGGCGCTGACCCCGCCCAGCCATGAGGTGCTGCTGATTGATGGCAACGCACAACCCATGGATGAAGATGGCATCGCGCGGTTCGTGCGCGAGCAAGACATCGGGCTCGTCGGCATCGGCGCAATGACCAGAATGATCGCGAAGGCGTACCGCATGGCCGATGCGGTGCGCGCCGCAGGAGTGCCGGTCGTGATGGGCGGACCCCACGTGACAGAACTGCCCGACGAAGCGCTCGGTCGAGGCGGCGGGCCGCGCCATGCTGACGCGGTGGCACTCGGTGAAGCCGATGAAACCTGGCCGAAGATCGTTGAGGATGCCGCGCGCGGCGAACTCAAGGATCTCTATGCTCCGGTGGATGACTTTGGCCAGGAGCGCGCAAACCCACTCTCCAGGCGTATCCGTCGATCCCGTGGGACACGATAAACCTCGACCAGTTCAATTTGGTTTCCAAGATCGTGGCCCCGCTGCTCAAGCGCGTAAAGGGTGGGTGGGGGACGTTTAGGATTGTTCCCATCGAATCGGGGCGCGGTTGTCCTTACGGGTGCGAGTTCTGCACCGTGACAGGCTTTTTCGGCGACTCCATTCGGTTTCGCACCAACGAAAGTGTCGTCAATGAGCTGCTGCTATTGAAAGCGCGCGCCCGGAGCGAGCGAGGTCAGATGGCCGTCTTCTTCATCGACGATAACTTCGCCATCAACGTCAAGCGCACGAAGTCGCTGCTGCGCGACATTATCGCCGCCGGCGCACAGGTGCACTGGGTTGCCCAGATCAGCGCCAATCTCTTGCGCGACGAGGAGCTCGTTGACCTCATTGCGGCTTCCGGGGGCAAGTGGATATTCATCGGCATGGAGTCCATTGACCCTGCCAACCTGGCCAGTGTGAACAAGGGGTTTAACAAACCCGGCGAGTATGCAGCCGTGCTCGAGAGGCTCGCCCGGCGCAACGTTTACGCGATCACGTCCTTCATCTTCGGTATGGACAATGACACGCCAGGGGTGGCAGAGCGGACGCTCCAGGAGATTCGCACCTGGCCGCCCGGGCTGCCCATCTTCGGCTTACTCACCCCCCTGCCGGCGACGCCACTCTACAAAAGGCTTGAAGCCGCGGGGCGACTTACGCGGCCGAACCACTGGCAAGAATTCATGCCGTTTGAGATGGCCCACACGCCGCTGAAGATGACCATTGCGGAAGCTCATGCCGAGGTGAAATACGGATGGGATAACTCGTATAGCCCCGAGGCGATCGCTAAGGCCGTTGACTCGCTTGACCACGAGCCGCTGGGGTATCGCATAAACATCCTCATTGCGCATCTCTGTTTTCGGGGAATCTATTTCCCTCAGATGGGTCGGCTGGCATGGGTGAAAGTGATTGCTCAACATCGGCGTACAATCTTCAAGCTGGTGAAGGAAGCGTTCAGCGCTTGGCGTGGCGCGCCGTTGAGGAGTGCCTCCAACTTGTGCTCGTATATCGAGATAGCGGCACCAGCGACGAAGCGATAAACAGGCTGGCCGTTAGTCAGGTCCCACTGTGTGTAGAATCGCCCAGGAAGTTTAACAGGCTCCGTGCGTGAGAAGAAGACCCCGGAACCAGGGTGGCACGCCGATGAGCACTGGCCGCTGCCTGCGTCGGGCGTTCTTGATCTTGCTTGCGGCTGCCAGCAACAGATCCGCCGGACATGGAGAGCATTAAGATTCCCCGCTTTCACGACAGTCCGTTTTTCACGTTCCGCGGCCCATCGCCGTCCCCTTCCCCAAACCCCGTCTCCTGCTAGGAGATACAAGGAAGGCTCAATAAAAACTGCCAGTGTGCCCAAAGAAATTGACTCACTAGAGGGTATAGTTCGCCAAATCGTTGCGCCCTGCATTAAAAGGATTCCTTTCTACTTGGCGGAGGCATTTCGGTTTGGGATTGCAGGCTGATTCGTCGCCCGGCGAAAGATGCTCGTAGAAAACGTAAACCGTGCCTCGGCCGGGTTTCAAGAAAAAGAGTTTGGTCTTCAGAAAAATAGCTCTTGAGTCTACGCTGCCACCGCATAACGATGGTGCAGGCCGCTGAGTCTCGGAGAGGATTGAATCTTGTTTTCAGCCTTAGAGCGAATTGCTGTAGGCCGACCTGCTGGCGTGTCCTTCGCGAGCCCGAGATGAGTCCGGTCCTCGTGGTAGTAGAGCAGGTACGCAGACATCAGCCGTTTGAGATGCCGCTCATTCAGGATGATCACGTGGTCAAGCAAGTCGCGCCGGCAACTTCTAACCCAACGCTCAGCAACACCGTTCTGCCACGGACTGCAAAAGGCCGTGCGAGTTGGCTGGCTTCCGATGTCCCTCACAGCCGAAACCACATCGGCTCCAAACTTTGCGTCTCGGTCGAATAGCAAGAATCTGTGCGGCTGTTTGTAGGCCCATGCTTCTCGCAATTGCTGCACGACCCAAAGAGCATGGGGATTTCGCGTCACATTAAAGTGCAGAATCTTACGCCGGTCGTGGCCGATGACGAAAAAGCAGTACAGAACACCAAACGTGAGCGTTGGGACGGTGAAGAAGTCCATCGCAGCGATTGCCTCGCGATGGTTTCTGAGGAACGTCCGCCATCGCTTCACAGGATCTGGATCTCTCGGAGCTCGCCGGATCCATCGCGAGACACTCCTTTCCGAGACATCAAAACCCAGCTTGAGCAGTTCGCCGTGAATGCGCGGTGCTCCCCAGGTCGGGTTCTCGGCAACCATACGGAAGATCAAGGCGCGAACCTCTTTGCTGACACGCTTCCGTCCTCCTACTTGTCTGACTCTGGAGATCCATGTCCAATACAAACGAAACCCCGCCCGATGCCAGTTCACGACGGTTCTAGGAGTGACCAAGACGAGAGGCTTAGTCCACCCGGACCAGAACGTTCTCAACGCAACCCAGAACAGCTTGTGCAGGGCAGTCAATCGACGGCGAGGTCGTTGCGCGTGCAGAGCCAGCAATTGCCGACGGAGAGCCAGGTTTTCGAGAACGAGGTCCTCCCGGGAACTGAAAACGCTGACCATCCACCCGAGGAGATGCCGGAGCGGCACGATCATGGCAAGAATCTTATCGGAAAAGTCCGAATCGAGCTTTGCACCAAGTCATTCATTTTGCGAGTGTACGACGTTTTGGCGAGACACAGCCATACACCGCATTCGCGCAAACTTTGTATTGCTCGCTTGGTTTCCAAGCATCACACGCAAAAGTTCTCCGCTCATGGTCTATTCGACACCTGCCTGCAAACCCAGGTTGACCCTACGTAAAGCTGGTATAGAGTTAAATCTCCTTTCAGGACCGGCGCGCGGCTACAGTGTGCCCGCTTTCAGCCTTCCGGGTCGTGTCCGGAATAGAACTTGCATTCCCAACCTGGTGCGAAATGAAGACCAAGCCCCTGTTGAATCGGAAGGTGCAACTCGCGTTCGGGTCTGACATTTTGACCTTACTCGTCTTGACCTTACTCGTCGTGGGTGCGATCTCCTATCGCTGCATGGTCGTGTCCAGGGAAAGCGACCGATGGGTGCAGCACACCCACGAGGTTCTTGAGAACCTCCAGGATTTACTCTCAGCAATGCAGAGTGTTGAATCGAGCTATCGCGGGTTTGTAATAACGGGCAACGAACAGTCCCTTAAACCTTATCAAGACAGCATATTGCGCTCCCAGCAGGAAGAAACAATCATTCGCAACTTGACGGTGGATAACCCCATCCAGCAGCGCCAGATTCCGACCCTTGAAAGGCTGGCAGATCAAAAGATCCAATACGCCGAAACAGTCATTGGTCTGCGAAGGACAAAGGGATTGGAAGCGGCAGCGGATTCCATTCGAGATGGAGAGGGCCAGCGGATAATGGATGAGTATCGAGAGGTGATTCGCGAGATGCAGGACGAAGAGCTGCGATTGTTGGTGCTACGCAACGCGGACGCGAAGCGGCGCTTAGGCCAGACCAAAACTGTTCTGATACTTGGCACCGTCCTGGGCTTGTTGATCGCCGCTGCCGCAAGTAGGAGCGTCCACCGCGACAGCTCTAGACGCGGGCTTGCAGAGGATGCGTTGTTTGTGGAAAAGGAACGCGCCCAAGTCACGCTCAACTGCATCGGCGACGCCGTTGCTTGCACGGACATCTCGGGAAATATCACGTTCCTCAATCTCGTCGCGGAAAAAATGACGGGCTGGTCGTGGCAAGAAGCGGCAGGCCGGCCCATGGCCGAAGTTTTCCGAATCCTGGACGCCACGAGTCGCGAAACCACCCCGAATCCGATGGAGATGGCAGTTGGGCAAAACCGAACGGTGCACCTGCCGTCGAACTGTATCCTCATCCGGCGTGACGGATTTGAAATTCCGATCGAAGACTCCGTCTCCCCCATCCATGACCGTGAAGGGCAGGCTGCCGGAGCGGTAATCGTTTTCCGCGACGTAAGCGTGGCCCGGGCGATGGCGCTGCAGCTGACCCATTCGGCCCATCACGACTTTCTGACCGGTTTGCCCAATCGAATGCTGCTGAACGACCGGGTCGGCCAGGCGATCGCCTCAGCGCCGCGTCACATGAAAAAAATCGCGGTGCTGTTTTTGGATTTGGATGGTTTCAAACACATCAACGATTCCCTGGGGCATCCGATCGGCGACAAACTTCTTCAATCCATCGCAAAACGCCTGGTGGATTGCGGACGCTTCTCGGACACGGTAAGCCGGCAGGGAGGCGATGAATTCGTTGTATTGCTTTCAGAAGTGGAACAATCGGAAGATGCTGCCATTATGGCGAGAAGAATGCTGCAGGCGGTGGCGGAGGCTCATTCCATCGACCAGCACGAGCTTCACGTCACCACAAGCATTGGCGTGAGCGTCTATCCCGACGACGGCCTGGATGCGGAGACGCTCATCAAGAACGCGGACACCGCGATGTACCAGGCAAAGGAAAATGGGCGTCATAACTATCAGTTTTTCAAGCCAGCCATGAACGTCCGAGCCGTGGAGCGGCAATTCATCGAGGAGAGTCTGCGGCGCGCCCTGGAACGGCAGGAATTCGCGCTGCACTATCAGCCGAAGATCGATCTGAGGACAGGAGAGATTACCGGCGCGGAAGCATTGATACGTTGGACGCATCCCATTCGAGGGCCGGTCTCTCCAGTAGAATTTATTCCCGTTGCGGAAAACTGCGGCCTTATTTTGCCGATCGGCAACTGGGTCCTTCGTGAAGCGTGCAAGCAAGCCCGGACCTGGGTGGATGCAGGCCTGTCCCTGGCTACTATGGCGGTGAACATCTCCGCGATGGAGTTCCGAGACGACAACTTTCTTGAGAGTGTGTTCGCAATTCTCAGGGAGACTGGTCTGGATCCGAGATCTCTTGAGCTGGAGCTGACGGAAAGCGTTCTTATGGAGCGTGCCGAGTCCGCTGCATCTGTCCTCCAAACACTGAGAGCCAGAGGGGTGCAGGTTGCAGTCGATGATTTCGGCACGGGTTACTCCAGCTTAAGCTATCTGAGGAAGTTTCCGATCGATGCCCTGAAGATCGACCAGTCGTTTGTCCGTCAGATCACCACCGCTCCCGACGATACGACCATTGTGACCGCAGTGATCAGCATGGGCCGAAGCCTTAAGCTGCGGGTCGTTGCTGAGGGTGTGGAAACGCAAGAAGAGCTGGTGTTTCTTCAGGCCCACCAATGTGACGAAGCGCAAGGGTACTATTTCAGCCGGCCGGTGCTTCCCGAGCAGTTCGCCAAGTTGCTCGAAACCGGCATATCAGAAACATCCCTCAACTGAAGGCCACGTCAGTATTCTTCGAGTCGGATCAGCTTAACGTTCAGGAAACTCTTCCAGTATGCCCCGCGTAATGCCGATTGTTCTGGAACGGAAGTCAGGCGAGAGTGGCTAGGTTAGGAAGGAAAGATCCTGACACAGAGAGGGTAAGCTACCCAAGAGGAATTGGGCAAGAAGCAGGCGCGTCCGCTGTGCCAAGACTGTGCCAGAATCCGACCTTTTCGGCAATGCTGGTACGGATCGCAAACCGATCGGGGCGCTCCGGATGAAATCGTCTCAACAACGTCGGAGCTGGCTATTTGGACGTATAATGTCTGCCGTTTTCGAAGTCAAAAAGGAAATTCCGGATGAGTGGTTGGCCGGAAGTAATCCAGGGCGGCATGGGCGCAGGCGTTTCCAATTGGCGGCTTGCGCGAGCGGTATCCCGACTCGGACAACTCGGTGCGGTTTCAGGAACGGCGCTGGATCTGATTCTCGCCCGGCGGCTGCAAGACGGCGATCCGGGCGGACACATGCGCCGCGGCCTCGATCATTTTCCTTTCCCGGTGATGGCGGAGCGCGTCTGGCGGACCCATTACATTCCCGGCGGGAAGCCGGAGGGCGCATCTTACAAAATCCCATACACTCCCACAAAAGACATTCCTCACGAAATGAAGGAGCTGTGCATCGTAGCCAACTTTGTGGAGGTATTTCTCGCCCGTGAAGGCCATGACAATCCGGTGGGCATCAACTATCTGGAAAAGCTTCAGTTTCCGCACCTGGCTTCCCTTTACGGCGCCATGCTCGCTGCAGTCAGCTACGTCCTGATGGGCGCAGGCATCCCGGTGAAGATTCCCGGCGTGCTCGATCGTTTCGTCCATCACGAACCGGCGGGCTATCCGCTGCACGTCACCGGGGCGCAGGAGGGTGACGATACGACGATGACGTTCGTGCCGCGGGAATTCATGGAGCGGGACCTGCCACCGCTGACCCGCCCGAAGTTTCTCGCCATCGTCTCGTCTAATACCCTGGCCGCGACGATGCTGAAGAAATCCAACGGCAGGGTCGACGGATTCGTCATCGAGGGACCCACCGCCGGGGGCCACAACGCGCCCCCTCGCGGGAAGCTCCAGCTTGACGAAGCGGGAGAAGCCATTTACGGCGAGCGCGACCGTGTGGACATCGCGAAGCTGCGCGAGATGGGGATGCCGTTCTGGCTGGCGGGAGGATACGGCACTCCGGAAAAGTTGCGCGAAGCCCTCGCCGCCGGCGCCGCAGGCGTTCAGGTGGGAACCGTATTTGCGTACTGTGCCGAGTCGGGGTTGAGGGACGATTACAAGCGAGCGATTTTGAAGAAGGTCGCGGCCGGCGAGTCGCGAGTCATCACGGACTCACAGGCCTCGCCGACGAGTTTCCCGTTCAAGGTCGCGCAGCTGGAAGGAACGTTATCGGAACAAGAAGTTTATCTGGCCAGGCATCGCATCTGCGATCTTGGCTACCTGCGCGAGCCCTACATGACCGCTGAAGGAACGATCGACTACCGCTGCGCCGCGGAGCCGGTGACGGTCTACGTCTCTAAGGGCGGACACGTGGAAAACACGCTGGGGAAGAAATGCCTGTGCAATGCCCTGATGGCGACGATTGGACACCCCCAGGTGCGGAACTGCGGACATGTCGAAGCGGGTCTGGTGACCTCCGGGAACGCCTTGGCCGGCATCACATTCTTCCTGCCCAAAGAGGGACTGACCTACAGCGCCGCCGATGTGCTGGCGAAGCTGATGAACCATGATCCGGCCGGCGGTGTCCAGATGTGTGACGCTGAACGCCGCGTGGTTTGAATGGCCGCTTGGGCCGTGCGCTTCAGTTGGCGGGGCGCAAAGAAGCCTTCCGGAACCTGAGAGAACTCCAAAGAATGCGGGCCAGCAAGAGCGCGGCCAGAATGGCCGTGACCGTGAGCGGCGTCCGGACGCCCGGCTTGACCAGCCACCAGTAATGAATCACCCGGGCGATCACGGTCTATATTCAATATGTCACCGTACATGGCGGTGCCATCCCAGGCTGATTTCGCTATCGCCACGGCTAGAACCATGAAGCGCGGACCGAAATCGAGCGTTGCCCATTTCTCACCCGACAGTGCCCGAATCACGCCGAACGGCGCTTGCTAGTACCGACGCAAACGATTGAGAACACGTGAGCCGACATTGGAGCACTCAACTGCCGGCGCTGCCGTCGTGGGCGCTCGGGAATTCGCGCCGCACATCGCATTTTGAGGTATGCTTCCGGGTCCCCCACTGTCGGGATTCGCTTGTCTCTCGACCGTTTGTTCAGGTCGTCTCTATTGTCCCAATCGGAGGACCTAGAAAACATGATTATCGGTGACCGCCTTCGCGCCCTGCGCGAAGAGAAGAAACTCTCCCAAGGGGACATCGAGAAACGCACCGGGCTATTGCGCTGCTACGTCTCCCGTGTCGAGAACGGCCACACCGTTCCGGCCATCGAGACCGTGGAGAAGTTCGCCCGTGCCCTCGAAGTCCCGCTCTACCAACTTTTCTACGATGGAGAAGAGCCGCCCAAGCTGCCCAACTTGCCCAACCGGAAGACGGCAGGCGAGGTGGCATGGGGCAGTACAGGAAAGGATGCGCGTTTCCTGGCGAAGCTACGCCGGTTGCTAGGCCGTATGGATGAAGGCAACCGACGCCTGCTGCTCTTCATGGCCCAGAAGATGGCCGGTCGGTAGCACGGCGGAGCCGGGAGGCCGGAGTAAGTAGGCGCGCTCACCCTCATTGACCAAGCGCGGATGCCGCGACCGTGGGAAATACCGGGCAAGTTCGATCTGATTACTTCCGACTTTACCTATGTCCGCTGGCTTGGAGACCGTAAGGGAATCGAGGAAGTGACAAAGACATGGGACACAACCGTCATTGACCGCCGCGAGGACCTCGCAAATTGGGTTGAAGTATTCCGGCAATTCGTGTCGAGAAACCTAAAGGTCTTTGCCTACGCAAACAATCACTACGCGGGCACCGGCCAGGCACAGTGAAACTGTTTTGGGACTTGTTCGAGAAGCGATAAACTGTCGGCACCTTCCTCTAACCCAGTCAGGCTACAAGGATTGGTCTAAGGAGATTACGGTTTTTCCGGGTTCTGAAGTCCGTCTGGCAACTACGCTGGAAAAACAGAATTAGCGTTCATCTCATCCACTTCCCAGGCTGACTCCCGGCCAAAGAATCACGAATCGCTTTAGCCTGCTCCCCCAGCGGCGACTCTCTGCCGCAGGTCCACTCTACAAAGCTCGCAGCGAGCTATCTGGCCTAAGAGGGGCAACGTGAAAATCGGACCGCCACAATGCCAACACTCGAAGACAAGTTTCGAGCCGCAACTCGGACAACATTCAGGAACGTCGATTGCTCTCCCCGAACTTGGTTGATTTGCTGATTTCAAAGCATGGGGACAAGAAAGGTTCGAGCAAATCGCATAGCTGGGCATGGACTCGGAACCTCCGTGGCATGGGGGCGCGGAAACACCTGGTGTATAGCACCGTTTCTGTACCTTGTATATACACAATATACTTGACCGGACGGTATTCCGCAGGCTATATAGATGTCCTCACCGGGCACTCCGGCTATGTCCGCGCGCCTCTGAGAGGGCAGCAAGCATGGATGACCCATCGCGCCGGAGTGCCCACTTCCAAGGCTTACCGATCTCACATTTCTTGACGTTCGTAGACAGCCCGACGTCATGTCGGGCTAACTTATTGGGATTGAGAACCTTGTGGGGCGAGACAAGCGGCGCCGCCAATTCAGATGGTTTTGGTCTGCGTCCTAGCGCGCCAGCCTAAGAGCCAGCGCAGTCATGTCATCGGCCCTGCCTGTGCGACCCGCCGCGTCGAGAATGGCCTGCGGAACTTCCGAAAAGTGCTTCCCGGCTGCGCCCACTACAGTCCTTTGCAACAGGTAGAGATTGAGAGGAGTCCATGCGCCATCCGAGAGCAGCAGTAGGATGTCGCCTGCACCGAGGGTGACGCGGATGATGAATGGCTGAGTCTGTCCGCTCCCAAGCCGCGGTTTGCTCGCACCTTCCGTGACGATCCGACATCGGCCCTCGCGGTTGATGTGATACAGGCGACTGTCTCCCACGCACGCCCCGACTGCCTCACTGCCAACAATGGCGACCGCGAGGAAAGTGCCCTGCGCGCCTCCGAGGAGCGATGAGTCCAGGAGCTTGACCCACTTCGCCCACGTGTCGGCTTCTGTAATCTGCTCCGGTGTTGTCTCACCGAGTAGCTTCTCGAATAGCGCCAGCACGCGCTTGGCTACTCTCTCTGCATTCCCCGCACCGTCGCACAGCACCGCGAAGGGACGCTCGCCGCGACCAATGAGGAAGGCGTCCTCGTTCTGCGTCCTTCCTTGCTGGGGGCGTGTGGCGGCGAAGCATTCGACTCGCATAGTGCTCTGCATAGGTGAAAGCGATTCTAGTGCGGATTCTTACCGAAGAGGTTCGATAAGTTTGACGGATGTCGTTCGCCAAAATGCAAAACCGAATCCACAAACGTCACTTGAAACTATTTTTGTCGAAAATTAGCTGAGAAAACCTGCTGCTTAAAGATATAGGCGAACGCGCATCGCAGGTTCGTGGGAAAGACTTGGGAAAGAACTCCGGTCGTTTAATTCTTCGTTAAGTCGCACAGAATCAACGAGCCGTGTGCTCATTGTACGTTCTCATAACCTGAAGTTCGTTGGTTCAAATCCAACCCTCGCAGCCAATTTCAGATTTGTAGGGCCAGAGGCCAGGACTGACTCTTGAAGTTGAAGCGCTGACAGGGCATCCCATGTCGCGTCCAAATGCGCAACCTGACTCAAGTAGCGCGTCCAACTGCGTCCAAAATCGCTCGATTTAGGGGTCAATTTCGGGAGTGGAAGCCAGTAAAGCCAACTGCATCAACAGGCTTTATGGAGCGGGCGATGGGAATCGAACCCACGTCCGAAGTTTGGGATGGTTCGGCTTGCTAGACCTGAGGGCTTGGGCTCAGGAAGGCCGATGGATGCCGGCGAACAATAAGCCCCTATGCATCCCCAGTCAGAAAATAGCCGCATTTTCCATCATTTTCCAAATGCAGCGAAATCAGGTCGAAGTAAGTGCCGCCAGTTCAGCGTGTTAGGGTTTACTAGAGGGAGCTTGGGAAGCTTCTATACTGCCATTGTACGACGCCCGCTCGTTTCCCTAGCTCATGAATTATACACAACGAAAGGACCACGGGTACAGACCGTCTATTTTCGAAATCTCTAAAGCTTCAATTTGACTGCCACTCTTGGTGGAGAATTCGGCCCATACTGTGCCAGGGAATGTCTCCGGTGTATCCGTAGCGGAGAGCCACGCTTTGGGTGGAAGACAAGCGCGTCCGGATAGGCGCACGCGCACATCCCTGCCGGATGTATTCGATTGCGCAGCAGGAGGCGCGTGATTTCTTGACGGCTGAGCACCTCTCCGTTAGCGTTGCTCAGAGCCTAAACGGCGGCGCGTTCCGTGCACGGCGCTCCCGCTCGACGGCTCAACCGAGATTGAGGGGAGCCCACCTTGTCTAACCCGATCATTACCCTCACGACCGACTACGGCTTGACCGACCACCTGGTCGGGACGCTTAAGGGCGTCATTCTGACGATCAATCCGGACGCGACCATTGTGGACATCACGCACAGCGTCACGCCGTATGATGTTCTCGATGGCGCGCTGGCGATCGCCTCGGCCTACCGTTATTTCCCGTCGAAGACCATCCACGTCGTGATCGTGGACCCCGGCGTGGGAACCGAGCGGAGACCGCTGCTCGTGAGCGGTGAAACCCAGTTTTTCGTGGCCCCGGACAACGGCGTCCTCTCCATGGTCCTCGAGCAGCAGGAGGATTTGACGGTGCGGCACATCAACGCGGAGCATTACTTTCTTCAACCGCTCAGCAGGACGTTCCACGGGCGGGATATTTTTGCGCCCGTGGCCGCGCGGCTTTCCAAATCGTGGCAACCCGCGAGCATGGGCGACGAGATCCAAGACTTCAAGCGCTTCAGCCTGCCCAAGCCGAAACTCGCCGAAGGCCATCTGACGGGCCTCGTGCTGCGCGTCGACACCTTCGGCAACCTCATGACGAATATCACCATGGCGGACCTGCCCGAGGCCGTAACCAAAGAAGGAGCCCTCAAACTGCGGTTTGGCGAACAGGAAGTGAACAAGCTAGTCGGCACCTTCAGCGAAGGCGAGCCGGGAATTCCGGTGGCGATCGTCGGCTCGAGCGGCTTCATCGAGATCATCGTCAACAAGGGGAACGCGTCGCGGATTCTGAACACGGGCCGCGGCGCACCCGTGGTGATCCCTGTTCCGTAGCCGTTCCTCAGCGGGTCGAGTCTGTGGCCACCAGTTGCGAGCGTGTGCGCGGGTCGAGCCAGTCCCGCCAGGCGTCGCCGAGCAAGTTGAAGGCCAGCACCGCCGTCATCACCGCAAGCGCGGGAAAGATTACGAGGTGTGGCGCATCAAAAAGATGGTTGCGCGCATCGTTGAGCATGGCGCCCCAACTGGGGCGCGGCGCGAGAACTCCCAGCCCTAGGAAGCTCAGCGTGGACTCGGCCAGGATCGCTCCGGCCATGCCGATGGTGGCCTGGATGAGCACCGGCTGAAGAATATTCGGCAGGAGATGCCGCAACAGGATGCGCGCGTGCGAAGCTCCCAGCGAGCGCGCGGCGAGAACAAACTCCAGCTCTTTGACCTTCAGCACCTGCGCCCGCGCGAGGCGCGCGTAGCCGGCCCAGCCGGTCACGACCAACGCAAGAATGACCTTGCCAAGCCCCGGCCCGAGAAACGCCGCGAGCGCAATCGCCAAAAGCACCCCGGGAAACGACAGGAACGCGTTGATCAGCACCACGTTCACGATGCGGTCGAACCACCCCGCGGCATAACCCGAGAGCATCCCGAGAAGCAGCCCCGTCAGGCCGCAGCCGAGTACGACGGAGACCGCCACCGTCAGCGACACCCGCGCGCCGAAGAGCACGCGGGAGAACACGTCGCGGCCGAGTTCGTCGGTGCCCATCCAATGCGCCAGACTCGGCGCCGAAAGGCGCTGAGGAAGATTCTGCGCGGCGGGATCGAACGGCGCGACCCAAGGCGCGAGCAGCGCCGCCAGTATGAGGATCACTGCGGCGACAAAGCCCCAGCGGGCCAGGGCGCTGTGGCGTAGAAACCCGCGGAGGGGCGCAAAGGGGTTCATTCCACGCGCACCCTGGGATCCACCGCCGCATAGAGCAGATCGGTGAGGAAATTGACGGCCACATACGACACTGCGATGACCAGGATGCAGCCCTGCAGGAGCGGATAATCGCGCGAGGAGATGGCCTGCACGGCCAGTCGGCCGATGCCCGGCCACGAAAAAATGGTTTCGGTAACGATGGCGCCGGCGAGAAGCGTGCCGAATTGCAGCCCGAGAATCGTGATGATGGGAATCAGGGCGTTGCGCAGCGCGTGACGAATGAGGACCGCCCGCGTGGAAAGCCCCTTGGCGCGGGCAGTGCGGACGTAGTCGCTCGAAAGCTCCTCCAGCATCGCGCCGCGCACCATGCGGGTCAGAATCGCCGCGAGCGCCGCGCCGAGCGTCGCCGCCGGGAGAACGAAATGGAGCGGCCCTCCGCGGCCGGACACCGGCAGCCAACCGAGATATATCGAGAAAACCAGGATCAAGACCGGTCCCAACGCGAAATTCGGCACTGCTAGGCCAAGAAGAGTGAACACGCTCACGGCGCGATCGACAAGGCTCCCGGGGCGATGCGCGGCAACGACACCGGCAGGGATGCCGATCCCGGCGCAAACCACCAAGGCCACAAAAGCGAGTTCGAGCGTGGCGGGATAACGCTCGAAGATGATGCGCCGGACCGGCGCCTGGAACCTGATGGATCGGCCGAGATCCCCGTGCGCGAGACTTCGCAGGTATTGCGCGTATTGCGTGCGGACGGGGAGATCGAGGCCAAGCGTATGGCGGAGCTGGCTCACCTCCGCGGGCGCCGCTCCCTCGCCCAGCATTTGCTGCACCGGATCGCCGGGAACGATGTGAATGAGGAGAAAAACCATCGTGAGCACGAGCCACAGCGCCGGAAGCGTGTAAAGCATACGAAGGAGAAGGTGGCGGCGCATGAAAATAATCAGCCGGTGCGATGGGCTGTCCGAGTCGGGCCGCCGCTGGCCTCATCAGGCCGCTCTGCGGGTTGCACGCTCGCCTGGGTTTCCGATTCGACATCCACCCGGACATCGGACGCCGGCACCGCCCCGGTCTGGCCTTCGGGCAAGCGCAGTTGTTGGATTTTCACGCGAGCCACGCGGCGGGCATCCATCTCGACCACGGTGAAGCAATAGCCGCCATACTCGAAGGTTTCCCCTCCGCGGGGGATGAAGCCGAGTTGCGCGAGAATGAAGCCGCCGACAGTTGAGTATGCGGGATCGTCGGGCAAGGCGATATTGTACTGAGTCTCGAGGTCGCGGATGTTGAGCGATGCGTCGAAGATCATGGCGCCGTCCGCCAGGGTGAGCGGGCGCTCGACCACGTCGAATTCATCGTAAATCTCGCCGACCAGCTGCTCGAGGATGTCTTCGAGCGTGACCATGCCCAGAATGCTGCCGTGCTCGTCCACGACGATCGCCAATCCGATGCGGCGCGTCCGCAGCTCGCGGAGCAAATCGCTGGCCGGCTTGGTTTCCGGCACGATGAGCGCATCCCGCAAGACGTGCCGCAGGTCGAACTCCTGCGGCGCCAGGCCCTCTTCCAGGCGGCGCTCGCGATCGAGCAGGACCCAGATCATGTCCTTGACGTGGATGAAGCCGAGGACGTGGTCGTCGGCGAGGCGGAAGACCGGCAGGCGCGACCGTTGCGTGGTGGCGAAGACGCGCATCACGTCTTCCAGCGATGCCTCGGAAGAGATCGTGTGCATGTCCGGCCGGGGCACCATGATCTCGCGAACCTGCACCTGGCCGAGCTCGAGGGCGCTGAGAATGAACCGTTCCTGTCCGGGAGCCAAGAGGCCGCGCTCGCGCGCCTGCTGGATTTCAACCTGCAGCTCCTCGGCCGAGTGCGCCACCGAATGGTACATCGGCGCGGCGATACCCATGGCGTGGACCACGCGCCGCGACGCGCCATCGAGCAAGTCGATCACCCAGCGAAAGCTGTGCAGGTACCAGTGAAACGGCCGCGCGATCATCAAGGCAATTCGTTCCGCGCGGGAGAGGCTGATGCTCTTCGGAACGAGTTCGCCCAGAACGACGTGAAAAACCGTCAACAGAAGAAACGCCAAGGTCAGCGCAGCGCCATGAACGATGATCGCGCCGCGCGTGCCCGCGGCGGCTTCGGGAAGCAGGTCGCTGAAGATTCGCGCCAGCGTCAGTTCGCCAACGGCGCCGAGCGCCAGGCTGGTCAGGGTGATTCCCACCTGCACGCCGGAAACGACGCGGTGCAGTTCGTTGAGCAGTTCAAGGACGATCCGCGCGCGTGCGTTCCGCCGCGCCACGAGCTGCCGCACGCGCGACAGCCGCACGGCCACAAGAGAAAACTCCGCCGCGGCGAAAAAGCCGTTCAACGCCACAAGCGCCAGCACCGCCAGCAGTCGAACCGCGATCATGTCAAATCAAGAACTCCCCGCGAGATTGTATCAGGAGGCAGCCGCGAGCGCGCCCCAGCGACCCACCGCCTCGTGCGCGGCCGGTTGCGCCCAACGACAATCGTCCTCTAGACTGGTTTGACGTTGCTTGACAGACTGGGGACATCGATTGCGCCGCATCCTCCACATCCTGCTCGTACTGGCCGCACTGACCTTCGCTGTCGCTGCGGGCGCGCTGTGGTGGCACGTGTACCGCCCCATGCCGCAACTCGACGGTTCCATTGCGGTGCACGGATTGCAGCAGGGCGTGGAGGTAACTCGCGACAACTGGGGCGTGCCCCACATCCGCGCATCCTCATTTCAAGACATGGTCGAGGCGCAGGGCTACGTCATGGCGCAGGACCGTCTGTGGCAGATGGACCTTATGCGGCGCCTCGCGAGCGGCGATCTGGCTGAAATCTTCGGCGCACAGGCACTGCCGATGGACCGGGCCTACCGCACTCTCGGGCTGAGGCGTGCGGCCGAGCGCGACGTTGAGCTGCTCGACCCGGAGTCGCGCGCAGCACTCGACGCCTACGCGCGCGGCGTCAACGCGTTTATCGAACAACATACTCATCGCCTACCCCTCGAATTCTCCGTGCTGCACTACTCGCCGCGTCCGTGGACCCCGGCGGACACGCTGGTCATTACCGGCTACATGTACGAGACGCTGACCAATACGTGGCGCGCCGAGTTAGACCGCGCCAAGGTGACTGAACTCGTCGGTCCCGAGCGGGCCAAAGAACTCTTCAGCCAAGAGTCGAAGATGGACCATTTCATCGTCGGGGGCGATGAAGACGCGGCCAATAAGAAACGCGGCGCACAAGGCGATTCCGACGATGACGACGATGATGAAATCGATACGCAGACCATCCTAAAGGCCGGTCTGCTGTCGCCGCGTGCGGTGCCGGGCCCTGAGGGAGCGCTCTGGCAGTCCGCGCGAGACTGGCTGGAGAATTCGCACGATGAGCTGCGGCCCGGCCTCGGGAGCAGCAACTGGGTGATCAGCGGCGAGCATACCGCCAGCGGCAAGCCGATGCTGGCGAACGACACGCATCTCGAGCTGAGCGTGCCGTCCATCTGGTACGAAGTTCATCTCACCGCGCCGGGCTGGAATGTGAAGGGATTCACGCTGCCGGGAACGCCGCTCGTCATCATCGGGCACAACGACCGCATCGCCTGGGGTTTCACCAACAACGGCGCGGACGTCCAAGACCTGTACGTCGAAACATTCAACACTGCAAACCCCGATGAATACCGCGTGCGCGGGCAGTGGCTGAAGGCGCAGATCATTTCCGAAACGATACGCGTCAAGGGCGCGCCGGAAGAGCAGTTCCTTGTGGTCGTGACCCGCCACGGTCCGATCGTGCATCGCGAGGGAAACCGCGCCTACGCCCTTCGATGGACGGCGCTCGGGCCGGGCGCTCTCGGCTACTCCTACAACTGGCTCGGCCGCGCGCGAAACTGGGAGGAATTCCGCGGCGAGATGAAGCGCGTGTGGGGGCCGGGACAGAACGCGGTCTATGCAGACGTGGACGGAAATATCGGCTACATCATGGCGGCGCGTGTGCCCGTGCGCAAGAAGGGGCGCGGCGAAGTGCCGGTGCCGGGCGACACCGACGATTACGAGTGGACCGGGTACATTCCGTTCGAGGAACTTCCGCAGGCGCTGAATCCTCCGGGCGACCTGATCGCCACGGCCAACGCCAGGGTCGTCGGGCCGAAGTACAAGCCCTATCTGACCGATCGCTGGGAGGAACCCTTCCGCACCGCGCGGATCTACGATCTCTTGCGCGACAAGCAGAGTCTCCGCCCAGCCGATTTCCTCGCCGTGCAGACGGACATCTACAGCTATCCGCACGCGTTCCTCGCCGAGCAGCTCGTTGCCGCGAGCAAGTCCGCGCAGCCTCGCGATCCCCGCGCCCGGCAGATGTTGAAGCGTCTCAGCGATTGGAGCGGGCAAGCGCATGCTGACGACATCGAACCCGGATTCCTCGATGCCGCGGGAAAAGAGTTGCTCGACCTTCTGCTCGAACCTTACCTGGGCAAGGATACGTGGCGGTACCAATGGCGCGCCGTCGTGTTTCTTCGGAAAACGCTCCGCGAGCGGCCACAGCGCTGGCTGCCGCCAAATTTCAAGAGCTACGACGAGCTGCTGATGACCGCCGCGGACCGCGCCGCTGTCGATCTTGAGCGCGCGACCGGGAAGAAGAATCCGGCTGCCTGGACCTGGTGGCGCTTGAATGCGCTTGAAATGATGCACCCAATCGGCCGTGAGGGCGTTCTGCGCTGGCTGCTCGGCGTCACCGGCAAGCCGCAGGCAGGCACGCGCTACAGCATTCGCGCCGCCGAGCCGACGGTCGGGCCGTCCATGCGCTTCGTCGCCGACCTCGGCAACTGGGATCACTCGATCATGGTCATCGCCACGGGCCAATCCGGCCAATGGGGCAGCGCGCACTACATGGACCAGTTTTCATGCTGGTATGAGGGCAAGCCGATTGAGGCGCCTTTCAGCGATGCGGCCGTCGCGAAGACGACGAGGCACCGCCTGACGCTCGCGCCGGCTCGATGAGACGTCGTCCCGCCCGCTCAAGAGCTTTCTGCTGGACCAGGCTCGCATCGCCGGTCTGGGCAACATCCATTCCGCCGAAGCGCTTTGGCACGCCCGGCTCGACACGCGCCGGCGCTCGAACAAGCTCGACCGGGCAAAGGTGCGGTGCTTGCACAAAGCCGTTGTGAAGGTTCTCGGCGCTGCTTTAGAATGCTGCCTCAATCCCGCGCCTGTATTTCGCTGGCCGGATTGGTGGACCAGGGGCTCGAAAAGATTGCCCGCGTGTACGGACGCGAGGGCCAATCTTGCAAGCAGTGCGAGGCCAGGATTTAGCGCATTACCTAGAGTGGGCGCGCGACGTTTTTTTGCCGGCGTTGCGAACGCTAGCAGAATGGCAGATTGGATGGAAACGTGAATGCACCTCCCGGAAAGAAACTTGACCCGGCCAAGAAGGCCGATTTTGAGCGGTCGCTCGCGCGCCTCGAAGAGGTCGTGCGGAAGCTCGAGAGCCCGAACCTTTCGCTCGACGACGCCATGAAGCTTTTTGAGGAAGGCGTGGCGCTCTCGGGCGAGTGCCAGAAGCAATTGGCGGAAGCCGAGGGCCGCGTGGAAATTCTTTTGAAGAAGGCCGACGGGAAAGTGGCGGCCGAACCTTTTGATCCGGAAGCGGAAACGGGCTCGTGAGGCCGCGCATCCTATCGTTCTTATTGATTCAGGCATGAAACTTCCCTCATTTTTTGAAGAAGACATCCAGGCGGTCGACGCCGCTCTGGAGCGGCTGCTGCCCCCGGAGAATAATCCGCCGGCCTCCATTCACCAGGCCATGCGCTACAGCGTGTTTGCCGGAGGGAAGCGCATCCGCCCGATCCTGTGCCTCGAGACCGCGCGGATCTTCGATTCGCCCATCGAAGCAGCGCTCCATCCGGCCTGCGCGCTCGAATTCATCCACACGTATTCGCTCATCCACGACGACCTGCCTGCGCTCGACAACGACGATCTTCGCCGCGGCAAGCCCACTTGCCACAAGAAGTTTGGGGAAGCCATCGCCATCCTCGCCGGCGACGCGCTGCTCACACTGGCATTTGAAACCATCGGCGCCGCTCCAATGGCCGCCGACCGGCGCGCTGCGATCCTGACCGAGGTGGCGAAGTCGGCGGGAACCGTGGACGGTATGGTCGGCGGACAAGTGGCCGACGTCGAGGCGGAAGGCCGGCAGGTGGGGCCGGAAATGCTCGAGTACATCCACCGTTCGAAGACGGCCGCGCTGATCCGCGCGTCGGTCCTTTCCGGCGCGCTTTCCGCGGGGGCGGGAGACGAAGACCTCGTCCGTCTCCGGCGCTTCGGAGAGAAGATCGGCTGGGCGTTCCAGGTGACGGACGACATTCTGGACGTTGAGGAATCCTCGGCGGCCCTCGGAAAGACCGCGGGAAAGGACGCCGCGCAACATAAGGCCACCTATCCGGCCGTGTTCGGCCTCGAGAAGTCTCACCAGTTCGCCCGCGATTTGGCGAACGAAGCCATTGCGCAGCTGGCTTCCTACGGCGACCGCGCCGCGCGCCTCCGTGAGATCGCCGAGTTTCTCGTTCTTCGGCGGGCCTGAGCTGGTCCCACACATGCCCAAGGAAAGACCCGTCAAGCGGCGGCTCGATGTTCTGTTGGTCGAGCGGGGTCTGGCCGATTCGCGCCGGAAGGCGCAGGCCATGATTCTTGCGGGGGAAGTCTCGGTTGCCGGCCAGGCGGCGGCCAAAGCCGGCGTGCTTTTTCCCGCGGACGCGCGGATCGCAGTCAGCAGCCGCCTGCAAAAGTACGCGAGCCGGGGCGGGCTGAAGCTCGAAGGCGCACTCGAGGATTGCGCTCTGAATGTCGCGGGCTTGGTTTGCCTCGACGTCGGCGCCTCGACCGGCGGCTTCACCGATTGCTTACTCCAGCACGGCGCGGCGCGAGTCTATGCCGTGGACGTCACGACCAGCCAGATGGCCTGGAAACTCCAGCGGGATCCCCGCGTCGTGCGCCTGGAGAAGAATGCGCGCGACTTGGCGCCTGCCGATATCTCCGAGCCGGTTGATCTTGTGACCGTGGACGTTTCGTTTATTTCCGTGGATAAAGTGATTGGCCCCGCAGCGCGGCTGGCGCGGCCGGGCGCCGGATTTCTGATTCTGGTGAAACCGCAGTTCGAGCTGAGCCGCGGCGAAATCGGCAAGGGCGGCATCGTGCGCGAACCGGACCTGCACAAGAAGGCTGTCGATCGCGTGCGCCGGGCCGCGGCGACGGCAGCGCTCGAGGTGTTGGGCGTAAAGCCCAGCCGCCTCCCCGGCGCCAAGGGGAACCAAGAGTTTTTTCTCCGCGCGCGCCGCAAGCCCCTGGGGTAGAATTCAGCCTCGGTGACTCCGAATCCAAATCTGATTCGCACCGTGGGGATCTTCTCCCGGCCGAAGCGCGAGCAAGTCGCCGCGGTCGCGCCGAAGCTGATCGAGTGGCTGGGCGCGCAAAAACTCCAGGTCTTCTACGACGAATACACCGCTGTGTGCCTTGCAGACAAGGCGCGGCTCCGCACACCTCACGAGCTGGCCGCGGTGGCCGACTTACTGATCGTTCTCGGTGGCGATGGGACGCTTCTCGCTGCCGCGCGCGCCGCTGCGCCGCGCGGCGTGCCCATTTTGGCGGTGAACCTCGGAGGTCTTGGTTTCCTGACCAGCGTGACGGAGGACGATTTCTACCCCGTCCTCAAAGAAGTTCTCGCCGGGCGGCATAAGATCAGGGAGCGCGCGATGCTCGCGGCGGAAACTTGGCGTGCCGGGAAAGTGGCGGAGCGCCAGATCGCCTTGAATGAGGCCGCGATCAACAAGGGCACATTGTCGCGGATGATCTACCTGGATCTGCACATTGACGGGGCCCACGTCTGCCGGTACCGCGCCGACGGGCTGATTGTCTCGACGCCTACGGGCTCCACGGCGTATTCTCTATCGGCGGGTGGGCCCATCGTTCATCCGTCGGTCCCTGCGTTCGTGGTCACGCCCATCTGCCCGCACACCCTGAGTGACCGGCCGCTCGTGGTGCCCGCTTCAGCACGGATTGAAGTGAGCTTCGAAGGCACTCCGGAACTCGTACATTTGACGCTCGACGGACAAATCGAAATGGAGCTCAGGGCCGGCGATCGCGTGCTCCTGGCAAGGGCCGAAGAGAAATTGAGACTCGTGCGCGATCCGCAGAAGACCTACTATGAAATTCTCCGCAACAAATTGAAGTGGGCCGAGGGATAATCCTCCTCGCCGCTTCGATCCTTGAAATTGGGACGACGGGGCGACCGGCAGGAGTTGCTCTCGGCTCCCCCAGATGAAACTAATCCCCCGATTCGTGGCGCACTAGATCGGCGCGCGATTCGCGGCGCCGGATGACGCGAAATCGTTTGCCTTCGACGAGAACTTCAGCAGAACGCAGCCGGGAGTTGTAATTCGAGGACTGCACGAAGCCGTAAGCGCCCGTGCTCCAGATCGCCAGAATGTCGCCTGGCGCGACCGGTTCGAGCGGCCAGTCGCGGAGGAAGCAGTCGCCGGTCTCGCAGACGGGACCGGCGATATCCACCGGCACGCGCCGCGAGCGGGCGCCGTCGCCTTCCCGCGTGACGCGAGTGATGGGGTGCACGGCGCCGTAGAGCGCCGGACGGATCAAATCGTTCATCGCCGCGTCCACGATCACGAACGTCTTGCCGCGATTCTGTTTGGTGTACAGCACGCGCGTCAGCAGTACGCCCGCGGGAGCGACAATCGACCGGCCGGGCTCGAGGAGGAGGTGACATTTCAGGGGACGCACCATCGCGGCCACCGCGCGGGCGTACTCGGCCCGCGACGGCAGGGATTCGTCAGTGTAGCGCACGCCGAGGCCGCCGCCGAAATCGAGGTAGTCGATGGCGACGCCTGCAGCGGCCAGCTCGCGAACGAAGCCGGCCAGACGCCCGAGCGCGCGGCGAAATGGCGCGAGGCTCGTAATCTGCGAGCCGATATGGGCGCTGATCCCGCGCCACTCGAGCCAGCGTGAGCGGCCCGGGCCAATATAGAGCCGCCGCGCTTGAACCCAATCGACACCGAACTTGTGTTGATGACGACCGGTGGAAATATGCGGGTGCCCGCCGGCGGAGACATCAGGATTCACGCGTATGGAAACGGACGGGCGCGCGCCCCCCCGCGCCACGTTGCGCGCCGCTTCCTCCGCGAGAATCTCGAGTTCGGCTTCCGATTCGACGTTGAAAAGAAGAATGCCGCCGCGGGCGCGCGCTTTTCCGGACGGCGAGTAGGCCAGGGCCTCACGAATCTCCTCGCGCGATTTTCCCACTCCGTTGAAAACGATCTTCTTTCCGGACACGCCGATGCGGCGCAAGCGGTCGAGCTCGCCTCCGGAGACGATGTCGAAGCCGCTCCCCAGACGCGCCAGCAAGCGAAGAAGCGAGAGATTCCCGTTGGCCTTCACAGCGTAGCAGACCGTGTGTGGAAGCCGGGCCAGCGCGCGGTCGAATTCGCAGAACGCTGTTTCGATCGCGCCGCGGCTATAGACGTACACCGGCGTCCCGGCCGATTCGGCCGCGAGGCGAAGAGGCATCTCCTCGCAAAAAACCTCGCCATCCGGCGCACGGCGGTCCCCGGAAGCGCGCCAGCCAAAAAATGGCGTGAAGGCGGCGGGATCGAGCGCTCGCTGGACGGAGCTTTGGCGCACGGGTTTCACTTGACCTTGAGGACCACCAGCGTGCGGTCGTCGTTGAGCGGCGCGGCTTCCGCGAACCAGTCGACGTCGCCCAGGAGCAAATCGGCCAGCTCCCCGGCAGACAGCTCGCTGTTATGTTCGATGGCCTTGCGCAAGCGTTCGGTTCCGAAGAATTGGCCGTTGGACGCAACAGTTTCCGCCAAGCCGTCCGAATGAAACACGAGGATATCGCCGGGATTGAGCGTCACGCTCCATTCATCATAAGTGACGTCCTCGAAAATGCCCAGGGGGAAACCGGCCAGATCGATCTTGTCGCAACGCCCGCCCCGGTACAGCAGCGGTTGCGACTGGCCCGCGTTGGCAACGCGCAGCTTGCGCCGATTTTTCTGCCAGGTGCCGAAGCAGATGGTCATGAAGCGGCCTTCGATGCGGCGTTCGCCGACAAGCTGGTTCATCTGGCGAAGCATCTCCGCCGGCTGGAGCTTTTGCGGGGCCAGACTCCGCATGATGCCGATGGCCACCGCGCCGTAGAGCGCCGCGGCCGTGCCCTTCCCGCTGACGTCGCCGAGCGCCACGCCGAGCTGCTGCGGGCCGTAGCGCAGGAATTCGTAGAGGTCGCCGCAGACCTCGCGCGCGGAAAGATACCGCGCCGCAATGTCGAGGCCGTAGTCTTCGACCGGCACCGGCCGCAGCAGCGCTCCCTGAATCCGCTTGGCGGCTTGCAGTTCGCGCTCGAGCCGGGCCTCATCGCGGGCCACCTGCTGGTAGAGCCGGGCGTTCTCGAGCGAGACCGCCAGGTTGGCGGCGAGAATCGAAAGCGTCTGGACGTGCTCCTCGGTGAAATAGTTGAGCTGCGGGCTCTCGAGGTCCAGCACACCGATGACGCGGCCCTTGTGAATCATGGGGATGGCCAGTTCGGAGCGAGTCTCCGGGTTAACCATGAAGTAGCGCGGATCGGCGGACACGTCGGGCACGCGGACGGGCTGCCGCGCCGTGGCTGCCGCGCCGACAATGCCTTCGCTCGCGGACACCCGGAGCTTGCCCTGAACTCTCTGGCCGTATTTCACGTCCAGGCGGTGCAGAAACAACTTCTGCTCTTCGTTGTAAAGCAGGATGCTGAGGATTTCGTAGTCGATTACGCGCTTGACGAGCTCGGCGGCGCGGCGAAGCAGTTCCTCCACGTCGAGGATCGAGCTGATCTCGCGGCTGACCTCGTTCAGCACGAGGAGCGCATCGGTCTGGCTGCGGACGCGCTCGAACAGCCGCGCGTTTTCGATGGCGATGGCCAGCCGGCTGGCTACCAGGGCCATGACGTTCTGCTGGTCGCGCGTGAAGTAATCGAGATGGCCGCTCTGGATATCAAGCACGCCGACGCACTTTCCTTTGAGCATCAGGGGAACGGCCAGCTCGGAGCGCACGCCCTCGATCGCATTGATGTAGCGAGGATCTCTCGAGACGTCGCTGACCCGCACCGAGCGGCCGGTAGCCGCGGCCGTCCCGGTAATGCCCTGACCGACGGGGACCAGCAAGTTTTCCGCGAGACCGGGCGGAGTGCCGATCGTAAAACGGTGGCGCAGGACGCCGCTGGACTCCTCGAGAAGCAGCACGCCAAAGATTTCATAGTCAATCAGACGCTTCACGAGCGCAGCGGAGCGCGCGAGCACCTCGTCCAAGTCGAGCGAGGCGTTCACCTCCCGGCTGACCTCAGCGAGGATGGCCAGGGTTTCCGCGGGAAGTTCCACTTCCGCGGATTGCTGTTTGGCTCCGGCGATATCCATAGGCGTCTTCGTGTCTTGCGCCAATACCACTCAACTCATTATAGCAGCCCCGTTAGCGGCCTCGGGGGTACAGCCCCAATGAACTAAAAACAAAGAAAATAGCTGGCAGCGTGCGCCGCCCACCCCCTCTTGCGCGGCAACCGCGCTCGCAGCAGGAACCCGTGCCCGATCGCCCTGCCAGCCGAGCCACGCGCCCGAAGAACAACAACGTTTACCGGGCGAAACCTCCGCGCGCGCCCTTCGATGAATCAAGCACGTAGATATCCCGCAGATTGCGAAAGCGCTCGGCGCAGTCCAGGCCATATCCGACAACGAACCGGTCGGGAATGCGAAATCCGAGGTAATCGGGGCGAATGGGCTGGATGCGGCCCTCGGGTTTGTCGAGCAAGACGGCGATGCGCAGCGTCTTCGGGCCACGCCGCTGGAGCAGACCCACGAGGTAATTCGACGTGAGTCCCGTATCGAGGATGTCTTCGACGAGGATGACGTTTCGGCCCTCGATGCCGCGGCCCAGGTCCATAAGAAGCCGCGCCTGTCCCGAGGATTGCGTCTCTCCGCCGTAGCTCGAGACCGCGATGAAATCGACCGATGTCTCCAGGCGAACGGAGCGGATCAGATCGGAAAGAAAAATTACCGCGCCCTTCAGTACGGCGATGAAATGCACCGGTTCGCCTTGAAAATCCCGCGAAATCTCGGCGCCCATCGCCTGCACGCGGTGCCGGACGGCGTTTTGACGCAGCAGAATTCTGAGGCGTTCTTTTGGAAGTTCGATCAACGCGACAGCCGGTCCTTCGCCGAAGCTGGGCTACTCTAGCGCAGGCGAAAAAACCGCACAAGCCGGCCGGCCGTTTGCGCGCGGTGGCCCGTTGCTGCCGTGAGTCCCGCCATCCAACCGAACGCGGGAATGCGATCGCGCGCGCTTCAACGCGCCTCGTCCCATGTTGGCGGTCTTTTCCGCCCGAGCATCACTTCCGCGGCCCAGCACCCCAGGTAGACTGACAGCGCCACCCCGTGCCCGCTGTAGGCGCCAAGCACGAGCACGTGCGCACTTCGCGAGTGGCGTTGAAACACAGGAAGCCACTCTTCGCCAATGAGAATAGGGCCGCCCCATCGATGCGTGAACGAAACGGATCGCAAGGCGGGGTGCAATCCGCGCACGCGCCGTTCCAGGCGAGCGATGAGTTCGGCCGCTTCCCTCGCCGCAACATCAAGCCCCCCGAGATCGCGCCACCCATTTAAGTACACGAGCCCGCTCCCGAAAACGACTCCGTTGTTGGCCAGGAGCCGCCCCCAGAGATAGGGAAGATCGACCGTGTAGAACGGCTTGCGCGACGCGAGCCCCAGCGTTTCGAGCTGCGCGGGTGTAAGCGGTTCGGTCGCGACGGCGAGTGTGAACGTCGGCTCCGCGCGGCCAACGAGGCCGCTCAGCTCCAACGACTGCGCGTTGGTGGCAAAAAGCACCTCATGCGCGCGCACTTGCTTGCCTGAGACGCGCAACCGCAGCGGCTCCTCGAACGCCATGTCCTCAACGCGCGCGTGCTCACAAATCAGCACGCCCCTGCGATCCGCTTCGCGCGCCAGCCCACTCACAAGCCTGCCGGGGTCCACCGTCCCGCCCGGGACCTCTTGTACCGCGCGCAGCGTGCCGGAGTCAGCCCAAGAAATCGGCGAACCCGGGAGGCCGCCATTGCGGCCCAGTTCCCACGCGCCCGGGAGCGTGAGATCGCCATCAACCGCGAGCTCGCTCAACGCGCTGGAAAAGCCGGCCAATACATCGCCGAGCCCGGGGAGATCGCCCGCGGCCGTTTCCGCAAGGACTACTCCACCTGTGCGTCCACTGGAGCCGGCGCCGACGGATTCGGCCTCCAGCAAGGCCACGGTCCTCTGCGGCTCGAGGCGGCGCAACCACGCGGCCGCAGCCAGACCCGTGAAACCTCCGCCAACCACGGCGAAGTCCACTTCCTTGGGAATTGGCCTCGGCACGGGCTGGAAATCAATTACCCAGGGAGGCGTGCCCCAACGCGGTTTGGTCGGAAAGCCAGGCATGCATCACTCTCAAAGAAGCTCAGTGTCAGGATACTCAGATGCTTGGCGCGTTGCACCGGCATCCTCGCCCGCGCGAACAACCGTTCGGCGGACTCTGCTCCTGCCCGTGTGCGGCCCATGGCCATTATCTCGCTGCATGCCGAGCGCGCAACCCCTTGAGAGAGAAACAAATGGTTGGTAGGGGCGGTGGGGATCGAACCATCAGGTTCGCTGCAAACACGCAAGTTATTCATTCTACGTTCTGACAAATCCGACAGAAACGGCAGAAACGCCGAAGTGAAGTACACGGCGGGTACATGGAATCAGACGGAACCTCGGAAGGTGGTTTCACGGTTTGGCCAAGGGAGGAGGAAATAGTGTCTGAGAAATCGACGAGGAAAGAGCTCGATTACGCGGTCGAGTCCAGGACGGCACGGGATCGCTCGGTTTTTCGACCACACATGCAGCGTTGGTCTTGCAATACCCCTCAGGAGCGGTACAATTCGCGCGAATCGTGCCGAAAAAGGAGATTCCGACTTGGACAGAACCCACAGGAGAAACAAATGATGCGGAGATGGTCGAGCCTGGCGCTGCTGAGTCTGCTTGCGCTAACGCCATTGTATGGCCAGGCGCAGATGGCCGCGAGCAAGAACTATGTCTTGAAGGCCGCGCGGCTGTTTGACGGAAAGAGCAATGCGTTGGTAAAGCCGGGCGTGGTGGTGGTGACGGACGGCAAGATTGTGGCGACGGGCGCGAACGCGGCGATTCCCGCGGGCGCGGAAGTCATCGATCTGGGGGATGCGACGCTGCTACCGGGTTTCATCGATGCGCACACGCACCTGACGATGATGTACCGCGAGGATTATGCGAGGGCCATGCTCGATAGACTGCAGAAACCCATTCCGGAAATGGCGCTGGATGCCAGCGTGAACACGCGCGTGACGCTGATGTAGGGGCAGACCGTTATTCGGCCATCAAATGAAGAACCCTGTGTGTTGCACGGGCCAAATCCGCAGAATTCGAGGAACTTTTCTATTCGGGGATGACTTCAATCGCGCTGATCGAAGGGTAGTTCACAGCTGGAGTGAAGTAGATCTCGATCCTGCCCTGCGGCGTGGGTTCAATATGCGGGAAGGATTTGACCAACGGCTCGGAGCTGGCTTCCCGGAAAATATCAAATCCTTTTAAGAGCATCGATCCGTTACAAGAGACATCAAACACGCGGCTGCCCACACCTCCAATGCCGCCATTGTGGACACCAAACCAGTGCTCCATAAAGTACAGTCTCAAAGTGTATTTGCCGCCCGTCGCAACGGGCACTATGTAATGGAAGTGCCCAAAACGATGCCATTCGTAAAGACGACCATCGGCGACTTTGGATAAATCACCCCCGAAACTACTAACGCGGCCGCCGAAAAAGTAACGGTCCGGCATCCAAACGTTGCCGTTGGAATCGCGGTAGGGGGAATGTCCGACGACGATCCTGACCGGAAGCACGCGATGGGAAGTGCCGGGCAGAATCTCCACCGCATTTACAAATGCCTCAGAAGTGGTGAAGTCCGAGTAATCTCCACAGCCGAATTGTTCTGCCTGTTGCAATTAACCTCTAACACAGTTGAGTGAAGGGTCCTTAGTCTTAGTCCTCGACCCGTCCTAAAAAGACCTGACGCCCCTCTCTGAATCCGGTCCCCGCATTCGGGCTCCCCGGGCCGGACGTGCGGTACACCGTCGCGGGATGTGAGATGGGTCAGCACAGCGCCCGCTCTTGAGCCCGCGTCCGGCCCGAGAAGATCATTCGCGCGCCTCCGCATCGCGGTAGGTCTGCAGGATTGCTTTAACGAGCCGCTCGCGCGTTTCTCCTTTGACTTCGACCACCGGAAAGAACTTGTTTCTTCCCCGATTCTGCGGGAACCCGACAAAGGGTTTCTGGCCCGGTTGTTCGATGATTGCGAAGCCAATGATTTCAAGTTCTCCGCCAGGGAAAAGCAGACGAACATCGGCGTATGCTTTGACCGCTCCCGGTCTTTCCGAAAGCCGTATGCGAACTTCACATTTGATTTAAGTGGTTGCCATCTTTCACCGTCCTAAGTTGAGAACAGTTACAGGATAAGGAGCCGCTTCAGAGGTGGACGCCGTTTCGTCTTCCCGTGGCGGCCCGTTTCTCTGAGAGTCTTTTCAAGGGTCTCCTTCCGCCGCATCAGGCCTTCCAGTAATTGGGGCGGCGTTCGCTTACTGCGGATCGCGGCGCGGACCCCCTTGAGCTGCTCTTCCAAAGTGAGTTTGCCGCGTGTCATGTTTTCCTCCCGCCCCCTCTTGACAGCCTCGGGCCGCGAAAATCAAGAGGCGACCTTGGCTGCAATTGTCGTGAGTATAGGGCCCAATTTCAGTTTGACCTGGAAGGCGGGATTTGCTCCGCTCATGAGCAGGTTTCGACTTCCGCACAATTCCGGTGCTTTTGTCGGGAACCTTCCGTAAAATCCGAGTGCGGTTGTCGAGGATTCTCCGCAGAAATGCCGAAACGAAAAAACCGCTGAGAAAGCCCCAAAAGGCACTTGACAGGGTTTCGGGAAAGAGGCCTCGGGGACGCCCTGGCGTTCGAGTTTCTGAGATCGTGGGGCGGGCAAACAACTACCGTCGGATATTCTGGAAGTATCGCTTGGACAAGAGAAAGAAAGAGTGGGTTCAAGTTCGGCCACAAAAGTGGGTGAGACGACTCCTGGCGGCAAAGACTGAGGGCGGCGTGCGCCGCGCGCTCGATTCCGCTTCGAGCTACGCTCAAAACGAGTTTAGTGGTTTGGTCCCGCTTATCCTGACCGTCTTGCGTGCGAAGAAATTTCCCAAGACAGGGCCAGCTCAACTTGACCATCTGGCAGACTCACTCGCTGGTCGCGGTCGTGTTTCTCCGCGCCGCTCTCGCGACATTTGCGGGAAGGAGCGCACAAGAGAACGTGCCAAGTCCCCGTACAAGATCATCAGAAAAGAGTTCTACATTGAGTGTTCATGTGGTTACAGAGGTCCGGCCCGCGAGGACGCTTGCCGAAAGTGCGGTGCACAAATTCCCGTATCGCTAGAGCATCCGGGTCTTTTCTATTTTGGGCGGGCAGGGTCGTCTTGCGGACCAGTTGAGGTCACAATGATTCCCGTTCCAGCGCAGTTTTGACACCTAATGGCGTTGTTCCTTTCTGAATTCCCGGTCATGATTCCATCCAGTGGGCGGCCCAATCGTGATGCCCGAAGGAAGGGCTGCCGTACCCCCGGCACCTTCGCAGCGCGTCGATACGTTTACGCAGACTCCGCGATCAAGACTAGTGGGCAGCTCCAGCGGCCGGAGTGAATAGCTCCAATCTGATGTGCCATGAAACCGATTGGCCCGGCTGGAGCAGGACCATTCCCGTGTCGGTCTCTCCCCACAGTTTTTTGTTGAACGGATCGACCAGATTGAACTGAGGTTCTACGGCGACGAAATCTTTATCCGGCGGAGCATAGACCTGAACCGCCTTGACTTCCGGCGAAAGAGCAAGGATGCGCAAGCCGTAATTCGCCGCGGGATCCGTGATCTCGATGACGGCATTGCCGTCGGCATTGCGCTGGATGCCGGTGAAGCTGTCGTCCAGGAACAGCGTGCCCAGCGGCGCGCCACCCGGAGCCGTAAAGTCGAACGGGGTGCCTTTCACCGGAACGATCTGGCCCGTGGGAAACACGTCATCATAGTTGTTAGCGGGAGCGCGCATGCCGCAGGGGAGACGCAATCTCGCTTGTTGGCGATCGCCGCTGGGGAAAGCGAAGTAGGGATGAGCGCCAATGGCCATCGGCAGCGGTTCGCTCCCGACATTTTTCGTGGCGACGACGATATCCAGCGCATTGTTTTTGAGCGTGGTGCGGACGCTGACGTCGGTCTTCGACGGCCAATGACCGCCAAAATCGCCGGCGTGGAAGATGCCGGAAGCGCTCGACTCAGCGGGCCCATCCTGGTACTTCACATCCTCGAACTTGGCGGAGAGAATCAGTCCGTGCATGGCATGTTTCTCGGCGCCGGGATTCTTTCCCTTCCAATTCGCCGGAAGAGAGAGCTTCTTGCCGGCAATGGTGGTCTCGATGGTCTTGCCGTCTGGGGAGAGAGTTCCGCGAATGCGGTTGGTATAGGGCAGCAGAATCGCGCTGCCTATGGTGAAGGCTTTGTTCCCGAATTCATCATCGCCGTTGTCCAGCAACTGTTTGGCATCGGCCAATCCAGGGGAAGTGATCACATCGATCTCGCCTTTGCCAGGGAGCCACGCTTTCAATTGCAGCAAGTTCATGCCGCGGCCCGGCAAAACGATCGCTTCGAGGAACTGGGGTTTGGTCTTGTCAGCCGGGCTGGGGCGCGTGAGAGTGATGACCGGTTCACCGCCGATGGTGATCGTCTGAGAGTTTGCGGCTGCTTGTGCCTGTGATGTCATTCTGGACGCTCCCGATAGAACTCCTTTGGATGCGAAGCCGAGGCTGAGCAAGATGACAAGAGCGAGAATCGAGTAAATCAACCGGGATTTCTATTTTGACTTCCCGGCCGACCGATAACGTACACCCAACCCCGTCAGCATGCAATGCTCCAGCCAAGTTTTTGAGTGCAGAGTCTTTCCGACGGCCGCGGCAAAATCTCAAAGCCAAAAACTGACGCTTCTCCCACCCATTCCTCAAGCACTTTCCCTTCTCCAGTCTCGCTCAGCACCGAATTCTATTTCGGTCTACGGCTCGCCTAGGCGAGCATATCGTTCGTGCCCAGGAATCGCCGGAACGCTTGCATCACGTCTGACACTTTTCCGCCGCGCTCCACAATTTGCTCGTACGTAGCAGCGGAGTCTTGGTTCCATTCCCAGGTATCCTCAAATGCCTTGAACTGTGCGGCTGCATCCGTGCCATCTTTCTCAGCAAATAGTACGTTGTAGTCCTGATCTGACTTGAATGGTGGGTCTAGATAAACGAGGTCAACGGTTTCATCTTTGACGTGGAGAGGGAGCACTTCCAGATTGTCGCCATAGTAAAGATAGTTCATGGCGGAGAGTGAATCGCCTGCACGAACGTCCCAGCAAGAGCATCACGGATTCTTGTGCCATGAAGTACTGTGGCCCTTTGTCTCCTCTAAGTGCGACAGCCTCTCACCACGGACGGACGATGGAAGAGATGACGCCTAAAGACTCTGCCTAATGGCTTGCCAGATGAGACCGGGCATTCAAACTCATCGTGTCATGTTTAGATAGGGCTGCCAGCATTTTCCGTAGTTCGGCTATGATCTTCGTTAAATCTGAAAAAGGATTCACCGTCCATTCCCGCTGTGATAAGTCCCAATCTTCCGCAGAATCGATTCAACTTTCGCAAACGACTCCGCAACCCCAGAATCGTAGCAGCAATTAGAATAGCCGTCTGCCGAACAAGATGTTTGAGCCGAAAAGCCTTCCTTCAGAAATGGCTTTTATGCGTGATCAAGAATGTGCTTCCTGCCGGCGCAGGGCTCCGACACGTGCCTCGAGACGGTTTGACCTTTGTGTCGGGACACCTACCAGGCTCCAAAAAGCTCCAATTGGAATAGGGCGGCGGCGCTACGCCGTTTCCGTTAAAGGACTTGCAAGTGAGGGGTGCAATTTCGATTTCCATCGGCCGCTCCAGATCCTCCTGCGTGGCAGGCAGTCCCGTCTTCGTCAACGCTTAGGTGGCCTACTCGACAGGGTAGCTCTGTCCAGCCTCGACGAGACCAGTTCTTCAATCGCCGGGAACGATCGGGGCGTTGTGTACTTGCGCTCGGGCGGCTGCAACCCCTTCTGCAGCGCTTGGACCATGGCCTCGATCGCCAGCGGCGTGTTCGGCGGCACCACGACGGTTGCAGTGAGCAAGCCGGTCCGCACCCAGCTCTGCCCCGTCTTCGGCAAGCCGTCCACGCCGATGAATGGCAAGCTCATCCACCGCTCGCGTTCGCCTTCCTCAATCTGCTCTTCGATGGCCTTCCGCGCTCCAAGGGCCATGGCGTCGTTCTGCGCCGCGATCAGGTCGATGCGCGCCCTGCGTGACGTTGCCAAGCTCAACCAGGAACACACTGTTCTCTGCGCGCTGCCCTGCGTCCACTGCCCTCGCAACAAGCTCAATTCCACATCGGCAGGCTTCGTCTCTTTCATCGCCCTGGTCCGCTCCTGGGCGGAATGGCTTTCCGTCGGCCCTTGGAGGTACAAGACCGTTCCGCCCGCCGGCAACAGCGCTGCTATTTGTCTCCCTTGAATCCTGCCAATCTCCCGCTGGTCCGGGCTCACGGAGAATACCGGCACCTTCGATGTCCGTCTCAGGTCCCCCAAGTAGTTGACGTCGCGGCTGATGACTCCCCATCCGATTCCAGCCGTTACAGCCGCTGCCGCAACTTGCGGCGAGCCTGTTCTTCCCACTGGTTGCACGACGATTGCGTCCGGCCGCAAAGCCGGCTGCTCCTGAATGGCCTTCAGCAATTGCTGGCTCTGCGTTACCGAGTCGCTGTCCGCATAGACAACTTCAAGGTTGATCCCGAGCCGTCCGGCGGCTTCCTGCCCTGCCGCGGCCTGTTCGAGTTGATAGTCGTTATCTTCCGTCACCAAAGATAGAAGGATGTTGGGCCGCTTAATCATTGGTGCCACGTCGGCATCCTCCTGAGTGGCAGGCAATTCCGTCTTCGTCAACGCTTAGGTGGCCTACTCGACAGGGTAGCTCTGTCCAGCCTCGACGAAACAACCTCCTCGATGGCTGGGAACGAACTAGGCGTCGTGTACGTGCGCTCGGGCGGCTGCAACCCCTTCTGCAGCGCTTGGACCATGGCCTCGATCCCCAAGGGCGTGTTCGGCGGCACCACGACAGTTGCAGTGAGCAAGCCGGTCCGCACCCAGCTCTGCCCCGTCTTCGGCAAGCCGTCCACTCCGATGAATGGCAAGCTCATCCACCGCTCGCGTTCCGCTTCGCCGACTTGCTCTTCGATGGCCTTCCGTGCCCCCAGGGCCATGACGTCGTTCTGCGCCGCCACCATATCAATTCGCGCCTTCTGCGATGTGGTGAGGCGCAACCAGGAGCAAACGGTCCGGTAGGCGCTCCCCTCCGTCCACTGTCCTCGGAGCAGACTCAACTGGACGCTCGCGGGCCTGGTCTCCTGCATCCCGGTGGTTCGCTGCTGAGCGCAACTATCTTCCGACGGCCCCTGGATGTACAAAACCGCGCCGCCTGCGGGCAAGAGCGCGGCGATCTGCCGCCCCTCGATCCTCCCGATTTCCCGGTGGTCCGAGCCCACGGAAAACACCGGAACTTTCGAGGTCCGGCGCAGTTCGCTCAAGTACGTGGCGTCGCGGTTCAGAACACCCCATCCAATGCCCGCCGCCACGGCAGCGGTGGCCACCTGGGGCAGTGCTGTCCCGCCCACTGGCTCGAACAGAATCGCATCCGGCCGTGATCCTGGCGGCCCTTGAATGGCCTTCAGCAACTGCTGGCTCTGCGTTACCGAGTCGCTGTCCGCATAGACAACTTCAAGGTTGATCCCGAGCCGTCCGGCGGTTTCCTGCCCTGCCGCGGCCTGTTCGAGTTGATAATCGTTATCGCTGGTTATCAGTGATATGAGAAAGCTGAGTCGTTTGTTCATGGATGCCCCTTCCGCAGACTCCCAGGTCTGACTTCTAGAATCAACCATACTGCTGAACGCTGTCCGGTCCACGCTGAAGATGACCTCTGGTGCTTTCACGGCTAATCCCCGGCCACCTCCTAAACGTTGTGATGGCGCTCAAACCCGCATGAATACAGATGACGGATAGAGCCGGAAGCTCATGGTACACCTTGGTTGGCTCCATTTGACTCCAATTGACTCTTGGGGCGGGCGGCAACGCCGTCAAAACACAAGACTTGTGAGTTGGGGATACAATTCGATTTCCACCGCCCTTACCAACCATCCTCGTTTCAATTATCTTACGGTGCGCGAACTCTACCGGACATCTGAAAAGCACTTCTTCGGTTAGCGCGTTATACGTCCAAGTGAACCCAATAATTTGGATCACTCTACACCACGCGACTTCACGTTATTTATTACTCCGAGCGGTAAGTAGTGAACATTTTCAGGCGGCGTAGGCGACATGTTCCTCGTGGAAATAGCGCCGCACCTTGGCCGGTTGTTTCTGGGTGCTGCGCAGATGACCCCGCAGCGATCTC
>JBEKUY010000017.1:0-33727 GCA_049514555.1 Candidatus Acidiferrales bacterium
TCAACGCGTCCGCCGCAAACGCCAGCGGCTTCCTCCTAGTCTCCTTATCGGAAACGCCTCGCATTTAATTCTTCGTCTTCCAGAGAACTGCTCGGCCGAGGCGTTTCCGATCAAGGCTAGCGACCACACAGAGTTAGCTCACCGCAGCGGTCAGGAAGAGGCCGGCAAGAATGCTGACCCCCGCGGCATTTCGCGTGTCAGGCCTCACCACTCACTCGCCCACCACCCCGCCCCCCTACTGCCCCGCGTAATACCCGTCCCTCGCCTGCACAACCAGATCTTTCTGCCTCGTTGTAACCTGAATCTTGTGATACCCCGGTCCCGCATTCTTCTCCGGCGTATAGCCTAAACTGTATTGGTTCCGCAGTTCTTCCTCTATCTGCGAATAAATCTTGTCGACGGTTTCCTTCTTCGAGACCTCGAACATCCGCCCCCCTGTCGCTTTTGAGATCTGTTGCAGGATCTTCTTCCCGTCGGGCCGCTCTTCCTGCGGATATCTTCCTCCGTGGCGCCCGCCTCCCCGCGGTCCCATCATCCCGCCGCCCGGATGGCCGTATCCCTCCTCATCCTTAAACAAGATCGAGTACACCACCGTGTCCGCGCGCTGCGCCGCTTCGATCGCCGCCGTCAAGCTCTCTTTGCTGTGGCGATCCACTCCGTCCGATAGGACAATCAGCGCCTTGCGCCCCTGTTGCTTGCTCATCAACTCCTCCGCCGCCAGGTAAATCGCGTCGTACAGTAGCGTCCCTCCGCCCCTTTGCCGCGAACCTCGCCCCCCGCCCCCGCCGCTGCCTCCGCTTCCGCGATCCGCGTCGAATTGTGGCGTTTGCAGCAACTGCAACGCTGCCTGCAATTTCGGCCGCGAGGGCGTGAAGTCTTGCAGCAACTCCACTTCCCTGTCGAAATGAATCACGAAAGCCAGATCTTTGTCTTCTCGCAGCAGGTGATCCAGAAAGCTGTAGCTCGCGCTTCGTTCCTGCTCCAACACCCGCCTCTGGCTCCAGCTCGTGTCCACCAGCAGCCCCACCCGCAAGGCCAAGTCGCTCTCTCGCGCGAAGTAATTGATGGTTTGCGGCCGCCCGTCTTCCTCCACCACAAAATCATCTTTCGTCAGGTTCGAGATGATCTTTCCATGTTTGTCCCGAACCGTTGCCAGCACGCTCACCGTTTTCACTTCTACGGCGATCTTTGCCTGCAGCGCCTGTTGTTGCCCTTGTGGCTGTTGTTGCTGCTGCCCCCGCACATCCCCGCCCAACACGGTCAGCAAAAGAAAAACAGCCGCTCGTATGCATCCCATGCGGTGAACCCACCTGCTCAATCCACGATTTACAAGAGCAATATTCAATTGGCTCCGAATCGGGCGGCCACCACGGAAATCATTGCCCCTCATCATCCGTTACAAAGTTTATTCCAAATCCCAGAGCGTTGGACGCTCACTCCGTAGATTTGGTTTTCCTGTGGGGCACACCCATCCCTCTCTCACCGAGGCGCTAGATGAGATTTCCCCGCAGCCTTCAATTAGGATGAGAAGTGTATCGCCGATCATGAATTGCGTTATGCTCGTGGTGATCAACGGCCGCAAAGGTGCAACCAGCAATGTCGAGTTCGTCATCCAGTCGATCTGCCAGTCCATCAAGGGTCCACCATGCGGCTGGCTTCGTTCGAGTCGACTGTATATCAAATGGACGGTCGTGCAGTTGAAGCCGATCATCAAACGCCAACTCGTGCATTAAGGCTGTGCAGTTATATGTCCGCCCATTCGAATTCGGATACTGTCCTTCACTCCGACGATAGAGTGACTATCGCCGCCATCGCAATTCTGGCATTTGTCTTCGCCGACGTAGCTCATGAGGTCGTTGGGCACGGCGTTGGCTTCCTCATCGCGGGCGGCAGGTCGTGCATCCTCACCACCACGCGACTGATAGAAACTCAGCGTTTGGGCGATCGTGGCGGCGACATCTTTGACCTCGGAGGGCCATTCGGGAACCTTGTTTTCGCCGGTGTCCCGTGGCTCGCGCAACGCCTTCTGCGCCGCTCCGCTCCACGTCTTCGCCTTCTGCTTTGCCTTCTCATGGCTTTCAGTTTGTTCTGGGGCTTCGCTTACCTCATCTTCTGTGGAGTGTTCGCTCGCGGGGATTGGTTTGCTTTGATACGAGGGATGCCGTACCTCTGGCTGTGGCGGATCCTGTTCGTTGCCGCCGGAATCGTGCTCTACCGCGGATCGGTAAGGCTCGTCGCCTCTGAGCTGCGTTGGATAGTTTCTGCGAGCGACGCCAACCGGCGATTCCGCGTGCGCCGATTAGTCTTTACTTCGTACGTTGCGGGCGGCCTGATTGCATGCGCCGGAGCTGCGCTGGATCCTCGCGGAGCCATGGAGATATTGCGGTCCGGCGCTCTCAGCAGTTTCGCCGCCGCCGTAGGACTACTCGAGGTACCTCATCTCTTTCTCGTTTCCGGAGAGGGGCATGCCACCGCGCACGACTTCGTATACCGCAACCTTGGCTGGATTCTTGCCGCGGCGGCCGTCTCGATCTTCTACATTGCGGTTCTGGGCCCCGGCATCAAGGCCACTTTCTAAGGCGCCCGTTCATGAACGCGGGGTTGGCAAGCTGCTGTGCCCGGAGACGTGCGGCTACATGTAGATGTGGTTTCCCGCCCAAACCTCGCTGATTGCGGGTGAGGTCGAAATCTTCAGGGATTTTGTCCTTCAAAGGGTTTTTATCAGCTTTTTCATGCCAGCTTGAATTCCGATTCACATACCTTTGTTAACCCACGTGGTGCGAAATATTTCCTCGCCGAATCCCTCCCCGCTCGGGTGGTGGCCGGGAATCGTCGGCGGGAACCGCATCAATACAAAGCTTTTAATTCGAGAGAGGAGCAGGTATGCATACCAAAGAATGGGTGAAGGCCGGTTGCGCTTCCCTGATGGGGGTTGCGTTGATGATGTTGCCAGTCACCACGCTGGCCCAGGACGGAAAGAATGACGAGGTTGCCGACCAAAGGAAGATCGTCGAAATCTCACCGAGATCAAGCGATGAGGTTGCTCGATATATGCATCGCGTGGAAGACTTCCCTTATCTAAGCCACGACCAGAAACTTGAGCTACTCCGGAAGAGGATCAAGTACGTCTTCGTTCTCTTTCAGGAGAACCGCTCGTTTGACTTCTACTTCGGCACCTACCCCGGAGCCCGGGGACTGTTCTCGCAACCCGCTAGCGACACTCCTGGTTTTGTCCAGCCGATCGTAAAGACAGACGGCACGGTTGGGACCATCTCCCCATTCTTAATTCCCCAGTCGGTGACTGACGTCAATGGCAAGACGGTGTTGCTCTATCCGGAGGACACGGACTCCGTGAATCACGGCCACACCGCCATCGACGCCAAGCTGCATCTGGATGCGAGTCACGTGGCCCAGAACGACCGCTATGCCTTTACAGAAGAAGGCATAACCGGCGGGACGTTGAGCGCCGATGGACTCACGTACACCGGGCCACACCCGACACAGGCCCAAGTGCAAAAGGGCGAGCTGGTCGTCAGCCACGTGGATTGCGATACCGCTCCATTCTTGTGGCAATACGCGGACCGCTTCACGCTTTTCGACAACTTCTTTGACACCGTGATCGGGCCATCGACGCCCAACGCCATCGCCATGATCGCTGGGCAATCGGGCAAGACGCAGTGGGTCAAGCATCCCAATCTCGCGATAGGGGGCACAGGTACATACGCAAACGGGCAACTGCCCGTTACCGGCGATCCCCAACCCTACTGGGGATCCGCTCTGGACACGACCCCTGCTGGTGAAAGGCAGCCCACAGAGAGCGGGGGCGCTCCGAGCACCACCCCGTCCTCCAATCTTACGTTTGCAAGCCTGCCTCTCTCCTTTATGGGGAAAGAGATTAAAAGTATCACGGCTAAGGATGCGGACCCGACCTTTGACCTTCTGGATGTACAGAGTGACATCGAGAAGATCTACGGCGATAAGAAGAAGCAGGTGAATTGGGGTTGGTTCCAGGAGGGGTACGATCACGAGTCTACCGATCCTACCGGCACCGCAACGTATGCCACTTACATCGCCCATCACAATGGCCCGCAGTATTTCGGCTATGAGGCCAATAACCCGACCGAAATCCAGGAGCACTTGAAGGGCCTCGGGGACTTCTTTACGGCGATCAGCACGAACGCACTGCCAAGAGAAGGTGGTGTCTTCTACGTCCGCGGCGGATATGGCAACCTGGATAACCTGCTTCCCCGGTCGCCCAGCAAAACGGTCCAGGCAGATTTCTCGGGAAATGACGACCACCCTGGCTACTCCGACGCGCAGATCAGCGAGGCGCTTCTGGCTGACTCTATCAACGCCATCGCCAGCAGCAAGTATTGGCCAGAGAGCGCCATCATCATCACCTACGATGAAACCGACGGCCTCTACGACCACACTCAGCCGCAGATCCGCACCTTCGATCCCGTTGGGAACGCTCTTGATCAGGGTCCCCGGATTCCAGCGATCGTCATCTCGCCGTACAGCGTGGCCCACGCCATCTCCCATGAAGCCACCGAGCATAGCTCGATCATCAAATTCATCGACGAGCTATTCAACCTGACTCCGCTTGCCGATCTGCCAGATGAAGCCAACGCGCGCGCGCTAGGCGAGACGACCTACGGCCAGAAGTACCTGGGGCCGGCCGATGACAAGACTCCTGGTGTTGGCAACCTCTTCTCCGCTTTTGACAATGCGCGCTTGCTGGGCTTCGCGCCGCCATTGCCGGCCGACTACGCCAAGATTCCGCGAACCGAGGTAGTGACTCTTCCCCACTATGGTGCGGAAGGCTGCCGCGTTCTGCATATCACGCCGACCGATGTAGTCCACGGGAAACTGATCGATCCGGCTCCAGCAGACTTCAATCCGCGTCCCAGCAGCAACCCGGGGCTACCAACGTCGGGCACTTGGCCTTCGAATTAGAGTTCTTGCCAACCACTTTCCTGCGGCGACCGGATCTTCTCTCCGGTCGCCGTATTATTGTTAACAAACCCTGCCGTAGGCGCTCGGAAGGAACGTGACTGCATGATGAGAATTTATGCACTTTTGTTTTTCATTGGCTGGTTGATTGCGGGGACGCCCCCGGCGGCGCTTGCTGGACCCACGCTCGATAAGATCAAAGCTGCCGGCACACTCCCGTGCGGAATCAACACCGAACTGCCGGAGTACTCTACGCAAGACGCCCATGGGAATCACTCCGCCTTCGACATGGACATCTGTAAGGCAGTGGCTGTGGCTGTGCTCGGGCCAAACGCCAAGTTCACCGTTGTACCCTTCCGGGACGAGCAGGATGCCCTGAAGGCCCTCAAATCCGGCGAGATCGCGCTCCTTGCCACGGGCTCCCCGAATCTTATTAATACCGCCAACACGGGTTTCGGCTTTGCGCGTCCCGTCTTCTACGACTACCAGGGCTTCTTTGTGAATAAGACGATGGGAATCACTTCTCCAGAGGACCTTGCCGGCAAGAAAATCTGTTTCCTGGGTGGCACCGAGATCGAGGTCCAACTGGAAGGTTACATGAAGCGCGAGAAGATCAAGTGGCTGCCCTTCTCCTTTCAGGAAGAAGGCGAGATGGAAGCGGCATTCGTCACAGGCAACTGCGCGGCCGTCACTGCCGACGTCTCGCAACTCGCCTACGAGCGACTCGCCTTGAAGAACAGGGCGCGGAATTTTGAAATCCTGCCGGACGCCATTGCCAAAGACCCCTTGGCGCCCACCTACCGCCTCGACGACCCGCAATGGGCGACCATTGTTAATTGGACTGTTGAAGCTTTGATCCAAGCCGAGGAGAGCGGAGTGACGCACGCAAATCTCGCCGAGATGAATAAAAGCGACGATCCAGTGATCCAGCGTTTGCTCGGCGTCCAGCGCGGCTATGGGCAATTTATCGGGCTCGACGATACCTGGGCTGCCCGCGTCATCGAAGCCGTGGGCAACTATGGCGAGATGTTCGAGCGCGACCTCGGCTCGGGGTCGGTCATGAAGCTGGCCCGCGGTCCAAACAACCTCTGGACGCAAGGCGGGCTCATGTACGCGCTCCCTATCCGTTAAGGGTCTCGCCGCGAGTTGAATGGCTGTTCCCAAGGAGCGACGCACGAAGGAGCTCGGCAATACCTGATTTCAGCGTCATCGGTGCAACGTTTTCGGTTGATGTTGATGCGACGGCGACGACTTCCGCCAGGTGGTTCACCTGGGAATGGCCTGTCGTTTCCGGCTGAGCTGCCGCAGCATCTCCCAAGCGTGCAGCTACGAACATCAGTTCCGACTCACCACCGGGAAGGCGGTGGTCTGGATTGTGCCCGGATCACCGCGCACTCGGAAGCAATCCGCTGGAGCGGGGGAAGACCATGGGGCACAACTCCTGCCGACCCAACTCAAACTGACCTGCTACCCCTTTCGCGACCGATTTGCATTCTCGCTGCGTTTATCGGAAACTATTTTGTTTCTTGGGCCCGGGTTCCGCGCTGCCTGGATAGGGGGAGAAGGCTCGCACCTTGCGTCCCCGGGTGCTCCCTGCCTAAGCGCGGCCAAGTACCTACTGCATGGCGCAGATCTTTCATCGCAGCGCGAATACTATCTCTCGGGTCAGCCTGTTCTCGGCCCTGTTCCTCGCCGGATTGGGGCTAACGCTGACCGTGGCCATCGCCCGCACGCCCTACGTGACCGGCGAAAACGTCATCCACGAGCAGCCCGTGCAGTTCAGCCACAAGCACCACGTTGGGGACGACGGCATCGATTGCCGCTACTGCCACACCTCGGTCGAAACCTCGGCGGTCGCCGGCATCCCCCCGACGAAAACCTGCATGAATTGTCATTCGCTGCTCTTCGCCGATAGCCCGTACTTGGAGCCCGTCCGCGAGAGCTATCGCACGGGAAAATCCATCGAATGGGTGAAGGTGCATCGCCTCCCCGACTTCGTCTACTTCAATCACAGCATTCACGTGAATAAAGGCGTTGGCTGTACGACTTGTCACGGCCAAATCAACGAGATGCCGCTCGTCTGGCAGGCCTCGCCGCTCCTGATGCAGTGGTGCCTCGACTGTCATCGCAATCCGGAACAAAACCTGCGGCCGCGCGACCAGGTCTTCAACATGGACTGGCGCGCGCCGGCAAATCAGCTCGCGTTGGGACAACAGCTTGCCAAGCAGTACCAGATTCGCAGCGTCGCGGAACTCACCAGTTGCTCGACCTGCCATCGTTAGATTGCAGAGACTATGGATTCTCACGAACACGACCAGCCGGATGACCTGACGCCTCGCGAGTACCCTCTCGATCTCCGCGTGGTGCGCGAGCGGCTCGCCGCCAAGTCCGGCAAACCGTACTGGCGCAGCCTCGAAGAGCTGGCGGAGGACCCGCATTTCGAGGACCTGCTGCACCGCGAATTCCCGCGGCAGGCAGCGGAATGGGAGAACGCCGTCGAGCGCCGTGATTTTTTGAAGCTGATGGCGGCGTCACTCGCGCTCGCCGGGCTCACCGGCTGCGGCCGCCAGCCCGAAGAAACCATCGTTCCCTACGTCAAGCAGCCGGCTGGTCTGACCCTCGGCAAGCCGCTCTACTTCAGCACGGCCATGCCGCTCGGCGGCGATGCCATCGGACTGCTGGTCGAGAGCCACGAAGGCCGCCCCACGAAGGTGGAAGGCAATCCCGACCATCCCGGGAGCCTCGGCGGCACCGACGTCTTCGCGCAGGCCTCCATCCTCGGGCTTTACGATCCCGACCGCGCTCAATCGGTTTCTTACCTCGGGGAACCGAGCACCTGGCCGGCGTTTATGGAAGTAGCCCGCGCAACGGCAGCAGCCGCGAAGGCCAACAAGGGCGAAGGCTTTCGCGTCCTGACTGGCTCGGTTCATTCGCCGACGCTCGGCGCGCAGATCAAAGCGCTTCTTGCCGGGCTTCCGCTGGCGAAATGGCATCAGTGGGAACCTGCCGGCTCGGATGGCGTTCGCGAGGGCGGCCTCCTGGCCTTCGGCCGTTATGTGAATACGGTCTATCGAATTGAGAAGGCCGACGTGATTCTTTCGCTGGACGCGGATTTTCTTGCCAGCGGGCCCGGACACGTGCGCTACGCGCGCGAGTTCTCGCGCCGGCGGCGATTCAATGGAGAATCGCCAAATCTCAACCGTCTCTACGTGGTCGAGCCCACACCATCGGTCACCGGCTCGGCTGCCGATCACCGCCTTCCGCTGCGGACATCCGAAATCGAGGCTTTCGCCCGCGCGCTTGCTGCGCGGCTCGGACTCGGTGGCTCGGCATCTCTCGGAGAGGAAACGGCAAAGTGGATTCATGCGGCCGCCGCGGATTTGCAGAAACATCGCGGCGCGAGCTTGGTCATCGCTGGCGAGCAGCAGCCCGCCGCAGTACACGCGCTTGCGCACGCCATCAACGCGGCCCTCGGAAACGTCGGCCAAACCGTGCACTACACCGATCCGATCGAAACGGAGCCGGTCAACCAGCTCGAATCGCTACGCGATCTCGTCGCCGACATGGACGCAGGCAAGGTGGACACGCTCCTCATTCTCGGCGGCAATCCCGCCTACGACGCGCCGCACGATTTTGCGTTCACCGAACGCATGAAGAAGGTGCGCTTCGTGGCCCGCCTGGGTTCCTATTTCGACGAGACCTCCGATTATTCCCACTGGCACATTCCCGAATCGCACTACCTCGAATCCTGGAGCGACGCCCGCGCCTACGATGGCACCGCCAGCATCATCCAGCCGCTCATCGCACCGCTGTATCAAAGCAAGACCGCCCACGAAGTCGTCGCCGCGTTCAGTGACAAACCCGGCCAGTCGAGCTACGACATCGTCCGCGACTTCTGGAAGAAGGGCTACTCTCCAGCAGATTTAGAGAAGTCCTGGCGGAAATGGCTGAACGACGGACTCGTTGCCGCTACGACGTTCGCTCCCATTTCCATTTCCCCAAAGCTGAAGCCCGCGGGTATCCCGCCCGGAAATCCGGCCGCGTCAGGTTTCGAAGTCCTCTTCCGCCCCGATTCTGGTGTGTACGACGGCCGCTTTGCCAACAACGGCTGGCTGCAAGAGCTGCCACGTCCGGTCACCAAGCTGACCTGGGACAACGCGGCACTCGTCAGCCCTAAGACCGCAGAGCAGCTCGGCCTGGGCCACAAGATTGGTGCTTCCGGGGGCGAGCACGGCCGCGTCTTCACCGACGTTGTGGACATCGAGATCGGCGGAAGCAAGGTCACCGCGGCCGTGTGGGTCGTGCCCGGACAGGCCGACAATGTCATCACGCTGCCGCTCGGCTACGGCCGCTGGCGCGCCGGCAAGACCGGCACGAACAAAGGCTTCAACGCGACCGCCGTGCGTTTTTCAAATGGCTTGTGGTCGGCTATCCCGAACAATATTCGCAAGGCCGGCGACATGTATCCGCTCGCGTGCACGCAATATCACTACAACATGGAAGGGCGCGGCCAGGTGCGCTCAGCCACGCTCGAAAAATTCCGCCGCGAGCCCGATTTCGCTCACGAGGGTTTCGAAGCGCCGCCGAAGAGCCTCTCGCTCTACAAGGAATTCGCCTATCCCGGCTACGCCTGGGGCATGACCATCGACGTGAATGCCTGCATCGGCTGCAACGCCTGCGTCATCGCCTGCCAGGCGGAAAACAATATCCCGGTCGTCGGCAAAGACCAGGTCATGCGCGGCCGCGAGATGCATTGGATCCGCATCGATCGCTATTACGAAGGCGGCCTCGATCGTCCCGCAACCTGGTTTCAGCCGGTGCCCTGCATGCAATGCGAGAACGCGCCATGCGAGCAGGTCTGTCCCGTCGGCGCCACCGTCCACAGTGCCGAGGGCCTGAATGACATGGTTTACAACCGCTGCATCGGCACGCGCTACTGCTCGAACAATTGCCCCTACAAGGTCCGGCGCTTCAACTTCCTGCGGTATCAGGATTGGGAAACGCCCTCGCTCAAGCTGATGCGCAATCCCGAGGTCACCGTGCGCAGCCGCGGCGTCATGGAGAAGTGCACCTACTGCGTCCAGCGGATCGACAACGCGCGCATCGAAGCCGAAAAGCAGAACCGACCGATCCGCGACGGAGAGATCGTCACCGCCTGCCAGGCGGCCTGCCCGGCCGAAGCGATTATTTTCGGCAATGCCAACGATCCCACAAGCCGCGTGGCCAAGCTCAAGGCCGAGCAGCGCAACTATTCCCTCCTTGCGGAATTGAACGCGCGCCCGCGCACCACTTATCTCGCCGCGGTGCGCAATCCGAACCCCGAACTCGAGCAGGGGGAGAAGTGATGAGCGCCGGCCAGCCCATCAAGCCGATCTCGCCGGAGCGCCGGCCCGCGCCCTTCCTCGGGCCGGGCCACACCTTCGCGACCGTCACCGACAAGATCAGCGCCATCGTGCTCAGCCGGCCCACCGCGCTCGGCTGGCTCCTCGGCTTTGGCATCTCATTTTCCATCGTCATGGTGCTCTTCGGCTCGCTCGCGTATCTTTTTGCCAAAGGCGTGGGCATCTGGGGCATCAACATTCCCGTCGGCTGGGGCTTCGCCATCGTCAATTTCGTCTGGTGGATCGGAATCGGCCACGCCGGAACGCTGATCTCCGCGATTCTTCTGCTCCTCAATCAACAGTGGCGCACCTCGATCAACCGCTTTGCCGAGGCCATGACGCTCTTCGCCGTGGCTTGCGCCGGAATCTTTCCCCTCATTCACACCGGGCGTCCCTGGTATGCCTTCTGGATGTTCCCGTATCCCAACACGATGGGGATTTGGCCGCAGTTCCGCAGTCCCCTGATCTGGGACGTTTTTGCCGTCTCCACTTATTTCACCGTCTCGCTGATGTTCTGGTTCATCGGTCTGCTTCCCGACCTCGCCACGTTGCGCGACCGCACCACCTCGCGCGCCAAGCAGTTCATCTACGGCATGCTGGCCATGGGCTGGCGCGGCTCCGCGCGCCACTGGCAGCGCTATCAGATGGCTTATCTTCTCCTCGCCGGCTTGGCCACGCCGCTGGTCGTTTCCGTGCACACCGTGGTGAGCTTTGATTTCGCCGTGGCCATCGTGCCCGGCTGGCACACCACCATCTTCCCGCCCTATTTCGTCGCCGGAGCCATCTATTCCGGCTTCGCCATGGTTCTCACCATAGCGATTCCGCTTCGCGCCGTGTACGGGCTGGAAGATTTCATCACCATGCGCCACCTCGACAACATGGCCAAGGTCATGCTCGCCACGGGCCTGATCGTCGCGTACGGCTACTTCATGGAATTCTTCATGGCGTTCTACAGCGGGAACCGCTTCGAGCTGGCTTTGGTGGGGAACCGCCTCGGCGGCCCCTGCCGGTACGTGTTCTACTCGCTTATTCTCTGCAATATCCTGGTGCCGCAGTTGCTGTGGTTCCGCAAGGTCCGCCACAATGTTTTGGCGCTCTTTCTCTTGTCGCTCGTCATCAACGTGGGCATGTGGCTGGAACGCTTCGTCATCATCGTCGTCAGTCTGACCCGCGATTTCATGACCTCGGCCTGGGGCATGTACCGCCCGACCTTCTGGGATTGGAGCACGTTCCTGGGGACGCTCGGGCTCTTCACCATGTTTGTGTACCTGTTCATTCGCTTCCTTCCGGTGATTTCCATTGCCGAAATGCGCGAGCTTGTCGCGCAAACCTCGGAGGAAGGCAAATGAGCGAACACCGCCCGCGCGCCTACGGCATCCTGGCGGAATTTGAGTCGCCCGAACGGCTCCTCGCGGCCGTCGAGCAAACCCGCGCCGAAGGATACCGCCAGATCAACGCCTACACGCCCTTCCCCGTCGAGGGCCTCCCCGAAGCGCTCGGCTTCCGCCGCACCAGCGTTCCGCTGATCACCCTCATTGGAGGCGTGCTCGGCGCACTCGGCGGATTCTTCATGCAGTACTGGATGGCCGTTATCAGCTTTCCGGAGAACTTTGGCGGCCGCCCGCTCAATAGCTGGCCCGCCTTCATTCCCGTCACGTTCGAAATGACGGTTCTCAGCGCGTCCATCTTCGCCGTTGTCGGTATGCTGGCTCTGAACAAGCTCCCCATGCCGCACCATCCCCTTTTCAACGCGCCGCGCTTCGCGCTTGCTTCGAGAGACCGCTTTTTTCTTTGCATCGGAGCGCAAGACCCGAAGTTCGACCGCGAACGCACCGCGCAGTTTCTCTGGACGCTCGGCGCGCACGACGTGACCGAGGTGGAAGATGCCTAGCACGGTCTTCTTCCATCGCCGGGCTCGCCGCCTGGCGCCTGCGGCTGGGCTGCTTCTGTGCCTGCTGTTCGGCGCGGGCTGCCGCCAGGACATGGCCAACCAGCCGAAGCAGCGCCCGCTCTCGCCATCTGATTTCTTCGGTGATGTGCGGTCGGAACGGCCGCTCGTGGAAGGCACGGTCTACCGCGGCCAGATCGAAGACGAAGCGCTCGCCGTCCCCGGGGATTCCGACGCCTTCCCGCTCCCGGTCACGAAGGAGCTTCTCGAGCGTGGCCGCGAACGATTCAATATTTTTTGCAGTCCCTGCCACGGCCTGGACGGGGATGGCAACGGCATGATCACCGTCCGCGGCTTCCGTCATCCGCCGTCGTACCACATCGATCGCCTGCGTCAGGCGCCCGTGGGCCATTTTTACGACGTCATCACCAACGGATTCGGAGCCATGTCCGACTACTCCGCCCAGGTGCCGCCGCGGGATCGCTGGGCCATCATCGCGTATCTCCGCGCGCTTCAGCTCAGCAGAAACGCGCCGGCAGCGGAACTGCCGTCGAACCTCCGCGAACGCTTGAAGACGGGAGACGCCGCGCCATGAACGGCCGAGACACCTACGCGGCCCCGCCGAGCGTCACGCGCCTGCAGTCCCACGCCCTTTTGGCCGGCATCCTTGGGCTGGCGCTCTGCGCTCTTGGCGCTCTTACGAATCCGGCGCAATTCTTCCGCTCCTATTTGATGGGCTACCTTTTCGCGCTGGGACTGGCGCTCGGCTGTCTCGGCCTGGTCATGATGCAGCATCTCACCGGCGGCCACTGGGCCGTGGTCATCCGCCGCCCGCTCGAATCCGCCACGCGGACGCTTCCGCTGTTGTTTATTCTCTTTCTTCCGCTCCTTTTCGGAGTCCGCCGCATCTACGGCTGGGCGCGTCCGGGCGCGCCGGCCGCTTCGCGGTTTCAGACGCACTGGCTGACGCCCTCCGCGTTCTTCTTGCGCTTCGTCATCTACTTCGCCATCTGGCTCATGCTGATGGCGTTGCTCAACCGTTGGTCCCGGGAGCAAGATGGCAACCCGGATCGCGCGATTCTCCAGAAGATGAGGAGGCTGAGCGCTCCGGGCATCATCCTTTACGTTTTGACCATGACGTTCGCCGCGCTGGATTGGATCATGTCGCTCAATACCCACTTCGACTCGACCATCTTCGGCTTTATCCTCGTGGGGGGCCAGGTGGTCTCGGCGATGTCGCTGATGATTGCGGTGTTGGTGCTGCTGGCGCGCAGCGAGCCCATGTCCCGCGTCGTCCAGCCGCGTCATCTGCACAGCCTGGGCAAGCTTCTCTTCGCCTTCCTCATGCTTTGGGCGTACTTCGCTTTTTCCCAGCTCCTCATCGTCTGGTCCGGCAACCTGCCCGAAGAGATCTCCTTCTACACCAAGCGTCTTCAGACGAGTTGGTTCGCCGTGAGCGTTCTGATTCTCCTGTTCCATTTCGCCGTGCCGTTTTTGCTGCTGCTCTCGCGCGACATCAAGCGCAACGCCCGCCTGCTGGTCTGGCTGGCCATCTGGGTGATGGTCATGCGCGTCGTGGATTTGTTTTGGCTCACGGCCCCGGAGTTTTCGCCTTTGGCTTTCCATGTTACTTGGCTGGATTTTGCCGCTCCCATCGGCATTGGCGGCCTCTGGCTCGCTTACTTCGCCCGGCAGTTGAGAGACCGGCCGCTGCTGCCGCTGGGCGATCCCAATTTGGCAGCGGCCATCGAACACCATGAGCACTGAAGAGCGCAATTCGCATCCCGCGGCCAACGGCCCGGTCCACGACGACGTCGCCTTCGATCCTCGCGACATCCGGTCGGGCAGCGTCCTCGCGTTCCTCCTCTATCTCGCGATCACGCTCGGAGTGACCCTGGCGGCTTGCTGGGGCATATGGACATTTACCGCGTCACGTGCCAGGGAATTCGACACGCCGCCGCCGCCCGTCCGTCAGGGCATGAGAATGGCCTACCCCCCGGAGCCGCGCCTTCAAGGTTCCGCCGCGCATCCCACCGATGCGCAGCAGGACCTGCGGGACAGCCTGGCCCGCGATCGCGCCGCTCTCGAACAAACTCGCTGGGTGAACGCACAGGCAGGCACCGCCCAGATCCCCATCGAAGACGCGATGAAAATCATCGCTGAGAAGGGACTGCCGGCGTGGGCGGCAAAGCCTGCGAAGGAGAAAAAGCCATGAATGCTCGCTCGATTCTTGGGCCTTTGTTGGCGCTGGCCCTGGCGTTTTCGGCCGCGGGGATGGCGCGCGCCCAAATGGTGCCTTCCAACGCGCAGCGGCAGGGCCTGCCGCCCGCCTTGCAGAACGTGGGCTTCGATCCGCAGTTGAATGCGCAGCTTCCGCTCGATCTGCCGTTTCGTGATGAAGCCGGCCGGGCCGTTCGCCTGGGCGACTATTTCGGCCGCAAGCCGGTAGTTCTCGCCCTGGTCTATTACAGCTGCCCAATGCTCTGCAATCAGGTCGAGCAAAGCCTCGTCGGCGCCCTGAAGATGCTTTCGTTCACGGCCGGCAAGGAATACGAAGTCTTGTTCGTCAGCTTCGATCCGCGCGAGACCCCCGACATGGCTGCGGACAAGAAGCTGGATGCGCTCTCGCGCTACGGTCGTCCCGAGTCGGCCGCCGGCTGGCACTTCCTCGTGGGGCCGCCGGAATCCATCACGGCGCTCACGCGCGCCGCCAACTTCCGTTACTACTTTGACGAAAAGACGAATCTCTTCGTCCACGCCAGTGGCATTCTGCTGCTCACGCCGCAGGGACGCATCTCGCGGTACTTCTACGGCGTGGAGTACCCGCCGCGCGACGTTCGTCTCGGGTTGGTGGACGCCTCCGCCGGGAAAATCGGCACGCCCGTCGATCATCTGCTGCTGTTTTGCTATCAGTACGACCCGGCCTCGACGCGGTACAGCGCCACGATTTTGGGTGTGGTTCGCTTGGGTGGCGTCATCACCGTCATCGCGCTCATCGCCGGTGTTTTCGTGTTCCGCTGGCGCGGATCGCGCGCCGCGCGGAAGAAGTCGCAAGGAGCTTAAGTGATCGCGCAGTCGGAACTTCCACTGTTTCCCCGGGGCGCCTCGAGTTTCGCGGGCGGCGTGGACTCGCTCTTTCTCTACCTGCTTGCAGTGTCGGCGTTTTTCGCCGGGCTGATCTTCCTGGTGATTCTCTATAGTTTTGTGAAGTATCGCCGGCGCCAGAAGATGGAGATCGGCGTCCCGATTCACGGCAATATGAAGCTGGAAGCAGCCTGGATCGCCATTCCGTCTTTCTTCGCGCTGGTGATGTTCGGCTGGGGCGCTTCGATTTACATCAACATGCGCCGCGCCCCGCAGGACACGCTGGACATCTACGTCGTCGCCAAACAGTGGATGTGGAAGCTGCAGCAGCCCGATGGCCGCCGCGAAATCAACGAGCTGCACATTCCCGCCGGCCGCAACATCCGGCTCATCATGGCGAGCGAGGACGTGATTCACGACTTCTTCGTTCCCGCCTTCCGCGTGAAGCAGGACGTCGTTCCCGGCCGCTACACCACCATGTGGTTTCGCGCCACGCGCCCGGGGCGCTATCGCTTCTTTTGCTCGCAGTATTGCGGCACGAACCACGCCGCCATGGGAGGCTGGGTCACGGTCATGGAGCCGGCCGAGTATCAAGCTTGGCTCAGCGGCTCTGCGGGGGAGCCCGATACGGCCGCTGCCGGCGCCAAACTCTTTCAGCAGCTTGCTTGCATCTCCTGCCACACGGGCCTCTCCACGGGGCGCGGCCCGGTGCTCAACGGTCTCTTCGGCTCGAAGGTGCAGCTCGCCGACGGACGAGCCCTCGTCGTTGACGAGGCCTACATCCGCCAGTGCATCCTGGATCCCAAGGTCAACATTCCGTCGGGCTATCAGCCCATCATGCCGGCATTCCAGGGCCTGGTGACGGAGGAGCAGATCCTCGACCTCATCGCCTATATCAAGTCCCTGCCGGCGCCGGGCGGCACCGCGCCGGGAGCCGCCCTTCCGGAAGGACCGCGAAAGGGAGCGCCATGAGCTCGCAGGCAGCGTCGCCGGCGTCAACTCCGCCGCCCTTAAACTATCTCAACGCGCACTACGGCATCCGCTCGTGGCTGCTGACCACCGACCACAAGCGCATCGCGCTGCTCTATCTCGCCTCCGTCACTTTCTTCTTCATCCTCGGCGGCACTTTCGCCGGCCTGATTCGGATCCACCTATTGACGCCGCGGGGCTATCTGGTCACGCCCGAGACCTACAACAAGCTCTTCACCATGCACGGGATCGTCATGATCTTCTTCTTCCTGATCCCGTCCATTCCCGCGGTGCTGGGGAATTTCCTCATCCCCATGATGATCGGCGCGAAAGACCTTGCCTTCCCCAAGCTCAACCTGTTGAGCTGGTACATTTACAATCTTGGCGCGCTCTTCGCCCTGTTCGCCATCATCAATGGAGGCGTCGACACCGGCTGGACCTTCTACACGCCTTTCAGCAGCCTCTACTCGAACACCTCGGTGGCCCCCGCCGCCATCGGCATCTTCATCACCGGTTTCACTTCCATCCTCACCGGACTGAACTTCGTCGTAACCATCCACACGATGCGCGCGCCGGGGATGACCTGGTTCCGCCTGCCGATTTTCGTCTGGGCGCACTACGCCACCAGCGTCATCTTCATCCTCGGCACTCCCGTCATCGCCATCACGCTGCTCCTGGTCGCCTTGGAGCGCCTCTTTCATTTCGGCTTCTTCAATCCGGCGCTCGGCGGCGATCCAATCCTCTTCCAGCATCTGTTCTGGTTCTACTCCCACCCTGCCGTGTACATCATGATCCTGCCGGCGATGGGCGTGGTCAGCGAGATCATTCCCACGCTTTCGCGCAAGCCGCTGTTTGGCTACCCCTTCGTCGCTGCGGCGAGCATGGCCATCGCCGTCATCGGATTCTTTGTTTGGGCGCATCACATGTTCGTGGCCGGCCAGTCTCCCTATTCCGCGCTGGTCTTCTCGCTTTTGAGCTATATGGTCGCGATTCCTTCGGCCGTCAAAGTCTTCAACTGGGTCGCCACCCTGTACAAGGGCTCCATTTCTTACGACACGCCGATGCTCTACGCGCTCGGCTTCATTGGCCTGTTCGTCGTCGGGGGCCTGACCGGGCTTTTCCTCGCCTGCCTGGGCGTGGACGTCCACGTCCACGACACCTATTTCGTGATCGCCCACTTCCACTACATCATGGTCGGCGGCGCCGTCATGGCCTACATGGGCGGCCTGCATTTTTGGTGGCCGAAAATTACCGGCAGGATGTACCCGGAATCGGTGGCTCGCGTGGCGGCTGTCATCCTGTTCGTTGGCTTCAACCTCACGTTCTTCCCGCAGTTCATTCTCGGCTACCTCGGCATGCCCCGGCGCTACCACAATTACCCGCCCGAGTTTCAGGTATTCAACGTCATGTCCACGGCCGGCGCCTCGATCCTTGCGGTCGGCTACATCTTGCCGATGATCTACTTCATCTGGTCGATGCGCTACGGAGCCGTTGCCCCTCGCAATCCGTGGCCGGGGACCGGCCTCGAGTGGCAGACCCCTTCACCGCCGCCAACGGAGAACTTCGAGAAGACGCCGGTAGTCACCTGGGAACCGTACGACTTCTACAACCGGCCGGACCTCGGCTTGACCGGACCGGAGCCGCCCTCGCCGCCGGGATCGGGGCCGGCCTTGTCACCGGCGGGAGACGATTAAGGGAATTTCGAGAAGGAGCGTGGAGTGCAACGAACGGGCGAACTGTTCGGACAGTTTCAGAATCTCGACCAGCAGCGTGAAGCGTCCTCGTTGGGGATGTGGGTCTTCCTCATCACCGAAGTCATGTTCTTCGGCGGGCTCTTCCTCGCCTACACGATCAACCGCTCCGCCTACCCGGCTGTCTTTGCCATGGCCAGCCGCGAGCTCGACGTCCATCTGGGCGCCTTGAACACCGGCGTCCTGATTCTCAGCAGCTTTACGATGGCCATGGCCGTGTGGTCCTCGCAGCAGGGCAGGAAGAAGCAGCTCATCGCCTTCCTGATCGCCACGCTGGTTCTCGGCGGCGTCTTCCTCGGGGTCAAGTACGTCGAATGGTCCGCGAAATTCCATCATCACCTGGTTCCCGGCTCGAGCTTTGCGTTTCCCGAAGCGCACGGCGATGTGGGCACGATCGCCCACGCCCAGCTCTTCTTCTCGCTCTACTTCGGCCTGACCGGCCTGCACGCCCTGCACATGATCGTCGGCGTCGGCCTGCTCACCTGGCTTCTCATCCATGCCGCGCGCGGCCGTTTCACGGCTGAATACAACACTCCGGTCGAGATCTGCGGTCTCTACTGGCATTTCGTGGACATTGTCTGGATCTTTCTCTTTCCGTTGCTTTATCTGATCGATCTTCACAGGTAGGGAGGCTGCCGGTGACCGGACACGTGGTTCCCCGAAAAATCTACCTCACGATCGTGATCGTGCTGCTCACTCTCACCGGGCTCACCTACTGGGCCGCCACCATCGACCTAGGCCCGATGAACGTCGTCATCGCCCTGGTCATTGCCACCTGCAAAGCGACGCTCGTGGTTCTCTTCTTCATGCACGCCCGTTACAGCCCGCGCCGCACCCGGGTCGTCATCATCTCGGGTATCTTTTGGCTTGCTCTCCTGCTGGGCTTGACCTTGAGCGATTACCTGACCCGTTCTCTCGCAGGCCGTGTCTGATTTCTTCCCCGTTGCAGCATCGGGCGGTTGCCTCGCCTGAGGGAGTTTGGAAGCCAGAGGTGGTGGGCGCGGAACATGTCTCGCATCAACCCAGCGCACACTTCCGCCGGATTCGGGTACGAAAGAGGAAAGTCTCTGAAGGACTCGCCCGCGGCGCAGAAGTTGCTGCTGCGAGCTTCGGCGGAAGTGAAAAGGGGGAAATCGAACCGGCCCAGCCCTCAATCCCCTAAAGGGATCCTCGGCTCGTCTTCCCCCCCAATAGCACTCATTTGCAACTGGGAAACCATTCCCAAGTTCTGTGATGTGAGTGGTTTGCCTTTTTGGCGCCGGGTAAAAACAGCCCGCCCCCCCTAAAATTTACAGGCTCCAATCTGGAATTTGGGCGTTATTTGCACTCCCCGGCGTTCGCAAATTCTTCGCGGTCCCCTGTGGGTCCGCGGCACATAGGAGCATCTACGTCAGAGAGGTGGCCACGCGTTCCTTGATTCTGTTGGTGCGTCTTGGAGCCGCGCGGTGCTATCGTGAGCTCCATGTTGTGAGAGTCCAGGTCCGGCCGTTTCTGATGAGAAACCAGAGAATGGCGAGAGACGGCGGCCATGTCATCTTCAGGAGTGCATGGGAATGCGCAACCTGCTCGCTTGTTTGTTGCTTATGTCAGTCTCCGCTTTCGCTCAAAGCGGCGCTCCGCTTTCGCCCTACGATGCGGTGAATCCATTCATCGGTACGGCGGCTGACGGCAATACTTTTCCGGGCGCATCATTGCCCTTCGGCATGATTCAGTGGGCGCCCGACACCCGAGCCGATGGCTGGTACCACTATGACGATAAAACCATCCGCGGCTTCAGCCTGACGCACGTCAGCGGCGCAGGCTGCCCCATCTACGCTGACGTGCCGATTCTGCCCTGGACCGGGGAGCTGACCGGGACACTGGGCTCGCCAGGCGATTACGTCCTGCCGTTCTCCCACGCCCACGAGCAGGCGCATCCAGGCTCCTACGCAGGCGAATTCGACGATGGAGTGAAGACGGAACTTACGGTCACGACCCGTGCGGGCCTAGGACGGTTCTTGTTTCCGGCCAGCGCCGCGCGGACCCTGCTCTTCAAGGCGGGCGAAAGCGCCACGATCAACGAAGAGAAGCGCAAAGCGGATACGAGCAGCGTAGAGATTCGCGGCAACGACACCGTCGCGGGCTGGGTCCGCAGCGGCGGATTTTGCGGCAACGATACAAACTACGTTCTCTACTTCGTGGCGAAGTTCGCCACACCGTTCTCTTCGTTCGGCACCTGGACGGACACGGTCCATCCCGGCGCAACTTCAGCCGCTGGACACAAGGCGGGAGCGTATGTGTCGTTTCCAAGCAGTGCCGAACCGATCGTGATGAAGGTTGGCGTTTCGTTTGTCAGCATAGAAAACGCTGCGGCGAATCTCCAGGGCGAGATTCCCGGCTGGGACTTCGACGCCGTACGCACCGATGCTAAAGCCACCTGGAGCGAAATGCTTGGGCGCATCCAGGCCGAGGGCGGCACGCCGGAGCAGCGCGCGATCTTCTACACCGGCTTGTACCACATGTTGCTCTCTCCCAATCTCTTCAGTGACGCCAACGGCGACTACGTCGGATTCGATGGGAAGGTGCGGCGCTTGCCCCTGGGGCAGGAGCAATACGCGAATTTCTCCGACTGGGACATCTACCGCGACGTGGTCCAGTTCCATTCCCTGCTCTTTCCGCAGCGGACGAGTCAGATGATGCAGTCCCTGGTGCGCGATGCCGAGCAAAGCGGTTGGCTCCCCAAATGGCCGGTCGCCAATGACGTGAGCTACGTCATGGGCGGTGACTCACCCGCCATCTTGCTGTCCACCGCGCATGCTTTTGGCGCGCGGTCGTTCGATACGAAGTCCGCGCTGCATTTCATGCTGAAGGGCGCCACACAGCCCGGCTCCGGACCACACGGACAATCCCAGCGGCCGTGGCTCACCGAGTATCTGAACAAGGGCTACATTCCCGTCGGAGAGGGCGCGCAAGAGTCGGCTGCATCAATCACTCTCGAGTACGCCACCTCCGATTTCGCCATCTCGCGATTCGCCGCCGCAATGGGCGACCAAGCGAACGCCGCGGCCTTGCTGCGTTCTTCCCAAAACTGGCGGAATCTATTCGATAGCGAAACCGGCTTTATCCGGCCGCGTACCAGCGACGGCCAATTTCTCGGCGGATGGGACCCCGACCGTTTGTTGCCACACCACAAGAACTGGGACCCAGCCGATCAACTCGGCTTCGAAGAAGGTTCGACCTGGCAATACACCTGGATGATTCCCCAGAATTATGCCGGTTTGTTCCAAGCCATGGGCGGGAAACAGAATGTGCTCCCCAAGTTGGACAAGTTCTTTCAGAAACTCGCCGGCTGGGGCGTTCCCACCTTCACCGTAACCAACGAGCCGGATTTCTGCGCCCCCTACGCCTACATGTGGACCGGAAATCCCGGGAAAACGCAAGAAGTCGTGGATCGCATTCGCCGCGAAACATTCACCACGAAGCCCGACGGCCTCCCCGGCAACGATGACCTGGGCGCCACATCCGGAGTTTACGTGTGGAACGCCTTGGGGATGTACCCCGTGATCTCCGGCCTAGGCGGATTCGTCTTGGGAACCCCAATGTTCCCTCGCGTCGTCATGCATCTCGGCGACGGCAGGACCCTCGAAATCGTTTCCAAGGGCAATGGAATCTACGTCGATTCGCTGGAACTGAATGGCAGGACGTACAAGAGCGCGTGGTTGCCGCTGGACGCCCTCTCCGCCAAGCAGAATCGCCTGGTGTTCGGGCTCACGGCGCAGCCGAGCCGTTCCTGGGCCACCCAAGCCGCCGATTTCCCTCCATCCTTCGACGCTCCGGCTCAGTGACCGGGCGGCCGAAGAGCGATAAGCGCCGCAGTTCTCGGCAGCAACGCCGCAGCCGAATACGGGCGCAACTCTGAGCGGCTCACTGCGCCGGCCAAGCGGCTGCCGCAGCGCCGTCTTGACCCTCCTGGAGCAGCCTTGGTATTGTGAAAGATTATTCTAGGCTCAGTGTGCCCGCCGGGCGGCGGGGTTCTCTGGAGAGGTAGGCTCGCGCTTTATGGGTCTAACGAAGATCGTCATCCGCGGTGCCCGCCAACACAATCTCAAGAACATCAGCTTGGACATCCCGCGGAACGCCCTGACGGTGGTCACCGGCCTGTCCGGCTCCGGCAAATCTTCCCTGGCCTTCGACACCATTTATGCCGAGGGCCAGCGCCGCTACGTGGAGTCGCTCTCCGCTTACGCGCGGCAGTTCCTCGATCAGATGGAACGGCCCGACGTGGACGCGATCGAAGGCCTCTCGCCCTCCATCGCCATCGAGCAGAAGACCACCACGCGTTCGCCGCGTTCCACCGTCGGCACCATCACCGAAATCTACGATTATCTTCGGGTGGTTTACAGCTCCGTCGGCGTGCCCCATTGCCCGAATTGCGGCAAGGCCATCACTCGCCAGTCCACCGAGCAGATCGTCCAGGCGATTCTTGGCGGCGATTTCTCGAAGCCCGGCGATCGCATCATGATCCTGGCGCCGTTTCTCCGGGGCCGCAAGGGCGCCTATCGCAAGGAGCTGGAGAAGTTTGCCCAGGAAGGTTTTCTTCGCGCGCGCGTGGATGGCGAGCTCGTTCCGCTGGACGATCCGCCGCACCTCGACAAGCGCAAGAATCACACCATCGAGATCGTCGTGGACCGGCTGCTCCTGAAGCCCGGCATCGCCACGCGCCTCGAACAATCCATCTCGACGGCGCTCAAGCTGGCCCAGGGGCTGGTCACCGTCGCCGTGGTGGGCGGGGTCGAGCGCGTTTTCTCCGAAAAGCTCGCCTGCTCCGATTGCGGGATCTCGGTGCCGCAGCTCGAGCCGCGCTCGTTCAGCTTCAATTCGCCCTATGGCGCTTGCCCCGCCTGCAACGGCCTCGGTTCGAAGTACGATCTGGACCCGGCCAAGGTGCTGGCGGACTGGTCGCGCCCGCTCTTCGATGGCGGCCTGGGACCCGGCTCCGGCTCGGCCATCCTGAAGCGCACGCTCGAGCTCGCCGCCTACGCCTTCCACTTCGATCTGCAGACGCCTTTCGACCGCTTCCCGCGCCGCGTCCAGAACCTCATCCTCTACGGCAATCCGCCCGGGGGCGGCCCTTCTCGCAACGGCAAGTCCGAGAAAGGCTTCCGCTTCCAGGGCGTCATCCCGTATCTCGAGCGCAACTTTGAGGAATCCGGCTCCGATGCCTATCGCGAGTGGATGACCCAGTACATGTCCGCCATCCTCTGCAAGGTGTGCGCCGGCCGCCGGTTGCGTCCCGAAAGCCTTGCGGTGAAACTCTCCGGCCTATCGATCGTCGATTTCACCGCGCTTTCGATCGGAGCGGCGCGTCCCGCGATCGACCAAATCCTCGGCCAGCTCACCGCCCGCCAGCGCGAAATCGCCGAGCGGCCGCTCGGGGAAATTGCCGAGCGCCTGGAATTCCTCCTCGCCGTCGGACTCGGCTATCTGAGCCTCGATCGCTCCGCCGCCACGCTTTCGGGCGGCGAAGCCCAGCGCATTCGCCTAGCCACGCAGATTGGCTCGCGGCTCCGCGGCGTCCTCTACGTTCTCGACGAGCCTTCCATCGGCCTGCACGCGCGCGACAACAATCGCCTCCTTCGTTCGCTCGAACAATTGCGCGATCTCGGCAATACCGTCCTCATCGTCGAGCATGACGAAGAAACCATCCGCCGAGCCGATTTTGTCGTCGATCTCGGGCCCGGCGCCGGCCACGCCGGCGGTTATCTCGTCGCTCAGGGCCGGCCCGCGGAGATCGCGGCGAACGACGCTTCGCTTACGGGCCGTTATCTTTCCGGCGCCGTCACCATCCCCGTTCCGGCCAAGCGCCGCAGCCCCAACGGCAAAGCCATCCACATCTACGGCGCCTCCGCCAACAATCTCAAGGACCTCGATATCGAAATTCCCCTGGGGCTTTTTAACGTCATCACCGGCGTGTCCGGCTCCGGCAAATCCACGCTCGTCAACGACATTCTCTACCGCGCGCTCGCGCAAAAGCTCTATCGCTCGATGGAAGCCCCGGGCCCGCACCGGCAGCTTCTCGGCGTCGAGCACATCGACAAGGTCATCGAGATCGATCAGGCGCCCATCGGCCGCACGCCGCGCTCGAATCCCGCCACCTACACCGGCGTCTTCGCGCCCATCCGCGAGCTCTTCGCCATGCTTCCCGAATCGCGCGAGCGCGGTTACCGTCCCGGCCGCTTCAGCTTCAACGTCAAGGGCGGCCGCTGCGAAGCCTGCCAGGGCGACGGCCTCCGCCGCATCGAGATGAGTTTTTTGCCGGACGTGTACGTCACCTGCGAGGTCTGCCGCGGCCGCCGCTACAATTCGGAAACGTTGGCTGTCCGTTACAAGAATCATTCCATCGCCGACGTTCTCGGCCTTTCCGCGAGCGAGGCGCTCAATCTGCTTGAAAAAATCCCGCAGATCCGCCAAAAACTCGAAACGCTCGTCGAGGTTGGCCTCGGCTACATCCAGCTCGGCCAGTCCGCCACCACTCTTTCCGGCGGCGAAGCCCAGCGCATCAAGCTCGCCCGCGAGCTTTCCCGCCGTCAGACCGGCCGCACGCTGTATATTCTCGACGAGCCCACCACCGGTCTGCATTTTGACGACGTGCGCAAGCTGCTCGACGTCCTGCAGCGCCTCGTGGACCTCGGCAATACCGTGCTCATCATCGAGCACCATCTCGACGTCATCAAGCAGGCCGACTGGATTCTCGATCTCGGCCCCGAAGGCGGCGAAGCCGGCGGCCGCATCGTCGCCCAAGGCACTCCCGAGCAGGTCGCCCGCAATAAGAAGTCCTACACCGGCCAGGTCCTCTCCCGCGTCCTCGGCCTCAACGGCAACGGCCGCCCTCCCGCCGCCAAATGATCCTGTCCTCGACGGTTGCCGACAGTTCGGGGCTTCTGGGGATTCAGCGAGACTCCACTTGTCCGGTAAGCGCGCTCCGCGACGCGAAATCAATATGAAGGCCAAGAGCTATGTTACGCTTCTCCAGTATGCGCGTGGCTTTAGGCACTCTCATTTGCCTTCTTTCCTTCTCATTCGCGGCTTTTTGCCAGCAACCGGCGGTGTGCGAAATAACGATTGAATCGAGCTGGAGTGGTTTAGGTCCCTCAGCCAATCTGAAGCTTGTCATCCAATCTCGCGGCGGTAAGCATTATATTGGCGGCGAAATGGTGGATTCAAAGCAAATCGAGGAACTACTTTCTGCGCTTCACTCGGCCCCCATTACAACTCCCCAAGCTAGTAACCTAGGTATTACGCGCAAGTGGTTAGAGCAATACGCTGACGGGGTTCCCCGAAACGGAGCGCCGAACCAGGAGGCACTCTTCAAGGAAAATTTTACTGACCTTAAGACCATCGAACAGCTTCTGCCTTCAGGCTTCAAATTCTGGAGGTGGGACGACTATCCGAGCATGCGTGTCACAGTGGCATTCGCAAATGGTCAGCGATGGGTCGCCGCTTCTGACTCCTATTACCCATTCATGTTGCCTTGGACAGTCAACCTGAGCGGCAAGGAGCAAACTACCTACAATGCCGATATCTCTCGGGGCATTGCTGCGCTTATGCCAAACGGCAGCCTCAATTGCAATCGCCTGAATGACGAGGAACTGAAGATATGGCTGGCCGATGCTGTGATGACACATGTCAAGGAACAGTGGGACTTTTTGGGTGTCGAGAATCGCGCGCCAGAAAGCTTCGCCACCCTGCGTCGCCATTTTGAGGTTGAGCACGCCAGGATTATTCCCTACCGTTCAGTGGACTACGGGTACATTGGGAACGAACCAGGTCCACACGAAGAAAATCTCTTAGCAACCATACGGAAACCATCCCTTCCGCCGCATATCGCGGAAGACGTTGTTCTTCTGTTTCATGACGGGAAGATAGAGGGCGTGGGAGAATTGGCGGAAACCATTGCTCCCTATGAGGCACTCGCGCTCTCCGTTCCATGGCTCAATCGGTACCTTGCCGACCATCCTGAGCAGAACATGTACATCAGATTTGTACATGACCGCTCTTTTAGCGTAAAAGCTATGCAAAACTTCGCAGCTGACATGAAGAAATTGGGGAAGGAACCCCTTGCAAATGAGGTGGCCACGGTCCAAGACAAGGCTGCCCTCGTGTTTCTTGATTACGGGAGCGATTGGGTTATCTTGCCGGACAAGCGGATGATTCTCTGGAAGCACTATCTTCCCGCAAGCTTTTTGAAGTGGAAGGCGACCGACTTCACATTTGAGCGATGCGCGGATTACAACGCGAACAATGGTGGTTGCGTTGGGGCGATTGTCTCAGCTGATGGCACCCTTCAACGGTGAGGATGCCCAATTCCGCCAGTGCCTGATAAGCCGTGCCGGCTCAGACAGTCGATGCAACACCCCTCTAGTCGGTTGATCCCATAATGCTTTTCAAAAAGAACTGTTCTGCTGGGCTGTAGTCAATTTGACCTAAAGAGGGCAGTGTTTCCTTTGAATCAACGCTCGCGAACGAATTTTGCCTTTGAAACTCCTGCAAGTAGACTTCGAGCAAGTGTTGCGTCGACCCATTGAGACCACCCGAGTTATCGGATAAGTAGATTTGGGACAGTCTCACATACGCGGTAACCTACCGCGTTAATTGGGACCTACCGGCATCGACGACCGAAGAAGACAGGACGCGAGCGTCGAAGGCGGTCGAGTTGGCCGGGTGGCCCACCGACCAATCGTCAATCTTTCCCTTCGCGGGTGCCCCAGGTGCCGGGGTTGCACCTGGGGATTTGGAATCACTATCCCCCAAACGTCAGCCACTTCTGCAACCGCTCCTGGTCTCGGCTTGTAGGTCGCAGCTTCGGCTGCTTACTCATGAGCTGCTGCGCCCCAGGTTACCGTCTGCCCGGTGCGCCAGTCAGGCGAACCCTTGCCTGAAGTGGCCCAATCGGGAAAAGGACCGGGCTGTAATCAGGCCACGCGACTTGTACGCGGTGGAGCAGCCTGGACTATTTATTCTTTTGTCTTCTTGGCTCTAGGGTGTTCGGCGCAAACGTGGGCTGCAAAGAATCTATCGCGCTCCTGCTCGTACTTCTGCTTCATTTCCTCGATCGATTTGCCGGCGGGTATTCCCGAAGGACTGAATACCCACGCGCATTCGGAGCAACCCCAGCCCCAAAAACGCTGCTCTTCGATCCATACCAGTTGGCGGCGCATGGCCTCCCTAGCACACCTCGCGATTTGGTGCGGTTATGCTCTCGTGAAAGACGGCGTAGCGTTGAATCTCGAGCGCACCTGCGACGACCAAAGCCGCCTTTCTTCATTGCCCTGGGCGAAGTTCCGCACCAGTCATCGCTCTTTGAGCACACGTCAAAACTGACCTGAATATAAAAGGCCTGAAGATTACCGATAGCAGAGGGCTGCTGTCTGTGGGGTGTCCAACACTGGCGAGAATGGCTATCTCAATCCGAGTTCATCCTCGAACTGCTGAATGACGCCGTAGCACTCGCAGGCGGCTCTTTCGAGTTTCCTGCGGTTCACAATCTTCACTGCGCCTCGCACGTATTCCAGAATCCCCTTTTTTTGCAGGACTGCCGCCGACAAGCTCACCGTGGATCGGTCCGTACCCATCATGGTCGCAATGAAATCGTGGGTGATCGGAAGCACGCCGGAATCCACCCGATCCTGAGTCATCAGCAGCCACCTCGAGAGACGCTGCTGTATATCGTGCAGCCGATTGCACGCCGCGGTCTGCGCGACTTGCATTCCTTGAAGCCCCGTATGCCTGTTCAATATCATCTGTAAATGCGGGGCCGACGGCAGAATACGTTCCAGCGCATTCCCCGTCGTGCGGAAGCCATCGCCCCCGACTTGGACGATTTCACGCACGGAACTTCTGCTCAAACCGACTGCCAGTCCTGCCCCAACGTAGCCCTCCTTACCCACCACGCCCACTTCCACGGTTCGACCGTCTTTCGTCACGACAACCTGAGAAACCATTCCTCGGTTCGGGAAATAGACGAAATCGATCTTCTGCGTCGGCTCATGAAGGCTCAGATGATGCGGCAGGTCGATATACGTCAAGTCAGGACGCATCAAGTTGAATTCATTCTCGGGCGTGGCCAACAGTATTTTGTTGCTTACTGGTTTTCCCTCGGCGTTGGTCCGTTCGCCCGCCTGTACGCCTCGATAGTGTTTCCCGCTCATGTCGCTCCCGAATGGCACCGGAGTGCCTTGCGTTCATTGGGTGAAACTTCATGGGCTCTGAGATGGAACTCGCACCTCGTTGCCCGGCTGAAATTTCGTGTCCATTCGACCAGAAGAAGGGCCGAATGATCTGTACAAAAGGGGACAGCTCTCCAGGCTAAGGCAGATGGCCCCGGACGGTGTGGATCTGCGTCGCCATTTTTGCCGATACCCGGACACCGTCCATTTACGGACTTCGAGGGATGGGCCAGATGCCTTATCGGGGCGACCGCACATTAATCTCTCGCGGACGCACCGATATCCGGAACTAAGAACGAGCCGAGAATTTGCCGTTTTTCGTTTTCCACACTTCCCATGAACACCAGCACAATACTACCCTCGCCCTTGCCTCCGGCCCATCTTCCCTTTACAGTGATTCCTCGCCCATGAGCATTTACGACGCCCAGCCACTAAGTCTCGACGGCATCAGCACCTATCCGCTCTCCTCGCGGAAGAGCAAGGTCAGCGTGCGCGATTTCGCGCGCCCGCTCCCCCGCGGCGCATCCGTTCGCCGCTTCCTCGATTCGCTCCCGCGCATCCTCGCCGCGGAGGATCTTCGCGCCATTGCCGCCGCCATTCACGCGGCCCGCGCCCGCCGCAAAGCCATTCTTTGGGGCATGGGCGGTCACGTCATCAAGGTCGGCCTTGGCCCCATCCTGATCGATCTCCTACGCCGCGGTTTCATCTCCGGAATCGCTATGAACGGCGCTGCGCTCGTCCACGACTTCGAGATCGCGCTCGTCGGCAACACCTCCGAGGACGTTGAGGCCGGTCTCGGGGGCGGGGAGTTCGGCATGGCCAAGGAGACAGGAGTGTACGTCAACGAAATGGCCGCCAACGCCGCCCGCAGCGGCATCGGGCTCGGTGAAGCCGCCGGCCAGTTGTTTGCGAGCGGGCGCCTCCGCGCGAAACACGCAAACTCGAGCGTCCTCGCCGCTGCCTATCGCGCGTGCGTCCCCGTGACGGTGCATCTCGCCATCGGCACCGACATCCCTCACATGCATCCCGCCGCCGACGGCGCCGCGCTCGGCGCTGCCACGCATTACGACTTCCGCCTCTTCTGCTCGCTGGTGAAAGGCATGCATCCCGGCGGCGTCTATCTCAACTGGGGTTCCGCGGTGATCCTTCCCGAGGTTTTCTTGAAGGCGGTTTCTGTGGCGCGCAATCTCGGCGTGCCGCTTCGTCCCATCACCACCGCGAATTTCGATTTCATCCAACACTACCGCCCGCTGCAAAACGTGGTGAAGCGGCCGACCGCCTCGCGCGGCCGCGGACCAGAATCGCATGGCTACGCCCTCACCGGCCATCACGAAATCCTTCTGCCCCTGCTTGCAGCAGCGCTCATCGAGACCGCGCAGCGGAAGGTCTCGCCGCGTGCAGTTAAAGGAAAGCGATGAACTTTTCCGACGACGAACATCCTCTAGATCCGGACGATGCGGCGCCCGGCGCGCCATCCGAGGGCTTGCCCGCCGTTGAAGAGATCCCGCCGAGTCCGCCCCCCGCCCCCGATTCGGGTCCTCCTGTTCCCGAAGATCTGCGCATCTCCTGGTCCTGGCTCCACTTGGTCGTCTTTCTTCTGTTCAGCGTCGGCAGCCTGTTTTTCATTCAGTTGACGCTCTCGACTTATCTGATTGCCGCGCGGCACGTGCCGGCTAGGAATATCGAGCGGCTCCTGACGTCGAATGCCGTCTACGTTGTTGGCGGGCAGATCGTTTGGTTTGGTCTCTTGATGCTTTTTCTTTGGGCTACGCTCAGCGCCATGAGCCAGGCCCCATTTTGGCGCACCGTCGGCTGGAGATCGTTGCCGTCTTCCACCTCTTTTTCCGGCGCCGCCTGGCGCTATTTCTTCACCGGCTTCCTCCTGGCGATTTTCATCAACGTAGTCAGTCTGCGCATCCGCCAGCCGGAGAAGGTGCCGATACAAGAGCTCTTGAAAGATCGCACTGGCGCGCTCCTGGTAATGGGTCTCGCCGTGCTCCTCGCACCTCTCGTCGAGGAGACTGTTTTCCGCGGCTATATCTATCCGCTCCTGGCGCGCAAGCTGGGCGTCCCCGCCGGAATCGCGCTCACCGGCATCTTCTTCGGCCTGCTGCACGGTGCGCAACTTGGCTGGACCTGGGAGCTCGTTGCGCTGCTAGTGCTGGTCGGCATCGTCCTCACCTACGTCCGAGCGCGCGCCGGGACCGTCGTGGCGAGTTATTTCGTTCACCTCGGCTACAACTCGATGCTGACCATCTCCGCGGGCATTGCCACCCACGGTTTCCGCTCCTTCCCTCCCGGCCCGTAGCCTTTTATGCGCGGCCGATCTCCACGTGAAATTGCCTTACAATGCTGAATAGCGCTCAGGAGAAATCAGCGTGTACGTAGCCCAGCCCATCGAATGGACCGACCGCGGCGTCGTGATTCTCGACCAGCGCCGCCTTCCCGCGGAGGAAGTTCGGAACACGTACACCGATTACCGCGAGGTGGCCCGCTCGATTCGCGACATGGAAATCCGCGGCGCCCCCGCCATCGGTGTTGCTGCGGCCATGGGCGTCGCCCTGGGCGTCTTGCATTCGCGCGCAACAACGCTCGATATTCTTCATGCTGAATTCTCCGAGATTTGCGCCGTAATCGCGAAGACGCGCCCAACCGCTGTGGACCTCTTTTGGGCCATCGAGCGCATGAAGCGCCGTTTTGCGGAAGTTTCCCGCGCCACATCCGACCTCGGCCGCATTCGCGAAGCCATGGTCGCCGAAGCGCGGCAGGTTCATCTCGAGAAGAAAGCCACCGACGAGGCCATCGGCCGCTTCGGCGCCGACCTCATGCCTTCTGAAGGCCGCGTCATGACGCAATGCAACGCCGGCGCGCTGGCCACCGCCGGAATCGGCACAGCCCTGGGCGTGATCCGCGTAGCCATCGAACAAGGCCGCAAGATTCACGTCCTCGTTCCCGAGACCCGGCCTTATCTGCAAGGAGCGCGCCTCACGGCGTGGGAGCTGCACCGCGGCGGCATCCCGCTCACGCTCATCACCGACAATATGGTCGGCCACTTCCTGAAGACCGGAAACGTCGGCGCGGTTGTCGTCGGTGCCGACCGCATCGCCGCGAACGGCGACACCGCCAACAAGATCGGCACCTATCAGATCGCCGTCCTCGCCCGTGAGAACGGCGTGCCGTTCTACGTGGCGGCTCCCATTTCGACGTTCGATCTTTCGCTTCCTTCGGGCGAAAGCATTCCCATCGAAGAGCGCTCGCCGGACGAGGTCACCCACTTCGGCGGCGTGCGCATTGCCCCGGACGTGCATGCCGCACATCCCGCTTTTGACGTGACGCCCGCGCGCTACATCTCCGCAATCATCACCGAGCGCGGAGTTGCCTGGCCGCCGTACGAACATACCCTCGCGCAACTCGCCTCAGCGCAGCCTTCCGGCGCGCGGTAGCCTTGGCAAGGCCTTTTCTTTCAAAATTCACTTTTCAGGGGATCGGCGGCTTACGCGACCTGCGTTTCACACAAGTTGCAACGCGATGACGGCGTATTTTCTCCCGACCAGCCGTCCAACGAGCCGGGAGATTGTTTTCCACGGCCAGTACTTCTTTCCCAGCAAGCGATGCGCCCGCTCCGCCTCGCCGCCCTCGGCGAAGCGGGCTTCCGCCTCGACCCACTCGCCCAGCACATGGCCGCCGTAGTCGCACGGCGAGATGCGCACGCGCGCATTGTTCCGGATACGCTTCACCTTACCCGTGTTCGGAAGCGTGTAGACGTACAGGACAGTGTCTTCCCGGTCCGGCGTGATCGGGCCCGAAGCGGCAAACCACACGGGCGTCCGCACGCCCGCGCCATTCTTTCTGAACGTCTCGAGATTCAAGTATTTCTTACCGGCGAATTGAGCGAGACGGTGTGCCATTGTCGTGGCGAAGCCCCCCTTGCGCGACGATGCCGACTGGGCATCGTGGCACAGTTCTCACGGGTCGTCCCGCCAAAAATGCCGCGGGTGACGGGTCAATTCTGCTTCGCGCGCCGGATTTGTGTCGCGAGGGCTCGGGCGCGCTCTCTGGCCACTTCCACGAAGTGTGAGTCGTTGACGATCTGATCGAGCAACGGAAGAAGGTGTTGCGGTTCCGGCAAAAGGTTCCGGCTCAGGTCAAACTCAATGTCCAAAAGCGCATCGTTGACGCCCAGACGGTCGTACTTCATTCTTCGCCCCAGCGTCATGAAATCTTCCTGCTGCCGCGCCAGGCCTTCAAAGATCTGCATGAGTTGATTGGCTGCAGCGTTCAATGTGTAGTTGAAGGTCGTCTCATGCGCTTCCGTGCCCCGCTCCCACCGGAACTTCTTCTCTCCGAGGTTCGCCAGCTTGCGCTTCACGTCCAGATCCGCCCCGGCAAAGTGGTTGAGCTCGGCCGCCAGCGCAAACATCTTTGCCCGCAGCGGCGCGCTGACCGTGAAGGGTGAAGCTCCCGGGTCCTCGTCGAGCTGCCGGATCTCACACGTCGCCCCGTCGGAATCCTCGTACACCTTGACCTGGATGAGTTCAGGCGAACTCCCCTTGAAAACCCGCTGGTAAGAGAGCGTCGCGCCTTTGGCCGCGGCCGTCCTCGCCGCCTGGGCGGAGGCCATGCTCAATCCTGCAAGCGTGAGCGCCACGATGCCGGCCGGGCCAAGAATGCGTTTCCTGCCCATCCTCATCGCGGTGCCAGCACGCGGGAAGGCCCGCGGCGGTTGTTAGTTCGCAAGGGCACGCCCAGCCGCGCCCGCGCATGCTCCGCTTGGATGTGGCACAGCGCCACGGCCAGCGCGTCGGCCGCATCGGCCGGTTCCGGAGTTTCCCGCATCCCCAACAGCGCCCTGACCATCACCTGCATCTGCTCCTTCGTGGCGTGGCCGTAACCCGCCACGCTCGCTTTCACCTCTCTCGGCGAATAGCTGTACACCGGCACATTCCGCTGCGCCGCCGCTAACAACACCACGCCGCGCACCTCCGCCAGACGCAGCGCCGTTTTCACATTCAACGCGGTGAACACCGATTCCACCGCCACAACGTCGGGCTGAAACTCCTCGAGGAGTTTTTCCACAAATGCGTGCACGTCCTGCAGTCCTGCTCCAGCCGACTCCCGAATTCGCCCCGGTGCGATTCGCAGCGCGCCATACTGGATCATCCGGCAGTCGTGTCCATCGCTTTCGATGATGCCAAAACCCGTCGGGCCAGCCGCCGCCGGATCAAGGCCCAACACCTTCAACCGGCCATCCCGTTCGATCTTTGTGTCCACGGCACACAAGTGTACGGCGAAGCGATTCCCGCTGCCAAGTTTTTGTGCAGAAAGAACAGAAGAAGATTCAGCAAAAGCGTTCCGAGGATGGATACGCGCAGTTGCTAGGGATGGTCGGGGCTTTCGAGGACTTCGTCGACGGCGATGCCGGTCACCGCGCCCACCGTCCCGAAAAACAAAAATAGAAACGCGCGGCGACGTCGTCCCGACTTCTTCGGCTGTTGC
>JBEKUY010000018.1:0-32941 GCA_049514555.1 Candidatus Acidiferrales bacterium
GATTCCGGGACGCCTTGCTGGGTTAGATAGTTCCGGACAGCTTCCGCGCGCTTCTCTGAGAGCTCCTGATTGAAAGCTTCGGTGCCGACGCTATCGGTGTGGCCTTCGACAGCCAGCTTGAGCGACGGATAGGCAAGCACGATGCCGGATATCTTGGCCAACTTCTCGCGTGCCAGCGGACGGAGCGTGAACTTGCCGAAGTCGAAGAGCACATCCGACATATTGACGACAAGGCCGCGTGCGGTGTCGCGAGTTTCCAGGATTAAGTTGAACTGTTGGAGGAGACGGGCACGAAGTTCTTCGCGCTCACGCACGGTCTGCTGAAGCTGCAGATCGGATGCGGCTGCGGCGGCGCGATTCCGGTCCGAATCCGCTTGCGCGGCCTGTTGCTGTTGCTGGGCCTCATTGCGCTGGCGAACGGCATCGGCGGTAACAGCTTCGGCGGCCTGCTGCTGTTGCTGAGCGTTGTTGCGGGCTCTTTCGGCATCGGCTTGGGCGCCAGCAGCCTGTTGGGCGGCGGCCTGCGCTTCGAGGTTCTTGCGGTCCGCCTCATTGCGTTCGCGAACGGCGTCAGCGGTAACGGCTTCGGCGTTGACTCGGCGCTGCGATTCCTCATTGGCACGAGCCCTTGCGGAGGCTTCACGGCCGGCTCCCGCGCGGCGTTCGGCCTCGGCGCGTTCTTCGTCGATATGCTTCATGGCGATTTCACGTGCGTCTTCCGCCGTCTGCACGACTTCGCGCGACAAGGCAATAAGCGATTTCTTGTTTTCATGCTTCCGGGTGGCGAGCGCGTCCGCCTCGTTCATCTGGCGAACGGCCTTTTCGTAGCTTGTCGCGGCGTATCTTTCGGCGCCGGCAGATTGCGCTATGCGCAAGGCATTGCGCGCTTCAAAAAATTCGAGCGGCAATTTGGCGTTCAGGACCACACGGTCGAACTTATAGCCCGTGGGGATGTACCCACCGCGATCGATCAATTCATACTTGGCGTCCACGGCTTCGGTAGCGCCGACGGTGTCCGGGCGAATCGCGTTCTCGAGGACCACGACGTTGCTGGGACGACGCACGGCGTAATAAGGTTCCGCTGTCACGATCAGCGCGAAAGCCTGAAGGTCCGTGGTCACGTCCAGCTTGCTCCGGTGGTTATCGCCCACCAATACTTCACCGATGTTCACTGGCCGGCCTTCTGGCGAAATCGCCCACAACACATAGGTCAGATACTCGTTGCCAAAGCTTGTCGGCTTGTCCAGTCTGGAAAATTCGACTTCGATTTCCAGTGCCCCGCGCTTGCTCTCGACTTTGGCCTCGCCCGCCGCAGCAGGCATCAAATCCGTACCTTGAAAATTGATCTTTGTGGCCCCACTGCGGTGTCTATAGTTCACTGCCCGGGTCGTGCGGCTCACCACGTTGATCCGGTACGTCGGTGTTGGATTGCCGGAGTCTGCCGGCACTTGCGTCTGGGCCTGCGCTTGCGCCGATACGCCAAGCGTCATTACGACTGCCAGGGTGATACCTGATATCTTGAACATGTGTCTCCTCCTAAAAACTTCGAGACCCCAGGATCAGGCGTTGTGAGCCTCAATACTGTGCGATAGTGTACGTTTCGCAAGAAAGAACGGTGCAAAACCAAAAATTCCATTTTGGGTATTCACTGGCCTGCAGTCCGTACCAAAACCACCTTCCAAAGCGCGGACCTAACCAAGTGGAGGAAAAGAACTCGACACGTTGCATACCGTGATGGGTCGGCAGGAAGAATCGGTTGGGCAGCGAAAGTCTGAAAAGAACGTGAGAAACAACTAACGAGCCTTCAAGAGTCGTCTGACCAAAGCTTTTACAGAGCGCTTTTTAAGAATGGTTTGGCGGAGAAACACCGCGCAAGGGAAGCAAAACGATAAGAGTATAAATTCCCAGAGTGGTCCCAAACGGAATTTCAGAGACCGACAAGAAAGCTGCAATCAGAGCCAGCATGCGTGCTGCCCGTTGATTTGCTAAGATAGCCAGACCAGCCAAAACCCCGAAAATACCGCTTAGAATTGACAAGACCACGATGCCAGTATAAACGATGTGAAAATCATGCATCAACGCAAACGGATTAGGCACGCGAGTCAGCAGCGCGCCAAACATGACTGTGGCCGTTCCGCTAAACAGAATGAGGCAGATTCCCATGATGAGGCGGAGAATCCCATATACGAGCCAGCAAACACCCAGGATCTGCCGCTGACCGCTCAGATTGCCGGCCGCTGATTCATCCAATGACATCTCCGTCTCCCGATGATTCGCTCTATTCTCTTGATCCGTCGCTGGATTAGAGCTTATTCCTCGGCCTCCGTCTGTCCACTTTGGCACACCCTCCAGCGCTGTTCGTCTTCAGCGCTAGTGGGAGCGAGGCGCGCTCCGGCTTAACTCTGCTTGTGGAACTCGATGAACTCCGCGACATCCGCGCGCAGCTCCTCCTGACATATACTTCGGTTTCCCTGGGGCGCCCGGAATGAAGACTCGGCTGGGCGGCGACCCGCTTCCCGGTCACCGGGAGGAGGCAGTGTGAAAACCTCACAGCGAAAACTCGAAGAGCTCCTGTGGGTTCTGGGGCTCTCTAGAGCGGCTCGCTCCCTTCGCCGCGTTTTGAGGGGACCCCGCGCGCTGCGGGACCGGCGATTGATGCGGCAGTTCTTCGCGCCGCTTCTTCCTCCCGGCGCCCTGGTGTTCGATGTGGGAGCAAACGTCGGAACTTTGACCGAAGTATTTGCCTCCCTCGGCGCGAAAGTGATTGCTGTCGAACCGAATCCTGATTGCGCTCGGCACATTCAACTCGTTACGGAAAGAGCCGCGGTCGAAGTGATCCAAGCTGCCGCAGGCGGGAAGGCCGGAACCGCCATCCTCCACGTCGCGGACCGAAGGGACAAAATGTCCTCTCTCTCCGAAGAATGGTGCGAGGCCATGCGCAAGCAGTCTAAGGTTCATGAAGGGATTTGGACGAGAGAGATCACGGTCCCCGTGGTGACCCTGGATGCGTTGATCGAGAAATATGGCATGCCTCACTACATCAAGATAGACGTCGAAGGATATGAAGAGAACGTCCTCGATGGGCTTTCGCGCCAACCTTCTCTGCTCTCCTTTGAGTTCAACAGGGCATATTTCGACACGGCGATTTGCTGCCTCGAAAAGAAACTCTTGGATCGCTCGCTTTTCAATTTCACCGTCGTCGATCCGATACGTTTCGAGCTGCCGGAGTGGGTCGGCCGAGAGGCCTTGAGAAACAAACTCATCGCCCTCGGCGAAGAGAAAGGCCTCGGTGACGTGTTTGTCCGGAGGCCCTGAGAAATGGAATCCGCGCTCGTGTAATCTCGCGCTAAACAGGCGCTTCCCGCTTCGTGCCGTCTACGCTCAGATTTGATCCGCTTGCATTCTCTCCGCTGGATATTCCGATATCGGAAATGAAAACGGCGGGAATGCTCTCGCGTTTCCCGCCGTTCTGATCTTTCGTGGCCCGGGTCTAGCGCGTGTGGCTGTAGACGACCGCTCCCGGCGGACGCCGGAGAAATGGCTGCGCGTGAACGTGCGCCGGGATCTGCGTATGCCCATGCGTTTGCGCGAGCCGAGCGGGATTCCCGATGGGCCGCAGGTTCACGGGGGTGGCCGAAACGTTGTCGCTGATGGCCTGCAAGCGCTTCAGTATGGACTGCCACTGTTCCCAGTCGAGTTGCCGCAGGAACGGCCGCAGTCCCTGAATGAAGCCGTCCTCGAGCAGAGCTTCTCCATCCGATTCGGGGATGAAGAAGCGGTTGAGACCCACATTCAGCGCCTCGGAGATTTTCTCCAAGGTTCCGAGGCTGGGCGTCATTTGGCCGCTCTCGATCCGCGAGAGATACGAGCGCGAAACCTTCGAGCGTGCCTGGAGTTGGCTCTGCGTCATGCCGCGAGATTCGCGCAACTGGCGGATGCGCTGGCCAATATTCTCCACCGTTTCGCGATTGGCCCACTTATCCGCGGGCTGCTCGGCTCCAGGCACGTCCGGCGGTGGCGGCGACGGTATCAAGAACTCCAGCCGCGGCGGCAGCGCCCGGACGCACCTCCGGCAGTTCCCAGTGCGGGTCCGGTATTGCACGAGACCGCACATCTTGCAGCGAATGACTTCCCGGTCTAAATCAGTATTCAGACTGTCGTTGTGTTCCGACACCGGAGCTCCTCGCTGACTCGTCCGGCGACCGGAAAAGGAGAAACGTCGCGTCCTTTTGGGGAAGGCAGAAGACTGGCGCGACCGGCAATATCCTCTGGGCGACAATTTTTGTCAAGAGAAATTTTGAGAATGCTCAAAAGATGTTGCATCCTAGGACAAGACTTTTACGCTGCACATTCGCCTGTCCCTTAGGACAGGGAGGATTACGGCTTCGCCGACGGCGTTTGAACGTTTCCGCGAAGTCCCAACTCGTCCGCGATGTCCCGCATTGCCGCGATGCACGCCGCGATGTGCTCCTCAAGCGGCACGCCCAGCTCCTCCGCTCCCTTGCGCACATCCTCGCGACTCACGCCTCGCGCGAACGCCTTGTCCTTCATCCGTTTCTTCACCGAACCCGCTTCCAGGTCCAGGATGCTCTTCGACGGCCGCACCAGCGAGCACGCCACCAGGAAGCCCGCCAGTTCGTCGCAGGCGAAGAGCGTGTGCTCCAAGGGGGTCTGCCGCGGGACGCCGCAGTAATCTGCGTGCGAGAGAATCGCTCGTATGGTCTCTTCCGAGTAGCCGTGCTCACGCAGAATGAGGGAGCCCTGCGCTGGATGCTCCTTGTCCGGCGCATGCTCCGCGTTCGGCCAACGTTCGTAGTCGAAATCGTGCAGGAGCGCCGTGACTCCCCAAAGCTCCTCGTTCGCTCCCGCTCTTCGCGCGTACGCGCGCACGCAGGCCTCCACCCCCAGCGCATGTTTGCGCAAGTTCTCCGATTGCGTGTACTCGCACAACAGCTTCCAGGCTTCCTCTCTCGTCGGCATTTCTCTCCTTCACCTCCGCTCCTTCTTCTCAAGAGCATCACTTTCTTTCGGCGGTTGTTTCCGCGAGGCGCATGACGAGAACCTCGCCATTGGAATTGATGCTGCCGCCGGTGGCGGTGCGTGCGTCCTTGACGGCGTCCCGCGGGGCGATATGGAAGAGCGCGGAGAGTTCTCCGGTTTCGGCGAGCGATTTGCCAACGAATTCACGCTCGGTGTCCACGTCGGGGTCGATCTTGTGAGTGATGCCGTTGTTGCGCTTGTCACGCTCGAAGCCGATGTCGTGAGTGGCGGCGCCCACCCAGACGGGCTGGCCGCCGAGGGTCAGGGATGACTTCCAGAGACGCAGGTGGTGCCGCGTGGCGGCGACGGTGATCGGCTCGGCATGAGCGAAGCCGTAGTCCTGCGGACGGCCGAAGAGATAGAGCACGCTCATGGGCATTTGCACGTAGGATTCTTTCGAGAGACTTTCAATCAAGCCACTCAAGAAGGCGCCTTTGACGTCCTTATCCACTTTCACCCAACCGGCATCCATGAAGATCTGTTGAACCTGCTCCTCGCTGCCGATGAGGAGAAAGTTGGTCAAATCGCCCGGATTGCCGGACTTGTCGGAGACGCGGCGGGGAATATTTTGCAGGAGATCGGCGTTGACTCCGGGGATCGTGGTCGCGATGGGCGCTGGCGCGGATGAACCGGAGGGAGCGAAGACCTCGATCGTAACCGTATAGGCTCCGTCCGCGGATTCTTTGGACATCTGATTGATTCCCAGCCAGAGGCGCCCGCCTGCGCGGATGGCAGCGTCGTACTTCGCGCCGACGACGAAGGGTTGCGCCACGTCGGCGTCGCCGATGCGGCCGATGAGTGCGCCGTGGCCGGCCTGATTGTCCGGAAGCATTCGCAGGAGATCCTTGAACCCGCGGGGCAATCCCTCGGGACCGAACTCTGTGGAGCCCGCAAACGTGAGCGTGCCCGTGGCAGTTAGGGAGACGCGCGAGCCGGGTTTGAGGTCGATGCCGGTGTCAACCCAGTGCTGGTCGCCGGTGATGCCGATTTCCGGATAACGGGGGCGCGCGGGAACGGTGGCGGATTTATCGATGGCAGGTGCAGCTTGATTGGCTGCCGGAGCGGCAGGTGGAGCGGGCCCGCGTTCGAGTCGGGCGGAGGCCAGCCTCGCGCACGGGCCAAACAAGAGGAATAGCAGCACGGCGAAAAGGAAGAGTGTCCAGCGCGCCAGATTGCGAACTGTGTGCCGGTTCATGAGAGTGCAACTCCTGTGCCGGCCACGAATGGCGGCAGGATCAGAATAGGCAGGTTGGCAACGGGTTTCAAGCCGCGAGCGAGGCATGGCGCGGGTGTGGGCGGGGAAAGGACCGTGCTCTTAGATTTCGCGGGAGAGCCAAGTCGGGCTAGAATTGAAGGGTAATGTTCGCACAGATTGAGGGCTTCGACGCGGCCGCGGGGCGGCACCCGCGGCGCAAGACGTACGGCGTGAAGGTCGGCCACGTGCTCGTGGGCGGCGGCGCACTGGTGGTCGTGCAGTCCATGACCAACACGGATACCGCCGACGTCACGGGGACCACGCAGCAATGCCTCGAACTGGCGCAGGCCGGGTCGGAGCTTCTGCGCGTGACGGTGAACGTGCCGGAAGCGGCCGCGGCGGTGCCGGAGATCAAGAAGCGTCTGCTGGACGCGGGATGCCGGGCGCCGGTGATCGGCGACTTCCATTACAACGGGCACGTGCTGCTGACGAAGTATCCCGAGTGCGCCCGTGCGCTCGACAAGTACCGCATCAATCCCGGCAACGTGGGCGCGGGCCAGCGGCGCGACGAGCAATTCTCCACCATCTGCAAGGTCGCGCGGGACAACGGCAAGCCGGTGCGCATCGGCGTGAATGCCGGATCGCTCAACCAGGAACTCGTCATGCGCAAGATGCAGGAGAACACGGACAAGGACCTGGGACTCTCTTCCGAAGAGATCATCAACGAATGCATGGTGCTTTCCGCGCTGGAATCGACCGCGTTGGCGCTCGAGTGCGGCCTGCGGCACGATCAGATCATTATTTCCTGCAAGACCTCGCGGCCGCGCGACCTCATCACCGTCTATCGCGCGCTCGCGGCCAGGACCGAGCAGCCGCTGCACCTCGGACTGACCGAAGCGGGCATGGGGATGAAGGGCACGGTGTGGTCGGCGGCATCCATCGGTGTGCTGCTCTACGACGGCATCGGCGACACGATTCGCGTTTCGCTGACTCCGCGGCCGGGCGGCGACCGGCGCGAAGAGGTGTACATCGCGTGCGAACTGTTGCAGGCGCTGGGGCTGCGGTCGTTCTCGCCGAGCGTGACCGCGTGTCCCGGCTGCGGGCGCACCACGAGCACCACGTTCCAGGAATTGGCCGAAAGCGTACAGAGCTACATCCGCGAAATGATGCCGGTGTGGAAGACGCAATACGAGGGCGTCGAGGAGATGACGCTCGCGGTGATGGGCTGCATCGTGAACGGTCCGGGCGAATCGAAGGCCGCGAATATCGGCATCAGCTTGCCGGGCACGGGCGAGGCACCGCGCTGTCCGGTGTACATCGACGGACAGAAATTCACCACGCTCGAAGGCACGTACGACGACCTGGCCGCAGCGTTCCAGGCGCTGGTGGACAACTACATTTCCACGAAGTATCCCCGCAAGGCGGTCCAAGCCTCCGCGTAAGTGAAGGCCCGCCCTCTGAAGAGGGCGGCTACATGAGCGCGCCTGTGGAAAAACACCCCCTACCCCCCACCTTTTTCTGTAACTGCGGATTCTAAAGGGTTTTAAGTCTAGTGTTTCAGAACTGCGGATGATAAAGGACTTACAGTCGCATTTTATGGAACTGCGCATTCTAAAAGGGTTAGCTACAGGAGACCCTCCTGCGCCAAGGCTACGGAGGGCAGGCGCAGCCGCATGGGCAGAAAGGCGCAAAAGAACAGACTTGGTTTTTGAAGCGAGGGAGCAGCCACTGCTGATTCTAGGGGAGTTGGCGAGTGCGAGGCGACGAGTCACGAAGCATTTTACCGCAGAAGCAATAGAAAGTCAAGAGTTACTTATGAGTATTCGAATGGATTTGCGGAAAGCCGAAGAAAACAAGACGGTTGTGAGGCGGAGGTCTGGCGCCTGTTGCGCCTTCGGCGATGCTGAGCACGACGGGATCAATGCTTGCCAGGAGAGGGAGCGGTGGAATCAACGGAGGCCGGAGCAACCGTGAACGGAAAGATGCTTATGTTCCGAGTTCCAAGCATAAGCGCATATTCGCCGGCTGGGAGCGGTTGCTGAGGGCGGACAAGCCACACCATTTCTTCAGGTTGAGAAACGTCCACGGGAATCAAGTCGCTTTGATTAGCATCGGCAGTTTTGCTGCCACCCACTATAGGCAGTACAGTCATTCTGCCGCCATCGAGTTCGCGGTGGTCTTTCTTGGGATGCAACCTGACGATCGCTGGAGCACCGGGAAGCGAAATCAGGCGGCAAATGCAGATGACGGGCCGACCAGGCTCGACCTGAGCCTGCGCGTGTAGTCCTTCGTAGTCGGCTACGATGGCCGCCGGAACGGCGCCGTAAGATAAGGAAGCCGCCAAGCCGCGCTTGACCCGAGTCTTGGAGGGCATTGCGGCGGCGATTAGTGTCCAATCCGAAGCCTGAATCAACACTCCGGGGCGATTCGTGGGATAGTCTGCCGTGAAATTCGAGGCGGCAGAGGTGGTATCGGTCTTGTCCTGCGCGGCGGTGAACCGTGGTGAAACCAGGACCATCCCCAAAACGGAGAAGGCCGTCCAGCATACGGGAGATTTCATGACGGAACCTCGAGAGTGTCGCGATACTAGCATGGATTTATAGTAAACGCCACGTCTCCGATGAAATAATGTTTCCATGGGAGGTGAAAGAAAACAGGCGGTTGCATCGCCGCGAAGAACGGGTGACAAGTAACAGGGCCGCAGGTGGATTGAAACCGGATCTTCTCAATCGGTTTCCGAGCAGTCTATAATCGCGGCAGACATGCGCGTACTCCGCATCCTCGTTGTCGCGTCCGTAGCACTTCTGGCTCTCCAGGCTCTTGGCGAGACTGTGCGTGTTCCCTCGAAGAGGAAGGGAGCCGGGCCGTTGTTCCAGATCCGGCGTGAGAAGAAATGGGGATACATGGATCGCAACGGAGGGATCATCGTCCAACCCCGGTTCGATGACGAACATGATTTCTTTCACGGGCTGGCCGGAGTCCAGATCGGCGGGAAGTGGGGGTTTGTCGATGAGAAGGGGCGGATGGTCATTCCCCCGAAATTTGACACCGTGGGTGACTTCCTCGGAGACCTGGCGCCCGTGCGGGTTGGAAGAAGATGGGGGTACATCGATACCACGGGGCGGATGATTGTTGAGCCGCATTTTCAGGAGGCAATGGAGTTCCACGAAGGTGTGGCGAGAGTGTACGTCTGGGACAAGGTCGTGTGTAGTTCAGGGGAATACACAAAAGAGGATGCACCCGAAGAAGCTTTCCTAATGCCGGACTGGAATCGCGTGGAACTGCCGGGTTGTTTTCCAAAAGGGGGGCGGTTCGGCTTTATCGACAAGACGGGTGCGTTCACGATTAAACCCCGTTTCTTCGCCGCCCAGGATTTCTCGGACGGGCTATCGGCTGTTCGAGTCGAAGAGAGCCCGGACAGCAAGTATGGATACATCGACCAAACCGGCGCTCTTCCGATCGCGCCGCGCTTCAACCAAGCGAAGGCGTTTTCTGAAGGGCTGGCATTGGTTGAAATTAGTGCCCGCCAGGTAGGGAACCTAATGGTTGATATTGCCTGGGGTTTCGTTGACAAAACTGGTCGGCTCGCGATTCCGGCAAAATACCATTTTGCGGGCAGTTTCTCTGAGGGACTTGCGCGCGTGCAGGTGACCGATAGCATGGGCAATTACAGAATGGGATACATCGATAAGGATGGGAAAGCAGTATTCCCTCCTAGGTTTGATAGCGCAGACGACTTTTCAGATGGGTTGGCTGCTGTGTCTGAAAATGGGTGCGCTTACATCGATCATTCCGGTGCTCCGGTCATAAAGGGCGTATGCAGTGCGTGGCCATTTAGAGACGGACTCGCGGTGGTGGGCCAATGGGGCAGGCAGGTCTACATCGACAAAACCGGGCGAGTCGTCGCTGCTTACGAATCGGGGGAGGAGTGAACGCGCGAGACTCCCGAAGTCGTTGGTCGCCAGGCCTGAGGTGAGCGCACGTAGTTGATTGGGCTGGAGGCGCCGCTAGGCACTTTCGGCGAGGGAACGAGGGCTACATCTGGGAGGTCTTATCGACGATGAAGGCGAGGGCGTTGCGGACGCCTTCGGGGGAGTGCACGTTGAAGACGTGGGGATTCAGCGGCTTCAGGATGCCTTCGATATGGTCAACGGTTTCGGGCGGAGAAGACTGAAAGGACGGCCGCCCGGAGATTGGTTCCTCCACAGTGAATAGCGTGCCCATGCCTTCGTAGCGCACGTAATACGCGACGCAGTTGCCTTCCTTCGGCCGCGGAATGGGGCTGGGGTGGCCGAGCGAATCGAAAGTCATCGGGCTGCCGAGCACGACATAGACGTGCAGAGGGCGGTCGGCCCGTTCAGGCGGCGCACCGCAGTCCGCCTCGACGCGGCGGGCCAGTTCGTCGCGCAAGAAGGCGGCATTCTCCTTGCGATCGCGCAAGGACGCGGCGTCGACAACGCCCGGATCGGCGGCCGTGAGCGCCGCCTTCAAGGCCTGCCAGTCCAGCTTCCTGGCGTCCTTTTGTTCGAAGCCGATGCGGCGCCGAGAGAGATCGAGCACCGTCAGACCCAAGCTCCCGTTGCTCAAGTCGATCTGCGTGAAAACCCCGAGCGTGGGAAGCAGGGCGGCGAGATTCTGCTGATAAACCTTGCGAGAGCCGCCGAGGCGCTCCGAAATGGCCGGGTTCAAAAGCAACTCGATCTGCACGGGACGCCGGGTTACGAGCGGCAAGTGCAATCGTCCCTGAATCTCGGGGTGGAAGAATCGGTCGAGCCCTTTGGCCGCTTCGAAGAACTCCACGCCCGGGAGGTCGCGCCAAGCGCCGGGCAGAGGTTCTTTCCCCGAGAGGGGAACCAGCAGAGTGCGCCGGGCGAGGTTGTGTTCGCCGCTGGCCTTGTCGTAGAGCGCTACGGCGACGTCGTACTCTCCGGGGAGTACGAGCGCATTGCCCGAGGAAATCGCACTCCACTGGTTTACGGCCGCTTCTCCCTCCAGCCACTCAAGCGCCCAGTGCTTCTGGTAGGAGCGCCCCTGGCGATCGGTGAACTGCGCCAAGACGATGGGACGAGTCTGACTGATCCGCTTCGCGAGCTCTTTGCCGGGCACCTCAATTTCGATGCGCGCCAACAACCGCTGATAGTTGGACAATCCCGCCGAGGAAACATGCACCTTCCAAGGAAAATCTTCGTGAGGACCTTCGGCGAGCCACTTCTCGAACGGGACTTCGCTAAACGCAGGATCCGCGGAAACAACTTGCGCGGAGAGCGGCGCGGCCGCTCCGAAAACGCTCAGGAGAAGAAGAAATAGTCTCTGGCAGTGAAGCCATTTCGGAGGACGCTGGTCGCGCATCGGGTCTTCTTGGGTGCTCCCAATCGGGCTGCGTGGGAATCATACGGGGGCTACCGTGCTCCCGCAAGCGCAAGAAGGGCGCTCTTCCCGAGGCGTGGCACCACTCCGTTGTGACTGAGACCATGCCAACTGTGCTGCGGCACGTTTCTGCAAGAGCCATCCACACGCCGCACGTTGCGAGCCTTCGGTGGGACTACTGGTACTTCGATCAACTTGCAATCGGGGATGTATCCCAAGAGAATGCGCCCAGCGATCGCTCGCGCTCCACCGTTTAATGAGAAGAAGAGTTTTCCTTTGGCGGGAATAACGTGTGTCGCCGGGGGGATTATTGGCGCAGCAGTGTGCGTAAGACGTTTCTCTATAAGGGTGCAGGGTAATCTGAATTGGCAGTCCTTTTGCACTTTAATCTAGTTGGATGCAGTAAGATACGATGCAAAGCAGGGACGTTCCAATTTGGGATTTTTCCTCTCAGAGGCCAACGCGCCGCCGAAGGAGCGCTAAGAGAGTTACCGTAGCTCTAGTACTCATGATACTGGTGGTCGGGCTCACGGCGGCGCACATTTTGTTGACGCAGCATGCGGAGCTTGATCCAGCCACGCTCAAGAAGGGACCTTCCGCACAGCAGCGAGCCCTGCGCGAGATGGAAGGACAAGCGCCGGCCCGCATGTCGCGGCGGCTCAACTTCCCATACTCAGTGATCGCCGGAGGAGTGCGCACGCCGAGCGAACTCCGTGGAGCGGTCGCAAGAGATCCGGGCTTGGCCGCACACTACAGCGAGTTCGACCTGCAGCGGGTGCGATTCGTCACGCTGAGGCAGGACATGTGGGCGTATGTCTCTTATCGCCTGCCGGAAGGAATCTACTGGACTACGAAACGCGCGCACTTGAGGCGGGGCGAGGCGCTGGTCACCGATGAGACCCACATGGCACGGGGCCGCTGCGGAAACCGTATCTCCATGGTCCCGCGAATCCCCGTGCTGGCGCGTGGACCTGAGCCGGAAGAGATGGAGATTCCAGGAGAATTGATTCCGCCGCCGTTCGAGCCTGGGTCTGTGCAGTTCGAACCTGGCGTTCGACGGGAGCCAACGACACCCGTAGAGGTCGTGCCGGTTGTTCCCGTGGGGCCGGTTGTTCCCGTCGTGCCGGTTTTTCCTCCCGCGCCTCATCACCCCAGAGTATCGGGTGGGGGTCCGATCTCCGAAGGGCCGATCGTATTCCTGGGAATCGTGCTTGCTCTGTGGCGCTTCAGAGAGCGCAACGCAAGAAAGCGTGCCGGGCAAAACGGCCCAGACGCATCGTCAATCTGACCTTATTCCCAACAATCTTCGCGAGCAGAGCCGGGTGGGCGTGATGTGTTAGAATTTCGGCTCGCGCCGCCTGGAGGAATCGGGGCGCGAGGATGCCGTTGCGGCGCAGTTCGCGCCGAGGAATCACATGAAAATCAGTCGGGAAGACGTGCTGCGCGTGGCGGAACTCGGCTACCTCGACCTTTCGGAAAAGGAGCTGGAGACCTACCGTAAGCAACTGGACTCGATCCTGGAGTACGTGGGCAAACTGAACGAGCTCGATACGGCCGCGGTCGAGCCGATGTCGCAGGTCCTGGGAACCGACCCGCCGGATGGGGCCGTGCGCGAAGATGAGGTGGTGCGGAGCGACGTCGCGGCCGCGGTGCTGTCGCAGGCTCCCGACCCGGAAGCGCCGTATTTTCGGGTACCGAAGGTGATTGAAAAATAGGAATCAGATTGGCTGCGGAGACACGGAGGACGCAGAGAATCAGGCAGACAAGAACAGAAAAGGCTGACAAGCGGATAGAGAATGGCAACGACTTGGACAATTGGGGGAGTGCGGGAGGCGCTGGCCGCGAAGAAAGTTTCGGCGCGTGAGCTGGCCACGGAGTTCTATGGGCGGATTGAGGCGCGCAACCGCGACCTAAACGCCTACTTGACGCTCTGTCCCGAACGGGCCTACGCGCAGGCCGACCGGATCGATGCGTTGCGCGCGTCGCGAAAGCCGTTGCCGGCGCTGGCGGGCGTGCCGATCGCGGTGAAGGACGTGATCAGCACGCGCGGGGTGCGCACGACCTGCGGGTCGAAAATCCTGGAGAATTATGTGCCGCCGTATGACGCGACCGCGGTCGAGCGGCTGGAGGCGGCCGGGGCGGTGGTGCTGGGCAAGACCAATTGCGACGAGTTCGCCATGGGCAGCTCGAACGAGAACTCGGCGTACGGGCCGGTCCGGAATCCGGTGGCGCCCGACCGAGTGCCGGGAGGATCGAGCGGAGGCTCGGCAGCGGCGGTGGCTGCAGGGCTGGCAGTGGTATCGCTGGGGACGGACACGGGCGGGTCGATCCGGCAACCGGGATCGTTCTGCGGGATTCCAGCCATGATGCCGAGCTACGGCAGGGTGTCGCGATACGGGCTGATTGCGTTCGCGTCTTCGCTCGACCGGATTGGGCCGTTCGGCACGAAGGTGCGCGACTTGGCAGAGGTGCTGCAGGTGATCGCAGGGCGTGACCCTCGAGATTCGACTTCGGCGGGGGCGCCAGTGCCCGACTACATGGCGGGAATCCAGGAACCGGTGAAGGGCTTGCGGTTGGGAATCCCCAAGGAGTACTTCGGGGCGGGGATGGACGCGGAGGTACGGACGAGGATTGACGCAGGGATCGAACTGTTCCGGAAGCTTGGCTGCGAGGTCCTCGAGATCCGCATGCCGCACACCGATTACGCCATCGCGACCTACTACATCATCGCGACAGCCGAGGCCAGTTCGAACCTGGCGCGGTACGACGGCGTGCGGTACGGGTTGCGCGAGGATGGCGATACGTTGCTCTCGATGTACCGCCGGACACGCGGGGCGGGCTTCGGCGCCGAGGTGAAGCGGCGCATCATCCTGGGCACATACGTCCTGTCGGCAGGCTACTACGACGCATACTACCTAAAGGGACAAAAGGTGCGGTCGCTCATCGCGCGTGACTTCCGGGATGCGTTCACGAAGGTGGACGCGATACTGACTCCGACGTCGCCTTTCCCGGCGTTCCGGCTGGGGGAGAAAGCAGACGATCCGCTCCAAATGTATCTGGCTGATATTTATACGGTTACAGGATCGCTCGCGGGAGCGCCAGGGATTTCGATTCCGTGCGGAAAGACGGCGGAGGGCTTGCCAGTCGGGTTGCAGATCTTTGGGCCGACGTTCGGCGAGGGCCGTGTGCTGCAGCTCGCGCATGCGTTCGAAGAGGCCGGGAGCGCGAGTGCTTGAAATAGCGCCCCTGAAGTCAGCCGGAGCGTGCCGGCGCCGAGCGACAAGGTACAGGAACCCGGTGTCAGCAATCGGCGACCAAATCTCTTCTCTCCTCTCCTTATGAAGTTCTTCGAGTAGTCACACCTTGCGCAGAAGTAGCTGCGTTTAGCGCGGAGCAAATCCAGGAAAGTGTAGTAATGACACAAAATGGGACACAACTGCCGCATGGAAATATTCACCCGGCGGCGACGATTCCTTATTCGCGGATGAACAATTCGGGCTAACTATCTGCATGTGTGGATATTGGGAGAGACGTACTAGGTTGAGAGTTTGGAAACTACAAACGGAATTGCTATTGCAGGGGAAATCATGCATCTCGTACGCTGCTCGCAGCATCGAATGAAATTGGTAGGTAGAAAGGCGAGCGCGATGGCCGAGGAAACAGGCGTGGTCAGAGTAAAGTCAAGTCAGAAGATATTTACGGAGGCGGAGATCGCCAGCCTGACGGGGATCTGCCTGGAACACCTGCGCTCGCTGGCGAAGAGCCGGCACTTGGGTTTCATCACACGTGCGGCGGAGGCGGCGGGTAAGCAGGCAGATCAGTGGCTGTTTACACTGTCCGATCTGCTCGTGCTGGTGACCCTGTTCCCGCGCTGCCAGCACTGAGCGACTGCGCAAACAAAGAGAGTTGGCGGGCTCCCCGACTATTCGGGGAGCCCGTTCTTTTTTGAGTTAGGCCTACGCAGCCAGCCCGGGCCCGGCGGGGATCAGAGGCCGTGCTTCCCTTTCACGTCGAAACTTTCTCAGGGTTGCCGGGAGCAGCGGAACAAGAGGGTCGATGCCGTTGCGGGGGCCAGCAGGCGGCGCTATGCTCCGGGGCGAGGCAAAACCGGGCGGGGCGACCGGCATCCGAGTGTGCAGAGGCTCCACATGAACCGGGTAGAAAAGAAGGAAGCATTCGCAGAGCCGGGCCGCGGTACCGCAGCGTGGATTTACGCTTCGAAAGCTGGAAGGCTCATTTCTGCGGGGTTGCTGCTGATTCTGGCTGCCGGGACCGGACGAGTAAGCACACCGGCTGCAGCCTCCGCACAGCAGGGTGGCGCCGTCCCAGACCGGAAGCAAAACCAGGAACAAGGAAAGGGCGCGGAGGGAGCGGCTTCGTCGGCGGCGCTCACTCGGGGGAAAAGGCTCATCCTGAAGGACGGCACGTTCCAGATTGCGCGGGAATACCAGCGGAATGGCGACCGGGTACGCTATTTCAGCGCCGAGCGTGGCGCATGGGAGGAGCTACCGGCGTCGATGGTGGATTGGGAGGCCACGGCCAAAGCCGAGGTCGAGGATAACGAGCAGGCAAAGCAGCTCGTCGAGGCTGCCCACAGGCGGGAGGCGGCGAACGTGGTTGCCTTGACGGATGTGGACGCCAGCCTCGAAGTCGCGCAGGGGGTCTTCCTCCCGCCAGGGGAAGGAATGTACGTGCTGGAAGGAAAATCAGTGAAGCTGCTCGAGCAGGTGGGAACAGAGGTGAAAAGTGACAAGGGCCGCATATTTGAGCAGGTGATCTCACCGGTCAAGATAATTCCGTCGAAGCAGCGGGTGCAGGTGCCCGGGGCCCATGCGAAGCTGCGAATCAAGACGACTCAGCCGGAGTTCTACCTTCGCGAGGCGCCTCCTGACCCAGACCGGAGGTCGCCGATCCGGAAAAGCAGCCGGCCGGGAGAGTCCGGACCAGAGGTCGAACTGATTCAGGCCAAAGTCAAGGGGGGAAGCCGGCAAATCGAATGGATCAGCACGAACGCCGCGGGACTGGAATCTTCGAAGCGGAACAGCGTATCGATTGAATGCTGGCCGGTCGCGGCCAACGTCTATCGGTACACGATCGGCGAGCAGCTCAAGCCGGGGGAGTACGCGCTGGCGGAGCTGCTGCCGGAAGGGATTAACTTGTACGTTTGGGACTTCGGCGTGGACTCAGACAGGACCGCACCGGAGAAGAATCCGCCGGCGGACCAGACCTCAAAAGACAAGCATTGAGAGAGAGCGTTTCCGGCCAAGAAATCCACCGCGAAAACATGGGGTCTGTTTGAAAGCTTTGCCTTCATCCTGACGAAGCAGAAGAACCCATCGGGTTGCACGCCCCACACATGGCCCGCCGAGATGCACCTCCGGCTACCTCTGAGACAGGTGTCAGCTACGGGGCGATTCCGCCGAGGCAGCGAAGCAATCGACCATCAGGGAGAGGACTTCCGAGATATGGAAGGGCTTCTGAATGCGGCGGATGCTGGGGCTGGAGGCAGCCTGCCCGGCAGAGTCGGGCAGATCGCCGGTCATTAAGATGACGAATGGAGGGCGGCTGTGGGCCGATTCGCGGATGGTCTTAGCGAGCGCATCGCCCGAGGGACCCTGGGAACCAGCAGAAAGATGCAGGTCGCACAGGACAACGTCGTAAGTCTTGTGGCGCGCGAGAGCTAGGGCCTCGGAAGCGCTCGAAACGGAATCGACGAGCACGCCCTGGGCAGCGAGCCCCTCCTGCAGGAGAAGCCGAATGCCCTCTTCATCGTCCACGACGAGGACCGAGCGGCCTTTGAGCGTCTCCGCGATGCGCTGGAGCGCGCCGATGCGGTGGACCCCGGTCTCCAGCGGCGATGCGGAAGAGTTGTCACCAGCGGCAACGGGAAGCGAAACCGTGAAGGCGGACCCACCCGCAGGAAGCGATTCGACCTCGATGGAGCCGCCCAGTTCGCGCACGATCGACGCGCTGATGCTGAGCCCCAGACCAGTTCCGCCGCCGGGACGCTTCGTGGTGAAGAAGGGGTCAAAGATCTTCGGCAGGTCATCGGTCCGGATGCCGGCACCATCGTCCTGCACGACGGCCACAACACGGCCGGAAGACACAGAGAGGCGAACCTGGATCCGCCCCGACTCGCGCACTTCGCGAATGGCCTGCTCGGCGTTCACGATGAGATTGAGGAACACCTGAACGAGCTGGTTGGCGTCACCCAGGATGGCGGGGAGTCCGGGTTCCGGGTGGAACTCAACGGTGATGTTGCGGCGGAGGAGGGAGTGCTCGTGAAGCTGCAGGGCCCGCTCGACGATGCTGGACACATCCAGGAGCTTCTTTTGTGTGGTTGCCGGACGTGAGAAGTCGAGAAGGTTTTGAACGATGCGGGCGGCGCGGCGGGCCTGACGGTAGGCCAGGTCCAACTGGCGGTGCGTCGCGTCGTCGAGACCCTCGCGGTCGCGCAGGAGTTCGCTGACGCCGAGAATGGCGGTGAGAGGGTTGTTCAATTCGTGGGCGACTCCGGCCAGCATCTGGCCCATCGCGGCGAGTTTCTCGGACTGGATGAGTTGCGTTTCGAGACGCTTGAGATCGGTGACGTCGCGTCCCGAGGCGACCACGCCTTCAATCGCTCCCCGTTCGTCCTCAAGCGGACTCATGTGCGCGCGAACGACCCGCCATTCGCCGTTCCGGTGACGAATGCGGAGTTCCAGGGCGGCGAAATTCTGGCGGCCCTGGACCATACCCAGGAACGCTTCCTTCAACTGCTTGAAGTCTTCTTCGTGGATGGCCGCGGCAACATCGCTGCTGAAATGCTCGCCGGCCTCGTAGCCGAGGTTCTGGGTGACACTCGGGCTCACGAAGGTAAACCGGCCCGAGGAATCCAGGGCGAGAATCATGTCGGGGAAGCAACCCACCAGGCGACGGGCAAACTCTTGCTGCTGATGGAGGCGCCGCTCGACCTCGCGCTGTTCGGTGACGTCCAGCAACGCTCCCTGATAACGGATGGTCTTGCCGTAGGCGTCGCGAACCACAATGCCCGTGTCCAGGCAATGGACCGGGGCGCCGTCCTTGCGGCGCAGGATCACTTCGCGCACGGTGAGGGGTTGGTCGAGGCTTGTCTGACAGCCACGAGCGATCTGTCCAGGATCGAGAAAGAAATCGGACATGTTGGATGCCAGGAGTTCTTGCTTGCTCGAAAAACCGAGCAGACGAACCAGGGCGGGGTTCGCATCGAGGATCTGTCCTTCGGGCGAAGTGATGTAGATGCCTTCCTGGAGGCTTTCGAAGAGCTGGGTGAAGCGCGCCTCGTTTTCGCGCTGCTGGGTGACGTCGCGGCCGAGGACGGTGAAGCCTTGGACCCGGTCGCCACGCACCATGGCGTGAAGCACGCAATCAAAATAGCGCACCGAGGATTGGCCTTTGAAGTGGATCTGGACGGTGCCCGCCCAGCGGCGGCGCTCAATCACCTGTGGGAGCGCAGCTTCAACCCTCCGGCGCCCTTCGCCGCCAGAATCCTCGATGAAATCGTCGAGGTGAGCGCCGATGACCTGCTGAAAGGGCGCGCCAAGCAAGTCTGCGAAGCTGCGGTTTGCGGCGCGAATCTGGCCCTGCAGGTCGATGGCAAAGAGGATATCGTCGAAGGCATCAATCAGGTCGCGATAGCCCTGCTGCGAACGCTGAATCATCCCAAATAACTGATCGAGTTGCTGATCGCTCGGCGGCCGGGCCTCGCGCTGCTCGAGCCCGCGGATCAGGCCGCGCAGTTCAGAGAGTTCCTGTGCGCGCCTCCAGGCGTAGGCGCCGAAGAGGCCAACCAGGACCACCAACCCGATAGGCAGCGCTTCGTAACGGCTCGGGAGAGAGCGGATGGTGCCCCAGGAAACCCATGCAAAAACGATAGTCAGAACGAAAAGGAGGAAGAAGGTGATGCCCCAAAGCTCGAAATGGCGGCGTTCAAATCGATCGAAGTGCGAGGAGGCGTTTGTACCGGCAGGGGAGTCAGCCGGCGGCTTGCCCTGCCGCTCGAGGGCGCTGGAGGAGTGTTCGGATGACGCCTTGACCATGTGGGCTACTCGCCCTGACTTGTGAAAGGCACGCGCGTCAGACTTCTGGAGATCATTCTAGGAAGCTTGCCGGTCAGACGGCAATGAGAACGCGACAGTGATGTTCCAACGTGGCACGGCCCCGGGAGAGGAGGCCGAACGGGACGGCAGGTCATCTCAGAAATACCAGGGAACAATCCGCCCCGTGGCTACCCGGCCCAGAACCCCCATTCCCGCGAGACGAGGGTGCTCCGGCTCCCCGATTTTGTCCCGGCCCCCGACGGCTCTCGATCAGTTCTCGGCAGCGGCCTCGGCATCCTTCCGCAAGAAGTCGAGCGCGGCAGCCTCTTCGGCTGAGAGATCAGCGGTCTCCGGCAGAATCTCGGTCGGAGGCGGCGTGGGAACCTCGGTCAGCAGGTTGATGTTGCGATAGAACTCGAAGCCGGTCCCCGCCGGAATGAGACGGCCCATGATGACGTTTTCCTTGAGGCCGCGCAGGTAGTCCACTTTCCCGGCGACAGCGGCTTCGGTGAGGACGCGCGTGGTCTCCTGGAAGCTCGCGGCCGAGATGAAGGAATCGGTCGAGAGCGAGGCTTTGGTGATGCCGAGAAGCAGCGGACGGCCGGTGGCGGGCCGACCGCCATTCTTGATGATCTGGTCGTTTTCCTCGCGGAAACGGAACTTGTCCACCTGCTCTTCGAGGAGGAAAACCGTATCGCCGACGTCTTCGACCTTCACCCAACGCATCATCTGGCGGACGATGGTTTCGATGTGCTTGTCGTTGATGTTGACGCCCTGGAGGCGATAAACCTCCTGGATGGCGTTCACCAGATAAGCCTGGGTGAACTTCTCGCCGAGGACGGCCAAGAGGTCATGCGGGTTCAGCGGGCCGTCGATGAGAGGCTCGCCGGCCTTCACATGCTCGCCTTCCTGGACGTTGATGTGCACGCCGCGGGTGATGGCGTACTCCTTGACCATCTTGCTGCCCGCTTTCCCTTCATCGCTATCCACATAGATCTTGCGCAAACCCTTGGCAATCTCCCCATAGCGCACGACGCCATCGATTTCGCTGATGACGGCGGGGTCCCTGGGCTTGCGGGTCTCGAAGAGCTCGACGACACGGGGGAGTCCTCCGGTGATGTCCTTGGTCTTCGTGGTTTCGCGCGGGATCTTGGCGAGCACGTCGCCGGCTTGGACCTCGTCTCCATCCTTCACCATCAAGTGGGCACGCGACGGCATCAGATACTTCCGGCGGCTGTGGCCCGCAGAATCGCGGACATGGATGGCGGGTTGGTGCTTTTCATCACCCGGGGGCAGGGTGACCACGTCCTGTGAGAGGCCGGTGACTTCGTCCACTTGCTCCTCGATGGTGATGCCCGGGCGCAGGTCCTCGAACTTCACGGTACCGGCAGCCTCGGTGAGGATGGAGAAAGTGAACGGATCCCATTCGGCGAGGATCTGGCCGTGGGTGACGCTTTCTCCTTCAGCGACGCGGAGGCGCGCGCCGTAGACGACGTGGTAGCGCTCCTTCTCGCGGCCCTTTTCGTCGAGGATCGCGATGAGGCCCGAGCGATTCATGGCGATCAGAGCGCCGCCGCGGCCTTCAACGTACTTCATATCCACGAACTTGACGATGCCGGTGTTGCGCGCTTCGAGAGTAGAGCGCTCGGAGACGCGGGTGGCGGTGCCGCCGATGTGGAAGGTGCGCATGGTGAGCTGCGTGCCAGGCTCGCCGATGGACTGCGCGGCGATGACGCCCACGGCCTCGCCGAGCTCGACCATGCGTCCCGAGGCCAGGTTGCGGCCGTAGCACAGGGCGCAGACGCCGCGCCGGGACTCGCAGGTGAGCACGGAGCGGATGCGCACGCGCTCGATGCCGGCAGCTTGGATGGCGTTGGCCAGCTCCTCGTTAATCTCCTGGTTGACCTCGATGATGACGTTACCCTCGAAATCGCGGATCTTCTCGAGGGAAACACGGCCAACGATGCGGTCACGAAGGGGCTCGACTTCAATGCCGGCTTCGACGATGGGCTCGACGTAAATCCCGTCGGTCGTGCCGCAGTCGAATTCGTTGATGATGACATCCTGGGCCACGTCCACCAAACGCCGCGTAAGGTAGCCCGAGTCGGCCGTTTTGAGAGCGGTGTCCGCAAGGCCCTTGCGCGCGCCGTGCGTGGAGATGAAATACTGCAGCACGGTGAGGCCTTCGCGGAAATTGGAAGTGATGGGCGTCTCCATGACTTCGCCCGAGGGTTTGGCCATCAAGCCGCGCATGCCGGAGAGCTGGCGGATCTGCTGTTTCGAGCCGCGAGCGCCAGAGTCAGCCATGACATAGACGGGGTTGATGACGCCTTCCTTATCCTGCTTCTCCATGGCCTTGAACATTTCATCAGCCACGCGCTCGGTGACATCACCCCAAATGGCGACGATCTTGTTGTAGCGCTCGCCATTGGTAATGGCGCCGTCGAGGTACTGCTGCTGGACCTTGACGACTTCTTTCTCGGCGTTTTCGACGAGCTTGGCCTTGTCGCCGGGGATGAGCATGTCGTCGATGCCGATGGACATGCCTGCCTTAGTGGCGTAGAGGAAGCCGAGGTCCTTCAAGCGATCGAGGAGCTGGACGGTGCCTTCGAGGCCGAAGCGCAGATAGGCGTAATAGACGAGCTGCTGCACGCCCTTCTTCTTGAGCAGGCCGTTGATGTAGGGCATCTGCCTGGACAGATGGCTATTGAAGATGACGCGGCCAGCGGTGGTCTGGATGAATTGGCGCTCGAGCTTGACGGGCTCGATGTGGGTGACGTCCTGATCGTCATACGCAGTGGTGAGATCGATGAGCTCGCCGGTGTAGCGCAGCCGGAGCGGCGTGAGCAGTTCGATTTCGCCGGATTCCAGGGCGAGAAAGACTTCTTCGGGCGCACCAAAGGCGCGGCCCTCGCCCTTGGCGCCGGGCTTGGACTTGGTCAGGTAATAAAGGCCGAGCACCATGTCCTGCGTGGGGACGGCCAGGGGGAGGCCGTGGGCAGGGGAAAGGATGTTGCGCGAACTGAGCATCAGGACCGCGGCTTCCACCTGCGATTCGGGCGAAAGCGGGATGTGCACGGCCATCTGGTCGCCGTCGAAATCGGCGTTGAACGCGGTGCAAACGAGCGGATGGATGCGAATGGCCTTGCCCTCGACGAGCGTGGGCTCGAAGGCCTGGATGCCAAGACGGTGCAGGGTCGGCGCGCGGTTCAGCAGCACCGGGTGCTCGCGGATGACGTCTTCGAGAATGTCCCAAACGATGGAATCCTGCTGCTCGACCATTTCCTTGGCTTGCTTGATGGTGGTGCAGTGCCCCTGGGCCTCGAGCTTGTGATAGATGAAGGGCTTGAAGAGCTCGAGGGCCATCTTCTTGGGCAAGCCGCACTGGTGGAGTTTGAGCTCGGGACCGACCACGATGACGGAACGGCCGGAATAGTCCACACGCTTGCCGAGGAGGTTCTGGCGGAAGCGGCCCTGCTTGCCCTTCAAGGTGTCGGAGAGGGATTTGAGGGGCCGGTTATTGGTGCCGCGCAGGACGCGGCCGCGGCGACCGTTATCGAACAAGGCGTCCACGGCTTCCTGGAGCATGCGCTTTTCGTTGCGCACGATGACGTCCGGCGCGTGGAGTTCCATGAGCTTTTTGAGGCGGTTGTTGCGGTTGATGACGCGCCGATAAAGGTCGTTCAAGTCGGAAGTGGCGAAGCGGCCTCCATCGAGCGGCACCAGGGGCCGCAGTTCGGGCGGCAGGACCGGAATCACGTCCAGAATCATCCACTCGGGCTTGTTGCCGCTCTTGCGGAAGGAATCCAGCACCTTGAGGCGCTTGGCGTACTTGATACGCTTCTGGAGCGAAGGGTCGCTGCGCATTTTTTCGCGCAGTTCGTCGGCCAGCTTGTCCACATCGACGCCCCGGAGAAGTTCCTTGATGGCTTCGGCGCCCATCTTGGCGCTGAACTGGCCGGGGAATTCCTTCTGGAGTTCGCGGTACTTCTCTTCGGGAAGGACCTCGCGATCGCGCAGGCCGGGGGCCTCGCCGGGATCGACGACGACGAAGGCCTCGAAATAAAGAATGCGCTCGAGGTCGCGCATGCTGATGTCCAGAAGATAGCCGATGCGGCTCGGCAGGCCCTTGAAGAACCAGACGTGCGAGCAGGGAGAGGCGAGCTCGATGTGGCCCAAGCGCTCGCGGCGGACTTTGCTGAGGGTAACTTCAACGCCGCATTTATCGCAGATCACACCGCGATGCTTCATGCGCTTGTACTTGCCGCAGAGGCATTCCCAGTCGGTTACCGGGCCGAAGATCTTGGCGCAAAACAAGCCGTCGCGTTCCGGCTTGAAGGTGCGGTAGTTGATGGTCTCGGGCTTGGTGACCTCGCCGTGAGACCACGAACGGATCTTTTCCGGGCTGGCCAGGCTGATGCGGATCGAATCGAAATCGGCGATCAGGCTTGCACGGTCATACGGGCTGCTGCGATACAAGGTTTTTTCCTCTCTCCCCGAACCCGCCTTCGGCGGATACGGGGCGCGTCCTGGTCCCTGCGGAACCGGGACGGCTGAAGCTCAAAAACGTTCCGGCCAGGCCGGCGGCGCGGAGTTATTCCGCGGCTTTCTCCACCGCCGGTTTCTGGCGCTTCATGAGCTCGACGTCGAGGCACAGCGACTGCAGCTCGCGCACGAGCACGTTGAATGATTCGGGCACGCCGGGCTCGATGCCGGGCTCTCCCTTCACGATGGCCTCGTAAATCTTGGCGCGGCCATAGACATCATCGGATTTGGCCGTGAGCAGTTCCTGCAAGATGTGCGCGGCGCCATACGCTTCGAGCGCCCAGACTTCCATTTCGCCGAAGCGCTGGCCGCCGAACTGCGCCTTGCCGCCCAGCGGCTGCTGGGTGATGAGCGAGTAGGGCCCGATCGAGCGGGCGTGGATCTTGTCGTCAACCAAGTGCGACAGCTTGAGCATATAGATGAATCCGACGGTGACGAGCTGATCGAAGCCGTCGCCGGTCATGCCGTCATAGAGCGGGATCTTGCCGGCATGCGGCAAGCCCGCGACTTCGAGCAGGTGGCGGATTTCGGCTTCGCGCGCGCCATCGAAAACGGGCGTGGAGAACGGAATGCCTTCACGGAAGCTCCGGGCCAGTTCGATGAGCTCGTCGTCTTCGAGCTTCGACAGTGAGCGCCAGACGGCCGTGTCGGTGAAAACTTCGCGGAACCACCGGCGGACGGCTTCGGCGCGCACTTCCCGGTCGAACAGACGGGCGATGCTTCGGCCAAGCTCCTTAGAGGCCCAGCCAAGGTGCGTTTCGAGAATCTGGCCGACGTTCATGCGCGAAGGCACGCCCAGAGGATTGAGCACAATCTCGACGGGTGTGCCGTCGGGCAGATAGGGCATGTCTTCTTCGGGCACGATTCTGGCGATGACGCCTTTGTTGCCGTGACGGCCGGCCATCTTGTCGCCGACCGAGAGCTTGCGCTTCATCGCGATGTAGCACTTCACGAGCTTGATGACGCCCGGAGGCAGCTCGTCGCCCTTCTTGAGCTTGTCCTTGCGCTCCTCGGTGATCTTGCGCAGGACATCGATCTGGCGCGAGGTCATCTCCTCGATCTCGTCAATCTTCTCGATGAGGAGCGGGTCCTTTTCGTTCAAGCGCAGACGCTTGAGGTTGCGCGTGGAAATCTTCTCGATGATCTCGCGGGTCAGCTCGGTGCCCTTGGTGAGCAAGCGCTTGTTGGTTTTCTCGTCGTGCAGGTCGGCGAGGAGTGTGCGGCCGCCGAGGATATCGCTCAAGCGCTTCAGACGCTCGTCGGTGAGGATGCGGATTTCATCGGCAAGGTTCTTTTCCAGTTTGAAGACCTGAGTGGCCTCGATGGCCTTATGGCGCTCGTCCTTCTCGGCTCCCTTGCGGCAGAAAATCTTGACGTCCACGACGGTGCCCTCGATGCCCGGCGGGCAGTAGAGGGAGGCATCGCGGACATCGCCGGCCTTTTCGCCGAAGATCGCGCGAAGGAGCTTCTCCTCAGGAGTCAGCGTGGTTTCACCCTTGGGGGTGACTTTGCCGACGAGGATGTCGCCGGGGCGCACGACCGCGCCGATGCGGATCACGCCGCTCTCGTCGAGGTTCCGGAGGAAGGTCTCGCTGATGTTGGGAATATCGCGCGTGATCTCTTCCGGACCGAGCTTGGTGTCGCGCGCTTCGATTTCGTACTCCTCGATGTGAATCGAGGTGTAGTAGTCGTCCTTGACCAGTTTTTCGCTGACGAGGATGGCGTCTTCGAAGTTATAGCCGCGCCAGGGGAGGAAGGCCACCAGGACGTTGCGTCCGAGGGCCAGCTCGCCCCGATCGGTGCACGGACCGTCGGCCAGCACCTGAGCTTGGCCCACCCGGTCGCCCACGCGGACCAGCGGCTTCTGATTGATGCAGGTATTCTGGTTGGAACGCTTGAACTTGGTGAGCTGGTAGATGTCGGCACCGACCTCGCGGCTCAAGACGCCGGAGTGGTCGGACTCGACGCGCACGATGATGCGCTCGGAGTCGACCTGGTCCACGATGCCTTCGCGCTTGCAGAGGACCACGGCGCCGGAATCCCGCGCGGTGACGCGCTCCATGCCCGTGCCGATCAATGGCGATTCGCCGCGGATGAGCGGCACAGCTTGGCGCTGCATGTTGGAGCCCATCAGGGCGCGGTTGGCGTCGTCATTCTCGAGGAACGGGATCAGGCTGGCGGCTACGGAGACGAGCTGCTTCGGCGAGACGTCCACGTAGTCCACTTCGTCGCGTCCCTTCAGGACGAAGTTGCCGGCTTGGCGGCAGTTGACGAGCTCGGTGGTGATGCGGCCGCGCTCATCCACAGAGATGTTGGCCTGGGCTACGACGTACTTGTCCTCTTCCCAGGCGGAAAGGTAGAAGCAGTAGGGTTCAGAGGTCACCTTGCGGCGCTTGAGCTCGTCATTGAGGTCGTCGACCTTGTCCTTCTCAACAACCTCACCGGCCTTGAACTCGCTATCACCGGAATTGACGATCAGGACGTAGTCAACAACGCGGCCGCTCTTGACCTTGCGGTAGGGCGACTCGATGAAGCCATAGTCGTTGATACGCGCGAAACAGGAAAGCGAGCTGATGAGGCCAATGTTTGGGCCTTCCGGGGTCTCGATGGGACAAATGCGGCCGTAATGGGTCGGGTGAACGTCGCGGACCTCGAATCCAGCGCGCTCGCGCGAAAGGCCTCCGGGACCGAGCGCCGACAGGCGCCGCTTGTGGGTGATTTCGCTCAAGGGGTTGGTCTGGTCCATGAACTGGCTGAGCTGCGAGCTTCCGAAGAACTCGCGGATCGCGGCCATGACCGGCTTGGCGTTGACCAGGTCGTGCGGCATGGCGGTGGACATTTCCTGGTAAACCGACATGCGTTCCTTGATGGCGCGCTCCATGCGGACCAGCCCGATGCGGAACTGATTCTCGAGCAGCTCGCCGACGGCACGGACGCGGCGGTTGCCGAGATGATCGATGTCGTCCACCAATCCGATGTTCTTGCGCAGCTTGAAGAGATACTTGATGCTGGCGACGAAGTCGGTGCCGTCCAGGGTGCGGTTTTCAAGCGGGGTGTTCAGGTCGAGCTTGATGTTGAACTTCAGACGGCCGACCTTGCTGAAGTCGTACTTGCGCGGGTCGAAGAACATGCCATGGAAGAGGGCGGTCGCGGTCTCGAGCGTCGGAGGATCGCCGGGGCGCAGTTTGCGATAGATCTCGATGAGGGCTTCCTTGGAGCTGCGAATGGTGTCCTTTTCGAGGGTGCGCGAGAGGACCAGGCCGATATCGTCGCGCTCGGGGAAGAAGACGTCGACTTCGGTGATACCAGCGGCGGCGAAGGCCTGCCAGAGCTCAGCGGTAAGCGGCCGGTTGGCTTCAAGCAACACTTCTCCGGTCTGGCGGTTGACCACATCGGCGACGCTGTAGGCTCCCTCCAGGTCAGCGACCGAGACGCGTGCCTGGGCGATCTTGGCCTTCTGCAACTCCTTGTACAGGGTCTCGGTGATGCGCTTGTGCGCGCCAACAAGGACTTCGTCGGTGCGCGGGTGGCGGATCTCGTGGGAAAGCTTGCGGTCGATGAGCCCTGCCGACACGTTCCAGTGCAGATCCCCGTCGCGCAGGGAGACGCGCTCCACCTCGTAGAAGGTGCGCAAGACCTCTTCATCCGACTTCATGCCCAGCGCGCGAAGAAAGATCGAGCCGAGGAACTTGCGCTTTCGGTCGATGCGCACGTAAAGGATGTTCTTGGTGTCGTACTCGAATTCGACCCAAGAGCCGCGGTACGGGATGATCTTCCCGAGGAAATAGGTGCGGTTGTTGGCGCTCTCGTAGAAGACGCCCGGGGAGCGGTGCAACTGGCTGACGATGACGCGCTCGGTCCCGTTGATGATGAACGTGCCGTTATCGGTCATCAGCGGGATGTCGCCGTAGAAAACCTCTTGTTCCTTGATGTCGCGGATGCTCTTGGCGCCGGTGTCGGGATCCTTATCGTAGATGGTGAGCCGGATGGTGACCTTGAGCGGGGCGGAATAGGTCATGCCGCGCTCCTGGCACTCGTTCATGTCGTATTTGAGCTGCATGGCGACGGGATCGCCGCACTTATTGCAGAACGTGGGCGTGTTCTTGTTGAAGGTGCCGCACTTCGAGCAGAGGACGTCACCGGTCTGATAGGGATTGGTGACCACCGAAGCGCCGCAGTTCCGGCAGGTGGCGCGCAGGTGATGCAGGCCCTTCAGGTTGCCGCATTTGCACTCCCAGTTGCCGATCGAATAATCCACGAATTCGAGCTGGGACATCTCGCGGAAGTCCTTGATCGGGAACACGGAGGTGAAGACGGATTGGAGGCCCGTATCTTCACGCTCCGAGGGCAGCAAGTCCATCTGCAGGAAGCGCTGATAGGACTTCTTCTGCACCTCGATCAGGTTGGGAATCTGGATCGAGCTCTGGATCTTTGAAAAATCCAGCCGCTCGCGTTCCCGGACATGATGATTGCCGTTCTGCATGCTGATTTACCTCATCCCCTTCGGGCCAAATGTGGGCGCAGAATTCGATACGGCCGCGGCTGCCTGCATCGATCCCGAAATCGACGCAGCACAACACGGCCGCCGGGAGTCCCAGCGGAACGTTTGGACTGTTGGAAGTGCCCGTCCTGCAATATGCGTACGCGAGTCCCTTCGGCGCGCCCCCCGCCCGAGAAGCAGCGCCAGCCAGAAAGACCGTGATCTACTTGACCTGGATCTTGGCGCCGGCATCCTCGAACTTCTTCTTGATCGAGGCAGCCTCATCCTTGTTGACGCCCTCCTTGATGGGTTTCGGCGCGCCGTCAACGAGGTCCTTGGCTTCTTTCAAGCCCAGGCTCGTGACCTCGCGGACGGCTTTGATGACGTTGATCTTGTTCGCGCCGACCTCGGTGAGAACGACCGTGAACTCGGTCTGCTCTTCCACCGGCGCCGGGCCGCCCGCCACACCGCCCGCCACCGCCACCGGCGCCGCCGCTGCCGCGGAAACGCCGAAGGCCTCTTCCATCTTCTTCACCAACTCAGAGGCCTCGAGTAGCGTCAGGCCCTTGATCTCTTCCAGGATCGTATCCACTTTCGACATGGCTATTGCTTCTCCTCTTTGAAATACAAATCAAACTTTGGCGGCTTCGGGGCTCGCCCCGACCGAATCGGGGCTCGCGCCTCCGGAGCCGAATTTGCCGGCCTTATCCGCCTCGCTGACGACGACCGCCAGATTGCGCGGCAGGGCCGCGAGCGTCGAGGCGATCCGCTGCGCCGGGGCATTCAGCAAGAACATCAGTTTGCTGATGAGCTCCTCCTTCGACGGCAGATTCGCGAGCTGTTGGATCTCCGCGATGGAAAGGACGCGGCCTTCGACGACGCCGGCTTTGAACCGGAACGCCGGAACATCCTTGGCGATCTTGGTGAGCGCCTTGGCCAGCGCCACCGGATCGGTCCGGGTGTAGGCGATCGAATTCGTGCCCGTGAGATTCTTGAGCAGCGGTTCGGCCGGGGTGCCCGCGCCGGCGCGCTCGACAATCGTGTTCTTCACTACGCGATAGCTTCCTCCGGCCGCCTGGACGGCGCGGCGGAGGCGGGTATCGTCGGCAACCGTGATGCCCTGGAAGGTCGTGAGGATCACGGTCGAGACCCTTCCCAGGTCATTCTTGAGCTGATCGAGTTGTTCCTGCTTTTCGCTGCGCTTCTTCATAATTCCGCTCCGCTACGCGGCCGCCGCCATGGCCGCATCAGCCTCCGCCAAGTCAATCAGGATGCCGGGGCCCATCGTGGAGGTCAGCGTGACCCTCTTGATGTACTTGCCCTTCGCCGCGGCGGGCTTGGCCTTTACGATGGCCGCGAGCAACGCCTGGGCGTTCCCGGCGAGCTTGGCGGCATCAAATTCGATCTTGCCGATGGGCGAGTGGATGATTCCCGCCTTGTCCACGCGGAATTCGACCTTGCCGGCCTTGATTTCCTTCACGGCGCGAGCCACGTCAAAGGTCACCGTGCCGGTTTTCGGGTTGGGCATGAGCCCGCGCGGGCCCAGGACCTTTCCGAGCCGGCCAGCGGACTTCATCATGTCCGGGGTGGCGATCACGGCTTCGTAGTCCACCCAACCCTCCTGAATCTTCTGCACCATGTCATCGCCGCCAACGAAATCCGCCCCGGCTTCCTGCGCCTCGCGGACTTTTTCGCCCCCGGCAATGACCAGGACGCGCTTGGACTTGCCGAGACCATTCGGCAGCACGACCGTGCCGCGCACAACTTGATCGGAGTGTTTCGGGTCCACACCAAGATTTATGATCAGCTCAACGGTCTCGTTGAACTTGGCGAAGTGCGCCTTTTTCAGCACTTCCGCCGCTTCGTTGAGCTTGTAGGGCCGCGCTTCCACCTGCTTGCGCGACTTTTCCACGTTCTTGCCGAATTTCCGGGGCATCTCTTCGCTGCTCCTTTTACGCTTCGACAACCTCGATACCCATGTTCCGCGCCGTGCCCATGACGGTGCGGACGGCGGCCTGGATATCGGTGGTGTTCAAGTCCACCAGCTTGGCCTTGGCGATCTCTTCCACCTGTTTGCGGGTGACCTTGGCCACCTTGTTGCGGTTGGGCTCGGCCGAACCTTTGACGATGCCCGCGGCGCGCTTGAGAAGCTCGGAAGCAGGCGGCGTCTTGGTGATGAAGGTGAAGGTGCGGTCGGTGTAGATGGTCACGAGCACGGGAATGATCATCCCGTCGGGCTCCTTGGCCGTCTTGGAGTTGAATTGCTTGCAGAAATCCATGATGTTGACGCCGTGCGGACCGAGCGCGGTGCCCACAGGAGGCGCCGGCGTGGCCTTGGTGGCCGGCAACTGCAGCTTCACCGTTGTCTGAACCTTCTTTGCCATGACGAAACCCCAATCCCTCCGCGGCCGTTAGCTGAGCTTTTCGACGCTTGCGAAATCGAGTTCGACGGGCGTCGAGCGGCCAAAGATCGTGACCGAAACCTTCAGGCGGCTGTGGTCTGGATCAATGTCTTCGACCACGCCGTTGAAATTCGCAAACGGGCCGTCCACGATGCGCACCTGCTCGTTCCGCTCGAAGACGACCTTGGGCTTCGGGCGGTCGGTGGGCACGTGGGTGCGGTTGATGATGGCTTCCACTTCGTGGTCGCTCAGCGGAGACGGCGTGGTGCCGGAGCCGACGAAGCCGGTGACCCGGGGCGTCGAGCGCACCACGTGCCAAGTGTGGTCATCCAGATCCATCTCCACGAGTACGTAGCCTGGATAGGACATCCGCTCGGAAACGATCTTCTTGCCGCCACGCACCTCGACCACGTCCTCGACCGGAATCACCAGGCGACCGATCTTGTCCTGCATGCTGAACGCAGCCACACGGCTCTCGAGGCTCTCCTTGACCTTCTTCTCGAAGCCCGAGTACGTATGGATGATGTACCACTGCATCGCCATGCTCCCCGCGCTCTCTCTCAGGACCCCGCGCCGAATAGTTTCATGATGTAGGTGACCGCGCGCTGCACACCCATGTCCACAACCCAGAGGAACACGCCAAAAAAGGCCACGGTCACGAGCACAACCCAGGTGGTTGAGATCACGTCGTTGCGCGTCGGCCAGGTGACCTGTTTCAACTCCACGCGGACATCGTGCAGAAACTCCTTGGAGTCCCGCACGGTCTCGCCGACCTTTTCCAGGGCGCCTGATCCCGGTATTCCGCCGCCGCGTTCCTCGTTATCCTTTGCCTTGACCGCCTGCGTATTCATTGTCTGGTCATTGCTCCTCGGCCGACTGCCGTTCTCCGCCGCCTCGCTCCCGCAAAACCTGGCAGGGGAGGAGGGATTCGAACCCCCACATCCGGTTTTGGAGACCGGCGGTCTACCGTTAAACCTACTCCCCTTTACCCTGAGCTGGCGCTGAAGGCGCCAGCGAAGGGTCAACCCTGAGCTGCGCCATCTTGACTTCTTCGACCAGCTTCAATTTTTTCTCCCGGCTCCAACCTTTGATTTCCCTCTCCCGCTGCCGTGCTTCGACCGCCGTTCCACAGCACTCACTCCAAATCAGTTCAACTGGCCTCCGTTGCGCCGTAAACTTGGGCCCAACTCCCCAGTTGTGCCGCCTCACCCGATCTGTCACATTGAACGCAATCCCGATATAGAGCGGACCCTCGGAACAACGAACCATGTAACAAGACCAAGGCCTGCCGTCCATTTCCTTGCCCCGGCCGCTCTACCCTTCGAGCCGCTGCGCGGCTCTCAAGGCAAGCCGTTAAACCTACTCCCCTAAATCCAAAACCGCCCCGCGACTCCCTCCGAAATGCCGTTTCGCTGGCCGCCTGAGATCCTTCGGCTGCCTGCGCGGCTTCGGGATGACGACCGTCTCCGGGTCGTCACTTCACCTCTTTGTGCGCCGTGTGCTTGCGGCACGTGTTGCAGAACTTGCGAGTTTCGGCCCGGTCCGGATGTTTCTTCCGGTTCTTGGTCGTGGTGTAGTTGCGGTTTTTACATTCGCCGCACTGCAAAGTAATGATTTCGCGCATCGCTCGTTTCCCGCGCTTACTCGATGATGTCGGTGACGGCGCCGGCGCCGACGGTGTGGCCACCCTCGCGGATGGCGAACCGCAGCCCCTTCTCCAGCGCCACCGGCGTGATCAAGCTGATCTCCGCCGAAATATTGTCTCCCGGCATCACCATCTCCACTCCCGCCGGCAGCTTCACGTCCCCGGTCACGTCCGTCGTCCGAAAATAAAACTGCGGCCGGTACCCGGTGA
>JBEKUY010000019.1:0-13170 GCA_049514555.1 Candidatus Acidiferrales bacterium
GCTATCGTCCTCCAACACCGCAGCTCTGACCGTTCCCGCTGCGGCGACCGTATTGGCCGGTTCGAGTTCCGCCACTTTCTCGGCTGTTGCTGGATCGGTTTCGACGAACCAAACCGCCACGATCACCGCCACCGCCGGCACTTCCAAGTCTGTTGCCATCACCGTGACGGGCACGGGCGGCAGTCCTAGTCTGTCTTCTTTGGCGTGCACCCCAACGACGTTGTCCTCGGGCGCGGCGAGCGCTTGCACCGTCACCCTGACGCAGGCTGCCCCCGCGGGCGGGACCGCGGTTTCGCTATCGTCCTCCAACACCGCAGCTCTGACCGTTCCCGCTGCGGCGACCGTATTGGCCGGTTCGAGTTCCGCCACTTTCTCGGCTGTTGCTGGATCGGTTTCGACGAACCAAACCGCCACGATCACCACCACCGCCGGCACTTCCAAGTCTGTTGCCATCACCGTGACGGCCCCTCCAGCGCCGCAGCCAGCATTGGCGATTACGAGCAGCAGTTTGCCGGGCGGCGAGCTGCAGGTTCCCTACAGTGCCACGCTGGTCGCCACGGGGGGTAGCGCGCCCTATTCCTGGACTGTTCTCAGCGGCCAGCTCCCCGATGGCCTGAGCCTGACGTCATCCACCGGTGGCATTCTCGGGACGCCCACCGTCGCTAATTTCTTTTCGGTCGTCATACAGGTGAGCGACCAGGCGGGCGCGACTGTTTCCGCCGACTTCTCCATCAATATTGGAACCAATATTGGAACGGTGGTTCCGACCCTGGTCCAGCACGTCAGCGGGGCCAGCACCCAGTCGAACGGCGTGACGAGTTACACGCTTCGGCTGCCCAACGGCACGCAGAACGGCAACTGCATCATCGCCGCGTTCCAGTACGGCGACTTCGGGTCGCCCACGGCATCGGTGGTGGACGACCAGGGCAACACCTACGCGCTCGGCAAGAGCAACGACGACGGCAACCAAATTGCCGAAATTTGGTACGCGCTGAACGTGGCGCCGGGAACGCGGGCAATCACGATCTCGTTCAGCGGCACGTCACCCACGCACGTGACCGGAATGGCCTCGGAGTTCTATAACGTGGCCACCTCGAGCGCGGTGGACGGCACGCCGAGCAGCAACAGCGGCTCTTCCACGAGCATCACCGCGGGCAGCATTACGACGACGGTAGACCGCGACCTCATCTACCAGTACGCCATTCAGGACACGACTTCCAGCCCCATCAATTCATGGACGCAGGGCTCCAGCCCGTGGGCGCTGCTCTCCGCCGATATCTACGACAGTTCCGTGGCGCAGTATCAGGTGCAGGCCGCACACGGCTCGATCAACCCCGCGCTCACGACGTCGCCGTCGAACAGTTGGAACTCGATCGCCATCGCCCTGAAGTCGGCAAGCGCGGGGAATGCGCCTCCGGCTGGGATTCACATCGTGCACGTGGAGCACCAGGCGATCCCGGAAGGTTTCGGTCCCACACCCCTGACGATGCAGTTTCCTAGCACTGGTAATCTACTCGTATCTGTTTGGCTTGGAATCAGCACCTACGACATCTCCAGCATCGGTGACACGCAAAGTAACACCTATAATTCGTCCGGCCCCATCCTCAATCAAGGTGCATCGGGAGATGCGCAGATATTTTATGCAGGCAACGCAACTCCTGGGACCACGTTGACGCAAACGTACATCATGACGGGGAGCAGTTCGTCCGGTGGATCGGTCATGATTCTGTACGACATTGCTGGAGCGGCCGCGTCCCCCTATGACACTCGCGGGGCGTCCGTGGGAAAGCTGTCTTCTTCAGGAAGCGTGACCTCGGTATCGGTGACGCCCTCGACCGCGAACGGTCTTGTGATTGCCATGATTACGGTCGAGTCGCACACGATCACCGGCGTCGCGCCGGGCTTGTTCGATGTTGTCGAGTCCAATCCGATTCTGACCATCAGCCCGCTGGATCAGAACGGTGGCTTGGCGCACAACTACAACACGGACACGAGCCCCGAAACTTACGTTTGGACTACAACAGGCGGGGAACTATCGAACTGGGCCTCGATCGCAGCCGCGTTCCATTGATCCGGCGGGGACTGACGCACCCTCTTTGCGTCGGCGTCCCTTCAGCTGGAAGGTGGTGAGGCCGGCGTCTCCGCCGCTCGATACAGCAGGCGTTCGCCCTGTGGCTTCTCTAATTGTTCTTGGTGGCCTTTTGCCGCTGAGGAGAGATTCCTCCAACCGGGTCAGAATGCCATCCGCAATGTGGATCGAAAATACCGGGGCCGCTCAATTCCAACACGGCGACCGTCGCGACGAACCGACGCCATGAGTGTCTTTTGATCCATAACGCAGCGGCTTACGGAAACCTATGATTGCGCGCCATCCTCCACGCTGAAATACGTGCAATCCGGGTGGTGAAAGACCAGAGCGCTGACGCTGGCTTCCGGGTCCATCATCATTCCTTCGGTGAGCTGCACGCCGATCTCTTCCGGCCGCAGCAGCTTCCAGATGCCGGCTTGATCGTCGAGGTCGGGGCAGGCCGGGTAGCCGAAACTGTACCGCTTGCCGCGGTAACGCGACGTGAATCGCTCCTGCATGGTCATCTCCGGCGGATCGGGGAAGCCCCAGTCCTCGCGGATGCGCCGGTGCAGCCATTCCGCGCAGGCCTCGGCTGTCTCGAGCGCCAGTGCCTGCAGCGCGTGCGACCTGAAATAGAACCCTGCATTTTTGGCTTGTTCCGCGCGCTCCCGGATTCCTGCGCCGGCAGTCACCACGAATACGGCGACGTGGTCGCGCTCGCCGTCCTTCGGCGGCAATACGAAGTCGCTCAAGCAGAGCCGGTCGCCCGCCTTCTGCCGCTTGAAGCGGAACGTGTGCAGAGGCTCTTTCCCTCCGGGCGCATATAACCGCAGGGAATTCCCATCGGACTCGGCTTCGAGGAATTGCCAAACCGCCCGGATCTTCATGAAGCCTTCGGCCTCGCGCTTCACTTCCTCCATGCCTTCGTACAACTCGATGGCTTTCGGATCGCGCTCCGCTAGCCGCTTATCGAAATCGCCGCGATAACCCAGGTGGCGGCCGTAGAGCATGTACGGGCTCACGTAGCCCCAAATCTCGCGTAAATCGGGCACGCTCCGCACCTTGCGGCCGAGATCGGCGACGCGCGGAATCGGAATGTCGGTGCGCACGCGAGGCGAGCGCGCTTCGGTCACGTCCACAGCCGTCACCGTTGTCACGATCTCGGATGTGCCGTCGCCCGCAGCCGCGTGCTCGCGCAGCACTTCCTCGCGCGTCGCCGGGTCAGCTAGGCGATTCATCAAGCTGAGCCCGCTCATCGCATCCTTCGCATAGCACACCGCGCGGCCGTAGCTCGGCGCGATCTTCTGCCGCGTGAATTTTGCGGAGAGCGCGGCTCCTCCCACGAGCAGAGGAATCTCCACGCCCGCCTCGCGCAAATCGCTCGCCGTGACCACCATCTGCTGCGCGCTCTTCACCAGCAGCCCCGAGAGTCCGATCGCGTCCGGCTGATGCTGCTGGTACGCCAGGATCAAATCTTCGGGCGGCACCTTGATCCCCAGATTGATCACCTCATAGCCGTTGTTCTTGAAAATGATTTCGACGAGGTTTTTTCCAATGTCGTGGACGTCGCCCTTCACCGTCGCCAGCAACACTTTGCCCCGCCGCGCCGTCTCCGATTTCTCCATGAACTGCTCAAGGTGGCTCACCGCCGCCTTCATCGCCTCGGCGGACTGCAGCACCTCGGCCACGATCAGCTCGTTGTTATTGAACAGCCGGCCGACTTCGGCCATGCCGTCCATCAGCGGCCCGTTGATGATTTCGAGCGGAGCCGCGCCCTCGGCGCGCTTGCGTTCGAGGTCTTCGACCAAGCCGTCCTTGGTGCCCTCGATGATGTAATTCGCCAGGCGCTGGTCGAGCGGCACGTCCTCCGGTTTCGCTTTCTCGCGCCGCTTGACCGTACGGAAGTGCTCGGCGATCGCCGCGATGTGGAACTGGTTGATGGCGGCGCGCTGCTCGCGGCTCTGCTGGTGCCAGTCGGCCGGTGCGTTCCGCAGCAGCTTCGCGGCGGGGTGCTGATCCGGAACGTTGACGGGCACATGATTGAACAGCAGGTCCTCGGCGAGCTTCCGCTCTTTTTCCGGAATCGAAGCAAAACGCTCGATGCGCTCCGCATTGACGATCGCGAGATCGAGCCCTGCCTTCGTGCAGTAGTACAGGAACACCGAGTTGACCACCTCGCGTGCCCCCGGCGGCAGCCCGAAGCTGACATTCGAAATTCCCAGGATCGTCCGCGCGTCCGGAATCTGCCGGCGAATGAGCCGGATGCCTTCCATCGTCTCGACCGCGCCGCCGATGTAATTCTCGTCTCCGGTGGCGCACGGGAACACCAGCGGGTCGAAGACCATGTCCTCCGCCGGGATGCCGTATTTCTCAGTCAGCAGTTTGTACGACCGCAGCGCGATGGCCAGTTTGCGTTCCCGCGTGAACGCCTGCGCTTGCACCGGGTCCTCGTCAATGCAACCGACGACAACCGCTGCGCCGTACTCCCGCGCAATCGGCGCGACTCGCTCGAACTTTTCCTCGCCATCCTCCAAATTGATCGAGTTGACGATCGCCTTGCCTTGGCAATAGGTTAGCGCAAGCTCGACCGCCTGGGGATCGGTCGTGTCGATCATCATCGGTACTTTTACCTTGTGGATCAGCTTCTCGAAGAAGGGCGGAACGTCTTTTTTCTCGTCGCGCTCGGTGCTTTGCAGGCAGACGTCCACGATGTGCGCGCCGCCGCGCACCTGCCGCCGCGCAATCTCGCTCGCCTCTTCCCATTTTTCTTCGGCCACGAGCTGCTTGAAGAGCCGCGAGCCGATCACGTTGGTGCGTTCGCCCACGAGCAGCGGCCGCGTGCTTTCTTCGGCCTCGATGATCTCGATTCCGGAGTACACGGCGCGGTGGCTCGGCGCGGGCCGCGGCCGCGGCTTCTTGCCTTCGGCCATCTGCGCGATGGCCCGCATATGTTTCTCTGTCGTTCCGCAACAGCCGCCGACGATGTTCAGCCAGCCGTGCTCGATGAATCGTTCGAGCTGCGCGGCAAGTGACGTAGGAGTCTCGAGATACTTTCCCTCTTCATCGGGCAGTCCCGCGTTCGGGTAACACGAAACGAATTCGTGCGTGAGTTGGCTGAGCGTGCGAATGTGGTCGGTCATGAATTCCGGCCCGGTCGCGCAGTTCAGGCCGAAAGTCAGCGGCCGCGCGTGGCGCAGGGATGCCCAAAGCGCCTCGATTCCTTGTCCCGCCAGCATCGTCCCCATCGGCTCGATCGTCACCGAGATCATGATGGGGATGTCTCGTCCGAGTTCCCGCGCAAGCTGCCGGATTCCCAGGATGCCTGCCTTGATGTTTCGCGTGTCCTGACAAGTCTCCAGAAGCAGAACGTCGGCGCCACCCTCGACGAGGCCGCGCGCCTGTTCGTAGTACGCCTGCCGAAGCTGGTCAAATGTGACCCCGCCGGTCACGGTGATCGCTTTTGTCGTCGGTCCCATCGCTCCGGCCACAAAGCGCGGCTTCTTGGGCGTCGAGAATTCGTCGGCGGCCTGGCGCGCCAATTCCGCCGCCTTCCGGTTGATCTCGCGCGCCTGAGATGCAAGGCCGTACTCGGCCAGCACGATCGGCGTCCCGCCAAAGGAATTTGTCTCGATGATGTCGCTGCCCGCCTCGAGATATTTTCGATGGATGTCGAGCACAACGTCGGGCCGCGTCCGGACAAGGTTCTCGTTGCAGCCCTCGAGCGTCGCGCCGCCGAAATCCGTCGCGGTTAGGTTGCACTGTTGCAGCATGGTGCCCATCGCGCCATCGAGCACGAGAATCCGCTCTTCCAGCAACTCGCTGAGGGCCCGCCGAGTTTCAACCTGCGCATTCATTGTGCAAACACTCTTCCCATGGCCCGGGCTGAGCGCTCTTGAAATCTGCCTGAGAATTTATGATTGAACGCGGAATCCTTCCCGTTCGTTCTCGCCGCAGCTGCAGGAGAACGCACCCATTTTACTTTGGTTTCCGCCCCGACAGAAGCCCTTCCGTAAGTGTCTGCAATCTAGGCACTTGCGAAAGCGCGACGTCATTCCAGGTCGTCATTCCCGTAAATCAGTCGTAGAATCTGTGCCACAGTTCACGGGGGCCTTCTTGCGAATCGCGGTCATTGGCTGCGGACGGGTCGGTTTGGTGACGGGCGCATGCCTCGCCGCCATGGGGCATCACGTCATCGGAGCAGACCGCGACCCCAGCCTCGTGCGTGAACTTCAGCAAGGCCGCACCGACGTTTACGAGCCGCACCTCACCGAACTCGTTCGCCTAGGACTCCAAACCGGCAGGCTGACTTTTACCGAGCGAACTGGCGAGGCGGCGCGCCAATGCGAAATCATCTTTCTCTGCGTCGGTGTTCCTCAGCTCGAAGGCGGTGAGGCGGATGTTTCGGCGCTCGATGCCGCGACCCGCCAGATCGGGTCCTCGGTGGACTCGTCCGGGGATGCAGCGCGGCTTGTCGTCGAGCGCAGCACGGTCCCGCTGCAGACCGGCGAGCAAGTGCTGCGTCTCCTTGCCGTTTACAACCGGAATCGCGGTGGGCGCTTCCGCGTCGCTGCCAATCCTCAGTTCCTTCGCGAGGGCAGCGCCGTAGATGAATTCTTGCATCCCGATCGCGTCCTGATTGGCGTGGACGACGCGGAATCCGCAGCCCTCCTCCGCGAAGTATATGCACCCCTCTTGGAGCGGAGCTTCTCCTGTCCGGTGCATTCGCCCGCCTGCCCGCAGAAAGACCCGCCTGAGCTCCTGGTGACCGGCGTGCGCAGCGCTGAGCTGATCAAGCAGGCCTCGAACGCCTTCCTGGCCGTCAAGATTTCTTACGCCAACGTCCTCGCCGAGCTTTGCGAGCAGCTCGGAGGCAACGTTCAGGAAGTGACTCACGCCATGGGACTCGACGCGCGCATTCGTCCCAGTTTGCTCGAAGCTGGGCTGGGATTTGGAGGCTCGCGTCTCCCGAAAGACCTCCAAGCCTTCCGTCATCTCGCGGAACACGCCGGTGTGGAAGCGGGAATTCTTCAGGCGGCCGAGGAGGTCAACAATCGCCGCGTCGAGCTCTTCTTGAAGAAAATCGAGAGGAGCCTCTGGATTCTGAAAGGCAAGCGGATCGCGTTGCTGGGCTTGGCTTACAAGGCCAACACCGATGATGTGCGGGGTTCCCCGGCCCTGGCCCTGCTCGACCGGCTGGTCAGCGCAGGAGCAACCGTGGTGGCCTACGACCCGCAAGCGATGCCCGCCGCGCGCAGCCTCCGCCCGGAACTGGCTTGTGCTGCGGACGCTTTCCAGGCAGCCGCCGGCGCCGATGCCCTGGTGATCGCCACCGATTGGAACGAGTTTTCCGCTCTCGATTGGCGGCGGCTGCGCGACGTCATGGCTCGCCCTCTTGTTCTCGACGCTCGAAACCTCCTGTCTCCCCGCCAGATGCAGGCGCTCGGCTTTGAGTATCATTCCGTCGGCCGCCCCGGCGTTTGAACCTGCGCAATCCCCTCTGATCCGGCAGCGGACACCAAGAGACGGAATGTTATACTGGCTCGCGCGTTCTCGATAATCCGAATGCCGCTGCGGCTGAAAATCGTCAACATCGTTGGAGCCCGCCCGAATCTCGTCAAGATCGCTCCGTTGATGCGTGAAATGAAGCGTCACGCCGATATTGAGCCTGTTCTTGTGCACACCGGCCAGCATTACGACGAGAAGCTCTCCGACATTTTCTTTCGCCAAATGGGCATTCCTGTTCCCGACGTCAACCTCGAGGTCGGCTCCGGCTCGCACGCCTGGCAGACCGCCGAAATCCTGAAGCGCATCGAGCCCGTTCTGATTGAGCAGCAGCCCGATCTCGTTCTCGTCGTCGGGGACGTGAATTCGACCATTGCCGTCTCGCTCGCCGCCGTTAAACTCGGTTTTCCCGTGGCTCACGTCGAAGCGGGCTTGCGCAGCTCCGACCGCACCATGCCCGAAGAAATCAATCGCATCCTGACCGACGCCCTCGCTGACTATCTTTTCATCACCGAGGAGGACGCCATTCAGAACCTCCTCCGCGAAGGGCGGCCGCGCGAGCGCATCTACTTCGTCGGTAACGTCATGATCGACGCCTTGCGCCAGTTTCTTCCCGTGGCGCAGAAATCCCGCATCGGTGACGAGCTTGGTCTGCTCGACGGCAGCGGCTTCGTCCCCTTTGCCGTGTTGACCCTGCACCGCCCCTCGAATGTGGACTCCCCGGAAACCCTGGAAAAGCTCTTGGGCGCGATCGAAGCCGTGGCCGAAGAATTGCCCGTGATCTTTCCGGTTCACCCGCGCACCCAGGAAAGGCTTCGGGTCTTCGGCTCTCATCATGCCCAGCTTCGTATGATTCCTCCGGTCGGTTATCTCGATTTTCTGTGCCTTTTGAGCCACGCCCGCCTGGTCCTGACCGATTCCGGGGGCATCCAGGAAGAGACCACCGCCTTGGGTGTGCCCTGCATCACCATTCGTGAAAACACGGAGCGTCCCATCACCATTTCGCACGGCACCAATCAGCTCGTGGGAACCGATCCCGCCAAGATTGTCGCTGCCGTGCGCGGCATCCTGGCGGGCCAGGCCAAGCCGGGCCGCATCCCGCCGCTCTGGGACGGGCGCGCCGCCGAGCGCATCGTCGAAATCCTGCTGCGCGAGTTGGCTCGCGCCCCTGTGCCGCAATCGAACGGTAACAACTCGTGAACAGACCCAGGAATGGCCCTTGCCCCTTTGGGTAGGTTTCACTACCCTCTCGGGTAGTGGCAAAAGTGTCCAACTCGAAGCGCCTGACGGTCTGCGTGTTGTCGCCGCATCCGCTGGTTCTCAGTGAATTCGCGCGTGTGTTGTCGAAGCCCGGCTTCCACGTGATCTCGATGCAGCTCGATTCCATGCTCGCTCCCGACCTGCGTAAAGTCGAGCCTCCCAAGGCCCAGGTGTATGTGGTGGACGCTCTGGCCGCCCGCCAGGCCACCGCCTCGCTGATTACGAATATCCTGGAGCGCTACCCCGCGGCGCGTCTCCTTGTTGTCGCTGATAGTCACTCCGAAACGAGTAGCTATTCCTTGCTTCGTCTGGGGGTCAAGGGCCTCTTGACCTACGGTGAGGCGCGCGAACAGATTTCCCGCGCGTTGCCTCTTGTGGCCAACGGCGGCTTTTGGGTGCCGCGCTCGCTGCTCTCGGGATTCGTGGACTCGATTCTTACCTCCCAGGGCCGCCGCCTCAAGACCGATTCGGTGGCCAACCTGAGCCGCCGCGAGCAGGAGGTGCTCGAGTCGCTCCTCGTTAACCTCGCGAACAAGGAAATCGCCGCGAAGCTCAATATTGCCGAGCGGACCGTCAAATTCCACGTGTCGAACCTTCTTGCCAAGTTCGGCGTCCGCCGTCGCGCGGATTTGATCCTGCTCTGCTTCCAGCGCCGCGCCGCCACCCTGTGACTCTTTCCGGGTTTTTGAACAGCTCAGGAATGTGAAGTTTCGCCACCGCATTTTTCTGCGTATCCGCGTGATGCTACACTTGCCCGGCGCCCCATTCGCGCACACGACGCAGAGGAGACTCCTCGATGAAGATTCTAGTCACCGGCGCAGCCGGCTACATCGGCAGCATCTGCTCCGAGGTGCTGATCGCTCGCGGGCATTCGGTCGTAGCCCTCGATAATCTAATTGAGGGCCATCGCGCCGCTGTTCCCCCACAGGCCAAGTTCTATCTCTGTGACCTCGCGAACCGCCCCGAGCTCGACAAAGTTTTTGAAGCCGAAGGAGTTGAATCCGCCATGCACTTCGCCGGTGAAGCGCAGGTCGCCAAGTCGGTCCGCGAACCGAGCACCTTCTACGCCGCCAACATCGCCTGTGGAGTCAATCTCCTCGACGCCATGATTCGCCACGGCGTCAAGAAATTTATTTTCTCTTCCACCGCGGCCGTCTATGGCGAGCCGGAAACCATCCCCATCCCCGAGGAGCACAAGAAAGCTCCCATCAATCCCTACGGCAAGTCGAAGTGGCGTTTCGAGGAAATTCTGTCCGACTACCGCGCCTACGCTGGCCTTCAGTACGTCGCCCTGCGCTATTTCAACGCCGCTGGCGCGAGCCAAGCCCTCGGCGAAGCCCATCGCCAGGAGACCCACCTCATCCCGCGCGTCCTCAACGTCGCCCTGGGCCAGGACGACCACGTACAGGTTTTCGGCAGCGACTATCCCACGCCCGACGGCACCTGTGTCCGCGACTACGTTCACATCCTCGACATCGCCGAAGCCCATTGCCTCGCCCTCGAGCAGATGGACCGCGCGAGCGGCAGCGTCTTCAACGTCGGCAATAGCCGCGGCTTCTCCATCCTCGAAGTCCTCGAGGCCGCCCGCCGCATCACCGGGAAAACCATTCCGCACCGCCTCTACCCGCGTCGCCCCGGCGACCCCGCCGTCCTCGTCGCCAGCGCCGAAAAACTCAAGCGCGATCTCGGCTGCGTCCCCCGCCACTCTTCCATCGACGAAATCATTTCCTCCGCCTGGAACTGGAAGCAGCGCCACCCCAACGGCTACCCCCAGTCCGCCGGCTAGCCGTTTAGTTCTGTTGTCGCGGTTTTTAGATCGTGAGTTTTTGGCATTGGTGTTGGTCATGAATCCTTACTGGATACAAGCAGTCGGCATTCGACTGGCCATCATTCCGCGACCCAGAGGTCACGATTGGCTCTTGGACGACATCACCGATATTCGACGGGCGGGTGTGGATGTCGTTGTTTCCACATTAACGCCTGCAGAAACCGAGGAATTGGGGCTCCTCGAAGAAGCCGTCTGCTGCACAAACAACGGCGTCCAGTTCCTTTCTTTCCCGATCGAAGACAGATCGGTTCCTATGTCTCTAAGTGAACTTGGCGTTTTGCTGAGTTCTCTTGAAGAAAGTCTGAGCAAAGGCAAAGCTGTGGCGGTTCACTGCCGGGCCGGCGTTGGACGCTCAGCAATGCTTGTTGCTCTTGTTCTCGTCCAGCATGGGTTTTCTGCAGACTCTGCCTTCCGTGCAATAGAAGAATCCAGAGGTTGCTCAGTACCTGACACACCAGAGCAGCGGCAGTGGGTTGAGGACTTCGCCTCGCACCTGAAACCTCAACATAGCTGATTTCTAATCGAACAGCCGGAACCGCACGACGCACCACAGTGCCTTCACTCCGTCCCACCACGTAATCTTCTTCCCCTCTTCGTACGTCCGCCCCGCATAAGTGATCGGCACTTCATACACGCGCCACCTGCCCTTGGCGACTTTTGCCGTGAACTCCGGCTCGAATCCGAACCGGTTCGACTTGATCTGTATCCCCGCCAGCACTTCGCGACGGAACACCTTGTAGCACGTCTCCATGTCGGTGATTTTCAGGTTGGTCAGCACGTCCGAGAGCAGCGTGAGCAGCTTGTTCGCCGCATAATGCCAGAAGTAGTGCACCCGCTGCGGCCCGCCCAAAAATCGCGAGCCGTACACGACGTCCGCGAGGCCATCCTGGATGGGTTCGAGCAGCGTCGGATAATCTCGCGGGTCGTACTCGAGGTCGGCATCCTGCACCAGCACGATGTCTCCCGTCGCTTCGGCGAACCCTCGCCGCAACGCCGCGCCCTTCCCCTGATTCACCGCCTGAAAGAGAATCCGTAAATCTCGCAGAAGCACCGGCTCGCCGCCATCTTGCGCCGGCGCTTCCGCCTGCCCATCCGCCTGCCGCGCCGCCATCGCTTCGAGAATCTGCCGCGTGCCGTCCGTCGAGCAATCGTCCACGACGATGATTTCCTTGCGCACCTCGGTCTCGTGCACCCGCCGCAGGATCTCTTCAATCGTCCCGCGCTCGTTGTACACCGGAATCACCACGGAGACTCTGGGATTCTCGAGCGCGGTCGGATACCGCCGTCTTCGTCGGTCGCTCATCCTGCCGCCGATTCTAATTGCGCCCCTCAGGTGAGTAAAGCACTTGTAGTTCACGGAACGGCGTGGGGCAAAGTTGACTCCACTGGAACGGCTGGCGTACCGTGCCCCCAAGTCGAGAGCCGTCAGTTTCAGCTGAAGTGGTCATATTCTCGACCCCGACCACTGAGGTATGCATCAGTGCGGCGATCAATGACGACCCTAAGACGTCCGATGTGCGATGCTGTCTTTGATGCGGCTGAGCTACACATGGAGTGGGGTGTTCGTTGCCCGAAATGTCTGGAACGCGTGCGTCTTTCAAATCCCTACGGCGGGCGAGTGGCAGTACTATCCGTGTTGATTGCCTTTGGAATTTTGAGGGTGATAGGTGTGCGCGCGGCTGTAGCGTTGATCGCTGTAACTATTCTGATCTCGATACCCGTTTCACTGCTCTTGAACGCCGCGTCGATGCGTATTAAGTCTCCCACCCTTAAGAAATGGAAACCCAGGCGCAGGACACTCTTCGAATGGTTGTACGAGCGCGACGCGCCTCCGGATTTATTTGACAAGCGGCGCCGCTGAACTGCGCTGGTCGTGCCTGTCAGCCGTCTCGCGGCTTGGCAAAGTGGGCGTAGCGCAGACCTGGGTCGCAAGGTCTGCGGCATTGGGGGATCAGATCCGCACCTACTCGTCAGCGGGCAAACGCAGCTGGTCAATGGCTAGCCCGGCGGCTGCCCCATCCTTCGCGTAGCGCGTTTTGTGCGTCTGCGGTGGTCGCATCCGCGCCGTTTGCGTCCCGGACGGTCTAACGGGAATGCCTCCGCGGGGAATGCACTTGCGGGGCGAAAGGTGGGAAAGTTGATTCGAATTCCTCGGCCGATTCGAAACTGTGGATAACTATACAACTATATTGACTTGTGGTTACACGTGTGCTATCATGGGTCGTGACAAATCGTCTACTATTACGCCGTGCGCATCCGATTAGGGTGCGCATCCTGAGCGAGCGAAGCGAGTCGAAGGGCTTTCCGTTATCCTCCCTAGAATCAACACTTACAAAAAACACGCCTGTAACCCATCCAGAATCAACACTTGCAAAATCATTAGACTTATTACTCCGAGCGGTAAGTAGTGAACATTTTCAGGCGGCGTAGGCGACATGTTCCTCGTGGAAATAGCGCCGCACCTTGGCCGGTTGTTTCTGGGTGCTGCGCAGATGACCCCGCAGCGATCTCA
>JBEKUY010000020.1:0-9177 GCA_049514555.1 Candidatus Acidiferrales bacterium
GGACAGTTCGGCATCTTCACCGGGGCCTTCTGAGGGCTAGGGCAGCACTTCCAGCATATCAGAGAAAACCGGATTTGCGCGACTCTGGCAGAGCTTGCCGCCGGAGCCCAAGAGATAAGCGAAACCTGCCGGGTCAACGGGTTGAGCCGGAAGAAACCCAGGCGGCCTTTAGTCGCATGGATTCATATTGTCATGACGATAGAGAATGCACTAATCTGTCAACGGAAGGCGGTCGATGAAGAGTCCTGCGCTGCACTCGCCGCGCGAAGCGGCCAAGATCCTGGGCGTCAGCTACCCCACATTGAAGCAGTGGATCTATCACAACAAGATCCGCACCATGAAGACGCCCGGCGGCCACCACCGCGTTCCGGAAAGCGAAATCGACCGGTTGCTGCCGAAGAAGCTCGGGCGAGGCAACCTCGCGACGCGGCGCGGAGACTTCCGCCGGATCAGCGGCCGGAATCAACTCATTGGCCGCGTGCTCGAGGTCAAGGTGGAGGGACTGCTGGCTCAGGTCAGGCTGGCGATTGGCGAGCAGCAGATCACCGCCATCATCACCGCCGACGCCGCCCGGGAGCTTCGTCTGAAGCCAGGCGACCGCGCCGCCGCACTCATCAAGGCCACCGAGGTCATGATCCTGCGCAGTTGAGCTGGTGAATCTTTCCATGCGTGTGGCCGCCACAATCCTCCTCGCCGTCACGTTCCTCCTGTTGGGAGCGCCCTTCGCGCGGGCGGACGAGATCACCGTTGCCGCCGCGGCCGATTTGCAGTTCGTCATGCAAGAACTCGCCGCACGGTTCGAGAAGCAAACGGGACATAAGGTCAACGTGACGGTGGGTTCCTCGGGCAGCTTCTTTTCGCAGATCCAGAACGGCGCGCCGTTCGATCTCTTTTTCTCCGCAGATATGGACTATCCGCGCAAGCTTGAAGCAACGGGATTCGCCGAACCGGGGACGCTGGCGATCTATGCCGTCGGCAGGATCGTCGTCTGGGCGCCCCTGAATTCCCGGGTGGATGTCTCGCGCGGTTGGAGCGCGCTCCTCGATCCGTCCGTGCAGAAAATTGCGCTTGCGAACCCCCAGCACGCTCCGTACGGCCGGGCCGCGGAGGCGGCGCTACGGAAAGCGGGCATCTACGAGAAGGTTGCAGCCAAGCTGGTTTATGGTGAAAACGTGTCGCAGGCTGCGCAGTTCGTCGAGTCGGGCAACGCGCAGGCGGGAATCATCGCACACTCGCTCGCTGTGTCTCCGGCTCTGCGTGAGAAGGGGCGCTGGTGGGAAATTCCTGCCGATGCTTATCCGCCGATCGAGCAGGGCGCAATTGTCCTCAAGTCCTCGCCGCACAAACAGACCGCACAGGCCTTCCTCAACTTCGTACGAGGCGCGCAAGGCCGCGCGCTCCTCGAACAGTACGGCTTTACCGTTCCCGAACGTGAATCGTTGTCTCCGGTCAAGCCATGAATTTTGCAGCTCTCTGGCTATCCTTGCGGCTGGCGGCGTGGGTTTCAGCGATCCTGCTGCTCATCGGTTTGCCGCTGGCCTACTGGATCACCTATTCGCGCTGGCGCTGGAAGTTTTTGGTTGAGTCGGTGGTGGCGTTGCCGCTGGTATTGCCGCCGACGGTGCTGGGGTTTTACGTACTGGTGGCGCTGGGGCCGCGCAGCCCGCTCGGGCGCGTGTGGCAGTCGGCGTTCGGACACGGTTTTGCCTTCACCTTCACCGGGCTCGTGGTCGCCTCGGTGCTCTACAGCCTGCCGTTCGCGGTGCAGCCGCTGGCCGCGTCGTTCAGCCGCGTGGACCGGAAGCTCCTCGACGCTTCGGCGCTGCTGGGCGCGTCGCGGCCGCGCAGCTTCTTCCGGGTGATTCTGCCGCTGTCGATGCCGGGGTTGGTCACCGCGCTGGTTCTGAGCTTTGCGCATACCCTGGGCGAATTCGGCGTCGTGTTGATGGTTGGCGGGAATATTCCCGGCGTGACACGGACGATCTCCATCGCGATTTACGACGACGTGCAAGCGCTCGCATACACGGACGCAGGCTGGACCGCCCTCGTGCTATTGGTGGTTTCGTTCGTCGTCCTCTCGTTCGTCTATGCCATCAATCGGCGAGTGTGGACGTTGTGGCCGGCAAAATGAATTCCCCGGCACTCAGCGCGCACATCCGGAAGGAATTTGCGGCCGCCGGACCGCAGCGCTTCGCGCTCGACGTCTCCCTCGAAGTCCCCGCCGGCATCACGATCTTGTTCGGAGCGTCAGGTGCGGGGAAGACGACGCTGCTCGACTGCCTCGCTGGCCTGGCGCGCCCCGAAGAAGGACGCATCGCCGTCGGAGATGAGCTGCTGTTCGATGCGGAGACGGAGATCGACTTGTCTCCTCAACGCCGGCGCGTCGCTTACGTCTTCCAGATGCTCGCTCTGTTTCCGCATCTGACTGTCGAGCAGAACGCCGGCTACGGCCTTGCTTCCTTCCCCAGCGCGGAGCGCCGCGCGCGCGTGCTCGAAATTCTCAAGTCTTTCCGGATCGCGCATTTGCGCCGACGCAAACCGGACGAGATCTCGGGCGGTGAGCGCCAGCGCACTGCTCTGGCTCGTTCGCTGGTGACCTCGCCGCGCCTGCTTCTGCTCGACGAGCCGTTCTCGGCGCTGGACGCCGTTACAAAATCCTCGCTGATTGCGGACCTGCGCGCCTGGAACGCGGAGCGGCGAATCCCGATTCTCTACGTGACGCACAGCCGCGAAGAAGTTTTCGCATTGGGAGAACATGTCATTGCGCTCGAGAACGGCCGCATCCTCGCTCAGGGCACGCCGCAGGAAGTCCTGGATGCGCCGCACCGCGAGCGAATGGCGCAGCTCGCCGGTTTCGAAAACATCTTCGATGCGCGCATTCTCGAGCTGCACGAAGGCCATGGCACGATGCTCGCCCGAATTGATGGCGGCGAAGCGGCCCTCGAGATTCCGCTCGGGGATGCGATGCCAGGAGAACAGATTCGCATCGCCATCCGCGCGGGCGACATCCTTTTGGCGAACGAAGCGCCACACGGCTTGAGCGCGCGCAATATTCTTCCCGGCACCATCGCCGCGCTCGAGCCTCGAGGCACGCTGGTCGAAGCCACGGTGGATTGCGGGGCGCGGTTTCTAGCCCACGTGACCCCGGGTGCCTGTCAGTCGCTCGGCCTCGCGCCGGGCCAGCGCGCCTGGCTCATCGTCAAGACGCATTCTTGCCATCTCGTCTGAGATTGAGCGTTCGGAATTGCCTGCGGCTTTGCGTGCTGCAAGCAGGCGCGCCGAACGCGTCTTCTGCTACCATATTGAGGGACAGCCGCGCATACGCGAGAGGCATTCCGCGGCTGCACACGGGAATGTCGCTATCCACTTCTTCCTTCGGCGCTGCTCCAGCTCCCGACGAGCCGCTGCGGGCTTGCAGCCCCGCCGTCGCCGCCAGCCTCGAGGGCGTTCTCGCCGGCCGCGAACCTTCCTTCGAAGACGGCCTAGGTCTCGCGGAGGCCGAGGGAGCGGATCTCGATGCACTGATTTCGGTCGCCGATCGTCTCCGCCGGGAGACGGTGGGCGATGTGGTGACCTACGTCGTCAATCGCAACATCAATTTCACAAATGTCTGCATCGTGGGCTGCCAGTTCTGCGGCTTTGGCCGCAGCGCCCGCGCGGAAGATGCCTACTCTCTTTCCCTGGACGAAATCGCCGCCAAGGCGCGCGAAGCCAGGGAACTTGGCGCGACCGAGGTCTGCATCCAAGGCGGCTTGCCGCGCGATCTCGACGGCTACTTTTATCGCGACATTCTCCGCGCGGTGAAGAGTGCCGCGCCCGAGCTGCACATCCACGCCTTTTCACCGATGGAGGTTGCTTACGGCGTGCAGAAGACCGGCCTGAGCATCCGCGACTTTTTGCAAATGCTCAGGGACGAGGGCCTCGGCACGATGCCCGGCACCGCGGCGGAAATTCTCGACGACCGCATCCGCGGCGAGGTCAGCCCGAATAAGCTCCCGGTAGCTTTGTGGATCGAGATCGTCACGACCGCGCACCGGCTGGGGATTCGTTCGACTTCGACGATGATGTACGGCTCGATCGAGGAACCCGCCGATTGGGTGCGCCATCTGCTCCTGCTGCGCCGCATCCAGCACGACACCGGCGGCTTCACCGAATTCGTGCCGCTCGGCTTCATCCACGAACAGACGCGCCTCTACCGCCGGGGCCGCGCGCGCGCCGGCGCTTCGGGCCGCGAACATCAGGTCGTGCACGCGCTAGCCCGCGTCCTTTTGCACGGCGCGATTCCGAACGTCCAGGTCTCCTGGGTGAAGCTCGGCTTCGAGCGCGCTCTCGAATGCCTGAATGTCGGCGGAAACGATTTCAGCGGCACGCTGATGGAAGAGAATATCTCCAAGTCGGCGGGCGCGAGCTCCGGTGAATACATTTCGCCCGAAGAAATCCGCTCGATGATCCGCTCGATTGGCCGCATCCCGGCCGAGCGCACGACCGATTATCGCATCCGGCAGAAGTTTCCTCTGGAAACCGGCGAATTCGTCGGCATTCCGCCGCGGCTGCAGCTCACGCAGGCCCACGCGCACACACCCAATTCCGACAGCGGCTACTAATGCTTGCGCTTTTGATTCCGATCAAGCACTTGGATGGAGCGAAGCAGCGTCTTGCCCCGCTCCTTTCGCCCGGCGAGCGCGCCGGTCTGGCCCGAGCGATGATGGACGACGCCTTCGCCGCCGTGCGCGGTATCCGCGCGGCCGAACGCGTCTTTGTGGCCACAAACTACGAGCCGGCCATCGCTCGCGCCGAGCGCAGCGGCTGGACCGTACTCCGCGAATCCCGGCAGACGTCCGAAAGCGCCTCCGTCGATGCAGCGTCGCGCGAGTGCGAATCCCGCGGAGTCACCGCGCTGCTTCGCCTGCCGATTGATCTACCCTTGGTGACTGCCGCGGATGTTGACGAAGTCTTTACCGCTGCCGGCGATGGCAGCGCCCCGTGCGCCGTTCTTGTGTCCTCGCGCGATGGGACCGGCACCAATGCGCTTCTTCGCGCGCGCCCGACGCTGTTTCCGTCGCACTTTGGCGCGGGCAGCTTTGCGAGGCATCTGGCCGAAGCCCGCGCCGCAGGGGCGCGCGTCGAGACGCTTCGAAATCCGCGCCTCGAGCTGGATGTGGACGACTCCGAGGATCTCCGCGCGCTTCTCGCGCAGAATCCGGACGGCACCTCTACGGGCCGTTGGCTGGAGCGCAGCGGCATCGCGGAGCGTTTGTTCACCGGCGCAGGGCTTCGTCTCTGATCCGTGGGCAAGCCGGCGGTAAGGTTTGGTTGGCATAGCTTCACATTGAAATGGAGGAGGACATCATGGCAGCGACGATTCCCGAGACCCATCTCGATCTGTTCAAAAAGAAGGCGTTCGGCAATTTGGGGACGCTCATGCCCGACGGCAGTCCGCAGGTCACGCCCGTCTGGGTGGACTACGACGGGCAGTACGTCTATTTCAATTCAGCGCGTGGGCGAGTGAAAGATCGCAACGTCCGCCGCGATCCGCGAGTTGCCATTGCGATCGTGGACCCCGAGAATCCTTACCGGTATTTGGAAGTTCGCGGCCGCGTGATCGAATATACGGAGAAGGGCGCCGACGACCACATCAACAAGCTCAGCAAGAAATACCTCGATCAGGCGCTATACCCTTACCGCCAGCCGGGCGAAGTGCGCGTGCTCTATAAGGTCGCAATCGAACGCGTAAGCACGATGCGCTGACGGCCCGAACTGCGGCGCGGCCCCACACGGTTCGGACGCAGAGTCTGCTCACAATCGCACCGAGACACGCGCCAGGCGCCGGCCGTCCTTGCCGAAGATTTCCAGGATAAGGTGATCCGTCAGCGGAACGCCCTTACTGAAGACAGTGAGGTCGTAGACCCACGTGTCGAGCCGAATCGTGACCGGCACCCCAACCAGCGTTGTCGGTTGCTCTTTTCGTTGGAAGAATCTCCACAGCGTCAGAGTCTCCACCGGCCTCATCGCCAGGCCCCGCTTCCAAAACCCGTCGAACCGCAGTGAACTCATTACTTCCGGCGTTGCCAGCAAGGGGGACACTTCGGTGAGCCCGATGTGACAGGGAAACTCGCGGATGAATATCCGCACGGACAATTCCTCTGGAAAGAACCTGACCACATCCGTGCCGCGGCGGAACTCGATTCCGCGCGTGGTTTCGCGGCGTTTGAGGCCGTCGAAGAACCCGGGAGCTGTAACCGCGCCTCGAATCGTCAGACAAGGTCCACCGGGCAGGCCACCTTCGGTAGCGAGTGCAACTCCGCCGGTATAATCGCGGACTGTCTTCGCCACCGCAACGTGTGGCAACACCGCGCTCAACGCTGCCAGGACGGAAAGGGAGAATAGCTTCATGAGTGACATACGAACCGGCCGCGCGGGCCGCTAGGGATGCGTCATTTCTTCCGGGCGCACCAGCCTGTCGAATTCCTCGCCGGAAAGATAGCCGAGCTTCAGGCAAGCCTCGCGCAAGCTGAGGTTTTCGTGATGCGCCAAGTGCGCGACCTGCGCCGCCTTGTCGTAGCCGATCTTGGGGCTGAGCGCGGTGACGAGCATCAGCGAGTTCTTTACGTACCGGCCGATTTGTTCGCGGTTGGCCTGAATCCCCACGACGCAGTGCTCCACAAAGCTCCCGCAGGCGTCCGCGAGCAGCTCGACCGAATGCAAGTAGTTGAAGATCATCACCGGCTTGAAGACGTTCAGCTCGAAATTGCCCTGCGAGCCGGCGAAAGCGATCGCCGCGTCGTTGCCCATCACCTGGACCGCCACCATGGTCAGCGCCTCGCACTGCGTCGGATTGACCTTGCCGGGCATGATCGAAGAGCCCGGCTCGTTTTCCGGCAGGATCAATTCGCCCAGACCGCAGCGAGGACCCGAGCCGAGCCAGCGGACGTCGTTCGCAATCTTCATCAGCGAGACCGCCAGCGTCTTGAGCGCCCCGCTGGCAAACACGATTTCGTCGTGCGCCGAAAGCGCGGCGAACTTGTTGGGGTGCGACCGGAAGGGCAGGCCCGCAAGCTCCGCGATCTTCTTGGCGGCGCGCTCGGCAAATTCCGGATGCGCGTTGAGTCCGGTCCCCACCGCGGTTCCGCCGATCGCCAGGTCGTAGAGCCCGTCGAGCGCCTGCTCGATGCGTTTCACGTCCCGTTCGAGCAGGCTCGCCCAGCCGGAAAACTCCTGGCCGAGCGTTAGCGGAGTGGCATCCTGCAGATGAGTCCGGCCGATTTTGACGATGCCGGCAAACTCGCGCGCCTTGGCGTCGAGCGCGTCCCGCAACCGCTTCACCGCGGGCAGCAGCCTTCGCATAGTTTCCGCCGCCGCCGCGATGTGCATCGCCGTGGGAAACGTGTCGTTCGACGATTGCGACATGTTCACGTCGTCGTTCGGGTGAACCGGTTTTTTGCTGCCCAGCACGCCCCCGGCCATCTCGATGGCGCGGTTCGAGATCACCTCGTTCGCGTTCATGTTGGTCTGGGTGCCGCTGCCGGTCTGCCAGACGCGCAATGGAAAATGCGCGTCGAGCTTCCCGGCGATGACTTCATCCGCCGCCTGCACGATCCACCCGGCCTTTTCCGCCGAGAGCTTCCCGAGGTCCTGGTTCACCAGCGCGCACGCCTTTTTCAGAATGCCGAACGCGCGGATCAGCTCCGGCGGCATGGTGTCTTTGCCGATGGCGAAATGCACCAGCGACCGGGCCGTTTGTGCGCCGTAATAGCGGTCTGCGGGTACTTCCATGTTTCCCATGCTGTCGGTTTCCGTGCGTGTCGCAGGGCCTAGCGCTCGCCTTGATTGGGACATGGTCGTCTCCCCGGGCGTGCCAGCGGGCGCGTCCGGACAAAGGCGCTCGGGCCGGCTCACCGCTTCAGTCTAGCAGCAACGGGGGCCAGCGGGCGCACATCCAGATGGCCCCCTAGGGGCCGCGGGATCTTCTTTCGGGGGGCGACAAGCCCCGGCGTACCAAGGACTAGGTGCGAAGTACGGTATAATTTCGGGGGGAGATCCTCCTTGGAATCGCATCTCACTGCGAGGCAGAAGGTTGAGTCGTCCCTCGGCGTACGCTGGTGGCGCCGGGCGCGCTTCCTCCATACTCGCCTGCGCGAACTGCGCATGATCGCCTGGGGCCTGCTCTCCACCGATCACCCCCTGCTTGTGCACGTCATCCCGATCCGCCGCTGCAACCTCTCCTGCACCTATTGCAACGAGTTCGACGATTTTTCGCCGCCGGCGCCATTCGAGGAAATGAAGCACCGGCTCGATCTTCTAGCCGACATGGGCACGGCGGTCATCACCATCAGCGGCGGCGAGCCCCTGCTCCATCCCGAGCTTGACGCCATCATCCGGCACGTTCGTCATCGCGGCGTGATCGCCGGACTCATTACCAATGGCTATCTCCTGACCGCCGAGCGGATCGAGCGCCTGAACCAGGCCGGCCTCGAGCACCTGCAGATCAGCATTGACAATACCGTGCCCGACGAAGTCTCCAAGAAAAGCCTCAGAGTGCTTGACCAGAAGCTCGTTCTGCTCGCTCAGCACGCTGTCTTTCAGGTGAATATCAATTCCGTCCTCGGCAGCGGGGTGAAGGATCCCGAAGACGCCCTGGCCATCGCGCACCGCGCCGTCCAGCTTGGTCTCACCAGCACCGTGGGGATCCTCCACGATCATAATGGCCAGCTCAAACCGCTCACTCCCCGCGGAATCGAGATTTTCGAGGAGATCATGGACCTGGGCAAGCGCTCCTACACCCGTTTCAACACCTTCCAGCACAGCATCGCCCGCGGCCGCGAACACACTTGGCGCTGCCGCTCGGGTGCACGCTACCTTTACATTTGTGAAGATGGACTGGTCCACTGGTGCTCGCAGCAACGCGGCTATCCGGGCATTCCCCTGGCGCAATATACGAAGGAAATGCGCCGCCGTGAGTACTTCACGGAGAAACCCTGCGCCCCGCTGTGCACGGTCTCTTGCGTCCAGCAGATCGCCGTCGTGGACAACTGGCGCGATCCGCAGAATCTCAAGCCTGTTCCCGCGTCCGCTCCGGGCCTCTCGGCCGAGACGCCCCTCGTGCAGCTATCTTCCGCGGCGCGGCGAGATCCTTGACCGGCTTGTGTATCCTATGGAATCTCAGATGATTACCCGGTG
>JBEKUY010000021.1:0-7481 GCA_049514555.1 Candidatus Acidiferrales bacterium
TCCGCCGCAAACGCCAGCGGCTTCCTCCTAGTCTCCTTATCGGAAACGCCTCGCATTTAATTCTTCGTCTTCCAGAGAACTGCTCGGCCGAGGCGTTTCCGATCAAGGCTAGCGACCATCCGGGAGTAATCCGGTGCGTCCTCGGGCCGACCAAACTCAGAGTATTCGAGGCGGAGGCATTTCGCGAGTGCTGGGCGCGCTTCATCCACCCAACGCGGAGGCTCCTGGCACCTCGGTACTCCCGAGGGCCGCCGTACGATTTCGGCGGGTCGAACTTGTCGCTGCTAGCTGAAGGAGTCTTCGGCCAACCAGGAAGAGCCATATCGGGTAGAAGGGTCCAGCAATTCCCATAAGGACAATTCCAGCGACCGGCAGGAAAAGCCCGAACACAATGTGGGCTAGATCGAGCCCGTTCATCAGGATACCCAAGTAAGCGGCTGTTCTGCCGAAAACGTTGCTCCGGAGCATGACCATGGATATCAGCACAGCACCGATTTGCAGAAGGATTCCACCCATAATGGCGCCGGTCCCGTGCCATATGTCGCTGGCCAACACGGCCTCTCCTGCAGCTAGGAATTGCGCCCTCATCGCCTCGGTAGTAGCTGCCGCGCACTTCTTGCTGAGTGAGAGCATCGAGAGAGCTGTGGGCGTCGCAAGCACCAGCGTCACTCCAACGAAAGCGAGGGACGTAGCGATTGTGGCACTCGTGCGGTATCCTCGCTTCAAAACAGCAAATAGTCCGAGGTAGAGCAAGTAATACAAAGGCATCACGATGACGGTAGGCAGATCGAGACGCAATAATCCCACGACTCTATTCCTCTGGAGCAGGCTGAACGCCTCGGCGGCCGTCGTGGGCTGCCCACCTAATACTATAAGCTGGACGATTGTCGCAAGAGAGTAGGCGGTCAAAATCAACGCCGCTATCCCACCTGCCCGGCACAGTCCGCTCCATTCGGGGCCGGCAGATTTGCCATAAGTAGCTCTGTCCTGCTCATCTTTCGGCTTCACTGTTCCTCCTGGGGCCGTGCAATTTGACGATGAGGAATAGGGCGCACATCTGGGCTTCTACGAAGACCCATGGTGTTGCGAACTTGCTGCGGAGGCGGATCTCATCAGAAGATTATAAGGGTTTGCCGATACATTCGTGGCGGTTTTGTGTGGGGCTATCGGAATCAGCAAAGGATCGACATCTGATGTCCTGGATTACGGGCCACTCGGAAACGATCCCTTCGCACTGCGATTCCGCTTTTCCAAACTGACTCGCTACCGTCCGGAAAGCGTCTAAGAGACGCGCATGTTAGAATGTCATCTGGCACTCATGGAGGGAATCGCGCGCATATGAATTGGGGATGGTTTCTGCTCCGCTTGGCGCTGGGCCTGACAATCCTGTCGCTGCTCGTGCTCTCGCAGCGCTTCTGGCATCGCGGCGTCTGGCGTCTCACGAGGAGAATCACGAGGAAGTGGCTCCGTGCCAGCGCGCGGTTGTTCTGGTTCGGCGCGTTTGGACTGGTGCTCTTTGCGCTGGTGGACGCCGCGCGGCTGAATCACCGGCACATGCTGCACTTTGGAAATTTGTTGTTTGCGCTCTCCGGGCTATGGTTTTCGAGCGCGCTGTTTGCGTACCTGAGCGTGAAATCTGTGCGCGCCTTTGACCGGACCTGGAGTTGGGCGAAGCGTGCGATCGTTGCCAAGCGGGCGGCTGATGACCAAGACAGCCGGGGGGCCTTTGCCGCTCTGGAGAATCCGTCACGGCGATATCTATTTCAAGCAGCGACGCGTGTAGCCGGTGCCGCGCCATTTCTCTGCGCCCTCTACGGTTATGCGGACGAGCGCCTGCGTTATCAAGTACGCCAGGTCGAAATCCCTCTGCCCAATCTTCCGCTCCAACTCGACGGCATGCGGATCGTGCAGCTCAGCGATATCCACCGCAGCAGTTACATGCCGCGCGAAGGTGTTCGCCGCGCCGTCGACATGGCCAACGAGCTGCAAGCCGACCTCGCCGTTGTGACCGGCGACTTCATCACCGGAGCCGCCGACCCTCTCGCGGAGTGCATTGGCGAGCTGTCGCGGCTGCGCGCGCCCCTGGGCATCTGGGGCTGCAATGGCAACCATGAGATCTACGCTCGCGCCGAAGCGGCGGCCCAGCGGCTGTTTGCCCGGCCGGGGATGCGTTTGCTCCGCCAGGAAAGCGCGCAACTCACTTGGCGCGGGGCGCAGTTCAACCTCATCGGGGTTGATTACCAGAGGCAGCGCACGCCGCAGGGCGGCGAAGTTCAGATGCTGCCTGGAGTCGAGCGGCTGGTCCGGCGCGATATGCCGAATATTCTTCTGTCGCACAACCCCAACTCGTTCCCTCGCGCGGCGGAGTTGGGCATCGAGTTGTCGCTCGCGGGACACACACACGGCGGCCAGGTGCGGGTCGAGATTCTCGATCACTCGTTGAGCCCGGCGCGATTCATCACCGACTATGTCGCCGGACTCTACCAGCGCCCTCTCTACGCTCCAGCGAGCACGCACCGTTTCGACGAGACTGCCGCCGCATCCGGCGAGGGACGTTCGCAATCCAGTATCTATGTGAACCGCGGACTCGGCACCGTCGGCGCTCCGGTTCGCCTGGGCGTTCCGCCTGAGATCACCCTGATCGTGTTGCATCGGGCCTGATCGGGTGATCGATGGATGGCTTGGACGCCGCGAGATCCGCTGCGCGCAGACGCAGCCTCGCGGAGGATTCATCTTCTGGCCCTCGTTTGGGAGGATTGGCGAAGGGAGAAGAGCCGCTATTTGTCGTTCACTTCCGCGAGCCACTTCTTCAAGACTTCCAACTGCGCCGGCTCCACTGCTGTGAAAACGATCCCCATCCCCATGTTCGGATGCTGATAAATCACTCTGCCGAGCGCGGTGAACGAGGCATTTTCGTGAGTAATTCGCACCTTGATCCGCGTGCCTTGGGGAAAGGGGTTTAGCGTGTCGAGGTAGCAACCCTTCAGGCTCATCTCCGAAACGCGCGCCGCGAGCCGGGTGCCTGAATCCATGTCCGTCTCTTCCGCGTTCGCGATAAACAGATAGCGAGGGACTTCGCGGCGTTCGCCGTTCGGCCGTTCGTCCGCCGCACCGGCGGACATCCACTTAGAAGAGTCGTAAGGCACAAGTCACCCCGAATTTTCCACTCTTCGGACTCGGCACGGAAATTGTGTATCGCTTGCAACTAGATGGCAATAAATTTCCGTTTCCGCGTGACCGTTGAATCATCATGCCGTGCCGCCGCAAACTGCCCCGATCCGCACGCAATCAGGGGCCGTCCGGCCCCGCCCGGGGGCTGGCTGAATGGGAACACGGCTCCGCCGGTGCGGTGGGAGGGAACCCAAGTTCATGTACCATGGCGCCAGATTGGGGCTTCACGACGGGAAACTCCGTGCAGGACGGCTGCAGGTTCGATTTCTCCCGGAGCGGGACATGAAACCTCCCCTTACTTGTTTCCGTAGCCTTCTTGGCTTGGCTTGCGTGTCCTTGCTCGCGCCAATCGCGGCGGCGCAAAGGGAGCGCATAGTCGATTACCACAGCGATATCGAGGTCCAGGACGACGGCACCATGCTCGTCCGCGAGGCCATTCGAGTCGTCAGCGCCGGAAACCTGATCCGCCACGGTATCTATCGCGACTTTCCTACTCGCTACACCGACCGGCTTGGGAACCGTTACGTGGTCGGCTTTGCGCTGCTGGCGGCCACCCGCGACGACGCCCCGGAAGAGTCCCGCGTCGAAGACTACAGCAACGGCGTGCGCATCTACTTGGGCCGCAAGGACTCCTCTGTGTCCGTCGGCGCGCATACCTATACCATCACCTTCACGACCAGCCGCCAGCTCGACTTTTTCAAGGACCACGACGAGCTGTTCTGGAACGTTACCGGCAACGGCTGGATCTTTCCCATTGACCATGCCTCGGCAACCGTGCGCCTCCCGCAGAACATCCCAGCGAGCGAGGTGCGCCTCGGTGGTTACACCGGCCCGCAAGGTTCGATGGCGCATGAGCTCACTTCCGAAGCCGCGCCCGACGGTGGCTTCGACTTCGCCGCCAAACATCCGCTGGGCCCATACGAGGGCCTGACCGTTCTGCTGGAGTGGCCCAAAGGCTATTTCCGCGAACCCACAGCAGAAGAGAAGTTCCGCTATTTTGCGCAAGACAACCGTGATGCTCTGATCGCTGGCGGAGGCTTGCTCGTGATTTTCTTTTACTACGTCATCGTCTGGGTGCGCGTGGGCCGCGATCCCGCTCCCGGCATCATCATGCCGCTGTACGAACCACCTCTCGGATTCTCGCCTTCCGGAATGCGTTACCTCGTTCGCATGGGTTACGACAACAAAGCATTCACGTCTGCCGTGCTCCATATGGCAGTGAAAGGTTTTTTGGAGATTAAAGAAGACGCCGGCACGTACACACTGTCGCGCACGAAAGCCGATGGCCGCTCTCTCACGCCGGAAGAAGAAGCCGCCTTCGACAAGCTATTCGACGATGGGCGCACCTCGATCAAGCTGCACAACGAAAACCACGTCGCCATCAGCGCTGCCATGGCCGCCCTGAATGCTTGGCTCAAGACCGCCGAGCAGAAAATCTACTTCGTGACCAACAGCCGCTTCCTGATTCCCGCGGTCGTGTTCTCGGTGGTCATGATGGCAGGTGTCGTTTCCGCCCAGGGCCTGCAGAAAATGGGGGTCGCCGGGTTCATGTGCTTCTGGCTCAGCATCTGGAGCATCGGTGTCGCGGCGCTGCTGCTCAACGCCGCGCACCTCTGGAAATCCGCCTTTGCGGGAGGCCACCTCAAGGCAGGGCTCATGGCGGGCGCAACGTTCATGACGTTGTTTTCCATTCCCTTTGTGCTGGGGGAGATCTTCGGGCTGGTCACGCTGGCCAAGGCCACGTCGGTCTTCGTCATGGTGGTTCTGCTGATGACGGTCCTCCTGCACATCCTGTTTTACCACCTACTGAAGGCGCCGACGAGCGCCGGCCGCACCGTCCTCGACAAAGTCGAGGGCTTCAAAATGTTCCTCGGCGCCGTCGAAGGCGATCGCATGAATCGCGTCATGCCGCCGGAACACACGCCGGAAGTCTTCGAGAAGTACCTGCCCTACGCCCTCGCGCTGGATGTGGAGCAGGCCTGGGCGGAAAAGTTCTCGGGAGTCCTGGGCGGAGCCGCCCAAACTCCCGGATCGGATTCCGGCGGCTACTCGCCCTCTTGGTATTCGGGCGCCGGGTGGAGCGCATTGGGAGCCGCGGGTTTCGCCAGCTCGCTCAGCGGCTCATTCTCCAGCGCCATTTCGTCTTCTTCGTCCGCGCCCGGCTCGAGCAGCGGCGGCGGTGGCGGCGGAGGATCAGGCGGCGGTGGTGGAGGCGGCGGAGGTGGCGGCTGGTAGGCCGCACCCTCTTTCACCTCTGCGCTCAACATGTTTCTGCCGCGTGCATCCCGCGCGCCACTGCATTACTAAGACGCGAGGTCCTCTAAAGTGCGCCGAGGACGGCGGCGGCTTTGCGCACGGCGGCCGGTTTCAGCATCAAGATGACGCCGAAGCGCCCCGCGCCGGCGGAGACTCCCTGCACGGCGTCCGCATTGATCTTCGCCGCGGCGAGTTTCGCGAGCAAGTCCGCGACTACGCCTGGCCGGTCGTCACCCTGGATGAGAAACGCCGTCTGCTTTTTGCCCAATTTGATTTTGGCCTGCTGAGCCGCGGCCAAGAGCGCAGCACCGTTTTCGGGAATTAGTTCGAGCCGCGCGCGGCCGCCCTTAGTCGGATAACCCCAGAAGGCGAGCAGGTTCACACCTGCATCGCGCAAGGGACCCAAAACGCGTGCACCCTCGCCCGCCTTGTTCTTGCACGTAGTCGAATACAGTTCCACCGGGTGGATTTCTTCTGCCATGGCACCCTCCTTTATAGGACCGTCGGCGCGCATTCTAATTGATTCCGGCGCCCAGGGGGTAGCGCCCCGCGGGCATCCACGAGGCCCTCAACGGCGCATGAGCTTGAAGGCGATGTTCGTGCCCAGCTTGCTGTAAGCCAGGGATATCCACAGCATGGCCAGCGGCTCGAGCAGGCGAGCTTGCGTCAACGGTCCCGCGTCCACCGGTTCAAAACCGATGTCCTCGGCGAGTTTGCTGACGACCGTCTTTGCCGGCTCGTGATCGCCGCAAATGAACATGGTGGCGCGTTGCCGCCCGAATACCGGCTTGGCAAAGTTGACCGCGCCGATCGTGTTGAAGGCTTTCACGACCCGCGCGCCCCTGGCCCAGCCTGCGATTTCCTCCGCCGCGGAAGTCGTGTGGCCAAGATCGAGGCCGGACAGGTCGGATTTCAGCGGGTTCACGCAATCCACGACGATTTTTCCCTTCAAGTCGCCCGCGGTCTTAATGGCATCCTGGGTCGCCTGCCAGGGCGTGGCCAGAACAACGACTTCGCCGAAAGCTGCCGCCGCGGGCACCGTGTCCGCCGAAGCCCCATGAGACCCGGACACCAGCTTCAGTACGGCCGGCGTCTGCGCGTTGCGCACCCCGTACTTGATCTGGTGACCCTTGCTTGCCCAGATCCGGCCAAGCGTGCCACCAACGTTTCCGGCGCCAATGATTCCAATCTTCATCTCTCGCCCCCTTTCCCGGCATTTTCGCGTGCCTGTATTTGATGTCTCTGATCCGGAGAGGGTGCGGCGGGAGCGGGTAGGCGCGGGGTGAAGGTACGGAGAAGGAGGTGTTCCCAGGCGTCGGTGCCTTGAACGCGGCAGATTTCGCGTTTGACGGATTCCAGGCTGTGCAGGAGCAACTGGCCAACGTAGGCGAGCAGGGCGGCGTTGCGCGCGGGGATGCGTCCTTGGGCGATGAGGGTGAAGAGTTTTCCGAGGACGTGGTTGAGGTCGTTGGCGGTCTTGAACTCGCCGGAGAGGGAGGCGAGTTCGGCGCCAACGCGGTCGGCGTCCTGAAACTGGCGCTCCTCGCGGGCGTGGTGGAAGCAGAGGGCGGGGTGAGTTTGCGAGCGGGGCATGCAGCATTGGCGGCCGTCAGCGAAGGCGAAGAGACAGCGGGTTGAATCCTTGGTGCGAGGGACGGTCTGGCGTTTGGGGCTAGGTGACTTTGATTTCAAGGGAGGCTCCTTAGTGAGTTAGAACGTTTGAAGGTTGGAAGGTTTGAACGTTCGAGAACAAAAAGCGCACAGCAAGGCAGGGGGAACCCCTCGGCTCGCTCTGCTCGCTCCCCTCGACCGCGCTCCCCTCGTGAGAACCACTCGGCGCAAGCAGGGCAGGCGCGATGGCGATCCGTCGCCGGATCGGCACACCCCCACACCGGCCTTTTCTTGTATGTGTTGATTCTACGGGGTTTTACTAATCAGAGCATAAAGTAGTGAACCTTTGTCGGGGTTGCCGCATCTAACGAGGCATGTATGGAAACCCGTATGATGGTCGGATGCTTTCCCCTCAGGCCAAGGAAGCTTTGCGGCGACGCGTG
>JBEKUY010000022.1:0-5235 GCA_049514555.1 Candidatus Acidiferrales bacterium
GCCAGCGTGTTCCGGTCTGAACCGGAACGGCGCCTTGCCTTGGACCCCCGAGCAAGAGGTTCCAGCGGCGGTGCATCCTAAGGAGTTTTCATGTCGAAAGAATTGGTTATATCGGCGGGCTCGCATGAGCGACGCGTCGCCATTTTGGAAGAAGGACAGCTAGTCGAGATCTACATCGAGCGCGAGAAAGAGTTCGCGCTTGTCGGCAGCATCTACAAGGGAAAAGTCACGCGCGTTCTGCCGGGCATGCAATCGGCATTCGTGGATATCGGCCTGGATGGCGACGCGTTTCTGTATGTCAGCGACGTTTTCGAAAACCTCGAGGACTACGATCACGGTCAGCCTCACGGAGATGCGCCCGCGCCCGCGCTGGCGGCTCATGGAGAACCGGCCATCGAAGTTCTACCCGGGGAAACGCTGGCGGCAGCAGGTGTGCACGAAGAGGTGCGTCTGGACGAAGAGACCGAAGACCGCGGAGGCCCCGAGGAGCGGGAAGGCCGCGAAGAGTATCGCGCTCACGAGCCGGATCACGCCATGGAACCGGGTAATGCGATCGATGCGCCGCGCAGCGACGAACCCGGCGGGGAATCGGAAGTTGCCGAACACGAGGAGCGCCAGCCGGATTCCAATGCTTCCGCTCCGCAGAATTTTGCTCCCTCCTACAACCCCACGCGGAATTATCCGCCGCGCATCGGAAACGACCGCGGCCCGGGTCAGGACCGTGGCGGGGATCGCGGAGACCGTGGCGATCACGGGCGCGGACGCGGGCGCGGAGGGCGCTGGGGACGCCGGCGCGGCGGAAGCGGCGATCGCGATCGCGGCGGACGTCACCACGGCCAGGGCGGGCGCAATCTGCCACCCTCGAAATACGCTTCGCCGCAGGGCGAACGCGATTCGCGGGGCTTCGACAATCGGCGCCCTTCTGGTGATCGCGGCCCGAGCGCTCCGGTCGAACGGAAGGAAGACGACATCGTCCTGCCGGGCGAATCGCTCGCCAAGTATCGCGGGCGTCCGGTGCCACCGCCGGTCGAGCCGCTGGGGGACCACGAGCCCGAGGAGCGTCAGCCTGATTTTGAAGAGAAGCCCGCGCGCCCAGCAGTCGGCATGCAGGCGAACTCCGGCGTGCCACGGCGTTTCTCCGGAAGCTTGCCACATTGGGTTCTAGCGGATACCGAAGCGGAAGGTGAGGCGGCCGCTGGCGGTGAAACGCGGCCGGAAGAAACGCCCACTGCCGCCGAATCCGCCGAGCAGGAGACTGCGCGCGCGGAAGAACACCACGAGGAAGCTCACGCCGAGGCGCACCACAACGGAACTTCCGGCCTGAGCGAGGAAGAACTCTCCGCACTCTCTTCGCGGTTGGTCGAGGCCAAGCATGAAGAGACCCAGGCGCGGGCCGATGCGGATTCCCACGTGGGCGGCCCGGTCTTTGAAGAGGAAGCCGAAGGGTCCCGCGAGGAACACCACGAGGATTTTCACGAGGAAACTCACGAAGACGCGCGTGACGCCGAGGACCACCTTTCCGAGGAAGAGCTTGCCGAGGAATCCGAGCAGGAGGAGCAGGAGCGCAGCGAAGAAGAATCCGAGGAGGAACAGGACGAGCGGGAAGAGCGCGAAGAGCGAGAAGATCGTCAAGAGCAGGAAGAACATCAGGAAGTGATCGAAGCGGCCAAGGCAGCCTTCGATCGCGAGGAAGGCGGGGGGCGCAGCGAGCAAGGACAGTACGAGTCCATTCCGGCACCGGGCGCCACCAGCGAAACGGGCAGCGAGGAAGACATCGTGCTCCTGCCCGGCGAAACGCGCAGCCCGCGTAGTGCGAGCGCACCACGCGAGGAATTTGTGCGGCGTGATTCGGCGCGCATCGGCAGCAACCCGCGCTCCCGCTTCCAGCGGCCGCAGCGCGGCGGACGCGGCCGGGATGACCGCGGGCCGCGTGGACGCCACGACGGGCGCCGCGATCGAGGAGATCGTGGCGACCGCGGAAGCGATCGGGGAGGTGACCGGGGACGCGGGCGTTTTGAGCGGCGCGGACATGGTCCTCACCGCGGGCATCATGCCGGGCACGTACCGCAGCGCCGCCCGCAGCTCATTTCCGAAATGCTGAAATCGGGCCAGGATGTGGTCGTGCAGATTGCCAAGGAACCTCTGGGCAAGAAGGGCGCGCGCATCACCAGCCACGTGGCCTTGCCGGGACGCTTCCTGGTGTACATGCCCACGATTGACCACATCGGAGTTTCCCGCAAGATTGCCAGCGCGGAAAACCGCTCGCGCCTGCGCCGGCTGGTTGGCGAAGCGCGGGGCAGCTATCCGGGCGGCTTCATCGTGCGCACAGCCGCAGGTGGCGCGACGGACGATGAAATTCGCACGGACATCGAATTCCTGGGCAAGACCTGGAATGAGATCAAGAACAAGAACGACGATCGGAAAGCGCCCTCCCTGCTGCACCGCGACCTGAACCTGGTCGAGCGCATCCTGCGCGACTACGTCAGCGATGATTTCACGGGCATCTGGATTGACAACGAAGAGGAATACGGCAAGGTAGTGGAATTCGTCAGCCGCTTCCAGCCAAAACTCGTCACCAAGGTCAAGCTCTACACCAAGGAGCAGCCGATCTTCGAAGAGTTCGGCATCCAGCACGAACTGGACAAGGCGCTGCGCGCCAAAGTGTGGCTGAAGTCCGGCGGCTACATCGTCATCAACCACACGGAAGCGCTGGTGGCCATCGACGTCAACACCGGGAAATTCGTGGGCAAGGGCTCCACGCGCCTGGAAGACACCATCGTCAAGACCAACCTGGAAGCCGTGAAGGAGATCGTGCGGCAGATTCGTTTGCGCGACCTCGGCGGCATCATCGTGGTGGACTTCATCGACATGGAGGAGCGGCGGAACCGCGAAAAAGTGCTGATGGCGCTGCAATCGGCGCTGGAGCAGGACAAGGCGCCGTCGAAGGCGCTTTCGTTCAACGAGTTTGGACTGGTCTGCATCACGCGCAAGCGCACCAAGCAGGCGCTGGAACGCGTGCTCTGCCAGCCCTGCCCGTATTGCACGGGCTCGGGCATGGTCAAGTCCATCCCCACGCTGTGCTACGAAATTCAGGCGGAAGCGCGCAAGATGGCCGTGGCGGATCACGAAGGGCCGAACCTCACGCTGCGCGTGCATCCGGAAATTGCCAAGGCGCTGAAGACGCGCGAGTCCATCTTGATTGATGAGCTCGAACAGAACGCGCACAAGCACATCATCATCCAGTCGGACGCCACGCTGCATTGGGAGCAGTACGACATTTACTAGTTTTCAGTAATCAGTTTTCAGTAAGATAGAAACGCCCGGGCTCATCGCCCGGGCGTTTTTTTCTGCAGCGGTCAGTTTCCAGTTGTCCGAACTACCGGGGCACTTGAGAAAGCTGGACTAACGAACAAGGCGAGCGTACATCAGTCCAACCCGGCTGCGTTGTGCTCAATGAGATAGCGATCCATCCATTCGAGAATGAGTTTCCTCATCTCCGGCAGCTCCACGTGGGCCGCATCGAACAGTTCAATGCGGCAATCTGTTTCCCTACCATACTGGCGATAGAGGGGAAGCAAGTGATCGCGAACCTTCTCGACGCCGGGAGCGGGGGTCAGAGGGTCGCGCCGCCCATTCACGCTCAGGCGAGGCCGCGGCACGATCAACTCGTTAATCTCTGCCGTCTGGAAATGCTTCAGCAGGGATGGCACATAGTAATAAACGCCGTGTGCACTGAGAGCATGAGCTTTTGTCAGTTCTTCGTAATCTGTAAGACAGCAAACGTCCAGGCACAAATGAACACGCGGATCGAGAGCCGCAAGCCACCACGCTTTGGTCGCGCCCATGGACATTCCCAGGACGCCCAGCCGTTGGGGATTCACTTCCGGACGGCTGGCGAGATACTCAAGGGCGCGGAACTCGTCAAACATCATCATTCCAAAAAGCACCTGTCCCTTCCACAGCATGAGCTTGAAGGTATCTTCCTCGCCGGTCTTTCCGTCACCTTCGGGTTTGCGCTCGCCAAAACACCAGCTATCAATGGCCAGCGTCACGAGGCCTTTTTCAACGCAAACGGGGGCGTAGGCGGGCTGGGCATCAACGCCCCGCAGAAGTTGTTCCTTTCCGAGACCATACATCCCGGCATGCCAATGCATGTAAAGAAGACCGGGCGCAGGTGACTTTCGTTTGTCGGGGATCAACAGTATCGCGGGAACAGGCTCTATGCCGTTCAGATCGAGGACGAGGCGTTCGAGGGTATAGCCTTCGTGTTTTTCGGTGTTCAGTAACTTTGGCTTTTCTGCCCGGTGCTGCCATGGCAGGTCCCCCAGCAAGCTCCAAAGCTCCTTGCGCCGGCGCTCTTGATACGCAGCGAATGACTCGCCCGATTCGCGAGGAATCGTTGCAGGCAAGAGACCTCGCCTTGTTGTCCTCAAGGCCACTGCGGCTGCGCCACTTTGCAAAAACTCCCGTCTGGTTATTGGCATCATCATTGCTCCCGCTAGACTCTTGACCGAGTCGAGATTTCAGTCCGGGAAAAGTTCAAGAGTTTTATATCACAGCCGTGGGCTGTGTAGATGGATTTGCTCCCCAGGGCTGCCGGAAACTAGCCAACTTACAGAAAATGTCGACAACCGCACCATGTGTGGTAGTGCCGGCCGTTCTTGATACGATAGGGACATTGCTTGGCGGGAAACCCCAATCAAGGTTTGTGTACTTGCGGTGTCGGTCCCTCCAAAAGGAGAATGCCAATCGTGAAATCCATCACTCGCCTCCTGCTTTTCTGCCTACTCGCGATTCCCTGTTTTGCACAGAGCAAGAAAGATGAGACGCCAAAGCCGACGCAGTCCGTTGAAGAACTCAAGCAACAATTGGAGAAGATTCTCAAGGACACGCGTACACCGGGGATGTCCGTGGCGATCGTGCATCGCGAGGGTCCCGAGTGGATCGCAGGTCTCGGCAAAACGGATGTCGCCGCGGATCGCGCCACAACTCCGGAGACACTGTTCCGCATCGGCTCAACCTCCAAGGCTTTCGCCGCGCTGTCCATCCTCAAGCTGGCCGATGAGCACAAGCTTTCCCTGGAAGATCCCGTGCACAAGCTGGCCCCCGAGGTGTGGTTTCAGAATCGCTGGGAAGCGAGTGACCCGTTGCGCGTCGTGGATCTCCTGGAACACACCACCGGTTGGGACGATATGCACTTCCGCGAGTACGCGAAGGATGCCCCAGGAATGGGCC
>JBEKUY010000023.1:0-3604 GCA_049514555.1 Candidatus Acidiferrales bacterium
ACGGCCCGCCGCGCCTGGAAGCCACCCCTGCCGTACAGCTCTCTCCACGCGATCCGGAAGACACGCTTAACTATCGCCAACTCCTGGAAGTGTGCGGCACGGCCACGAACGCCTTCCTAAATCTTACCCGGAGCGCGGGCGTCGAATCGCGGCGCCTCCTGCTGCTTACCCCGCAGCGCACCGCCAAACATGTGGTTGCCGAAGTCTATATTGATGGACGCTGGGTCATTGTTGACGCAACCTACCGCACGTTTATGAAGGATGCTCACGGCAATTTGCTTACGCTCCGGGACCTCCAGAATCCCGCAATTTTTCGGGAGGCAGTCAGCCTGATCCCGCGCTACATCCCCGATTACTCTTACGAAAGCTATGCGCATGTGCGACTGGCGGCGCTGCCGCTTCATGGATTGTTCTTGCGTCAGGTTCTCGACCGAGTTTTCCCGGCTTGGGATGAGTATGTGGACTGGGGCCTTCTGCTCGAGCGCCGCTCTTTCATGTATTTGTTTCTTTCCGTCAACCTTTTGATCTTTCTCCTGCTTCTGCGGATAGTGCTCGCCTGGCTGGCCGATCATCGCCTTCGCGTGCCGCGTTTCCACATGCGTGCGAACCTGAGCCGCGCGACGGCAGCATTTTTCACCAGTCTGGAGATAAAATAGCCGCGTGTGCGGAATCTGCGGATTCACCTACGCTTCCAACAGCAAAGAAGCCGAGTCTCGTGTGAGGAGCATGGCTGCGGCCATGCGCCATCGTGGTCCCGATGATGACGGGTTCCTTGTCAACGACCCGCGCGCTCCGGGCCTCGCCCTGGGCATGCGCCGCCTCAGCATCATCGACATTGCCGGCGGCCACCAGCCCGTTTGGAACGAATCCGCCAACGTAGCCGTCGTCTTCAACGGCGAGCTGTACAACTACCGCGAATTGCGCGAACGCCTCATCCTTGCTGGGCATCATTTCGCAACGCAGTCCGACACGGAAATCCTCGTTCACGGCTGGGAAGAGTGGGGCGAAGATCTTCTCGGCGAGCTGCGCGGCATGTTTGCCTTTGCTCTTCTGGATCTGCGCAAACACTACGCCACGGTCCCGGTTCTTTTCCTGGCACGAGACCCGCTGGGCATCAAGCCGCTTTATTACGCACAAACATCCGAAGGATTTGTGTTCGCCTCGGAATTGCGCGCCCTGCTGGCGGCCGGCACCCTGCCGCGCCAGATTTCCCCCGATGCCCTCACCTCTTATCTTTTGTTCGGAAGCGTTTCCGAACCCGTCACTCTGATCGAAAACGCCTTCTCGCTCCCGCCGGGCCATCGCCTGCTTCTTCATCTCCCGGAGCGCCGCAAAGTTCCCCGAACGCGTCCTTGGTGGGATTCTCTGCAGAGTCCCGCGGCACGCGATCCCAAGCGCCCGCGAGATTTCTCTTCTGCCGTCCCCCGCGTGCGCGAGCTTCTGGAAGAATCTATCCGCGGACATCTCCTTGCCGATGTCCCTGTGGGACTTTTTCTATCCAGCGGCTTGGACTCCAGCGCCATCGCTGCCCTCGCCGCGCGTCAACAGCCCGGCATTCGCAGCTTCACGCTCTCCTTTCCCGATAGCGCCTACGATGAAGGGCTGGTCGCCTGGGCAGTGGCCAAACACACAGGCACGCAGCACACCGATGTGCCTTTGCAGGGCGCCGACATGCTCGTCCGTCTGGAGGAAGCCGTTGCGGCCCTTGATCAGCCCACCATGGACGGCATCAACACCTATTTCGTTTCTTGTGCGGCGCGCCAGGTGGGCCTGAAAGTGGCCCTCTCCGGCCTCGGTGGCGACGAGTTGTTTGCCGGCTATCAGAGCTTTGCAGACACTCCCAAGCTTGCGCGCATGGATGCCATCGCCCGGTTTGTTCCGGGCGCCTTCCGTCGTGTCAGCTCTCCTCTGGTCGGCACATTCCTCGGGCACCGCGGTTCGGCCGATGCTATTCGCAAGGCCACCGATGCCTGGCTCATGCCGGACGCGCTCCCTCATCCCTATTTCTTCACGCGGCTCCTGTTTCCCCCCTCGGAATTGGTGCGGCTCACTCATCCCCTCTTCCGCAGCAGCACCGTTTCTGCGGATGGCGTGAATCTCGACCCCACTTGGCTCGCTTGGCTCGAACGCGTGGGGGACCAGGCTCATCTCCTCGAACCCATCGCCGGCATCTCCTGGCTCGAATTGCGCACCTACATGGCCAACACTCTTCTGCGCGACACCGATTCCGTCAGCATGGACCGTTCGCTGGAAGTGCGCGTGCCTTTGCTGGATACCGCGCTCGTCGAATTCATGTGCGCCCTCCCCGACGAAGCGCGCGTGCAGCCCGGCCGGCACAAAGCGCTGCTCGTCGCCGCTGTGCAGGACCTCCTTCCGCAGGGCATCCTGGAGCAGAAGAAACGCACCTTCACCCTGCCGTGGGAAGAATGGCTGCGCGGCGCTCTACGGCCGCGCATCGAAGAGAGTCTCGCGAATCTGGCGCCCGCTCTCTCGCCTCATTTGCATACGGCAGGCGTCAGTATGGTGTGGGATAATTTTCTGCACGGTCAGACAACTTGGTCCCGCCCGTGGTCGCTTTATGTGCTGAATGAATGGTGCCGCCGGCATTTGTGCTAGCTGCGGACATCCGCTCCTTGACTCCGCCCTCGGAAACACGCCGCCAATCGAGGTAAACTGGCAACTCTGCTCATGAACATTCTCGGAATCAATGCGTATCACGGCAACGCCTCTGCGGCGTTGGTTTGTGACGGCCGGCTTATTGCCGCCGTCGAGGAAGAACGCTTCAATCGCGTTAAGTATGCAGCGGGATTCCCCGTGGCGGCGATTCGCTATTGCCTGAAGGAAGCCGGCCTCACGCTTGCGGATCTCGATCACGTGGCCGTCCCGCGAAATCCCTACGCGCGGCTGGCAACCAAGCTCTTCTATGCCCTGCGCATGCCTTCCTTTGCCCGCGAGCGCATCAGAGTCATTTCGAAATTCACGGGCATTCCCGCGGCACTCGCTCGGGCTTTTGACAGTGACCCCGCGAAAATAAAGGCCACCTTTCATCGCGTCGAGCACCACCAGGCTCACCTCGCCAGCACTTACTTCGTCTCTCCGTTTGAGCATGCCGCGCTGCTTTCCGCCGACGGCCTCGGTGATTTCGCCAGTTCCATGTGGGGCACCGGCCGGGACGATCGCATGCACATCGACGGCGCCATCGCTTTTCCCCACTCCCTCGGCCTCTATTACAGCGCCGTCACGCAGTATCTCGGCTTCTTGAAATTCGGCGACGAATACAAAGTGATGGGTCTCGCGGCTTACGGCCAGCCGCAGTATCTCGACGCTTTTCGTGATATCGTGCGCTTCAACCCCGACGGCGGCGAGTTCGGATTTCGCCTGGGCCTCGATTATTTCACCCATCACAAGACCGGCCCGGAAATGTCCTGGGCCGACTCGGACAAAACGCCGGTCCTCGGGAAAATGTTCTCCGATACTATGTCCAGGAAGCTTGGCGGAGCCGCCCGCCTTCCGGAACAACCTCTGGAGCAGCGCCACCGCGATCTCGCGGCCTCGCTGCAGGCGCGCCTCGAAGAAGTCTATTTGGGCATGCTGAAAAAGCTGG